>JBFWNG010000010.1:0-158177 GCA_050251195.1 Oligoflexales bacterium
AAAAGGGGTGTTGCCCTTCGTTGAAAACACCCGTTGCTCTTCGTTGAAAAGGGGTGTTGCCGTTAGCTGAAAACAGGTGTTGCCGTTCGTTGAAAACCCCTGGTGCCGTTCAGGTGAAATCGGTCAGTGGATGAAAAGTCCGGCGAAATCCTCGAGGAAGAGACGCTCGAGACGAAACTTCCGATTGCTGTAAAAGAAGGCTTCATCTGCAATTGATTGATCGATCGAAAAGTAAGTTGCCTCCGCAAGGGGGCAACCTGCCCAATCCTTTGCCTCTCCCTTACTCTTTCATCTTTCTTAATATTTCAATCGCCAAAGCTACGGGGGGTGCCTGCCATCTGTTTGGGTTATAAACAGCTTCTTCAGCGAAAACGGGTGCTTTGGTATCCAACTTAAGTTCACGAATGTTAGTCTGATGCACGAGTTTGCCGATATAGCTCGGGGGAATCGGAACTATCGCGAAGCCGCTTTTCAAAATGGCGAGCGCGCCGTCTAAGTGATTACTATGTGCTGCCACCTTCATTTTGTAACCCGGGTGAGGGATAAAAACTTCCGAAGCAAGTTCGGCCGAGTTTCTTTTCTTACTATCAATCCAAGCAACGTTCATTCCGGTGACATCTTGCTTTGTGACATTCTTTTTTTTCCACAAAGGATGTCGGTTGGAGATAAAGTACCGCATTGTGCTCTGCCCAACGCGTTTGTACACGAGGGCTTCACGTCGAAGATGAAAAATGCCGAACCCCAAGTCCAGCTCTTCCGATAATATCCCTGCCGTGATTTCGTCGGAATTGGCAATAACAACGTTCAATTTGATCTTTGGAAAGCGAGAGGTCACTGTATCTATGATTTTCTGAGCATTTTGGTTATCAAGATTGTCGATCATCCCTACCGAAAAGACCCCATCATAATTCTGGGGTTGGTCAAGGTTGCGTAAAAAGCCGTCAAGCTCGCTCACGACGACTTGCGTTTTTTCGAACAGGCTCCTTCCATATTCCGTGAGCTGGAACCCTGCCTTTCCTCTCTTGCACAAAACAACTCCCAGCGAGTCCTCCAGCTTCTTTAGCGAATGCGTGATAGCGGGTCCCGAGACCCCCAAATGCTTCGCTGCCTTGGCAAGGCTTTGCAACCGCGCCACGTAATGGAATTGGACCAGGGAATCAAGGTTTAGATTCTTTAGTTCTAGAGGCATAGTTAAAAAATACTAATGTTTTAAGTTAATAACTTTCAGTTTTGTTACTTAACACAATGCGATATTCATCACCTACTGATTTTTTAAGGGATGCAAGCAATGAGTCAAAAGAACGATATTCCATCTTTCCTAAGAACCTGGCAGTACCTACGGAGCATGACGACGTCGTTTATTGAGCATGTTCCCTTAAGTCACTGGGACTTTCACCCTTCGAGCAGCCATGGTCCCCTTTGCAAACAGTTTCGGCATATGGTGTGGGTCAGCGACCTCTATCGATGCGCTCTCCGGGACGGTAAAATCGACATGGTCACCAAGAAGCAGGAATACGGGGGAAGCACGGAACGTTCCGAAATACTCGCAGCTATTAAGGATAGAGATGTCCGCTTAGAGGCGTTGCTGTCGGAGGAAAAATTTCTCGACGTCGAATACAGAATAGACTTTTTCGGTACCCAAATGACCGTCAATGAATTTACGCAAACAATGGTTCAACACGAATCATTGCATCATGGGATGTGGTCCGTCTATGCGTCCCTTGCCGGCTTCCCGCCTCCCGACGGCTGGAAAAACGACTGGGGATTATGATGGCGCATTGCTCATACGATCGACTTCAAGATTTTGCATATTTTTTTGACGAATTGCGGAGATGGACGCATATTCGCGAGCCCAAACCTGGAATTTTTTACTTCAAAAGCAAAGCGTTTCTGCATTTTCACTCAAAAGAGGAAAAGCGATGGGCGCATCTTCGCAGCACGGGATCATGGGAAGAGATTGATATCCCCGATACTCTAACGCCGAAAAGTCGTCAATATATTGTCGAAACTATCGAGAAACATCATGCTCGCCTTGTGAACAAATAGATCCCGAATGTCCCAGTCTTGCACGTTCACTTGACAGCAAGACAGAAGTTCATGATACTTATCTCTAGGTAGCAATCGCCATAGATTCACACGTTATAAGAGAAAGAACATTATGCTTAAGCTGATCTTCGCTGCTGTCCTATCGTTTACCGTATGCCAATGTAAGACCGAAAATGGTAGCGAGATGATGAACACAAACAATGACGTCAGCGGTGAAAAATCGTTCGAAGGCGAATTCCAAGCTCTACCAAATGAAGGAACCGGCAAAACGGTCTACACGCTGAAGGACACCGAAAGCAACGATTATTTCATTGTGCCTGCTAACGGCGATGTCGCGAAATCCTTAGAGAAAATTGTGCAGTCTTCCCGAGTTCTCGTGATCGGCACCGTTAGCCACGACGAGATCACGATCAAGGCATCGAGCATCGTTCTTCGTGATTCCAAATAGAGAGGAGGACAAAGTACCTTACTTTGCCCAACGATCTTAATTACTTAACATGGACTATGGAATCTAAGGACAGGGTTTTGGATCACCAATACTCTTTCGAAGCAGTATTCCGGTTGTATTCTTCGCGACCCGATGCGGATCACAAAAGGTCCACCCTCTGGACACTTCGATAAATCCGAGCTCAAAATACATCGGCAGCGTGACTTTATTTTCGTCATCCAAAAAAACGAGCGCATGATCGGAACGAGCGCCTAACCATTCGAGTCGCTTCGTGGTCATTGTTCGTGCAAGGCCTCTCCTTCGCCACTCGGGGTGAATTTTTATTCCCCGGAGATACCAACCGGTGGGCAATAAATTTGCGGTACCGTACATATTTTCGTGTTTGTTTTGATCATAGTATCTCGCACCTGCGTATCCCACCAATTGCTGATCTGAAAGAGCAAGCAAATAGGTTCTCTTCTCGGGTTCCGAAGCACAGATTGTGAATTCACGATGGAAAAGATCAATACAAGCGTCTAGGGGCAATGATTTTTCCAGACAATGTAGCTCCGCCACTGCCCTCTTATCTTCAAGGCGAGCGGGTCGCATTACCAGATTCTGATTCGGCGATCCCATGAGCTCACACGGAATCTAGATTTTTTAAGATATCTTCACTAAGGACGACCTTGGCAAAAAGAGCGTGCAAATTCGCCAGCGTCAGCTTGTGAATGCGTTCCGCTCGATAAAGTTTGCCGTCAGGGCCGAAAACGTCGAAAGAGGCGGACGCGTCACCGACAACAAAAGTGGCAAAGCCCAATTCACTGGCCTGGCGAGCGGTTGCATCAATGCACTCATTGGCGGTGAAGCCCGTCAAAACAATGGTTTCGATTCCGCGGCTATTCAATTCTTGGAGCAAAGAAGTTTCTGCAAAGGCACTCGATTTTGTTTTATCTATGACGAGTTCGGCTTTTTCCGGCGCGAGGTCAGGAATAGATTTAAAGCCGTCGGAACCTTTATAAAACGCTGACCTGGGGTTATCGGACGCATGTCTCACATGAATGATCAAGCCCTTGGCGCGGCGCCAGCTTGCCAGAATCTTTCCAATATTTATTTCTGCTTCGCTGCGATGCCGATTTCCCTGCACGTTATCTGAAAGGCCATTCTGCGCATTGATAACAATCAAGGCTGTATTGTCGCCAATCACTTTTTTCGCCTTTGGTTGCCGCTGGGTTTTCAGCACTTCGTCGATCGAACTTAAATAAGTTCGAGTGCGCTCATTAACTTGGATTCCCAGAGGAGAAATTTGCCAGCGCCCTTTAACCTTTACGATAACCGGGCTTGCTTCAGCAAGCTGCTGCAAGTTTCGCGACACAACGGAAGGGTCTTTTGCCATGGATTCCGAGAGGCTCTGCAAGGTCCCGCCTTGCTCAAATGCGAGGAGAAGTTCTAGCTGATCTGACGACAATGGAAAGCGCGCTCTCACCACTCAAGTGACCTCAATTATAGCCTAGCAATTTTTTGATGACCTCAGAGGGAGGGGCCATTCCAACTCGATATTGATAGATATCCTTCCGGGTTGGCTGGTGATAAAAAACCAACTTCACTACCAAACCCACCCATTCCAACATCTCCATGCCTGCAATGGTAAAGCCCAATTTCAACTTTGGGATAAGTACATTGCTGTTAGCCACTAGATGATTAGAATAGACTGACTGAAATCCCTCTTCTCTGGTTATTTTTAAGACCGCGGATACCAACTCGGTGTATATGCCCTTGTTGCGATGTTCAGGCAGGACGGCTGACATTCCCATGTAGAAACTGTGATCTGATTCCTGCCAACCAAAGGTCCACCCTACAAAGGCGGGGCCATGGTACACAGCTATCCGCAAATGATACCTATCCTTGAACTTGTTTCTAAACTCTGCTGCCTTTTGTTTTTCCTGTTCAGAGAGAACTTGCTTCATGTCGATGGAGGGAAACTCTTCGAAAAACACCTTTTTCATTAATTCAGAAAAAAGCGGTTCTTCAAAAGTTTCGACGGTTCGAAATGTATAGTCTTTGTAGGTCCATTCCATGAAACTAGGCTCTTTTCACCTTTGATGGTGGGAAAGTAGCTCTCTTCACCCTTGGATGTGGGGAAAGTAGCATGAGAAAATAGAGGGATTCTTTTGCTGAAGCAAAAGAATCGGGGCGACAGGATTCGAACCTGCGACCTCATGGTCCCAAACCACGCGCGCTACCAACTGCGCTACGCCCCGGCACTTTTTGGTAGACAGCTTTTTTAGCAGAGAATACATCACTTAGCAAGACCATTAGATTTTTCGTCTAAAAGGAAAATTGTTTGCGAATCAGTTATTTAGGCCAAAACCAAAACTTGGGAAGCGCCGTTGCGACAAACGACGGGAGCTATACCCTGCGCGAACCGACGCTGGGCGAGCTTTATCATAGTGAAAGCGGGGCACAGCTCGAAACTCAAGCACTTTACATGGATGCAAGCGGGTTTGAGGCAAGACTAAATGAACAACAGGACCGCAAACTCACCATTATCGACGTGGGTTTGGGACTGGGTTATAACGCCCTTCAAACCATCGCCACTTGGCACCAAAAGGCGGACACCAACCTGGAGATAGTCAGCTTAGAATGGAACGATGCGCTCGTTCGAGCTCTGACAAGCGATAATCTGCCGTGGGGCGGTACGTGGGGCGCCGACCGTCACGCGTTTAGAAAATCGCTTAAACCTTCTTACCCTCTACTGTGGACCGGAGAGATCACCAAGAAATCGCCGAACGGGTTAACGCGTTCATGTTCGTGGACGGTCTGTGTGGGGAATGCTTCTCGTGCACCGCTAAGTCAGCTCGTTGACTCAGTCGACTACATTTGGCAAGACCCATTCTCGCCAAGGCACGATACGTCGTTGTGGGACGCGAACTGGTTTCTCAAACTCCGCGGCGTTTCTCACCCCGAAACCGTTTTGGTCACTTATAGTTGTTCAGGGTTTGTTCGTCGTTCGCTGGATGAAGCAGGGTGGTCTTGGGCGAAGATCCCAGCCATGGGCAAGAGAGAGTGGCTCAGAGCAAATCCTAAAACCACTTAAAGAGTCGCTTCGCAGCAAAACTGCAGGCAACAAAATATGCGGCCAACACACTCATGTGCCTCGTTACCTCGGGAATCGAAGCTCCTTCCGTCGCCACCATGCGCAACCCTTCCACTAGAGGCGACAACGGCAAATAGGACGTAACGGTAGCAAACCAGGACGGGAAATATTGGACCGAGAAAAACACCCCTGATACGATCATGAGCGTAAAAGTCGTTAGGTTCACGAGACCCGAAATAGTTCCAATGGTCTCGGTTCGCGATCCGAATAGAATTCCTATCGCGGTAAAACAGGCAGCGCCAAGCACCAGGAGAGAAAGGAACGCCGGGACGCTTCCTGAAATCTCAAAACCGAAGATGAAGTAACCACCCAGTAAAATGGCGCCAATCTCGACCGTTAGAACAAGCATCCGTCCAAAAACGTGCGACACGATATAGTCGCTAGGTTTCATCGGCGTAGCCAGGTAACGCTTGAACAAACCGTTCCTTCTATTCGACACGATGGTCATGCCGACGCCAAACAAGCTTGAAGTCATGATGCTCAACGCCATAAGGCCAGGAATAAGAAAATCGATATAGCGGCTGCCGTGCTTGCTTTCGTAAATCTTTTCAATCTCGTAAGGAGCGGTTTGACCCGCCTTGTCTGAAAGATACTTCTCGACCTGGAGAGATGCGAGCTGAGCTTGGTCGTTCTTGGGATCATACCTAAAAGTAAATTTCCCTGGTTGTACTTCGGACACAATGAGAACGATCTGACCGCGCTTCAGCTGCGCCTCTATATCATCGGCAGAACCCTGATGTACAATCATCGGAGCATCTTGGGTATCAGAGGTAAGTACAGCACTTTGCCCCACGACGCCGACGCTCGTCTTTTTCACCTTACTGTCCGAAAAAGCGAAACCTAGCGTTAACATCCATACCATCGGCATGAGAATGACGAATATAAAGGCCGAAGGTTCCCTGAAAAATTCTAAAAATCTCGAACGAGTTTGTTCGAAAAGGGATGCTCGCAGTTTCACGCGTTGATCCCCCTGCCGGTAAGTTTCAAAAATACGTCCTCAAGGTTCGAATGCTTAACTTCGAGTCGGTCCAATGCAACCCCCGCTTCATGGCACGTCCGCGCCAAGTGGCCAAGGTAATCGAGATACCGATCGCTGTATATTTCGTAGGTCCCGTCCTCCAAGACTCTCGCGGATTGTACCCAGTTTAGTTTCGAGAGCACAGATCCCATTTTGGCTTTGTCTGCAGAGCGAAAGGCAAAGCGCAAACAGACGTCACCGCAAACTTCCTTAATGAGTTGTTTGGGCGTTCCTTCCTTGATAGCCTTTCCCTGGTCCATGATGATCACTCGGTCCGCTAGTTGCTCGGCCTCTTCCATGTAGTGCGTGGTAAGCAACACGGATTTGCCGCTCTTTTTGAATCCTTCGATTAGGTGCCACAAGGCACGACGAGACTGAGGATCAAGTCCCGTGGTCGGCTCATCAAGAAAAATCAGTTTTGGATTATTGATAAGAGCGCACCCAAGGTAGACCCGCTGTCGTTGACCACCCGACAACTTCTCTAGCCGAACGTCCGTTTTGTCAGCCATCTCAATGGCAGACAAAACTTCTTCGATGGAGAGACCGCTTTCAAAAAAACTTCGAAACAACCGAAGCGTTTCGTAAACCGTCATCTTTGGATAGAGCCTTGTCTCCTGCAAAACGACGCCGATGCCTTGCAAGATCTTATTGCGATTGCCGCTGTACGACATGCCGAAAATCGTAATTTCTCCAGCATCCGGAGCGAGAAGTCCTTCCAACATTTCAACAGTGGTCGTCTTGCCCGCGCCGTTAGGACCTAAGATTGATAAGCATTCACCCGGAGCAATCTTGAGAGATAACGATTGCACCGCATGCGCTTTGGCAAACGACTTTCTTATGTTGGTGGCTACCAGGTTGTATTCCATGTTGCTCCTGACGAAAGTCCCATATTACAGACGAATTCGTTTTATGGCAACGAAAGTGGGGAGCCTAGTTGAATTTATAATTATAGAAGGAATACATGGAGTTCTCAGTGGACCCTAGTTCTCGTTCAAAAAAACTTTGGCACTCTCGAACGGGCAGGTTGATTGCTTTGGAATAGCCGATGGCGGTATTTTCTACCTTCCATTCTATGGTCTCGGAGTTCTCGTCCCTTTCGGCATCGGCGCTGAGCGCGACAATACAGCGCCCGGAAGTAGATCCAAGCAGAGAGATTCCCCCTTGACCAAGAAGACCCTTCTGACTCGAATACACCGCATCTAGAAAAGCGGCCTCCTGCATGCCGCTCTCTTTGCTTAATGATGTGACAAGCCTTTCAAATTCGCTTTCAATTGTGGCAGGATCGAGAGTCTTGGCGAATGCGCGCTCGGAACTGGCGTTGCTTACTTGAACTGGCTTGCATCCAAGAAATAGCAACAGGGCTAGCAATGGGAGATCACGTTTCATTGGCTATTTGCCTCATAATACGTTTTCGTTTCACTCTTGCAAACACCGTTGCCGGCGGGGGCAATATCAAGCGGACCAATAACTTCACAATATGTTTGACAGTGTGCTTCAGACGGATACATGCGTTCGTATGTTTCCTTTTCGGTCACAACAATACATTTGGCCTCCTTGCCTCCGGATTCGTTCGCAGCCTTTACAAAACTCCCAATGTCGAGCTGACGGCTCTCGGCGATTTTTCCATTCAAAAATTTGTTCTTTTCGGCGCTAGAAAACAACAGTTCGATGATTCGATCAGCGGATAACGAAGGAGCAACACTCCACGCCAATGCGATAGCTCCTGCCACCAGCGGAGAAGCTTGGGACGTCCCGGTCAGTATCTTGTAACCCGCCTCCCCTTGAAACGACCCCAGACTTCGCGGATAGGTCGATAGTATCGCTGTTCCGGGCGCAGCTATGTCAACGGTGCGAGCGCCGTAATTTGAACCTGCAGGCGTACTCGGACTTTCCGCATTGAGCTTGTTGTCTCCCTTGGTATTGCCGACATTGATGGTCCATGAATAGGCGCCAGGATATACAGGCTCATCATCCACGTCTCTAAGATAATTTCCAGCAGCCGTGACCACGATGATGCCCCTCTTCGCGGCATCCAGCATGAGAAGTTCTTGCTGAGGGTTGAGCGTGTCGCTTTGGATCGACATGTTGATGATATTGGCGCCGGAAGACAATGCGTACTCCAACGCCCGTGTCGTGTATTCGGAACTTCCCAATCCGTGATCGTCCATACATCGAATGGGTACAACGCGAGCTTTCCAACAAACTCCCGCCACACCTCTTTTGTCGTTGCCCTTTGCCGCTATGACGCCAACGACATGCGTGCCGTGGCCGTTTTTGTCACCGACGAAGTTTGGGTCAACGGTGAGATCGGTACCTTTAAATGTCTTAGGTGCGAAATTACGGGCTTTCGTCAAATCCATGTTTGAAGCTATATCAGGATGATCAAAATCAGCGCCAGTATCTATGACAGCAACAAGCTTTCCCGAACAATCTGAAGAAATATCCCATGCGGCGGTTGCCTTGGTATCAACTCCCTTTTCGACATCAGGGCGCCGCTTGTCCGGGCTTTTTCCCTGATTCTCAAGATGCCATTCCAAAGGGTAGAAGGGATCTGAGGGTTGAACGCTTGCATATTCAAACGCGTCCACTCCGACAAATTGCACGGTTTTCATCGCCTTGAGACGTCGGAAGGCCTCAAGGTGGCGCTCGATCGTAGGGTTCTTAAAACCTACAACATAGGTTTTGTCGTACATCTTTCGGAGGATAACAAGATCCGCATCTTCTAATTTGTCCAGCTGTGCTTGCGTCACGTTGGTTTCTAATGTCACTAGAAAATGGTCGGCAATCCTATACGAAGAATTTGCAACTGTTGGCGTAAGCCCTGGTTTGACAACGCGTATGATATGCTGGTTCGCCATGCCCGAATGTTGATAAAGTGTGAATTCCTTATTTTTGCCGTCGACGTCGGTCGCAGAACGTTTTTCAACAGGCGGTAACCTGTTTAGTTCAGAGGAAAGCCATGCCTTCGAATCGGCTGATGCCGAACTATCGCCGCCATTTGTTCCATTATTATCGAACTGCCAATCGGCATTTGCCGAATCGCTTGCAGCTTCCGAAGAAGGATTTTTCGCGCTTGCTACAGCACGCTGTTTGTCGAGGCCCAAATCCGCCTCGACGTTGCGTTCTGCTCTTGAGTTTTTCAAAACTCGAAAAACGCCATAAACGCTTAAGGCAATAAGGGCAAGAATAGCTGCTCTTTTAGCGAGTCGCATGACTGCCAGGGCTCCCTATTTTTTCGGATGTTCCTTGTCTTTATCGGCAAAGGGAGCAAAAAGTTTAGTTTTTTAGGGGTGCAAATTTAGGTCTAACACCATGGTTTTATTGATAAAATAAATAGGGCACAATACCGCTTCGCGCTGGCCTTGACGGAGACGCGCTCGCCGTTGGGGTAGGTACGCGCTGCCTGGCGGCAGATCGAGGATGCCCACACGCGATCCGCGTGGGGCATGGAAAGTTCAATCTAGCGCTCAACCTTCACAAACTGGTTAACGGAATTGCCGTTAAGCACTCGAACATGAAGTAAGCCGTCCTCTTTAAGGGGGTCGCTAATGCCTTTCGATATCTCAAAATGATGATCCGATGGCATATCTGCGCACTCAGACTCGTTCTCGGTTATTTCCGCAATAGGTAAGACGACTAGGACGTCGTTGGTTTTCGTAACTCGAATTTCGTTAAGTTTCATGCACCCAACAAACATGTACGGGAAATGACCGTCCAGCCGTAAAAATTGTCTACGGGACTCTGGATCGACTTTGACTGCTGCGTTCTCGACAGGCGCATAAAGATAGTCGTCAGGAGACTCTGTTGTTCTCTTCGCGACATTCAGATTTGAGGAGACCGACGGGTTGTCCTTGAACGTGACCTTATAGTCGCCCATCTTCAGCACACCTAATTTAATTGTCTGAATAAAAGGGGTCTCGATCTGCGCGCAAAACATGCGAATGGTTGGGGGGTACTTGTAAGAAGTAGCCCAAACCTTGATTTCTTTTTTGGCGTCGTCGATATCGGCGCCCACTCGGCCAACTCTGTAGCAAGGTGTTGGAAAGGTGCCTTTCAGAACAACTTCTGAGTTGTCGTTGTCATCAAAGCCCATGGGAATGAAAATTTTTTCTACGGGAGAAGGAATCTCCGTGGGAGAAATCTGAGCTGAAGCATAAGAACCTGCTGCTCCAGCTAGGACAAGAGAAGCGAGAAACTTTTTCATAACTAAATCCTCCGTAAAGTTGAGGTTAATTTTTCCTCAACGACATAAGACGCGTATCATGATTAACACCGAGATATAGTTTTTGCAACTTTTACTGGCCAGCCGGCCAACCCTTTGGTAGGATTGGGATTGGAGGGAGCAGCGTTGCAAAATAGCGTTCGTTTTATGAGAAAATTTGTGTCGTTTTTCGCGAGTGTTGCGTTGCTTGTTGCCTGCGGCGACGATGCGCTAAATCGCTCTATGGTAATTGTTGGAAACAACGACTTAACGACGATTAATAATTCAAGAGAACTTCCGGAGAACTTCAATTCAGTGCAGAAGAGCATTGGCCTCATGACAGGAAAATGCACGGCGTTCCATCTTGGCAATGGCGTAGTTGCAACAGCCGCCCATTGCGTTGCCGTAGACGAACCAAAAAATAATGCTCATATCCCTTGCCAATTCATTGATATCAAGTGGGGAGCGACCGCGACCGAGAAGCCTTATCTTACATCGCGTTGCTTGGAAGTTCTCACTCTCACGCAAGCAAACAACGCTGACATCGCGATCCTTCGTGTCGATCCCATTCCTGAATGGGCGCTGGAGCCCGCGCGCGGGCAGTCTCTCGTAGGATCACAACTGTCGTTAATGGGTTACGCACAAGGAACAAATTTGCAGTGGTCGAAAGGTTGCGGCATTTATAGTCCCAATGAAACCACCCTCGCAAAAGGCCAGTTCATTCACCAATGCGACAGCGAACCCGGCCACAGCGGTAGCCCGGTCTTTAACGACTCCCTGAAGGTCATCGGTGTTCATGACGGAGGGGACAAAGACTGGAACTACGGCACGTTTCTTTCGTTTGCAGAAGTTGAAAACATGAAGCAACGCGCTAGCTCCTCACCGACAGACGTCGCTGTTCGCGAAGGTCTGACCATGACCTTTGGTCCCTTCGACAACAGCGAAAACAAATTGCTCGCAACAATCCCTTCGCAAACTGCGAAATCAGTTTCCTTGTCATTTTCACTCGATATAGAGAAGGATTATGACATTTTGAGGATTGTGGACGGATCAGGCAAGATCCGAGAACTATCTGGTACAACTCGCGTAGAGATGGAACATCTCAGAACACCTATTTCTCTGGCGTATGTTTCGGATTACGCCGGGCCTTCCAAGAGCATTGGGATTACCGTTACGGCTGTGGAGTGAGATCCTTCGCTACGCTTAGGATGACCGCGGATGACGGCGAAAAGCCGTTATGTTGAGCGAAGCGAAACATCTCTTATGGCAAGCATGGCCTTATGACGGCGAAAAGCCGTCATATTGAGCAAAGCGAAATATCTTGAAATTTCTATTGTCGACAAGTTCTGATCGTCTTTTTGCCAGTGAATTTAGGAGCGACGGCTTCGTCGAAAAATTCGCCCAGCTCTAACGACATAATTTTCTCGTCCTTCAGAATACCAGCGATCTTGGTTTTCTTCTCGCCGGTAAAGGCCTTGTCTATTTTGACGTCTTCTGAAGCCTTATTGAGGAGTGTTTTGTCCACGAGAATGGCGCTCAGTTTTTTCAGCTTCTCTGAAAAGATACCCACGATCTCAGGAACGATAGAGCCTATGTCTTGCTGTATACCAGAAGCGACCCAGGAAAATTTAACATTGATGAAGGCCTTGTCTTGGGAGATTTTGATTTCCGTAACGTCATAGACAGTCTCGTCTTTTCCTTCGACCACAACCTGGCACTTAAGGTCCGTCTTTTCCAAAATGTAGAAGACGCCATCCTTATTCAAAACGGTATCCTCTTCGGAAACGGCGTCCTCCGATCCCATTGGGTCTATTTCGGCACCGGTTCCGTCAGAAGCACTTTTTACTCTTTGCTTTCTATCGGGTTTGCAAGCCGCAAGAGCGGTAAGAACCATAAATAGTGTGAGGGCGTATTTTTTCATCGCTGTTTCCCTTTTGTTGATAAGGACGTAGAGCGTATCGGAAATTTGACAAAAACCTTTAATAACATTCTACGAGACGGAGTTGTTTAGAGGAAGGGATATGGCAAAAAGGAGGCCTTAAGGCCCATCGCGGTCGCAAAAAAAGGGGCCTTAAGCCCCATCGCGGTCGCATGTAGAATACTGGAATTGGAACGAAATTACTGGGCGTTGGCCGCAATTTGGCTTGAAGCCACGACGATCCGGTTCGTCACGGATTTTACTCCAGGAACCTTCTCGACAAACTTGGAGATTAGGTCTTTCAGATGGTTAGAACCAATGGACCCACTTAAAACCACCACGCTATCGCGGACTTCCACGTGGATTCTCGAGATATCGCCTTCGTTAAATATGCTCAGTCGGTGCTCGATAAGATCCATCAACTCGGCGTTTGACGGTTGCTTTTTGCCTTCCGCATTTTTCGAATTTGTTCGCAAAACGAACGGTGGATCAAACTTTTCGTAGTAAGCCATGACCTTCTCCCTTACGAATAGAGGTCCTCTAAGTATAGGCTCCGGAAATATGAAAATCAAGCTTTTTTATTAAAACTATAATAGAACTGTTAATAGAATCTCTCAATTAGATAAATATCCTGCCGATTGTATTAAAGAGGTGTTTTTATGGCGAAAGTGCCCTTTTTTACCAAACCTACTGTAGTCTATGGCCTTTTCGGCGCATTTGCGGGCCTAATCATTCCCATTGGTTGGACCCTTATTAGCCCGTTCGTGTCTGAGGTCGAAGGGCAGGATTCAGCCCTGTTCGTGTACCTTTGGCTCAGCAGCACCCTCGTGCTCTATGCCTTTGGCTATTATGTTAACCTTGTGCAGCAAAAGCTCCAAAAGAGCGGCGACCTTGACCCGCTTACCGGCCTTCTCACCCATAGCGCGTTTAGCCGACAGGTAACAGTGCTATGGGAACTTGCGCGTCGGCGTGAAGAACCAGTTGCGGCGGTTGTTATCAATATCGACAACTTCAAACAGATCAACGAATCACAGGGGCACATTTATGGGGATTTTGTGATCAGTGAAGTAGCCGAAGTTCTGAAGAACACCTTGCGCAAATGCGACGTTATCGCTCGATTTGGCGGAGATGAATATGTGGTGTTTCTACACGGCTCAGATCAAGAGTCGGCGCAGTCGGCTTCTGAACGCATCCTAAAAGAAATTCGCAACCGCACGATTACGCACTTGGATATTTCCGTTCAGGTGACCGTAAGCATCGGCATTGCCGTAGGGTATCCGTCGACGACAAAACAATCGGACCTGATGGAGCAAGCAGCTAAGTCTGTTTATGCTTCGAAGCGAAGCGGTCGCGACCGGTTCACGTTGCTCACAGCAGCGTAATTTTACGCTTCTCCGTCGCGAAACATCTGCCATTCTTTCCCGAGAATAAGACGAGCGCCCCGTCTATAACTCAGGTAGTGCCAGGCCCACTCGACGAAGACAAAGAATTTATTCTTGAACCCAATCAAGTAGTATATGTGAACAAACAGCCATATCAGCCACGCTAAAAAACCGTGCAGCTTGATGAAGCGCCATTCCAACACCGCTTTACGCCTTCCGATGGTGGCGAGTTGGCCTTTGTCAAAGTAGTAGAAAGCCTCCTTAGGTTTGCCGGCGATTTCTCTCAAGATATTGCGCGCAGCCTGCTTTCCCTCCTGCATCGCGACCGGAGCAAGCCCTGGTAGCGGTTTGCCGTCCTCGCCGATAAATAGACATTGGTCGCCGACAACGTACGTGTGCGGATATCCTGAGACCGTAAGGTCGCTTTCGACCTTCACTCGGCCAATCGAATCTTTTTCCCCGGGAAAAAAATGACTCAATTTCGAACAACGAACGCCAGCGGCCCATAGAACTGTGCGGGAACCCAAGAATTCGTCTCCGACGTAAACCCCTTCCTCGCTGATCTTTGTCACCATGCTCGATGTCCAAATCTGCACGCCCAATGCTTCAAGACTCCGGCTTGCCTTGCGAGAGAGCTCAGGGTCGAACGCTTTTAATATGCGATTCCCCGCTTCGACCAATATGATTCGTGTCCTATTGGGATCAATTTTGCGAAAGTCCAGTGCCAGGGTGTACTTGCTGATCTCGCCAATCGCGCCGGCAAGTTCGACACCTGTAGCGCCGCCGCCAACAACGACGAAAGTCAGTAAGCTTTTCTGTTCCTCGAGATCGGTCTCCGTTTCCGCTTTTTCAAAGGCGAGAAGCACGCGTCTTCGAATTTCCGTTGCTTGTTCAATAGTCTTGAGACCAGGTGCCAGCTTCTCCCATTGCTCGTGCCCAAAATAACTATGGTATGCGCCGCCCGCAACGATGAGGTAATCGTAGACGATTTGTGTTTTTCCCATACGAACAACCTTGGCGTCTAAATCTATCGAATCTACCTGGGCAAGAATAACTTCCGTATTTTCCATAGACGAAAGAACGGATCGAATCGGGGCTGCTATCTCGGCAGGACTTAGGCCGGCCATAGCTACTTGGTACAGTAGAGGTTGGAAAAGATGATGGTTGCGACGATCGACAAGAGTTATAGAAACTTCTTTTTTATTACCGAGTTCTTTTGCGGCGGATAAACCTGCGAATCCACCTCCGATAATCACTACCTTTTTCGCAACCGCAGAAGCCATCAAAGGTGCCCCAAACGCTATATTTTCCTATGGCCCGTAGAGCGGACCAGGATATATAATAACATTAAGACAACTTGGAACAAGGAATTATATGAAAACGTTGCTGTACGCTGGCTTGTCGCTACTTGTTTGCGCTTGCCGATCGACGACTGCTTCCGATATCGCTGCTCAACCGATACAAACGACGCCCACCGCTTCTTCTTCAATTCCCGTTGCGAGTTGCAGCGATGGGAGTGACGCTCTGACGCTCTATCTTGCGAAACTCGAAGATGCCGGGCAGATGAAGGACTTCTCTTACGGCGTCAATCAAACCTTCCCCGTAGAGCAAGGCGAGAACGCATTGCGCATGGACATTTGTGAAGCGGGAAAAGAATTTCTCGATATCGAACAAATTGTACTCCAACTCGACCGAAGGAAATCACCCGAGGTCTACAGTAAGCAGGAAATAAAATTCATCCAAGGGTTGACCGATGCCGTCCTTGACGACAAGGTTGCCAGCTTGCAAGTAGACGTCAAGCCTGAAGGGCACTCGGACACGCTCCAGATCAAAGGTTGGCACACCACCGAAAAGGACTTCGTTACCGTCGCGCCCGTGGTCGTGGAAAACCAGACGGCACAGCCGCATTTGACTCCCGACTTTCTTGACTCCATCTTGGTTGGAGTCCTCGACTACGGTAATCCGTTCCAGCTCGGCGACGCACTCGTGAGTGAATTGGTATTGGGAACCGCACATATAAGGTTTTGGACCAAGTCGCAAAATTTGGAAGGAGATCAGAATCAAACAGAGATACTCAAAGTAGAAATCGCGGATACAAGCAAGAGTCTGGAACCGGGCGATCGGCAGGTGTTTTCTTATACTGATCCAGCAACTATCAAAAAGCTTGTACGGTTCACGAAAACCCAAAACCACCTTAACGACAAGCTGGACATCGTACTTCCCCACGCAAAATACCGGGCATTTATTTTCAAAGACGATAAGAACACTTCCTATCAAACCCAATACGGCAGAGCTCCATGGTCAAAAATCGCTCAAACTCATTGCGAGGAGTGGGTGAACTACGACCGAAAATGCGACTGAAGGTAAAAAAGTCTATATACTTCAATAAGTTACTACAGACCCTACTCGCTCCACATAGGGCTAGCTGAACCGTAAAAAATTTGTTAGAAAATTCCCTCAAAACTAACAAAGATTGGGGTGGGCTGAATGCGATTGTTGTTTTTATTGACCTTTTTGAGCGTTTTGACAACGTCTTCCGCGTTTGCGACAAAACTCGACTATTGTATCCGCTTTGATCTCGTGCCCTCCTCTACCGACACTCCGATCGCGAGCGCCACTTGCAGTGTTAACCAAAATTTCACCGACATCGACTTCAGCAGCCGATGGGACTGCGACTTCGCGAATGAAGAGGCGGAGTTCTTCGAGAGCGTTTCCTTGCCGGCCGACGGAATTGGATTCGACTTCAAGTACGGCACGTACTTCGCCCAATATTTCATCACCCCGTCTAGAGGTCTCGGAAGATTCTTCTTCGACAACCTGGGAGTTCCTAGCTCGTCTCTCAACGGCAACAAACGCTTTGAAGTCTATTTCTTCGCTACCCATCCTGTGGCACCCGAGTCAAAACTGACTTTTGACGCTAATGAAGGGGCGTACACCCTGAAATTTAAACCTATTGCCTATGATATTTGCCAAAAGCCATAACTCCCGGAGCGCCTTAGCGGGAATTGGCCTTTGATTTCGTCCGCGCAAAATCCTTGCCCCACATGACGCAGACTCTTCCTCATGATATGATTTAAACATATCCCGAAACATCTCAAATTTTTTTGTCGGTAGGGCACCATGCGCCGACCCGGAGGAGTCATGAAAAAGCCATGCACGTTGTACTCTCTTGCCTTGGCGAGCCTTTTGGTTTCGACAGCGGCGTTGGGCGACAAAATCGCCACCACGTATCACGAAGATTACCGAACAACGCCAAAGCTGCTCACAAATCTCTCGGAGCAACCAAGCGAAATTGGAAAATCAGCTAGTGAAATCGCAACAGCTTACCTCATGGCTCATCACAGGGAGTTCGGGCTTCCCGCCGATCTGGCGGGCATTTCATTGCAAGAGGTAAATGAGAGCCTCCTGGGAAAACACGTGCACTTCAAGCAAAATGTTTCGGGAACTCCAGTTCGGTATGGCGAAGTAGTGGTCTCAGTTGATGAACGCACAGGCATGGTTTTTAAGGTTTACAACAACTACTTTCCGGGACAAATATCATCTCCTCTGATGCCTGTTATATCGAAAGAAAAAGCGTTGGACATTGCATGGAATGACCTGCGTGTGCATGGGACTTTAGCCTTCGCGCCACAAGTAGAACTGCAATATATTGTCGATGGAAAAGGAAATTTCGATCTCGTCTATGTAACATTTCTCAACGTCGAAAAGCCCTTTGGCGCATGGGAACATACGATAGACGCCGTCACAGGCAAGATCGTTGCGGCACGAGATACAAGAGTAACGCGAAAATCTGACGCTCCAACGGACTACAAAAGATATCGCGGTCCAATATGGGATAGAAATGCAACGACATCAAGTTTTTGGGATCGAGAAGAAAATAGAAGAAAGGTGTCCAGCAACGGAGTGTCTGCGGTCGGAAGCGGTCTAGTTTTTGATCCAGACCCAAGAACGACGTTGAATAACGCTAACCTTATGGACGAGTCTCCTGCAGCAGAGTTCGAGGCCGCTTATTTCCAAAAAACGCTGGCGGATATTACATTTGCGAACAACGCGTACGAGTTGAAGGGGCCGTGGGTGACCCTTATTGATTTCGAAGCGCCCTTCGTTGCGCCTTCAACAACAACAACCGGCACATGGGACGCAAAACGAGGAAATGTCGCGTTCAACGACGTTATGACTTACTACCACCTCGACAATAATCAAAAATATATGCAGTCCCTCGGATTCAAGGGCAACAAAGCTATTCAAGGCGCCTCCATTGAAGTCGACGCCAACGGACTTAGCGGCCAAGACAACTCCCATTTCATTCCTGCGAGCAATCGTCTGGCGTTCGGACATGGCTGCGTTGACGACAATGAAGACTCGGATGTTATCCTGCATGAATATGGACACGCCATCAACTACAGCATCAACCGAAACTGGTCGGGCGGCGACACGGGAGCCATGGGCGAAGGTTTTGGCGACTACTGGGCGGGATCGTACAGTTTGTCCACTCAGAACGGATCCACTTATAATTCCGATTATGTTTTTAGTTGGGACGGTAATCCTTGCTGGGGCGGGCGGCGTCTAAACGCTGTTGCATTGCAGTACAACCACAGCAACATCTATGGTCCTCACGTCCCCATTCCCGGCGGTGTCACCGACGAGCTCTGGTCGACGCCACTGTTTCAATCTTTGAAAACCGCGATCGCAGCCGGCATTCCAAAGGAAGAAATTGACACCATTATTTTGGAAGCTCAGTTCGGACTTGGCGGCGGCTTAAAGATGCGCGACATGGCGAACTCAATTATCCTGACCGCATCAAAACTCTATCCGAAAGGCAGCCATACGAATATCTTTCTACAAAAGTTTGCGGCGCACAAAATCATCGAAATACCTCAGGCGATTCTTGCCTCTAACGGAATGTCAATTAATGGTGCTGGCGCCAACAATACAGTGGACCCAGGAGAAACTATCGACTTATTCGTACTTCTCAAGAACAAGGGGACGTTACCAGCATCTGATATTTTCGCGACGATGACGTCAGAGTCAGATCTGGTGACTGTCAACAGCGATCAATCCACCTACAATCCCCTTAATCTGGGCGAGCAACAAAACAATAACTCACCGTTTAACGTCACCATCGATCCGTCTTTCAATTGCGGTGATCAAGTTCCCCTGAAGCTCGACGTTCAATTTAAGGATAATGGCGTCAAAGCGACCACCATTGATATCGATGTTCCAACTGGGAAACCCGTTGACGGAATGACAAAGTCCTCTTCGCCTCAGCGGGCAATTCCAGACAACAATTCTGCCGGCATCGAAGAGCAACTCACCATCGACGACGATTTACTCGTCACCAGCCGATTCAGCATCGACATGCACCTTACGCACACCTTCATCGGAGATCTTCTTATAGAGCTCGTTTCTCCTCTTGGTACGAAAGTCATACTTCATAAGCAGAGCGGAGGCGCAACCGCCAACATCGTAGGCAACTATCCAACGACGCTGGCGCCGGCCGAGGCACTAACCAAACTTGTCGGCCAAAGTCTAAAGGGAACTTGGACTTTAAGGGTCAAGGACCTCCAACTGGGAGACTTTGGTACCCTCGTGAGCTGGGGTATCAACCAGGGCGCGTCCAGTTACGAGTGTGAATAGCGCTGCCCGGTCGGGCAAGGGCTTAGCCGCTGTGCGGCTAGGCAGGGAGCACCCCAATTTTCGCTTCGCGAAAATCCGGCGCCGTGCTACTAATTTGGGACGATGCAGCGTCTAGCGCGCGCGTCCCAAAGTGGGGGCCTCATGAAATCCAAGACTTATATCGTCACCGGCGGGTGTGGCTATATCGGCAGCCAGGTCTGCAAACTTCTTTCCGAACAAAGCAGCAAAGTTGTTGTTATCGACAACTTGTCCACAGGATCCCGCAAGTCTCTTCTCTATGACGAAATGTTGGTAGAGGGTTCAATTGGCGACGAAGGACTTCTCAACGAGGTGTTTTCCACCTACCCTGTTGAGGGTGTCCTACATTTCGCAGCTTCCATATCCGTCCCCGAATCGGTGGCAAAGCCACTTGAGTACTATGAAAACAACACCACAAATACACTAAAGCTTCTCAAGGCGTGTCAAAAGCACAACGTGCAGAGATTCGTTTTTTCGTCCACGGCCTCCGTTTACGGTGAGCCGACGAGCGAGAAGGTCAAGGAAACCGATCCTTGTTTGCCCAATAGCCCCTATGGCTGGTCAAAACTGATGGCGGAACAGATCATTAAAGACTACGGCCTTCAATCATCCCTGCGCTACGTCATGCTCCGCTATTTCAACGTGGCAGGTGCAAGTAGCGACAAGAAACTCGGCTCAAGAAATGAATCCTCGCGTCACGTCATTAAGATGGCCTGTGAAGCCGTGAGGAAAAATTCGGAATTCACTATTCACGGCGACGATTACGCCACAAAGGACGGCACCGGGATTCGCGACTATATTCATGTTGAGGACTTGGCTCAGGCGCACCTCGATGCCTTAACATATCTCGGTCGCGACGGACAAAGCTGCACGCTTAACTGCGGGTATGGCTATGGTTTTTCGGTAAGAGACATAATTAAATCGACGGAAGACGTGGTAAAGAGACCCGTCTCTGCAGTCGTAGGTCCCAGGCGCGCTGGGGATATCGCCAGCGTGGTGGCAGACAATAGTTTAATTCTGCGAACGCTCGACTGGACACCCAAATTTAACGACCTTAGGTACATCATTGAGTCGGCATTGACTTGGGAAAACCAGCTTCGCGGAAAATAAGCGGAGGCTGATATGCAAACTTTACTTCACAGAGCAAGTAGTCGCGGTTTTTTCGATTATGGGTGGCTTCGCACCTACCACAGTTTTAGTTTTGCTGAATTTTTCGACCCGCAGAAGATGGGCTTTGGCCTCCTGCGGGTGCTGAATGACGACACCGTAAGGCCGGGATTTGGATTTGACACCCATGCTCACACAAACATGGAAATCATCACCATAGTTTTGTCGGGGGAGCTCGAGCACAAAGATAGCAAGGGCAACGTTGGCAAATTAGAAGCAGGAATGGTTCAAACCATGAGCGCGGGAATAGGGATTCAGCATAGCGAAAAGAACCCTTCGTCAGATCAAGAAGTAAACTTTTTCCAGATTTGGATTCGGCCTAAACTCTTTGACATCGAACCGACTTATAAACAGATGAAGTTCGATTTGTTCGGCCCGAAGTGCGAGACTATCATTCTGGTCGACTCCGCCGCCAGCGATAAACACCTTACGGTTAATCAAGCATGCCGCATAGCCTGGCTCGCACTAAAAGACGGCGACACTTTCGACTATAAATTGAGCACCAACAGCAGTGGCCTCTATTGCATGGTAGCCGAAGGGTCCGTATCGGCAGGCGATATCAAGCTCAATACTAAAGACGCTCTAGGCATTAGCGAAGCAAATGAAGTGACCTTCGCTGCCGAGAAAGCCGCGAAGGTCTTGGTAATTGAAGTGCCCATGAAGTGATCTTTTCACTGCGTTCAACATGACGCAGGCTACTCCAGCATCGAATCCATCGTTGCCTTTATCTTCGATGCAAACGGTGCAAATCCGTTTTGATAATCCTCAGGTGTAAGTTTGTACTCGAGGTCAGGCGTAACACCCAAGTTCTCGATAGGGTTGGCGTCGATTCGTTGGGCAATCGACCCCGTAACGGTAAACTGCTCTATTCCCAGGTAGTTGGGATAGGTCACGCCGACTATGTAACCTCCGGCGCCTGCCGTTCTTACACCCAAGGTTGTGATGCGATCGTTGTCTTGGAGGATTGCAGGCATGAAGTCGCCGCCAGAGAAGTCGAGTTCATTTATCAGAAACAATATCGGCTTCGTGAACTGTGCCGTCGGATAGGGGTTTATTTGATCCACGGCATAGATGTGCGTCGGATCCGTAATGCGTTTCCCAGCCTCCCATTGATCAACCGTGAAGGTCAGGAACTCACGAAGAAAGAGTGCGAGTTGATAGTTGACGGGATATCCGTGGAGCGTTTGTCCCAATGCTTCTCGAGCCATGTTGTTGTCCGTTATAGCCTCAAACATCGACAATCCGTTCTTAGCTTCAAGCACGTCTTTGGGTGTAATCGAGATCCTATGCTTAGGCGCGTAAAGCGGTCTATCCGTTAGCGTTGATGCAAGTGCGTAAAGGTAGAATATTGATCCGCCGGGGTTGTTCATTTGATCGATCACAAGGCCGTCTACTTCTTGCTGAAACTTTGCCATGTGGTTCGCAAACTCTATGACAGCCGCTTCAGGATTTTCGGGTAGGTAACGAGAAATCCTTATATAGCCGATCTTTTTTCCTTTAGCGTTTTCGTAAATGTAGGCGTCAAACTGCCCGTCCCCGGGGTTCTTCCATAGCTTCTTGCCGAGCGAGGGAACGAAGTCTACTTTAGCGCCAAGCCTGTGGGGGTTGTCGTCAGCGACGTTTGATTCGCTCAAGTACTCAGCCAAAGGTGACACCATCTGTGTATTTGTCAATTTAGCAGCGAAATCCGCAGCCGTACGAGCTCGTGCAACGAAGGGGCGCGAGACTGTCGGATTGACAACGGATTCGGGTTTGTAGTCCCAAATGAGTTGCCGTGCTATTGCCTGTTCGCCCCTCTTAAATACGAGATTTATGGTACCGTGCGGAACATCCATGGGCATACGCGCACGCGACCTGCGCGTTAGAAGCATTGTTGCCAAAGCTTCGTCAGTCGCTTTGGTATTTTGGCCGAGTGATGCTTCGATTTCACTAACAACTTCAAGGGGAGGCCGTCCGCCAAAGGAAACGAGTTCATCACCGACCTCGAACGGATAGCTGTCTTTCGGCAATTGGTTTCTGTCAACATAAACTAGAAAGAACCGGTCCTGGGCCCGCTTCACTTCCAAGGGCAACGTCGCGGACTCGGTCGAAATAAAACTTACAGAAACGTGATAATCTTTCATCGACAAAAAGAACTTCGACACTTCTTCCTGATATTGTCTCGTGCTCATTTGCGGATTGGCTGTGACCGCGGTTTTGAGATCCGCGATTTTTTGTTCGAGTTCAAATCCGTAATTCTTTTTCCACTCTAAAGGCGCGTACAAGGTCGTGACAATATTTTGAATTGTATCAGCGTTCCGAAGCATCGCTTCTTGATCATTGGATAAAGCCAAACTGCTCCCTAGCAGGGCTATTCCTATCGCAAATTTCTTCATGGTTCCTCCTAATTGGTTGAGATGCCCATACGCGCTTCGCGCTGGGCATGACGGATTATGCTTCGCCGTGGACACGGATTACGCTTCGTCGCGGACATGAGGACTCAGGCCCACGCTTTTCGTAAGCATAAAAGCACTGCATGCAAATACAGCGCCGAAAAGGTCTCTCATATCTCGATTTTGGAAGGACCGAAGAAAATTAGTCGATGATTTTTGGGTCGAGCGCGTCTCTCAGAGCGTCCCCGACAATTGTAAGCGCGAAAATCACGATGAAGATTGCAACAGTAACACCGGTAAGAGGCCACCAGATTCCATTGCTGAGCTCACCCGAAGCGTCGGCGATCATGGCTCCCCAGCTTGCGCCGTCCTGCACACCGACGCCGAGATAGGTCAGTACAACTTCCGATCGTATCGCGCCAAGAATGGTTAATGACGCGGTAACGATTGCCAAGTGAAAAACGTTTGGAAGGATGTGTTTGAAGATGGCGCGCGCGCTGCTTGCACCCATGAGCTTGACAGCCAGAACATATTCGCGATTCTTGTGTTTCAAAACCTCGCCGCGGATGAGCCGGCACAATCCCACCCAGTTCACAACCCCGAGGGCGACGCACATAGCAAACAGTCCCTTGCCCAAAACGAAGGAAATACCGAGCAGTAAAAGGATGCCAGGAACGGATGCGATAACGGAGTATACCCAAACGATAAGACCATCTATTTTTCCGCCGAAGTACCCCGCCAACGCGCCAAGGAATATACCAACGGGGACGCTAATAAGGGTAACGACAAACCCAATGGTCATCGCGGTTCTTGTGCCGACAAGAATTTTATAAAAAATCGAGCGGCCAAATATATCTGTTCCGAGAATTTTGGCGACGCTCCAAGACGGCGGTTCATAAGAACCTCCCAACCGTTGCTGATAATCCGGCAACAAGCCCATATACCCGATAAAGGCGATGATCATGTACAAAAGCACAACTGCGAAGCATGCCAGTACAAACTTCTTTTTCATGAGCTTTCTAATAGCTCTTTGTCCCAGGCTCACGCCGTATGGGACGTTTGCTTTCTCTTCAGCAGTCACGAATCCAACCTTACTTGAGCTGTACTCTTGGGTCGACATAAGCGTATAAGATATCCGATAAAAGATTAAAGAACGCAAACCCAATGGCAATCAATACCGTTAGGCCTTTAAGTACGGGAAAATCCCCAGTGTTTATCGCGTTTAAGATCAGGTCGCCAACCCCAGGTATACCGAAAAATCTCTCCATAAGAAACGCACCCGTGATCAAGAACGGGATCGTCACCACCAGGTTGGTAATGATCGGAATCATGGCGTTCTTGAGGATATGTTTGAACAAAGCGTCGGACGCGGAAGCGCCTTTGGCGAACGCCGTTCGAACATAATCGGATTTGGTCTCGTCGAGGAAAACCGTTCTATAGAGCCTAATCTCGGGGCCCAGCTCAACGATAAACAAGATGAGCCAGGGCAACAGAAGATAATAAATCCCAGCCAGGCCATGTTCGAAGCCGTTGATCGGAAACCATCCGAGGAGATATGCGAAAATGTACTGCCCGCCGATAATGTACACGAGATACGGAATGCTCAATCCCGCGATCGTCCAGAAAGCCGACCACCTGTCGAACTTACTGCCACGGTAATAAGCGATCAGCATGCCCATACAGACGCTAAAGATAGCACTCACGATAAATGCAGGTACAGTCAAAGCTAGCGAGACGAGCGCCCCGCGAGCGAACATTGTGCTGAGTTGCTCGCCGGAGTTAAACGATCGACCGAAGTCCATCGTCACGATTTGCTTAAGAAATAGCAAGAACTGCACAGGCAACGGCTGGTCAAGGCCCCACTGGTGCCTGAGCTCAGCAATCGACTCCTTGGTCGCGTGGTTGCCGAGAGCGAGGCGCACAGGGTCTTCGCCCACGAAAGTAAACAACACGAACACGAGGAGCGCAACCCCGAGAATAATCGGGATCATTCCTAACAGCCGTCGAACAATATAACCTAACACGTCTTATTCCTTATTGTAGAATCTATAGCCCGTGGCAAGCATCACGTTGCGTTTAGAATTCTTAAGGTTCTTCTGCATCATACCAACACCAATTGGAGAGTATCGGAAGAACATGGGAACATCGTCCTTTAGAATTTCGTTCATTTTCTTAAACTTCTCGAAACGCTCAGGACCGTTCTTCATATATTTAGTTTCTTCGTACAGCTTGTTGTACTCCGGATTGTCGTAGCTTCCGGTATTGGGTCCAGGAACCACGTTTGGTCCGTAGAGAAGTTGATAGAAGTTTTCTGCATCCGGATAGTCCGCTCCCCAAGCCGCTTCAGAAATTTGGAAGTTACCGGCATCCATTTTCTGTAAGAATGCTGAGAAAGTTTGGAAGTTCCCCTGAATCTTTATTCCAATGCCGGCAAGCTCATCGCGAAGGAACTCGTAATCCTGGCGCGTCTCTTTCATGGTGGATCGGTATTCCATCACCAGAGTCGGCAGGCCTTTACCCTCAGGGTATCCCGCTTCGGCAAGTTTCTGCTTC
The DNA here is from genome assembly GCA_050251195.1 of Oligoflexales bacterium. Taxonomy (GTDB): domain Bacteria; phylum Bdellovibrionota_B; class Oligoflexia; order Oligoflexales; family Oligoflexaceae; genus JBFWNG01. The sequence goes on from JBFWNG010000010.1 coordinate 25,894, forward strand.
GCGAGCTCAATATTCTTTCTGTAATACTTGGAACCTGTATCGGTAGCGCTTCCAGCAATCGCAGGCGGCACGACAGAGTCGGAGACCACGCCGCGGCCGTTTCTCAGAAGATCAATCCAGGCGCCTGTATCAAGCGCGTAGCCGATGGCTTCGCGCAGCGCCTTATTCTTGCCGATGAGCGGATCTTTCATATTGAAAACGTAATAATCTGTACGTAAATCGACCTCGGTGAATATGTTGTACTTCTCCGCATATTCTCCCTTCAGGTGAAACTCGCCTTTGTCGTCGCGGAAAGCCATCTTGTTGAAGTCGTCTTGGCGAATGCCAATTTGATCAATCTCTCCATTGAGAAACTTGAGCATGGCTGGTTGCGACTCTTCGATGAGGGGGAGGTGCACTTCGTCAACGATCGGCAACTGTTTGCCGGCATCCTTCAAAAAGCCAGCCTCTGCGTCGCCCGGATCGCCGTCGGTCGGATACTTATCCCAGTAATTCGGGTTTTTTGCGAGGATCATAGTGCCCCGTCGCTGATAGTCCTTCATGTAGAAAGGACCGCTGCCCACCGGATGTTGCGCGAAATCTTCTCCGTATTTTTTCACCGCTTCATGAGGAACGATGGACATGCCTGAGAATGCGAACGGGAAGAATGCAAGAGGATTGTCGCGCGTGAACTTGACGGTCATTTCATAAGGACCGGTCTTCTTAACGCCTTCAATCTCGAGAGTCGCATAATCCACGCTCTTGCCGGCCTGCTTGGTTTTCTCTCGAAAATCTTCCATGCCCACCACAAAGCCTTGAATAAGCGTGTAGCTCTGCACGTTTTCGTTAAAATCAGCGAATCGCTTAATCGTGTAAATAACGTCGTCAATTGTCATCTCGCGGCCCTTGCCGTCGGCAAAGCAGGGATCGTCGATAAACTTCACGCCTTGACGTAGCGTAAATACAAAAGTGGTCGGATCGTCAGCTTTGGCTTCAGGCATTTTTTCGAGCAAGCCCGGCACAAGCTGATAAGGTCTCTTGAGATAGTGATAACTAAGCAAAGTATCATAGAGGTTTGTAACGATCTCCGCTGAGGCTTGGTCAAACTGCTTTACGGGATCAAGCGAGCGGTGAACAGACGTCCTGAAGGATTGAAAGATTTTCTTGCCGCCAGTCGTGCCAGGCGCATCGCTGGATTCCGAACTTCCGCTGCAACTCTTTGTGCAGCTAGCTAAGAAGAGCGCAACAAGGGTCAGTACTCGAATCGGTTTGTTTAGTAAAAAAGCTATCACTGGTTGTCCTCCTGCTTTTGAATTTCTTTAACGAAATGACATGCGCTGACGTGAGATTTGTCTCCTGTATGCGCCGTAAGTTCTGGTCGAGTTTTGGAACAAATATCTTTGGCGTATTTACATCGCGTGTGGAATGCACACCCGGACGGCGGATTGCTAGGGCTCGGAATATCGCCGGGCAACACCTCGCCTTTTTTCTTTTTCTTAGGATCGGGAATCGGTACTGCAGATATTAACGCGCGCGTATAAGGATGTTGCGGACGTGCGTAAATGTCGGCAGCAGTGGCTATTTCCACAATTCTACCCAGATACATCACCGCGACCTTTGTGGAGATATACTTCACAACGGTGAGATCATGCGAAATAAAGATATAGGTCAGGTTAAACTCGTTTTGGAGGCTAACCAAGAGATTAAGAATCTGAGACTGAATGGACACGTCCAGAGCGGATACTGGCTCGTCTGCGATAATCAGCTTGGGATGCAGAATGAGGGCACGGGCGATGCCAATTCTCTGCCTTTGTCCGCCGCTAAATTCATGTGGGAATTTATATTGATCAACCTTTCGGAGCCCAACAATCTCCAAGATTTTCCCAACCGATTGCTCGCGTTCTTTGCGATTGCCTCTGCCGTATAGTTCAAGAGGTTCAAGCAACGTATCGCGAATTGTCATCCTAGGGTTCAAGGACGAATACGGATCCTGAAACACCATCTGCATTTCCGCACGAATGTGTTTCAAATCATCCTTGCTCGCGCCGTTAATTTCGCGGCCCTGAAAGCGAGTCTCGCCAGCTGTGGGGTCGTAGAGCCGCACTAATGTCCTGCCCAAGGTGGTCTTACCGCACCCTGATTCGCCCACAACACCAAGGGTTTCACCCGCATTGAGCGTAAAACTCACGTCGTTCAAAGCATAAACCTTGCCGACAGGCTTCTTAAGAATTCCGCCTAATATCGGAAAGTGCATGGACAAGTTTTTTACGTTTAAGATTTCCTGCATATGGCTTCCGTCCTACATCTCTCTCGCGAAGTAACAGGCTGACAAATGCTTGCCAACAACGGGCTCAAGCGGGGGATGCGCCGTAAAGCAAACCTCCTTGGCATAGGTGCAGCGCGTGTTGAACCGACAACCTTTGGGAAGTTCAAACAAACTCGGAACTGTCCCTGGAATAGTCGAAAGCTGCTTGCTTCTATGATCTTCGAGACTCGGAATGGATTTCATGAGTCCCTTTGTATACGGATGCCTCGGATGATCGAATATTTCTTCTACTTTGCCGTACTCCACAATCTTGCCGGCGTACATGATCGCCACTTTATTGGCAATCTCCGCTACGACGCCTAAATCGTGCGTCACGAATATGACCGCCGTGCCTTTCAACTCCTGCAGCTCCTTCATGAGCCTAAGAATCTGCGCTTGGATCGTTACGTCAAGCGCGGTTGTGGGTTCGTCGGCGATCAAAAGGTCTGGCTCGCATGCGAGCGCAATGGCGATCAAAATGCGCTGACGCATCCCGCCCGACATTTGCACGGGATATTCGTCAATCCTCTTATGAGCGTCAGGAATCTTTACAAGCTGAAGCATCTTAATCGCTTCTTCGCGGGCTTTTGCTCGAGAGTAATCTTTGTGAATCTTGAACACTTCCATGATTTGCTGACCCACGGTGTAAACCGGATTCAACGCCGTCATGGGTTCTTGGAAAATCATGGAGATTTGGTTGCCGCGGATTTTGCGGATTTCATCCTTGGATACCGTGAGAATGTTCTTGCCATTAAGAATAATTTCGCCTGAGTCAATGCTCCCGTTATCTTCGGGGATTAGACGCATGAGCGACAAAGAAGTCACACTTTTTCCACAACCAGACTCGCCGACAATCGCGAGCGTCTCACCGGGATTTACCGAAAAACTAATATCGTCGACCGCACGAATCTTTCCTTCGTCCGACCGAAAGGACGTCACTAGGTTTTTCACTTGCAAAAGTGGTTCGATGGTCATGGTTTCCCGGCCCTTCTTCGCACATCACTGTTCGGTATTGTCCTTTTCCGGCTCCTCAATTTGCCACACATTGCCTTCGTAAGAAAGTACAAAATTGCGATACTCGGGAAAACCGCAATTTTATGAAAAAACAGCACAAAGTGCTAGGTCAAAAAGGCTGGAAACGGTATAAATAATGAGTCCCAAATGAAGGAATTTCACGTGACACCATATGCTATTTTGGCCATTTTTTTGGTCCTGCGCTTCGCCCAACATCTCGTCGAACGAAGACTGGCTTTTCTGAATCGCTGCTATTACCTTGATTCTAATAATCAAACCGAAGCCAAGAGAATTTTGAACATCGACAGCGCCTCGATGGAGAAGACCCTCTCCTACTCCGGAGATAAGTACCGGTTTGGCCGGGTCTCGAGCTGGGTCGACACAGGCGTCCTCTTGGCCTTCTTAGCTCTGGGCGGGCTGGGCATTTTTGAAGACTGGGCAAAGACGTTGGCCGATTTGACCGGAAGCGGCCAACTTGTCACCGGTCTCTGGTTCTTCGGAGTCTTGGGGCTTGCCAGCATGGTGGTAAACCTCCCCTTTGAGCTGTACCATACGTTTGTTCTGGAACAAAAGCACGGCTTCAACAAGCAAACACTCAAGGGCTTTGTTAGCGACAAGATTAAAGGCATCCTCATAGGCGCCGTTTTGGGCGCTCCTATTCTCAGCGCGATTCTCGCCATCATGGACAACACGGGCCAATATTGGTGGACCTTGGCCTGGATAACTTTGTTCTTCTTCAGCCTGCTGACCGTTTGGCTCTATCCGGTCTTGCTCGCCCCCTTGTTCAACAAGTTTACACCAGTGAAGGAAGGGGAGTTGCGTGAGAAGATATGTTCCCTCGCCGACAAGATCAACTTTAAGACCGACGGCATTTCCATCATGGACGCTTCCAAGCGCAGTTCGCACGGCAACGCCTACTTTACGGGTGTCTTCGGCAAGAAGCGCATTGTCCTGTTCGACACTCTTGTCAAAAGTATGAGCATCAATGAAGTTGTTGCCGTCTTAGCCCACGAACTCGGACACTTCAAACTTCATCACGTGCGTTGGAGCCTGATTAGAAGTTTTTTCGTCACGGGCTTCACCTTTTATCTCCTGAGTCTGTTCTTACCTATCGAGAATTTTTACCACGCGTTTGCGATGGAAGGGATCTCCAACTATGGCGCTCTTATCATCTTCTCTCTGTGGTTCGCGCCCATCAGTTTCCTCATGCAACCGCTTAATAACTTTTTCTCGCAAAGAAACGAGTTTTCCGCCGACGCCTTCGCCGTCAAAAATATTGGCAATTCCACGGAACTTTACAACGCCTTGCTAAAGCTCCGGGAAACGAGCCATGTCATGCCGATTTCGCACCCGCTGTTCGCGAAGGTTTATCTTTCGCATCCGCCGCTCCTGGAGAGGCTAAAGGTTCTTGTGCAATCTTGATGGATAACCGCGTGGCCGGCATCCTGAGCCGTAGGCGAAGGATCTCTCTTGAACAACACTCCCGTTCCGTCTAAGCTAAATACATAAACAAATCATCAGCATAAGAGGGGCTTATGAAAACAGCAATGGCGGCGTTGTGTCTATTGTTCTGTGCACCGGCAAGTTGGGCGACCATTTTGCCCGAAAACACGTTGCATTTGGAAGACAACCTCACACAACCGAAAGGCGAAGTCGACGAGGCAACATTTAACGAAGTTATTGATGAAGTAAATGCTCTCTATAAGCCGATCATTGCGAAGCACGGGGCCGCACTAAACGTCGCAAGACTCTGGACGGACTCAACAGTTAACGCCGCCGCCACTCAGTCAGAGACCGGCGATGTTTGGTTTGTGTTCTTATACGGCGGGCTTGCGAGAAGACCTGAGATCACCCGAGACAGTTTTGTCCTCGTTTTTTGCCATGAACTGGGGCACCATTTGGCAGGTTTTCCCTTTGTATCGGGCTGGGCGGCCAATGAAGGCCAGTCGGACTATTTTGCAACCCAGGTTTGTGCGAGAAAGCTTTGGACGCCACAGCTTGCTGAAAATGCAAAGTTTAGAGACGTGGTTCCGGCAGTTCCAAAAACCGCTTGCGACGAAGCCTGGGAACAACAGGAAGAACGGGATCTCTGCTATCGCACTGCAATGGCAAGCCGATCTTTGGCGCAGCTCTTTGCCACACTGATGCGTTCGACCGCCGAGTTTGAGACTCCAGATATGAGCCGCGTTAGGGTTACCAACAATGCCCATCCTGGCGCACAGTGCCGTCTAGACACCTATCTAAACGGCGCACTTTGTTCCAAAGGTTTTGCGGACGACGTGATTCCTGGCAAAAAGCATCCTTCGGGACAAGGCAGCTTGGACGTTGAATACGAAAGCGCGAAGTCATCCTGCACGAGTTCAAGTCTTGCGACAACTGGAACCCGACCACTTTGCTGGTTTGCTCCCAATGTTAACTTGCTGGTAAAAACACAGGAGGTCAATTTCAACAAGGCAAACCCAGGAGGCACAGTCTTTGTCTCGACCTCAATGCGCAACGACACGACGCAAACTCTACAGAACCACCCTAGCAAATTCATCACATCTTCACCTGACGTAACCGTAAAAAATCCGACCAGTGTATTTCCTGCGATCCCATCAGGTGAAACCGCGTCCCAAGTCGAGCCCTTCGAGATAACAACCAATGCCTCAGCGCGATGCGGTTCGCGCGTGGATTTCAAAATCGACCACGGCACCTATCCCACAAGTTATCTCGAACACCGTTTCTTCCGTTTGGGCGAACTCATTCAACTCAAAACCTTGAGCTCCGACGAGGTCGTATCGTTGCGACCTAGGCGGACCACTCATATTCCCATTAAAGTGGATGACACGGCGCAATTTGAAAAGGTCCTCGTCAACTTTAACGTCAAGTTCTCGGAACCACAAAAACTCAAATACTGGCTTACCACTCCTTCTGGTAAAGAGATTGTCTTACACGACCATGAGGTGGTGAACACTCAATCCCAAGAGTCTTTCTTAGACGAACCTGCCGCAGGTGAATGGGTGTTGCACGTCGAGAACAAACACCCGCTAAAGGTAGCAAAACTTAACGGTTGGTCGATTTCGTTTGCGAACACGAGTTGTGATTAGACATCCATAGCCCTTCGCTCCGCTCCAACCTGTCGGACAATTCCTTCTGCGTTTCCTTTATTCCGCGCTTCCGCGTTCAATTAAGAGATCGCGGAAACGCTGAGGTTTGGGAAACGCTGAAAGGGTCGAATTCTTTCATTCTCCGACAGGTTGGCTCAACATGACGAGCTTGTCGTGGTGCTGGTTGGCACCACCTTTTTCCTTGGGCCGCGTTTGCAATTGTACCTCTCAAACTTTTCAGATAGTATCCCTCGTTCCGTACACCAAAAATGCGTAACTTCATAAATTTACGAGGTTTTCTATGAAAAGGTTTGCGAAAGCACTCCCCTTTTTCTTTGCTCTTGTCGCCTGCACCATTGTCGATGACGACAACAAGAAGCACAAGAACGCTGAGCCAGCTCCTTTTGAGCTCGTCCCCGCCATGGATGCTCTTAGTTGGAATCTCTTTACGAAAGGCGATGCAAGTCTCGAAAAGTCTTCCAGTGAGGGCAAGATAGCCGTTCTTGGGTCTGCTTCGTTCCTAGACCTTGCCGTCGCCACGATTATGCCTGAGGACGAGGACCGATGTGACCTGGCTGTAAAGGGAAACCTCACGTTTACCCGAGGCACCGTGTATCAAGGACGTATCTGCGTTGAAGGCAGTTTAAAAACTGAAAAACTTGGCGCCAAATTCCCCGGAACAGATGAAGTTGATTCCCCCCTGGACGAGCAAGCGAGCGACCTTACCTCCCTTTCCCAAGCTTTGGCGCAACTTTCCCCTCAAGAAACCATCAGCTCCAACTCCCTAAATGGGCAGCCAACCTACGTTAAACTTCGCGCAGAATCGGAAGAGACGCTCACAACTTTTGAATTTTTGCAGAGTGCCAGCTCCTATATAACAGGGATCGATGTTTCGGCTCCGCCGGAGTCTTCTGTGGTCCTAAACTTTTCTGGAAAAGCATGGGATTTGAGCAAATTAGCCGTACAGCTTACGCGAATCCGAGCCACCAATGTTATCTACAATTTCCCTGAAGCGACCTCCATAAAGATGACCAATTCTTCTTTGCTCGGTACCGTTATCGCGCCTCAGGCAACAATTGCATTCAATCAATCTCAAGTTATAGGAAGCGTCTTTTCCACCAACATTAGGGGCCGCGGCCGTTTTGTTCTCAAACCATACATTGGCGAGCTTCCCGAAGAATGATCACCATCAAATCTTCGTTGGTTGCCGTCTTAGCGCTCACACTATTTGTCGGTTGTAAATCCCGCTCAGAGACTCAACGTCTCAACGAAAACCGCACGCGTCTAACAGACGAATCACTCGCGCTATGGAGCTTCTATCGATTCAGCTTCCTTGACGACGGACGGGTTATCGCGCGGGACGAAGGCGATATCACGACGTCTGAGGGTCAAAGCTATGCAATGCTTCGGTCAGTATGGGCAAACGATCGTGAATCCTTTGATGCGACGTGGTCGTGGACGCAAGAAAATCTCCAGCGACCAGACGGACTCTTCGCGTGGAAATGGAAAGGTAGAGTTGTCGACAAAAACACCGCAACCGATGCCGATGTCGATATAGCACTCTCTCTCTTATTGGCGGGCCGAAGATTCGAGAATCCAAAATATGCGCATCAGGCAATGGAAGTAATAAAGGCCGCCCGAGAAATTGACATAACCAGGGCGGGAACTCACTATCTTCCGACTGCGGGAAACTGGACTAAAAACGATAGATACGTCAAGGTTCACGTCGGCTACCTCGCCCCTTATGCCTATGAAAACTTTGCCGCAATCGATAAAGAATTTCCCTGGAAAAACGTCGTCCAAACATCCTACGATATTTTGCATTGGATATATGACGGGCAGAAATTGCCTGTTCCGCCAGAGTTCATCTTCGTAGACCGTAATTCGGGGAAATTCTACCTTCGTCATCCCACTACGGGACAACAAGCTCACTTCAGCTATGACGCCTTTCCCCTCTTTTGGCGAATAGCCGTCGATCAAAAATGGTTCAGACGCGGGCACAACAATCTACGCCAAAAAATGACTAAGTTTTTTGAAGAGGAATTTGCTAAGAAAGGTCAAATCCTTGACCGATATAGTCTTAACGGCAAAGCGATCAGCAAGAACGAAGGTTTACCTCTCTATGCCACGCTAGCAAGCCTTAGCCGAACGATCGACGATTCATTCGCCAATCAGATTTACGACAAACGCCTGTCCAAACTTTGGGTCGAAGCTCTGGAAGGGGCGTCGTTGCCATATTACCTGCATAACTGGTTGTGGTTCGATCGCGGATTAGAAGTTGGGATAGCTCGAGACTACGACGAATTTCTTTCTTTCCTCCGCCCTTTCGATACGAAGGTTTTTCTCGCAAACTTTCCCGCCATTCCGCTTGCTCTTGCCGTTCTTCTCTTCTTCTTTGTCCGAACTCATCTTTGGATTCGCGTTGCATTTCTTTGCCTTTCCACTTTCCTATGCACCGATTACCTGCTTTGGCGCCTTACCGATTCGCTGAATTTTGTTGAGCCGATGGGACCAATTATAAGCGGCGCACTCCTCATTGCCGAAATCTACGGATTTGCAACTCTCTTGCTCCTCTGGCTGCAGGTCGGAACCAAACCGTCAAAGAAAGTCTTGCGTAGGCCGGCGCCAAATAACTTCCAGCCGACGGTAGACATCTTTATTCCTATTTACACTGAGTCGCTCGAAATCCTAGAGGCCACCCTTATCGGGGCCAACGCCATCGACTACGAAAAAAAGCGAATCTTCGTCTGCGACGATAGCCATCGCGACAGCGTATGCAAATTGGCCGAAGCTTCGGGCGCGGTTTACGTCAAAGGGCCGAAAAAGCACGCTAAGGCCGGCAATCTCAACAATGCCTTAGCTCAGACCGATGGTGAACTGGTGGTTGTTTTTGATACAGACCATATTCCCGTTACCTCATTTCTTCGGGAAACTGTTCCCTTATTTTTTGATGAACGGATGGGCATTGTCCAAACGCCCCATGTTTTTTATAACGAAGACATTTTTCAAAGAACCTTCTCCTGCCGTACGCGCATAGGGAACGAGCAAGACATGTTTAACCATGCGATTCAAAGTGGGCGCGATACCTGGGGCGGCGCTTTCTTCGTTGGGAGCGGCGCAGTGTTCCGGCGGAAAGCCATGGAAGACGTAGGCGGCTTCAACCTCTTGAGCATCACAGAGGACATCCATACCAGCCAAATCATTCACAGCAAAGGCTGGAAAAGCGCGTTTGTTGACAAGAACCTAGCGGTCGGACTCTCGGCGGAGAACTTACTCTCTTATTTGGTCCAACGCCGGAGGTGGATGCTTGGATGCCTTCAGATTTTCTTTAAAGATAATCCGATGAAGTACAAATCGCTTCCGCTCCGCCATCGCATCGGCTATCTCGCGTCGTTAGTCTATTTTTTCTACCCGGCCGCGCGGTTCGTCTTTTGGCTCACGCCGATGTATTTTCTGCTCTTTCATTGGCATCCGCTGTTGGCCGATATTCCCGCGCTCTTTGCCCATCTTCTGCCATTTATGATCCTTCGGCCCATGATGAACGCCGCACTGTTGCCTGGTTGGCCTCGAATGTTTTGGGGCCAGATTTATGAAGCCGTTGTAGCTTTCCCGTTGTTCCGGGCAATGTTCGATTTGCTGCTGCCAAAACGCCTCGGCTTCAAAGTGACACCAAAGGGGATCATGTCCGAAAAGCGCACCTTCGATGTCATTTCAACACGCTTGACCCTCTTCGCCATTGCAGTTTCCGTCATCGCTCTCATTAAGGGTGCGTGCGAAGTGTGGTTCTTTGGAATCGAGAAGGAAGCCTACTTCTTCAATATGAGCTGGGCAGCGTTTAACCTCCTCTTTTTGTTTGCCACGCTTTTTATCGCCTGGGAACGCCCGCAAAGGCGAACTCTCGAGCGCGTACGAAAGGCGGTTCCAGTCCGCATCAGAACTGGAAACGACGATCCGATAGACTTAATCACGGAGGACCTCAGTCTAGGCGGAATCAGGGTTCTTTCTTCAAAACCCATGCTTCTGACTGAAAGACTGACACTGGATTTTGTCAATAATCGAGATCTGATTTTGGATGCCAGCTTGGTATACCAGGAAAGGATTAGCCGCAACCAATACGTCACCGCGTTTTCTTTTGGGGCTAACCGCCAACAGCGCCAGTCCTTGACGCGCCTAATTTTTACCGATCCTGCAACATGGGTTCAGCAGCATAATTTGCGAACTCAGTGGTCGCTCGTAAGCTCGTGGTTTTTTTTCCGAGGACTTTTTCTCCATCTCATGCCGCAAAGACCCTTCAAACGTAGATCCGTTCGGATAAAAACTCGCGAGAAAGGCCTATTCAATTGGGGCAATATTGAGGTCGCGGTCAATCTCAAAAATATTTCACCGAGCGGATTTTGCGTTGCGACACGCGAGAACATCCCAATTGAAAGCGACCTGGTGTCTTTCCAAAGCAGCAAGAGCGGAGGAAAACTAGCGACGCTTGTTCACAAACAAAAAACACTTGGGGGCAGTCTTATGTGGGGATTCCGCTTCGTAGACCAAACGCCAAGCTCAACCGATTTTTTGCCATCAATAAAGGTCAACTAAATGCAGCGCGTCATGGCATTGATGATTTGTATCGTTTTAGGAACCACTCAAAGTTATGGCGGAACCATAAAAGAAGAATGGTACCTCATGCGCGGCAAAGCCAATATGAAAATTGGCAATATGAAAGCGGCGATTGAAGCCTACGAAAAGGCCGTAGAAATCAATCCTGACAACACTGAATCGATGAGAGATCTGGGGCTAGCTTACGCTAACGAAGGACTTACCGACAAGGCGATTCAACAATTCGACAGGTACCTAAAGAAGAACCCAAAGGATGCCGAAATTCTTTTCAAACAGGCCGATTTCCTCTCCTGGAAACGTTATGAATACCGAAGAGCCGACGCTCTGTCGTTTTATAAGCAAGGTCTTGATCTTAAAGACGACTCGAACGCTCATAAAAAATATGCGAAGCTTCTCGGCAGGGATAAGAAGGACTACGAGCAAGCGATAACGGAATACAAAAAGCTTGTTGCGGAACTACCTGGAGACGAATCCCTGAGAGCAGAGTACCGCAAGCTTCTCGTGTGGGATAAGAAATACTTGGACGACGCCCTTGAAGAGTATGAAAACTACACTTCGAAATATCCTAAGGACGACGATGCCAAACATCAATACGCTCAACTCCTCGCAGATGAAGGGTCGGATTTGCCTCACGCCGAATCGCTGCTGGCCGAGGTGTCCGCCAAACGGGGCAATCCCTATGATCTCGAATTAGAGAAAGCTAGGATCCAAGCGAACATAAGGGGACGGGAGGACACCGCCGTCGGAAGCTATAAGATCCTCCTAAAGAGGAAGTATTCTGCCAACGTAGACGAAGAACTAGCCGATCTCCTGGCGCGGCAGAAGGACACCCGCACCGAGGCTCTGGAACATTATCGCAGCCTAGTCGCCAACGCTCCAAACAACAAGCGCCTGCGGTTGAAGTACGGGCGTTTGCTGCTTGCGGATCGCAGTAACGCAGCACAGGCGGCGCAGCAATTTGAAAGGGTTCTGGATGCCGCTCCGTCCAATGGAGAAGCTCACCAAGGGGCTGCATTGGCTTACAGTACGTTAGGCGAAGAGGACAAAGCGCTCTACCACTCTCAACAAGCCGATAAATTTGGAACATCGAGCGAGGATGTCCGGTCCATAGACAACGAACTCAGCGCCGATCGTGAACCCAGGGTAGGAGTTCGAGCGACAAACTTGCACCAGCCCTCCAGCGGTCAATGGCGCTGGAACCATTCGGCGCTTCTCGCGGCGGCCAAGGCAGATCCGTCTGCATTCTCGTCAATCTCTGCCGAAGCGGGAATGGAACGAATCAAGAGTAATGACGAAGCTGCAAGCGGCGCATTAGCCACGGTTTACGGTCAATATCGCTTTTCTGAAGAAACAGTGTTGGATGTATCCCTTGGGTATCACGCGATCGGTTTGCCCGATAGAAGAAAGACAGGTAGCGCCAGCTTGAAATTTCCTTTGGGGGGAAAGAATGTAGCCGTCAAAGGTTCGCGAGATTTTCGTTATGACTCGCTTCTCGCATTCAAGGGCAAAGAGATCAATGGAGCAAAAATCGGCGGCGCTCGAACGGACACATACGGAATCGAGATAGCTGACGCCAAAGGTTCGGTCCCCTGGAAAATATTTCCTTACACGGGGACAGTGAGATCGGCCGAATCCGACGAGAACAGACTTTCAGGCGCTAGCGGAGAAGTACGGTTTCCATTCACTTCTGATGAGGATGGAGGGTACGGATTTCTTTACAAGGGTAATACCATTCATTATGACCACAACCGATCAAGGTTTGACCAGGGAGGATATTTTAGTCCCAAGCTGTTTATCAACCAAGCCGTGCAAATGTTCTTCGAGGCAAAGAGTGCGGGAGAATACTTCGCGCAGATTCAAGCCGGCCCCACTCTCCAATACATCAAGGACTCAGATACTCGCGGCAAACTGGTTCTTGGTCTCGAAGGACAGGTCGGCTGCTATTGGCAAAATATCTTCGACGAATATAATCTTTCGTTCGACCTGACTTACCTTCGCCTGCCTGGGGTCAACTTTCAACTTTACGGCTCCCTTGGCGCCTCGATGCGGCTGTAAAGCACACCTTCAGTATATTATTAGTCAACCGGCCTCCCCCAGGACGACTTTTAGTAAATTGACCGTCAACCGCTCGTGCCGCTATAATAATCCTAATAATTAAGACATCATAGACCACGCCTCAGGAGGCTTTGTGAAACTCGTCCGCCACTGCACCCAAGCAATCGTTCTCATCGTCGCAGCTACGAGCGCCTGCAAAAAAGACAAGGCGTCGCAGGCAATGACCGACTCACAAACCTGCGGAATTTCCGGATCTGGAAATCCACAAGACGCTCTAACTGAGGCCGCCGCAACAAACTGCGACCCCAATCCCGAAAAAATGATGCTTGATAAAGGCTGCTTTAACCGGGGCAGAACCATCATCGCGGAAAAGGACAATAAGCAAGCTCGAAAGATCGACGTGTTCCAGTGTTCGCCGGTCACCGGCACGAATGACTTCGATATAAAGACCTCGGTCTTCTTTTCTCATCCCGACGAACTTATATCGTTCGATAAGAACACGAGCCTGCATAACTTCTACAAACTCAAGGGTGTCACCTACGAATTTCAGGGAGACTCTTTTTCGAACCAAAATAAGTGTCGAGAATGCCATGCCTACGGCGAACTTGTCATGAAGGAGCTTCCTGACCCGTGGCATAACTGGATAGGCCGCAGTGTGTCAGCAGAGGTTCAGGAGATTGTCGGCAAAGATTTAACTGGCCAACCGAGAAGAGCTATCGAAGGCACCGTCATGGAGACAATTGTTAAAGAGTCGATAAACCTAGTTGCCGACGGATACGCGTCGCGAACCAAATCAGGAGCTGCCCCCCTTGAGAATATTACTGTTAAGGAAGTTCTGAAGCCGCTCTTTTGCGAAACGGGCGTGACAATCTTGGACAAGGCATCAGGCAACCCCTTTAATCCGCACAATTTCATCTTTCTTCCTCGGTCGCCGCTCGTTAGCATAGCGGGTCAGTTTATGGCGCCGGGCCCCGGCTCGAAACTCCCTAAACTGCCGAACGGGGAACAATACGCATCCGAAAACGGGCTGGAAATTCCCACGGCGTATGGTCCAGCGATAGGTGAATCCTTCATCCAAGCAAAGGTTGTCAGCCAACTCGTGAGTACCGGAGTCATCGAGGAAAGTCTCCCGGTGGCGGCAGCTTTGGTTGATTGGCCCAACGCAATTTTTTCGACAAAGCGTTGCGGTATCTGGAAGCAGATCCCCGAAACCAAAATGTCGGAGGTTCAAGGTGGCAAGGCAGTTAACGAGATGCTTTTGTCGGAACTCGCCAACAGCGACAATGCTGACGTCCAAGAGTTTGTGGCAAACCTTAAAAAATCCTCTGAGAATTTGAACGGGGTAAAAGACGAATTTAAAACGCGTTTAGGAACTTTTTTAGCTAAATGCAAAGAAGAAGGAAGCGCCATCTCACAGATCGAGAAGTTCTATCCGCTTTATCGCTCCAAACTAATACCGTACCTACAGACCAACGAGAAGCTAAAATTCTTTGAGAAGCTCGCCATAATTGAACACGAACCTCTTAAAGCTAACTCACCATCCTCTATGTTCTCGGAGAGCCAAAAAATATTCGATGGCGCTTATGCGAAACAAGAGGGTTTGGGTTTAACGGAAGATTGCCAGTTGAACATGTCGCTATAAAAGGGGTCATATAGATGAAACCATATTTTTTGTTAGCCTTATTTCATGCAAGCATGTTTGTCGGATGTAAAAGTATGTCCACATCCGGAGTTAGAGACACCCAGCAGTCCGAACCACTCGTAAAAGACGAATGGATACAGTCCGCATCATTGCAAGACGATCTTCCACAGATCGAATGCACTGCGGGCATTCCCATGTACTTGACGCTAGAGGCGGCAACTACAGTCCCTAGCGAAGATCGCCTCCCTTTCCAGGGATGGAACAAAGTCGATACCATCGAAAACAAGCAAGACTTTAACCTAAGAATGGACGCTTGCTATGATGAGCTGACAAATCTCGCTTCACTTCACCGCATTGTGCAAAAAACGAGAGACGGTATCTTCATCATCATGTCAATTAAAGGCGATGCTTCGATTAACGGTCTAGCTGAAGCTTTAATGGGCGATTACACCCAATTGAAGATCATTAACCCGTACACAGAATGGTTTTTTATCCACAACGCTAAGAATCGAATCGTCATTCAGGGTGGCATAGAACACGAAGGACAAAACCTTGTTGCATTCGTTCATGAAACCCAAAAACCGGACGGTAGTTTTGGAAAATTCGAAGACACAATGTGGAGCAATGCCATCATGGTGGGTATCCCGGCCTTGAAAGACCCATTTTCTGACTATGTTTGTCCCACCAGCATCGGGGCGTCTTCGATAACGGTAGACGACACAAAAATGGAATTCGAGTTCTGTCATGGCGGAGGGACGTCAGGAACGTGGAATGTGAAGTATACGAAGATAACCATCACCGATAACAGCCCCCTTGCTCCGGAAAACATCCGCAACAAGCCCGTGGTTGTGAAGGAAATAAATGCAAGACATCGGCATCACAATATTTGCGACTCAATATTCATGAAGACGGATGACGCCGAATATATCCTAACTTCTGGTCCGGCAGGAGTCGCTAATGAAAGCGATGCTATAGAATGTGTCAATAAAGAGAAAGTTTTCTTGGTGAATCCCAAGCCGAGCGATGGTCCTTGGAGGATGGTGTACAAAAAGATCTATCCAAAGACCAACCAATCGAAGCAGGGGAAATCCGACCTGATGCACTGGGGCAAAGACGGAGGTTGGAAAGAAAACTAAGGATTAATATTTACGGGCGGCTAGTTTGTCGAGAATTCCGTTAACGAACGAACCGGATTTTTCTGAACCATATTTCTTAGCCAACTCGACGGCTTCGTTAAGAATCACCTTAAAGGGCGTGTCAGTGCTGTTCATCTCGAATAACGCGACGCGCAAAACCGCCTTGTCTGTCACTGTTACTCGCTGAATGTTCCAGTTTTCTAGTACCGATCCAATTTGGTCATCCAGTTGAGAGCTGTTTTCAAGAGCACCTTCGGCAAGTTGCTCGGCAAACTCCTGTGCCTTCTCCGGCACCTTAAAATACTTCACAAAGTCCATAAAGTGAGGCTTGGAAAAGTGGAATATCTTTTGAGCTTCGCATTGATAAAGAAACTGCACAGCGAAGTCGCGTGCTAGGCTTCGCGGGCCTGCCGGTTTTTCTGTCGTATTGGTTGTCAAAAGTTTCTACCTTGGTTGTCGAATTTCTTGTAAGTACGCATCATCTCAAGTGCGGCTCGAGCAGCTTCCGAACCTTTATTGCCGTGCTTCAAGCCCGCTCTGTTCATAGCTTGCTCAACGGTGTCTGTCGTCAAGATGCCAAAGATCACGGGGCACTTGCTCTCAACGCTGAGTCGACTTAGGCTCGAACTAACGGCGGAACAAATATAGTCGAAATGCGGTGTTTCCCCCTTTATGACAGCGCCTAAACAAATCACCGATTCATAGGTGGTATGACTCAGAGCCTTCGCCGCCAGACCGGGGATCTCAAATGCGCCTGGCGTCCACAGAACCTCGATTTTGTCTTCGGTGATCCCTTGTGACAGCAGCTCCGTTTTAGCAGCGTCCAAAAGCGACTTCGTTATAAGATCGTTAAATCTGCTGACAACAATTAATACGTTTGCCATGACATCATCCTTTTTTGATCGAGCTTTGCATATCCACTATCTCTGCCACTTCCAATCCAAAGCCGGAAAGCCCTTTCAAGACGCTTGGAGAGAAAGTGTGGATTCGCATTGTGCGAACTCCGAGGGACCGCAGAATTTGTGACCCAAGGCCGTTCATACGGTGATCGGTATTTGGTCTTGGAGAAAGATCGCGAGGCGCTTCTCCCTTGCCGTCTTGAAACAGCAGACCAAGTTCATCAGCAAAAAAATCCTGGCTCTCTAAATGGGTCAAATAGAGAAACACAGCCTTATCGGAAGATTTAAGCAAATCCAAGCCGTACTTAATACGCGGCCCGCAAGAACCCTCTATCGAACCAAATACGTCAGCCAGCTGTCGCTGGTTGTGGACCCGAATATCAATCACAGCGTTCTCGAAATCCTCGCCCTTTGTGAAAGCAAGATGTTTGGAACCGTCCACTAAACTCTCAAACAAATGGCATTTCATGGCGCCGTATTCGCTGTCGATATCTCGTTCCGACAATTTCCTGACCAAAGAATCCTTTAGGAGTCGGAACGTGATGAGGTCAGCGATTGTGACTATCGGAATATTGTGTTTTTTCGAAAAATCTCCAAGGTCTGGCATGCGCGCCATCGATCCGTCGTCGTTCATGATCTCACAAATCACGCCAGCGCCCTTCATGCCGGCCATCTTTACCAGATCAACGGATCCCTCTGTATGCCCTGCCCGTTCGAGCACTCCACCTGGCTTCGCCTTGAGCGGAAATATGTGTCCTGGGATGACAATATCTGCAGGCGTCGCCGTATCAGCTATCGCGGTCTTGATGGTATGGCAACGATCGTATGCCGAGATCCCCGTTGTTACACCTTCGCGGGCTTCGATGCTCACGGTAAAAGCTGTGCCGTGAGACGAAGTCGTAACGGCTCCCGACATCATCGGCAGCGATAGTTTCTCGACCATCGCCGGTTCCATGGTCAAACAAACGAGGCCTCGAGCCTCCTTCACCATGAAATTCACTTTGTCGGGCGTCACTCTTTCCGCGGCAAAAACGAGATCACCTTCGTTCTCTCGGTTCTCGTCGTCGACCATGATCACCATCTGGCCGTTCTTGATAACCTCAATCGCGTGCATAACACGCGTTATCGATTTTTCTTCGTCTCTCGCTATCACTTAGGAGTTCCTTAGGTTTATAAACCGAATATGAAATGGGAAGATGCGATTACATTAAGAACTTGCAGCGTCGTGAGAAAGCGTATATGTCAGGACGAATAAAAAAGCAATAAAAATAATATCTTGGCAATAGATGGCAACCGTTAAAACCAGCGAAATTAATTGGGAAAAACTGCGAAAACTGAGGGACTTTTTCCTGAGCCCTGAAACCCGGCTGCCGCAGACCTATTGGGATAGAGAGCTCCTGAGCCTCTACGACGCCACCTTTGCCCGACGCATCCGAGTCAAATGGGACCACGTTTTGACCCAAACCAGCGGTTTTGTAGAGCCGGCCCATACCCTGCTCGATTGGGGCTGTGGCAGCGGCGTTGCTACTGAAGCCTACTTAGAAACCATAAAGACCCAACCAGCGGAACTCCTTTTCTACGATTCGTCGAGAGCCGCCGTCGAGTATTGCCAGGGCAAATTCCGAACGAGTCACCCTTCGATTACTTCTGGTTTTCATGATAAGAACAAGCCCCCTGCCCAGGCCTTCACTCTACTGATCAGCCATGTGCTCAACGAACTTCCTGACAATGACCTGCAGGCCCTGCTCAAACTGGTGCAAAGAGCCCAACAAACCATCTGGGTAGAACCCGGCAGCAAGGACGTAAGCAGACGCTTTACCGAGCTTCGCGATTCGTTGCGCGAAAGCATCCACGTTATCGCCCCTTGCCCTCATACTTCAAGATGCGGAATGAACGCGCCTGGCAACGAAGAAAACTGGTGCCACTTCTTTTGCAAAGTTCCGTCCTATTTCTCCACCGAGGCGTTTTGGCGAAAATTTAGCGAAGAAATGCAAATTGATTTGCGATCGATACCGCTGTCCTATCTGATGTTTAGTCAGAACCCTCCAAGGAACAAAAGTCGTGACAAGAGGATCATAGGCACCGTTCGTACCTACAAAGGTTATCAAAAATTTCTTTTATGCAAAGAAGAAGGCGTTGCGGAATTCACACTGCAACAACGCGACGATCTGTCATTGTTTAAACGACTCAAGAAGGATCCTACGGCACAGTGGGATTAAAACCTTTTGCTACTAAAACCTGGTCCCAGAGAAAAAATATAGTTGTCTTCCTGAAACACCGATGACTTGGCGTCTGACCCTCGAATACCTCTGCCACCCCTGAGCCGCAAAGCCGCAAAAAAAATTGTCACCGTTATAACCTAGCGAGTTGAATGTTCGAAAATCGAATCCGCTTTGACTCAGACTTGAAGATGACTTGTCATCTCGATAAACTATACGCTGAAGAATTAATCCGTTCAAACCGCCGACAGTCAAGTTCCACTTAGGGCGGAAAACCCACGTAAATCCATATCCACCGGAAATCGACACGCCCGTCATATCCACCCGATTCAAATTCGCAAAACCGTCAGCTTCTATAATGCCCTCTTCATTGAACAACCCATTGCTGGACTTCAAACGAATATGATCCACGTTAAATCCTAGAAGCGCAGACCCTCCCGATCTTTTCTGCCGTTCAGCGTAAGTCAGGGCTGATTTCAAAGAAAACTTTTCAGGAGAAAAAAGGTATATCCCTGTTAAATTATAGCTTGTAACCAAAAGGTCAGACCGCAAATTGCTTGCCTGTTGAGAAACCAAGTCTGCTTCTTCTGATGAGTCTGTTCTTGTAATGCCTTTCAATACGAGCCGATCGGTAGCAAATGCTCCTATACCTAGAGAAAAATTCTGTCCGTAGTAATCATAATTGAACTTAAAGGACTGTCCCTGCCTTCTTTTGAAAACGTCAAATATCCCCGTCGAGATAGCTAATTCATAATCGTTAACTCCAACCTTCATACCTGCCGTCAAAGGATCGTCAGTTTCATACGTCAAGGTCGTGTCTAATGTGGGGTTTTGAAAAGCGAGTCCGAGAGTAAAGTGGGCAAAATATGGCGCAATAGTGTACTGCGATTTAAAAGGTTCGATCCTCGACTCTTCCGTCTTCTCGTTACCTTCCTTTCCGCCAGCCTTCCCCTCCGAAGCGTAGACATAGCCCTGCGCGAGAAACGCATAAAAAATGACCAGTAGTGAAACGAAGTTTTTCATCCATCTACTTTAGCATGTCGCTGAGGTAGATGCTTCCCGATCTTTTCGATGTTTCAGAGAGATAATCAAAGACGCGCGAACCGCTGTAAGATACCTCTGCCGGCGCAGTATGGTGGAATTAACAAGAATCCTGCCGCACTTAACCGCAAAGGAGCGGCAGGTCTATAGAAGTTAGCGAGCAAACATTTTACACGCTCGTTCAGCGGCGATTGCAGTTCCTCCACCGATACCTTCACAGATGCCGTTTATCTTGACGGACAAGATTGAGCTTGCTGAACCTGCGACGCTTGCGCAATAGCTATCAATATCGCTCCCGGAAAAATTCGTCGAAAACACGAGTGTGCTACAATCTGAATATTGATAATAACGAACTAAAACAGATCCACCACCGGAGGTGCCACCCGAGCATTGATACGATTGCCCGTTGACGATTACACTCACTTGATCCTCAGCGAAACTTGAGGACGATAGAAGCACCATAGTGACCGCCAGGATTGTTTTTAGAAAAGCCATTATTTCCCCCTTTTGTGAATTTGTTGACACCCGATATCCCATAACATCGAGGTGATTTTCTCGACCTTAAAGCAACCACCATGCCAGAACCCCTTCACAGCAAGGATTACAGATTATCTAGAGGATTTGGGTGGTTATTACTGTCTCGCAGTCTTTGAATCGCGTCAGATTGACCGCAGTTCAGTAATTAAATGAAAAAGATGGTACAGAGATGGACCACAAGCATAGGAGATCCCCTGAGTTTTTGCGAGGAGAGTTCAAGCCTTCCAATGGGGATTGACAAGGCTCGCGAGAATGTGATCAGTCCACCGGCCATTGAGAAGGAGATATTCTTTAGCGACTCCTTCTTTTTGAAACCCAAGTTTTTCGAGAACGCGCCCGCTGGCAAAGTTATCCGGCATGTAGCCCGCGGAAATACGATGGAAGTTCTTTTCTTCGAACATAAAGGTGATGGTTCGTCGAACCGCTTCGGTCGTGTAGCCCTTGCCTTCGTGGACCCTGCTAACCAGATATCCCAGATTACAGGCTTGAAATGGACCGCGAACGACATTCGTGTAGCTGACGCATCCGATTATTTCGTCGGAGGTTTTAGGAGCGACGAAGAAGGAATAGCTGCGATCGTTTGCTGCATCCTCAATATACTGATCTAGTCTCCTGCGCCAGTATTCTTCTGTGTAGAATTCTTCGGGCCTCTGGGGGCTTCGCTCCTTCAAATGTTCCCGGTTGGCGAGGTGAAACGCCGCGACTTCATTTGCCCTTTCCGGCGGTAATTGCATTACTAATAGTCGGTCGGTCTCGAAATCAAGCATTGATAATTTCCCTTCCCTTCTATGTTGATGGCCGCCTTCACGTAGTCCACCTGACATAATATGCCTTTAAAAAAATCCGGATCGGTTGGCCTGTCAACGCAGAGATAGATCATAGACTCAAACAGATTCGATGCATTTTCGGCCGTGTCATCCAAGCATCTTAAGGACGTTAAGCCCCTCGTCACGTGGAAGTTCTGTTCCACCAGCATCTGAGAGATACGATCAGTATCGGACACTCTAATTGGAAATAGCCAATAAGTATGGACGTCCGCTACATTTCCGGGGAACAGATGATGGGGATTAGGACAGTTTTTTTCAAGGGCAATTTTGAACTCTGTGCGATCTGCAGCACGAAAGTCGAATCCTTCCATCCATTTTCTTTGTATGAGTCTCTTGTGGATTGGATGAAGAGCCCGTCGATACTGCTTCAGGTTGGATTCTTCGCTGCTCTTGAACCCTCTCGCATACTCCCTTAGAACTCCAATTGGATCGTTTGCGAAAATTCTCAGAGTACAATAAAATATGCTGTAAGCAAGACGATGGGTCACCAAAGCGAGAACTGACGCTTTTGCGACCTTTTTTAAAAATTCGAACGAGGAATCTTCACTGTAATTCTCTAACTTATTCACAAAGACAGCTGGGATCAATTCGGATTTGAGTGCGCAAATCCCACCTCCCGCCGCGGACGATCTTTTTATGTTGCCAAAACTAAAAAAAGTGAGATCGGCGCTCGGTGATCCATTGAATTCGGGCCCCATGAAACATTGGGCACAGTCTTCGACGAGAACAATGTTTCTCTTTCGACAAACCTGTGCGTGTGCCTCCAAATCACTCCAAGTGCCAAACAAATGAGCAATAAGCACAGCCTTGGTGCGTTTCGTTACGAGTTTTTCAATATCCTCAACCCGAGGAAGAAGCGCTATGGGATCAATATCGACAACGATCGGCTTAAGCGACAGGGCTCTAACAATATCCGCCATTTGAAGGATATTGATCGCGGACAGGATAATTTCATCGCCTGGTTTTAAGGCGAGCGACTCGAGCAACGTAAGCCAAAGGGTCCTGACGGAATATGCTACGGCTAGGTCGGTGTGAATTCTTTCAAACGCATCACGCTTGTCCTTCTGGAGGATGCAAGCAAAGACATCTGTTATCTTAAAATCGACTCGCAGCGGCGGTTGGTGATCGCGCATTTACTTTTGCAACGCAGTGATACGTTCGACATAACGGCCGATGAGATCTGTTTCGAGGTTGAACTTCCAGCCGGCGGAAAGATTGCCAAAAGTGGTGTTGGAAAGAGTTGTTGGGACCAACATGATGTTGACGAGCGTGAAATCTGGTTTGTCATTGATGGAGTTTACCGTGAGGCTGACGCCATCGAGGGTGATCGATCCTTTGGGGATGAGGTATTTTGCAAATCGTTGGGGCACTTTGACGGCAAAGGCGCGGAATTGACCCTCGTCTTCGATCGATATGAGTTCTGCTGGGCCTTCGACGTGGCCTTGGACGATGTGGCCGTCAAGTCTGTCGGAAAGCTTCATGGCTCGCTCGACATTCACGGAATCGCCTGCTTGCAAGCTTCCGAGGTTGGTTTTCGCAAGGCTTTCGGAACTGACGTCAAAACTGATTTCGCCATCTTTGTTTGACGTGACGGTGAGGCAACAGCCGTTGATTGCAACGCTGTCCCCTAGCTTTGTGCTAAAGTCGTTTGCGGCCTTAAGGGTGAGAACAAGCCCAGTGGACGATGGTGTTATCTTGGCGACGCGAAAATTGTTTTCTATTATGCCGGTGAACATACTAGAGATGCTTTTCTTTGAGATATTGCAGTTCGCGAGTAAACTCTTCCGGATCCTTGAAATCCTTATAGATGGAGGCAAAACGCACGTACGCCACTTGGTCGGTTTCGCGGAGCTTTTGCATGACGAGGTCGCCGATCATCTTGCTAGGGACGACTCTTTCGCCTTCCGCGCGAAGTTTCACTTCGATGTCGGCCACCATGGTTTCGATCTTCTCGTTGGTGATCGGACGTTTTCGGCAGGCCATCGTCACTGCTTTGATCAGCTTTGTGCGATTGAACTCCTCGAATCGGTTGTCCTTCTTGCGTATTTGCAGAGCAAGATCTTCTTCCTTTTCGTAGGTTGTAAACCGATACTGACAGTTTTGACACGACCGCCTGCGACGAATGCTATAGCCTTCGTGACTTAAGCGGCTCTCCAAAACCTTGGTTTCGTCCTGATCACATCGAGGGCATTTCAATTGTCGCTCCACTGCGGATAGAGCGGAAATCTTTTAGCGAGACCTTTTACTTGATCACCAATAGCCTTTAACTTCGATGCGTCTTTGACATTTTTGAAAGAGTCAGCAATAAAGGCCGCGACCTGATCCATTTCTTTAAGTCCCATGCCACGAGTGGTAACGGCTGGCGTACCAATACGAACGCCGCTCGTTACAAACGGGCTGCGTTTTTCGCCAGGGACCGTGTTTTTATTGACAGTTAAGTGACACGCTCCCAGAGCGGCCTCGAATTCTTTGCCGCTGACTTCCGTGTTGGATAGGTCAAGCAACATGAGATGATTGTCGGTTCCGCCTGAAACAAGTTGAAAACCAGACTCGACGAGCTTAGTCGCGAGATGAGCGGCGTTTTTAACGACGTTCGTCTGGTAAGTTTTAAATTCAGAAGTTGCCGCTTCCTTAAAGCAAACCGCTTTGGCCGCGATGATGTGTTCTAACGGCCCCCCTTGGGTGCCGGGAAAAACGGCCTTATTGATTGCCAAGTTTTCATCGTTCCAAAGGATAATGCCGCCGCGAGGGCCGCGAAGTGTCTTGTGCGTTGTAGAAGTCACCACGTGTGCATGGGGAATTGGGCTTGGGTGCACGCCTGCCGCGACCAGACCCGCAATGTGGGCCATATCAACGAACAGGTAAGCGCCCACAGAATCCGCTATCTTGCGAAAACGAGCGAAGTCGATAAAGCGCGGATAGGCGCTTGCGCCGGCGATAATGACTTTTGGTTTTACTTTTCTAGCTTGTTCCTCGACTTCGTCGTAGTCGATGGTCTGTGTTTTGGGATTCAGGTGATAAAAAGCAGTGTCATAAAGAATACCCGAGAAATTCACGGGCGACCCATGAGTCAAGTGACCGCCGTGGGATAAATCGAGACCAAGGATAGTGCCGCTCTTTCCCAACAACGCGAGGTAAGCGGCCGCATTTGCAGTCGCACCGGAATGGGGCTGAACGTTTGCGAACTTTGCACCAAAAAGCTTTTTAACGCGCTCGATCGCAATATCCTCGACTTGATCGACTTTTTCGCAACCGCCATAGTAACGCTTGCCGGGCAGGCCTTCCGCATATTTGTTGGTGAGAACGTTGCCCATCGCCGCAATAACGCTAGGCGACGCCATATTTTCGGAAGCGATCAACTCCAACCCATCTTCCTGGCGTTCTAGTTCTTCACCGATCAAAAGATAGATCTCTTTGTCGGTCTCTTTAAGAATTTCCCATGGTCTTATCATTTTTTCTTTCCCATAACATCTTGCTCAATGGCGCCAAGCTTTTCGAGACGAGTGCGATGTCTACCTTCTTCAAACTCAGTGTCGAGCCAAATCTTTAGATAGTCCAAGGCCCGATCATGGTTTATGACGCGTTCGCCCAAGCAGATGATGTTCGAATCGTTGTGTTGTCTTGTTGCTTTTGCGGTGAATTCATCCCATACGCTCGATGCTCGAACGCCTGGGAATTTGTTTGCGGTTATTGCCATCCCGATACCCGTTCCGCAAACGGCGACTCCGCGTTTGAGCTTTGCGCTCGAAACGTCGGCGGCTAATTTTTGCATGCAATCGGGATAATCGACTGAAGGGCTCTGCAGATCAACCCCGTAGTCCTGAACGTCAAAACCTTGAGCACGTAGGTACTCAAGGATGCGGTGTTTAAGTATTTTACCACCGTGGTCGGATACGAGGCCTATCTTTTCTTTCATACGTTACCAACGACTAATTGCCTTGTGTTTTGGTAATGTAATTAATAGCGTCATCAACAGTGCGGATATTTTCTGCTTCTTCATCGGGAATATCAACGCCAAACGCTTCTTCCATCGCCATAACTAGTTCCACGATGTCCAAAGAATCTGCTCCAAGGTCTTCGATAAACTTAGCTTTACCAACGACGGCGTTCTCTTCGACGCCCAGTTGATTTATGATAATCTGCTTCAACTTTAACTCAATATCAGCTGACATACTTCGGTTTTCCTCCCCTAAAAGCAAAAACTCTCTTATCCTATTTTCCCAATGAAATTCGATGCTATTAACGTCAGTAGGCTATTCATATCATAAACCTTGCAATATAGAAATGCTTATGTTTACTTGGGGTTTGTCCTCGAGCTCAGGGGTTCCTACATCTGCGAAGCTATTTATGACTCACGTCGCCAAACTTGAAAGCGTATGGCCCACCGACGTCTCGTTGGCCGTTATTTCCGATATCCACCTGAAGGATATGGACGATAACCGAGGCAGCCTATTACTCAAAACCATCGAGCAATTAACGAGCCTTCCACTCAATACGTTCGTACTTTTGGGCGACATCTTTGACTTCACCCTGGGCAGCAACGCATACTACAAGAGGAAATTTAAAGGTTTAGGAGTGGCGCTGTCGAAGCTCGCCGCAAGCGGCAAGAAGGTTATATTCTTCGAGGGCAATCACGAATTCGAACTCGCGAAATATAAATGGGACGGCGTCCAATTCGTTTCCTCAGGAGATTTAAAAGTCGACTTTGGAGGCGGGGACTCGATCATTTTGACTCACGGAGACATGCTTTACAACTCATGGGTTTATAGAACTTTTCGGTATGTCGTCAAATCCAAACCCGTAACCGGTGTGGCTACTTTTACCCCCGGACGTTTTCTCGACAGATTGACGCTGAAGAGTTCCGAGCTGTCGCGCGCTCAGGATGTTAACCGCACGATGGACCACGAGAACCTCCTGCTCTCTGCAAACCGTTGGGTCGATGAATCTGACTGTACGCACGGGATCTTTGGACATTTCCATGTTCCGTACGCGGAGTCTCGGACAGGCGGTTCTGGCAAAGTGGTCAGCATGGATTGCTGGGACAAACCGAATCTGCTTTTGTTTTCAAACGGGGATTTTTATCGGATTTTTCTCGAAGAAGAATTGAATCTGAAGAGGACCCATTCCTATTTTCAAAATGGATAGATCGCAAAAATTCCCAGGTAGACGCCATCGAGACTAATACTGCCTTTCGACAACCCGTAGGACTGAGACGTGAGCGCAAATTCCGCTCCTAGCTTTTGTGCTTTTTTCTGTTCCATATTCGCGCTGAACCCGAGTTTATATCCCGAGACCGAGGAGATGCTTCGCGACTTGCCTGAAGACCCCATGTTTCCCATTGCCAAGAGCGGCAATTCCAGATCCGCAGACCAACCAATGGGAGTAGAAAAACTTCCTAACTTGGTTCGACCCTCGAGACGCGAATAGCCCTTGAAAGCAAAATAGTCTCCGCCGCCGAACGATTCGCTCTTGACCGCATAACTGTCAAAGCTGATGCGGCCGCCAAACCGTAGAAAATCCAATTCCGACCACAAGTCCTTCACGGCGATTCGATAATTCATGTCTGCGTTGAGACCAAAACCAAAGAAGCTCCCGCCCTTGGTTGGCCCGTAGCCAAGGGTTGCGCCGTAGCCGTAGCCCATGACCGAAGAAACTTCCTTTTCTGCTTTAAGACCGAAGTGATTGAAAATCCATAGCGGCATTTTTGCCGAGGCCGAGGCCGATCCTTTGGCAGACCATAGATCAAGGCCACCAAAAGCTTTAACGTCTGATCCCTTCAAGGTCAGCCCGTCCATCCATTGAGAAAATGCACTCGGACCGCTTGATTCTGTTGCTTCTTCAGCGGCAGCAGGCTCTTCCTGAGATTCCTCCGGCGCCACGGGCGTCGGCGCTTCCGGCGGAACAGGTTCGGCGGCTTGGGGAACCTCGGGCGAAGGCGTTGTTGGCTTGTCTGCAGCAGCGGGCTCGCGTTTGGGTTCCGGCGCCTGCTCACCCTTTTCCCATTCCTCGTCGCTGGCTTCGATCTTATTTCCGTTTTTGTCGTACATTGGCGCAAGTTCCACCGGCTCTTTTCCGCCAGCGGCAGCATCTTCCCCGGACGCCGCTAGAAATTTTCTTCTGCTAGCAATCTTTGGGATCTTAGCGCCGTCGCCAATTTGCAGTGCGTTCTCGAAGGCCTGCGAAGTAATCTTTGCAACAGAAGTATTCTGCTTTACTTCAACGACTACTGCATTTCCCAATTTCTTTTGGCTGAATCCGTACCAAGTACCATTTGCCGGATGCAAGCTAGACACCGAGGTCCTGAAGAATTCGAGATTGTCGCCCTGACTGATACTCTGCGCAAGGCCCCCCGATACCGTAATGTACTTGCCTTGGAGGGATGTAACGACAACGTCGAAGGGTATTCGATTAAAAACTCTGAAGATCAGTGATTCCATCAGGTTTTCAATGTCTTTCGCTTCGGCCTTCTTGATAAGACTAACCGGCTGTCTATCGGTCTCCATGAGATAGTTTTGCTGAAGGTTGGAATCGAGCATTCTTGCTCGCAACGTTACAACATCGTTATCGACGTATACGCCAAGGGCAATGAACGCGCCCAACTCATGTTCTTGCACAAGTTCTTGTCTGCCTTCGGGCGTTGACCATAACTGCTTCACGAGATCGTCGTTGAGTGTTTGGAACTTGGCCGCCTTGTGAACGGCCTGATAATACGCGTCCTCGATGTATGATCGAACGCTATGATCTACAATGATATCTTCTGCAGATTTCTCCCAGGTTGCGGGGACAACGCCGAGATATTTGATTCTCGGAATTTCACCGCCAAATCCAGCGGAGGAGGCACATACTCCGAGAAAAATAAATAATATAGAGACAGCGCGAGACAAGGAAATCTCCTAAAGAAAGTACCTATTAGGCTTTGTCGACTGAGTGGCCGCTTCCATCAAACGACACTCGTCTAGCCACACCTTCGATCATGGTGTTGATGTGAACTGGTCTTTTCCAAACGCGATATATATTTCGCAACACTTCGAGTGTGTATTCGTGCTTTAGGTCGACCCCGTCATGGGTATGTTGCAGGAGAAGCTCGCTGCGGTTCTTAAAATTGCCGTCGATCACCGTTATCATCGGCTGTCCAAAATTTGTGAGCTGACGGAGCAACCGATCCTTGATCGCTCTAAAGTCTCTCCCAGAGATAACGTATTGGTTGGTGCGCCGATCATAGTCATAAATAAACATCTTATGGAGATGGCAAAAATCTTCGTCTAGAAAGGCATCGATGAAGGTCACGTCATTGTGCACTCGGCGAACCTCAAAAAGCTTCTCGAGACCCTTGCCCGCATTGGTGTTCCATTGTGCGCGAATTCTCGGATCGGAACAATTGACGTAATCGATGCCAAATTGACCTCTATCCCATCGCTCGCGGACGTATCGCAACAGTTCGACGCCGAGCTTATAGGGGTTCAACTGACCGGGCTGACTCGCGACCACGCCCGCATATTGCGAACAATATTCGATGATCTCCGAATCGTGCAGCGGAGCTAGTTTTGTCATCATGAGGCTGTGCCAATAAGTCGCCCAGCCTTCGTTCAAGATCTTGGTTTGTCCTTGCGGGGCAAAGTAATACGCCTCGTCTCGAATAATGCCTAGAACTCGCTTTTCCCAAGCAGGCATGGGCGCATGATCAATGAGAAACTTGAGAACGTCCCGTTCTGGATTGGCAGGAAATTGTTTCTCCTTCTTGCTGGCCTCCTCAACCTTTTGCCTTTGCGACTCTAAGAAGTCTTTGGGATTTATGTAGCTTTCAAGGTACTTCTTCGTACTCTTTATCTTCTTTATCGGATCTCGCTGAACAAGGTCCTCTTCGTCTTCTGTCTTACCCGGTTTCGCGGCGGCGACATTGAAAGGAGAGTAAATATCGATGAGGTTTTCGAGACTCAGACAGCAGTCAATGAACTGCTCTACTTCGTCATGCCCGATCGCTTCAATGTATCTTCGTACCACAGTAGAGTGGTTTGCCATCTGATCGAGCATTTTACGGTTGGTCTTGCTAAACCAATAATTGTTTTTGAAGAAATCACAGTGCCCGTAGACGTGAGCAATAACTGTTTTTTGCGAAACCATGTTGTTGGCGCGGAGGAGATAGGCGTAGCACGGGTCGTTGTTGATCACCATCTCGTAGATAACCGACAAACCGTAGGTATAGCTTTTCGAAAGCCGCTCGTAATCCATTCCGAATCGCCAGTGAGGATAACGCGTCGGAAAACCGCCATAAGCGGCGATTTCATTGAGCTGCTTGTAGTCCACCAGCTCAAAGACCGTATCGAAGAAATCTAACCCAGCCTCTCTTGCCTTTTCGGCCAACGACTGAGCAAGTTCCATCAATTCCGGAGTTAGCTGTGTGTTAAAAGATGACATTTACTTACCTGTCCCTAGAAATGCCTTTAAAGCGTCCATGATTGCTTCGCGATCTTTGATCTGGGTTGTGATTGTCTTGAGACTATTTTCACCGAAGTGTTTGTGCAAATCTCGGAGAAACTGCCCTGATCCGTAGCGCGACTCGACTTGACCGTAGCAAAACAGATTTGCAGCGGGCAGCAAGACCGTATCCAAAAGCTTCATACACTCCGCAGTGTCATTACCAGACCAATTATCGCCGTCGGAAAAATGAAAAAGATAGATGTTCCACTCACTCGGATTGAATTGTTCCTCAATGATCTTTATCGCCATTTTGTAAGCCGAGCTAATCAACGTACCGCCTGATTCCTTCGTCTTGTAGAAGGTATCGGCGTCGACTTCACGCGCGGTTGCATCGTGGATAATGTAGCGTCTCTCAAGACCTGAATACTGCTGTGTCAGCCAAGTATCGAGCCAAAAGCTCGTGAGGCGCACTATTTCTTTCTGCTCGTCGCCCATAGACCCCGACACGTCCATCATGTAGATAATGGCCGCGTTTGCTACCGGCTTGTTGTATACCTTGAAGGACCTGTAGCGGCGGTCTTCTTTGACCGGAATAATGATGGGATTGTCAGGATCGTATTCCCCAGATGCTATAGATCGCTTGAGGGCCTCTTTGAACGTGCGTTTAAAATGGCGGAGGGATTCAGGACCCTGTTTCAAAATACCGGTGTAGCGGTATTCCTTATCGTCGATATTCTTTTTGCCCTTGTTCTCAATGTTGGGAAGACGGAGTTCTTCGCCGAGGATTTCCGCGAGCTCCTCCAAAGTGACGTCGACTTCGAGGTTGTGCTGGCCCGCCTGATCGCCGGCCTTTCCCTCGCCCGATTCTTGGCCTTCACCTTGTCCGACGGAGTCGCCGACTTCGCCGTTACCTTGACCTACGCCGCCCTGGTTCTTGTCGCCAAATTGGAATCTGGGGAGATCAATTCGAGGAAGTGGGATAGTGACGAGTTTTTTGCCTTGTCTACCAATCAGATCCCCACTTGATATAAAACGGCGTAGCTCCTTCTTTATCTTTCCCCTAACTATTTTGCGGAATCGATTAAGATCCGACTCCATCTTCATGGGCATAGTTGGTTTCCTGACTTACTTTTTGTCCGTTTTTACAACGTCGCCCCGTGCGAAAACGCTCGCAACAAAGCCAAGAGCATCACTCGAGCAAACTTCGCAATAGCCATAATTTTTTATAAGCCGGTTTTTCACCACGTCAATTTTCATCTGCGCTTCTTTGTCGACAACACTGGAGACCAAGCTCGTGAGCTTAATGGTGTCCTTCTGATCTTCAAAGAGTTTAAGTTCGAGCGCGCGATGCAATCGTTCGTTTGTTCTGAAATCAAAAGCCCTACCTTCAAGCGCAAGTGCGCCGATGTAGTTCATGATTTCTCGTCTGAAGTCGTCCTTACGGCTCTCACTGATGTCGATCTTTTCTTCGATCGATCGCATCAGTCGCTCGTCGGGCTCTTCGTTTTCGCCGGTGTATGGGTTCTTTATACGCTCTTTTTGCGTGTATGCTTTTACACTGTCGATGTAGTTGCCGCAAAGCTTCTCGATGGCACCTTCATCGGCGGAGATAGCTCTCTGAACTTCGTGTTTTACAATGTCTTCATACTCGAGCTTCACGAGCGAGAGCAGTTCCTTGTAGTACTTTTTCGTCTCTTCGTCGCGAATGAGAGAATGCGCTTTCAAACCCGATTCGAGCTCATTCAAAATAATAAATGGGTTTACGCAACCTTCTCCCTTGTCGATCACGAGAGAATTAGAAATTTTGTCCTGGATATAACGAGGACTGATTCCTTCCATACCTTCGCGTATGGCCTCTTTGCGAAGCTCTTTTACATTATCTTCTGTAAAACCAGGAATTGACTTCCCGTTATACAATTTCATCTTCTGAACCATGGTGAGATTAGCCTTCTTGGGCTCTTCCAACCGGGTCAATACCGCCCACATCGCCGCCATCTCGATAGTGTGGGGCGCTATGTGGATATGTGGAACAGTGGAGGCGTTGAAGTCTTTTTCGTAGATCTTCTTTTCGTACTCCAGTTTCGTGATGTAAGGAACGTCGATCTTTACCGTTCGGTCGCGCAATGCTTCCATGAAATCATTGTTTTGGAGCTTTTTGTACTCCGGCTCGTTGGTATGACCGATGATCACTTCATCAATATCTGTTTGCGGGAATTTCTTTGGCTTGATTTTATGTTCTTGGCTAGCGGTCAGAAGATCGTAAAGGAACGCCACGTCAAGCTTCAAGACCTCGACAAATTCGATAATACCGCGGTTGGCAACATTGAATTCGCCGTCGAAGTTGAAGGCTCTTGGATCCGAATCCGAACCGTACTGCGCAATTTTACGGTAGTTGATGTCGCCTGTGAGTTCTGTCGAATCTTGGTTTTTTTCATCTTTAGGCTGAAACGTTCCCACGCCGATTCGATCTTTCTCGCTGAGAATAATGCGAGTTACTTCGATGTGGTTGTCGACAACTTTTTTCCAGTCGCCTTTGTAATAGCTCATCAACTCTCGGTATATGAAGCGACATGCGGGACACAGATCGCCTTCCACATAGACCGCGTCACTGCGCTCTCTGCCTTTGTTGATCATCTCAAGAACTGTGGGGCGGCGATCAAGAGGCACTAAATGTAGCGGCTCTTCATGCACCGGACATTTCATCCGCGGTTCCATCTTGAGGATTTCGCCGATATTGGTCCAGCCGAAGCTATAAAGCGCGCCTTCGGGCGTTTTTGAATATGCTTCTAAGCCTTTTTTGAGGAGCCTTGCCATCGTCGATTTTGCAGAGCCTACAGGACCGTGAAGCAGAATAACGCGCTTCTCTGGACCGTAACGTTGTGCGCCTGCTTTAAATACGTTGACCAGCTTGGACAGAGAAATATCTAGGCCAAAGATAGCATCCTTGCCGTTGTCAAAGGGATCGTCAAAAAATTTGTAATGCAGAATTTCCTTTTTATACTCGACATACTTATCGTAGCCGTAGCTTGCGATCATGTCGTAAACCCGTTGAAATGCCGTTCGAGCGATCGACGGCTTTTCAATGACCATGTTCAAGTATTCTTGAAACGTGCCCGCCCAATGTAGCTCTTTGTACTTGCCGCCTTGTTCGTTCTTGGAGATCTCATCGAGAATCTTGCGTGCGTCCATCCTCACTCCTTAACAGCGATTGGAATTCTAGGGCTTAATATTTTATGACAGGTTGCGCAGATATCCCCACATATAATAGAGTATCTACCTCACCCTAATTATGTCAAAGGTTTTAACCAAACACACTAGGCACACAGAAGAGCTGTTTGTTAATAAATAAACAAATATTGGCGATTTCTTAAATATTGCTCACCGGCTTCTCATTTTTTGAGGAGCCATTGCTTGATGAAAGAATCTAAATCGCCGTCGAGGACTTCGTCAGGTTCATGACTCTCCAATTCGGTTCGATGATCTTTCACCATTTTATAGGGATGCAAAACATAACTTCTTATCTGGCTGCCCCAACCAATGTCGGATTTTTCTCCCTCGATCGCTTCTTGCTTTTTCCGACGCTCTTCCATTTCTTTCTCGTAGAGTTTCGATTTGAGAAGCTTCCAGCACTGATCGCGGTTCTGGTGCTGGGACCGTTGGGTCTGACAGGCCACAACTACCCCCGTCGGAATGTGGGTCATGCGAACGGCAGAATCCGTCTTGTTAACGTGCTGGCCGCCAGAGCCGCTGGAGCGGTATGTGTCCACGCGAACGTCGGCTGGGTTTATTTCAATCTCGATCGTATCGTCGATTATCGGAGTTACAAACACGGAAGCAAAAGAGGTATGTCGCCTGGCGTTTGAATCAAAAGGGCTGATGCGAACGAGTCGGTGTACGCCCGACTCCGCTTTGAGAAGGCCAAAGGCGTAGTCGCCTGTTACTTGGAACGTCGCACTCTTTATGCCGGCGCCATCCCCGTCTTGCGCATCATATATCTCGTTGGTCCAACCTTTTGCTTCTGCGTACCTTAGATACATTCGGAACAACATCGACGCCCAGTCACAGGATTCGGTCCCTCCCGCTCCCGCGTTGATCGTCACGAGGGCATCGTTAATATCCAGTTCTCCGCCGAGCATATTTTGGATTTCAAGTTCGGTTAGATCGCGCTCTAGCTGCGCGAGAAGATTGTCCGCCTCCTCACCGTATGCCAACTCGCCTTCGTTCGCGAGTTCGATTGCGGCCTCGGCGTCAGAAAACATGGATTCCAGTTTCTTCACCTTTTGTAGGGCGAGTTCGAGACCTTTCTTTTCTTTAAGAATGGGAGCCGAAACCTTTGGATTTGACCAAAAGTCACTTCTTGCGTTTATTTCGTCAGTTATTTCCTGCAGCCTGTGTTGTTTCTTTGGTAAGTCAAAGAAACCCCCAAATTTCGTCAAACTTCTTCTTTACTTCGCGTGAACGAGATTGGATTTGCTCGATATTCAACTCAACCCTCTTATCTTCTTTGGACAATTGACAGCTTAAACACCACGTAGGTATCATATTTAATAGCAGCAATCCATCAAAACCAAATAGTCAGTCCCAACATGATTCTTCTAACTAAGCTAGATGGCAAGAAAATATTACTATGCTTGGAGACGGTAAAATACATTGAGTCTATCCCGGACACTCTGGTTTTCTTTCTGAACGGGGAGTCGGTCATCGTCATGGAATCGCTCGAAGAAGTGGTTCAAAAAGTAAAGGGTTTCAAGTCAGAACTTTTGCGTGATGTCTAATTTCACCTACCAGGTTTGAGAGGAGTTCCGTGGATCTCACTAGTATAATAGGACCGGCGTTTGCTCTAGGGTGCATTCTCGCAGGCTTGCTACTCGAAGGCGGCCACATTTCTACCATTTTGATGCCAACCGCGGCGCTTATCGTACTTGGCGGCGCAACGGGTGCACTCCTGGTTGCCTACCCACTTCCCGACGTTATTGCATCCCTTAAGGCCATCGGCGTCTGGCTAAAGAACCCTTCAACCAACCCGAACGAGATTCTAGATACAATCATCGATCTTGCCCAGACGGCTCGAAAAGAGTCCATCCTGGCACTCGAAAAGAAGCGTGAATCCATTACCTACGAACCTTTGGCCAAGGCGATAAAACTAGCCGTCGACGGCACCGATCCCGCGATCATTCGAGAAACTCTGGCAACGGAGCAGCACTTCGTTCTTGAGGAAGCTGAGGTTACCGTTAAGTTCTGGGAAGACATGGGAGCCATCGCACCTACTATCGGGATTCTTGGAGCGGTACTCGGTCTGATTCACGTTATGAACAACTTGGATAAACCGGATCAAATCGGTCCCGGTATCGCGGTTGCGTTCGTTGCAACGCTCTATGGGGTAGGATTCGCCAACATCTTCGGAATTCCCATTGGAAAGAAACTGAAGCGAAAAGCTATCTTGGACGGTCACGCGAGAGAAATGGTTCTCATTGGAGTCGACGGTATATTGTCCGGACTCAACCCAAAGGTTATCGAAGAAAAACTTGCGATATTCTGCCACGGCAGAGAGATGAAAGAATAAAGAACATCAGGCGGCAAATTGGCAAAGCATAAATGTCCAGAATTCGAAAACCATGAACGGTGGCTCGTCAGCTACGCCGACATGGTTACGCTATTATTCGCAACGTTCGTGGTACTTTATTCGCTGAGCGACAGCGGCGAAAAAGCCGCCGACGCCGCCGGCTCTATCGAAGAAAGTTTCAACAAACCGCTAGACGACATACCCGTCGAACACCGCGTCGGCCCCACGGAATCCGGTTTTGGCATCTTTGAACACATGAAGGGCAATACCGCCGTACCGCCACTGTCGCGAAAATATCCTGGCGAAAAAAATCAGGTTAAGATTATAGACGATGAGATGAATCGCATTAAGATGCAGCTAGAGGAACGTCTGTACGGAGAACAGAAATTTCGCGACAAAACCGATCCCGGTCAAACGAGAATAGTCTCGGTGGAACGAACGGCGACAGGTTTCAAACTGCGGCTCCTCGCGCGACACTTCTTCGACGCCGGCTCCTATACGGTGAAAAGGGCTGCGATAAAGGACCTCAATACTGTCAGCTCGATTCTCAAAGAACTCGGGCGCAACATCACCATCGAAGGACACACCGACTCCATTCCCCCAAAAAACCTGAGCAATTGGCAACTTTCGGCGCTCAGAGCGACAGAGATTTTGCATTTTCTTATCTCCGAACATAGTTTTCCTTCGACAAAGCTAACCGCATCGGGATACGCCGACACCAAGCCGATGGCCTCCAATGCGACCGAGTCGGGTAGGGCGTTGAATCGAAGAATCGAAATTCGAATTGACTATGACGAAGACAGCCACCTAGGAAGCGAGTAATGGTGCGATTTCGAACCATCACCCTTGGCGTCGCCGCATTTTCTTCCATCGTTTTTGCCCAAGTTCCCCTGGCGAACAAAAAATTCGAAGAAATTATCAAAAAGTATGTGTTCGTGGGCGACTTCTCGATTAAACCCGAGACGGTGCAGAACAACCAGGAAGAAGTGTTTTGGCGCTATCCAATAACTATTCAAGATCCGGTGTTTGAACTTCCTTTTGTATTCCCTAAAGCATCCTCGGAACTCGCAAACCTAGAACTCCCTGCGACGCCAGGCTCAGGACGCGCTATCCAACATCTTAACCGCGGACGAACTCTTTTCCTCGAAGGCAAGTACGCCGAGGCAAGATCCACATGGCTCACGGCACGAAGCAAATATGGGAAAGATTATGAATTCCACAGACGATGCGACTATTTTATAGCGCTTGCCTTCCTAAATATCGCGCATACGGCGAACGACGCGAGACAAAAGAAACTCGCACACAATAACGCAGCAACGTTTCTTTCATGGGCATTCGAAGAGAAAAGACACTTGGCAGATCCTGTTCTGGAGAATCTCACGCCGCAAGCGCTTTATTCGCTAGGAGCCATCTACTACAACTACGGCAGGTATGCGGCCGCTTACGGCATCGCGAGCGAAGGCCTCAACTATTTGCGAAAAACAGGGCGTACCGAGTACAGATCCCAATTGCGAAGGATCCTTGCCGAGTCTTACGTCAAAAACCGAGACTATCTAGAAGCGGTGTCCGAACTCGATGTGGCTTTGCGGCAAGACACAGACATCAAAGAGGCATCCTCAATTTTCGCCCGCGTAGGCGACATCTATTTTGACCTTAATAACTTTCCGTTAGCAGAAGATGCCTACGAACTTGCGTTAGGCATCGACAACCAAATCGATCGTATTCAACCCGTCCAGTTTGTTCTCAGAGGTGAGTCGCTTTTTTGGATGGGAAAATACGAAGAGGCGATCAAGATGCTGACGTATGCGCTCGATCGCGAGAATCACAAGAATTCCCTTGGCCTTCTCAACAACGATTTTCTAGCTGTAGCCACGATCAGAATTGCTGACGCGTGGTTAGCTCAAGCCAGTTACGAGAAGATCAAAGCTGCCAAGAAGAAATTGGCCCTCGCGGAAGCGAGCAAAGACCTTACCAAGAACCATCAAAAGGAATATCTCAAGGTAAAGAGCGAATACGAAAAAACGGTTTTGCCTCTGGAAAAAGCCAAGCTTCAGTACTTCCGGCATATCGACGAATTTCCATCTCATCCGACTGCCGCCTACTCGAAAATTCGCCTCGCCTGTTTGGAACTTCCCGAATATGAGGGCAAAAACGTTGCTCACGCCCGCAAAGTCTTGGACGACATTAAGACGAATAAGGGAGAGAAAGACGCCTCCACCATCGTTCCTGAAGCCATGCACCTTGCATGGGCTTGCCATGTGGCCTCCTTCGCCCAACGCGAGCGCACAAAGGAGATGGTCCAACGAGTCAAGGAGTTCTACACTCTCTACCCCCATTCAAAATTTCTTGCAGACCTTATAGGTCCCGTTAAAGAAGTGCAAGCAAGCGCGATAGAAGAATATTTCAAGAGCGGGGATATCCACAGCGCGGTCTCATTTTTTGAAAAGACGAGGCCTTCTCTTTTCGAACATGTCGATCCCGAGTTGCAAAGGAAATTGTTCATAGCCTACGTCGACTTATATTTACCAAAGAAGGCAGAGGAATTTTGGGGAGACATCGATCCAAAAGAAGACGCATTCTCCCTATTGAGACGTGCTACCGTTGCCTCCGAACTCTTTGAAAGCGAAAAAACGGATAAATGGCGGGCAAGATCGGAGGAGGTTTCCAAGAGCTTGATGAAAACGGATCTCACCAGTATCACGAAAGAAACGCCGTTGATGCTCTATATCAATAGAATTATGAACACGCGCGCCGCAATCCACCACAAACCCTGGATCATGAAAATCGCCGAGAGCTGGGCCACTAAAGACACAACTATCATGTGTCAGGTGAGCTTTCCGCTCCTTTCAAAGGCTTGGAGCAACAAAACCGCCGGATTCGATCGCGAAAAAATCAAAGAAGAAACCATCAAGATGATGGACGAGCATCTGAAGGACATTTTTGCCTATAAGAAGAATTGCGGCTATTCTCTTCTCGAATTCGAACTTCTTGTGCTAAGCGACCAACCAACCCTGCTCAAAGAGCGTCTCCTAGCGCGAACGTTCCTGCCCCTAGACGACACAGTTGTGAATATCTATTGGGCCATCGGAGAAAAGCTTAAGAACGCGAAAGACGATAAAGGCGCTCGCGAAATATGGCAGTTTCTCGTAAAGAACGGTCCCAAGGACCTGCCTCAGGTTCGATATTCCAAATTGCGGCTCGAGAGCAAAAAGTCTGAATTCGAGCGTCTTTGGGATTGAACAAAAACGGCACATATTGCCAATTTAAGTAAATCGCAAAAACCTCCATTTTTGTGAACCGTCTCAACGCCCTTTTCCCATTCAAAAAAACTATCGACGCAATTGTGTGTAAAGACTTGCGCATTTCTTCCGATGCTAGGAAAAGCTCGTGACCCATACCATGGAGTTTTGGATGCTCAAGCAGGTCCGTAATCCTTACTTTGTAGGCGCTCTGGCAGCGATACCAGCCGCAGCGATCGCGTTGGTTCCGTTTTTCGAGCCAGAACCCTTCTTATTCCCCTTTCTCGGCCTCTGCATGTGGATTCTTTGCATAGCGGGCGTAGTAGCGTCGAAGAATGGCGCCAACGAAGATCAAGTTTCCCAACTGAAAGCACAAATTGCTAACTATAAAGGCGAACTAGAAAACCTCCACAAACTCGACACGCAGGACTCGAAAAAATCGGAAGCGCTCATCCGTAGAAAAGTTGAAAAGGAATATGAAGTTCGGCTGGTAACTCTGGAAGAAACCGTTAGAGAAGCCCAACTCCGAGAGCAGGCCCTCACCTTACAGTTAGGTAACAAGGACAATCATATAACGCATAATAACCAGGTTATCAGGGAACTCAAAGAAAATCTGGCGAGCTTCAAAGCCGAGATCCAATCGCGCAAAGACGACCCAGTTCTCGAAATTGGATTGCTCAACGAAAGAATAAATCGTTTTGAGCACTTTATTAAGGAAAAAGACGAGTTTCTCGTTTTGCACGAGAACCTTTTGCGACAAATTCTCGACTTGATCCCGCAAGTGCACAAGCAACTCGATTCCGTAATCGACCATACCGAATCGTCCGCGATCGAGATCGGCGACAAGATTCGCTACATCTATGAAAAGGCACAGCAACACTTAGAAGAATCGAACGAGATCAACAAGCAGTTTTCCGGCAAGGTCCCCAACGTCAACTCCGCAGGCAAAGAATATCTGTCGCTTTCATCCGTTATTGAGCACTCGTTGAGGTTATTGAAGGAAATGACGGAGATGTTGGAAGAAAACGGTCGATTGAACTTGGACTACTCAAGATCGATCGAAGCGATTCTAGAAAACACAGCGACGATCAACAAGATCACGGAAGATATCCAGTATATTTCCGACCAAACTAACCTTCTCGCGTTGAACGCCGCGATTGAGGCGGCTAGGGCGGGGGAACACGGCCGAGGCTTCAGTGTCGTTGCCGAAGAAGTTCGAAAACTTTCCGACCGTACAAACCAAGCATCGAACGACATTACCCAAATCGTTGGTAAAGTTAACGATTCAGTTGAGGCTATCTCTAAGTCACTTACCGACAACATGACGAAAACCGAAGGCAAAAAAGAAAGCGTCAACAGTGCCGTGAAATCACTTCTTGAATCCGCGAAAGAGTCAACAGAGGTCTTCTCAGGCTTGGTTGACAATGCGGTCGTGAGCTCGGAAGCCGTCGCACAAAACATCGATCAGATTATTCTCAGTTTGCAATTCCAGGATATTACGAAACAGGAAATCGAAGCGGCCGTAGTACCTATCAAACAAATCGGCAGACTTGCGGAAGAAATGATCTCCAAACGAGACTACGAAGA
Organism: Oligoflexales bacterium; assembly: GCA_050251195.1. Taxonomy (GTDB): domain Bacteria; phylum Bdellovibrionota_B; class Oligoflexia; order Oligoflexales; family Oligoflexaceae; genus JBFWNG01. The sequence continues at coordinate 66,052 of JBFWNG010000010.1, forward strand.
AAAAGCTACAGGTACGCACGGCATCGCGAGACCGAGCAAACCAACACCTTCGGCTCCAAGCAAGCCTAAGATAGTTTCTGCGCCAAAACCCGACACAAACCTTGACGTGAAAGCGGGTGGCGGACTTCTAGAATTCGGTGCCCCTGAGTCAGAACCCACTCCTGCTCCGGCAGCCCCAAAAGCTTCGGATCCCGACTTTATTGCTCCCGAACCTAAAAAGGAAGATGGTGAAGAACCTTCAGAACCAATTTCCGTAGGAAGAGGAGAGGTTTTGCTGTTCTGATTGTTATTTCCGAGTACAGAACGATCCCATTAAAGCGACATAACCGATTCTTTCTGCCTTTCCAAATTTCCGCGCCTTCGCGTTCAAAAATGCATAATCGCGGAAGCGCGGAACTATCGAAGCGCCGAACTATAGAAGCGCGAAGTCTCAAGAACCGGACTCCGATTCAAAGTTCCAATTTAGATCTTGAATGACCGCACGTTTTTCCTTATTTCATAATCCAAGTAAAAAACAATTTATCAACTCTGGAGGAAGCATGGCTTTACAGCATCAGGGCATTTTAGTGTCCGAGATAGAGCAATGGGTCAGGTCGACCAACTTTATTACACACTTCATTACACGCCTTCGACGAGAGGTCGGATCCGGCTTACAACCGACGTCGAACACAGAAGTGGCGGACTTGAGAAAGAGAATAATAGTAGAGGAAACGCGAATTCGGGTAGACCAGATCGTTATTAACACGAGCAATAAACCGCTGACCAAGAAGCTATTTGAGGTATTTCTTGCGACGCCTGACGGCAAACAAACCAAAAGCGACCTTATTCAGAAGATTTACCACGAGAATGACTATAACGATCGATCGGAACGATACAAGATCGCCTTGCAACAGAACCTCGTGAAGCTGATAAGCCGCGCTCGCAAATTAATGTCCGACGTGTCGTCGGTTCATTCGCCGCTAAAAAACGTAGAGTGGTTTGCGTTTGATCCGACCGAGGAGGCGTGGACTCTGTGTAAGGACCGCACCAAGTCGCTTTCAGAATGCCTGCGCGAAGATTTTGGTAAACAACTTCCTTAACGTTACCTGGTCTCCGGTTAGAAATAGCTCCGACATGGCGTTTGCTGGGATTCTTTGGCCCAGCACGCCATTGTAGAGTTGATATCCAAGAATCTGACCGAGATCGCGACTCACTTCAAAGTGCGATTTGGTGTCTATCTCGAGAAATTTTTTTGGCAAAGTAAGACGCTTTCCGCCGTTTGTTTGATGATGCATCCAATCATGAAATTCGACGATGCATTTAGCAGCCTCTCTTCTTAGTTTGGCTCGGCCTATCAAACGTTTCCTTGAACTCACTTTCACGAAATTCTTGAAAGTTTCGAGATCCGTCCCTTTCCGACGAGGGTTAAGGATCTTAGATGCGATGGTTCCACCCGCTGATTCTAAAATTCGGCTCAAAAACATTTCTGATTCCGGAAGATTTTGCAGCATCTTTGGTTTGAACAGGACATACAAGAATTGCCCGCAAGCATAAGCTAGATTGTTTAAGGAAAGATCTGCGATCAAGAACACATTGGCGAACGATAGGAAATAGAATCCGTCGATGATTGTTCGTTCGACAATACATTCCATCATTTCGTCCGAAATCCCGTACTTGGTCTGCAAATAATCAAGGGTCTCTTGCTCAGGCGACCAGTACACGTCGAAGCGAGTGATTTCGGATCGCCTAACGGGCAGCTTAAGAAACGAGCATAATTCTTCTACAAGCGATAATACGTGGGAATCTATATCAAAGGTTTCTTCGGTATAAATCTCACCGTAGTTATCGTAATAATCTCTTTCTTGGACATAGGTTTCGATGTTCCGCGTCTCTTCCCAAATGGTATACGAGTGCCACTTTATCCATGGTGGAGAATTTAAAATACAGTACTTATTTTGACCGAGATCGAGATATTCAGACGATGGCGACGAATGCGGAGTCGGATTCAAGAAATAATAACGGTCAACATTAGTGAAGATCCTCAAAACCTTTGTGCCTATCGATTTTGATTCGTTCTGCAGTTTCTCGGGAAGGTGTTTGTCGGCGAGGTGATATTCGCCAATCATGCACATTATGACTGCTTGCGGCTTAGCTTTGGATAGCGCAAGTAATTCCTTCGCGGCGAACTGATCTCTTTTGTCGAGCTTATCCTTACCGGATGATTTGGTGTTGATTCCAACGACCTTGTAGTTGGCTTCACGAGCAAAGTCGAGAATCATCTTGTAATTATTCCAGGGAAAACCCCAGGTTCTTTCGTAATCACATAGTTCGAGGAATTCCTGTTCCTCGTACTCGCCCGTCATATATTTATCCAGATGCTTTTGGTCGTTTGCCCGAAACATTTCTAACGCGATGATGACTTCCTTCTTTGGTCTCTGGGCCCGCAGAGCATCCAGAAGTCTATAGAGACCTCGTTGGGACTGTTTAAGCGTGTGAAAATCACCGTAAAGCACGATCTGGTGTCGCATGATTTCATTGAGAATCGTGGATAAAGTTGTCTTCTTGAAGGATCTCGGCAATGAAGAATGGTAGTTTTCGGAGTAGTTTAGAATAGTAGGGGAGCCCGCGTTCGAAAAAGCGCATGCCTTTTCATACGCTTTCTTGTATAGCGATCGTTGAAACTCGCTTAATTGAAGGGTGGCATCAGCCATACTTTTCTACATAAAAATGGGCAATTACGTCTCTTCCTCTCTATTTATAGTAACACGAAGAAGACGTAAAAGATGCGAACCGGCAGTAGTTAAGGAAAGGACAAAGAAAAGGATTATCTAGAGCTTTTTCGTCAAAATATCCTTTTGCGAAAAATAAAAACCACCCAATTTACCGGGCTTCTCGGCAGCTTCTCCCGGCAGGACATAATTGCAGTTAAGGCCGCCAAGATTCTTCGAAATCCAGCCTTCCATCTGCAGTTTCTTGCCAGCCTCTAAACACCGTTTCATGAGCTCGTTAGTTGGCTTTTCCTGCGTGATTCGTTCGCGAATCACCCATCCTGGCCCGTCTTCCGCCAGAGCTGTGCCAGCATACGCAATATCGCGATCGGGAAAAAACGCCCCTATTTTTTTCCTGAGCGCTTCCTTTGTCATGATCTTGTCCCGCTCCGCGATGATGGCGTTTACAAGAGGAAACGTCAGAAGGTCGCCGCCAAAAAGCATCTTCTGAGAAACGTCCAAACTGAGATAAGCCAAATGCGGCGTTCCCTTTGCTGCATAGTCATTCGATTGCTTGATCCAAGCTTCGAAATCCTTCTCGCTTTGCGTCCATTGTTGCATGTGAAGTCCTACAATCTTCCAACCGTCCTTCGTCGGCGCAACCACTGCAAATATTCTTCCAAGCTCGGATTGGCTGAGAAGTTGGATCCAAACCCCAACTTGAAAGGGGTAACCGTAGGCGGTCGTAACTAGAACGTCTTCATCCGCACAGGGGAGGTCTTGCTTGTCGCCGTTGACAGTGTTGAGTCCGAAAATTCTGAAGACGGAAAAATCCCAAGGCTCTTTATAGGTTTGCTTTAACGAGCTGTACAGCTGCTCACCGAAATCCGCTTTGAGTCTTAGCCGGTCGTGAAACAGCGGCAACACCTTTGCGTCCTTGCCCTTGAGCTTGGTCAGAAAATCGCTAACAAAACTATCCAACCCTGCGTCGGTATCTTTGAGATTTACATAGGGACCGCGACTCAAAACAGAGCAAGATGCCTTGCTTTCAGTCCCCGCGAACAGACGTTTCCGAAGGTTTTCGGAATCGCTCACAAAGTCTGCACGGGCAGTACCAACAAAGATAAGAACGGATAGAAAGGATAAAGCTATTTTTTCGCAACGCATGAAGAACATCCAGAAGCCTTTTCGGACTCGAGACTGGTTAACTCCCAGTTCCCAAACTCCTCGTTAACGTGATCTAAGGCGTCCTGGAGAAAACTAAACTCCAAAGCATAGATTTCTTTTACCAGAGACGTCTCAACACAATAAGCATTGTAGCAGAAAGCTTCCTTAAATGGATCGTAGATTACGCTCACACCTGCCTGCCGGTCTCTAAAAACGTATGCTTTTGTTAAAAAATTTTCTTCGTCTAAGTTAGTATTCATATTATCTTTTTTCTTCGTAAGTCCGACGAAAAATTTTTCCGCCGGTGAGTGGAAGTTTTCCTTTTAGCAATTCTTTTATCGTATGCGGCAATATCTCGCATTCAGCCCGAAAGACTTTGCTTTGAATCTCGTCGGCGTTGCGGCATGTGGCAACAGCGACTTCAATCTGAGCAATGATTGCACCTTCATCATATCGCTCGTTTACAAAATGAACGGTCGCACCCGTTACAGCGTCTTTGTTCTTGTACACCGCATCGTGAACTTTCTGACCGTACATTCCCTTCCCACCGTATTTAGGGAGCAACGCGGGATGGATATTGATCACGGGACAAGAAACCGTCTGGAGCGGAAACAGACGAACGAACCCAGCCAAAACGCATAAGTCGGGCTGGAGCCCCGCCATCCAAACCTGAAGCGAACTTACAAGGTTCACCGCCTTACTGTCAAACGCGGCAACAAAAATGGGTAGGTTCGCCTCAATGCCAATGTCGACAGCCTTGCACGCGGCATTTGAGGATATGATACCGACGACTTCAAAATCGCCTTCGGCTTGGTACTTAAGCAGGTTTGCAAGGCTTCTGCCGCCGCCCGAGACCGCTACAACTATGCGTTTAGGGCTGGTCACTGAATTTTCCCCATCCGTCTACAGCCTTCAGTCCGTTCCAGTAATCAAAACCCGATATTTCTTTGCCACCCTCAGGTTTGAGGCGACACAGCTCTAGTGTTCCGTCAGAGGTCTGAACGAGCAGTCGACGCGAATTCTTGTCCAAAAAGAATGTCCCCGGCTCACCTTTGGAAGAGCTCTGCAAACACCTCGACAATTGCGACACGACTACGCGACGCCCCTGGCAGAAAGTATAGCTTCCGGGCCAAGGATAGTACGCTCGATATTGGTTGAAAATCTGTTCCGCGGATAATCGCCACTGAACCAGGCCCGACTCCTTTGTCAATTTCCGGCAATGAGTCACCGACGCTTCGTCTTGAATAGCCCCTTGAAAACCTGGATCCGCAAGTAATTTGAAAGCCTCCGGCAATATTCTCGCGCCTTCGGAAAACAATCGGTCCGTCAATACGTCGGCAGTCTCCTCGGGCTGAACGGAAGTTCGTTTTTGTACAATGATGTTGCCAGCGTCCATTTTATAGACCGTAAAAAGAACTGTGACGCCTGTTTCGGTAAGACCGTCCAAAAGCGCTGACGGGACCGGCGTTGCACCGCGATAACGAGGCAACAAAGACGGATGAATGTTAATTGTCGCGCGCCGAGGAATCGCCAAAAAGTTCTTACTTAAGATTTGTCCATAGGCTGCTGTGAGAGCGATATCGAAGTTGAGGTTCCGCAAGTAATCAAGCACCTCCGGTTCGTTAACAGATGCCGGCTGAATTGTCTCCACGCCGTTCTCCTTCGCGAATCTGGCAACGGGAGGATCCTGCAGAGCTTTGCCTCTTCCGGCAGGGCGAGCCGGCTGGCTGACGCAGGCAACCACCGAATAACCTTTCTCTATGAGAAACTTTAGCGGATCGACGGCGCATTGCGGCGATCCAAGAAACACTATTTTCATCCGCTCTTCCTTTTTGCCCCCCCTGTCTACCACACGAAAGGATAATCCAGCAATTAGGTTGTTAAATTCGGCTCTCCTCATTAAAATGATGGAGAATCGAGCCAAACACAACCGAACGTGAACAAGGATACGGGTCGACACTTCCTATGTTGAGTCATGCCTTAACGACAATATCTCTCTTACTGTTGTGCGCTATACTCGCGTATTTGCAGGCGATCGGCATTTTTGTCGCTCATTTGCGCCGTCGACAACTCCCCGCCGCCTTGGGTGACGTGTTTATCGTCCCAACAATGGTTTTGGGCCCCGCGGCTCTCGTCTTGGGTTTTCTCATCTTTAAAACGAGCCTAATCTTTCCTGTTTTCATGTTCTCGAACTATTCAACGATTTTGGCCTTTTCAGTCGTTCCTGCCCTGATATTGTGCTGTTCGAGCGGACTTGCGCTGAACATCCTCAACAAGACAATAACGGAAACCCGCCATTGGAAGTCGAAGCCCTGTTTCTTGGTATCAAGGGCATTCGGAAAATCCATGTTCAAAGCGTACTTTAAACCCATCGCATGGAAATCTTTTCTGTCCGCGTGGCAACAAAGTCTGCCGTGGATTTTTGGGGAACTTGTGATCATAGAAAGTGTCTTTAACGTACCGGGCCTAGGATCGCAGGCGTGGAAACTTGCCCGAGAACGGGATTTCACAAATTTGCTGCTCGTGATCGCTTCAATGTTCGTTCTCTATTTGCTAACGGCAAAAGTTACGCATCTCTTTCACAAGAAACTAGGGGCAAAGATTGAGTCCTACGCGTAAGAGATTGCAAATCCTCGTTTGCGGGGTTGTGGTATGCGCATTTTGCGCCATGCTCTTCGTTCCTCTGCAAACAATGTATCCGTCAAAAATAAGTTTGACGGATATGCTGGATGCACCGTCATCCGCACATCTCCTAGGAACCGACAATCTCGGGCGCGATTTAATGACAAGAATCCAAACGGCAATACAAGACGCCGTATTGCCAACGTGGGCCGCTATCCTTGCTGCCCACGTCTTGGGGCTTTTCTTGGGAGCGCTGCAGGTGAGCTGCGACTCGACACTTATTCGCAGGTTTTTCTTTTCGCCTATCTACCTACTCGCTCTGGTGGTAATGAGCGTGCCTCTCGGTATCGTCGTATTCTATTCGTCTGTGGCATTCGAACGCGCTAGTTTTAGCGCATTTCTCATGGCCGTAACGGTAGTCATGTTTTTCTCAACATACATCTACCTTGTCAATCTCTACAAGGTGAACGAAAAACTGGGCTTTTGGACCGCTAGCAAGAGTCTGGGCGCTTCAACGAGATTTCAACTGGTTCATCACGGCATCTTTCGAAATTGGAAAGATTCGCTACTCCGCTTGCTTTGCTTTCAACTCAAAGTCGGAGTTGCTGCCGAAGCGGCCGTCAGCTATCTCGGATACGCGACGCAGGAGCCCTCTCCGTCATTTGGCAACATCATCGCCTCTCATTTCGATTTGTTGCTCAAAGGAAACTTCTTTGTCTGTATTATCGTAGCTGCCGTTATGCTGTTCACATCCCTTGTTCCTCGATGCATCATAGCGCTTTTTTTAAGAAACAAGAGTCTTGGAAGATAGCGACGAATCAGTTAAAGTAGCCCCCAAATAATCGGAAATAATTGGAGCTATCCATGGAACTCGAAAAATTTACTGCCTCGATAGAACGCTTTAACGAAATTTACAAACTCCCCTGCTCGCAGGCGCCTCAAATCCTAGGAATCAACCGAGTCAAGGATTTCGTCAGCATTCTTAGCGAAGAAATCGCGGAGGGAACCGACATCGCCGAAAAGTATAAGGCCATGGGACCTCACCCTCAATCGGCTCCCCTCAGCGATAACCATAAAGAATTTCTGACCGATCTTTCCGACTGGCTTGGAGACATTGTCGTGTATTGTTTTAGCGAAGCCAAACGGTGGGGAATTCCTATCGAAAAAGTGCTGGGTGCCATTATGGATTCCAACTTTTCGAAACTTGATGCTAACGGAAAGCCAATATACGACGAACGCGGCAAAGTCATGAAGGGACCTGCATATTTTCGTCCCGAGCCAAAGATCGCGGAAATCCTCGCTGTTGCTATGAATTCAGATAGTTAAAGCCGGAAATTTGTCAATTTTTATTGACACTTCCGTCTTTTAGTCGTACTACCGGTCGACCAGGACATTGATATTTTGGAGAAAAGATGAAAATCGGAGTCGTAGGAACAGGATACGTAGGCTTAGTAACAGGCGCTTGTCTTTCCGACGTTGGGCACGAAGTCTGGTGCATCGACTCAAATAAGGCAAAGGTCGACGGTCTCAAAAAAAGCATCTCACCAATTTTCGAACCTGGAATCGAAAGCATTATTGAGAATAACACGAATGCCGAGCGACTCTTTTTCTCGACTGAAATAAAGGATATTTCCGCTGATTGCGACGTAATCTTCATTGCGGTGGGGACGCCCCAGTCCGACTCCGGCGAGTGCGATCTTACGGCGGTATTGGCCGTTGCCAATCAAATCGCACAGAGCTTGAAGAATAAGCCGCTTATGATCTTGAAATCCACTGTTCCCGTAGGCACTTGTGCACGCGTTGAAAAACTGATGAACGAAACGTTAGCATCGCGCGGCGTGGACTTCCGTCTACAAGTGGCGTCCAACCCAGAATTTCTAAAAGAGGGCAAAGCTATAGACGATTTCATGCGGCCCGATCGCATCATCGTCGGCCTAAGAGACAAAGACGAAGCTGCTATTAAGACGATCAAGCAGATCTATAAGACGTTTATCATTGATGACCCTTCCCGACTTCTCATCATGAAAACAGAATCGAGTGAATTGACAAAATACGCATCTAACGTGATGTTGGCTTCGCGCATCAGCTTTATGAACGAACTATCACGCCTGTGCGACGTCGCCGGCGCAGACATTGACAGCGTCAGGCTCGGCATCGGCAGCGACACACGCATTGGGAAGAAATTTCTGTACGCTGGTCCTGGGTACGGCGGTTCGTGCTTTCCAAAGGACGTTTCTGCCTTGATCCACATCGGCAAAGAGCACAAAGTGGATTTCAACTTGCCGTCTTCCATCAAGCAAGCCAACGAGAGTCAGAAAAAATACGTTACGGATAAAGTACTGAAGGCTTTGGGCGGCAATGTATCCGGCAAGAAAGTCACGATTTGGGGTTTAGCGTTTAAACCAGGTACTGACGACATCAGGGACGCTCCGTCCATCGACATCGTGACCGCTCTTCTCGAAAGAGGAGCCAAAATTAACGCGCACGACCCTCAAGCCAAGGAAAATTTCCAAGATCTTATCAAGGGTGAAATCCGCTATTTTGACGATTTATGGGAAAGTGTAGAGGGATCTGACGCTGTCGTTCTCATCACAGAGTGGAGTGAGTACAAGAGTCCGGATTGGAAAAAGATCTATCCGGCCATGCGCACGCCGACAATCGTTGATCTTAGAAATCAATACGACAGGCCGCTGATCGAATCCTGCGGGTTTAAGTATGAATGCGTGGGCAGGCCAGCTCACTCTCAGTTTTATTAATTATTCCGCCTGCTCGTTAATCTCGCGGCATTCAGAAAATTCTTTTCGTAGCGATGTGTTGATCTCTTTCAGCGTATTGTACTCGCTGCCGGACTTGATTCGTCCGAAATACTCGGAAAGCTCAACCGATTTTTGGGGATTCATGAGAGAGAGAATTTCGGTCGTTTGTTTTTGCGGTATCTTGTTGAAAAGTGCCACCACCAAGTCTTTGTCCAAACTTTCAAACACCGGAGCAGCCTTCTTTGGAGACATTTTTCTGTAGAACTCAACCAGACGTTCGAGCCTTTCGTCTTTAACTTCTTTTTCCTTCTGCACCGTCTGTTGGAAATAGTTCATTTCTTCTTCGAGCTTTTTCAGTTTGTCGTCGATGACCCCTTCCAATTGCTTCAAGTGATTCTCCTTCGCCGAAAGAACGCTAATTCGTGCTTCCACCTGAGACTCTTTTTTCTCGAGCAATGACAGATAACGGGCTATCTCGTCTTTTTGTAGGTTTTCCTTGTCGATTTTGGGGAGGGTGAAAAGATCGTCCAGGTATCCTTTCTGAACGTCTTCATCGTCTTCTTCCTGCGCCGGAGGGGTCGCCTGCGCGACGGTCTGTTCTTTTTCTTTGGCAGTGTCCTCTTGGGCTACAACCGACTTATCGCCTAGATAAAAACCATTGAAGTACAAAACAACAAATGCGATCGCCGCCACCTTTACGATGATCAGAATCTTGATTGAATTTCGAGCGATGTAATTCAGCATCGTGCAAACCTACGAGTTTTGTTGATTATGACCTTCAGAAAGTATCGCGATTTCGTCGAGCTGCTTCTGCTCAGCTCTATTAGCCAAACTGCCAATCTCAACCTCGTATTTCTCCGAAACCTTCTCGACGGACTTAAGGTCCTGCTTAGCTTTGAGAACGACGCGAATCTGCAGTTTTTCAGCTCTCTCAGCGTCCCGAAACGCCGCTAGGGCTTCTTGCCACTTCTGTTTGACATAATCGAGACTCGACTCAAGCAGGGAGAGGCGGCTTAGGTCGCAATCATTGCGCATCTTATTCAAATCATCGACGCCAGAGACGTATTTTCGCTGATTTTCCCTCAGTGTCGCCAGCCTTTGGAGTTTTTCTTGCCGAATCTGTTCGAGCTGCAAAAGCTCGCGGTCGAACTCAATCTTGCGAACCTTAATAACGGTCGTGAGCCTGTCTCTTTTTGCTTTGAGATTCTTGATGGACATATGAGTTTCCGCCTATATTTAACTAGGATTCGAGGGCTGAGAGTATTCGCTTCATGGCAATGACCGCGTCTTCAAGTCTGGACCCTTCAGAAATGTCCTGTCTGAGGAAAGCGTCTATCGCTGGCTTTGCAGCTATGGCCTGATCAAGCAAAGGATTTGCTCCCGATTGATACGCGCCGATTTGAATGAGATCGACATTTTCCTTGTAGACCGCGATGAGTTCTTTAATACGCGCAGCAATTTTAAGATGATCTTTGTTTGCTATATCGTTCATAACTCGGCTTGCGCTGGTTGTAACCTCGATCGCCGGAAAGTGTCCTTTTGCGGCGAGATCTCGCGACAGATTGATGTGCCCGTCTAGGATGGAACGTGCCGCATCCACAATAGGATCATTGAAGTCGTCACCATCAACTAAAACTGTATAAAGCCCGCTGATGGATCCCCAACCAGCTCTCTGAGGTCCCGCTCTTTCGAGAAGCTTGGGCAACAGAGAAAAGACAGACGGGGTGTAGCCTTTCGTTGTAGGCGGTTCGCCAACGGCGTTGCCAATTTCCCGCTGTGCCATAGCGATTCGGGTGAGGCTATCGATCATAAGCAGTACGTTTTTACCCTGCGCCGCAAAGAACTCCGCGATCGTTGTCGCAGTCTTTGCTCCTCTTATCCGCATCAGGGGAGACTGGTCGCTGGTGACCGTAACAATTACTGATTTCGCTAAGCCGGAATGGGCCAAATCTTTTTCGATAAACTCTCGAACTTCACGTCCCCGCTCTCCAATAAGAGCAATGACGTTAACATCGGCGGCGGAATTCCTCGCCATCATTCCCATAAGCACGCTCTTACCGACTCCGGATCCCGCCATAATACCGATGCGTTGGCCCTGTCCGAGAGTGAGCAGACCGTCAATTGTTCTGACGCCTAAACTCAACGTGCTTGTGATGCGTTGTCTCTCTAGGGGGTTTGGGGCCTCCGCGTCGAGTTTGAACCACTGGGAGTATTCGTTTACCTCAATATTTGGCCCTGAAAGCGGATTGAGGAACGGATCTATTACTCGCCCAAGTAACGCTTCGCTACACGGTATTTTGGTGACGTTATTAACTACGGCGACGGGACATCCAGGGGCGATGCCGTTGAGATACGAATACGGCAATAGCAGAACCAAGTCTTCCTTAAAGCCCACGACCTCACCGAGAACCTTATCATCGCGAGCGGGAGATTTGATCTCAACAATAGTGCCTAACTGACAGTCAGGCAGGTTTGCTTCAATGATAATTCCGACAATTCGTACGACTTTACCTTCTTTTTGCCACTTAATTTGCTTAAATGACTTCTTAAGGTTTCCCGACGAAAATTTACGAATCTCCTTGTGCTCTGACACTTAAACCACCTTGCCTGAAGATTCGAACAGATTGAGATCAGCACTCTCGAGCATATCCTGAACAATTTTATGAATATTTCCATCTACCACGGCTGACTTAGACTCAATTTTAAAATCATTATCCTTAACGGAATCGTCTTTCACGAATTTTTGTTTGCTCGCGGCGTCGAGGTTCTCAACCAATTCCTTGTAGGTTTTGGAATTAACTTTGACCTTGTAGTTGTCATCCTTGATTGTTTCGTCAATCGCTCGTTGTACTACTTTTAAGAATGATGTCGGATCCAGGCTGAATTCCTTTTTAAGAAGAGATTCGATGAGAGCCTGACATAGGACAAAAAAGTTTTCCTGCGCGTTGTGCAGAATGCTCTTTTTTAAACCCTCGAGTTCGCTTAGCGCCTCGTTCACATTCTTAGAAATTTCCCCGAAGTGTTCTTCCAATTCCGCTTGAGCCTTGGCCACACCTTCTTCGTAACCTTTTTTAAAACCGTCTTCTCTTTCCACTGCTCGCGTCTTCTCTTCCTTTGACTTTTTTATTGCGTCTAATTCTACACTTTGCACAGGGCCTGTTGCACCTGGTCCAAATGGAACGAAGGACTCGGCCGGAGCTTCGACTTTTTCTTCTTCGGCTGGTTTTCTTTCCTCGGCGACCGGAGCTGGTTGTTGCGCTCGAATAGGCTCCGGTTCAGGCTTCTTCTGAATTTTAAAAAATGAAGGTTTCTCTTCCTCCATAGTCTGAGAGACGAGAGGAGGCAAGTTCTCACCGTCGTCTTCATCGCTGTCATTTTTTGATTTAATTTTCCGAAGATATTCAAGTTCTAACTCTAATTCTTCTTCCTCGTCTATTCTTCCCTTTCGAGCGAACCTGTCTCTTTGTCTTTTCCAGTCATCCGTGAAATCAACCGGCTTGAGCACCGCTCGTTCGTTATCATTGAGGTCTTTCCTAACTTCTTCGCAATCTCGAACGGTGTCATTGAGTTCGTCGCTTGCGTGAAGCATTGCATGAATAACTGTTCCAAGCGGATTGTCAGGCATCGTCGTTTTCGCTTCCGAAATGGCCTCTAGCGAAAAATCCGAAATCTGCATTATTCCGCAAATGGGGTCCTTGTTCTTGAAGAACCTACCCAATCGCTTTTTGGATGAAATCCCGTTTATCATGTCACCCTATCAGGCAGTTGGTGAAGAGGATTGCGGATTCAACAACATACGTATGGCTTCCGTTGTTCGTTTAGGCTCGTGCTTAGCAAGATACAGAATTTGCTCCTGCGGCGACAACTTCTCGAACGGAATGTCCTCCTTGACCTGCACGTTTTGAATACTTCCCAATTCGAGGTCCGGTCGAAATTCTTCGACCTTTGTTTCCAAGCTCTTTCTCTCCGGATCGTAAGACAACCATCGGAAGTATGGGCGAACGACAAAGGCAAAGAAGAACACAATGGCAAGTGCGGCGACGGCGGAAACCGCGAGCGTAGAGATGTAATTTCTGTTTTCTGTCTTCTTCTCCTTGATGGCCTCTATTTGGAACGGCGCGGGTTGGAACAAGAGGTTGTGCACCTTCACCATGTCCCGTCCGTCTTTGAAGCCTATCGCTGATTTCACCAACTCTTCTATCTTTTTCATCTCATCGTCGGTACGCGGCTCGAAGACCGGTTTAGTACCGTCTATCGGATAGGGTTGTTTGCCGTCGACGAGAACCGCGGCGGATATTCTCAGGATGTTGCCAAATGGCATGATCCGGTGACTTTGCTTCTTTGCAACTTCGTAGTTGATGCGTTCGGAATTGCGCTTGCTCTGGGACTTGTTTCCCGACATACCTAACGGCTCTTGCTCTCCAGGCACGTTCGACTTGGCCCCGGGGATACCGGTTGGGTTGAGACCGCTTCCATCAAGTTCCTGAGCGGTCGTATTTGACGCAATAACGACCACTTTGTCGGGATCGATGTCTGACATTGTCTGTTCTTCGGTCGTGAAATCAATTTCGAGATCGACTTTCGCTTCCACGCGATCCGGACCCACGATTCTAGAAACTATCTCCGTCACTTTTTCCTCGAGATCCTTGGTTCGCTTGTTGCGATATTCGATCATTTCCTCCGCTTTTTTAGACTCGGGATCGTCGGACTCGACCTTAGTAAGAAGTTTGCCGTTTTGATCGATAATCGTGACTTTTTCTGGCTTTAGACCCTCGACGGATCGAGACACCAAATGGACGACGCCGTTGATTTGTTTTGGAGCAAGTTCGACGCCGCGCTTGGTTTTAATATAGATGGCTGCCGTCGGATCTTTCTGATCCTCGACAAAAAGGCTTTGTTTTGCTTCCACAATATGGACACGGGCCGACATAATTCCTTCGACGCTGCCGATCGTTCGCGCCAACTCGCCTTCGATAGCACGACGTTTGTTGATTTTTTGTTCGAACTCAGTGCTCGTAAAGTCCTGCTGATCAAATTTTTCCCAACCGATTTGCCCGTGAGAGGGCAGGCCTTCTTGAGACAGCTGGATTCGCAGCGGGAGGACTCTTTCTTCAGGAACCTTAATCCCTTGGGCATCGATCGTGAAATCCTTTTCTCCTAACTTTTTAAGTTCGGATGCAATGGCTTGAATATCCTCGTCGGCGAGGTTTTGATACAGGTAGTCTCGCTTTTCTTTTGTCGTAAAAGCAAACAGGGACGCAATTGCAACTATGGCAAGGCCCAGAAAGCTGACGAGCGAGATGCGTTTGCCCATCGAGAGCTTAGACCAAAAGTTTACAACCTGGTCTTTGAAAGTCAGCAGAAAGTTAGTCCACTTCTCCAATTATCACCTCTTTTAAACTGGCATTCTCATGACTTCTTGGTACGCTTCGAGAACTTTGTTTCTAACTTGCACCATCAGATTAAAACTCAACTCAGCATGAGCGGCTCGTAACATGGTTTCGTGAATGTCTTCTTGTTTTCCCGTTGCGAGATCCATCGCTGCGGCGTCAGCGTCCTTTTGAACTTGGTTGACGTCATTCATCGCATCCTTGAGATGATCGAGAAAGCTTGGGCCTTTCGACACCTGGCTTTGCTTGTTCGAAATGCCACGAACTTCTTCGCCGAGCCCCGGAAGCTCCGCAAGGAGCTTGGAGCCCAATCCCCTTGTCGCATTAGATATTTTATCCATGCATCCTCCCGATTAAGTAGGTTCCCTTAGCGGCCAATCTCTATGGACCTTGCGGCCATCTGTTTTGCAGCATCGAGCGCTGTGGCGTTCGCTTCGTAAGCGCGAGTCGCCATTATCATGTTCACCATCTCTGACATCACCTGGATGTTCGGCATGTTTACAAATCCGTTTTCGTCAGCGTCCGGATGGGACGGATCATGAACCCGTCTCGGGGCACGTGTATCTTTGTGTATGTCGACGACCTTCACCTTTTTCAACTGGGTTCCGTAATCTTCATCGAGAAAGGAATCGAAGTCGCCCGATGCAGGAACAGCGGAGAACACGACATCGCGACGTCGGTAAGGTCCGCCGTCTTCAGTGCCTCGCGTAGTATTGGCGTTTGCGAGGTTTGAGCTCAAAACGTTCATACGCAATCGCTGGGCGGCAAGTGCGGAAGAACTGACATTCATCGATCTAAAAAAGCTCATACCTATCTACTCCCTGATGAAATTGCATAGCGTAACGTACCGATTTTCCTATTTATCAGCTCAACGGTGGACTGATAAAGCAGCTGGTTACTGGCCAACCGCGCCATCTCTTCGTCCAAATCGACGGTATTGCCGTCTTGGCCAACGCTTTCTGTGGGTCTTACATAGACGTCCGGCTCAACTTCTCCGTTTTCGTACGCCCCATCGCCCTTGAAATGCTTTGGGTTCGTGGCTTTCATCGCCAATTCGTCTTCCGTGCCTGTGACTTCCTGAAATTGCTTCTCGAAGTCATACCCAATGGCTCTATAACCTGGCGTTTCAGCGTTAGCGATGTTCCCCGTGATCACCTCGGTGTTTCTTAACCGATGATGCATCGTCGCCATCTTGGCGCGATCTGAAAACGTGAAAAGTCCGCCACTTATCTTCATACCGCCTTACCTATGACTGGTTCGGGTATCTCGAATCCTTCATGCGTAAATTCATTAATCTTGTTTCTTAGAGTTCGGAGACTGATGCCGAGAGTCTTTGCCGCATGAGTGCGATTTCCGTTGTGATGTTTTAGCGTTTCGATGATAAATTGGGTTTCGACCACTCTCATTTTCTTCCCGATCGGAAGATACTTCACCCAATCGTTCTCGAACGCCGGTTTCGAGGTTTCGAAGTTGAAAAGATCAGCGGTCACGATGTCCGACTTCGCCATAATTATGGCTCTCTGCACAATGTTTTGCAGCTGGCGAACGTTTCCTGGCCAATTAAATTTAGTGAGCTTCGTCATCGCATCGGCACTGATCGAGAACTGGCGATCTCGATATTGTTTTCCGAACGTTTTCACAAAGTGCCGAGTCAGAACCTCGATGTCCTTTGGTCGCTGCCGGAGAGGCGGCACTTCGATATGAAGCACATAAAGTCTGTAAAAGAGATCTTCTCGGAACTTGCCTTCGCTCACAGCGCAATTGATGTCTCTGTTTGTGGTTGCAATAACACGGGCGTCTATGCTGATAGGACCATCGCCTCCAAGGCGTTCAATTTCCCGCTCTTGTAGGGCTCGAAGCAATTTCGCCTGCAGTGATTTATCGGTTTCCGTGATCTCGTCTAAAAGAAGGGTTCCCTTGTTCGCTTGTTCAAACTTACCAATATGCCGCTGAGTCGCACCCGTGAACGCGCCGCGTTCAAAGCCGAAAAGCTCGCTTTCAAGGAGGTTCGCCGGCATGGCGGCGCAATTTATTGCGACGAATGGCTTGTCATTTCGATTGCATGTCTTGTGAATCATGCGCGCAATAACTTCTTTCCCTGTACCTGATTCGCCGGTGATGAGAACAGGGACGTCCGTATGAGAAATTTGCTCGACCAGTTCCTTGATCCGAAGCATTTTTTCGTCCGCAAAAATGAAATCGCTCTTTTTCGCGGTGCTTTCCTGCATCTTCTTGTTCTGGACATAGTCGATGTAGTCTTGTGGATTCGGTACATCCAGAATTTCGGTTTTCGCAATTGCTTCATTCCCTGAATCTGCGAACTTCATACTTTCCCCTTACTTTTGGAGTTGATCTAACCTTTTCTTTGCTAAATCAGCATAGAGCAAATTGTTGGCATCTTGGCTTGCTTGCTGAAACGCTGTTAATGCTTCATCTCGTCGGCCGGCCTTATATAGCAACAATCCACTTTTATAAAGATATTCAGCGCGATTCTCGGAGTCTTCTTGTCCGAGAATTCCGTAAGTTCTGCCCGCGCCAGCGAGGTCATTCTTGGAACGTTTTTCTTCAGCCAATTCTTTGAGATTCGCGATCCACATTGTTTTCAATTCTTTATTCCCGTTCATCGCAGAAGGCTTCATCTTGGCCATGAGTTCGATCGATTTTGTTCTTTCGTCTTCCATTCCAAGATCGGAAAACCTCTTGGCAAGGGTCACCAGCAAAGTCATAGAATTCGAATCTTGGGGCTGAGGTGAGCCGGCGACCGTTCCACCTGTCGCCATTTCGGCACTTTTACTCCAGCGATCGAGTAAGATTTTTGCCGGGGTTTTGAGTCTGTATTTGAGTTGAACCGTGTTTTCGATATCGGTCTTGAGTTCGGAATACAGCTTTTCCTGCTCTGATTCCTTCAGCTCGCTCCAAAGCGCTGCCAGCTCAGCATCAGCTGCGGCTATCGATTTTTTGCCGCCTTTGTTCTTGGACTTACCGCCCGTAAGGTTGGCCATAGAATTTGCTTCGTCCATCGTAACCGCGTACCAAAATGCCGCCCTGAACTTCGCCATTTGCTGTTCGTTGGTGGCGACAGCGTTCTTGTAAAAGGATTGGGCTTCCTTTGGCTGTCCTAAAGCTCTATATGCCTCACCGGTACTCCACGCTATTTTGGAATCGCCTTTCAGGAAAGCTAACGAAGTTGGCAAACCTTCGATAAGCGCCGTAGCCTCGGCATAATTCTTGTTTTGAACGAGGCCGTTGATGGTTTCGGTGAAGGTGCTTCCTGTTCTCGAAAGCAAACGCGATTTTATCTCTTTGCTCTTTTCGCCTTTGAAACGCTCGAAATATTTGCCGGCATAGTTGGCCGTGTCGTCGCTCCACTTTTTGGTATCCAGCATTTCGCTGAGGACTAGGCTGGCGCCAAGGAATTCAGTCCATTTGTTTTCGAGCTGTTCCGGCGCGCCAACCAGAGCGTTAAGTATCTCGGGGCGGACGTCCGGAAGATGGTTGTGGTCCTTGAGAAGGGCTTTCTGATCTTCGTCTTTCGCGGACCAATAAGCCATTCGAATGTTCTTCTGCCCTTCGAGTTCCGGATTTTCGCGGTTGTTTCGGATAAGCGAAATCCCTTTGACGATACTTGCAAACTCCGCCGTGTTAGCATTTTGTGTCGCCTTAATCGCCTTGATATCGAGGCGACGCATCTGCGCATATGACGAGAGTTCTGATTCAGGATGTTTATCCATCAGGCTTTGATAGTAACCGTCGGCAAGCGTGAGATTACCTTGGCCCAAGTGGACTTCCGCAAGCCGCCAGATGTGAAGAGGATTTTGATCGAAAACGAACGGCGCCTTAAGCAAAAGTTTCTGGTATGCAACGAGCGCCTTTCTTTCATGACCAAAGTCGTAAAGCGATCCGGCATGAGCTGCAAGAGCCTCATCCGGTGATACTTTTTTCACGGTCTTGGAATCATGATCTTGGGGATCGTTGCCGTATTTGTCGTAAATCTTCGTCTGAATTCGGTAAACGTAAATCGGATATTCGCTCCAGCTCTTGCCGGGACCGCTCTCTACTTTTTCCAACCCGGCGACAACCTCGCTTTGATCCTCGAAGTCTTGAAGGGGAGGCTGCAAGAGTTTTCGTCGCTGGGTACCGTCAGCCGCCATGGATTCATCGTAGCCCAGTTCGTTCGCTGGCTCTTCAGCCTTGTCGGCAACTCCTGTTCCAAAGACCGGTAAATTCGTGACGGGATCAAGTTGTTCTTGGTAGCCTTCATCGAAGAGATCGATAACGATTCGAAAGGGATCAGCAAAATCCGTGATGGTGAGTTTGATATCTTTGTCTTTCAAGTATAGTTTAATTTTCGCCGTCGATCCGTCTTGATTGATCAGCACTCTTTTGACGACCTGATCATCGTAGTAATTCAAAGCTTCGAGCTCGGACGCTTGTGTGTTGGTGATTTCGACGGTAGCGAGATTTTCTTCGGC
Organism: Oligoflexales bacterium; assembly: GCA_050251195.1. Taxonomy (GTDB): domain Bacteria; phylum Bdellovibrionota_B; class Oligoflexia; order Oligoflexales; family Oligoflexaceae; genus JBFWNG01. The sequence goes on from JBFWNG010000010.1 coordinate 85,146, forward strand.
GTTGTGCTTAAATGCGTAGGTTCGCTTGTTGGGGAAGGGAAGAATGATTTGGGAAAAGCGGTTCTTCGCCGCCGATGCCGGGGCTTGAGCCAAAAGGAAAAGGCACAAGATTTTAGCTAAGGAATTCACTGCTTTACACACCAATCCTTGGTTTTATTTTGTCCAAACAAATTTTTAGGTAGGCAGTTTTAATCAAGCAAGTCTTGTGCCAGTTGTTAAACGACTCAAATGGCAAGGGTTTTTTGCTAGCCGCCAAATATTTGCCAGGTTATGATGTGGAAATGTCAGAACCGTGACTCGAGTCAGCGTCATGTCTTTGACTTTGAATTCACAGGAACCAATAGTGACCAAAACTACCTCTAGCCTTCCGTGGGAAGGCGCGACCAAGAAAATTCTCGTCGTCGGCGATCCTATTCTAGACGAATATTGGGAAGGCAAGGTAACTCGGATATCCCCCGAAGCGCCAGTACCTGTTCATCTTGTGACAAAGACACATTTTACTGCGGGCGGCGCAGCCAACGTTGCAAGAAACGTGCAGCTCGTAGGCGGCCAAGCTATGCTTTGCGGCGTTTGGGGCAAGGATGATTCGGCGCAAACTTTGCGAGATCTTTTAAATACCGACAAAGTCGACTTTAGTCTTACTATATCGAGCGCCACAAAACCGACAATCCGCAAAACGCGCGTTACTTCTAATAGTCATCATATCGTAAGAATCGACTGGGAAAAAATTGATCCTATTGACGCTGCGGAACAAAATCAGCTTTTTTCAAACATAACAGAATCGAATTTCAACGCGCTCTTAATTAGTGATTATGCAAAAGGCGGTCTTACACCTGAGTTTTTAAAGAATCTCCTCACCGCGACGCAGGCGCGAGGCATTCCCGTTATTATTGATCCTAAGGGCACGAATTACGACAAGTATCGCGGCGCATTTTTGATCACGCCCAACGAAAAAGAAGCGTGCGACGCTCTTGGTCTGGACCTTCTGGAAACTTGGCCAAAAGAATATTTGGCTGACGAACTTAAGAAACGTTACGGATTTAAGAACGTAATCATCACGCTGGGTCCTAAAGGGATGTTTGGATCGTTTGAAAAAGAAACGCACTATCTCGAAGCAGTCAAACGGGAGGTGTTCGATGTTTCAGGAGCAGGCGACACGGTGGTCGCAATGCTCGCATTGGCGTTAGCGAGCGGCTGCGGTTTCAAGGAGGCAATGCACATTGCCAATACGGCGGCGGGGATCGTTGTTGAAAAATGGGGTACACAACCAATCCTCATGGACGAACTCAAAGAAGCTCTCAATGTAACGCCGACTGCAAAAACAGGTTTTGAAGCAAAGATCATGACGCCGGACGCATTGCGTCGTGCAATCGGAAACGCACAGACAAGAAGAGAGAGGGTCGTGTTTACGAACGGCTGCTTTGACATCTTGCACTTGGGGCATGTCACATATCTCAATCAGGCGCGAGCCTTAGGAGACAAACTCATCGTCGCGTTGAATTCCGACAACTCGGTACGTCGTCTAAAAGGCGACACGCGTCCCGTCAATAAAATCGACGACAGGTTGAAGGTTATCGCTGCTTTGGGATTCGTCGACTATGTTACGTTTTTTGAGGAAGACACCCCTGAAAATCTCATAAAGACGCTAGGACCGAATATTCTCGTCAAGGGGGGGGATTACGCGAAAAGCGAGATCGCCGGAGGAAAATATGTCGAGTCGATTGGCGGGCAGGTGATCATTCTGGATTACGTCCCAGGCAAATCCACCACGGAACTTATTGCGACAATGCATCGGCAGAAATAGCCTCGTGAAGGAACGCATCATTCACCGTTCGGGACGAACCTGAAAACTTTAAGTCGCCCTTTTCCAAAATAAGAATTTCATCAGCCATCCGAGCTACAGCTAGCCGATGTGCAATCATCAGTATGCAGGCTCCACGAGCTTTTAGGTTACGAATAAACTCGCTGATCTCGCGCTCGCTTTCGGGATCCAATGCGGAAGTCCCCTCGTCGATTAGGATCACGTCATAATCGTGGTAAAGAAGCCGAGCGAAGTGAATTTTTTGTGTTTGCCCGCCGGAGAGGTCCATGCCGCCGGGGCCTACTTGCAGCGAAAACAGGTCTTTTGGCAGATTCGAACTCTCAAAGCGGAGATCCAGCGCAACTCTTTTCACCTTTTCTGAATCAATATTTGTCTCCGGGTACGCGATATTTTCGGCGATCGAACCGGAAATAAGAGGCGGGTGTTGAGGCATGTAACCGATGTCGCGCGAGGTGCCTTTAGCGATCTTACCTTTGTCGATCTGCACAAGATCGAGAATAGCGCTAAAGAGAGTCGACTTGCCTGCACCTGATTTCCCCATGATGGCGTAGATCGTTCCTCTCTTAAATTTAAAACTAAAATTGCTCAAGACGGGGGCAATATTCCCTTCGTATCGAACTTCTATGTGGTCTATTTCGAGAGCGACATTACCGTCGGTGCTAACGGCTTTCATATTGCTTTCTCTTGCCGCCTCGTCTCCGCCAAGGACGCGCAATCTGTTAAGAAGGTCGTCGATGCGAGCTTGTGAAACCTTCCCTTCCTTGTTGGCGTTATAATAACGCGCAAGTTTCGCACACGATTGCAAGAGCAAGCCGACATTGGCGAAAAAGGAGAGCTGGACGCTGCCAGGTGTGTCCCCATTATGCACGGCGCGCAGCGCAAGAAAAAGGACGCCGACCATTGCCACCGAACCTATGAGCTCAAGCAAAGGCGCCGTCTTAGCTTTGGCGCGACTCGTACGCACAAACTTCTCAAACAGAACATTATTCAAGCTTGCCATATTTTCGGCTTCGATTGTTTCCGTTTGCAGATGTTTGATCGTTTCAATCCCTAATAGTCGTTGTTGCAGCCACTCCGTGAGGAGTGAATACTGTTCCATTGCCTTCGTTCGTCGTTTCTTGATCGACTTACCAAGCCGCGCGATTAAGGCACCAGCGGGCAAGATGATTAGGAAAAAAGCGGCGCTCAACTTGGGCGAAAGAATGACAAGCACAACCAGCGTGCTAAATACAATGAAACATTCGCGAGGAAAGCCCCCCCAAAAATGAATGACAAACTCTCGAAAGTAGCGAACGTCCGTAGTGAGAACGCTCGAAAAATTCTCGTCAACGGGTCGGCAAGCACTCGGCTTGCTCGAAGGCTTTCGGGCGAGGTATCGATTAAAAATCTCGGATCGAATATCACGAGCCATAAGCTCGCTCGTTTTTTCCCAGATTGCCCATTGCCAGGTAGAAAGGACCAACCGAACAGTCGCCAAGCCCAGCACGAGCTTCGGCACGAGGTCAATAAAGATGGCGCGCGGCAACGTGTCGCTGCCCCATAACCGAGAAGCCGCGTCACCGAGGTGGGGGCCGAACAAGGAATTAAAGGATACGACATCAGCTTTCTGAGTCATGAGATAAAACGTAGGCCCAACCAAAGCAAAAAGAGTTGCCGATACGGCGCCAAGAATAACGACCATGACTGTCGCTACTACCAGACTCGAAGCGTAGGGAATTAGGAACTGATAAAGCCCCTTGCTATGTTTTGCTTGGGTCATATTCCGTGTATTTTTCCGATTTTCCTTTGCAAAGGTCGACGGGGTATTTCTTCTCGTTCTTAGCCCATTTCTGCCAGACCGCGTCATTTAGGCCGATATTTAACACGTCCGCGATGCGGACAAGATAGAAGAGGACGTCGGCAATCTCGTCGCTAACGGCGGCTTTCACCTCAGGATTTTCCGTAACGCTCCTGCTCTCCTCGCCGTCAATCCATTGAAATATCTCAAGAAGTTCGGAGCATTCGCGGGACAGCGCCATAACCAAGTTCTTGGGGGTATGGAATTTCTCCCAATCCCGTTCAGCCACAAAGCGCCGCTGGCGCGCGATGACCTGTTCCAAATCAAGGCTTTTCCCGGGTTTGTCCATTCATTCTCCTGAAAGAAATGTAACATACACCGAAGGTATGACTCTTGCAAAAAGTTCCTTTAGAAATTCGTTAGTAACGGATGTTTAGTTGAAAATGCCGTTAAAAAAGCTTATATAAATTGCACATTTTTTAATCATTTTTATGAGGGATCTCATGAGAACTAGAAGGTATGTTTCAAGCGCTCTAGGGGTATTATTGCTTGTCTTAAGCTCGGCGGTGTTTGGAAAAGGATACTACGTTTCCGTGGACGCACTGAATCCGGCCTACGTTCGGGCTCTCATCGACGCCGGTCTCCTCAATGCACCGCATGGTTTCAAGTGGGTGGTTGAAAATGCGGACGGGTACAAAGCTTGGCCCGCTGAGATTACCTTAACAGCTCCCAGTCATCTTTCAACAATAACATGCTCTCCTCCAAGCAAGCACGGAGTCGTAGCTAACGCCTTTCTTAAGGACGGCGTCAAAGTAAGCGGTTTTGCAACCACGCCTTCGACGGAAACGTTTTTCGAAGCCGCAAAACGCCAAGGTCTCAAAGTTTCATCAGTGGCTTATGTCGGTATAGACGGCAACGGTCCGCGACGAAGCGCAGACTATGGCGTCAGCTATCCCGATGCTCAATTTGTCGCCCCAAATAAAACAATTAATTTGGAATTCGCCAATCAGCGCGAAACAACAAAAGTGGAAACACTCCACCTCATACTCAACCCTAAAACGAGCGAAAGCAGAGATGTCGTCCTCCAAGTAAGAACTCTCGAAAACTCAAGTCTCGAAATCACCATCGACGAAGACGACAATAATGAAAACGGCTACCTCGCCCAAACCAAGGTGGAAGTAGAAGGCCTGAGCAAGCCTGTTCCTCTTTACTTCATCGAAAAAGACAGCTCATCCGCGCTTGTCGGTTTCAAACGCCGAGTTGATTTAACCTTCAAGAACACGCCAAACAAAGTGGTCGTCTACGTAGGAGGAAGCTCATACAATAACGCTCATCCTGCAAGTCTACGAGAACTCCTCGACAAGAAAAACATTGTATGGCCGAGCGAATTCTCGTTCGCCGACGAACCGTCTCTTCATGTTGAGCAGACTGGTTACTACAACACTTTCCTCGCGGAAGCGGCAGAAGTCATTCAAGAGAATGAAGATACCGATGCAGATTTTTTCTATCAATCAGTCGTCGATAGTACGGCGCACTCCTATGAGGGTCTTCTTCCCAGACCGTTCGACCCGAAGAATACTGATCCTATTACTTTGGCCTACATCAAGGCTTATCAAATCGTGGATCAAAATCTGAGCAAATTCCTTGCTCGCGCAAAAGCGGACGACGTGGTTTTTGTTCTCGGTGACCATGGCATGGAACCGATCACAAAAATGGTAAACGTGGCGCGCGCTGTCGACAACAACGTTGACGCCGTTCCGTTGCGAGATGTCAAACTCATGGCAAGTGGAACGCTCATCCTTCTGTATCCGCTGTCGAATTCACAAGGAGATGTAGATCGTGCCGAGAGATACGGCTGGCAACTTCAAAAAGCCTTACGTAACCTCCAGTTCGAAGGCAAACCAGTTCTGGGTCAATGGTATTTCAAGAACGGATATAAAAGACCCTGGCCATTCCACGACGCCGTTTGGGCATTCACCGGCGCTGAAAAGTTTTGGTTGGTTAGCCGCGAGAACGAGCAAGAGATCTTCTTGCGTCCCGACGCCACCGGCATGCACGGCCACTCTACCAACGTGCCGTCCATGGCAACAGGTGCTTTCCTCAAATATCCAGGCGCAAATCTAACAAGCGACAAACCTTATATGACAGCAGAGATCAGCTTGCTTGACGTTATTCCTACGTTCAGCTCGCTTATGAAGATTTCTCCGCCGAAAAATTGTACGGGACGGTCACTGGTCGACTAAAATCAAAAATGCCCGACGAGCGAACCCGTCGGGCATTTTTTCTTCCTGTAAATCACTTAATCTTAAGATCAGAAGCTGTTTCAATAATCTTCGTAATAAGTCCGTACTCCAATGCTTCGTTAGAAGTCATCCAGTAATCCCGCGTTGCATCCTCTTCGACTTTTTCGATCGGCTGCTTGCATTCTTCCGCCAAAAGTCTGTTGATTCGCGCGCGCGTTTTCAAGATCTCCTTCGCTGTTATTTCGAGATCGGAGGCCTGGCCCTGAACATACCCGCCGATAAGCGGCTGGTGGATCATGAAACGGGCGTTTGGCATGCCGTATCGGTGCTCTTTCTTCGCTGCGAGATTGATCACCGTGGCGATACTCGCACAAAGTCCGGTGTTGATAATGTGAACATCAGACTCAATGAACCGAATCATGTCGAAAATCGCGAAACCGCTATTTACTTCACCGCCCGGGCTATTCATAAAGAGACGAATAGGATTTTGATTCTCGGCGTCGAGAAGAAGAAGAGTATTGATAACGGATTTTGCAACCTTGGCGTTGATCGCTTCTGAAATGAACAGAATTCGTTTTTCCAAAAGCTTGGATTCACTAAACTTGCTTTCTGGTTTGTCTGACTCTGCTGAAAACTTTTCCATGGTTACCACCTTTAATGTGTCCGCTCGTTTCAATTAATTAGTCTATTTTTTTTGATGAACGTTGTAAATCTTAAATCGGACGCTTAAACGTCGGTCTTTAGCTCTTTCATGAAAACTTTAAGAAAGAGAAGCGGGATCCACGTCAATTCGAGTTTTGATGTTGGAAGGCAGCGTTTTTAGGCAGCTTATGACGATTTTTGCGACTTTCCTTAAATTACCGATTTTGTCCGAAAACAAAATCAAAACGCGACGGTGATATCCTCGCAGCACTTCGACGCCGGGGATAGCTGGTCCGAGGACTCGGACGGACGCAAACGCATCAGGGTGGTCGATTTTAAGCTGAACCAAAAATTTCTCGAGTTCGCGACAAACCGGCCCTAGAAGCTCTGGTTTTTTGGTCATAAGCTCAAAGGCCACGCATTTGGAAAAAGGCGGATACTCCATGTTTTTTCGGAACGCCAATTCATTTTGGGCGAAGGTCAAAAAATTCTGCTGTGTGCCCGCCATTACAATGGGATGATCCGGTCGCTTCGTCTGGATCATCACCTTACCCTCGAGCTCAGCTCTACCAGAACGACCCGCAGCCTGTACGATCAACTGAAACGTACGTTCGCCGGCTCTAAAGTCAGGAAGGTTGAGAATCTCGTCCGCCTCTAAAATCACCGTCAGCGTCACCTTGGGAAAGTCATGGCCCTTAGCGAGCATTTGCGTGCCCACCAGGATATCGATTTTTTGATTTCGAAAATCGCTCAGAATACGGTACAGCTCTTCTCGATTCTGCATAGAGTCACTGTCGACCCGTTGAATACGGGCATCAGGGAAAACCGAATTTAAAAAACTATGCGCCTGCTGGCTTCCGTAGCCGACTGTTACAAACCGATCGTTGGGGTTCTCCTTGAGGATCTTCGCTGTGGAAGTCTGATAATTGCAGTAATGACAGCGAAGAAGCGAACTGTTGTGGTGCACGGTGAGGCTAATAGTACAGCTCGGACAGACAACAGCCTTCTTGGTGGCCAGCGAAAACAAATAGTAAGCAAAACCGCGTCGATTCACGATAACGATGGATTGTTGTTTTTTGTCGAGATTAGCCCGTATTTCGTCCAGGATTGCCTGATCAATGGGAAGCTCAACCGCTTCCGCGCTCGCAGATTTTTCGCCCAGCCGTACCATACTGACAGGCTTGGTCGCATTGACGCCGACGATTTCGACTTTGGGCAAACCCTGACCCGTAGCTCTTTGTTTGAGAACGGCAAGTTTGTACTTATTATGGAGAGCATTGAAGTACGACTCTAGTGACGGAGTTGCGCTTCCCAGAACGACGGCAGCTCCGTCGAGCTTTCCCCTGAGAATAGCGATATCGCGACCGTGATAGCAAAGTCCCGACGTCTGCTTGTAGCTGGAGTCGTGCTCTTCGTCGACAATGACGAGTTTGAGATTCTGAAACGGTCCAAAGACCGCTGAACGCGGGCCGATTAGAATCTGCGCTTCGTTGTTGCGGATTCTGTCGAACTGTTCCCACCTTTGCGCCGGTGTGAGCTGGGAGTGCACAACAGCCACGGTATCTGGAAACCTTCTGCGAAAAACGTCGGTCATCTGCGGCGTCAACGAAATTTCAGGAACAAGCATGAGCATCTGGGGAAGTGCGCCGCCGGCTTGGGCCTCCGCAAATACCTTCTTAATTGCTTGAAGATAAACCTCCGTCTTGCCGGATCCGGTCAATCCAAAAAGGAGGACCGGTTGCAGGTCTTTGAGAGATTCTTCAATAAGCGCCAGCGCACCTTCCTGTTCGGACGTAAGCCTAACCGTGGAAGCGTTTTGCTTCACTTCGTTAAGAAGTGCGTCGCGAGCGGCTCCAGGGGCGCGCACCGCCAAATCCTTTTGAACTGTTCGACAGATAAGGCCAGCTTCTAACAATGATTCGAGAGTTTTCCCAGGCGCATTCGCGTCTGAGGCTTCCAGGCTCTTTATCCGCTTTTTTGCCGTCAACTCAGAAACAGCTCCTTTCGGAAACAATGCGGTAAGCAAACCACGGAACGGCGACTCGCTATCTTCTCGTACTGCGCGACCTTTTTCCGTTAGAGCGATAGTTGTTTTCTTCTTCTTTTGCAGACTCCCGGGAAGCATGGTCGCAAAAACTTCCCCGATGGGGTGGAAATAATAATCCGCCATCCACTGAGCGATTTTAATCATCGTGCCGCTGAAAACCGGCTCTTTATCTACGATAGAAAGAACTGGCTTGAGTTTGACCTTTTTACTGGACGTTCCGATCATCGCACCTTGGGAGGGTGAGCTTCCCAGCACAACTCCGACAGTCTTGCGCCTTCCCAACTCCACCATGACGCGCGCGCCGGCACCAATTGGCAGGTCCGAAACGTACGTCAAAACCTGATCGATCGGGGCCTTTACGGCGACCTGAACCTCGAAAAATTCGCCACTGGCGGCGACTTCCAAGCCGTCGAGAGATGTAACACCCTGATTTGACGAGAGATTTTTCACTGGCTGTTCGTATTTATTTCTTGATTCTTGTTGCACTTTGTTTTATTCTCGAAAACCGTTTTGATCCTGGAGAAAGACTTATATGACCACAAGCAAAAGAAAACGCAAAGTGATGTTTCGTCGCAAACGAAACCTAGACCCGAATGTCGACATAGATTACAAAAACCCGGATAACCTCCGTCGTTTTATAACAGATCGCGGCAAAATCATCCCAAGAAGAATATCTGGCGCTACAGCAAAGCAACAGCGACTTATCTGCACAGCAGTAAAAAGAGCTCGTTACCTTGCATTGCTTCCTTTCTCCTTGGCACACCGTTCTGAAAGAAACTTTGCGACAGAGATGTCTCAAATCGCTTCTTCTTCCATGGGCGTCAACAGAGCAGCCCTTATGAAGAGAGAACAAAGAGCGGGCATGGGACAAGGTGGCAAACCTTACGGCAACAACTCTTCTGACTTTGAGGAATAACCACTATGAGCAGAAAATGCGAATTAACAGGTGTTGGACCACAAGTTGGTCACAGAGTTTCTCACTCCAACATCAAGTCTAAGCACCGGTTCTTACCAAACCTCAAGAAGAGACGTTTCTGGTCAGAAGGTCTTAAGCGTTTTGTGACTCTTAAAGTCAGCGTCGCGAGTATCCGCACGATCGACAAAATCGGACTAGACAATTTTGCAAAAAAACAAGGTGTTAAATTAAAATAAGGGTTTTGCTATATGGGTCGTGGAGATAACAGAAAATCAATGAAAATGCGCCGACGCAAGGCTTGGAGAAAACTCAAAGCTAGAGTGCGAGCTAAAATCGAAGGCGGCAAAAAGAAATAAGTCTTCTCTGAATAGAGAATTCACAAACGCATCGTTCCAAAAGCACGATGCGTTTTTTCTTATCATTCGCAGAAATCTGACGCGTTATCCCATTTGGAGAGTAGCGCTTCAGTAATTTTTCGGTAATAACGCAAAATTCCATCCCAAGGATCCCACAGTCCGTCGATTAACTTCTCATAATGACAGGTATATCCTTGCGCCCAAAATAATCAGAAAAAGAATTACATTTTTTCCTTCAATATACCGATAGTTAGAGTTGAATTAATTTATCATTTAGAGGATTGCCATGCGCCATTCGGTTGCCATTTGGCTTAGTGTCTTGCAAGGGCTTATGTTCTGCGCACTTCCAAACTCGCTATCGGCGCAGACTTTTGACTACGGGTTGGAAGTTCAAGGGGGCGATGTCTTGCTGAAGAGCGAAAAATCCACCGAAATCGACAAGGACGGCACAGCTTCTGCCGCCTCCGTGATCGCACGCAGACCGGCATGGAAGGGTTTCTACCATTTCGGTCTCGGAATTCAATCAAGCAAAGTGAGCGGCGAAGACAAAGCCGCTGGTTTCAAGAAGCAAGATTTCGCAACGCAGCTTGCCTTTGTCGACATGCGTTACATTTATGCGTTACCCGCACATTTTGAGATTGGTCTCGCCCTGCGCAATTTGTACGGCGACGGCGCGAAATATGACGTACAAAGTGTAGACGCTGCGAGCTATGTGCTCGCGATGGCTCCGATACTCGGTTACACGCGCCAGTATGGTCAATGGACCACGGGTATCAATTTAAGTTACTACGTTGACGTCAACATTCCTGACCGCAACGTTCAAACTCCGCTTGCCGGAGTGTTTGTCACCTACAAGTTTGAAAAGAAGAAAGAAGAAGAGAAGAAGGCTGCGCCACCGCCGCCGCAGCCTCCGAAGGCAGAGCCGGTTCCAGAGCCCGCTCCTGCGCCTGAACTTCCGCCTACCCCGGTTCTTGTGAGCTTGGGAAGCAAGCTTGTGAACTTCGATCTCGACAGCTCAAGAATCAAAGACGAATCCATGCCGCGAGTAGAGGCTCTAGCAAAAGTACTTGCTCGCATTGGCGCACCTCTTGGCAACATTCATGTAGCGGGACACACCGACAGCCGGGGGTCTTTGGGCTGGAACGAACAACTCTCAAAGGCACGTGCACAAGCGGTTTGTGACGTCTTTATTAAGGCGGGAGTCCCAGCAACGCAGTTGACGTGCCAAGGCTATGCTTATCACGAGCACTTACCGCAATTTGGTCCGAAGGCGCCAGAACAAAGACGGGTAGAGTTGCGATTTAAAGATATCAGCGAGGAATACGCTAAGGAACTCAAACAAATTTTAGAAGAATCGTTGAAACAATAATCTTAGGATTGATTATGAACAACATCGTTAAGACAGTTCTTAAAATGTGGCTGCTTGCAGGCATCTTTACGCTGTTTGTGGGATGTGACTCAAGTTCTTCAACGCAATGCGTGGATTCGGACAGCGTTGCTCCAAACTGTCGGATGGCCGGCGTCTCATCGCCGGGCGCAGAAGATTCAGTAAAAGAAGAAGACGAAAAAGAAAGTGACGACTCCAAACCCAAATTGACCGCACCGACCGCCGGGTCCGCAATTCAATTCTCGCTGATGTCAGCTACAGGAACCACGGTAAACTGGGGTGCCGCGAGCGATGAAGCCACGGCGCAAGCGGATCTGATGTATAAAGTTGTGAGCGCTACCAACGCTTCCCAAATCGACACGATTGAAGAAGCTTTAGCAAAGCTGGACTCCGTCATTATCCGAAAGGATTGGACCAAGAATCTCACCAGCATCAAAGTTGAAGACCTTGTGACAGGCACCGAGTACACATTTGCAGTCATCGTGAAAAACGACGCGGGAAAGATGGCTATCTATATCCCCAAATCAGTTACACCCGCCGATTCGGACGCGCCAAGCCCTGGCACGATCAATTTCTCTAATGTCATGTACACGACGATGACCGTCAGCTGGACTCCTGCAAGCGACGATGTTTCCGATCAGTCCGCACTGAAGTATAAACTTGTTTGTGTCGAAACCGGACAGGCCGACATCAGCACGTTGGCAGGAATAAACGCCCAGTCTGCGCCGGAGCTAAAGGTGGATTGGAGTGCCGGAGTAACTACCTTCGACCTCAGTGACCTAAGACGTGGTCCGATCAATTCGCCAGTGTCTTTCACGTGTAACGTCGCCGTTGAAGACGAAGCTGGCAAACAATCCGCTTACACCGAGGTATCTCAACAGACGCGGGAAGTACCTCGCTGAAAGTCAAATGACAAAAAAGGTGAGATCAAATTGACCTCACCTTCAGTCGCATTAAGATTACGATTAAGACCGTTGACCCAGAGTAAACTTCCAGGTTGATTGTAAACCGACGTGCGATATGGTTAGTTCTATAGCGGCAGCAGGATCTGCAGTACGTGCTTCAAAACTAAAGAGAGCTGAAGCATCGAATCCTTCAAATTGGTAGCAAAAGCATCGCGGCTGCGCTTGTGAAACGCTTACGCCCCAATCACCGGCAACCTTCGTTCCGTTTGCATCCGTCGCATTGATAACAAGCTGACCGAAGTTCGAGGCACACAATTGTTTGGCGTTAAGAACCTGAGTTATAGCCGGATGATCCGGAAAATTCGAATTTACAATTTCGACGCCTTCTACAACATAGCAGCCTTGAACGGCGGAAATTATTTCTTCGTCAGATGCTATCTTGCTCACGTTCTTGTCAGACTTGCCAATACTACAGGCTGACATGAGGAATACCAGGGCTAGGATACAACGTTTCATTATTAACTCCTTCAGGTTATTCAATTGGCATTAACAGGGATTGAAGATTGACTTGCCAGTCAGCCAAGTGCAATGGCAATGCCAAGAGGGTAAGGAGAAAAATCCTTTGAAAATATGGGGTATGCGTTGGGAAGGTACCTGTATTTTCCTGTGAATATGGCAGTGTTGTCAATTGGGACGACACCGTTTCAGCAAATAAAGCGATCAATTCGCCTTTTCGATTTCGCCTTTTATCCATGTCTTATAGGTGGCAGTCGACGCGTACTCGTTTCGACTAGGGGGAACGCACATTGTATTATCGCCGCCATTTACCACACCGATCAGCACTGGTTCATCTCCTTCGCGGGCAAAGAGCGGACCGCCGGAATCTCCGAAACATGTACCACCGTCCTCGAATTGCAAACAAATCTGATCGGGATGGCAACCGGTAACTTGTTGAAACGTCGTCCCAGTGAGATAAAGTTCATCGGTTTCAGGCCGCGTGGCGCCAATCCAGCGTCCCCACCCAATGGCCTCCACTCTGCTGCCTTTTACAGGAAATGTTGCCGATTCGTTGATGCGAATCGGTTTTTTTGCGCTCGCTCCCGATAGCACGCCAATGGCAATGTCGCCAAGCCCGACCCATGTTGAAGGTGTGATAACTTTGACAATACGAAAAGTCTCTTCTCCCGGCTCATTGCGACTCAAGAAAACCTTTCCGATCTTAGCTTCGACGTTTTCATACTTCATGATGCCATCGACTCGGAAACAATGTTTTGCCGTCAGAATCAAAGTGGGCGCGATCAAAGCTGCGCCGCAGAATGATTTGTTGTCTTCTTGCAGCGATACCATCCACGGATAAATCCCGTATTTGGCTGCGGGCTCTCCGTTGACTACCTTAGGCGTTGAAGCATGGGGTGTTTTGCAGCCAGCGAGATGTGTCAACATTAGTGCCAAACCGATGATAGGCCTCACGTGCAGCTTCATATAGTGCTTCATATTGTTCATGCTCTTCCGCTTTTTCATTACACCTTGCATCATTCGTAGGATTATCCCTACAACCCTATTCGGCTCAAAATATCAAAGCAACCAGGCAAATTTTGCCTAAGCCATCTCGGACCTGACTCTCAAACGCCCACGCCTCCGTCCGATGAGGAGATCATCTCTTCTTAGGACAGCTTAAATGAAAATGTGGCTTTGCGCGTTTCTTACACTCCCACTTCTCTTCATCACGACGCAATTATCTGCCGTGCAGCTCACCTCCGCAACGCACTTTGGCTTTGCCGCTGAAACGAGCGGTTATAAAAAATTCGAAAATGCCGGAGGCTCTATGCTCGGATTTTCGACCGGGGTCATCTTGAACCCAGAGTGGTCCGTCGGATTGCGAACCCAGGCTGACGGCGCCCATCTGCCGGGAAGGGAATTCTACCGACTCTTCTCAACTCCAGTCGTGGAGTATCGGGCCACCCGACGCCTCCAAATCTGCGCCGGCGCAGGTTATTTCAAAGAATCAGTAACTATAGGCAAACAAACCGCTTCGGAAAGCCAGGGCACAGTTGTGCATCTGGGCTGGCGGCGTTCCCTTTATGACACCGAGAGAACACGCTTCTCACTGGGCGGCTTCTACAACGCCTTTTTCGGTAAGGCGAGGGCGGTCGGAACCAGCGAACAGTATGCCGTGCTCAAGCATAGCTCGCCGCGGACCTCGTCGAGCTCCAGGGGTCTAGAAATCGCTTTACAGATTACCCTTTAGCATTTAAACCTTTGATATGAAAAAGGTAACTTTGGTAACTGATGGTGCCTGCTTGGGAAATCCCGGACCTGGGGGATGGGCGGCATTCCTCCGTTTTGGCAAGCATGAAAAGCTTCTCTCGGGCGGCAATCCGGCGACAACCAACAACCAAATGGAAATGACGGCGGTCATCGAGGGTCTCAAAGCCCTCAAGGAACAGTGTAAGGTTGAGGTTATTTCCGACAGCCGATACATCATAGACTGCTTCGAGCAGGGCTGGTTTGACAACTGGCAGCGAAACGGCTGGAAGACCGCACAAAATAAGCCTGTTAAGAACAAGGAGTTATGGATCGACATGGCGAACCAGCTCGCCCGCCACAAGGTCGATTTCACCTGGGTTAAGGGCCATAGCGGCCACCCCGAAAACGAGATGGTGGATCAGGAAGCCAACCGAAAGGCGCGGGAATTTCAGGAAGTTGATGCTCCGACTTGACTTATTGCCCAGTCCTTGTTAATTGCTTACATTCGCGATTTTTACCAGTGAGAAAGGAACTCAGGTGGCTCAACATAAATCAGCAAAGAAACGAATTCGCACAAACGAGCGAAAACGCGCAAGAAACAGAACCTATATCTCATCGCTCCGTACAGCTATTAAAAAATTCAGAACTGCTGCAACAACAGGCGCTTCTACAGAGTCCGTAAACAAGTTGTTTATCGATGCACAATCACTTCTCGGTAAAGCAGCTTCTAAGGGCATCTTGCACAAGAACAACATTGCGAGAAAAGTTAGCCGTCTTTCCAAAGTTCTCAAGACTGCCGGCAGCACACCAGCTCCTGCAACCACAAAAGCAGCAGCTCCTAAAAAGACGACGAAAGCAGCGGCTCCTAAAGCTAAGACCGCAACTGCTGCTAAGAAAAAAGCCCCCGCTAAGAAAACAACTTCCAAGAAATAATTATGACGACGCGCTTTTTGCGTGGAAATCCCCTACAGCCCCTCGGGGCTGTGGGCACCGTCATGCTGAGCGACTCAAATCATCTCGCTTTGAACGCGGCACCTTCGCTTCGATCCAATCTGCCGAACAATACCTTCAGCGTTTCCTTTATTCCGCGCTTCCGCGTTCAATTAAAACGCTGAAGTTTGGAAAACGCTGAAAGGCGATTTGTTGGGCACATTGGCCGCGTTTCTCACCATATAGTTTACTTCCCTTTTTTCACGGCATTCCATAGATCCTCTTTCTCAGAACGAGAGAGGTCCGCAAAGAGCTTGTTCTTCTTACCTGCAGCTTCCTGCATCTTTTCGAAACGTCGGATAAACTTCTGATTCGCGGCAAGGAAGGAGGTTTCGGGGTCGATGTCTAGATGACGGCAGAGTTGAACAAGAGTAAAGAAGACGTCGCCGAGTTCGTCGGCTAAGAGTTCTTTGGATCGTTCCTTTTTCTTCATTTCGACGGTGAGCTCGTCAACTTCGCTGCGGAAATGGTTAAAAACCTCGTTCGAGTCCTTCCAATCAAAATCTACCTTCGAAGAGAACTTACCGATCATTGCGGCTTGCAAGGAAGCGGGAAAACCTTTGACGGAATTTTGGACGGACGACGCTGCGCCTTTGTTTTCGACCGCTTTGATCTCTTCCCACTGTCTCTTAACGTCGGTCGGAGTTTTGATAGCATCGTTACTCTCGGCGAAAACGTGGGGATGGCGACGGACCATTTTATCGTTGATGTTTTGGATGACGTCGGTGACGGAAAACTTGTTATTATCGGCTCCGATTTGGGCATTCAAAACAACTTGGAGGAGAACGTCGCCGAGTTCGTCTACGATCTCCGCCGTCTCGCCGTTACCCATAGCGATGGCGGCTTCGTAGGCTTCCTCGATCATATATTTTCGCAACGTCTCGTGCGATTGTTTGAGATCCCAGGGACAACCGGTTTTTGGATGGCGCAAAGCGGCGATGGTTGCGACAAATTCGTCGAAAGCGCGGGAAGGTTTCTCTTCTTTCACTTCGTCTCCTTGATAAGGCTTGGCAGGTACTCTGGCTTGCGCGGCAGACCGAGAAGATCGATCATGGTCGAAGCAATATTGCCCAAACCGCCTTTTTCTTGAGAGAGGGAATATCCGCCTTTGCCCTTTGGATCGTACACGATAAAAGGTACCGGGTTGAGCGTATGGGACGTTTTCGGTTTGCCCGGATCGTCGTTTTCGTACATCTCCTCGCAGTTGCCGTGGTCAGCCGTGATGACGAGGATGGTGCCCGTAGCATCACAGGCTTTGCGGATCTTGCCGATCATGAGATCAAGCGTCGCAACGCCGACGATAGCGGCCGCATAGTTGCCTGTGTGGCCCACCATGTCGCCGTTGGCGAAATTGATGCGACCAAAATCAAATGCGTCGCCATGAATTTTCTTAATCGTTTCCTCGGCGATTTCGTAGGCTTTCATCCAGGGCTTTTGGTCAAAAGGAATCTGATCGGACATAACCTCAACGTATTCTTCGAGTCTCGGAGCGAATTTACCGCTGCGGTTTCCATTCCAAAAGTACGTGACATGACCAAACTTCTGGGTTTCGCTGCAAGCAAACTGCCGCAAGCCCAATGTGCACAGGTATTCCCCCATTGTGTCCTGAATAAGCGGCGGTTCGACGAGATAATGCGCTGGAATCTTGAGGTCTCCGTCGTACTGCATCATGCCTGCGTAGAACACTCTAGGAAAACGATCGCGCTTGATCTTGTCGAGATCAGGTTCGGTGAACGCACGGGATATTTCGATGGCACGGTCGCCGCGAAAGTTAAAGAAAACAACCGCATCGCCGTCTACAATCCGACCAACAGGGCCAGAGGGATCCGTTATGACAAATGGCGGAAGGTATTGATCCGTAAGCGCGGGATCCTGCCGGAAGAACGCGATCGTTTCCTGAATATTCGGAAAATAATGGGGAGCCTTGCCCTCGACGTGAGCGTCCCAACCTCGTTGCACAATGCGCCAGTCGGCCTCGTATCGGTCCATCGTGGTTATCATGCGGCCGCCGCCCGAGGCGATTCTGACGTCAAACGTCGGCGAATTTAGCGACTTCATCTTCTTGGTCAATCGATCGACATATACCTCCGCCGACTTTTCCGGAACGTCACGACCATCGATCAGACAGTGAATGCGAACGCGAGGAAGACCTTGATTCTTCGCTTGGTCAAGCAGCGCATGAAGGTGGGCTTCGTGCGAGTGAACGTTGCCGTCCGACAACAAACCTATCAGATGTAAGGTGCCTCGAGAGTTTTGAAGGTACTTAACGAGATCGCGCCAACACTGGCCTTCGAAAACGGCCTTGGATTGAATGGCGTTGGTGACAAGTTTCGCACCTTGATCAAAAACGCGACCTGCGCCAATGGCATTATGTCCTACCTCGCTATTGCCCATGTCGCTGTCGGAGATAAGTCCCACCGCCTTTCCATGCGCTGCTATGGTCGTATAAAGGCCTTCGCGCTGGATAAATTCGAGGTTAGGTGTGTAAGCATTCGCAAAGGCGTTGCCAATGTTATCTTTTCGCACGCCCACGCCGTCTAAAACGGTGAGCAATACTCGTCTTTTTGACCGCAAGTTTGACCCCTTGTTGGAACCCACGGACTTTATCGAAATATGCCGCCGTAAGCAAGGGCTAGCCGAAACGGCGCGATTGGGGTATTTGTGAAAAAAAGAGAGGTTGCATGCGCATTGTTCTCCAAAGAGTAGCCCAGGCAAGCGTTACCGTTGACGCAAACGTGGTCGGCCAGATAGAGCGCGGCCTTCTTATCCTCCTGGGCGTTGCCGAGTCGGATACCGAATCCGACGTTGATTATATGGTAGAGAAGGCGGTGAACCTTCGCATTTTCTCCGATCAAGACGGGAAATTTAACCTCAGCCTTTTAGATACCAAAGGCGAAATGCTGGTCGTTAGCCAGTTTACGCTCCTTGCCGATACGCGCAAGGGCCGACGGCCCAACTTTATTCAAGCCGCGAAGGAACCTCAGGCCATCAAGCTCTACGAGGACTTCGTCGCCAAGGTGAGAAAGGCGGGCGTCGCTAAGGTCGCGACCGGATCGTTCGGCGCGCATATGGATGTGAATTTGTTGAACGACGGACCCGTTACGATAGTTTTGGACAGCCAGAAGAGAGATATATGAAAGCTGAAGCGGAATTTATCTGGATATATGTGACGACAAAAGACGAGGTGCAAGCCAAAGGAATAGCCCGAGCGCTTCTAGAGCAAAAGCTCGTCGCTTGCGCGAACATTACAAAGGAAATGCAGTCGCTCTACTGGTGGCAAGGAAAAATTGTTGAGGATAACGAATCCGTTCTTATCCTTAAGACCACCACTGATAAGTTCAACGCGGTCGAAAGCGCGATAAAGAAAATGCACAGCTACGAAGAGCCGTGCATTATTGCGTTACCTATAGTTGCGGGCAGCAAGGGGTATTTATCCTGGCTCAGGAATCAGTCCTGACCAATGGATTCTCCGTTCTCGATACCGATCTTGTTGTAGAAGAGCTCATCGATCGTCTTCTTGATCAGAATCCACAACAACTCTCGGTCTGAACACTGGGCAAACACTCCGAGAGGAATTTGGAACCCCCCTTTGTCTTTGCGGCCGCCGCCGTAGTAATTGCCGTGCGGGTCTTGACCGAACACGTCCTTGAGCCATTTGTCGGGATCAAGTGTGTGAGATTTTGTCCTGAGCGAACCGTCGATCATGGCCCCGCCGACGACGCCGTACACGATGACCGTATCGATACCTTCGCGGTGAAGCAAGTAATCGGCACATTGACCGATCCCGTCGCGATCCTCTTCCCTAACGTAACCAACGCCCGAGAACATAAAGGTTCCGCGGATGTCTTTCCTCTGCAGAGCGATCTGCGTCAGATCCATCGTCTTTGCTGGGATCGACTGGCGCGAGATCAACGACAAGAGATCCTTGTCAACAAAACGGGTTAAGAACTCACTTGCGAGATAATCCAGCGGCGTAGCGTTCACAAAGTTGTCCGTATCCGAACGAACACCGTGCATGAGCGCCGTCGCGATTTTTGACTCTTCCGAAGTTTGGCCCGAGAACCCAAACCGAGGATCTCTCAAGTATTCGCCGTAAATGGCGGAGGTTGATCCAACCGTCTCGCGGATATCGATGAACCTTCCCGTTACGGTACCAAGTTTCTTGTGGTGATCGACAAAAACGAGCAGTTTGCAGGTATCCGGCAATTTGATCGGAAGATCAGTGTTTTGCGCATCGTTGATCGCAAAATAATCGTAGCTCGAATAATCAAACTGATCAGAGTATTCCTCGATTTCTAGATCTAGTTTCTTTACGAGAGCTCTGTTTTCATGATGGGATATTTGGTCGAAGTGAACAATTGTGAACTGAATATCGAACCGTGAAGCAATGTATCCCAAAGCGAGGGACGTGGCGATGTTATCCGGGTCCGGGTAGCCCTTGATACAGATCAACAACCGTTTGCCTCGAGCCTCTTCCATCGCCTCGATCAACTGATCGACTTTCGATTTTCGAGCACCTCGAACATCGGCTAGGTCTGTCATTTCTTGTTTTTCGGATGTCGTCATAGTCGCCTTGGCTTTGAGAGCATTCTTCATATTAAAGAGCTCAGCTTCTTTTTGTTTTATTTTACTTTCAATAGAAGCACTCAAATTCCACCTCCAGCGTTTAGCAGCCAACATAGTCCGTCGAGATTCGACTTCATATCTTGAATTATACCACGCACATTTTCGCTTAAATGGGCATTATCTGACCAGCTAATAAATCGCTTACCGCGCGCGGCGTCGGAAAGCTTTTAAAACCAAAGACCTTTAACCCCAATTTTTGTGATTTTTCAATGAGTTTGTACAACTCTGAATTTCTAAGTAAGCTTTCTTGCACGCCTAATATGAGACAGGCACTCGGATTGTTCGCAAGACAGTTCAAGCGTTGAGAAATTTCCGCTTTGTGCCATTTGTGAAAAAGCTCCATATGCCAAACAGCGCCGCCTGGGCCACGCAACGTAAAATCGGGAAATATGTAGTTGCCAGCACCCAAATTGATGAGCTCACTCGCTACCTCAACCGTCCACGACTTTTGCCGCTCGGCCATTCCGCCTATAAATGCAGTATATTCCTCAGGTATGTAGGCTGCTGTAAATGAATAATGGCTCTGAATACCCGCTTTTTGGGTTAGGTTCAAAGTAAACGGGCGGTTCTTATATTGGACTTGGGCTGACAACCTCCAGTTCGGGAGATGGAGGACGTACGGGAAAAAGTTGGCAAGTTTGCTTCCATAACTTTGGGTATTTTCAAAAATACCAAGCGGACCCGATATCTGCAGCACCCACTGTTTGTCCTTCGTAACGGTTGCCAACAAGTTGTGAAATTTGAGTTTCTGGAACACACGCCTTAGAGTCGCCGCGTCGATCTCGTCGAGTCGAAGCTCAACATGATGCGTCTGCAACAACAAGAACTGAACAAGAGCGCAGTTGTACTTATGAAGCAACGCTCCAGGTTCAATATTTTCAAAGCTCAGGATTTTTTTGCACTCCGGCAAATCCGAGTAAATCCTGTTTTCAATCTCGGTAAATGTCTGGCAAAAGGTCTCGGCAACGAGTCCTTGGTATTCGGACAGCTTCATCTCCGCCATTTGGATGCGAAGTTTTTGCGCCTCGATGAGATATTCCCATCGTTGAACCGAGGTAGACTGTTCGTCCTCTTCAAACGTTAGCAAATCGGTCAGGAGCTTCTTGAGCCCATTGAAAAATTTCGTCTGTTTGTCGGACACTGCTGAAGCCGCATCCTCGAGTTCGCTGAGACTTTGTCCCGGGCTGTTGCGAAAAACTTCGATGAGCTCTGCGCTTGTCTCCAGCAGTGAGTTGTCACTTGGATCGACGAAGACTGGAGAGATTTGGTCTTTTCGCGACCTATAGTGAGTTAGCGCTTTCGTAAGCATGATGCCTTCTTCTTCGTCGGTTAACGTTGAGCTCGCTCGTGTCCTTGGCGACAAGTTCGTATAAAACTGCTCGCTTATTAGGCTTGTGTCTCAATATGCGCCCCAGGCGCTGCACATGTTCTCGAACGCCCCCGCTTCCGGAGACAACGACGCCGATGCTGGCCTCCGGCACGTCCACCCCCTCGTTGAGCACCTTCGATGTCACAAGCACACGGATGACGCCCTCGCGAAACGACTCTAGAAACTTTTTTCGTTCCGCGGGTCTTGTGTTGTGCGTCAGAACCGGCAAGACGAATTCCTTGCCAATTCGATACGCAAACGCATTGTCATTGGTGAAGATGATCATGGAATCTTCGCGATGCTTCAGGAGAATATCCCACAACGCCTTGAGTTTGCCTTCGGCACCCTGAGCCAAGCGCTTCTGTTCCAGGTAGGCCTGGAACGCCTGCCTGCCTTCCGGCGACCACGAGGATTTGCGGATAAATTCCTGCCACCCGTCGGGACGATTAAATTGAATCCCGCTGCGTCGAATGAACGAAACGTAGATTTTTCTATTTTGCTCGTAGGCCACCTTTTCTTGGTCCGTAAGCTCGACCTGGATATTAACGACGTCGTAGGGCGCGAGAACGTTCTTATCCATTTGATCGATTTGGCCTTCAAAGACTAATTTTCCCACCAGCTCATAGATCAAGGATTCCTTGCCGTCCGCGCGTTCGATCGTAGCTGACAATCCCAGCCTAAACGGACTAATAAGGGCCCGAGCGACGTTCTGATACTGCGGCGCCGGTAAATGATGGCACTCGTCAAAAACCACGAGTCCGAAGCGATTTCCGATTTGAGCGCAATGCAGCATAGCCGAATCATATGTGGCCACGGTAATCGGCAAAATCGTTCGACTACCGCCCCCAAGGACACCAATCTCACACGGAAGATTCTTCTTAAGCACCGACTCCCATTGCTGCAGGAGATCAATCGTCGGTACAACGACGAGGGTATCGCGTTTTAGATGTTGGATCGCATAAACCGCCAAAATCGTCTTTCCTGCGCCCGTGGGCAGGCAGACGGTCCCAATGTATTGATTATTGCGCCAGGCGACGAATGCGTCCCTTTGGTGGCTTCTCAGCGTGAGGGTGTTACTGAGGACCGCGTCCTCACAGACCCCATAGCCACGAGCCTTATCTTGGTAGGGCAGGTTTTGATCGCGAAAGGCAAGAAGGATATCGCGATAGTGAAACGCCGCAGCCCGGTAATTGAGGCTTCGTTCATCCCATTTGATCCATTCGCAAGCCTTAGCCACCTCGTCGGCAAGCCCTTCGAAAACCAAGGTCCCTTTGTCAAATTGGATTAGACAGCCCGTGGTCGCCTCAGGCATCGAGGTCATGGGTCATCCCTTGCCGCTTGGTGTACTGAGAAATGCCGAACGCAACCGTTGCGACCCCGGTAAGTGCCGCCAACCCCATGAACGATATATCCAACCAGGGTGGGATCGGCTTTTTCACCATGAAGCAGTATGCATAGACGTGGATGAGTACAACCAGGCCAATAAAGCCCAAAGCCGCCGCCTTTTTCGCCGCGGCGTTAAAGTCACAAACAGGTTTAGGGTCATTCACGAGCTTCTCGTTGACTAATCGCACGGTAAATGTAAAATCGCAGAATTGAACTTAAAATCCCTGCGAGACTATAGCAAGAGATATGTCACAAGTCATTGTTGAAGAAGATAATCTTAAGGACAAGCGCCTAAAATCAAAGACCGAGGAAGCTCGGATTCAGGTCGATAGCGCTTTTAAGAAATGGCAAAACCCCAGCGGCGCGATGTTGAACCTCATCCAAAAGGGCGCTGGAATTGCCGCGCTTCCTGTTGCCCTGTTCTGGACGGCGATGAGCGCAGTGCTTGGGATTCTCATGGGAATTGTCGCCCAGATTTTCCATCTGTTTGGCGCTTTATGTCGCGGCAACAAGTCATCATCCTGAGCCAGGCAAAAGCCCCTTGTTATCCAGCAGCCACGTAGAAGCCGACGATAACAATAGCCAACGCAATCCGGTAAATGGCAAATACGCCAAATCCTTTGGTACGCAAAAACTTCAGAAGATAGTTGATCGTCAGAGCTCCGACCAAAAATGAGCTGAGAAAACCCAGATAAAATTCGGGCTGCGTGATGCTGTTTGCGATGTGCCGAGCCTCCAGCGCCGCGGCGCCAAGCATTGCGGGCATTCCGAGCATAAAAGAAAACTTGGCGGCGTCCGTTCGATTGTAACCCAAGTGCCTTGCCGTCAAGATGGTTGCACCGCTTCGCGAAACCCCGGGAAACAACGCTGCCGCTTGCGCCAATCCAATCTTGAAGGCGTTCTTTATCGTTATAGCGTCATAAGCTTTGTCCTCGGGCGACTTGCTGTCTGCCCGCCATAGAAGAAAACCGACGAGGGCTAAAGGAACTGTTGTGAAAAGAGGATTGTGCAAGTAATGCTCGATCTGATCTTCAAACAAGATTCCCAAAATGCCGATCGGCAAGGTACCGATGAACAAACATGGCACCAGCACGTCCGACTCATAGCTTGCCGGGCCGCCAAATATGCGCCGCAGAGTCTTGGATATCAACAGAATCCAGTCTCGTCGAAAATAAACAAGGACCGCCATCAGCGTACCAAAATGCAGGGCAACGTTGAGAGCTAGGGGAAGCGGTTGGTCATTGACGGCATAAGAAAAAACGATGAGATGCGCGGAGCTTGAGACAGGGAGAAATTCGGTGATGCCTTGAACGGCACCGAGAGCGAGAGAATAGGCTACTTCAGAGAATTCCATCAGGTGTTCCGGAGCATAAAAAACAACGCAACTTTCCGCCTCACAATGAACCCTAGAACCCTACATCCACTTCCGGCAACAAATCAACCAAGATCAAAAACCGCAGGTTCTTGTGAGGGGGAAAGCTACGCTAAACCAAAAACCTCCTAACCATAAAAGCCCAAGAACCGAAATTCCTGGGCTTCCAACGGACTCTCTTAGAACTTACCTTTAACGCCCAATTTGATGTGGCCTTCGGTCGCAGATTTTTCAGATCCGGCGATCGCGAATTTACCAGTAGTAGCCTGGTACATGAGGTAGGTTGTCCACGCTTCTCCCGAGCAGTTGTGAGCAACACCAAGAGCCATGCGGTTGGCGTTGTCGTCAAACTCGGAGTCCTTGTGCGGCGCGCCTGCAACGTCGTTATTATTCGTGGAATCATTGTCTGGGTCAGTCATACCGGAGTTGACTTTTGTGTCTGTGCCATCTTGTTTCACGGCAAATGTGGAGTAGTGAATGAAAGGCTTCAGATCTGCCGTAACTTTCATGTCCGCGTTGATTGCAAGCGTGTTGTAAACATCTTTTGCCTTGGAGCCAGCGGCGTTTTCATAGTTGCGGGTGTCGATGGTGTAGTCAAGCGTTGCGTTGATTTTTTCGGTGCCGTAGCCAACGCCTACTGTCATGATGTTGCTGTGCGCGCGATCCCAAGCGCCGTATTGAAAGAGTGGCTTCACACCGCCGAAGTCGCCGGTGTACTCAAACAATATCGCTGGTTGCTTCGAAACGCCAGCATTGTAATAGCCGTCTTGATCCTGTGCGAATTGAAGCGCAACAGAGCCCCAGCCATATTTGTTCTCGAGGGCAACCATATCTGCAAATCCGAATGGCTTTTGAGCTAGACCAACAGATGTCACAAAGCTGATAGGGCTCGCGTTTGCGTGTTCCCAACCGTATACCTTTGCTTTTGCTTTACCAACGAGCAACCCGTGGTTCTCAGAGGCATTGAATTTCGCCCATGCGTAATCGAGAGAGCTCTCATCAGACGCGTTGATGAGTTGGTAACGGATTCCGTACTCTACGTTTTCCGCAGCTTTTCCGTTAAGGACAAGAGCAAACGTCTTGAGATCAAATTTAGTTGTCTTCTTCTCAGTACCGTCAGCCATTTCTTTGGTGATACCGTCATCGCTGTTGTCTATTTCCATCTTGTACATAAAGCCAATTTTGGGTCCCGCTGCGTCTTGCGCAAAGCCAGAGCCCGCTCCCACCAAGCCTAGAACAATTCCGAACCGGCGTAATGTTAACATAACCGTCTACCCCCTAAAGTTAATTACCCATCATTGGTGAATTTAAACTAATACAAGCATAATCAATTTAATGGCAGTATTTCAACTTTTTTATTCGTAAAAATAGATAGATCATAGAAAATAAGTTTTCCATCACTGCCTATAATATCGTCACAACTCGTTCTAGACCTTTTTTTGTCATGACCATGCGATAGTAATGATACCTCGGTAAAAGCTGTGTCTTGTTAATCAGCTGGCAACTCACCTTTAAAACAAAGTCGAGGTAGTAAACCTTCTGTGTCAAAACGCTCGTCGAGCCAAGATCTCTCGTGGGAACGAGTAACTCGTACTGCGGAATATCTAGCGGCTCTAGGAACGAATCGATATTTATGCGCAAAACGTCATGCACGGCTCTCGTTTTAATTCCCAGATACGTCAAAGAATTTTGATTCATGAAAAAATTTTTTTTGTAATGTATAAAATTATTCCACCTCGAGAACATCTCTTGCGGTTCGTGGCTATGACGCTCGATCATTTTTGCGGTGTCTTTGGGAAGCTTAAAATATGGCAAAAACCGCGCTGTCTCTTGCACGACACCGAGATTAAGGTACGGTTGCTCGGGATTGTGGGTGTTAAAGACAATCTCGTTGCTTGTATCCGGAATCCGCCCAAGGACACCTCTGACCCATCCTCGTCCAAGTTCCTTGATCCGGTCTTTGAGAACGTAGGCCAGGGTAAATGCCGTGATAGCGAGAAAGGTGCTCAGACTCCAAATCTCACCTGGCGTCGGACTTTGCATAGCATTGACGCCAATATAAAGACTGAACGAGATCGCCCAGGCGCCCGCAATACCCGCCGCGATCATGGCCGCCATTTGCCGCTGGATGGCAAAGAGCGGCTTCTTGCGCGAGTTCAGATAGAGAGAACTCCACATTCGCCGTCGGATCGCCCCAGTTTGGTAGAGATAGCGCTCCCATTCCAATGGATTGCTCTTGTCGTCCACCCAAAGCATGCCAGCTTTCCCTGCATACCATCGTTCGAGGCGGAGATAAGCTGACAAGGTCGAGAAGCGCAACACATGAGACCCGGGATCGTAATTCTTCCTGACGTCGCTCAGTTCTGCGTAAAAACTTGTGACCCAATCCCGAAATTTGTAAGTGCAGTATTCGTCTACTTCGTGGATTTCTTTCTTCAGCGTCGCTAAATAGTTGGCCTCGAATTTCTGAGTGTCTTTGACGACCTCCCGCCAGGCGCGGATCACTTGGTAAGCCTTTGCGATGAGATCATGTCCGATTTCCACCAACCGTACGAGCCGGTGACTGTGCTGAACCGTCTTGGCGGGATCACGCAGCAAAATGTCAAAACTTCGGCTGAGCCTCTCAAACTTCTTCTTGAAGTAGCTAAAGTACGAACATGCGAAAACGCGAGCCTCTTCCTCCATAAGATCCGGCGGATCCGCTATCGCCCCCGACAGCATGTTTTGAATATAGGTCCGAATGAGCAGGATAGGACTGCGTGCGGACATCGTCTTGCCGATCAAATCGGAGTACATCAGTTTGGGCTCTCGGAGTCGGATGAGGCTTCGAATGTCTTGATAGAAGCGCTCGAGAGGATAATTCTCCGCGCTCACGCGCATCTGCGGGGGAAACATGAAAAAGGCGTCGACTGTGAACTTTTGCGGAATGACTTTTTTCATGTCGCGTTTGCTGCGCGTCTTATATGAAAACACGACTTCCATCTGGGTCGGCTCGTGGATTTGCACACGGGCTTTTACCAGCTGATCGATGGTTTGATTGTAAACCTTTTTTGCTTCTTTAGGATTTTCCAAATCAGACCTAAAACTGCGTATCTTCTAAGTGCTTCCGACCCATCGGAGACAATTCCCGTCCTCGCGGACCCCGGGTAAGAAAACCTTGGTGCATTAGAAACGGCTCGTAAACTTCCTCGATCGTTGATTTCTCCTCGCCGATCGTTGCCGCAAGCGTTTCGAGCCCTACCGGACCGCCGTCATAGCGATCGCGGATTATTTCAAGAATCTTGCGATCCATGCGATCGAGGCCCATCTGATCGATATCAAGCCGCGCAAGAGTATGTTCCACTAGGTCCTTTGCAAGCTCTGCTTGCCCTTCAAAATCCGCGAAATCGCGCGCCCGTCTCAAGAGGCGGTTTGCGATTCGGGGGGTTCCGCGCGAACGCCGGGCAAGCTCCCGTGCCGCTTCCTCCGACAACGGAATATCCCAAATCGCTGCGTTACGTTTGAGAATGGTCATCAACGAATCCACGTCATAGAACTCCAACCGCTCCTGTATTCCGAACCGGCTCATGAGGGGTCGAGACAACATAGACACCCGGGTTGTTGCGCCGATGAGGGTAAAAGGACTCAACGGCATCTTGATGGTCCTAGCCGTTGGCCCCTGACCGACAAGGATATCGACGTTAAAGTCTTCCATCGCGGAATAAAGTACCTCTTCAACCGAAATCGAAAGACGATGAATTTCGTCGATAAAGAGCACGCTCTTAGGCTCTAATCCTGCAAGTATCCCCGCCAAGTCGCCCGGTTTGTCGATGGAGGGTCCGCTGGTCTGATAAAAAGACGACCCGAGTTCGTGCGCGATGATCTTCGCAAGAGTGGTTTTGCCCAAGCCTGGAGGGCCGTGAAGAATGATGTGATCAAGGCTTTGGCTCCGCTTCAAGGCGGCCTGGATGTAGACCTTAAGGTTTGATTTTGCGCGCTCTTGTCCTGGATAATCTTCAAATCTCGTCGGTCGCAGAGCCGTATCGACATTGCTGTCGTCCTCAATGGAATCGCTCGCAACAACTCGTTCGATTTTTAGTTTTGAGTATTCTAACAAGGGCTTATCTGTTTGGGTCACGAGACGTGCTCCTTATTGCTAAAATATGTCCGATACAACATCCGAAGTCTTTCCGCCTGACTTCTTGCCGGGCGTTCTCGAGTTCTTAAGCTCGGTCAACGCTTCCTTGATTAGCCATTCAAACGTTTGCTGCGGATGGATGTCGAGAAGTTTTGAAATCGTCGGCAATATTTCTTTCTCCTTGAAGCCAAGATTTTCCAATCCGGATTTCAAGTCTTCGTAAAGGTCGTTCTGCTGCTCGGTTTGCCCGACTTTCCGAACAATATCTTGCGGAACCGCCGCTGCGCGGTCTCGGCTTAGCTTCTTCAACTTCGGCTTGAGTTCGAGGAGAATTTTCTCCGCAAGTCTTTTGCCGACGCCGGGTACGGCTTCAAACACCTGGTGGTCATCCTGCAAAATCGCCTGAATAATCACATTGACGCTAAGCGTCGATAGCACGGCCAAGGCAACTTTCGGACCGATGCCCGATATGCTCAAGAGCACATCAAACGCCACGCGATCTTCGTATTCAATAAAACCGAAGAGCCTTATCGCATCTTCCCGCACGTGGGTGTAGATCCAAAGCTCGATGTCGAACGCCTGATTGGAAAGGGCGTTGAGTTGCGACAGCGGGACCTCAACACCGTATCCGACGCCGTTGACGTCCAATATAATGCTGGTCGGCGTGATCTTGACTAACTTTCCTTTGAGTCGTTCGATCATTCGTCCTCCGATCTCGGAGTTTCCGTTGCGTATACTCGGCCGTTAAGTTCGGCAATCATGTCTTCGATCTCTTTTCCAATGGGATTGTTTCCTGGTAACTTAGAAAGACCTTCCTTAACCCGCGTCAAGGCCTCGAGATCGCGCACACCCCTGGCTCGAAGGGCGTCGATCATATCGTTGTATTTGCGCGCAAGGTACTGCATCTCGTCATCCTGCCGCAGTTTAAGGTAACTGTTCCAACGACCTTGCTCAATGCGGCGAAAATTCCTCACAAGGCTGTAGATAGGACCGGCAATCTTGTGGGTCAAGACAACTCCCATAAATGCCACCAAAAAAATATTCAATACGAGCGCTATAAGCATAGCAACAAGAAACGGTACCGGCACAAACCTCGGAACCCGCAGGATTTCAAAGATATACAACGGATAAAGAACTACAAAAGCCGTAAGGATCGTCGTAATAAGACCAACAAATACCGCAGCCCCAGCGTAGCGGAGCTGGAAATCCCTATTGATCAAATATATGCGCTTACTTGGCTTAGCTTTCTCTGCTTTTTGATTCATGACAATAATATATCGGGCTTAAGGGGAAATAAAAAGCCCTTTCAAATTTTTCATTTGAAAGGGTTTCTAATTGTCATGACAGGCATTAAGTCAAAGCGCTCTTCAACGCAGAAGCCTTATCTGTTTTTTCCCAAGGGAACTCCGGCCGACCAAAGTGGCCGTAAGAAGCCGATGGAAGGTAAATGGGCCGGAGCAGATCGAAGGTTTCAACAATGCCGCGAGGCGTTAAGGAAAACACTTCTTTGATCGCGTTGACGATTTTGTTCGCGGGAACCGAGCTTGTGCCGTAGGTTTCGACGAAGACGCTCACTGGATTCGCCACGCCAATCGCATACGCAAGCTGTACCAGGCATTTTTCCGCGAGACCAGCTGCCACGATGTTCTTAGCGATGTAGCGTCCCATGTAAGCAGCAGAACGGTCAACCTTGGAAGGGTCCTTACCCGAAAACGCGCCGCCGCCGTGTGCGCCGTGTCCGCCGTAGGTGTCGACAATGATTTTACGACCTGTCAAACCGCAATCGCCTTGTGGGCCGCCAATAACGAAACGACCTGTTGGGTTGATATGGAACGTCGTCTTATTGTCAATCAAGTCGGAAGGAATAATGTTCTTTACGACTTTCTCAATCACGTAATCGGTCAGAGTTTTATGAGAAACATGCGGGCCGTGCTGAGTTGAAATAACAACGGAGTCGATTCGCGCAAGCTTGCCGTCTTTGTATTCGACCGTCACCTGGCTTTTTGCGTCAGGACGAAGGAAGTCAACGTCGCGCGCGCGGCGCAATCCCGATAGTTTTTTGAGCAGTTTGTGAGCAAAGCTAATGGTCGCAGGCATGAACTCTGGGGTTTCGTTGCAGGCATAGCCAAACATCATCCCCTGGTCGCCGGCACCCTGTTCCGCATGCAGGCCTTCTCCCTCAGTAACACCCATGGAAATATCTGGCGACTGTTGCTCGACGGCGGTGATAATACCGCAACTTTTTGCGTCAAAACCCAAATCGCCATCGGTGTAACCGATATCAGTAATAACCTTACGGGCGACTTCGCCGTAATTAATGTTGGTTTTAGACGTTACTTCGCCCGCGATCATGACCAATCCGGTCTTTACAAGCGACTCAACGGCCACGCGAGAATTTTTATCGCCCGCAAGCAACGCGTCAAGGACGGCATCGCTAATTTGGTCACAAACCTTGTCGGGATGCCCTTCGCTTACTGATTCCGAGGTAAAAAGATAGTCTTTCGTTGCAGAACTCATACCAGCCCCCTTCTTAATGATATTTTTCTCAGATCAACACCGTGTTTCTTCCAGCAACCAATTCCAAATGCCGCGCCCTCTTCGTCAAGGAGAAGCATTTCACCAGTTTCCTGATCGACGGTATCATTATTTATCAAACGACTTTCTGCAGAACTGATATATTTTTCAAATTCACTTTGGTCAAGCACAAGTCTTTGACCTTGCTTGAGTCTTCTTACCCAAACCGCATTGGGGCACTGCCATTTAAGAATGGCCAGGGATATTTGCTCCAGCGGCACGATGTACGTACCGAGATCACGCCAATTGTCTTCGATGAAGGCGATACTATGGGCATTATCGAGGGATACACCCGCTGTCTCGATGCGAACAATCCGACTCACCGTCCCAATCGTACCGACCGCCGCCGCCAAAGATCGAGCAAGCGACCGCACATAGGTTCCCTTTGAGCAAACAACCCGATACGTTGCGACACCGGATTCGAACTTCAGGAATTCCAGGTCGTGAATGGTCACCGTGCGCTTGAGAACATCTTGCGGCACCTGATCCTGAAGGCCTTCCCGCGCATACTCGTAGAGCGGCTTGCCGTTGTACTTTAGAGCGGAATACATGGGAGGTACCTGCTCAATCTGTCCCTTAAACTGTCCCACCGCGCTCCGAAGCATGTCTTCCGTTACACTGGTGAAGTCAGCCGTGGCGATAACGGTGCCGTCGGTATCCAAAGTATCCGTTTCGGAGCCCAATTTTATATCGAATTCGTAGGCTTTTCTGAAAAGGTGCAAGTAATCTTGAAGTTTCGTTGCTTGCCCCAAAAGAAGAGGAAGAACGCCGCTAGCAATCGGATCCAAAGTTCCGACATGTCCTAATCGTGTCCTTTTCGGAATTCTTTTGGTGAGCCACCGAGATACGTCCTTGGAAATCATCCCTTCCGGCTTATCGATTACCAACATGCCGTTCACAGGCAAACCGCGAGTTTCCAAATTTCCCACCTTTATATTTGTCTAAGGAGATCTTCGATGCGAGATGCTTTTTCTAAACTTTCGTCATAAAAAAATCTGACTTCAGGAACTCTTCTCAGGTCGAGCGCCTCAGCGAGCTTCTTTCGAAAGAATGGACTTGCCCTTCGCAGACCGGCACTGGCGGCTTTAATCTCCCCCTGAGTGTCTTTGTAGACTCGGAAATAGAGAGTAGCCACTTGAAGGTCGGGGCTTACTTTCGCTGCCGTGATGGTAATGCCTTTCAACGCAGGATCTTCAAGAACGCCTCCCTGAAAGAGGCCCCCTATGATGTCCCGAATTTCGTCGGCTATTCTGTCCGCTCGCTTGACCATGATTTTGTCCTAATATTAAAGCGTCGGCCGCTCTTCTTGCACGATGAAGGACTCGATGACGTCCCCTTCGCGAATATCGTTGCAGCCTTCAATGTTTACGCCGCACTCGAATCCCTGCACGACTTCTTTAACGTCGTCTTTGAACCGACGAAGAGAACCAATCTTGCCGCTGAAAATAACCACATCGTCACGAATCAAACGCAAGTTGGAGTTTCTCGTAATCTTGCCATCGGTAACTGCCGTACCGGCAACAATACCGATCTTCGGCACCTTGATGGTCGCTCTCACTTCGCCATGGCCCAACACAACCTCTGTAAGAATCGGAGGCAATTTACCTTCCATAACCGCTTTGATAGCTTTGACGATGTCATAGATGACACTGAAATAACTAATGGGCACACTTCTCTTCTCCGCTAAGTCGTCGAGACCGCGAGACGCGCGCACGTTAAAAGCGATAATGATTCCGCCGGAGGTTTCAGCCAAGGAAATATCTGATTCAGTTACGCCGCCCACCGCTTTGTGAACGATTCGATTTCGTACCTTATCGGTATTGATCTTGGTGACAGCTTCTGCGATCGCTTCGACAGAACCTTGGGTGTCCGCTTTAACGATAACGGGCACTTCGGGAACTTCTTGCATGCTGACTTTACCCAAGAGCTCTTCAAGACTTGAAGCGCCTGCGCGAACAGCAGTCTTTGCTCCGAGTTCCGTCATTCGGGTGTCGGCAACGTTGCGAGCGACTTTCTCGTCGGCGACAACGTGTACGGCATCGCCAGCCATCGGCACATCTTCCAAACCGATGATTTGCGCCGGAAACGACGGACCAACAGAAGTAATAATCGCACCAGTATCGTCATACATATTTCGAACACGCCCGATGACCGTACCAGCAACCATGATGTCGCCGGCCTTGAGCGTTCCTTGTTGAACGATAACAGTGGCCACAGGACCGCGGCCTTTGTCCAAATGCGCTTCGACAACAGTTCCGATCGCCGGACCTTCTTTACGCGCCTGAAGCTCCAAAATTTCAGCTTGCAGCAAAATCGCCTCGAGCAGGTTGTCGAGACCTGTACGCGCCAATGCCGACACTTTCACGAACTGTGTCTCGCCGCCCCATTCTTCCGACTGGATGCCATGCTCGGTGAGTTCGGAGTATATTCGATCAAGATTGAGGTTAGGCTTATCCATTTTGTTAATCGCAACGATCAACGGAACATTACTTGCCTTCGCATGCGAAATCGCTTCAACGGTCTGCGGCATCACGCCGTCGTCAGCTGCGACAACCAATATGACAATATCGGTAACCTTAGCTCCCCGTGAGCGCATCGCGGAAAACGCTTCGTGGCCCGGAGTATCGAGGAATGTGATCGGCTTCCCGGAAGACGTGACAGTATAAGCTCCGATATGCTGCGTAATACCGCCGGCTTCTCGCGCTGCAACTTTCGTTTCTCGAATAGCGTCCAAGATCGATGTTTTACCGTGGTCAACGTGACCCATGATGGTAACAATCGGCGGTCGCTGTAACTTGCCAAATTTCTGCGAAGACTCTTCGATGTCCTTGAGTTTGTCATCGGCTTTTTCGACGACACTCTGAACTTCGTATTTGTAATCGGACGCAATGAGCGAAACCGTATCGTAGTCTAATTCCTGATTGATGGTCGCCATGACGCCTTGATCCATCAATTTCTTAACAAGCTCGCCTGCTTTGATGCCGAGTTGCTTGCCCAGTTCACCGACAGTAATTGCATTGCCCATTTTGACAACGCGATATGCCGCGCGAGGAGTCGTGATCTGAGTCTTTTTCAGGTCTTTGCGTCGACGAAGATCTTTCTTCCTATTAAGCTGAACCGGTGTGTATACGGTTTTCTTTACAGGCTCTTCCACCTCTGGCACTTCGATCGGCTCTACCTCTTCTTCTTCACCACTGAGGCTGTTAAGTAAAGCTCTCGTACTAAGGTGGCTTCGCTTCTGCTTGGGAACAACCCGTCGGACCGGCGTTTCCTCTTCAGGAGTACCTTCCTTACGTTTATCTCTGTCTCTTCTGCGATCACCCTCAGCCGTTGCTCCAGCAGTTGCCGGACCGAATTGACTGCTTTCGATAACAGTCGATCGGGAATCTTCTTTTACCCTTTTCGGAATAGAAACTGGCTTGTCGGAGGGCACCGCCCGACGAACAATCTGTGCGCTCGTTGACGGTTGTGCCACTCTTCGAATAGGTTCTGGACGGCGTGCAACAGGAGTTTCTTCTCTGCGCACCTCTGCCGCTGGCGTTTCTTCAACGCGTGCAGTGGTCGGCGAGCCATCGCTTGCTTCAGCCTCAACCGCAGCACCCGTTTCAATATGCGCAACGGAATCAGGTTCAGGGGCTGCCGCAACCTGAGGTTGTTCTTCCTCTGGTTTTACGTCCCCTTCCGAAGCTCTTCGGCGCCGGATAACAGTCGGCCGCGCCGCTGTCGCAACTGGCGTAGCGATTTCTTTTTTTCCCGATTGAATAGCGTCCTTGATCTTCTGAGCTTCCTCATCAGATATCGAACTTTGATGGCTAGCTACGTCAATTCCAAGACCCTTGATCCGGGTAACTAGCATCTTGCTTTCAATATTAAGTTCTCGCGCTAACTCGTAGACACGAACTTTCGACATATCTTGTCCTCAGTCTAAATGTAATCAGTCAGATTGTAAGTATCGATCAGCTGCCATTTGTACGGTCTTTGCCACGCTTACGGGCAGTCCCGTTTTTTGCGCCACCTCCTCAACAGAATCCGCAAGTATATCGCCAATAGCTGAGTAACCGCCGTCCGCTAATGCGTGAGCTGTTGCTTCGCCTACACCCGAAAGTTCTAAGAAAATCGCAACGCGGTCTTTCGCGCCTGTATCCTTCTCAACGGCAACCTTTTCTTGTACCGGTGCAGCAGACGAGTTCGCCAACAAATCGGGATCTTCGTTCTCAGCCAAAGATGCGGCGTTGTCGATAATTGTCTTCGCAATATCCTGATCAAGGTTAAGCAACCGTAGCAAGGTTCGCGGAGTCAAGCCAGCGACTTGAGCCGCTGTTGTGTACCCTTCTTGTACGAGGATGGACGCCATCATTTCGTCAATGCCTTCGATCAGAACAAGATTGTCACGAGCTCCGGTAATACGCGCTTCGATGCTGGATTCGCTCTTAATGTCGAGCTTCCAACCGGTAAGTTGCGCCGCAAGTCGTACGTTCTGGCCTCGTTTACCAATCGCCAAAGAGAGTTGATCGTCGGCAACGATAACTTCCATACTCTTGTTTTCTTCGTCGACAATAACCTTTTTAACAACCGCAGGGGCAAGAGCATTACAAACAAGTCTTGCTGGATCTGGATCCCATGGAACAATGTCAATCTTCTCGCCGTTGAGCTCGTTCACTACGGCCTGCACTCTAGCGCCCTTCATACCAACGCAGGCACCAACAGGATCCACTGTCGAGTCGCGCGAATAAACGGCGATTTTAGAACGGTAGCCAGGATCACGCGCCGCGCTTTCGATCGTCACGATACCGTCATAAATCTCGGTAACATGTTGTTCGAATAATGCAACCAGGAAGCCTGCGTGGCCCCTAGACATGACGACCTGCGGTCCGCGCGAAGATCTCTTAACTTCAACCACATAGGCTTGAATACGATCCTTAATGCGGTATTTTTCCGTAGGAACTTGTTCTTTATACGGGATCACGGCTTCAGTGCGGCCGAGGTCTACAATGATATCGCTGCGTTCAAATCGGCGGACGTTCCCGCTGAGGATTTCTCCGACCCGATCTTTAAACTCCTCATAAATCTGGAGTCTTTCAGCATCGCGAACCTTCTGAACGATGATTTGCTTCGCGGATTGAGCCGCGATACGACCAAACTGGTTTGTATCAAGCTTCACGCCCAATGCGTCACCTAAAACTGTTTCCGGGTCAAGCTTTACGGCGTCCGCTAACGCGATTTCCGTAGCGTCGTTTGCCACGTCGTCATCTTCCACCACAGTTCGGAATTGGTAGAGTTCTATTTCGTCATTCTCTTCGTTATAGTGAGCCTCAAGGTCTGCGGTTGCCCCCAACGCTTTTCTTGCTGCGTGGATGACGGCTTGCTCAAGAGCGTCGATGATTACGGCCTTGTCCAAGTTCTTGTCTCGACTCACCCCAGTAATAACTCTTCTGAGTTCGGAGTCGATACCCGTGGTTCCTGTTGCTGCCATTTTATCCTCGTGTGAGCTGTTTAAAGTTAAGATCCAAGATTCTGCGCTGACTAAACAACCGTGTATTCACGTTTCTCAGCTAATATTTGTAGACAAGATGCGCTTTCTTAACGCTTTGTAAAGGAAACACCCACTGTCCATCTCCCGTTTCCAAAATGACTTCGTCCTGAGCCGAAACGTCAACCAACTTACCTTGACCGTTTGCCCGCGCCCCAATTTTGATGGTCAGATTGACGCGCACTTCTTCGCCGATAAATCTTTTGAAATGGTCTTTGAACCGCAAAGGACGCTCTAATCCAGGAGAACTGATTTCAAGATTGTAAGGGCCCGATATCATCTCATCGAGCGCCGAACACTCTTTGAGAGCGGCGTTAGCCTTGATGCAGTCGGTAACTGCGACTCTGTCGGATCGTTCCGCCGCTTGAGTGAAATCGATATAGATTCTTAGGATTCTACCACTACCATCCCACTCCGCCTCTATGGCTTCGTAACCAATAGGGCTAATCTGCTGATTTACAAGTGTAATGATTTGATCTAAACGGTCTCGATTCATCTAGTCCCAAAATAAAAAAGCCTAACAACAGCCGAGTCAACGGTCTGTGCTTAGGCTCATATCGCGTGGCGAATTTTTATAGAGCAAGCAGAAATCTTCTAGCACAGGCCATTTAACAAAGTCAACAAAAAATAAGCGCCCAAGAATGGGCGCTTACGGGACTTAGTACTGTAATTTCTCGTGGTTATCTCAGTTTTCCATGTCGAGCATGTCAACGATGGCTTCTTTGTCCGCAAACTCCGCAAGGTGCTCGTGCAACCAGATGACGAAGTCGCGCATCGTGTAGATTCGGGTTACACCGCTGTGGGTTTCCGCATTCTCCTTCGTTCCCCTGATCGGGCGACCGAGAAGATTTGTTTTTTCAGGGGTAAATTCCGGGGGCATCTTCAAGATTCGAATGCCGCGGAAATGCCGTTCCTTGAACGAATCTGGATTGAAGGTGAATCCGCCTTTGAGAACCTTGTTGATATTTTTTAGATCCAACGGACTACCGGAAATTATGTTTTTCCCGTCTATATAGGCCTTTTCGTTCATGAGAGCATAGCTGTTAGCAAAATCCATCTCACTGATGGGGGTTAATTCGCTCGCTTGTGAAAAATTGGCAGGAGTCGTCTTTATGGCGTAGGTTTGTTGTATCGCCCATTCGCCGGGGATTGCAAACAAGTCTGCCTGATCTTCGCCAAACTTCCCATAATTGCATCCTTCGACCAGATTGGTAAGGCGGAAGACTCCGTCAAACGGGTTGAAGTGGTAGTAGCATTGCGACTCAATGGTGAGATTGCTTTGCTGATTGGTGATGTTTGTGATGTCCAAGCCTACAAGGTCCACTGCATCGGTTGGCTTCTCGATGGCAATACCGACAACTTTATTGAATTTGTTTAGAATCGGCCCCCCTGACAACCCTCTCTCGGCGAGAGGATAAGTCGCGATCTGCGCTAATCTAAACTTTTTCAAGGAACCGAGGTTGCTGGTGTAGCTGGTTGGGTAATCTCCGCGTTTAAGGGACCCCGTTCGCGTCACGACCCTTCCGTCTTCGCTGGAGGGATAACCGATAACCTTGAACAAGCATTCTTTTGATCCGCAAGATGCAACTTGTTGCTCAAGAGAGGTTGCTAATTCAAGGCCCTTGATTTCACCGACAGAAGCAACGCCCATGGCACAGGTAAGCTCGTCAATTTTATCTGTGTCAACGGATAGAATGGCCATGTCTGAAAGAACGTCGCGGCCCACAACTCGTGCCGCCTTCTCGATCAGCTTACCATTCACTTTGAGATCCACTGTGAAATCTATTCCCGAAAGGAGGTCGTGCCTTCCTTCAAGAGCTGCTTTAAATATTTCGTGTGTGTAAGGGATAGAAAACAAGTGCGATGCCGTCGCGACATAGATATCGGAATCCGTAGCTCTATCCAACTTATCGATGAAATTCGTTCCGAATCCTGAAATGTTTTTCAAGATAAATCCGGAACCGATCGAGAAGTGTCCTTGCAATCCTACTTGGACAACATAGCGACTTGGATCGTCCGGCAACGGAGAGGCCATGCCGCACTCACTAAAGCTTCTAGCCGCTCGGAAGGTTTGTGATTCGCTCTGACTTGTGCCGACAAGCGGCTCGTAACCACCCTTGAACTGTCGAATTCTCGCACCAGGCATGTCTCCCGCCGAAGGACCTTTGGGCTGATCTGGAATGAGAATAAAGAAGTTCAGGTTAGGATGGTACGTGTCGTTGTACTTTAGGGTAATACCGATGGTTCCGGCAGGAACATTCTTATTAAGAGAAAGATCGATGACGCAACGATATGCGTTTGGCGCAGCCTCGTGACCTTCCAGAGATTGAAGGTGGCATGCAGGATCGGCGATATCCATGTATGGATTGCGGGTCGCCATTTGATTGATAAATTTGCCGTTAAGAGTTTTCTCCCATTGCACGGAATCTGGATTTGGCCACGACCCCTGGATTTGGGTGAGAACATTCTCGGGAGCAACAACCCGATCAAACACGACTTCGATTCGATAGGTTCGATCGTTCGACTCAGGACTGAGCACAGCTTGAATTCCGGGAAAGAACACATGCTTGCTAGATCGTTGCCACATGATGGAACTAACGACTTCAGCATCGTCGTCGGGTCCCGCAAAGGCGGCCGTAGTCAGCGCCACAGGAGCAACTAACCCTAACATTGCAGTTGTAATTATAGATCGAAACACGGCAATCCTCCTTCCAGCAACTCCATTTGCCAAAAGATTCCCTTTGATAAATGCATCAACCGGGGTGTTTGTGTACTCGTCATTGTTGGAATCATCCTAGAAGCACCAAAATTCGTTGTCAATTTAAAATTAATGAACTACATATATTCAGAAATTTTCTGTATTATTGGTCTTGTTCAAAAATCATTTTTGCAAAATGATAATCTAGATGAATTCGTAATGATGACGTATGGTTGACGATCGTCTTTTACTACAAAGCGCAAAGACTTGCTGGACGAAGGAATCCTGGGATCGTTTTCTTCGGGAGCAGGGTTCAGATCTATTTGCTTTGAAGGACGCCAAAGTTGTTCGTTCGATATTTCAACATCTGCAAAAAGACCCTCAAAGTCTGCAATATTCGCCAAAACTCTGGGACAGTCTGCTCCGCGCATGCAAAACGTGCAGCGATTTTGCCTTGGGCAGGGAAATTGCGAACCACTGCGCGTCGATTCCCTCGGTACAAGTAGCTCTTGTCGCAGCTGATATTTTTATGTCGAGTAATCAGCCCGCGAAGGCGCGTCAAGTTGCCGCACGGGCGTTGCGCTTGTCGCAACTCCAGGACTGGGAGAAGCTCGAACTGCAAATGACACTTTGCAACACCTACGTCGAAGAAGGCAAGTACGCCATTGCCTCGCGACATCTCGAAAAACTCCGCGACTTGGTAAAGGAAAGCCCTCAAGAAGACGCGCGTACGGCATCGATTCTCTACAAGATGAGCCGAAGCTATTTTTATTTGGGGCAGTATACGGAAACATCTTCCTGCTGCCATCAAGCTTACCAAATCTTCGCGAAGCTAGGCGATTGGGACGAGGCGCTGCGCTGTCTATTCAATACGGCGGCGAGTTCCTATAACGCTGGGGGCCAAGAGCGGAAAAAGGCGTTTCAATTAGTGCAAGAGTGCATCGCGCTCGCGAAGAAATTCGGCAAGCAAAACCGCCTCAGTTACTGTTACGGATTTTTGGGAAACTACAATTACCATCAAGGAAATTTTTCCGAAGCGGCCAAGTACCTCAAATTGGCGCTCCAGCTCCAACCGGAGGAGCGATCAAAACTGTACATTAGCTCAACCCTAGCACTGGTCCACTTAAAGGCCGGCAGTTTTGGGAATGCGGACAAAACAGCGGAGATCTTGTCAAAGGATAGCCAACTGGATTCTTCTGAGCATTTACGCCCGCGCTATATAACCATCAACGCCCAAATTGCTTGGCAACGAGGCGATCTCGAAGCAAGCCAGCAACTATTGTCCCAATCTTGCCGCCCCTTTTTCGTAACTGGTGTTCGACGCGTCGATGACTTGATGCTTCTGAGCCGTTATCTTCTTCAATGCGCGCAACTTGGCTTGGTTCAAACACCGACTGAAGTAGAAATTCCCGACCAAATTAAGGCGAACATACCGACGTGGTTGGATTATCAGTTTAGCGTAAGCCAAGTACTCATCACCCAAAGAAGATTCCAGGAAGCGAAAGCCCTGGTCAATGATTGCATACAGATTGCGAAGGCTGAGGACACGCATTATTTTTACGCTCTTTTCGTCCTAACCATTTTGCAGATCAAAATGAAACAAGGTGAGTTTGACGATCAATTTAGCCAACTGGCCCGAGAGTTCGAACTCGTGATCACACGTACCAAGAACAGTCCGCTTAAGATTCAGCTCGCGTTCTTTAGAGCGAGCATGAGCTATCGAGACGGAAATTTAGAAGAGACCAAGAGGCACTTGCAAAACGCGGCAAACACCAAGCAAACAGTGCCGATCATAAAAATTATTGTCGACAGTTGGTTGACGACATTGAAAGGATATTCTCCAAAGATCAGTTCTCCGCTTCACCTCAAGGTATTGGCGCGGATGACCGCTTTGTATTTCTGTCCTTCGCTTAAGTATCTCGGAGAAGACAAGTTCGTGGTGAGTGATCGCTACACCCACGGTTTTGAGAAAAATTCTCTTATCAGCAAACTCCTCCAATACCTTTTGACGGCACCCAACAACACAGCGAGCCTGGAATCTTTGCAACGAGAAGTATGGGAAGAAAGCATTACAGCTCAAGGTTGGGAGCAAAAGATTCGCAACACCTTGACGAGGGTTCGGTCCATTTTCTCGTCAACCCTTGCGCCTCTTGTCTTGCAGAACGAGAACCAGGTAAGTTTGTTTCATGAAGCCGTCGAGCTGGGAAATGCGCTCGATAAATCACCCGGCGGCGAACATTCGGTCCTCTCTTTGCTGGAAATAGGCCCGATGTCGTCTGTGGAACTCTCCAACAAATTGCATGTTTCCCCAGCAACGGCGAAGAGACTTCTTAAAAAACTAGTTGAAGAACGGCTCATTCAAGCGGAAAAAATCGGGCGAAACGTTCTGTACCATTCGGCCACGATGCCCTCCTCTCAACGCGGAACCGATGCCTACATATGACGATTCATCTCAATACGACAGCAGTGGTTCGCCTTGTTACTAGCGACCCCGAAGAGTTCTGGCGCGACGCAAAACCAATTCTTTTAAAAGCAGAAGCCGAGAACTGCCTTCTAATCGGAAAAATCATGAACGCGATCGGATCCCCAGACGATGCATCCGGACGTCGTTTCTTCCTTTATATGCGTCGAGACGATTTCGCGGCGGGCATGTGCAATCTCAAAACACAAAATCTCGTTCTCGGGTCGTCTTCCCCGGGTTTAATCGAGGAAGTGTTGAATCTGCTCAAAAACACGAGAGCACGACTTGCTCAAGTCATCGGACCGCAAGAAGCGGTGCAACTTTTGATTCAATCAACGTCCTTGTTTGAACAACCGTTGAATCGTTTGCTCGGACTGAGCCTTTACGAGCTCAACCAAGTTAACACGTTCGCCTTTCCGTCCGGCCGTTTTAGACGCGTCACTGCCAAAGACATGCCAACAATCGCGGAATGGACAATGGAATTTGTAAGGGAAGCGCTTCTACAAACGCCTACTCAAAACAAAGAAGAACTCGAAAAATCACTCGACAAAAAGACGCACTTCGTCTGGCACAACGACAAACCCGTTTCCATGGCGTCATACACCGGAGAAACGCCTAACGGCGCTCGGATCGTCGGCGTCTATACTCCTCCAGAAAGCAGGGGCAAAGGTTACGGCGCTGCATGTGTTGCTGAACTATGCTCGGTGATACTCAAGGAGGGGAAGACGCGGGTGTACCTCTTTGCTGATAGCCACAACCCGCAATCCAATCACATTTATCAGAAGATCGGTTTTAACGTCGTGGGACAGTTTGTGCAGTATCGCACGGCGAATTGAGATGCCCGACGCGAAAATTTGCATGAAACGAGAAAACAGATCATACTATCTACTCAACTGTACCGGTCTGCGGACACAGCAATTCTCGGAGAGCAACCATGGGAAACTTTAACTTCAAAAAGATCTTGATGATTGTCATCGCGACGCTGCTCGGAATCTTGATCATTCAAAATTTTGAGACAACGCCCTTCAGCCTGTTTTTCTGGACTTTTCAGGCCCCGCGGGCGGTTCTTCTTGTCATATGCATGGTGTTGGGATTTGCCCTTGGCTACATCTTAGCAA
Source organism: Oligoflexales bacterium (assembly GCA_050251195.1). GTDB lineage: Bacteria > Bdellovibrionota_B > Oligoflexia > Oligoflexales > Oligoflexaceae > JBFWNG01. The sequence goes on from JBFWNG010000010.1 coordinate 127,729, forward strand.
AGTTTCGCAAGGGCAAAGAGCCTGAGCAATTCGATTAATGCTGCTTTAAGACGTTGTAGCTATACACAACGATGCCAGCTTCATTCAGCGCTTTTTTGTTGGGGAAGAACTCTTGCGTGCAGACGACTAGGGCGGTCCGCTGTTCGACAAACGTGGCCGTTTCCCTGAGTTTCTTCTGGAACTGAAGAATTTCTTGGATTTCATCTTGGGAGTATTTTCGGTTCACGCATTCTTGACTTGCGTCGACGATGTTGTGGTACACCGAAAACGCCATCACGCCTTTTTTGCCTTCGTAAATGTTTGCCACTTTAGCCGGAGCATTGACAACCGTGAACTCGGGCAAGTAATGGAGCGATCCCACGGAAATCTTTTTTGGAGCCGGAAAAGAGGCAAGATCTAGATACTCATCGCCGCCGTAATGCGTGACAATATCGCGATGAAATTTGTCATGGTAAGGATAAGCTTTGGTGTCGATGAAATACATCTCGTTATGGCCGTCGCTGAAATCAAAATAGTGCTTCACCATATACGATTCGGGGTCGTCTGGCAGCGGAGCCTGGAGCGCTTCAAAATCGGCCGCGCTTTCTAAGGAGGTACGGTACGGTTTTCCACCGTCGGACATCGTCATGCTGCCCGAATGTGTCTTACAACCAGCAAAAAATAGAACAGCAGCTAACAGAGCTATTTGCTTCATAGTGATTTCCCCAACATTTTAGATTTATTAAATAATATTCAGTTTATCATAAGGATGGATGCCCAACAAGAATCGCAAAAGTTGGTACTTCTCACAAAAAACTCTTACTTTTTTCTCATAAAATACTGGCATTTCGGTTCGCATCGAACTATAACCGAAGAGTCACGTGTTTCTCATCATATAAGCCGGTAATAGGGTCCGGCGTTTCTACTAGGCACCAATTAATGCCTATCTATGGGAGAGTTTATGAAGTTTACGAAAGGTATCCTCGCGACTTTATTTGTAATTTCGTGCGGATCCAACAACCCGTCCAGTATCTCAAGTCAAGACCAGTTCCCCACAATGCCCGACGATTCGATGACCCCAGGCAGCCTTTGCAGCAGGCCTACGGAGCGTCGCTATCCCGAGCAGATCGCGTATTGCAAACGAAATGTTGCAAGCCAAACCAAGCGCAACATCATCAGAACTTACGATGAAACGTTTGGGTATCAGATCGAAAGCATGAACCGCGCTGAATTCAAAATTGATCACCTCATTCCTCTATGCATGGGCGGCAGCAACGAAGTTGACAATCTCTGGCCACAGCACTCATCTGTTTACATGCACACGGACCTTCTTGAGCAAAGACTGTGCGAGATAATGGCTCGAGGCGAATTGCACCAAGCAAAAGCCGTCGAAGTTATCCGCCAAGCAAAACACGATTTTGACTTTGCTGACCGTCTTCGCGATGCGCTTCAAAGTAACTCATCGATGGACGAAGAAGACATCGACGCAATGCAGCGCAACTAACCCAAAAATCAAATGCCCAACGCAAAGGCGTTGGGCATTTTCTATTTCTCCAATACCTCATTTTTCAACGCCTTCTTATTCCGCGCTTCCGACATTCCGCGTTTCCGCGTTTAAATTTAATCGCGGAAACGCGGAAATTTAAGAAACGCAGAATTCTAAGAAACGCGACCAGATTGTTCCGCAAAACCTCAACCTATTGATATTAAATACTTTTCAGAAAATGCCGTCAATATCTCCCAGCACTTACCGATACCTGGACCAACATCACAGCTATGCCTTAGTTCAATATTGGAGGAAACATGCGCATGACTAGAAAGCTACTGGCGTTATCGTGCCTGATGGCAATGACTACCCACTGCAAAAAGAAAGAGTCCGATCCCAAAACCACGCAAACGAAACAAGACGGCGGCTATAACGGCGAAACCGATGAGGAAGATCTTGTAGCAGTTTCCGGAACATTGAATGTTCAGGCATTGCGTCTTGCCGGAGCGGACGTCACTCATGTGGTAGCTCTTGAAACCGAGACTGGCGCGACGGCTTATGGAGAAGTTGCAGCCGACGGCAGTTTCGCTCTGGACATAGACAAAGATAAACCTTGGGTCATCACTTATATCGACAGTTCTCAAACCGGAGCCGACATGATCGTATCGATGTTCGCATCCGAAACGCTCGATACCATGAACGTGGGCGAAGACGTGACCGACGTTTCCTTAGGGACTGTTGACGCCTCTGACGAGAAAGCTGAGATGGACGTATCCGCCGAAGCATTCCTGGATGCGATTGGCATGTCTGAAGATACAGCTGAGACGGTAGGAGCTGTGGACGACGTGTCCTTACGTTACAGCAACCCCGACATCGACAATAACGGCGAAGTCGATTCGCTCGAGGAAAAGTCCTACATGATCGACTTTCACAACCGTTTTACGGCTAAGACTGCCGACGGTTCGACGCCGCTGACAATTCAGGATATGAAAAACCAATTCTATCCAGACAATGCGGTTTTTTCTTATACCGGGACAGGCGTCGTGCCTCAGATTCCTAAGTCTGATTTGGACGACGAGGCTCCTGATACTTATGCCTGGACATTCAGCGTCGACATGCCAACCGCAACCAACGGCGGCGAAGTATGCGACGGCATGGCTGCCGGCGATACGATCACAGCGGGTACAGAGTGCACGCTTGAGCACTCGGACAACTCCGGCGCAAACGGCGATAACCTGTTTGCATTCGGTATCGAAACATCCAACCTCCAATCCGGTGATTACACTTTGAATGTCGGTTCAAAAACATACACTTGGAAAAATGTTGCCGTTTCTGACTTCAGCGCAGGCGAAGGATTTCTAGTGTTGTTCACGCAGATCGACGTAGACGACAACACCAACAAGATTACCGGCCTTAGCTATAAATGGCAGATTAAAGGTGCCGACGGCGTTTACACCCCAGCTACTGACGAAGTCATCAAAACGATCGTCAAGGGTGACGACAACGGCTTTGGCGGATATGTTAGCTTGAAATACCTAAATGACGAATCCAAGGGTTCGCTTGGCGTTATGATCCCAAGAGAATCTTCGGGAAGCATCGTATTTGCGGACGCCATCGAAGCTGACGATGAAACGGTAAGGATAGACGGTTCGGAGCTGACAGAAGACATGGTTCTCGACGGCGTTCTGTTCAGCGACTTCACAGGAAACCCTGGCATTAGCTACGACGACAAACTCGGTATGAGATTCTTTTTCTAATTCTTCAAGACTCCTAGATGTAGGCGGGTGGCAAAGCATCCGCCTTTTCTTTTTCGGCACGTTTCTCGCAAGACACGGACGCTCTCATTGAGGAGGTCCCGTGCGCACTCGAAAATTTGCCATACCCATGTGCCTCATGCTCGCTGCCTGCGGTCCCGCTCGAGGTAAAAACCCGCCACGGGAAGGAGACCGAGCCCAACAGTCCTACCTGTGGAAGAAACGCAATTTGCCTATCAACGGGCGTTACAGTTTATTGCCGATAGAGTTTTACATTGACCAGGAAGCAACGACTGAACAACAGCTTGCGATCGAAAGCGCTGCGCAAAGTTGGAACAATGCGGTTGGGTTCGACTTGCTCAGGACTTCAGGATTACGCGAAAATCCTCTAAAATCCAACCCCACTGATCCATTCTTATTGCTCAACGACGGTGCAATTGGCGTCTGGTTTGCTAACGACTGGTCTTGGATGGAAAACTCGGAGAACGCCGCAGGAACGACCTTGTGGTGCTTCACTCACGAAGAATCCGAAATAGGCGCAAGCGACATCTACCTCAACGCTGACGAGAACATACTCGGAAATTTTCTAAAAGCTCCGGAGCTGGAAGGGCTGCACGTAGATACGGAAAGCCTGGCTCTTCATGAATTTGGCCACCTCCTCGGCCTCTCGCACACCACAGAAGAGTGGGATCCCAACTCTGTGATGCATCCCGTTCTACCCCCTTTCGCCAAACGACAACTCACAGACAAAGATATTGCTATTGTCCGAGCGCTTTACCGCGACGAGTGGGATGAACGTCTTCGATGGTTTCAGAACAACGCTAATTCTTCTGATTCGCAAACGTCCTGCGGGAAGTTGCCTTAATATGAGATCCTTCGCCTTCGGCTCCAACCTGTGGGACAATTCCTTCTGCGTTTCCTTTATTCCGCGTTTCCGCGTTCAATTAAGAGATCGCGGAAACGCTGAGGTTTGGGAAAGATGGCCTTCGACGCAGGTGACGGGCTTCGGGATGACGAATTAAAAGGAGCCAGGCAAAATGCCTGGCTCCGAGATGATTGTCTATCCCGTTTTCAGAAGAAGGCGTGTTCTTCTGCTGTGCTGGATTCAGCTGTCTCTTCGCCAGAGAATGGCTGATCAGGATCGCGGGTTTCCTCTAGTTTCTGCACTTCGAAATTCAGACCTTCGGTAAGCTCGTTTTTCTCGCCGCCCATCACTGACTTCACAGTATCAGCGAGGTATTTGCGAGCGTCTTCTACCGAGCGTTTGCCGGTTGCGATTTCGTTGGCAAGGTTAAGAGCCAAGAAGTTGAATTGTTCTTGGTCGCACATTGCGGAAAGCTCACCTTTGGTTCTCTTAACAATCAAGCTGCCGTCGAACTTGGACACGTCGCCGATTTTGTCCAGAGGAACTCGGTAGCTAATTGTTTGCTCGAGGTAATCTTTGTGAGGTTGTGGGAAGTTGTGCAAAATCTCGTCTTTGAAAACTTTGATGTGAATAAAGGAACCTTTGTTGTGCCAGATAAGGGCAGTTTTTGTGGCTTCGTCAGGCAAACCGTATTTTTTTGCCATTTTCATTGCCGCGAGGCGTGGACCTTCAGCCCATTCTGCAACAAGGTTGTTGAGTCTCTCACATTTGCTGCCTTGTTCTTCAGAACCTAGCTCATCGCCTTCTTCAGCGTAGCTTTGCATCTCATTTTCGTCAGACTGTCCGACTTCGGATTGAGATGGTTCAGAAGATTCTTCTTGGCCGACTTCAGTTTGTTGAGGATTCTCGCTTTGGCTTGGTTCGGTTTGTGATTGCTCAGCTTGTTGTTGTTGTGCCTGAGACTGTGATTGTTCAGCGGATTCCTTTTCATCCTGTTTTTCGCTTTGCTCGGTTTGAGCTTGGATAGGTTGTTGGCCAACTTCAGTTTGAGACTGCTCGGGTTCAAGAGGCTTTTCTTCTTCAGTCGGTTTTTGTTGCTGTTGTGGTTTTTCTTCGTCAACGGATTGCTCTTCAACAGGTTTTTCTTCTTTGTTGGGCATCTCGTCTTGGCTTACTTCAGTTTGTGATTGAACTGGAGTTTGGCCGACCTCAGTGGATTGCTCTTGTTTTCCTTTTTCTTCTTCTTTGCTTTCTTCTTTACCTTTTTGCTCTTCTTCTCCTTTTTCACTTTGACCTACATTGCCTTGCTGTTTTTCTTCCTCTTTACTTGCTTCTTCGCCTGACTGTTCATCAGACCCTTGTTCGATCATGCAGAAATCAAGCGAACCTGATTCTTCTCCTGATCCTGTTTCCTTCGATCCTTTCTCTTCTTCTTTACCTTTCTCTTCCGACTTCTTCTCTTCATCTGAGATTTTCTCGTCTTCTTGAGCAAAGGCGACGTCTTTATGCGGCGAGCGCTTGCTGTTGGTGCAAGCGGACGCCAAGAGTAGACATGACGCAGCGACAAAAAGTTTCATACTTATTCCTCCGATTAATGGTTCCGTGCCGGCGGCTCGCTGACAAGGACGATGCCGCGTGACGGTGGGAGGAAATGCAAGAAGAACACCAGTTGGACGAAGAGCTTGCTCCTCGTCCTTTTCAAAAGAAGAGTTTATTATCGCGTAGGGAGAAAAAATTCGTCGTTTTAGACCTGCGTTATTGTAGCAAATCAGATTCCCATATCAGGACCTTCGATACCGGGACCGCCGACTCCGGGACCGACATTGCCTCCGCCACTTGGCTCAAATTTGTTGTTGTTGCCTTTGCCCCAGTGTTCGAGATCAGATGTCCCTTCCAGCGAAAGAGGATTGCCTTTGCCGGTGTAATTGATTTTATAGATCATGTTCCAAGGACCTTTAGGAGGTTTCGGATTCTTCAAAAACACTTCACTTTCACTGGTGCAAACGCTTGCCGTCGCATCTTCGGGAACGCCTGCCGGACCAGATGTGAAGACATATTCCGCATGAGGCGTTTTAAGTTTTAGCGATTCGCATATATTGTGATGATGACCTATTTCTTCTTTTTCAGTCACGACAATCCGTTTGCCTTTAACATCAGCAGGCAGAAAGTCTTGGTTGTCTATAACGGCAATTTCAGTGTATTCGGCCCCCCAACCACCTGATGTACCTGCCATTGGGCAATAACTGATTTCTATGCGCGCTTGTTCAACCTCAACAAAAACATGTTCAAGAGTTGAGCTGCACGTTGTTCCAGAAAAGGGATCGAACATAGGTTCGAGTGTTCCCACAACAATTTCTTTGGCCGCCAACGAGGCGCTATATGGAATATAGCCTTCGTCCTTTTTCTTTTCGTTTACGACACCGACAAGAGATGACTCTCCCGCTTTAAAGGCTTGAATCACAATTCGGTTATCCACAGTTTCAAAAAACCACTCACTGTATCGATTGACAATCTTTAGCGTCGAAAAATCTCCCATCATCGCCTCAAGGAGTCCTTCAACAACGGCGTCACTCTTTACGGACATGATGATATATACGTTCTCTTGTAACCGTTGCACAATTCTTCGAAGGGAGATTTCACCGGAGACCTCGTTGTAACACGTATCGAGACGAACGTTGTGATCATTTTGTTGACCTATCGAACCGACGTTGTTCCAGCCTGGAAAGGGCGTCTCATTTGCTTGAGGTAAGTTCGTGACCGCTTTCAAAGCCAAGCGAATTTCCGACTCCCCGCCTTGGCAACCAACTTTCCCGATATCCTTTTCAAGATCTTCAGCCATGACCCACTTGTCTTCTACAACGCTAGAAGTGTCCTTGGTGAAACTGCGCGATGTTTTGCAGGCGACTAAAGCAAACGACAGTACGATATAGCGGTACATAAAGCGCTCCGAGATTTTGAGTGTATATAGATTGTCCCAGACCGCACCATGGTTTTCAAGTGCTTTCGAAAGGCAATGATTCTTGCGGATTACGGTTAGATTCGTCAAAAACGTTCGCCGGTTGTAGGTTGTTGGGAAAAACCAGCAAAACCTTAAGGGGACACGATTAGCGGGTCAAAATGTCGTAAGAGAGTCGCATCAGTATAAGACCGACAACAATCAAGAAGACTTTGCGAACAAATGTGCTGCCCTTGGCGATTGCCATATGGCTGCCGATATATCCACCTACAACGTTGGCAAAAGCCATGGGAACTCCGAGTCTGTATTCAACGAGACCCGAACTGGCAAAGTAGCCAATGGCGGCCACATTAGTTGCAAGATTAATGACCTTAGCGCTTGCGCTGCCCTCAAGAAAATCCATCCCCATAAGCCCAACAAAACCAAAGACGAGAAAGACTCCGGTGCCTGGACCAAGAAAGCCGTCGTAGAAACCGACAAGGCCAGCAATCATCAACGCTTTGAGCAGCGGAAATCGGACAGCTTCCTTTCGTACCCGAATAACACCGAATGTGTTTCTGGCGACGGTAAACAAGAGAACAGCTACAAGCACAACAGCAATAGCCGGCTTTATCTTTTCCGGATCGGCATAACTCACCGCCACGGCACCTGCCATTGCCGTAGCGCCGGCCAGGATCGCACTTGGCAAGATACGGCGCACGTCGAGCTTGACGTGGCGCAGATACTTGACGGTAGCAACACCTGTTCCCCAAATCGAAGAGAATTTGTTGGTCCCCAACAGCGGTGCGACCGCGGCACTAGGAAACACAAGAAAGAGGGCAGGAAGCTGAATCAAACCGCCCCCGCCCGCTATGGCGTCAACGGTTCCCGCAAAAAAGGCGACCGTCGACAATATGAGAATATGTGTTAGAGAAACGTCCAAACTCGCCCATCCTAAAGCGTTGTATGATCTTAAAAGAAAAAGCCGAGGCGTTCAACACCTCGGCTCAGGATAAGATATTTTCGTTATTACTTTTCTTGGTAGAAAAGGTTGACGCTAACGTCTTCGTTCCAGAATCCGGAGTCGTTTTCGCGTTCGACTTTCACTTTAATGAAAGTGTAGGTGACCACAGCTGCGGGATCGTCCTTAGCGGTTGGTTTGGTTACCCATTCAGGTGACAAGGTTAAACGACGACCAATTGCATCCGCGTGAACGATCGGCTTGCCGTCTTTGTCTAATTTGAGCTCGGCTTTACCGAGGCCCAAGGCAGAAACGGTGAGATCTTTGAGGCTGCTTGGAGTAAGTTCGATGTCGCGATCAAACCACAACGTTACGCTACCCTCTGCATTAACGCCGCCGTTGTCTATGCTACTTCCTTCCAGAACAGGCGTACTAGTTCCTGCTTCGAGTTTTACTAAAACTTCAAACGGCTCGTCTGTCAGCTTTGTAACGTTGCCGCGAAGGCCGACGATGATATTTTCTTCCTTCGTGGACATTACGGTAGGTGCATTACTGCCCGCGGGAGGGATAATCGTGTATACATATTCACCACCCAGCACGAGATCTTCTCCGTTAAAAGTCGCATTGCCCGACTCGTCTGTTTTTCCAACAAGTGTTTGAACGCGGCTTTGAGAAAAACGGAACACCTCTCCGCCTTCACCCACATGCTCGCCTTCGTCGCTTTGTCCTGCGGCAACATTCGCGAGTGTTGGCTTGAGAACCACTTGGGCGCCTTCAAGCGTTTGGCCTTTGTAGAGAACATTAACGGACAAGTCTTGAGCTTCAACCCCTTTGGGGAAAAGGTTGATATTAGCAAGTAGAGTAGGTGACGCTTTGGGCTGTTCGCCTTCTGCCAGATCTTTTGGCTCGTTTCCTGGAATGCGGATTTCCGCTTCGAAATCCTGATAACCGTCTTGCCAAACGACTAACGGCAAGGTTTCGTTCACAGGAACGCCGCAAAGATAGTATTCGCCTACCAGCGCCTTGTTGGTATTGGGATGGTTGGGATTGGAAACGCGATAGTGGCCTTTAATCATCACGTTGTTAGCGAAGACATAGACGCCCCTGTCTCCTCTTGCACCGCCCGTCAAACCGACGCGCTCTTGCGTGATGCCGTTCGTGATGACGCCTTCGACACAACCTTTATCTATTGCGTTATACATGCCAGGTTTTTTGCTGTTATTGTCTTTGGTCAATACGCCGCAAGACATTGTACCCGCGACAACTCCGATAAATAGAACAGAACTTCTCAACTTCATTGTTCCTCCAAGTTTTGTTGCAAATTGTGCAAAGGTTATAACCAAAAAGGGAGGAGGACACAAATGTTAAATGTCCCGAAATTTCACCATTCCAAGAGCGGTGAAAAATCGAGACATTCAGATATTTCGTACTGCCCAACGCAATACGTTGGGCTCTCTCTACTACTGAACAGACTCCGGAATCTGTTGCAAAGCCGTGTCGCTAACGGTTTTGAAATAATCCACATACCCTTGGCGGAAGTCACTCAAGGTGTGCGTGTAATCATAGTGCGGAGTTACGCCGTTGTTTTCGACGAACTCTTCGTCAGAGTATTTGCCGTCTGCTTTGAAGGTGTTGAACAAACCGCGTGTGAGACGGAAAGTCGCACGGCTATGGGTCAAAGTTCCCACTTCTTCCACGTTGCCGCCCAAGCCCATGGTTCTCTTGCCGAGGATTTTGGCGATTCCGTTTTGCTTCATCAGCATGGGGAAAATGTCGCCGCAAGATCCTGCAAGTTCGTCCGCCAGAAGGAGAATGGGTTTCTTCCAAGTGTAGTCGGCATGACCGCTAAGCATTTCTGTCTCCAAGAGCGGAAACGGGCGAGTCAGAGCCAACTTGTTGTCTATTGCAGATTCGATGATTCCAGCTCTTTGTCGAATAAGAACGTCAACCGCAGAACCAGGAGTCGTCGTAGCTGCCCAGTCCAACAGATCCAAATACCATTTCTTGTCGACATTGAAGAATTGGACCATGTTTCGAGCTTCTCCGTTGATGAACAACTTAAAGAACTCGTGCTCGTAGGTCAAACTGCCGCCGGGATTGTGGTTCTGGTCTATGACGAGAACATCGGCGAACTGATCGTATTGATCGAGAAGCGCTTTGTACGCCGCAATCATTTTGTCTTCCTCGAGGGCGGGGCTATATCCGGCTTGACGAACGAGGAGAATGGTCTTGTTGTTATACTTGTACAACGCCGCGTACACCGCGAACTTTCCGTCTACCGTAACGTCGTCCAGAGTCACGCCATACTTTGCCAAATTGGCGGCATTGGGAGTAACTTCTTCGATTTCAAAGGAGTTAATAACGGCAGGTGACATGAAGAACGGATCGCGCGCACCCATTTCCATGAATGAGCCTTTTGCCGCATCGTTGTAATCGTTTACCGATGCAACAACCATCTCGAATTTACCTTCCGCTGCGTTTACGGGAGCTGCCGGTGTCGGGTCCTTCTTGAGGATCCAAGGGACATCAACGCTGAGTTCCTCCCCGGTCGCTTTCTGAACTTTAACGTTCACGTTGGGATTCTTAGCGACGTCGGGAGTAAGATCGGTAATGTAGAAGGGACGATTCAGAACTTTATATATGAACTGTTGGTCGCTCACGTCGTTACCGATCGCTTCGTATTGTGTAATGAGGGGAAGGTACTCAAACGGATCCTTACCATCAACGGCTAATACAACGTCGCCTCTCTCCAAGCCTAACTCTGATGCAATACCGCTAGCGGCGGCAATAACAGCCTTGCCCTCGAGAGGGATCATGAAAATACCGGTGTCATAAGCAGCAACACCCGTACCGTTCACGGGGAAGGTGATTCCGACGTGACCGTCTTCCAGAGACGCCAAGAGCTTCTTTATCGCACCCAGATATTTTGCATCCGCTGTTGCACCAGAAATTTTGCCGGCTTCAAGTTCGCCTTGAGCCGTTTCTACTGAAAGTCTCGCCGCTGCGACGAGATCGTCGAGTTTGTAGCCGAAGCGCTTTTCTTTGTACTCCAGTGGACCATAGAGCCCTTTGATCTTGTCCGCTACTTCCGTAATTTCGGCTTGTGCTTCGGTAGCGTCAATTCCGCTGACCTTAACAGAACTACCGGTTGGCGATTGCCCACACCCTGCGAAAAGCAGACCTGCTGAAACCATCGCACCTAACACGTATTCCTTTGAAATCATTAGTATCCCTCCTCGGAATTTGTTAAGCCGCTCAGACCTGATGAGCTGGCGAGCAGGGGTTTTACCCCGCCCCAATAAAGGTGTAAATAGACTTATCCCTTTTTCTTTGACAGTATTAAAATTTAATACTAAAAGCCCGGATGGGTAGAAGTTCAATAGACACAGGCGGGCACACGTTTCTCTTCAGGCTTTTGAAAGCAAAGCTGAAGGAACAAAAAATCAGTTATGGGGAACTTGCAAAGCGCCTTTCCCTGTCAGAAGCCACGCTAAAGAGAATCTTCTCGCACAAAGACTGCTCTTTGGAAAGACTGGCGCACATCTGCGAGGCGATAGGCACAACCCTGTTCGATCTGATGCAATCGGCGACGTCTTCCCGCGACTACTACTATTCACTCCCCGACGAAGTAGAAACCTATTTTCTCACCAACATCGAAGGGCTGTTTTTCTACCGATCGCTAACAATTAAACGATCCGTGGCGGCCGCTGCACAAGCCATCGGCCTCGACCGGGTTCAAACACTAAAATTCTGCGCCTATTTTACAAAACATGGACTGTTGAAAATTTCGGGGGACAAAGTTGAAATTGCCGCTCATGGATACTTCAGTATAAATAACCAAGAGCTGAAGAAAAAGTCGTCCGAATTCTGGGCTCCCATGATGCTGCAAAACGCGATCAAGGCGGATCAGAAAGGCTACGGTGTGACGATCTTCAGCACAGGTTTATCGCCGCAAAGTTTCCTCGAACTGAAGAACGATATCAACAACCTCTTGAACAAATACAAAGACAGGGGTTTTTTCGAACAAGATTTTTACAACAACGTACAAGACGTGGGTGTCGTGATTGGTTTAGCGCCGAAGCGAATCGGATAAGGCATCCGTCTCCAAAATCATGCCAACAACATCCGAACTCCACAATTTTACCTGACTTAGGACCAAAAAAATTTTACCGTCGGGAAGGCGAAACGGTGTTGGCTTTTGCATATTGAGACCGCTCTCTGTGACACGCTCTTCGGGACCAAGATCCCCTGTTGAGGAAATTCTGCGACGAAAACAAGAGAAGCCGCCATCTTTCCACAAGAGATAATAGATGTCCAAATCACCGTCGATTCGGCGAAATAAAAAGGAATCATGGACGTTTGAATTACCTTTTTGGTCGGATATTTGTTTCTCTACCGTGAAGGTACGTCCGTCGTCGCGAGTCAGGACAACATAGCTCCTCATCGTTCCTGCATTGCCTCTTTGATAAGCAAACGCCCAGCTCCCGTCGGCAAACTCTCCGAAGTGAAACATCTGCGCTTTATTGACCACTTCGAGCGGCGTCTGGAAGGTTCTCCCGTCCGTGCTCAGGGAAAAGCGCAGGGAGCGATAATCCTTTTCGAAATCCCAAATCTCGTAGCTTAGGATAATGCGACCATCTGCCAATCTTGCCGGATAAATCCACGGACGAAATTGGTGAGACAAATCTTCTGGACTTTGCAGCCAAGTTGCCTTTTGGAAACGGCCGTTGGAATACCTTGCCAAACCCCAATATCCGCGATCGGAGATCTTGTCATAGGCGTTGAAATAAAACGTTGGACCCTTGCGGCCATCGATGACCCATCCCGTGCTCACAGGGGTCGCCGACGACAGCTCTGCAAGAACAGGGGACGGGGTTCCAAAATCAAGATTCACGGCGCAAGTCTGCATTGGATCTGACAACAACTCGTTCGGATCTTTCAACTGGGAAAATATCACGCAAAGCTGGTTATCGTTATTCAAGAAGGCCGATCCAAAGTACTCATTTCGATTCGGATCTGTAGCGATCGGAATGAGAATCTCCGCAAAAATTGACGAAGAGAAAAAAAACGTGGCTAGGAAGATGTATGCGTTGAGGCCTTTCATCGTCTCTCCTTAGGCGCTGGCGGCGTGGCGGTGCGCGGATCTTCCGGCCAGGAATGTCTCGGATACCGACGCCCCAAACTCGAACGCAACTTTGGATAAACATTTTGCCAGAAACCGGCGAGATCTCCCGTTACTTGCTCGGCGCGGCCGTTCGGAGCGAGAAGATGAAGGATCAACGGTGTGCGATTCTGATTGATGGTCGGGGATGCCGTCCTCCCGAAAAAATCTTGAATCCTCGATTCAAGCCAGGGCGGCTTACCTTCTTCATAATGTATGGGCACACGGCGTCTCGGACTCAATTGAAAATGTGTCGGCGCGATTTCGTTGAACAAGCGGCGACTGCCGTCAGGGATCAGTTCATCAAGATAAGAACTCAGGGGACGAGCGGCAATGTCGGTAAAACTTCTCTGGCCGTGACAAAAAACCGCAAGCAAGGCATCCGGTAGTTCTTCGTCGAAAGTCGGCAGCTCGACATCAGAGCGTTGCGATCGAACAAAGTTGATGCGTCCGCGCAATTGGAACAGTTCCGAAACATCGCCGAACGGCTTAGGCCATAAATCCTTTAATGCCTTGCGCAAGACTGGCTCTGCTTCTTCATCTGCAAGCGGCAAGTCGCTGTCTTCAATTGTCAGACCGTCATAAGACAGCCGCGAGACTTTTCTAACTTTCTGTCTCTGCTCCTCCCAGATAATTTCATTTTCTTCGACGAGAAGATCCTGCGGGCCTTCTAAAAGAACTTCGGCATCGATCGGAATAGAACTCCGGATCGTAACCTGCTGGCTCTTGGCGTACGGATTTTCTTGGGCGTCGAGCACCAGGACGAATTGCGAATTCTTTGTCTTTTGGGGCGAAGGCCGCACCCGGTCGAAAAACCCCTTGAACAAGCATACCGTCAACGCATCCTCGTCAAGAGGCTTCAAACAGTCGGAAAGATTTGTTCCCGCCTCCGACGCAATTTGGTCGATCACGCGACGTATTCCGGAATGCTCGTTGCGATTTGTCCTGAGAAGGCTTTGCCGAAATGCTTCCAGAATTTCAAAAAAATCCTTGGACTCGTTGCGCTCGTTCTCACTTCGCAAGGCTCCTTCCCCCAGAGCAGCGGCGGCCAATACTGCATTGCCGGAGCAGCCACGGGATTTGCCCTCGAGAATAATGCGAGCGAGTCGAGGATGCAGCGGCATTTTCACCATCTTGCTGCCAACGTCAGTGATTTTGCCCGTTGAATCAATGGCATCTAGCCTTCTGAGCAGAGCCGCGCATAGAGTTACGCGCTCTGCATCCGGCGGCTCGAACCAAGGCATGCTCTCCATGGTGAATGTTGTGCCAAGTTTGGACGTCATAAACTTGATATCAAGTACAAGCTGGGTGAGGTCGGTTCGATGAAGTTCGGCTTTTTCAAACGGCGGCCTTCTAGAAAAATCCAATGAGCTGTAGAGCCGGACTGTAACCCCTGCTTCCGTACGACCGGCGCGGCCAGCGCGCTGCACCGCTGACGCTTGGCTAACAGGGCGCAGAGACAGCGTGGGCAAACCGCTCCAATTCGCAAACCCCGATATCTTTGCCGTTCCGGTGTCAACAACACCCGTCACACCGTCGATAGTGATGGACGTTTCGGCGATATTCGTCGTCAAAACCACCTTGCGTCGTTTGCTTGGTTCGAAGATGGCTCGCTGCTCTTTGAGATTCATGCTGCCATAGAGCATCAAGACGTCGAACTCGTGTTCTCTACTGTACTTCGATAATTTCTCCGCAAGTAAATGAATGTCCCGAGCGCCGGGCAAGAACACGAGTATATGACCGTTGCAATCTTTATCGGTCAAAAGGTTGAGAACGGCATGCTCGGGCGAATCGTCAGTTTTATAATCGATTCTTACAGGATGCATCTTGCCCATGACGCTTACCATCGCAGCATCGGGCAAATAAGCTTTGAGATCTTCTCCCGGCAGAGTGGCGGACATAAGCACAAGCCTAAGATCCGGACGTTCGTTCTGCTGTAAATTCCGGACTAGGGCCAGGGCCGTATCCGTGTGGATGTGCCGCTCGTGAAATTCGTCGAGCAAAATGCAACCGACGCCTTTCAGAGTCGGATTATCTTGCAAGAGACGTAAGAACAATCCCTCCGTTAGAAACTCGACTCTGGTTTGTGCGGAAACATTTTGCTCAAACCGCACTCTGTAGCCAATTCTTTGACCACACGGCTCCCCAAGCTCGTCCGCGATACGCTGGGCAGCCATACGCGCTGCAATCCGCCGCGGTTCTAACACAAGAATTTTGCCGGTAATTACCTCCATAAGGGCAGGGGGTACTCTCGTTGTTTTGCCTGTACCAGGCGACGCCTGAAGAATCAATGCGTTCGAACGCCGCAATGCCGCGACAATATCTTGGAGATGGGAATCAATCGGAAGAGAAAGCATATCTAGTTGGTTTTACAGGATTCCACTCCTCTTCGCCAGTAATACCCTCATCATATCATCTGGTAAAAAAACCGTGGCGCACTCGATACCGCAATTTCAAAAAGACCAACACTAGGCAATTTTAAACTAGTTGTCATATCAACTAAAAGGTGTATGATAGTTGATATGACAACTTTTGCGGTCTTAGAATCATTTCTCGCACTCCGCCGGACAATCGCGTTATTACGCGCTGCCGAGACGAAGGGCATCGAATTCGGACATAACCAAATAGCCGTCCTCTACAAGCTGTCGCTAGCCAATGCGACTATGAGCGAATTGGTGGAATACACGTATTCCGACAAAGCGGCCATGACTAGGACAGTGGCATCGCTCGAAAAGATGGGCTTTGTTAAACGTTTGGTTAACGAAGAAGATCGCAGGAGCGCTATCGTCGCGCTCACTCCCAAGGGAAAGAACCGCGCCGACATAGCGCTTGAAATTCGCAACGCCATCGGCAAGAAATTGGACGGCTGTCTCACCCCCGGTGAGCGGGAACAGTTTCTTTCCTTAGTCAAAAAAATTGGCCGAAATTTGAAATGAATATTTAGAGGTTAGTATGGAAGCGATAGACTCCGGAACCGCGCCTTCTCAGGCTGCGACAAAGAAACAAAGAACCAAGTCAGCCAAATGGTGGTCATCCGCCGGAACACGCCGGGTTTTGTTTGTCATGGTGATTCTAACCATAGCGGGAAGCTTGCTGTGGTGGTTCCGGTTTTATCCTTACGTTTCGACCGACGACGCGCGCGTCGCGATGACATTGGCCAAAATTGCTCCGTCGGGCGTGGGCGGCAGGGTGGAAAAGGTCAACGTTCAGGAAGGTT
This sequence comes from Oligoflexales bacterium, assembly GCA_050251195.1. Classification (GTDB taxonomy): domain Bacteria; phylum Bdellovibrionota_B; class Oligoflexia; order Oligoflexales; family Oligoflexaceae; genus JBFWNG01. The sequence continues at coordinate 144,087 of JBFWNG010000010.1, forward strand.
CGCACATAGAGGCCGGAGCCGTTCTCGTAGAGATTGATCATCGTGTTCCGCAGGCAAATTATGAGAAAGCCAAGTCAAGAGCTGAGCTTGCTAACGAGGAGTTTTCTCGGATGAAGCATTTGCGAAAGGAAGGATCCGCGAGCCAGCAGGTTCTGGACCAGGCCCGGGCACAAGCCGCGGCTGCGGACGCCGAACTCAAGTTGGCGGAGGTCTCACTGGAAAACACCTACCTGAAGGCGCCTTTTTCTGGCGTTGTTGTCCAAAAAAATGCAGAGGTAGGAAATATATTGGAACAAAATCAGGTGGCATTGCTTGTCGCCGATGACAAACATCCTTGGATCTCGGCAAATGTGGAAGAGACTTCCATTGGTCTCGTCGAAGAGGGTCAGCCGGTGACGATAACCGTCGACGAAGGCGGCGGTTTCGAAGGGACTGTTGCACAGATTAGAGCTTCTGTCGCCTCACAGTTTGCGCTTATTCCCAGCGATTCCGGTGCGGGAAACTTCACAAAAGTCGTTCAACGGGTACCGATCAAGATATCAATTGCGCCGGACCCGGAGCGCGTGCTTCGCGCAGGTCAGTCCGTGGAGATTCAGATTCGAGTGCGTTGAGTCGGCATATGGTAACTACATCAAATTATAAGTGGCATGTCTTGTGTATCGTTATGATCGGTACGCTGATGTCGGCTCTTGACGCCAGTATCGTTAACGTCTGCATCCCGGCGATCATGGCGGATTTCGGCTCCAGCCTCGGCGAAATCGAATGGGTCATCACAAGTTACATGTTGGCGTTTGCTTCTTTCATGCCACTCACGGCGTGGTTGCGCGATATTGTCGGACCAAAACAGCTGTACGTCGGGAGTCTCATTGTTTTTACGGCTGGATCGGTCTTGTGCGGAGTAGCGTGGAATCTTCCAACCCTTGTTGTTGCCCGCGTTATTCAGGCAATCGGCGGCGGCGCCGTCACTCCAACGGGAATGGCGATGATAACGGAAACGTTCGAGCCCCACGAACGCGGCAAAGCCTTGGGGTTTTGGGGAATGGGCGCGGTTATGGGACCAGCCTTCGGTCCGACAGTGGGCGGACTTTTGACCAAACATTTTGGTTGGCCCTCCATCTTCTGGATCAATTTACCAATCGGTATTATTGCGGTTATCTATGCCGTCAAAGTCTTAAGGGCGGAAGTGCCTGATTCCTCTGCCAAGCGACCATTTGACGCTTCGGGCTTTGCTTTTCTCGTTCTTTTTCTCGCGACATTTCTCCTGGGGATGTCTAAAGGCGGCACGGAAGGTTGGACCTCCACTTATGTCATCACTTGCTGTCTTCTCGCCTTCATAGGGCTGGTGGGCTTTCTGACGGTTGAACTTCAAGTTCCGAATCGCATTATGGATCTCGGCCTGCTTAAAGAACCGGTCTTTGCAGCCTGCGTTACCTTAACAGCGGTACGTTCCTTAGCGCTCTATGGCGGGAGCTTCCTCCTCCCCGTGTTCTTGCAGAATTTTAAAAACATGGACGAGGTGCAAAGCGGGCTCATTTTACTGCCTGGGTCCCTGCTTATGGGGTTGTTGATGCCCTTCGCGGGTCGGCTCGGAGACAAGGTGAGTCCTAGAAGAATGGCCTTCGTGGGCTTCGTATTGTTGGGCTTCTTCTTTTACGAGTATCGGACGCTCGACGTCGAGACGAGCAACTGGGGAATAATCTGGCCCACCATTATCCGCGGCGTCGGCATCGCCACGCTCATCGCGCCGCTCACGGCAACGGCGATGAATGCGGTGCCGAGAAAAAAAGCCGGCATGGCGTCTTCCATGCTAAATATCGTTCAGCAGGTCGGCGGCTCCGTCGGCATTGCGATACTGAGCATCGTCTTGCAACGGCGATCGACCCATCACCTGGATTTGATAGGCACCTACATGTCGACTTCAACGCCCGCGTTTCAGCAAGCGCAGGCGCGGCTCATGAGTCGAGCCCATGATCTCGGCTACACCCATTTAGAAAGCGCGCGAATCGCCTCGCAAACCATTGGAAGTCGCATCTTTCAAGCGTCAGGCGTCAGGGCATTTCAAGACGCTTTTCTCGTGGGTGCCCTCATGACTTTCCTTACCGTACTTCTTGTGATTTTTCTTCCCGATAAAGCGCACATACACAAGAGCGCCGAACCGATTCATTTGGAGTGATAGCTATGAAGAGGTTGACAATATTTTTCGCTTTTCTCGTTGCAAGACCGTCGGCTGCGATAACGCTAGACCAAGCTTTAGAAACAGCAACGGAGCATTCTCATGAATTGAAGACGCTGAGTTTGCAATCAGAAATGACCTCGTGGGCAAAGAAGGAAGCGTTTGCGGGCTTCTTGCCGAGGCTTGAGCTTACCGGCCGACACTTATTTGACGAACAATTCCACGAAATAGAAACAAATTTTGGCGGTGAAACTTTCGTAATGCCGGCGATCCAACCTTACTCCGCCCTTGGATTAACGGCGCGGTGGAATCTTTTCGACGGCCTCAAGACGACGAGCTCCTTAAGAGCTGCTAGCTTCGCACAGAAGGCAGCGGAAGCAAATCTCACGAGAGCTCAAGAGTTGAAGAGAACCGAAATCAGGACTCTATTTTACCAGGCGTTAGGCGCTCAGGCCCTCGTAACAGTAACGGACCAAAACGTTCGATCCCTCGAAAGCCACCTCAATGACATAAAAGTCCGGCAAAGAACCGGCATTGCGACCCGCTATGATTCCTTGCGCGTCGAAGTCCAATTAGAAGATGCGCGAACGGAAAAGCTCGCCGCTGAAAACGCGACCACGAGCCAAAGGGCAACGCTCTTTGCGGCGATTGGTGTTCGAGACGACGGCAAGAGACTTGAAGGTCAACTACCGACGGATTTCGCGAAGATCGATCTTGCTAGGATCAAATTCCAACCACAGATGCGTCAAGATCGTTTTGTGCTTGTCGCCAATAGAGATAGGCTTGAAAGCCTTGCTCACGTCAAAAGGGCGACTTGGTACCCTGCCGTTTCGCTTTTTGGCGACTATGAATGGTACAACAATATCAACGATTCAGTTTCTGGGGATGACGCAAGATTTAAATCCGCTTACGCCGTCGGCGTTCAGCTGAATTGGACGATATTCGCCGGCGGCGCCGACTACGCCAGCCAACAGCAGTCGATCCTCGCACAGGAAGTGGCCCAAGAGGCTCTTGGTAACTTCGACGAAAACGCCCCGGTTGTCTTGGAAGAGGCGAAACGTCGTTTCGCCTACGATCTTAGGAGCTACAAAGCAAAAATAGGTTCGGTTCGAAAAGCCGAAGAAGCAGTGCGCCTGGCGAAAGGCGGATTGCGGGCCGGTACGCTTACCAACACGGAAGTACTCGATGCCGTTGTTGATTTGAACAGAGCTAACGCCTCTGCCATTAGGTCTCAACTAGACGCTATCCAACACTTAGGGGAATTGGAATTAGCGGCGGGGCATGCCTTGCTGTGAGTGGGAGAGATAAACCCGCCTCAAAGCCGATAGTACGACTTTCATCTCCGAAAAATAGAAATGGCGGACCCTCAACAAGAGTGCCCGCCATTCGAAATTGCCGTTTAGGGAAGGCGTCTAAGTTTCCAATCGGTAGTCTCTGGCATCGTGAACGCGAATGGATCCCACTGTCCTTCATCGTCGATTCCAGAAATCACAAAATCGTTTGGTTTCAGTTCCACTCCGACTTGACGACGAATCCCGTTTTTCGCGACGTACTCGCCCCAGGCAACAGTGTTAAACCCTTCCGGTCCGTTGAGATGGCTATAACCGATGCCCAACGGGTAGGGAATGACCACTTGCTGCGGAGTAAGGTATAGCCAGACCGTGCGTCCGTTGCTCTTCTCTGGTTCACCAATGTTTCGATAGGTCCCCGTACCAACTTCATCCCAAGGGCCTGTCTGATTTTTTTCGAGAATTTCGAATCGATCTGAAAAAAACACCACCCGCACGCATTCCTTGGTGATACCCAGGAATCGTCGGGAATGATCAGCGACTTGCTTGCCGCAATATGCGCGTGTCGCCTCCATATCAAACCTAAAATACTCTTTCTGGTCCCCAAGTCCGGTTTCTGTTCCTGGTCTATTCTCCATTTCGACGAGGTGCTCCGGATAGCCAGCGGACATGAGTTGATAAAATTCACCCTCATGTTGCAATCCGAAAACATGCCCTAGTTCGTGAAGAAGCACGCGATAAAGCCTCCCGCCCTCACCGAAAGACCATACGCCGTCCTGATACTGTTCTCCCTTATAGCGCAAGGGCCCGCGATCGGGAGAAATGTAAATGAAGCCTTTACCTCGGAGATTTACCTCGTCATATTCCGTACGAATAGCTGCGGCGACGTACTCAGTCGGTTGGCTCAACGCTACTGCTTGCTCCGGATGAACGATGCCGAACTGAACTTTTACATCTGGGGCTTTGTTGCAATCGATTCGGACGAACTCCTGAGAAGCAACTATGAAGTTGGCCAGAAATGGTCGGAACTCATTTTTCCAATAGTCGACCGCTGCTCGGAAAAACCCGTCAAGTTTATCCGCATCGTAATCGAACCATTGCGAATTCACTTCGATACAATAAGTCACCTTTTCCGTGTTCTCGATGTACCATGGGTTAATCGAAGATTTAAGTAACTCACCTCCGCCGCTGTCCATACCGCCGGCAAACAACGGCATGGATATCAAGATAGATAAAATTGCCAAACTCGATCTAAACATTTCTTCTCCTTTTTTGACCTGTGGAAGCTAATTCATCTAGATCGATTATTCGATAGTTTTGATTTTAGATGTACATAAATTTAGTATATTATAATGCATAAACTTTACCTGTAGGTAATTCATGAATTCCGTGTTTGAGACCAAGGACTACAAGAGATTTGTTATTGATTTTATAGCAGAAATGCCGAAAAAAGGTCGCGGCGAATTCCTTCGAATCGCCGAATCCATTCGGGTTCATCCCACCATGGTGAGTCAGATTTTCAAAGGCCCCAAACACCTGACGTTGGAACAAGCCTGCCTCGTGGCAGAGTACTTTGGGATGAACAATGCCGAAACGGACTGCTTCCTCACGCTTGTCGAATATGATCGCGCGGGAAGCGCTAAACTTCGAAAAAGATTGCAAGCGCGCTTGGAGGAGCTCCGCCGCAAGAATCTCGAAATTAAAAATCGGATTCTGCCGCCAAATAAAGAATTAACCGATTCCGAACGAGCCATATTTTATTCGGAATGGTTTTACAGTGCCGTGCGTTTACTCACCTCCATCGACTCTTACCAAGATATGAACTCCATTTCCGAACGCCTGAACTTACCGCGCCAGACCGTCGGTGAAGTTGTAAAGTTCTTGCTGGAAACAGGATTGTGCGTGACTGAAGGACATTCTGTCAAGATGGGCCCGCAACGCACGCACGTTCCGAACGACTCCCCGTTCTTTCGCGCACATTTAATGAATTGGCGGCTGTTCACCATGAATAAAATAGGAAGACAAAACAAGGACGACCTGTTTTTCACTGCGCCGTTCACTGCATCCAAAGCTGACATCGAATTGATTAAAGAGGAAGTTAGAGGTCTTATTGCTGGCATTGCGAAAAAGGTTGATCAGTCGACAAGCGAAGATCTCGTGTGCTTCAATGTAGACGTGGTTCGTATTTAATCGTCGGCTGCCGTCAGAATAAAAACATTGTCTTTGTTGTCGCTGGGAATATCCGACGAGACAACGAGGTTGAAGCCTCCTAATACAGACAAACCTTCGGGATTCGGAATCGATTTAGGCAGTTTGTAAAACTTTCGGATATCGACCTTACCTTCGTCCGTACGAAGCTTGCCTTCGATTTTTCCGACCAACTGACTCTCCTGACTCAGGATATAGACTCGGCCTTCGGGATCCCTTGTGATCTCGCTAAAGTCTTTCATATTGGACAGCGCCTGATCGTTAAACTCCCATTCGTGAAGGGGAACATATGTTTCCTTCTTCTTATTCGAGAACGGATTACCCTGAACGATGTAGGGAGCAAGGTCAGCATCCAATCCCTGCGCGCTGTCTCCTTCGGGGCCGTACTCTATCAGGAGAGGCACATCTTTCTCCTTCAATACAAAGATATGCCCGTTGTTGAGAATTAGAATCCCTTCTCCCTTAGAGTTCTCGGACTTATTCCAAGTTTTCGGCATCCCGTTGACCGTCGCAAACTCAATCGTCTTAACGAGTTTTTGCGTTTTGAGGTTAACCACGTAAAGATTTCCTGGGCTTTCGTTAAGGATATAGGCCATGCCGCTGTTCGAACATGAGATCGCTTCCCACTGAGAGGGCTGTGAGGAAGGGAAAGCCCCCGATAGGTCAATGACCTCGCCAGTTGACTGGTTCCCTGGATCATAGGATGCGACCCCGTAACTGCGATCGCCAATGAAGTACATTCTTTCGCCGCCATGGTCCGAAGTGACGCACGATCCTGAGACTTCTTCGAGGGGGATATTGACGGTGCCCACAGTATCCAAGTCACGAAGTTTAACTTCTTCAGGACCACCGTTACCGCCGCCGTTACCGTTACCGCCCCCCATGGTTTGTGATTCCCTCGACTTGCATGATGTCGCTGCGAGAGATTCGATGAGGAAGATGAAACTCAAAATTTTTTCGATCCGCATTGGGAGACCTATTTTTGTTTGAAATCGGTTAGAGACGAAACTTTTTGTTTCTTTATTATCCAGGATTACCGCGAAAAAGAAAAGGGCCATCGGTTTCATGCCGACAACCTCTTGGACGGAGACCTTCTCGTATCATGGTGCAACGAGATTCGAATATTCCGCTAGTTTACCTGATACGTTCGTTTCTGCTTGCCACTGGAGCAACTGATTCCAGCTTTCTGCGATTTCACTTTTTATCTGTTCAGCTCTTTCGTGATTGCCTAATGTTTCTTCGATTTGATGGGCAACAATTTTGTCGTGAATGCTGCCGTAACGATCGACGACGTCTTCTAAATATTTTGTTAACTCATGGTCCTCAACGGCGGGATCGAAGATGCCGTCAAAAAAGGATGCTATCTTCGTCACAGATCTAACTCTCTTACGAAAATCGTGGAAGACGATTTCATTCGCTTCGATGGTTACGTCTTGAATAGTTGTAGCGGTAACATAGTTGCCTTGTGCTACTTTGATCAGGTCCCGCACCAAAGTTTTGACCGTTTCACCGGCTGTGGCGTTTGCGCTCGGAACCGATTCCACAGCACCCCAAAAAAGACGGGATAATTCGTTTTTTTCTCTGATGGTAAGTTTGTTAGGCTTCTTTGTGAAATAGCGATGGTTGGCCTTCACAAAATCCTCGTTTTCGAATTTTTCTTTCCAGCTGAGGGCAGCTTTTCTTGCCTTCTTAACTCGGGCAATGTCATAAGCAAGATCTTCTGGCCTAACGCCTTCTGACCATACTTGAGTTTCCTCGTCGAGTTCAGAAAGTTCCACGCCTAACCGATCGAATTCGTCTTTGAATGCTCCGACAACCTCATAACCGTCGTCAGTTGCATTGCGAACATCTTCCAACTGGTCCCGATGGCCGTTCTTTGGCAATGCATAGGCAAAAACGTCGAGAATTATCTTAAAGTCTCCGAGGTTTTTACGCACTGACTTTGCTTCGTGCGGGAGGCTTTGAGGCTTTAGATCTTCCTCAATCTGTTTTAGGAGTTTGTCATATCGTTTGGGAATCTCGGTGAACGCAATATCAATGTAACTCAGACTCGCGTCAAACGTCTCGGAATCCACTTGTTGCTGACCGCAACCGGTTAACGCGAATGTCGCGAAAGACGCGGATACCAAAAGTCCTGAAATAGCTTTCATGGCTGCCTCCCAAACATGATTCCCAAATGTTGTACCTTTAAGAAAGCAAGAGTTGCGCCAAGGCTTTTATCTTCAATAGCGCCTTAAAAACAAGAGGTTACGTTTGCAACATGGCTAAAAGTTAGACATTTCGAGGTGTTAACGTCTATGAAATTTGCACGGGCGAGGCTATTGACCGAGGACTGACTTAGTCGTTATTCTTCTAACGAATATGCAGCAAGGATCATCGTGGCGCCAAACAACGAAATCCCAACTTTCTCTACCCAACGATTGATACTAAAGCCGATTCAGTTATCGGACGCCGCATCTTATCAAAAACATTTTGCCGACGAAGAGGTCATATCAAATCTCAACGACGACTCCATTCCATGGCCTTATCCTGAAAGCGGTGCCAAAGATTTTTTGGTGAACATGCTCCTACCATTGCAAGGAAAAGACCGATGGTTCTGGGGAATCTTTCTCAAAGAAAAGCCTTCGGAACTTATTGGTTGCATTGACCTATGGCGAAAGCCTAATCCCGAGAACCGGGCTTTTTGGCTGGGGCGAAAATTCTGGGGACGCGGGATCATGACCGAAGCCGTGCAGCCAATCACAGCCCATGCTTTCACCAATCTTGGCTTTGATAAGCTTATTTTTGAAAATGCTGTCGGCAATATCAGATCAAGGCGTGTAAAGGAAAAGACGGGCGCTCGATTGATCGTTACAGTTCCGGGAAAGGGCGTGAACGGGGTTGAAAAATCGGCGGAGCTTTGGGAACTAACCAAAGAAGAATGGCTTCGAATTCGATCGCCATCCTAAGCTAGGTTGTACATGAAGTCCGTTACAGCGGAACGTAAACGCCTTCCTGCGCCTGATCCGATAAGTTAATCCAAAAGGATTCCGCTCCCGCCCTACCGCGAAGAGAATTTATTTCTTGTTGGTTTTGCGGAGCCGCCCACGGAAACTGCGGAGGGCAACTTGCGTCGTTCCATTTTCCCGCATTCATAGTCGGCACCCAAAAGTTGCCCGTGTGACATGCATATGGCTTGAGAGCGTCGCAATTCTCGTCCGAAAATCCCGCGGAAGTTGCAGCAATGCAGTTTTGTGTGTGGTTGGTGTCGTTGGGCTCACCGGGCGCCCAATTGCCAGGAAATGGGAGGGTGGTTGATGCAGGGTTCGTCGAGGGCTTGGCTTCCACTTCCTCTGTTTTTTCACTGTCAGCCTCGTTATCATCAACGCCGGAGCCTGGGAAATTTGCTGCGCATGGGCCCTTGCCGCAATCGGTAATGGCGCGCTTAAAAAACTCTTTTGCTTTTGGGCTTTGCAATTTGAAGTAGAACACTTCCCCTTTTTGGCCGCTCTGGTCTCCCTGGGAGCAAATCCCGAGGAGTTCGGCGTTTTGAGTGGTGAGAGGTCCACCCGAGTCGCCAGAAAGTGGACCTGCGTTTGGTGAAACTTGTCCACCGTCTGCCCAGTGCACGCCCATCACCGTAACCAAGTCTGAATCAACCTGATGGACAGTATTCTGTCCCCAATGCAATCGACCGTCGTTAGCACCTGTTCTAAGGTCATTTACGCCAAATCCGTATACGCTCACCTGGTCGCCGGGCTTAGGATCTGCGGTTGCCACTGTTCCATAGTGCACCACACCTATCTCATCTCCGAGCGGCCGATCGAATACCAAAATGGCGGCGTCCAACCTAGCGCTCAAGTCCGCATAAAAACTGTCGCTCACAACGATTACGTTCGCTGGCGCTACTCCGTTTATCGATAGTCTATAGGGCCGAGTAGGGCCTGCCTTCACACAATGAGCCGCTGTGATCGCCGTTGTGGCATTGAGAAATGTTGCTGTGCAAATGCTGGTTTCATTGATGACAAGTTGCCGCACCGCTGAAGCAGCCGGATTGCTGTGCAGGGCACCTCCGGCAATTTTAACGTCGGAGTTGCGGTTTAAGGTTTTGCATCCCCCAGTAAGGGATACGCATACTATTGCAGTTGCGAAAATCTTCCGGCCCATGATGCCCTTCCACAGGATATAATGCATTAACCAAGAATGTTGTGCTTTGCTGACACCATTAATGATAACGGACTGGCGCTAAATAGACAATGCCGTCACTCAACCTGATAGAAGAACCTTAAACGAACTAATGCCCACACGCATCGCCACCGGTGAATATATCGCCCTTGGCCCAACCTTCCCGGCCGTTTGATTTTTTCGCTTTCACCCACCATTCCGAGAAGCGGTCCATGAGGTCACGATGAGTATTGTCCACCAGCTCTGCCCAACAATGCTTATTGGGACGCAAACAGTAACTAGCCTCGATGAGTTCGATCTCTCCAATCTTGCCGTTGTATAAATAATGGCTGTATCCTTCGCCCATGTAATCGAGCAGAAAAAAAACATCACCCTTAACGAATCCGTCCTTTGAAAGGGCGACTCCGATGGGCACTGGCTCGATATACAATGTTCCCGTAGTCGTTTGCACTTTTTCGCCGATCGAGACCGCGCCAAGCTCCTCTTTGCCCTGGGGCTTTTCAACGAGCTGGGCATTTGCAACGACTTCCCAAGTACCGTACGTGCAGCATTCAAACGGACAAACATTTTCGGCAATATAGGGGTTAGCCGGAACAGATCCCTTTGCCATAGTTCCCAATTTGTTCCGATATTGCAGCCTTCTCTCTTCTACCTGCAACAAGTCCTTTTCCAACAACTTGCCTACTTCCGATTGTTTAAAGACGGGATGTTTGAGGAATTCCGCCACTTTCGAGGATAATTCTGTAGGTTTTATCTCAAATCCCCGATTATACATCTCATGCAAAACGAGAATGGTTTGAACGTGATCGCCTTTTTCAAGGTAGGTGTCCGCGAGGTTCCTCCAAAGGTAGGCCTCGCTGCATTGCTGCCGTATGGCCAGACGCAAACCCTCGATTCTCTCGTCGAGCGTTTTTTTCTCTTTCCTCATCCCCTCGAGAATGCTGCTGACGTCTCCTGACGGAACGCAAGGCCCGCCGAGATCGTAAACAGGGCTTACATTGTTGACAACCGGAGGAACCTCAGGCGCTTTAGTTTCTTTTTGCTTTGGAGGCAAGGCCAGCTTTTTGCCGGAGTACCTCTGAAGATTTTGAAAGGGTTGAGGCCGCGAAAGCGGTTTTACTTCCTTCATATCGCCGAAATCTGGTTTGACTATCTTTGTCGAACGATACTCGTCCGCATGGATGGGTGCAACGATCGCAATCGCGTAGACTAAGGAAGCGAAAAGTAACCTACCGATGAAGCCTCGTCTGTTGTCCATACTGTGTCCGTTTTCAAATTACCGCGTTATAGTTTTGATCGAAGATCTCAGCCACTAAGACATCATAATCATTTCAGAAAATGAAGCAAAAAAGCAATCTCTACGTTCATAAGATGATTACCGCCGCTGAGGTCCCGGTAAGTACAGTTATCGTTTCATCCCATGAAATGGTTATTTCACGCGCCTATTGAGTTGCCTTAACAACTGGCGTAAAACTAAATCATGAAGAACGTGAATCAAGACATTACTGACTACCGAGATTTCCTGCTCAACGCCTATAAGGAAAAACGCCAGAAAAACTCGCAATACTCGCTCAGGTCCTACGCAAAGTTTCTAGGCATAAGCGCACCCCAGCTCTCAAAAATCCTAAATAGGAAACAACCTCTGAGTTTGCGACACGCAACGCAGATTGCTGACAAACTGGCACTCTCACCAAGCCAGAGATCGCAACTAGCAACAGCACTTAACTCAGAACTCTTGTTGCCAACGGACGCAAGAGGGCGTCAGGAATTTCTTCAGCTAGCGGACGATCGTTTTCGTCTTATTTCCGATTGGTGGCACTTTGCTATCTTGAGTTTAGGCTCGGTGAGAGGCAACAGCAAAGATCCCAAATGGATCGCTACGCGGCTCGGCATAACGGTACAAGTGGCTGAGGACGCGTTTCAACGGCTCTTGAGATTGAATCTGGTTGAGATGGTTGACGGCGGCTATCGTCAGAGCGGTCTCCCCCTTTCGACAACAACCGATGTCCCGTCATCGGCCATCCAAAAATACCATCGTCAGAACTTAGAACTTGCAGCTGAGAAACTTGGCTCGATACCCGTTGACTTGCGGGAGTTCACGTCCATCACAATCGCGGTTGATCCGAATAACATCGCAAAAGCAAAGGACGCCATTCGGAAATTCAAGAGATCGATGGCCGATAGTCTTGGATCAGGCAACAAGGAAGAAGTTTATACTCTCGCAATACAACTCTTTCCACTTACTACTCAGGAGGATGTGAAATGAAACACTATGTCATGGCATTGTTCCTTTGGTGGGGAATGTCCCTCTCTTTCGGCTTAAGAGCCAATGAAGTAAATAACGGGGGAGCACCATCCTACCTCCAGTATTGGTCCATGATTCGTCATAGTCCAGTTCTGCTCGAGAATTTGATTCCGGGACAGTCCATAAAATTCCTAATGGAAGAAACAACATATAAAACGGAAGCAGGAATCCCGGGCGGAACCGCCTGGAATCTAGCTGCTACAGTCGAAATCAAAGTCGCTTCGATGGAGAAGGGTCGTCTTTGGTTACACACCACTGTTTCCGACTGGAATGATCACGGAGAGACAATCATCAAAGAACTTATTCAGTGGCCCGAAAGACGTCTGTTGCGGAGGAAATCTTGCCAACTCAATAAATGTGAAGAAAAATCCTTTGAACCTGACGGCAAGAAGGTCTACAGCGAACGCGATCTTCGCGTATGTTACAATTGCACGGACGATGCGAAATTTATCTTGGCCTATTCTGAACCAACAGTAATCATCACTCCTCGCGGCACACGAAACACGGACGTCGAAGCTTTCTCAGGGGAAGCTATGGTTGGACGTGAGAATTCTCACTCCACGCTAAAAATCTGGAACGACCCGGACACTCCTATTCTCCCGTTTTCAAAAATGTTTCGGGCCCAGGCCTACCAAAATGCCCAGCAAGGAAGTGGTTACGTGGAAACCAAATTGACTCTGATTGGATATCAGAGGTGACCTGACACTATGATGATAGGTTTGGCCGACCTCGTCACTCCATCATGACATCCGAGGCCAAACCATACTCTAGCAAAAATAATATTTTATACGATTCGGCAGCAATCTTTGCTGCCGCTTAGAGAAACTTTGTCACTCATTGGAGGCTCACATGAAAATTTTAGGAAGTGCATTGCTTGTTCTAGCACAAATGACAACATCTTGTAATGCCCGTGCGGCAAGTCCCAACGACCGGATCAACGCGTCACGTTCCGGCGATTGGGCAATCATGGTTACCGCGTATCAAATCTCTCCCAACGAAGACTCCACGGTACTAGAAGAGCTAGGATCCCTCGTCGTACGAGAGACCGCAAATGGCTTTCTGAGCAAAACGATCATAACAAAGGATGGATTTCACGAAGGCGCAACCTTCTGCATTTTGGTGAACAAAAATCTTGGAAATTCCGAAGACGAGAGAAATAGAATCCTAACGGAAATCACCGAGCTGCAAGAGACGGCGCAGATTGACGATTTCAACGTAACGCATCCTGCGGATTGCTTTGCTGAGTAGTGAGAGGCATTTTCTGGTGGTTGAAAAAGGAGGGGGCATGCCGGATATGCCGCCCCTCTTTGCGTTTAGGTTGACGGCTCAAACCTAAGTCAGAGATATGAAGGACTATTTTGACTATGAAGAAAGTCGCGATTCGCTGTGCTCGGATAATTTTCCTGGATAAACTTTCTCTTTTGTATTAAAGAGTTAAGACCTCAAGGAGAGATGGCCGAGTGGCTGAAGGCGCACGCTTGGAAAGCGTGTTTATCTTAACCGGTAACGAGGGTTCGAATCCCTCTCTCTCCGCTCCAATTTTCCTAACTTACTCACAACATTCACGAATCCAAAATCGCAACAGAACGCATCTGTGATTCCGTCTGTGATTTTGAAAACTGCTCATTCCGCAGGTCGAAGCTTTCGGGTTTTCCGATCTCGAGGGGGGCACCGGTGTGCCGGTTTTCGGAAGGCAGCCGAATGATCGCCGCAGTTTTGTCCGCGTCAGTGGTCTTGAGCACAGCGACAGCCTTCGCGTACCTTTCGGTAACGCGCTGACTGCGATGTCCGAGGTTCGCCTGAACGGAAGACAAACTGCCTGTAGCAACCCAAATCTGAAATTCCCCCTGTGGAAAACCTCCGCAGGTCGAAGCTTTCGAGCTTTCCGACCTCGAAGAGCGTACCGGTGCGTCTAAAATCTGAAAACAAACCTTCCTTTCCGACTCTGTTGT
>JBFWNG010000011.1:0-146420 GCA_050251195.1 Oligoflexales bacterium
GAAAAATAAAGCGCCTAAAGCTGCAATCGAAGTAACCATCGCCAGAACGACAGCAAACTCAGCTGCCTCTTCGTGCTCATGGATCAAAGTTTTGTCGACGCCTGATCTATCCTCTATCACCTCCTCCGCTGGCTCTCCGGTCCAGTACGAAGGTAGAGAGGTAAGTCCAACTAAGACCGTTAGTCCTAGAACAAACCGCCGAAGGTCAATGCTTTGTACCGAAACCGCCACAATAAGGGCCAAAGTCGCACCTAAAAAGCCAATGACTGGTAGGTGATTCAGAAGTAAATGAAACTGCGCACCATTGAAAACCATAATTACCTCATCAATGCTATTACCAATAGCATAGTTGATTCTTTTACCAATCTCACTCCTTTTAGACCTCCGATAGGAAAAGGTAGACACGAGACACGAGGCGCATGCACTCCTAGCTTCTAAAGACGTAAGCCGATCATAAACGCTGCAAATGAGGCCCTATCCATTATCGCAAAAAAATGAGCCCCAGCCTATGCGACCCCGATTAAGCCGGCGGGTTTGTTATCCTTGAATATAATGTGCGGTAAAATAGGCGAACATAAGAATGGCGCTGCCAATAACGACAGCCATCACATTGAAATCCATGGAGCTTTCCTGTTTCGACCCACCTCGGTTCGGGATCGCCGCGTACAGAAAAACGAACGTAACAAAGCTAACAATGCTTTTCCCTGTCCAGTGGTGGCCACCGATCTGTGTTAAACCTGCCTTTAATTCCGGCGCAAGCTCGCCGCCAACAGCCATGGCAGTTATTAAAATTGTCGTGATTATGAGGCTCAATTTTGCAGCATTCGTCTTTTTCATAAACTTGTCGCCTTAACTTCCAGTGCAGAACGAAATCCAGATGAAATAAGATAACCCATGGCCGCCATTGATAGGCCCATGACGAACACGGCAGCTGCCAACATCATAATATTTAAACGACCCTTCTCGTTTAAAACCATGGTTTGTGGGGACTCTTCATGAAGCAGAGAATAAATATACAATGCAAGAAAGGGTAAGAGCAAGAATACGTGTTCCTTGGTTTCCGTCACCACGGAATGTGTCCACGGGTAGGGTCCAGATTTAATAACCGGCTTTACTAAGGTCTGGTAATTTCCTAGGTAGTAATATCCGCCCACGATCCAAGACAGAAAGAGAGAAATAGTGCCCATGAGAGCAGCCCATCGCGCGCGAATAAAGCTATTTTCCGAATTGGGACCAACCAGATCGATTAGGATCCAAAAAAAAGAAAATGCACCGATTTCCCCTAAAAGGGCATGAAGACCTATAAGCCAATTCATGAATACCTCCGCAGACGTGCTATTTGCAGAGCAAGTCTTATGCCGACGAGACGATACCGAAGGATCTTGTGATATCAAAGAGTTCTCGGCTATTTCTGCCAATGGTGGGGAGAGTTTGTAAGCGCCCACTGTGTGAAATAAATCTTCTTGCGCTATTTTGCTCACCAGAATGGGAACGTTCTGCCGGTTTTCTCACTCTTAGTTGCAGGTGGTTCCATAACCTAAAAAATTAAGCACTGTCTCCCCCTCAAGGAAAAGGTGCCACGGGTGCCAATATTTCTCTATAATGTCGGTCGAGGTTGTTTTATCATGAGGTTATGTTGATTCCTTCTAATAAATTGGTCAGTATTCAAAGCGCTCTCGAATGTTTGGGATCAGGCCAAGTCGTTGTTGCTTCAATGGCGGCTGCGGAGCCGACATTATTTTTCAAGAATCTCCATAAGGTTGCTAATAAGTTTAACGCACTCAAGATTTTTTGCTTTGCGGAAAAAGCAAGTTTATGCTTTGTTTGTCCACTATTTGAAGCGAAAGAAAAACCAGAAATCACTGCCATCGCTCGATGCTTCTATTAGACAAGAATAGTGGCTCTTCCTTCAGCAATTTCCCTGGTTACTTTGAAGACAATTTCCACCTGTTCGGGCCGCATTTTTTCAAGCAATTCAGTTATCCGTTCTACCGTAGAGAGGTTTGAATCAAGGCATTTTGCCATGATAGGTAACGAGCGAACATTTGTAATACCGTACACTGTTAGTAGCCGCTCTAAAAATTCACCCGTCGGCACGCCCATTCTGCCCCCTTCAATGTGCGCGATGGTAGCGTGATTTTTCCCCACACGCTGTCCGACTTCGCGAAGCGTGAGCCCTCGGTCCAAGCGCCATTTTTTGAGCAGTCGTGCCTCGTTGGTCATGATAACCTTTTTACTTCTGCTATTTCCCGCCATTTCTGATGCCTTTCTAACCTAGGGCTCTACCCAGTTAGAGCCGGGAGTTTGAGAATTATTCCCTGGCTAGAGTTTCTTGGTCCTTATTATTCTCAAGTGCTGCAAGGATTTTGGGCAAGCCATCGGGGCAGTTTTGGGAGAATAAGGAACTCCGTTGAAGTTGATAGTCATCTAATATTTCTACAGTTTTTTTGGCTAATTCAAGCGGTAGGCTGAGAAGAATTTTTCGAGCCGCGTCCGATTTCCTCCACCAATCCCGACACCGAACAAACCTTTGACCGGTTTGATGCAGCCCGGCGGATTTTCTCCGCCGGGCTGCTGTCGTTTTGAGGCAAATCTTCTGTGAGGCCGAGAAGGGTGCCGCCAGTTCCTAGGATGGTGTCTTCTTTAGGCGAACAGAAATACTGAGCGTGAACGACGCCGTCGTTTGACACCGTTATCTTCGACACCGCACCTACCTGTGGACAAAACAAGGCTGGCTTTATTTAGCCGTTGTCATGGACGCATATTCGCGCAAGATCGTTGGTTGGAGCATGTCCGAGAGCATGAGTCGTACGTTGGTCCTGGATGCCATTGACATGGCCTTTAAACGCCAAAAACCTGGCCGTGGGCTCATCTTTCACTCTGACCGAGGGTCTCAGTACGCGAGCGCAGAATACGCGCGTCGACTGAAGCGTTACGGCATGATCAGCAGCATGAGTCGGAAAGGCGACTGTTGGGACAACGCTCCGATGGAAAGTTTTTTCCATACTCTGAAAACCGAACACGTTTTTTTTGAAGATTTGCTTACGCGATATCACGCTCGTAAAAGCGTCTTTGAATGGATCGAAGTATTTTATAATCGGCAGCGTCGTCATTCTTCGCTTGGCTACTTGAGTCCGGAGTGTTATGAACGCGGCGTGTTTGCCAAATGTGCTTAACTGTCTGTCCGTTTTAAACGGGGAACATCACTCGTCGGTTGGAGGATTTTTAGGATCATAAACGAGTAAGGACACCACGCCTTTTTCAATTCGTTGCACCGCGTTTTGTGGATTCATTTGAATCGAGTGCCAATCACCGGCGTATCCTGTGCCAGAAATAAATAGTGCGACAATGGCGCTTAACTTTAACATTGAAAACTTCCTTTCCTTAGAATGTCAGGTTCGATTCCCAAAACGGGTGTTTGGATAATTTCTTAGCACAGTTCGTTCGATTTGCAAAAAAAATTTGGACGACTGCAATTGTTTTCAGTGCTGTACGAAACCTAGTTTCCAAACTGTAAATGCGCCAAATCTAACCACCGTCTTTCTGGCCCGAGCCGAAGCGACGAACTTGAGTGATGAAGACACTTGGCAACTATACCGGTTCACCCTAGCATTTGCCCATCCTGGGATCCTGCCAACAGTGACATTCAGCTTCCCCGTATGAAGGGTGCCACTTTTGCTCTAATATCTTTTCTTTAACTCTCTCGTCACTGTGATCGTCTTGGCTCCAACCTGTGCCTTCAACACACACGCCGTGATCATTGTTTACGCAGACGCAATATCTTTTATGCGCATCTTCGCAATCGAGCGTGCTCAATGGCTCAAAATGATGTGGCCACCTTTTGCATTTGCTGAAGTTATTCTGAAGGTCAATCACCGCTTCATAATCGGTTTTGCCAAAGCCTTCGTGTGTGTGGGAGAAGTATCTCGACGGATATTGAATATCGCATCCACGTCCGGCCTCTTGCGATGAAGCGGTCGCAGACCAAAACATCAACGCCATAACAAAAAATGCTTTCATGAAAACCTCTCAAATATTTAGTTCTTGTTCAATCCACGTCACCAACCTGAATTTCTTGCGTCTTACATTCCATTTGCAGCCGAAAGGTCACACCATGGTCGCGTTCAGGCGGTAGTTTGAAATCATATTCTCTTCTGAAGGTCCCGACGTTACCTGGGATAACCTTCGTTTCGAATCCAAAAGGATAGTTGTCGCCATTAACAATGGACATTTCGTCTTTTATCTCACCATTATGGTTGCGGTCTTTTGTTGAAGATCTGATACCAATAAGTTTCAATCGAAGTAAGTCGTCGGGACTAGAAAATTTCAAACCCATCGCGCCCATCAATGCCAACACGTCCGCTTTCGTAAAATCCTTGAGCGTTACCCAGGAGTGAAGGTCTCCTTCAAACACTTCGGAGTTGTATGGCATCTGGTCGAATCGACTTGTCAAGGACGGATTCAAGGTCCCTTCCGATAGATGCCAAGACTTATATTCGCGCAATGTGGGCAAACTCGCCGAGTTAGCGACGTTCGTGAAAATATAGACGTTTAACCAATGGGGTGCCCTCCAGTCTGGCCGATCCGGCTCTGGCACGACTCCGAGCGTTTGCAGCGAACACTCACTCTGGAAAAAGCGCTTGTACTCCAGCGCGTCGGTCACCGTACATGACCCTGATGTATGACAACTAAAACCTGCGGTCGATAGCAGCAACAAACCTACACTTAGAATTATCTTCATATTCCTTTCTCCAAAGTAAAGAACAGTTTGGTTCGCACGCCTTGCGTCCCTCATTCTGATCATGTTCGGATTTCTTTGATTTTACAGATAAGTTCAATAAGGGATTGAAAGCGAGGTGATAAACTGTTGACAGCTGTCACCATTGCTTGAGGTTTGTATGGATCAGGAACGTCGATGTTAAGGGACCAGCCTAGCTGCAACGCCAGGTCAGTGCGAAAAAAACAAAGACCAATTACTTCAGGACTCACACCCGTATCCTCTGAATCCAAAGTGCAACCCACGAGAGCAGTGGCGTCGATAAAGGGATGGTCACATCCCAGCTCACCCTTGTACCAAGCCGCACCATACTTGATACGGTATTTTACCTTGGGATAACCAACAGCGCTGACGGGAGCTTCAGGAAAACCTACGGCCCTGATAGGTCCTAATTCCGCGAGGGTAGAAAATACCATGCATAGCGCTCAGGATCTACTGCACTACCTCTACTACCCCCATTTAGGACCGTGCCCTGTGCACGCTGAACGGAAAAGGTCGTCTGATTCGCATAGTCACAGCCGGAAGTTCCATTTCCAAAACATATTTGGAAGCCGTAGAGCCCATGGGTGCCTAACCGGACGATGTCAACATCCCCATTGAACCAGTTAGAACTCTCAAAAGCATCTTGCAAGACAGATGCCTTCGACTCAAATTCCCTTGCGACAACGGCAGGGTTCTGGCGGGCCGAGAAGCTGAGCCCATAGAATCGGGCGTGGGGCAGCTTTTTTAACTTGTAGCCGGCATACTTGTCGATGAGTTGGTCAATGGCTTCGTTACCTAGGCTTGTTTCTTCGCCGATATCGATTTCTTTTGCGCCTTCTGGAAACAAATTTGAAAGTATGGTGTCGTATTCTTCTGTCGCTACGATCTTAACCCAACCTTCTTCAAACCTTTGAGGCGAAACAAAGACTTTTTTGCCTCGCTCGGTGAGAGCGTGGTCGAAGATCATCGTTAGGTCTTGAAGTATGACCTGCTTGCGGGCCTCGAAGTCTGGGGCCGTGAAGTCAAGGTAAAAATCGTCCTGTTGCATCAGCCTCACCGCAGTTGTCTCAAGATTTGCTTCGGAAGCAGATCCAAGTTCACTAAGAAATAGACTGACTATCCCCAATAAAAATTTCACCCGCATGGATTCCCCCGTTCATTATGATCTATACTGCCTTATGCGACAGCTCTTTGACGAATCATTCGCCGCATACTCTGGTTACAAACCGTAGTAAGACTTTAGAGTTAAATCCTTCTCGTTGGCCGGCGTGATCACAGTTGATTTTTTCCGCTAACTTGAAGGCCGCGTCCGGACCAGCACCCGAATAGGCTACAATCGACATCTTTCCGGACTGACATATTGTTTGATCGATCTTGTATTGTTCTCTCTTTGCGTCGTTGAGTGTTTCAAAGATATTTCCTGCGACATTGATTGCTTGAGTTTGACTAAACACGATGTTTTCGTACCCTAGGGAACGAACGATCTCGACTCGGTCAGAATATATCTTACAGGAAAACGTTTCTGGTCGATTGGAGCTGGCCGTGTCGGTGCTTTTTTCCACTAAGAGTTGGCCCTGGTTTGAAAACGCGTGAGAAGAGAGAATTAAGAGGAACATTGCGCCGAAAATCTTTTTCATTGGAAACCTCATAGCTAAAATATTGTTATGATTCAGTCGGGAAACCCATAGGACTGGCCGACTACGTAAATTTCTTCTACTTTTGTAATTTCCTTATCCTTGGTTTCCATTAGATACAAGGCATCGATTGATCCAACCTCACTGACATTCCTTGTATAGAGCCGCTCGGACCCAGAAACGACGAAGACGCAGCTTTCCAAATCTGTACAGTTGCTGTGAAGGATTTTCATGTCGGGTCGTCCTATGGAATGAATCTCGTTTTGCGACTCCGTTTTGATCTTTTTTTCCCAAGCTAACACTGCCGCGCTTGTGGAGAAAATTCCTTCGGCCTCCACACGCACTGACCTCAAAAAGACCTCCTTCGGCTCCGGTGGTCCGTATAGCTGCATGGGTACCCTGGTAACGGATATTTCCAATGCGGCAGTGATGCCAGAGGCACGGGTTTTCACCAAGTAGGCGCCAGCCACCGTGGCCATGAGTTTTCTCTCTGCACCAATTAAGTCTTCCTCCACCTGAACAAGGGCAAAGCAGCGCCCATCTTCGGGGCGGCCGAAGTCACAGCTACTGAGAACATTTCTTGCCCGGGCTCGGGGGATTCTGTGGGCAGAGTATTCCAAGTCCGCTACCGCTTCGCTGTTCTCAAACACGTTGATTGCCGCAGCTCTGAGTTTCGACTCACTTGTCGGATTAGGGGGCGTCTCGCGATGATAACAATCGATCCGGCAGACGTTTCCGTCGGCTTCCTGCACATAGGATTCAGCACGGTAACTGGCCGCATATTTAGAAGGTCCCTCTCCGGAAAAGCCATATTCACATTCGGGTCCAGTGTAGTAGGTTGCGAAGGTGCCTTCGCACTGCCAATAACCGCTCTCGTCAGCGCGCGATAATGTCGACGTAAGGGCTACTCCAGCAAGAAATACATTCGTGATCTTCATTTCTGCTCCAAAAACAATTTTTCTTATTCCGACATTCAGAAAAGACAGAGCACCAGGGATAAGTCCGTGACGCCACACAAGACCTATCCCAAACGCCCACTGCTATTCTAAAAAGCGTCACAAAACATCAGTCACACTGCATATTTCCTAATTGGGTAAATTGCTGTGGGAAGGAGTATTCACCACCAGATATGTTATTGCCTCGACATTCTCTGTACACTTCTTCAGCTGCATCATTGTAGTTTGCGTGGTTGCCACTGACCGGGACGCTAAACTTCGTCGTTCTAACACAGTAGTGGCGCACAGGATTCCCCGGTTGGTTTCTGACGTAATTGCCGTTATCCCTGCAGTTGACAGCACGTTGCTGCCAGTCGTCATTGCTAGTCCACTCGTCCACCGAGTCTCTTCGCGTGATCTGGCAATCGGCCGAACAGTAAATCGCATGTGCCGCACTAGCGTGTATACAAAAAAGGATCGAAAGAAGCTTGGTGGATTGTTTGGCAAAGTTTGAAAAATTGATTGTCATGATGTTTTTCCTTTATTAAAACAGTTTCGTCTCAATGGAAACTGCTATACTTAAAGTGACTCCGGATCCCACTGCGCATCCTCGTGACCATTTGGACCCATTGGGGGTTCGTCCACGTGAGGGTAATACGCGCACGAAAACTCTTGCTGCACAGCCCCTGGGTCGTAGCAAGTTGCCTCTACCTCTGCCTCACCTTCAGTGTCTCCGTATCCACCGTGGTAATGTCTCGGTTGATTATCGCTTCTGAAATATCCAGAGCAGAACCATTGTCCGCTAAAACCTGCGGTCGATAGCAGCAACAAACTTGCGATTAGAATTGTCTTCATTTCTTTCCTCCTGTGTAAAAAGTTGTAATAAGTGCGACAAAGTTTCTTCGCGCGTCGGGTTTCGAGTTTCTATGATTGGAGGGGTAAGTATTCAAGCAGGGAATGAAAGCGCGGACATAAACTGTTGCCAGCTGTCACCACTCAGGAAGCCGGCTCGCGGAGACCATGACAACCCTACTGGCACAAGCCTTCTTAGTTATTTGTCGCGTCCAAAGGAATGAGATTGACGTTGAGGTGGTAAATCGAGGTTTTATGGGTCCCAGACTCTAGGAACTCCGTAAGGTCTTTGCGAAATTTGTCGATCATAGCGTCTGCAAACTTCAGTTTTTCGGGGTTGACCGCCATGGTCGTTCCCGTAACGCGACGTTGTTCAAAGTCCGAATGGTCCAGCAAACGTTCTGCCTTCTTTAACATCGCTCGATGTACCGACCGGAGTCCCTCTGACGGGCAAGCTTGAAACGTATGTTCCGTTTTCCCGCTTAAGAAAGCCGTGCATGAGCAAGCGCTGTACAGCGATGTCAGCAGCGACGGGATCAATGCCGAGCCGCTTCGCAATCCAACCCGAGTCGGGTTGGAAATCGACCACCTTTGTCAATTCCATGATACCGATGTGGTACCATCTGGAAAAAAAATCGTAAAATTCAAAGCAGATGGCGTAAGCGTTTTTTCGATTGTAAACACTTTCGATTTTTTCCAAGATCGCGCTTCGATCATCATCCGATGAGTTTTCATAACGGACGTGCAAACAAAAAGCTTGAGCCTGATCCTCAGTCCATCGCAATCGCCGGACTATCTTTGATTGCGCAGAGGTAGGTCCGTTCCTTTGTAAAGACGATGATGATGGTGGACTATGGATAAGTGAAATAGCAAAATCTGGAAACCAATATAGCGCCGATGATTGCGGCATAGATGGGCGATTTGCAGCTCCTTCTAATAACGACGAAAACGAACGGGCGAGCCGTTTTTTAGGCCCCGCTCGCCAATGGGTGTGGATACAGCACAAACCTTGAGTGTAAGCCGCGATTTGAAAGTCCACCATTTTCAGCAATCTAGTGGTAGCGACGGCACCACCATAGATGGAATCACAGCGGCATACAAGCACCTGCAGTGATCGTTCTTCAAAACCTGCGTCTGTCTTGCGGCTTGAAAAATGTCTCCTGGCTAGTTAAAGTAATAAGCAAAGGTCAAGATTTTCAATGATGAGGAATATCATGCGCAGTCTGCTCCCTCTGCTCCTACCGTTTCTTTTTATAGGTATATACGGTTGCAAATCTCGATCCCATTCCGATGTCAAAATTTATGACGGACAGATTGTGGAAGAAAGCGATCCTATTGCTAAATCCATCGTGCAGATTTCCGGCGGTCCGTGCACCGCGGGGATAATTGCTCCCAAGGTTCTCCTGACCGCGGCACACTGCGTGACAGACGACAACTTACGTCCTAAATATACGGTTACGTTCCGAACACAGAGTCGTTCGGCAACCAACGTGGATAAACTAGAGATCTTAACCTCTACGAATGTGGTTGTGCATCCTCAATACGATGCCAAAGCCGAAAAGCTCGAGCAAGCCGATTCTGACATTGCACTGATAATGCTTAACGAGGAGCAAAGCCTGCTCAATGGGTATATTCCCCTTCCAATTGCCGCTCCAAATTTTCCGATTCCAGACCCCGCCACCGAGAGAGTCGTAGGGGTGTTGGCCGGATTTGGGTTTAATAATCTCCCTGCTAATCCCGCTCCTCAGCCAATCTTCGGGATTCTCATGAAAACGAAGAGTACCCTTACCGACGTCACAAAAAGCGGAAGACTAAAATTTGTGGCGGGTGAGGGTGAAGGGGCCTTGTGCGGCGGTGACTCTGGTGGTCCGGGTTTTTTTGAGACTGCGAACGGATTTGTTGTCGTGGGCGTTAATATCATGAGTGGCTGCAGCAAAGGGTTTAAAGACGGAAAGTGGTCTATTCTTAATGACGTGCGTTTTTACCACGATTGGATTCGCGGGACGATTGCGAAAACAGGGTTTGAGCAGCCTAAGTATGTTTCGCAGTAGGATGATACTGCACCCTGTAAGTCGTTGACAGGACTCATTGTGGTTTCGCGCTGATGGTACTCTTTTAAGGACTTTTGAGGCTAAACTTCAGCCTTCGAACCCGCCACCCTTTAACCCACTTGAACCCTTATTCGCTTCTGTGAGCTATCCCATACCCATTAGGAATCCCCTCCACGGGAAAATCGTGCTGGGGCTTGGCTCAGCCTCGGGGGTCGTCCGAGGAATCCCGGATGATCATTTAACTCTCGAAAAATGGTCGGTTTGGTACATTCTAAAAAGGCAAATTTAGGCCTTGTAATTACTATGCTCTAATTACTATACTCTCTTCACCCGCCAGCAGCTTTAGGTTTGGTCAAATGCTTGCCTTCGCGGTAAATAGCCTCAGGACAAAGGTCATAACCGTTTGGCCACGTTGGTGCGCCTGACTCTAAGAAAACTTTGGTGAAGAACTTTTCGTCTTTAAGCGGCTGTGCCATTGCGCCAGTGCTCGTGCCAATACTGCTCATGTCGTATTCGACAAGCTCACCATGCTCGTAGGTACAGAGCAGGGAAAAATCGGAGTTAGCTTTAACGTTGATAACTTTGTGGATCATGGCTGGTCTGCTCCAGGAATTCGGAACAAAGCGCCTTCTTGACGAGCAAGTTCCCAATTCTTCAAAAGTTCATCTTGATGCTCTAATGCCCAATCACGGAGGATGTTTTGGGCTTTTTTAGGAAAGGTTCCGTCGATTAAAAGGCCGGTCTTTATATCGAAATCCTGATATTCAGCATGGAAATGCGGCGGATTATGGTCGCGGAAATGCATTTTGACGATGATGCCGAAAAACATAGAAATGACTGGCATTTAGTGTCACCTTCATTCCATCTTAGGTAGAAAAAACGGCGCAAAAGCGCTTCAATTTTAACAGAATCCCGATTTATAGTCAAAGCAGTAAAGCCTTGGGCGGAGGTGCGCCGCAGACCAACCACCTTGCAGCGCTCGGTATCAGATTTTTCCTCGCCATCTTTCGAAGACCATCCGAGCGGTTCCTATCTTCCAAAGCAACCCTTTCTTGGTCCGATACCCGTTCAAATTGAGCTTCTTAACGACGTCGTTCCAGGCCAGCCCTTGACGTTGCCGCAGTTCCACAATGTATCGAGCCGTCTTCAAATCTTTGCGATCATCGAGGAGCCGACCTGCTACAAGACGCTTTCCAAAAGGTACTCGCTGGGTGAAGCGATAGTTATCGGTTGCCTGACCTTTTCCTTGCATCTTCCGAACTCCCATCTGATGCAATCGGGTTAATACTGCTGCTTTCGAAAGGCCCACCTGCTCCGCGATCTCAAAGTTCATGTCAGTAAGGCGTTTTCGAATCAACCAGTGGGACTCAAAAATGTCGACGTAGGAATCTGGCAGGTAGATTTTATGAGTTATACTCTAGGCTACTTTGATGAAGAAAGCCGTACGTTCGCTCCTAACGACGATCCGTTCGGCCTGAGAATAGACAATGAGGTTTAAATGTAGGAAACTGTAAAGTATGTGACGCTAATAAAGTGTAAAGGGTGTCCCCATAAGTACATATGTCTCAGATGTCACAGTAATCCTGTGAACCGTAACGAAGCCTCAGAGCCTTTAACTCCAAATCCTCAGAAGCCCTTTTCAGACCGCCTCGTTTCGCCGATCGCCCTGCGAAAATTTTTTCGCGGCGGCATCCCGGCGAGCAAGAAGGCACCCGTCCGCCTAAAAATAGATAAACAAACCTCTCTTTAGAACCATCTTTTTAGCGTGGATAAGACGTCCTAGCCCACAAGCGCTCTATTTCTAGCGCGGCGAACGCACCGCGTCGGTCCAAGCATTCCGCACCTGCTATAAAACCTAGCACCAAGGCCCTAAATTTCTCATATGGGCTGGTCTTACTGCGGATTTTTTGTGTGGGTAAAAAGGCTTCAACCCTTTGCATACCTAGCGTTTGCATAAGATGTTCTATTGTATGAAGGCCGCCTAATGAAGAGAGGGCTTTATTCAAGGCTTGAAGTTTGGTATTTGTGTTTAAGGCCTTCATTGGTCGGAAAAATCCCCTGTTTATTGTTGTTGTGGTAAATAACTTTAAGCAGGATTTTTCTTTTTAGGCTACCTTTTTCTCCTCGCTAACTTTCCATGGTCAATAGACATCTGTTTAGTGATCAACTATGTGTTGAGGATTAACTATTTGCACAGGACCATTCATTCAATTGAGCTACATTTTCTATATGCGATAATATATGTTATATTTTGTGAACACCAAATGGAGAACGTATGCGCGCGATTACCATTCTGCTGTTAGGGATACTTTTTTCGTTTATCTCCTGTAAATCGAGAGATAGGTCATCTAATTCTGAAGCTAAGGCCGTTGTGACGGGCAACGAAGAAGGGCCGTCTTACTTTATGCATAAGTCCAGTTCGGGACAGTATTTTTGTATCCGAACGTGTCCCATGGGGATCGCAGGTGCCGAAGCGGAGCAGTCAAAGCTTTACGGAATCTGCAAGTTATCGGGCGCTGTAAGTTTTGATGTTATTGCAAATGTCGGCCTTTCCTTTCCTGAAAAGGCAGATGAAATCATGTCGGATTCGGTGTACGTCGAACTCATGACGGAGGAATACAAAACAACCGTTGACGAGCTTTTAGCCGAATCTACTACTGACGTGGGAAATGAGTGCGTTATACTTGGGCGATTTAAGCCATCTAACCCGACAACTTCGGGAGGAGGGGGAGGAGGGGGAGGAGGACCCACGCTGCAAACAGCGAAAAAGTTTGTATTCAAACATGGTGGATACAGTTCCCTCTATTTGGAATATTCTGCATTCAATGACGGCAAATACGGATCGTTTCAGAAGAAAGTTGTCAAACAAGGCACGACCACCGCTTTAGGAGTAACCGGTTCCCGTATCGAGCTTTACAAATATTTTTATGACGAGAAGCGCCAGCAAAAAACAACTTCCCTTGGTCGGATCATTCAGTTTGTTGACCCTTATTACTCGAGCACAATCACTGAGCATGTTATAACTTCCAGATGAGTACGAGCTTTTTCTCCTGCAGACTAAAGGGGCACCTTAGGAATCCCTCCCTCTTTAATGCAGCTTCTATAACGTGGAGTACCTTCTCACCGAACTCTGAAATCAGATATCTTTTATCCGTTATTTGTTATCTATTATCTGACTAAATACATATCCGTCGCCGTAGACGCTATCGATCGATACGCCGGCATGAGATAAATGCTTACGTATTTTGCAAATATAACTGGTCGTCCCTGACGATCCTTGCCACGCGTTGCAGTTCAAACTTTCCATAGAATCTTTGTGCCTAACAAAAAGGATCTTTGACGATACTTCGCCGTTGGTGCTCACCAACAGATACGAGATGACAGACAGTATCATGATGATCGCAGACATCAATTCTATGAGCCTGTCCGTCGGGCTCAGTATGGTTCCTGGACGGAACCTACAAAGCCTAAATGTGCCTTAATGATCGAAGCGGGATTCCGCGGACGGTCTCGAGGCCGAGCCAAGCTGCTGCGCCATCTTGATATATTGAAAAATTTATGAAAAATAAGAAAAAACGGGCTTCTTGCTGCATGAATTTCATTTGCTTGCCATCAAGCGAAATAGATTTTTGCCGTTCCAACGCTAAAGAATCCTAAACTATCTCGCCTGGATACGATCATACCTGCTTATTGGACGATTCTGGGGTCAAGTGTTGGGGGTACAGCAATAATGGTCAAACGAATGCTCCTCTACTCAAGAACCCCAAACTGATAGAAGCTGGAGGAGGTATCGGTTACGTCCATACATGCGCATTAGACGATACAGGAGTTGTATGTTGGGGTGACAATACCTATGGTGAAATTGATGTGCCTCAAGTTCTTAAACGCTAGCACAACGAAGTGTGGCGAGCTTACCAAGCTCGCCACAAGTTCGTAAGGAAATCGATATTACAATACTGCGGATAGTATGTCGGGCAACCGTTTTCTTCGAGGTAGGGCTTGATCTTGTTGACCAGAGATTCCTTATCTAGTCGTCCCTGAGAAACAGATATTGATCGCCTTTCCAGAAAAAAAGTTAGCAAGAATTTTAGCCTCATTTATTCCGATAGAAGCTTTGCTTGCCCCAAAGACGGATTACCACCCCAAATGTGGAAGGCTTCCTTGAAGTTCGGCATTTCGCCTGACGACCTTGGTTTCCCATTGAAATTGCAGGAAAAAACCGGAGACGGCCGCCCCGATACATACAAGCAATGCCACTATCAATGCAGTCTTCATGGGGAGATCATATTTTCTGGGCGGTTGGGCCTTTTTTCTTTGAGCAAAAAATTCTCGCTAGCCGGGGTACCAAAAGACTACAATGGACAAAACCAGCTTAAATGGATCGACATATGAAAATGTTAAAATGTGTGCTGCCCATTCTCCTTTTTGTCAGACCAGGCCTCTGTTTTGCAAAATCCGTGACGGTACAATTGGACGCTCCGGAATCTATTGTCATGTATCATTCCGATCACGTTTCTTTATACCTATCCTACGAAGACGGCGACATTACATTTCAACACGGTTTCTCGCGAGAAGAATTGCGCGAGGGAACGTTGAGCAAAGTGGTTCAACTCAGAGAAGATTCGGAGGTAGTTGATTGCTCTTTCAAATGGGATATTACGGAAGACCCGCGCATGCCTATTGAACCGAATCTGCCTCTCCTTATCTCAAAAAAAGACTCGAGTAAGCCAGTCGAGGGGCATTGTATATGGAGCGAAGATCGCAGTATCATCAAGATTGCTACTTCGCTGAAGTTTGATGTCGTGACGATATCCGCAACGGCCGATTCGCTAAAGAATAAGAAGGCTCGTTTCTTTTATGGGACTTTGACATATCCCGGAATGGAATCTCGATATACCTTCGACAGCAATGCGGGAGTACCAGCAGAGTGGAGGGTGAACGTTGTGGCTCCGTCTCGTATTGCTAGAGGGGTGGTGGTAAAGTGGTTCCCCAACGAAGGAAATCCTTTGGTGCAAAAATTTGATGCCGCAGGTCCAGACATTATCATCGACGGATTGGACTAAATCAGACATAATCCTTTTGGAACAAGGCATGAAGCCAGTTCAGATGAGACTGAGATACGGCCATCCTAGATCAAGATGATTGAGATAATTGAGGGCGAAGGAACCATATCCGAAAGTTGCGCCAATCGCCGATTTCGAAGGCGCCGAAGTCGGCTTGCTGCCGATTTGGAGTCTTTGACCGGGAGCTATCGACATTTACTCGCGTACACATATCACTGTGTTTGAGTCAGTCTTGGCTTGGTAGAGGACATCACCTTGCGTTAGCCCGGCTATCCCCGCAGTGCCCGTGCTGTCCCCTCTGCTGGTTGCTGACCAATATAACGAACCCCCGATGCTAAGTTTGTTCGAAGCGCTTAGAGTTCGCGATCCGTCTATTGCGGCCTGGGCCATTTCTTTAAGTGTTGCTAAACGCCAGTTGTTATAGCCCCCGTAATTGTCAAGAGTAACTTCACAATAGGTGATCGCTCCCTCCCACGTTCGTATCGTAGGGTTTGCCTTTGACCACATTAATCCTGTTATCCTATCGATAAAGACGCATGCCTCGGTGCCTGTACAAATGCCGTCGCCTGCAGTCCCCCCTCCACCCCCTACGTCGTTGGTTGGGTCCATGATCCAGTTCGATCCAGGCGTATATGAGCTAAGCGGATTTTCGGGAGGAAACACGCCGCCGCCGTTAAGGTCGTCTATGGAATCGTATATGTCGAGGCCGGCTAGCGCGCTTGTACCGGAGGTTCTGTTGAAGGTTGAGGTGTCGGCCATGTTATTGTAAAGAGCGATTTCGCCGGCCTTACCAGCCACCGTTTTTCCCTTTTGTATATCCCACGCCGTGTAGGCGCTTGTATCCGCAGCCCTGAATTGAGTTGTTGCTATGCATCCCGTCGCTCCATCGGCATTACAATTTGGTCCTACGGTGCCTGTTTCGGCAAATATGTTTACTCCGGTCCAAATATTTGTTGCTACGATGTCCGAATCACCGGTGCCTGTATGCCTTGTACCTGTGGAATCCCAATATTCAAAGGGGATGGATCCGTCCTTCACCTTCGTGTTAAAAGTGGCGGAGGTGAGGTCAGCTGTTCCTGTCGCGTCGCTGATGACGATAGCAGAGCCGCTGGTTCCAGCGATGGTAACACCCGATTTAATGTTGCTATTAACGGCTACCGTCATATCAGCCGCTTTAAAGCCAGCAACTGTAACACAGCCCATTTCTCCGTCGGAATTACAACTATTGTGCGATTCTGAAATCAGGTTTCCGCCAACGCCGGCAATTGTGATACCTGATTTAATATTTCCAGCCAGAGCTACCGAAGTATCTGCAGATTTGAACGCAGCGACAGTCACGCACCCAACCGTTCCGTCAGAAGAGCAGTCACTGTGCGATTCTTGAGTGACGGCACCGGAAACTCCAGCAATTGTGATTCCTGTTTTAATATTGGATGCTATGGCTGCCGACATATCCGCAGATTTGAACGCAGCAACAGTCACGCATCCAACCGCTCCGTCAGAAGCACAATCACTGTGCGATTCTTGAGTGACGGCGCCGGAGACTCCAGCAATAGTAGCCCCTGTCTTGATATTGGTTGCTATGGCTACCGACATATCAGCAGATTTGAAAGCAGCGACAGTCACGCACCCAGTCTCTCCGTCAGAAGCACAATCGCTATGGGATTCCGGCGTTAGCGAGCCAGCAACCCCAGCAATAGTCACGCCTGTTTTAATATTTCCGTTTATGGCTGTTGACATATCAGCAGATTTGAACGCAGCGACAGTCACACAACCGATTGCTCCGTCAGAAGCGCAATCGCTATGCGACTCAATAGTTGCGGTCCCCGTAATGCCTAATATGACTACGCCGCTAGCGACGTTGCCAGCAGTGATATCGGCATCGCCACTTGCAAGATATCGTACACCCGCTGAATCGAAGTACTCAAATTGGCCAGAAGATTTCAAACGTGCGGGAAAACTCGTACTATCAAGATCGTCTACGATGCCACTGGCATTGGCCAAAAGATAACTAATAGAAGGATATCCACCTGAAACACCGGCAATGGTTATCCCTGATTTGACTGTTCCTGCCGTAACATTTGCCATATCAGCCGCTTTAAAACCGCCAACTGTGACACAGCCCGTTTCTCCGTCGGAAGTGCAACTACTGTGCGATTCTTGGGTGGCAGCACCGGAAACTCCAGCAATTGTGACTCCTGTTTTAATATTGGCAGCTATTGCTGCCGACATATCCGCAGATTTGAACGCAGCGACAGTCACGCACCCAACCGCTCCGTCAGAAGAGCAATCACTATGCGATTCTTGAATGACAGCACCGGAAACTCCAGCAATAGTCACACCTGTTTTGATATTTCCACCCAGAGCTACCGACATATCCGCAGATTTGAACGCAGCGACAGTCACGCACCCAACCGCTCCGTCAGAAGCACAATCACTATGCGATTCTTGAGCGACAGCACCGGCGACTCCAGCAATAGTAGCTCCTGTCTTGATATTGGCTGCTATGGCTACCGACATATCCGCAGATTTGAACGCAGCGACAGTCACGCATCCAGTCTCACCGTCAGAAGCACAATCGCTATGGGATTCCGGCGCTAGCGAGCCAGCAACCCCAGCAATAGCCACGCCTGTTTTAATATTTCCGGCTACAGCTGTTGACATATCCGCAGATTTGAACGCAGCGACAGTCACACAACCGATTGCCCCGTCAGAAGCGCAATCACTATGCGACTCAATAGTTGCGGTCCCAGTGGTGCCTAATATATCTATGCCGCTAGCGACGTTGCCAGCAGTGATATCAGCATCACCACTTGCAAGATATCGTACACCCGCTGAATCGAAGTACTCAAATTGGCTTGAAGATTTCAAACGTGCGGAAAAACTCGTACTATCAAGATCGTCTACGATGCCACTGGCATTTGCCAAAGGATAACTACTAGAAGGATATCCACCTGAAACACCGGCAATGGTTATCCCTGATTTGACTGTTCCAGCCGTAACATTTGCCATATCAGCCGCTTTAAAACCGCCAACTGTGACACAGCCCGTTTCTCCGTCGGAAGTGCAACTACTGTGCGATTCTTGGGTGACAGCGCCGGAAACTCCAGCAATTGTGATTCCAGTTTTAATATTGGCCGCTATTGCTGCCGACATATCAGCGGATTTGAACCCAGCGACAGTCACGCACCCAACCGCTCCGTCAGAAGAGCAATCACTATGCGATTCTTGAATGACAACACCGGAAACTCCAGCAATAGTCACACCTGTTTTAATATTTCCACCCAGAGCTACCGACATGTCCGCAGATTTGAACGCAGCGACAGTCACGCACCCAACCGCCCCGTCAGAAGCACAATCATTATGCGATTCTTGAGCGATAGCACCGGAAACTCCAGCAATAGTCACACCTGTTTTAATATTTCCACCCAGAGCTACCGACATATCAGCAGATTTGAACGTAGCGACAGTCACGCACCCAACCGCTCCGTCAGAAGCACAATCGCTATGGGATTCCTGCGTTAGCGAGCCAGCAACTCCAGCAATAGTCACCCCTGTGTTAATATTTCCGGTTACAGCTGTTGACATATCCGCAGATTTGAACGCAGCGACAGTCACACAACCGATTGCTCCGTCAGAAGCGCAATCGCTATGCGACTCAATAGTTGCGGTTCCGGTGGTGCCTAATATATCTGTGCCGCTAACGACGTTACCAGCAGTGATATCAGCATCGCCACTTGCAAGATATCGTGCCCCGGAGGAGTCGAAGTACTCAAATTGGGCTGAAGATTTCAAACGCGCTGAAAAATTCGTATTATCTAGATCGTCTACGATCCCACTGGCATTGGCCAAAGGATAGCTACTAGAGGGATATTCACCTGAAACACCGGCAATGGTTATCCCTGATTTGACTGTTCCTGCTGTAACATTTAGCATATCAGCCGCTTTAAAACCAGCAACTGTGATACAGCCCATTTCTCCGTCGGAAGTGCAACTACTGTGGGATTCTGAAATCAGGTTTCCGTTAACGCCGGCAATTTTGATACCTGATTTAATATTTCCAGCCAGAGCTACCGACGTATCTGCAGATTTGAATGCGGCGACAGTCACGCATCCAACCGTTCCGTCAGAAGAGCAATCACTATGCGATTCTTGCGTTACAGCACCGGAAACTCCTGCAATAGTGACTCCTGCCTTAATATTGGAACCTATAATTGCCGACATATCCGCAGATTTGAATGCAGCGACAGCCACACAACCAACGGCTCCGTCAGAAGAGCAATCGCTATGCGATTCTTGCGTGACAGCACCGGAAACTCCAGCAATAGTTACTCCTGCCTTGATATTGCCTGCCGTAGCCGCTGACATATCCGCCGACTTGAAGTCGGCCGTTGTTACACACCCTATAGCGGCATCCGAAATACATGGACTATGAGTTTCCTCTATGCCGCTGCCAGCTACTCCACCAATCGTAATCCCATTTTCAATCGCTGGCGCTGAAAGATTTGAGACATCAATAGCCTGAAACTCATGGGTTGCAATACAATTGACCTGTCCGTCTTCCTCGCAGGATTCGAGAACACTGTCGCATACTTTTGTTCCTTCCCTTATTTCGCCAAGTGCATCATGGTATTTCACGTCTTGGCATACCTCATCAATCTCTTGATTGGAGAAAGGATAGTCATCGCTGGGTACCCCATATAAGCGAAACGGCACTATGATCGAGTTATCTTGAACTAGTCCCGACATTAAACCCAACGGGATATTTGTTGGAGCTTCGAAGACGAACTCTAAATCACTTATGAGTGTGAAGGGAACAGGCTTACCTTCCAACAAAACCACGATACTTGCATTGAATTTACTTCCAAAAACGTGCACTTTTTCTGTTGCTTTAACACCAATTGGCGAAACGCCAGTGATTGAAAGGTCCTCACTGACGGCAAGGGCACAATCAGGATGATCAGGTTGTCTTTGACATTCTTGCTCTTTACTTACCGAGCCGGTAACGCTCAAATCTGCATTGCAACCTAGCAATGCAGAGATTAAGAAAATTGTATTGATGCTCATCGTACGCATATCATCGCTTTACTATTGGTTTTAAAAACAGACGATTCGCTCCCGCCAAGCAAAGAGCCAGCGTATGCGCTGCCGGTATTCCAACTTATTGTTGTCGCAGTCCATGAGCCAGAAGCAGTAAGATTAAGTCTATTTGCCGCCTTCTGACTGGCAATGCCATGTATTGAGGCTTGGAGAACTTCTTTTTGAGTCGGTAAACGCCAATCGGTATAGCCCCCATAATTGTCCATGGTGGTCTCGCAGTAAGTTATGGCCGCCTCCCAATTACCTGTTGACGAATTGAGTGATGTCCACATTCTTCCCGAAACCTTATCTATAAAGACGCATGCTTCTGAACCCGTACAAATACCGTCTCCAGCAGTGCCGCCCCCACCTCCTACGTCGTTGGCGGGATCCATGATCCAGTTCGCGCCCGTTGCTTGATAACCTACCGGATTCTCGGTAGGGACTCCGCTGGCGACGACATCTGTTACAGTGTCATAGACATCTACGCCCGCAAGGGCTCCATCCCCTGTCGTTCTATTGAAAAAAGACGTTTTTGCCATATTTGCATAAAAATAGAGTTCGCCAACTTTACCTCCAACCGTCTTCCCTTTTCGGACATCCCACTCGGTATATGTACTCGTATTCGCGGATTTATATTGGGTTGTTGTTGTACACGCGTATTGGCCGTCAGAACTACAGTTTGCACCTAAGACTCCCAGTGTTCCGAAAATGGTTGCCCCTTGCCAAATATTTGTTGCTACGATATCCGAATCACCCGTATCTGTATGCCTTGTACCTGTGGAATCCCAATATTCAAAAGGGGTGGCTCCGTCTTTCACCTTCGTGTTAAAAGTTGCGGCGGTGAGATCAGCTGTTCCTGTCGCATCACTGATGACGACAGCAGAGCCGTTGGTTCCAGCGATGGTAACACCCGATTTAATGTTGCTATTAATGGCTGCCGTCATATCAGCAGCTTTAAACTCAGCAACTGTGATACAGCCCATTTCTGCGTCGGAGTTGCAATTACTGTGTGATTCTGGAATCAGGTTTCCGCCAACGCCGGCAATTGTGATGCCTGATTTAATATTTCCAGCCAGAACTACCGACATATTTGCAGATTTGAACGCAGCGACAGTCACGCACCCAACCGTTCCGTCAGAAGAGCAATCACTATGCGATTCTTGAGTAACGGCACCGGAAACTCCAGCAATAGTCACACCTGTTTTAATATTTCCACCCAGAGCTACCGACATGTCCGCAGATTTGAACGCAGCGACAGTCACGCACCCAACCGTCCCGTCAGAAGCGCAATCACTATGCGATTCTTGAGTAACAGCGCCGGAAACTCCAGCAATAGTAACTCCTGTTTTGATATTGGCCGCTATAGCCGCGGACATATCCGTGGATTTGTAAGCAGCGACAGCCACGCACCCAGTCACTCCGTCGGAAGCGCAATTGCTATGAGATTCCGGCGTTACCGAGCCAGCAACCCCAGCAATAGTCACGCCTGTTTTAATATTTCCGGTTACAGCTGTTGACATATCCGCAGATTTGAACGCAGCGACAGTCACACAACCGATTGCCCCGTCAGAAGCGCAATCACTATGCGACTCAATAGTTGCGGTTCCTGTGGTACCTAATATATCTATGCCGCTAACGACGTTACCAGCAGTGATATCGGCATCACCACTTGCAAGATATCGTGCCCCGGAGGAGTCGAAGTACTCAAATTGGCTTGAAGACTTCAAACGGGCGGAAAAACTCGTACTATCAAGATCATCTACGATGCCACTGGCATTGGCCAAAGGATAACTACTAGAAGGATATTCACCTGAAACACCGGCAATGGTTATCCCTGATTTGACTGTTCCTGCTGTAACATTTGCCATATCAGCCGCTTTAAAACCAGCAACTGTGATACAGCCCATTTCTCCGTCGGAATTACAACTACTGTGCGATTCTGAAATCAGGTTTCCGCCAATGCCGGCAATTGTGGTACCTGATTTAATATTTCCAGCCAGAGCTACCGACGTATCTGCAGATTTGAACGCGGCGACAGTCACGCACCCAACCGTTCCGTCAGAAGAGCAGTCACTATGCGATTCTTGAGTGACGGCACCGGAAACTCCAGCAATTGTGATTCCCGTTTTAATATTGGATGCTATGGCTGCCGACATATCCGCAGATTTGAACGCAGCAACAGTCACGCATCCAACCGCTCCGTCAGAAGCACAATCACTGTGCGATTCTTGAGTGACAGCGCCGGAGACTCCAGCAATAGTAGCTCCTGTCTTGATATTGGTTGCTATGGCTACCGACATATCAGCAGATTTGAACGCAGCGACGGTCACGCACCCAGTCTCACCGTCAGAAGCACAATCGCTATGGGATTCCGGCGTTAGCGAGCCAGCAACTCCAGCAATAGTCACATCTGTGTTAATATTTCCGGTTACAGCTGTTGACATGTCCGCAGATTTGAACGCAGCGATAGTCACACAACCGATTGCCCCGTCAGAAGCGCAATCACTATGCGACTCAATAGTTGCGGTCCCAGTGGTGCCTAATATATCTATGCCGCTAACGACGTTACCAGCAGTGATATCGGCATCGCCACTTGCAAGATATCGTGCGCCGGAGGAGTCGAAGTACTCAAATTGGCTTGAAGACTTCAAACGGGCGGAAAAACTCGTACTATCAAGATCGTCTACGATGCCACTGGCATTGGCCAAAGGATAACTACTAGAAGGATATTCACCTGAAACACCGGCAATGGTTATCCCTGATTTGACTGTTCCTGCTGTAACATTTGCCATATCAGCCGCTTTAAAACCAGCAACTGTGATACAGCCCATTTCTCCGTCGGAATTACAACTACTGTGCGATTCTGAAATCAGGTTTCCGCCAATGCCGGCAATTGTGGTACCTGATTTAATATTTCCAGCCAGAGCTACCGACGTATCTGCAGATTTGAACGCGGCGACAGTCACGCACCCAACCGTTCCGTCAGAAGAGCAGTCACTATGCGATTCTTGAGTGACGGCACCGGAAACTCCAGCAATTGTGATTCCCGTTTTAATATTGGATGCTATGGCTGCCGACATATCCGCAGATTTGAACGCAGCAACAGTCACGCATCCAACCGCTCCGTCAGAAGCACAATCACTGTGCGATTCTTGAGTGACAGCGCCGGAGACTCCAGCAATAGTAGCTCCTGTCTTGATATTGGTTGCTATGGCTACCGACATATCAGCAGATTTGAACGCAGCGACGGTCACGCACCCAGTCTCACCGTCAGAAGCACAATCGCTATGGGATTCCGGCGTTAGCGAGCCAGCAACTCCAGCAATAGTCACATCTGTGTTAATATTTCCGGTTACAGCTGTTGACATGTCCGCAGATTTGAACGCAGCGATAGTCACACAACCGATTGCCCCGTCAGAAGCGCAATCACTATGCGACTCAATAGTTGCGGTCCCAGTGGTGCCTAATATATCTATGCCGCTAGCGACGTTGCCAGCAGTGATATCGGCATCACCACTTGCAAGATATCGTACACCCGCTGAATCGAAGTACTCAAATTGACCTGAAGATTTCAAACGCGCTGAAAAACTCGTACTATCTAGATCGTCTATGATCCCACTGGCATTGGCCAAAGGATAGCTACTAGAAGGATATCCACCTGAAACACCGGCAATGGATATCCCTGATTTGACTGTTCCTGCCGTAACATTGGCCATATCAGCTGCTTTAAAACCAGCAACCGTGACACAGCCCATTTCTCCGTCGGAATTGCAACTACTGTGCGATTCTAAAATCAGGTTTCCGCCAACGCCGGCAATTGTGATACCTGATTTAATATTTCCAGGTAGAGCTACCGACATATCTGCAGATTTGAACCCAGCGACAGTCACGCACCCAACCGCTCCGTCAGAGGCACAATTGCTATGGGATTCCTGCGTCAGCGACCCAGCGACCCCAGCAATGGTCACACCTGTTTTAATATTTCCGACCACAGATGATGACATATCCGCAGATTTGAATGCAGCAACAGTCACGCATCCAACTGCTCCGTCAGAAGCACAATCACTATGCGATTCTTGAGCGACAGCGCCGGAAACTCCAGCAATGGTCACACCTGTTCTAATATTGGCTGCTATAGCTGCCGACATATCAGCTGACTTGAAGTCGGCCGTTGTTACGCAATCCGCGATACCATCGGAAATACAGACAATATGTGATTCAAAATTTCTAATTCCTGCAATCCCGTTGATGACGGTTCCTGCCCCTATTACCTCTGGCCGAATTTGCAAAGTGTCGCCAGCTTTATATATCTCCGTCGTTTTGCAACCAACTTGACCACTTTCTGCGCATTCCACAAAGCTGTTGCCACATGCCTTGGTGCCCTCTGTCACCTCTCCCTTCGTGTTATAATACTTGCTCCCAATGCATACAGTCTCGGGCAGTTGATTTGAAATAGGATAGTTTTCTTCACCAAGGTGGAAGAGCAAGAATCGTATCGTCTCTTCATTTCTTTGCAGAAGCCCCGTTGTTTTGCCTTCAGCAATATTAGCGGGTACTGTGAAAAACAGTTCCGAAGAACTGACGATCGAAGGCGAGATAGTTTGACCAGAAAGCGTGATGGTTAGATCTTCGGAAAATCCGCTTCCTGTAATACGCACTTCTTCCGTAGGATTGATTATCACGGGAGATATCTTAACAATCGACAGGCCGTCGTGTGCAAAAATTTGGCAATCGGGATGATCCGGGTTCTCTTGACATTCCTTTTCCTTATCCGCCGAGCCGGCAACCTTCAAATCTGCGTCGCAGCTAACGAAAAGGACGATGATCGCAAAAAGACATATCTGAGGATACTTGGAACGACCTACCCATTCCAAAATTGATTGTGAACCGAAATTATTAAAGATTTCCATATTATTGGTATCGGTTATCAGTTGAGATATGTTAAGGCGTGCTTTAAGTAGGTGTTTTGTAAGAATAAAAGCGCATTATTTGCACGATTCGCATCATCAACGACACGCTTGAACTACAAGGTTTACAAATTTACCAAAAGTTCCTACGATAACCTTAGAGAGTATAAGGTGAAAGAAATATATAAGGCCATTTCATGACCTTGTTTTGGGAATAACGGGCAAACTATGCGCATCAGCATATATATCGCCATCTTATTACCCACTTTGACGCTTTGTTTTTCTACTACGTCTTTTTCGCAACAAAATATTATTTCTGTCGAACCAACCGGTGTTCTCATTGACTATGCTTCCCCGCCCGCAAGTGAAAGCAACTCCTCACTTCCGTTCAAACAATTCTGCAAGAACTTGAGTCGAGCACTCGTCATAAGCGACGGCTCATTTTCGGGGGGACCATTTGCCGGATCGCTTTGCTCCCAAAATGGCACCGTGATCGACGGAACGGCTGAAAAGTCCCAGTGGGAACTCAAAATATTTCATAGCGACAATCTACTAACTTTTTCTCTGGCATTTAAGTGGTCAGCCAAGGAACGTCCTGTCGAAGAGGCGCGTTTTCAAATTCCATTCAATGAAAAGATGATAGTTGCACTCATGGACGAGGAAGTGGCGGCAGATATAGCATACAAACTCCTAGACTCCCTACCGATAAATCTGGCTGTCCGCGGTGCGAAACTCAATCAAGAGGGTTTAAAAGGCTTACAGGGAAAGTCTGCCTTGCGTTTTTCAGATTCTATCTCAACTTTTGAATTAAAGTACCATGCGAAACTCAAAAGGTGGCTTCCATACAATACCAATGTTTGGAAACGCTCCAAGCAAGGCGGGTTTCAAATTCATGATAGAGCGGTTCCTATCGATACGAGAAACTTCATTTTTGTGCAAAATAGGAAAGGTCGTCTGCAACGAAGCGAAGAGATCGACGACGAACTTAACCAACATTTAGAACGATATGGCATATCTCAATCACTTTTCAAAAAATGGCTTGGCAAATCGATCGTTGATACTTTGGCTTCAGGTTATGTTGGTGCCAGATATGGATATCCGTTAGCAAGAAACGATCCGCTCATTTCAAAGGCAGCCATGGTGAGCGTCTTCACGGAGGTACGAGGAGGCCCCCTGAAAGGTCTG
The DNA here is from genome assembly GCA_050251195.1 of Oligoflexales bacterium. GTDB lineage: Bacteria > Bdellovibrionota_B > Oligoflexia > Oligoflexales > Oligoflexaceae > JBFWNG01. The sequence goes on from JBFWNG010000011.1 coordinate 26,469, forward strand.
AGATGGTATTGGGATGTCGTTCCAAAAGTCAAAGCCCGCGTTGAGAATGAACTGCTTACTTACACATGGAGCAGGCCTAGCCTCGGATGGTCCTTCGGTTTTGCAACCGACTGGAAGCTGATCAATAGGATAGACGCTACTCCAAAATTTGGTCTCTTGGATTTTGATGCCCAGCTTCCCTTGAAAAGTTCGTTATCTGGGGTTGGTATCGTTGGGCGTCGCGTGAGACTCAAGAACGAACCTAATCTGGGTTTAGAAGTTGGCGTAGAATCGGTACATCCATGGTTTCTTCTGAGGCTTTGGGGTTCACGAGACGCTTCCGGTCTCGTCAACATTAGCAAGTCTGGCTCCGTCAGTTCTCAGAGATTGGGACTTGATACCTATTGGGATATGACGAAAATCGGAGGTTTTGAGGTATCCCTGCTCATCTTCACTTTTTGGGAACGGTTAAGTATCGGGTTCAACAGCAAAGCGTCCGACATTGCATCGATCCACTACCAACAAGCTTTTGCTGGTTTAGGTGTCACCCTGACCTGGTGAATGAGTTAGCTTATGGATATGTGCAAAAGGTGTTGTTCCTTACAGTGAAATTCGGATGGATAACTCGACTTTTCTTTTATTTCGGGTAGACTGACTGACTACCATTATATTTGGAGTATTTCCTATGACTCGCAGGGCTGTCATTGCCGCATTTTGCATACTGCCGCTTTTCGTTGCGCCGCTTCTTGGAGGTCAATTTGCCGCCCCGATCGGTATTTTCGCATCCGCGGTTCTCTTGTGGTTCACGGAAGCTATTCCACTCGCAGCAACTGGTTTGTTGATTCCCGCTGCCGTTTCTGGTTTTGGCCTGATGTCGACTCAAGAAGCCTTTGGGGCGTTTGGCAATACCATCCTTTTCTTGTTTATGGGGAGTTTCTTTTTGGCTGCTGCAATGCGGAAACACGGTCTCGACAAACGGCTTGCATATTTTGTTCTTACCCGCAGGATAGGTACAGCGAATGTTCGTTCTCTGTTGTTTACATTTGGCTGCTTCGGTTGCTTTATCAGCATGTGGATATCCAACACGACGGCTTGCTTGATGATGGTGCCCATAGCCCTTTCCATTATTTCATGTCTACAGCCGCATTTCGCGGATAAGCAACACGTCATCTGGGTCAGTCACTTGACTGGCACCTCAACCGAATGTCGGCTCGCAGCCTACCTATCTTTATATTAATGATTTTCATGGCGCGAATCCCGAGATCTCAATTACCCGTAGGATGGTTTCATTGCATCAACCGAGGGGCGAGTCGCGCGCCTCCGAAGATCTAACTGTTCCGGTGTCCTATATTCTGAGGCGCAAAAATAGTGTGACGAGGAGGTATAGGGAAACACTCGCACCAACACCGTTAGCGATTAATTGGCACGGGGCAAGACGGTTGATTACTCCCATTTTCTTGAAAGACACTCCTATAAGGTACAAGATGTTGAAAACGACGCCAAGAATAATAGCGTTGCCCAGGTAGAAACCTGCCACAATGCCTGATTTGAGCGACGAGTCGAGCTTTTCAACCATTTGTATAACTACGGCTGTCTCCAAACCGTAAAACACCGTTGCCGTTAGGACAAGACTTAGAGAGAGGCTCTTTCCTGTTTTGTTAACAGCAAAGAAAATAGAAATATACAGGGCGACCAACAAGCCAAAGTAGACGTGGGAAATATAGAGAAAGGAAAAGACGGTCTGGACCGACTTGCTTGCCAGGACCGCAAACGATAGCGTCCCCGCTACAGCCAACATACCGCCCGTTAACCCTATTTTGAAAAGCGGCCTTATCCTCAGTGTCCAAATAGCGATCACCAACAGTAAAAGGCCAATACCAGGAGGTAGCCTATGAAATCCGCCAAACCAAAGAGCGGCCTGCCGTCCCACTCCCGCGAGGTCGCCTGCGTCGTTGCCTCCGAAAAAACTCAAGCCGGCGAGGAAGTAGAGATAACTCCAGTCAGTAATTATCTCTTTCTCGGGAGAGGATTTGTCGAGACTGAAATGGCCCGAAGCGCCCTTGACTCCAAGGCTGAATCCGTCGGGAAGGTTTTGCGGATCGACAAACGATACTTTTACTTTCGAAGGAGAAGTTGGGCAAGACAACACAAAAGCCGCCGCAATGACAGTTTCGTTGGAAAGCATGATGGGATCGCGCACTCCGCACGTTTTGCCGGCCGAGGAGACTCTGATGAACTCGCTAATATCTTTGCCACTGTACTCGATCTTTCCGTTAAAGGCGGACGCTATGACTTGACGGTCTATCTGAAGATGAGCGTCCAGTATGTTATTCGGACCAGCTTCCAGGGTCAACGTTCCAGAGTTTTGAGGACCATCGGACGCAATCGCGACGGGTGCAAGAATCCAAGATAATAGAAATGGAAATATCAAGGCTTTGTGCCTCCTATGCTTTCCAACCCAGGCATAAACGGGCGTCGCCGGTAAAAATTTGATATGCTTGTTAGAAGCAATATTATCATATCTGGGGTGAACATTGAACCCACATTCAGTTAGACTGGCTGCGGTCGCGGCGGCAGCGATTTTGGGAGGCTTTTTCGCGGAGCAACCACTGCAGGCCGCGAGTTCAGCGGCGGAAGAAAAGCTCGTTTATCCTCATTACTTGATAACGATGGAAACCGCCGAAAAAAAGCCGCTATCGCTCAACCTTCACACGACTCTAATTTTATCCGTTGATCCCCAGACCAAGAATGCTCCGCCTGTGTCCGACCTAAGTTTTGACGCACGCATGCCAGAACACAAACACGGAATGGTCACCAAACCCAAAATCTCAAAGATGGCGGATGGCAGGTTTCGCGTCGAGGGAGTCCGGCTGCATATGGCGGGGAAGTGGGTCTTTCACTTTGTTCTACAACACCCCGAGGGCAAAACGGAAATTTCGTCGCCTTTTTTTGTGAACCCAAAATAAATAACGCGTTTATCGAGCAACTAAAGGGAAGATTCCATTGCTGAAAAAGGCCACCATCGCAATCGCCTTCGTCTTCATGACTGTCTGTTCGCTCTATTTCGCGCAAGATCTTTTTAGTAATTCAGGCCTTGGTGCGAAGGCTCTGTTAGCAGACAGGATAGACTATAGGGCTCTGAGGAAAAAAGCTTCCACCTTTTTGCTATCCGCCCCTCAGCTTTCTCCATACGAACGGCGGCTAGCCTCCCTCGGCCGCCAGATTTTTTTCGATACCAGACTGTCCCGCAACGGCAGCGTCTCATGCGCGACCTGCCACCAACCCGACAAAGCCTTTACAGACGGTCTTGAAGTCGCGCGCGGTTTGGCATTAACAGATCGCAATACGCCGACAGTGTTAAATGCTTTTTCGGTCTACTGGTTTTTTTGGGACGGTCGGGCTGATTCTCTGGCCGCTCAAGCCGTCGGACCCATCGAAAACGAAAAGGAACACGGCTTCAGCAAGGCCGAAGTGGCCGGGATAGTCGCGAAACATTATCGCGAAGAGTACGAAGCGTTGTTTGGGAAGCTAGACATCGGTATGTTAACGAAGATGCCTAAGACCGCGCATCCGCCAACGCCGGTGATTGAGGTCTCGGCTGAACTGCTGGACAAAGCGTTGCCTTCCGTGGGTAGTTCGCTCACCATCCAACGCTTAGCCACGGAGGCCGAAAACCTTGGCATTCCGATCCAAGAGGCTTTCAAGCGGGAAGTATTGGGCATGACCGCAGGGAAGGACTTCGAAGAACGAACCTATGAAAACGGCGACTCCATAGTCGAGCAGCGAGTGAACGAAGTTATGGCGAACGTCGCCCTTGGCATCGAAGCTTATGAAAAGGGACTTGTTGCAAATGAGTCTTCCTTCGATACGTTCGTTCGATCTTGGCTAAATGGACAAGCTGATGATCCCTTCGTGCACTTTTCCGAACGCTTTGGAGCCGAAGAGCTTCTTGGATTCGATATATTTGCGGGCAAAGGCGCATGCCATATCTGTCACAATGGAGGAGCCTTTTCCGACAGTCAGTTCCATAATATTGGTTTACCCGATATCGGCAAACCACTCTCCCTCGGACGAAGCCAAGGATTACTCAAAGCACAGGCGGATGAATTCAACTGTAAAGGTGTCTACAACAAGTATCCGGAACGCCAGCAGCGCCAAAGCTGCCTTGATCTGGATTATCTTGATCGCGACACGCCGGAAGGCGTTGGCGCCTTCAAAACTCCCATGCTCCGCAATGTTGATCAAACGGCGCCCTATATGCATGACGGGCGGTTTGGGACTCTGCGCGACGTGATCAACCACTACGACGCCATGAACACGCTACCGGCAATAGGGTTTCGAGAAGAGTCCTTAAAGCCTCTTCAACTCGATGAAATGGAGAAGCAAGCGCTGGAGGCCTTCCTCAAAAGCCTCACGTCCCCGATTCGAGACCTTACTGCCAATGAGCATTAGTCGTGATATCTGGGTCAGTCACTTGACTGGCACCTCAACCGAATGTCGCTCGCTGCCTACCTGAATTCATATTAAATGACTTTCATGACGCGAATACCGAGATCTCGATTACCCCCAGGATGGTTTCATTGCATCAACCGAGGGGCAAATCGCGCTCAAATATTTTTTGACGACGACGACTATCGATGGTTTGTGAATGCTCTCACACAAGGCGCGCAAGTATTTTCGCTAACCCTGTCCACATATTGCATTATGCCCAATCATTGGCATGTTGTTTTGCACTGTGAGGATATTTCGTTTATGTCCTCGATGTTCAAGAAGCTTTTAAACGATCAAACAAGACGCCATCACGCTAAATATCAGACAATAGGCCACGGCCCTTTATACCAGGGGCGATTTAAGTCTTTTCCTATTAAGGATGACGAGGCATTAAACGTGATATGCGCTTACATTGAGAATAATCCCGTGCGAGCGAAGCTTGTAAATGAAGCCGCCGCTTGGCCTTGGTCTTCTAGGTGACAGTCAAGTGACTGACCCGTATAGTCTTCTAGGTGACAGTCAAGTGACTGACCCGTATAGTCTTCTAGGTGACAGTCAAGAGATTGACCTGTATAGTCCTTGAATGACGATAATGAAAGTAGGGGAGTCGATGAAAGCATCTCAATTTCATCAGTTGATACATAAGATGGGTGAAGCTTGGACAAATCGAGATTACGATTTTTTGGAAAGCGTCTTTGCCGACGATGTGGATTACTATGATCCGCTTCGATATCGAAATCGTAACCTTAAAGAACTTAGTGCCTTCTTTCGTAATGACCCCACGGACAATGAGTCATGTGTCATGCATTCCACAATCTTTGAAGAAGAAAGGCAACTAGGTGCGGCTGAATATACCTATAATGGCCACCAGCAGTATCATGGCCTGGTTTATATTAAGATTGTGAACGATAAAATCGCTGTGTGGCGCGAGTATCAACACGTCAATGATAAGTCGTGGGAAGACTTTATTAAGGGAACGTAAAGCAAAACTGCTCCATCCATTATTTCTTTGTCAGGCAGTCCAGTGTGTCACCTTACAATGAAACCCGGATGGATAACTCGACTTTTCTTTTATTTCGGGTAGACTGATTCAATTATTATATTTTGGAGCATTTCTTATGACTCGTAAGGCTGCCATTGCCGCGTTTTGCATTCTGCCGCTTTTCGTTGCGCCGTTTCTTGGAGTTCAATTTGCCGCTCCGATCGGTATTTTCGCATCCGCGGTTCTGTTGTGGTTCACGGAAGCTATTCCACTTGCGGCAACTGGTTTGCTGATTCCCGCTGCCGTTTCTGGTTTTGGTCTGATGTCGACTCAAGAAGCCTTTGGGGCGTTTGGCAATACCATCCTTTTCTTGTTTATGGGGAGTTTCTTTTTGGCTGCTGCAATGCAGAAACACGGTCTCGACAAACGACTGGCATATTTTGTTCTTACCCGTCGCATAGGTACAGCGAATGTTCGTTCTTTGTTGTTTACATTTGGCTGCATCGGTTGCTTTATCAGCATGTGGATATCCAACACGACGGCCTGTTTGATGATGGTGCCCATAGCCCTTTCCATTATTTCATGTCTGCAGCCGCATTTTGCGGATAAGCAACACGGCAAGAATTTTGCTACGAAAATTATGTTGCTTTGTGCCTTTGCTCCGAGCATCGGAGGTGTTGCTACTCCTGTTGGCTCTCCGCCTAATCTTCTTGCGGTACAGTTTTTGGCGGAAAAAGGGATACACCTGGGATTTGCGCAATGGGCCCTCATGGGGGCGCCGCTTTCGATAGTTATGCTGTGTGTTGTTTTTGCCGTGCTGCAAAAGATGTTCCCTACCTCGGATATCGATATGAAGGGTTTGCGTGCTGTTTTGCAAACTCAATGGCAAAATTTAGGAAAGATAACAACCGCAGAAATTCAGGTCGTTCTTTGCTTTCTACTGGCTGTTGTTCTTTGGATTGTTCCTGATATGTTGCCGCTTCTGGTCTCCGATAGTGCTCTCGTGAAAAGTCTGGCAGATCGTATGAATCCTGCCGTAGTGGCGGTCGCATGTTCACTTATCCTATTCATATTGCCGACCGGCGGAACCGCGAATCTCACTTGGGACGACGTTTTGGGCATTGATTGGGGTACAATCTTGCTATTTGGCGGTGGATTATGCTTGGGTACGATGCTTATGAAAACTGGTCTCGCCAAAGCCATAGGGCAGGAAATTTTTGGATCGGGCCAAAGCCTGATATTGCTCATCTCCGTAGCCGTTTGTGCCACAACGTTATTGTCGGAGTTTAGTTCAAATACCTCGGCTGCGGCTATCATGGTACCGATACTTCTCGGCTCCATGGGCGGCGAACATAACGCGACGTTACCCGTCTTTGCCACGGCAATGGCCGCAAGTTTAGGTTTCATGCTTCCTGTTTCTACTCCACCCAATGCGATTGTGTACGGAACCGGCAAGGTCGATCTCAAACAGATGATGGCGGCAGGATTAGCGCTCGATATTCTCGGAGCCTCGATAGTTGTTGCAGCGATTCTTTTCTATTCGACGTTATAGATTAAAAATGCGCGGTCGCTGGCTCATCCTCATAGCGTCAGATATGCGGAAAGAGCCGAAGCACATAACCTAACTGAATCAGGGACGCAGTAGAGAAAAAGTGTTTCACTCCCCATGACTGGCTGGCCATACCTTCCGCGGGGAAGTGGGGCATGGTAAAGACGAGGTCCACAAAACTTTAAGGAGTAGTGTATGAAGATAGGAGTTTTGGTAGCCGCCCTGACGCTTGCTGCTCTGGCTTGCGGTCGAAAAGAAAATGGTTCGAAGCTGGCTGCTGCGGAAAGAAAAGACATCGAACAAGAGCTGTACGATTCCATGCTGGCGTTGGAAAACAAAGAAACGACATGCGAATGGAAAACGCCTGAAAACGGCGACTTTACGATCCCAACAAAGATTGTGCTCGATGACAAACACCCGGAGACCCGAGAATTTTTCTTTCGTTTTGTCTCCGTCAACGATCCCGAAACGGCTTCAGGCGTTCTTGTGCTGCACCGCCCGGTCGACTTCCGGATTCCGCCTTTGGAAAGAAGCGTTTCCGTGGCCGACAACGTTGAAACCGTGCTTATTGACTACACTTTTACGGGGTACTTCTACGACAACGTTCAGATCATTAAGACCACAAATTTGTCCAGCAACAAAAGGACTTTGAAAATCGAATTTCGAAAAATCCTTCACACCAATGGAAATCCGATCGGCGCCATTATTTGTGACGCGGTTGCGGTTCAGTAATCCTCACAACCTCGTGAGATCCTTCGCTTCGAAGGGTCTCTTCCCATAGAAGACAGTCTTGTAAGCTACTTTGGAAACTCTTTGAAAGGCCTCCAAGACCCGAATCATTGCCATTCAGCGACTATCCCTTGGCCATCCTGCAGGAATAATTGTTCTCTATTTGCATAGAGGCCGCAAGTTAAATATTTAGCTTCAATCATGGCCTTCGCAAGCAAGATTGGCATTAAAGGGACCCGTTTCCCCCTCAACTAGCAAGCTTCCTAATCTAGCGCGTTGATAGAGCGTTACATAATAACGATCTCTGTCGGCCTTCGGGTCATCCGAGCAATAGGTCATCCGATCAGTCTCTTGATCATCCGTATCGCACTTAAGGGTGGCCAACAATTGCAAAATACCGGTGCTGTTGTCGACTCTCTTTACCTCTGCCTTGTATTGGCGTGTTAGCATGTTCTTGAAAAAGAAAATTTCAAAATTGCCATGTGGGAAGAGTGTCGAGCAGGAAAATTTCTGTCTGCTCGTCCTGGCATGGTTCTTCGTTAAAGCGTGCGTTTCGTGTCCCGGGTAGACAGCGTCAAACAGTTTTAACTCTTGCCCTACTGCGACGGCAATGCCGTTATAACTTACATAGGTAATGTGGGGTTTTAGAGCCGGATCAACCTCTAGTCGAGATTTAACAGAGGATTCTCGAAAGCGGAAACTATCTGCCAAAGTGACGAGAAGGAACCCTTCCTGAGTCTCGACGCTTTGTATCGAATCCGCATAGTTTGGTTCGCGCAGAATGCTTTTGATCTTCTCAGCATCTTCCTCTGTCGAGTACCCGATGATGAGTTCCTTAGCTTGCGCTCCAAGACAGAATGAGTCGCCGTCTCCGTTCTCGAAGTTAGAGAAAATATTCAGGATTTTCATCGAGCCGTCAGTGTGAATGCATAGCGGCATATCCGAATTATCAACTTTCACCGTAACTCTATGGCCCGCGCCGCCGCAATGTAGCCAGAGGTAAATTTTTGACTCTGGGTAACTGTCGATTCCCAAATTTCGCAGTTCTGCTCCGAGTTGATCATAAAAATTAAGAGTTAGAGTCTCTGGAGAGAGAACAAAGGCTTTACCATCGTTGAACGACGCCACTTTTGCAGTGTCTCCATTGTTGTCTACCCAACAAGCTCCCATTGCGAGCTCGTCAACTTCGATTTTTTGACTTAAAGCCCATGGTGCAAGGAACATGTTCAAAACGAAGATCGACAGAGGTAACATTGTTTTCATGGTTGTGGCTCCATGAGGTATTTGGGTTTGGATTCAAACCAAGAAAGGCGCTTGGTAGGAGGGTGCATACGAAGAGTCGCAGGCGTTGTCAATGATCTCGGAAAGGCAGAGTGTTCGACATCCGTATTCTTGACTCTGTTTCAAACGTTTTGATTAAAAAAGTAGATATTTGGCGAAGGGAATAAGTCCGTTGGTTCCGTGGTGCGATCTCGGCACAGTCGGTAAGGCGGCTCGTCTGGGGAGACGAGCCGCTGGATTTATCATGGTGCTGCTGAAAAACGGCAGGTCGCTTCCATGCCATACTCGTCCGATTTCGCGGTGGATTTGGTCACAATTTCGGATCCTTCCTTAAACATCTCAAATGTCGCTTCTGTGTTCAGCCAAAAGCTTTCCCCAAAGACTCTTTCAAGATCATAATAGCGTCCCAAGAGGACTTGTTGGTTTGCATCCTTCCAAAGGAAAGTGGACATAAAAGAGCCCGTGTTAACATCCGAGCCATAGGATCCAGTTTGTGCTCCGGTGAGATCCATGCGTTCGTCATTGATATAAATGGCATCACATGCATATTGCTTGATTTTCATCGTGTCCGTGTAGTCCATGCCCTCGGAGTTATGGCAAACGCCCTGCCAGTTGCCGACAAATTGCATGCATGTGTTCGATCGCGGCTCGGGAGTTCTGGCCTTTCGTTCGACCTTTACTTTTTCCTTAAAGGCGTTGAGACCTGGAAAGGCCATTGCCAATCCCGAAGTGAGCAGGAACGGTAATAGTAGAAAGCGCATAAATTCTCCAGTTTTTTGTTTGAATTTATTTTACTATGTTAAGTAAGGATTGGCAAAATCTATAGACTTTAGAGGTACCCAAAATGAAAATTTTTCTGGTTCTTTTGACTGGTTTTGTGCTGGTGTCCATAGGTTGCAAAGGTCGAGGACCAAACTCAAAAATCAAAGAGCTAGCTGCGGACGGTTTTTGTCAACTGATAGGGCAGGACGAAATCGACGATCCGATAGCAAAAATCGCCTCGGCAAACTGCAATACCAATGTTGAAAAAATGTTATACGATGCGGGTTGCTCTTCGGACGGACGAGCTCTCATAGCTGAAAATAATTTTGCCCATGGTGCGCGAACAATAGACGTCTTCAATTGTTCTGCGGAAGGCTCTTCGCCAAATCTGGGACGTGGGGGAGCGCCAAATGCCGATAACCAAATATTTTTCTCCCATCCAGACGAGATGCTGACGTTCAGCCATAAAACGCATGTCATCAACTTTTATAAATATGAAGAAGGAAATTTACATTTCAAAGGCAATTCTTTTTCTCCCGACAATCCTTGTAAAAAGTGCCACGTCATGGGTGGCATGGTGATGAAGGAATTATCGGCTCCGTGGGTGAATTGGTTAAATGGGCGAGGAGGTGATGATTCGCCGGTGGATCTGACGCTCCTAGGGACAGATAGCAAGGGTGTTCAACGTAAGCTGTTTGAGCCGCCTCTTATGGAAGCGGCTGTGCGAACGGCCGCCTTCAATGTGGCCGAAGCCTACAAAAAAAGTGTGGTTAGCGGATCACCCACACTTCCAAACCAGACCCTTCAAGACGTCCTTAAGCCGCTCTTTTGCACTGTTGAGATAAACTTGGCGAACACCGTAATGCCAGAGGGTGGGTCGGAAGTCGATCATTTACAATTTGCAATCACCCCTCTTTATCTCGACTTCCTGTCAAGGTCGGGCATGGGCGGAACGCCAACTTTGGCGCCAAGTCCAGGCTTGGAAAAGGTGAAAGCCTATTTTGCAGCTCATAACTTATCGTCAAAAAACTACTTTGCCATTGTCCCTGAGGAGGGTGGAACCCCGCTAACCTTCATTCAAAATTATATAATGTCTATGGACATAAGCAGTCCTCCATTTTTGGAGGAAAGGCTCTTTGCCGCCATTCGGTTAATCGACTATCCCAATCATATTTTCTCAAAGCGCCGCTGCGGTCTTTGGAAGCAGGTACCGGCAACTCCCATGAGTTCTCTAAAAACTGCAGCCGACATTACCAAGGCGGTAACAAACGCATTTGCCAGTTCGTCCGATGCGGATGCAAAGGAATTCGTTCGATATATTGCCAAAAGTGACCCCAACCTTCCTCCAGGCGGGCATTTTAGAATTGTAGGACAGAAGGGTGAGCAACTAGCCACAGCATGCGCACAGCCAGGAAGCGCTATTCAAGACATAGACAAGCTCTATCGGCTTTTCCGAGCGAGGTTAGTTCCGCTCCTACAAGAAAAGCCGCTGAAGTACTTCGATCGCATACACGTCGTGGAGCACTTTCCGGGTAACGAAAACTCACCGTCGAAAATGTTTCCCGAATACCAGGATATAATCGACGGCAAGTATGCCGACGAAGAAGGACTTGGCCTTAACGAGAAATGCGATTTGGTGCGGTTTTAAAACTGGATATTTGCCAAATGCGGAATTCATTCGCACTGAAAATGATAGGGCTCAAGCAAGCTCGTGGAGCAAGATTGACCGCAAGGAAAGGACAAAAAATTTGATGAAAGCGAAATTCGTGACACTGCTTCTTTTGACTGTCTTTACAGCTGCGACTATAAAAGCCGAGCCCAAAAACTGGCGCGAACCAGCAGCGCCGTTCCACATCGCGGGACCCATTTATTACGTTGGCACTAAGGGCCTGGGCGTCTTTCTTTTGAAAACAAATGCGGGTCTCATCCTTCTCAATGGCGCTATGCCTGGATCGACACCGACTCTTGTCGAATCAATTAGGAAGCTCGGATTCGATTCGAAGGACATTCGCCTTTTGCTTACCTCACACGCCCACATCGATCATGTAGGGACACTCGCCGACTTCAAACGATTGACCGGGGCAACCGTTGCTGCAATGGACGCCGACGTAGCGTTACTCCGATCGGGCGGAAAGGACGACTATCTCTTCGCGGCGCAGCCCAACATGCACTTCGAGGGAGTAACAGCGGACAAGGTGCTGCAGGACGGTGAGACAGTGACGCTGGGCGACGTGAAGATGACGGCCCATTTGACCCCCGGACATACCCGCGGCTGCACGACATGGGAGACGACGATTAACGAAGGGGGCAAGAAATACAAAGTTGTATTTGCGGACGGCACCGGCATTAACGAGGGAACTCAGTTTACAAAGACCGAGTCTTATCGCGGCATCACAAGCGACTACAAACATACTTTCGCCGTTTTGGCGTCCCTTCGCCCTGATATTTTCCTGTCCTATCATGCGGAGTTCTTTGATCTGGACCGTAAATTAGCTCGGATGAAGGCGGAAGGCTTTCGAGCATGGATTGACCTGGAAGGATTTAAACACCAAATCAGCGTCAAGAAAGCGGCGTTCGAAAAATCAGCGGCTAACGGTAGCGCCATTTAGACAGTCGGCGTCCAGTCGTGCCTCCCTTAATACCAGAGAAAAGACGGTGACATGCTCGGCGAGAATCTGTAAACTAAAACGCCTCGTGCCCTTTGGCGCCGGGGCAATGACTTCGCGCTAGCAAACTAGGAGGATCGCAATGTTTTACGAACTCGTCGTCACCCAACCCAAGAAAATGTTACAGAACCTATCCGCAATCATGGACAAAGGACAAAAGCAAGCCGAAACGAAGAAGTTCGACATGGAAGTTCTTCTAAATTCTAGGCTAGCGCCTGATCAATTTAACCTCACCCGCCAAATTCAAATCGCCTGCGATACCGTGAAGTTCGGCGCCGCTCGCCTTGCCGGTAAAGATGCCCCAGCTCATGAAGACAAGGAAAAGACCTTGCCTGATCTCAAAGCGCGCATCGATAGCGTCATACAATACCTAGACACGTTCCAACGAGACGACTTTGACAATGCGGTGAGTCGCCGAGTGACAACCCCGCGCTGGGATGGCAAGTACATGCTGGGAGAAGAATACGCGCTCCAGCACGTTGTACCGAATACCTACTTTCATATCACCACAGCATACTCTATCTTGCGTCACAACGGTGTTGACGTTGGCAAGAAGGATTTTCTGGGCGAGTTGCCTTATAAGAAATAAGTAGGTCGATGCAAGAGACAGCGGCTCGACTTAAACCGCTGTCAAAAACCAAACGATTTTTCACAAGGTTGACCCTTGATCAACGAAAGCTCGTCATCGCTTCTATTGGTAGCGAACAAAGGTGTGGCATGAAGCCAGGATTCTTCTGCGCTGCCATCAGCTTTCTTGCCGGTTCAGCAAGCTACGGGAACATTCTACCCCCCAATCATCTCGATCGCGAGGACGACATCAGGTCGTCCTTTGCAAACATTACGGAAGAGCAGTTTCATAAGACAATTGACAACGTTTCAACCCATTACGATGATCTTGTTCGGTCGCATGGCGCAACCCTGGACGTCAGACATTTTTGGACAAGCTCGATTGTCAATGCGTCCGCCGATCGCAAAGATACTGTTTGGATAGTCAATTTATATGGCGGTCTTGCGCGGCGTCCGGAGATGACGACCGATGCGCTTGCGTTGGTTGTCTGCCATGAGCTTGGGCACCACCTGGCAGGATTTCCGTTTTATAGCGAAGACGGTTGGGCTGCGTCAGAAGGGCAGGCGGATTATTTTTCAACTTTCGTCTGCGCTCGTGAGGTTTGGGCAAACGAAAAGACAGCGAACGAAGCTGCCCGCAACGTTATTGATGAAACGCCGCGTGAATTGTGCGACAAGGCTTGGATTAAAACCGAGGATCAAAATCTATGCTACCGGATCGCTTTGGCAGGGAGGGCTTTGGCCACAACATTAGCGGCGGCTGGCTTCACCGCGACGGAGCCAAGCTACGACACTCCCGATCGCTCAAGAGTTGCAAAGACAATGGAGAGTCACCCCGTTCCGCAATGTCGTCTAGACACCTTTTTGCAGGGAGCATTGTGTCCGGTGTCTGCTTCTTGGACAAACATACCGGGAAGGTCCCATCCTAGCGGGCAACGTTCGGTCGCCGCCGAGTGGGTTGCTTCGAAGATTTCGTGCACGGAATCCGGTTCGTTTTCATCTGGAGTGCGACCCCGCTGTTGGTTTGCTCCGCAGGTGACGCTTCTCACCTCCACAGAAACTGTGGAATGGGCGGAGGCGAGAGGCGACGGCGACGCCGTGGTGGAACCCGGAGAAACCTGGAATTTATCCCCGTTGATCCGCAACGACGCCCCGAAAGAGTTGACTCAGGTATCTCAAAGTATTTTGTCCGCTTCGCCATTGCTAAAGATCGAAAGCGGACAGGCGGTATGGGGCGATATCATGCCAGAGCAAAGGGGTAAGCCAGAAAGTCCTATGACCATGACGGTGAGCGATTCGGCGAAGTGCGGACAAAAGCTTTCCTACGAAGCAATAACGCATTCAAACAAGCTTATTGGCACGGAAACCTCGGCGATTGTTCTTGGCAATGAAAAACGTCTTCCTGAGTTGATCGATCATGAGACAACTAAACTCGGGGGCTTCAGAAAATCCGTGCGCAAGATGGCCATGCCGAACGGAACCAGAGCTGAACGAGTCCAGACTCAACTGCAAATCGATACGCAGGCTGGCGGTCGGTACTTTAGCGTTTGGCTGGAATCGCCGCAAGGCAAGGCATACGCCATTCACGATGGTACGCCGACTGCTCGCGGCTCCATTGAGGGGGTGTTTGAGTTTGAATTGGACAGCTCGAACATCGGGGGCGATTGGAGGTTAGTCGTCAAAAATCGCGGAATCTTATCCGGCTTCTTGAAAGGTTGGACGCTGCGTTTTTCGGATTATACCTGCGACTAGAAAGACATTGTTTGTCTTTTAGTGCCCTGATAGGTACAATAATATCTATCTCTTACATCTCACGGAGTTCGTTCATGAAGCGATTGCTTTCTCTTTCTCTAGTGGTCACCACACTATTACTAACAAGCTGTAAATCCACAGACGGCGTATCCGATGCGAAGTCCCAACATGTTATGATGGACGAGGAATTTTTCGAAAAGGTCCAGGTTCTCATGCAGCATTATCCGGGCATTCAAAAGGTCACGCACGTGGGCGGCGTTTTTGCTATGGATTTCGAAACAGTTGAAGGAGCGGGCCGCATTGTTGAGGCTTTCAAGAGGGCGGAAACAATCGCCCTTATAAAAATTGTCGCATTCGAAGGAAAAAAAGTCGTTATGCAAGTAGCGCGCCCCGCTGGAAGAGACATGGTTGCGCAGATGATATCCCAAAGCAGGCCCGAATGTATTGCAAAGACAACTGTTACCAAGGAAGGGTTCCTTGTCACTCTAAAGACCTTACCACCCGGATCGGAAGAGACAGCGTTCTGTCGCAATATTCTTCGTGGTTTCTTCGAGGTTAAAAAAGAAGAGGGGAATAACATTCTTCTCGGCTACCTCTCAAAACCTTTTGTTTGCCACACGGAGGACCAGCGCATCACTGTGGAAACCTATAAGGATTTCAGCGTGGACGATGGACGAGCAATTATGGACATGGCATCGTTCGCCGTCGTAAAGTATCCAGGTGGCAAAACAGTTAAGCTTGAAACCTGCGACGTTGAGATGCTGAACGACGGGAACGAACCAACAGGTATGACGATCTCCTGCGAAAACCCCGACGAGAAGGTCAAGCATGAATTTAAGATGGGCGCAGGGTTCGGATTCGTGACCACGCTTACAGAGGGCGATAATGTGCAACAAACACGTTGCATGTTCCCTGGAATGATCGGAGGAGGAGAAGGATCATCATCCTCGCAACCTTCTCATTAACAGGCGAAGCTGTCGTCACAAAGAATTGGACACAACACGTCGGAGGCTTCTATGAAAAAAGTTACCTTGATCGCTCGCATGCTCTTGGGCCTCGTATTCGTTGGTTCAGGTGTCGCCTTTTTCCTGACAACGCCTCCGCCGCTCGAAGGCGCAATGGCGGATTTCTTTAAGGGCATGGCAGCAACGGGCTATTTTTTCTATCTGCTCAAAGGTACGGAGATCGCTTGCGGTCTCCTGCTACTTTCGGGAATGTTTGTTCCGCTCGCCTTAGTTGTTCTCGCTCCCGTTGCCATCAATATTCTGCTCGTTCACACATTCATGGCGCCTGAAGGCCTGCCCGTGGCAATCTTCGTGAACGTGGTCGTTATTTACCTAGCGTTCTTTTCGCGAGAATATTCCCCAACAATACGGGCGCTGTTTCGACGGTAAGAAATAACGCTGATTCTATGAGACCATCCATTAGGCCCCAAAAGCAAAGGGCAACCTTTCGGTTGCCCTGCCAAGCTAAAAGCTAAGTGCGAATTATTCAACAACCGTGCAGGTCATTTTCGCTTCGAACGGGTTGACTTCGCTTACATAAGCGATGACAGCAGACGCTGAAGGAAACCATCCGCTTCTATCAAGCGTCACGGTGTATGTGTCTGTGAAATTTACGTCATGGCAGATGCTCGTGATGATGGAGCCGTGATCTTCGGTTGTGCAAACGTTAAGGTCACGAATGAGTTGGTGAGCGAGGTTTTTGCTGTCTTTGTTAACAGCAAACAATTCCGCGCGAGATACGTCTCTCTCTTCTGAACTCACGCTGTGAAAGAAGTCAACTTTCAGGTTGTCTTTTTCGTTGTTCGTAACGCAAGAAAAGATCTTTTTTTCGTGAACTGGTCGCGGCATTTTGTCGGCTGACGTTGAAGATTGTTTTGCGGTGCCGCAAGCAACGAGCACTAAACCTGCTACTAAAGCTGACAGTGAATTTTTCATACCTTTTTCTCCTAAATATATATTAAAAAAATTGTGTCTTTGTTCATCGCCGCATCGCGGAGCTGCTATCCTTAGAGCAAGCGACGGGCCAAAAGGGAAGGTATACGAAGGGCAGTAAAAGCGGAAGCTTTGGTCAGCCAGTCAACGTCTAAGGACTTTTCACCGTCGAAAGTAAAGGCAACAAAGGCCGCAGTGGTCTACAAAACCCAGCCCCAGATAGACCGAGCGGAGAGGGTTTGTCGAAGGCCGGTGTCACACCGATGGGGTGCCATAAAAGACTTTAATATCAGATAATTAAGTAAAAAACCTGCGCCAGCGCAGGTCGATCCCTAGATCTAATTCTTGAGAAAAAAATCCCAGAGGGGGTCAAAGCGAACGCCGCAGCTCTTCTGATGTATATGGCCGATGCACAATCTTGAGCGGAGCCCAAGGCCCTCGAATGGCCTCTTCGAAACTCCCCAGATCACCTTTGCCAAACACATAACGATCAAACACCGCGTCGAGCGATTGATCGTAGAACTTCTCCAAGAATTCCTTAAAATCGCCTACGGATATCGTGGTTAGCTTTCGCTCAAGATACAAAGAACGCAGTGCGGGCTTGAGGCCGCCCTTGTCCCTGTATACGAAATCCAGTTGTGATAGTAATTGAGCACCTTGCTGATAACCTTGCATATTCGTATGCCTTCTAAACTCAGGAAAGCCGCTCATCATTATCGGGGGACCGGCAGGAGCACTCGCAGATTTAACGTAGCCATTGTCTCGCCATGTGGCGATAGCCTCATCAATCCATCCTGCATTGCCATCTCGTGGCATGACCCCACGCGCAAACCATGAATGTGCAATCTCGTGTGGGAGGCCGTAGGCTGCGGTCATTGTCGCTCCCGCATATTCCATTCCGCCTCTTCCTCCCGCAATGCGGATGATCAACTGGTCGTGTGCATAGGGACCGAAAGTCTCTTCTAACTCGGCGAACGTTTCTCGCGCGACGTTCTCGGCCGCTGCGACTTCGGCCTGCTGATCCCCGAAAATAAGGACCGGAACACTACGGAATTTCGACGGCATTTCGAAATGCACTTCCGAGAATCTATCGGCCTTGGCGATTTGGAAAAAAACCGATGACGACGTGTAAAAGTCGGGAAAGGCCACGCTCCACTTGTTCTTTGCGACTTTAGTGGCTACACCGTTGGTGTACACTTTATGCTCGATGTCTGTTCCGCTAACTTCAGCTTCAAAAGTATACTTGACGTGATCGAATTCCAGATTTGCCGGCGCATATCTTTCTAGAAAGGCTCTTCCACCAAAAATGAGATCCCCCATAAAAAAACCAACACTCACATCTCCATTCCCGGAGAACGCCACGTTCTCCTTTAACGAGTAAGCAAGATGCAAAGTTTGTAGCGTGTCGCTTGTGACGGGCGCCGGGATTAACATGATTTGAGATACACCCATAGGAGCTTCAACTAATTCTATCTTTTCGAGCGTGCTATTATTAAGCCGTATGTCAGACGCTGGCGGCACCAAATCGAAAAACGGGTAACCGTCCTGTGCCGTGACAAAATTTATGATCGCTTCTGCGGATGCCTTCCTCGAAACAACATCAAAAACATACTTAACCAGGACGTCTTGAATATCCATGGGGACGACCTTTTTGCCTTGATAGTAAAATGATTGTGGAGCCGTAGTAAGATCATTGGCAATTCCAAGGCTACTCAAAACTAGACCGAGCATCATCACGCTAATGGACGTTATCTTTCCAGATGTCATAACTCCTCCGAATATTTTTGTAGGCGAGGCCATATAGGTGCAATAATAAGTCGAATCTGTACGAAAATGAAGAAGTTGTTCTTGCTGAGTTCAGTCGTGAGATACTTCTCGACATCGGTGGCTTATTCCTCTTAGTTCGAATCGGCCATTGCTAGGGAACATCAAGTCTAAGAAAACTTATGCATATATGACAAACGGAATCCTTCGTCGCTTGTCGCTGCTCTACGAACCGAAGTAGCTCGCGACGAAACTCGTCGATCTTCTTGTTGACCTCTTCGATTGTCGCGGCATCGATGGCCATCATGGAGCCGGTGACGCGCCGATCTTCGATGTGTTCCGCTTCCAGCATTTTGAGGGAACGGTTCAGCATCTCCTTGTGGAACTCTCGCAAGGCCGCGGAAGGCAAGTCCTTCATCACCCGATTGGAATGAGCGGGGACAATCGTGTCGCCTTCTTTCTTGAGCAAACCAAGTCGAAACAATCGGTCTATCGCCAAATCAGCACTGACAAGGTCGATGCCGAGTCGTTTGGCGATCCACTTAGGATTGGATTGGAAGTCTTTGAGTTTGGTGAGCTCCACGATGGCGCCGTGGTACCACTTGGCGAAGAAACTGTAGTTGTCCGGCTCGATCTCGAAATATTCGGTTTCGCCGCCAAGATCGATGATCTCTTGAAGGATTTCCTCCTTCTGAACCGGGTCGGCAGCGTTGTCGTAGCGGACGAGGAGGATAAACCCGTTAGCTCTTATGCCTTTCCATTTAAAGATCCGAACAAAATCGTAGGCCATCTCAAGGTTCAGCTTGCGCTCCCCTTTGAGAACCCGGCCCAAAAAAGAATGGGAAACCTTGAGGTCTTTGGCGAAGGCCCGCCGCGAGTACGCTGGGTTTTTCTTCGCCCGCTTTTGGTACTCGTTCTCCAAGTAGTTTCGGAAATCAAGATTTCGAGGCTGATGTTGCATCTCTCTTTTATACGCTTATTCGCGCGAAGCGTCAAAGAAACTGACCTAAAGGTTGCTTTGACGATCAAGATCTAAAACCCAACGCTCAAGCCCAACCTGATCTGACATCTCGCCGCTCCAGCGAAACTTAGGAACATACGGTTCGTTATCCGTTCGGAGGCGGCCCAGAAAAATCTTTTGGGGTCCCATCATGGTTGCTAATCCACTGGGTAGCGACTCACTCCGTACTTCCCCATATTTCGTGTCGGCTCGCGTTGCCAGTCCAATTTGAACCACGTTGGGAAGAAGGCGCATGCGGTCAGCGAAGAGCAAGCATGAGCTAAAGCACGCAGGATCTGTGAGGAAGTAGACGTTTGCTTTTACGGGATTTTCTGGTTTTTCGGTCTCAGGCCGCACTCCACGCTCGTAGGGATTAAACCAGAGATCGCCGCGGTCGAGAGCCTCTTTAAAGCCATCTATCTCATTTTTGAACTCTACGTATTCTGGAGAGCTCTCGCCAAATTGGTTTTTTATCATGGGGAGCAAATCTTCTGAAAGGTATCGATACGTGTCTATGGATACTCTCCATTTGATGCCTTCACTCTTAGGACGATAGGTATCAAACATTTCGTCGCCCCAGAGGGCCCTAATAATCGCGTTGCCCCAAGATGAATTTCCACCGTGATTGCCCCTGACATCGACGACTATGATCTGAGCTTTCCGCATCTCCTCAGTCGATGCGTTTAAATCCGCAATGAGTTTGTTCAATGCCGCCAAGGATTCGTCATTTTGCGCGGAGAAAGTTGGGACGGATATCCAGAAGGCATTTTCGTCCATAGGGTGAATCGACATAGACGGCGAGTATATGTTTCTTGCCAGATCCATTTTAGGTTCAATGACCTTTTGGGGGGTGGCTACCCATTTGATGTCCCAAATTTGTTCCTGGCCCTTGAGGGAAAAAAGACATTGTTGGATCCTATCCACAAACGGATTGTCTTGGTCGAGCAAGACCATGGGCGTCAAACGGGTGAGGACAGCCTCGGCGACGGTGCTGGCCGTCGAATCATAGGGTTGAACGTTCTCTTCGATCAACTGTGACAATGACTTGCCGTCACATGATAGCAATTCGGAACCCATCGGAGGTGTTACTCCGAATTCTTTGGAATTTTCTCGGTACACAACCACAGCGCGCCCGTTGCGATATCCCAAAACAATTCCGGGCCAATACACCTTTGCTTCGGGTATGTCTGAGTTAATTCTGAAACCAAGATGGCCGTCATGGAATCCCGCGAAGAATTCCGACAACACGGCTCGATAGCCTTCGAGGTCCTTCACCAGTTTAGATTTCTCGGTTGCAGTCCGATAACCCTTCTCCAAAATTTTACGGAACTCTGGGTTGTCGTCATCGATTGATCCAGGATGGTTTTCTTTAATCCAATGATACGAGGCTTGTGTATCCTTTCGAACGAGATCACCCCAGTCTCGATCCTCAGCGTTAGTTAAAGGGGAACATATTACTGCCCATGCGAGGAGGAGTTTGCGAGCAGGTATTCTTTGTATAAAACGAACCATAATTGACCTCAGGTTGGGGGAGGAAACTTAACATGAAAATTCGGAAAAATATAGAACGGCCGTTCGGATTAAGCTAGATTAAGCGGCATCCGGAATTGAGGCAGGATATCCCCAATGAAAAAGGTAGAAATATGACCGAGCCAAAGAACATTTTTTTCCTTCTTTCCTTGATTCTGGCGTCACTCGCCGCCTGCACAACAATCGATGTCAAAGAATTAAACAAAGGATCCCACAAGATCAGTGAAATATGTATCGAAATGAACGAGAAGGTCATCGTGACGGATTTTCTGCCCGTTATTGAGAAGGCTCTTGCACTGAGGGAGATAAAGTCGCGAGTCTATAAGGGAGAAATCCCTCAAGATTGCGAGTATACGCTCCACTATGTCGCTTTGCGCAAATGGGATTTATCGCCATTCCTCAGCGAAGCGGATATCCGAATTCATAGAAAAGGCGAACTCATCGCATCGGGTCACTACGAGATTGATAACGGTTTGAATTTTGATAAATACGAAGGCACGGAAACAAAAATGACGCCGGTTTTTCAGAAGATATTTCAAGACAACATTGGCTGCCAGCAATCTGCGCGTGAGATGCACAATGGACCTTCTGCCGGGAAGGCAGAGCCGTGTGGCACTTGAAGAATAGGCCTGTCAGAACCCAAGAGTTCGAGGCGCCTCCGAAGATGTTAGAAAAAATCTATTTAATATCATCCAGATACGTCGAAAACCTGCGCCGGAGCAGGTTTTCTGCCAAGGTGAGCACTTCACCCGAGGACGAGGTTCTAGCCCGTTCAGCACACCAGTGCACTTACGTGAGTCCCGACGGGAAACGGTGCCAGGAGCGGAGGCGACTGGAACTGGAACATATAAGGCCGCGCGGCAAGGGTGGCGACAACACCCCGTCGAATATCACCATTCTTTGCAGGTCACATAATCTTTATTGTGCAACCTTGCATTATGGGGAGAAGAAGATAGCTAAGTACGTGCCAGCCTAATCTCAGACCAAATGGTTCATTAGGGATATTTTTTAAGCAGCTCTTTAAATTCGTCTTCAAAGTTTGTTGTGTCGGTCGCGCGGTTGGCCATGACTTTGCTAAAATCCACTCCCGAAGCACATCTTTCATTGCCGCAGAGAACCTCGGTTGATTGTACTCCTACGATTGCATAATCACCTGACGGTTCCTTGAAATACAGAGGGCCGCCCGAAGCGCCTGCCTTCAGATCGCAATCATGAAATAGGACTCCGTCAGATCGTCTTTGCACGGCGCAATTTTGTGCTACGGATGCATTTCTCAGGTCGCTAGAAAAACCGACCAGCGAAATCGGTCGGTCGACCACATCGTCGTCGTCCTCGAAGAACACAACCCGAAAGGGTCTATGGGGAGACGCTTGATCGAGAAGCAAGATAGTCCAGTCCTTGTCCTCCCGATTGCCCACATTTCCGGAGTTCATTCCTTTTGCACCCCTTGCTACAATCCTCGCGTTGCGCCAAGGTTCAGTCCCGTCATCATTCTGATGTATGACCTTTATGACATCCTCGCTTCCCATGTCTCCAAAGCAGTGAGAAGCGGTTAGGACTAGTCGGGATGAAACCAATGCTGCCGTGCAACTTCCTTCTCCTTTGAACCAAAGGATCGAATGATATGGGTACTCTCGAGTCGGCCATAAGTCGTCCCAATAGACGCGATCGTCTTCATTAAAGACACTCTTTACCTCGCCGCGATTGGTTCGACTCTTACAACCCATGAACGCAAGGGTAGCGTATATGAAGATCATGCCGTAATTTACCTGGAACATAAGGTTCCTCCTCGTCTCCGTCCATTGTCGCATATTTTTATGCGATTACCACCATTTGTCCTTTGGTGGGGTTCGCACCCGAGAAGGAAAAGAAGAAACGGGCGGCCTACGTGTATGTCTAGTCAACCGCCCGCCATCTATTCGCCTGAATCAATATCGTACGACCGGTTCGCCATTCACTGTTCCAAAGATCTCTCTTCCGTCATCGGGAAAAATCTTGACGTGAAGCCTTTTGATCACTGTTCCGCTTAAATTTCGATATGTGGCCTTTCCTTCGTAGATCATCGGAGATGCTCCGCGCAAAATTCTCTGTTCGGGGTTCGGAAAAACTATCTGCTCTGGCGGTAGCCAAACCTTGACGTCGGTGCCAAAAGCCACAGCATAGTGAAGCGAGCACTTTTCGCATTCGATGGTACCAATAAGGAAAGGATTTCTGAGATCACTGCGGCTCTTGACCCCGCGAACCTCAATCCTCTTGCCACCCATGTAAACCGTCGAAACGCAGTCCACCGGTACATCGGCCCCCCAAAGATCATTGTTAGGGCCACAGTAGAAGGTCGTAGCAGGACTAGTTCCCGTCGGCATCAGATAGCCAAGCATTGGCTTGTTGTGCTCAATCAACCTGCCTTTCACGCTCGTAATAGCCTGTTCGGGAAAATCCTCCGCCATAAAGGATTCGCTGTGGCTGATGCCGAACACGTGACCGAGCTCGTGGGCGAGAACATAGACGAGATTCCCGCCGTTCCCAGTCTTCCAAGGAGCCGAGCTGGCCTCTTCCATATCTGGTTTGAGTTTTCCCTTAAACGGTGCGATGTACACAAATCCTTGGCCCCGCAGATTGGTTGTATCGTAGTCGGTTCTCACCGCCATGGACACGTGGTCCTTGGGACGCGTTCCCATCGAATTTAGTTGTTCTATTTGGGCTGGATCAAGAACGCCAAACTGAAAGGTAAGGTCGTGGGGAGCATTGCAGGTTGTCTCGACAAATTCCTGTGTTGCGACGAGCATATCGAGGCCCCGAGCGACTTTTTGTACAAGCTCGAATTGTCCTTTCCAATACTCTAGCGTTGATTGCACTAGCTTCGACAAAGAGCCAATCGAGGGGGAGTATTCAAAATTGCCCTCCCTATCCACTTTGATACAGTAAGAGACTGTCTTCGTATTCTCAAGCCACCAGGGGTTCCTGCTATCCTTGATAAGTTCACCGCCGCCACCGCTCCATCGCGTCGCAAAGCCAGGCGCGGACGCGGAGAGAAACAAGACAGCCAAAAATAATTTCTCGAGTTTCATAGTTTTACTTCATTGATGCGTTGTTGATTCGCTCGAGCAGGCTCGATAAGTGTCGACATCAAAAAGCATATCCGCAGAAGCCGCATTATGGTATAGAAAGTTAATCAAGTTGGGAGGAAAAATTTCCTAACAGGAAATTTTTGTTATGATTCATATATGAATGCAGAAGATTCCATAGATTATAGAAAGATTCTTCGGCAATTCGCTGAGGAACGAAAAGCTCTTAGCCCTTCTCTCAACTATCGGTCCATCGCCCTAGCCATGCGCATGGAACCTTCTTTTCTTTCCAAAGTCATGCGCGGCAATACGCATTTTAGTCGCGACCAGCTCTTCTCGGCGTGCGAGTGTCTCAAATTGGGCGCAGAGGATTGCTCATTTCTTCAACTCCTCCACGAATATCAAACATCTGGTCTTCAGAGGCGAAAAGATATTCTCTGGCGCGAGATAAAGCATCATATAAAAATCCGTAACGACACATCGAGTCATATCGATGCACAAGTTGTCCATTCCAAAGAGAGGGATATCAGCACCTACTATCTAGATCCCATGAATCAGATCGTGCACGTCGCACTTTCGATCGAGAAGTGCCGCAAGGATCCCGACAAACTCGCTTCGGTCCTCGGAATCCCTCGTGACCAAATGCATCAGGCACTCGCCAAACTGGGTGAAATGGGCCTCATTAAGGTGGAAGACGGTGAAATTAGGGTATTGTCCTCGGATATGCAATTGTCTCGAGATGCAGCGGAGTATTATCCGTGGCGTTTGCAGCTGATGATGCTGGGACAGATTCGCGCTCAACGGCTCCCTAAGGAACAGGCCTACGGATATTCCGTGGTTTTTTCGAGCGACGAAAAGGCTCGCGAGAAAATTTTAGCGAAGTTCTTTGAATTTCTTAAGGACGCCCAAAAAATAGCCGTAGACGCCCCAGCTGACAACGTCTACCAGATGAATTTCGATGTCATCAACTGGGTTTGAGAACCATTATAGATTGTAACTAAAGAATGCTACATGTTGTGAAAGGTAATGAGTTTCGAATCTAAAACCTAAGCGTTGCTTGAAAAAATCGACGCAGTCCGTAGATTCGAGTGTCGTCGCTTTACTGATGACAGTGAAGTACGATCCAGTATTCACATAGTCGACGTCGGCTGCAGTTCTTTTCTTTATCCCTTCTGGAAACGCTTCTTTGGTTGACACAAGCAGACATCGGCCTTTTTCCGG
The DNA here is from genome assembly GCA_050251195.1 of Oligoflexales bacterium. Classification (GTDB taxonomy): domain Bacteria; phylum Bdellovibrionota_B; class Oligoflexia; order Oligoflexales; family Oligoflexaceae; genus JBFWNG01. The sequence goes on from JBFWNG010000011.1 coordinate 51,744, forward strand.
ATTTGCGTTCTCGGGAGCTTTGACTTGGATAGCGATCAAGGCCTTTGCCATAGATTCTTTAATGGTGGCAGGATCAGCGCTTGCTACGGATGTGAGGAAAACCTGCAATTCCTCTTCTGGATCAACCAAAGATTTCACGTCGTCGCCTGTCTTGGTCTCAGTTTTGGATCCGGAGTTTGGGCCGCTGGACGTCCTGGAACGCCGTGAGTGTTGTTCGCTGGAAACCCTCGTACAGCCAGCGAGTAAAACAAAGGCCGATATGAGCATTTTGCTTTTCATGATTTTGACCCTCAGTATTCGCATGTTGTTTTATACCGATCCGAAAACGCTAGAGGCAAAACGACATCACAAAACTTTCTGCAAGTTTTCTTGCTATCGAGACTGGCTGTGTAGACGGCTTCTTTGCTGGCGTCGCTTTCGCGAATGACGGTACAAGTCTCGGCTCCGGTGGGAAGAGCGGATTCTATGACCGAGAAGTCAAAGGCCAAGTCTGCCTCCTGAGCAACATTGACTTCAATTTTTGTGGTTGCTTTTCGCCTGGAGGTGTTGGAACTCACAAACGAGATCGTGGAAAAATTGTCTTCCGGCGCGACAAATACAAGTGAATCGCGAGACGTATCGGTATACGTGCCCATGATCTCCGAATCGGCAAGGACTTGTATTTTCGTTGGGTCCGTGTCCAAAGAGTCACCGGCAAGCTGCAACGGGAAAGTTGTGGGGCGCCCCGAAGCGATATCCATCTTTTTCGGGAATTTCGACACGTCAACCGCTAAGGGCAATCGATAGAGATAGTTAACGGCTTGGATGTCGCCAGGAGAAAGGGAAACGTACTCTGTCCACATGTTTTCGTTACAGTAGTTCATAACCGAGTTGCGGTCGTAGGGACCAATAGGTATTCCATCATCGATCTCCTGGCCCTCCTTACATTTACTATCGTGGCGATCTTGCTCGTGATACAAACCTAAGGCGTGACCGAACTCGTGCACTGCAGTATTGCGCATGCACAACTGGGGGGTATCCTCACAACCTCGGAACCCATCGTTTTCAAAATCGTAAGAGAACATTTCGACGGTACCGCCGTATCCTTTTATGTAACCAAGATGAGCATGAGGATGCGAGTCTGGCAGTATTGTGACCTTGAGTTTGGTGTCGTCGTTACCAGTGCAGTTTTTCCAGCCAATGAAGTTGAACGGTGTTCTTCTGTTTATTTCTAGTACCACCGCGGACTGTATTTCGGTTTTTTCATCCTCGTACCCTGGGGTAATCCAGCACACTTCAGCCTGGCGATTCGGCCAGAGGAAATAGTCGGAAACCACAACGCCGGACAAACTCGAGTCATTCTCGTTTCTCCCGCATCCGGCGGCCAAAAAAAGGCACGACAAAACCATCGCAACATATGCTTGTTGCATCGAAAGCTCCTTGTATGCTTTGAGTCACGTATCGGTGAAATTCGAGAAAACTTGAGGTCTAAAGGCGGGAGAGCAAAGACAAAAGGATGTAAACTTGCTGAAAAACATCTTTTGCATTAGGCTCTTATAAAATATAGCATTTTTTCCTCAAGTTTTTAGTGTTTTGTGCCGAAGGGAATGCCTTTTCGCTCCAGCAGCGAATGCCAGACTTGGACCGTCCTTTTCTTACGAAGCCTCCCCAAAGAAGGCATCTTTCCTATATAATTTAGACTGGACCTCAAAGTATCGAGAACAGAGGGTTCGATAAGATTAAACTGTCGAAAGGGTGAGGCAATATGACAGCGAAACAGTTGACGGCAATATCATTTTTTCTATCCTTCGCACCTGCTGGCTGTAAGTCGGTGGATATCAAGGGGGAGTCGCAAATAAGGGAAGAGAAACATCAGAATGATGACAGTGACGTAGGTGCTGATGCCAGTCACCTTAAACGCTTCCTATACGTAGCAAACGATTCTACGGCGAAAGTCGACGTGTTCGACATTAACGATAACCACAAACTTGTGCGCTCTTTCAAAGCCGATCTTGATACAGGTAATGACGGCATGAGATATCGCGGTATCACCGCTCATGCGGGAACGGCACGGCTTTACCTATCCGACTCCGATACAGGGAAGGTTGGCGCCTACGATCTAAAAACAGATCAACTCGTTTGGGTAAAGACATACGACGAATGTACGTTTCCCGATCGAATTAATGTCAACAAAGCCGGGACTGCCCTCTTTATCCCTTGTAAGAAAGATCCCAATCAGCACATCGTTGTGGATGCAAGCACTGGTGAATTCCGCCAAAAATATGCGATGGACAGATACCCTCACAACACCTTTACGGGGGAACAGGGCAAGTATATGTATCTATCTGGATATCGCAATCCAGACTTACTGGTTGTTGATCAAGAGAGTCACGAGCTCGTCAGGAAAGTCACCGGATTTAAGAATTCTGAGGGTGAAGGTGTCCGACCGTTTTCCGTGGACAAAGAAGAAAGGTTTGCGTTCGCGACTGAAAACGACCAACTGGGTTTTGGAGTCGGGGATATCAAGGCCGGAAAACAAATTTTTTACGTAAAACAAGAGACTCCGTCGGAACGAACGCAACATGACGACGCGGAGTGTGAACGTCCCCATGGAGGCGAGCCGCCCAGCCATGGTTTGGCGGTTCGGCCCGGTGCTCGCGAAGTTTGGTTTATTGATGACGCTTGGGGTTATTTGTATGTATATGACACGACTCCACTCTATCAAAATCCACCGAAAATTCCCGTTCATAAGGCAAACGTGGAACTCTTCGAAGCTATCGACAAGAAGTGGACTAAAACGCGATGGCGTTGGGTGGCTATGAGCCTGGAGGGCGACTATGTTTATCCGGCAAGCGGTATCGTTGTGGACGGTGAGACCAAAAAACGATTGCCGTACAAGATCACACCTAGTGAAAAACTTATCGAAATACAATTTTCAGGTAACACTCCGGTTCGTGTAAGCGGCCAAAATGGTGGCGCGTACGAATAAGCGCTTTCGCCTTTCGAGATCCATGAAAAAAAGCCGTCTGTGCGAAACCACAGACGGCTTTTATTTGCTTTAACCAAATCTTATTTCGTCATCCATTTGCCTTCGTCAACTTGATCATTGACATAGATCCAGGCTTGGTTAACTTTTGCATCTTTAAGAGCTGCTTGAAGTCGCTGCGTATCTTCGGCACTCTTAGGGGCAGCGAATTCAAAACCCGCTTTGCATTTTGCGTCCTGTTCGTTGAAAGTGCCCTTGTTAACATCGACATTCCAAACGTCGGGGCTCGACGTGCTTTGACATGCAAAGGTATTCATCGCGCCGCATTTTTCGACTCGCCATTTACCGTTTGCCAAAGCTATCGCACAGTCCTTCTTGTCATCGGCGACCGGTTCACTGGTATTCCAGTTGAAGTATCCTTGCTCGTGCTTACCACGTTTCGGACCGTCATTCTCCGCCAGTGCTCCGTCTGTTAGCAGCATTAAACCGAAGCAACACAATACGACTTTCATTGATTTCTCCTTTGCAAAAAAACCATATAAAATTTTACCAGGATCTATCTACTGACACAACGCTTCAAGAAAAACTTTGCCAAACTTCGACAACTTCGCGTCGCCTATGCCGCTAATGCCAGCCATCTCGCCAAGTGTCCTCGGACGGCTGCGGACGAGTTCTCTGAGTGTGGAATTATGAAAGACCATGAACGGGGCTATCTGGTGTTCCTTTGCCAAGGTTTTGCGGATCTGGCACAGTCGATCCCATAGTAATTTGTCCATTGAGTTCGTGAAATCCAGGTCGGCGGCTGGTCCGCGTTTGGTTGCGCCGGCGCGTCGCTTCGAACTCTTCTTGCGCACCATGATATCTTTGCGCATAAACAGTTTCTGTTCACCTCGAAGGAGGGGCGTCGCTTCGCGTGTCAGCTTCAATCCGCCATATTGTTCCATCTCGACGGAGATGAAGTTGCTCGCGAGCAGCTGTCGGATAACCGCACGCCAAGAGGATTCGGGAAGATCGGAACCAATACCGAAGGTGGACAGCCGGTCGTGGCCAAACCGTTGGATACGTGGATCGTCCACGCCCCGAAGTACATCGATAATGTAGCCGCGTCCAAAACGATTGCCTGTACGATAGATGCAGGACAAGGCTTTTCTGGCAGGTTCGGTAACGTCGACAAGTTCGGGGGGATCAAGGCATATGTCGCAGTTGTTGCAAGGACTCGCGAGTGTTTCGCCAAAGTAACTCAATAGCATTTGGCGGCGACACTGGCTCGTCTCGCATAACCCAAAGAGGGATTCAATTCTTTGTCGTTCAATGCGTTTGTAGTCGTCGTTGCCGTCGGACGCCGCAATCCAATGCCTTAACAAGATGACGTCTTCAAATCCGTACAACATCCAAGCGTGTGACGGCTCGCCGTCGCGACCCGCGCGGCCGGTTTCTTGATAATAGGACTCAATGTTTTTAGGCAGATCCAGATGGGCCACGAACCTCACATCCGGTTTGTCAATGCCCATGCCGAAAGCGATGGTTGCCACAACAACCAAACCGTCTTCTGCTTGAAAACGTTCGTGACACGCGCTTCTCTCTTCATTCGGCATGCCGGCGTGATAAGCTAACGCTGGAATTCCTGCTCGATTCAACCAGGTCGCGGTCTCCTCGACTTTGCGGCGGGTCTGGCAATAGACAATACCGGAGTCACCCGCATGTTTGTTTTGAATGAATTCGATCAATTGTTCTTTGGGTTTGACCTTGGGAGAAATCGAGTAACGGATATTCGGTCTATCGAATCCGCCCACAAAAATCCGAGCGTCATCAACAAGAAGCCTATGGGCTATCTCCGCTCGCATGGTTGCGTCCGCCGTGGCCGTCAAGGCTAAGCGAGGAACGTCCGGGAAGCGTTCCTTTAACACCGAAAGGCCGAGATAATCCTTGCGAAAATCGTGGCCCCACTGACAGACGCAATGCGCTTCGTCGAAGGCAAACAAAGAAACGTTGATTCGGCCAAGCAGCGCCAAGGTGCGGTCGAGGTTTATTCGCTCTGGCGCCATATAGACTATGTCGAGATCTCCGGCCAGCAGGCGCTCTTCGATCTCCCTTTGGTCAGAGTGGCTAATGCTCGAGTTTAGCGCAACCGCTCGCACTCCGTTCAATTTAAGAGCTCGGACTTGATCCTCCATGAGAGCGATCAACGGCGATATCACCACGCCGATGCCGGCTCTCGCAAGAGCGGGTATCTGGAAACAAAGGGACTTGCCGCCGCCCGTCGGCATCACAACGAGAGCGTCGTTGCCCTCCGCCGCGTGATGAATGATTTCCTCCTGGTTCGGTCGAAAAGAACGAAAACCGAAGATGTCATTCAAAAGCTTGATGGGAGACGATTCTTCTCTGTGCATGCAGCTCAGCCAATACTTTTTGTCGTATGGAAGCAGGTTAGACGCCTTTGGGTCATGCGTCCAGCGATTTCTTGTCGCTATTCGGAGGGATAATATACCTGCTCACCGTTCAGTTTGGCAAAAGACCGCAAGATATGTGGATTGGCCTTCGTCACCGACATTATATCTTCGACCTGATATCCCCTTGCAACCAACGCGTCGGCAATGAGGGATCGGTGGCACCTCCAAGGTAACGCTTCGGCACACATGAGCGCCACGGAACCCTTCTCGTGTTTGATCACGTCAAGCAAGGTTTGGATTGCCTGTAGGAATTCGTCGGTTTGCATATAGTCTGCGTAGGCTTGAAAACTCTTATTGCGCCAAGCCGTGTTAATGGAGTCCTTGGCTCGTTTGCGTAGGCCGGCAAGCTGCGGAAAGTGACTATAAGAGATGTGGCTGTCTTGCAAAGTGTTTGCAAGTACCTCTAAATTAAACTGCGGATTAGTGCGCGATCGAGGCATTTTTCGAACGTCGATCAAGTGACTCACGTTAAAAGTCTTCAGTAACCCGATCAATTCTTCCGAGGTTCTTGTTGAATGTCCAATTGTATAGATGTTGGCCATGTGAGTAATGTCTCAAAGTTTGTTACAACTCCGGGGTCGAAGCATAGTCTTTGAAGATCTGGCCGTCAACTGCCTGCGCGGGCGCAGTTTATTGCTGATGTCACTGATTTTTTGTAAAGGCGCGCCGTCGATTGCAGAAAACTGTCTCGAAGGCTCGGACAAAATGTAGAGCTAGTTGAGAAAACCGCTTTAGTTTTTTTTGATATGATGAGATTCTGTTGGTACACAATACGGAAAACAACCCGCACGATCCCCTTTAGGGGCAAGAGAACTGATCTCTTTTGACATAGCTGCTTCGCAATATTAGCCCATTGTTCAGCAGTTTTATAACGTTTTCTATGGAAGGAGTCGCAATGTTTGTTCTGAGGTTAATGACACTAGTGAGTCTCTTGTTTTTTGCCGGATGTAAGGCAAGAAATTTTTCTGACACGAAGAACCAAAGCGCCGGACACGGCGGGATCCACCGCTACCTCTATGTCGCGAACGACCTGACAGCCGAGGTCGATATATTTGATATAAGTAACCATCATGCTCCCGTTCATTCGTTTAAAGCCGATTTGGGTCTCGACAAAACTCAATCTCTTATGCTTTCACACAACGATAGTGATGATCAGGGCGACGATGACGATGACGATGATGACGATGACAAAAATGAGGATAAAGATAAACAATCTAATGACGACGGCGAAAGCGGCAAGATGCGCTATCGCGGAATTACGGCGAGTGCGCGGACCGGCCTTCTTTATCTTTCGGATTCAGACTCCGGTCGAGTAGGCGCCTATGACTTGAAAACAGAACAACTCAAATGGGCTAAGAAATTGAAGGAATGTCCGTTCCCCGACAGACTTAATCTCAATAAAGAGGGAACCGAGCTTTTTATTCCATGCAAGACAGACCCCGAGCAACACGTTGTTGTTAACGCGGAAACTGGCGAATTCATCAACAAATGGCCGATGGAGAAATTTCCTCATAATAGCTTTACGGGCGAGCAAGGTAAGTATATATACCTGTCCGGATACCGTAACCCCACTCTTTACGCCATACCACAAGACAACCCACGCATTGCGATGCAGGACGTCAAAAAAATATCGGGTTTCAAGAATCCTAAGGGACAAGGCGTTCGCCCCTTCTCCGTGGATAAAGAAGAACGATTCGTGTTTACCACCCAAAATGACCGGGTTGGTTTTGGGGTAGGCGATATCGAGAAGGGCTCTCAGATTTTCTGGATTGACCAAACAACTCCCGCAGAAAGAACGAAACATAAGAGCGCTAAAGTGCCGCTCAAACATAAAAGTGCTAATTCCCATGGTATCGCCGTAAGACCCAACTCAAGAGAGGTCTGGTTCTTGGACGACATGTGGGGTTATCTCTACGTTTTCGACACTTCTCCTCTTTACCAGGGTACGCCTAAAGAACCCGTCCATTTGGCTAACGTTCCTTTGTGGACCGACGTTAATGAACCCTGGGAACCAGATTTGCATTGGCGTTGGGTTGCTTCCAACATCGAGGGTGACTACATCTATCCTGGAGTCGGGAGCGTGGTTGATGCAGACACCAAGAAAGTAATTCAAGAAAAAATTACACCGAGCGAGAAACTTATCGAGATCCAGTTTCAAGGATCGGACGGCGACCTTATCCCTGTTCGAGTCAGTGGTCAAAACGGCGGCGTTTACGAATGACGGTAATAACATGCTGTCCTACTGCATCGGACAGTTTCTTTGTTTTACGATGATGAGTTAGCGAGTTGAAAACAAAGAATAAAGTATACGCTTTTGCGAACTCGCAAAAGATGGGCCCCGAAAGAATCATTTCATTTTGTTGAAGAAAAGTAGAGAATTGATGAATACAACATTTATTTATAGTTTCAAATGGAGGGACAAATGAAACTTGTCTTTGGTGTACTGGCAGTATTCGCCTTGGGCGCATGTAAATCGATGGGCGGAATGGGAGGAGAATCTGCAACTTCTTCTCACCAATTTGAAAATTGGGAAAATGGCGAACCGAGTGACCACAATCACAAGGAAAACTGTGTTCTTGCTAAGCCAGGTGGCGGCTGGGCCGACTACGATTGCAACAAACTAAAAATGTTTGCGTGCCGCAAGAAAAATAATCCTGAAGTATGGGATATAGATGGGCGGGAGGGCATCTTTGCCGATTGGAAGAATCGATGCGATCCAGGTTACGTATTTGCTGCGCCAAGAGATGCTGACGAAGCGCTCGCTTTGTCAAATCGAATGCATGACAATTCCGTATGGATTAACCTGACCGACGAAGAGGAAGAAGATTATTTCCAACCCGCTGGACACGGTCATGGTGGACACCATGGCGACGATGATGATGACGATGATGATGATGATAACAACCAGGGCGGCCGGCAAACGTTCTTCAACTGGGACAATAACCAGCCAACCAACGACAGCGATGACGCTTGCGTCATGATGAGACCAGGCGGCAAGTGGGCATCGATCCCTTGTGACGCCGAGAGATTCGTCGCTTGTCAAAAAAATAACAATCCCAGCAAGTGGGATATTGTGGGCACAAGGTTTACGTTTGAAGCGGCTGGAGATTCGTGCAATCAAGGATTTAGTTTCGCTGCACCGCAAGATGCCCAGGAAAACCTGGACCTTTCCAACCGAATGTTTAACGATTCTGTTTGGATCGGCGTCCGGAAGCGCAACGGGAAATGGTATCACCAATAGTTAGTTGACTTGATTTGTAGATGAATGGGAAATGACGTCCCTAGCCGCAAGCTAGGGACGTTTTTTATTTGATTTTTTGATAGATAACACCGGTGAATTCCCGGCTGATATCCGCAGCGGATTTGCCGGGAGCCGTTGGCCTCGTGAAGCGTAGTGACCCGTTGCCGGGATCCACTTGAATCAACGAGGTATGCTGGTTCATCCACGATTTAAGTTGCGGAGCGTTGGTAACGTCGACCTCCTCCCCCGGTTCGAACTCAATACCAAGTTCGTCTTCCATTTGTTCGGCCATGTTTTCGTCGTAGACAGTCCAAAGCAATTTAACTGCCGTGAACACAGCGGCATAAGCGTTTGGCACGTCGGAAACCGCAGAGCCAATTTGATAGGCGTAGCCGACGTTAAATGCGGAGACAACGGCCTTGCAGTCGCCTTCCGGGGATTGAAAGAGCGTTAGAATAAATGTCTTATCGTCGAAGAAGCTTCTTGCCTCCTGCGAATACATATTGTCTTCAGTTCCTTTGATGTCCCCTGTTTTTACGCAAGGGCTGGTGTAATAGCCCCCCGCAAGATTAATCCCGGGAGTTGTCGTTGTTGCCTCGTTGTTTGCCGTGTTCCCAAGGACTGTTGAAGTAGTTTGCGTCCCCGCGGGGTTTTGGGGCTGTGTTTGTGTTTGGGGTTGTGGTTGCGTCTGCTGAGACTGTGCGGGCGGTCCAGACTCCGAATAGGAACGCATCGAGGGTTGCTTCTGCTGTTTGCAGCTCAGGCTCAAAACGAGTGGCAGAAAAACAAGATGTCGCATGGCGTCTTCCTAAAAATTATGGATTCCTGCTCAACTTATCGGCGACTTAGCAGAATCCTTTAGGAACGGTGCCTGGGTTGGTATGGTCTGAGTAACCTATTGAAATTACGTTAGAAACCAAAAATGAAGAGGCATTGTGATCTTCGAGCAAGGAAATCGCTAAACCAAAAAAGGGAGCCTCACGTTAAGCTGCTCCCTCATTTGTTTCGGTCTTTTCAGACTCTAAAATTTTTGTTTTTGGCAGCTCAATGTATGCGTCGCCGAATTTTCGTCGATGTCGTTATAAACGACTTCGAGTTGCGCTTCAAATGGCCCCAGCTTTTGTACAGTCAAAGTGCCCTTTGGCAGTGTCACGGTGACGAAGCAAGAACCGCAGCCAACGTTGCTGATAACGTCGCTATGGCGTTCTGCTGAAAGCACGGAGTTAACAAGAAGCGGGTTGGGAGAGTCTTCTTGCGTGATTGGGCCAAGCTCTGGAACAGAAAGGCCTTCGCTGATATCAACGACATATTCGCCGTCTCTTTCGCCGCTAACGATGCTCATTGAGCCCTTGTCGTTCGAGCATGCGATTTTTAGTTCGGAGTCTTTTTCAGTTTGTACTTTTGCGTCGCTTGAAGCGTTTTTCGCGGAAGAGTTTTCGCTCTTTTGACAAGACGCCGCAAAGATGCCCAAGAAACAAAGACCGATGGCTAACGTTTTCATGTTTTGTTCTCCTTATTGTATTTTGAAAGCGGAACATTGATTGATAATGCAAGTAAGGGTAGACTTTGCAACTTTCACGCCAGGGGATTTTTGCTTCGCTTGAAGTGTAACTGCTTGATTTGACTGATAGCGATCCTGAGATTGGCGCGCCCATGCCAATCCTTTATACATCTATTGTCGACATGGCGCATGCCTAAAGGCCGGCAAAAAAGCTTCGATAAGAGAGCAACCGCGGGTGCGATTTTTCATAAAAGGCGAGAGCCGCTGACCGGACTTGAACCGGTGACCTGCTGATTACGAATCAGCTGCTCTACCAGCTGAGCTACAACGGCGAAAAACTTTCTGCTATAAATATGGCACAACTAGGGTCAGGTAGGCAAATGGGTCTTGCAGTTATTCTCTTCGGTATTTTTCTATTCCACACTACCCCGGTAAGTGGTGCCCCAGAATGCCTCGTAGGTAAAGCGGCTTCTTGCGCCAAAGGTTTGATTTGCGCCAAAATCAACGCGAAAGGGGAGACCGCCTGCCTGGAAGAAAGGCCGGAGGCGCCTCTCGTACTGGAGTTTCCATTTAAAGGCCCCATTGAAGTAGAATGTACGCAAGGCATCCAAAACCCGCAGGGTACCCACGGGTTTTCAAATATTCTATTCGCTCTTGATCTGAGAACGGATTACGCGCGTCCACCGGGGACGATAAAGGCTTCGGTCGATGGAACCGTCTACACTTTCTCCGAGTGCAAAGCGCCAAAAGGAACGCCTTCCCAATCGGATATAGATAACTGCGGAATGGGATTTGGCAACTACGTGAACATCGTTACGAACACCGGCCACGTAGTTCTTTTCGCGCATCTCGCCGACGTAGCCGTGAAGGACGGGCAGACGGTCAAAAAAGGGGCTGTGCTTGGTACAGAAGGGGCGACAGGACAAGCTGGCCACCGACACCTCCACTGGCAAGTCACGGAATTGGGCCCTTCTCCTGAGAAGGAACAGAAGGCGAAGCCGGCATCGGGAAGGTCAGTTCCGTTTCGGTTTGCAGTGGTCGACAAAAATGGAAAGCGCAAGACGATATCTGTAACGGATCTTCACTGCCCGCATTCGAATCACAGCGACGTTCGAATTTTCTCGAAAGAATAGGTGCGAGCCTGCCCGGCGCAGGACGTTTAGCGATTTGGAGCCATTTGTGAATTGCAAAAACACCCAGAATATAATTTAACAGGCGGGGAGAAGAAGGAGAAACCGTGGTCGAACTCAATCATACCATCGTGCATGCTCAAGATAAGAAAGAATCGGCCCAATTCATGTCGGATGTTCTCGGGTTGCCTAAACCGGAGCCGTTCTATCATTTTCTTGTTGTGCGTACCGGCAACGGGGTGAGTCTGGATTTTCTTCAAACCGAAGAATCGATTCAGATTCAGCATTATGCGTTTTTGGTGAGCGATGCCGAGTTTGAAGCGATTTTCGGTCGGATCCAAGCTCGAGGATTAAAGTTCTGGGCTGATCCGTTTGGAAAACAGGAAGGCCATATTAATCATCACGACGGCGGACGCGGGGTGTATTTCAAAGATCCATCGGGACATATTCTTGAGATCATCACAACGCCTTATGGGAAGCCGAAGTAATAAACGCGTCACCGGAAATATTCTTCATGCTGAGCCCGCCCAGGAAAAGACGCTTGCGCAAGAGATGAACCATTTCGGGGGCGCCGCAAAGATAAGCTCGAGCCTTTTTGTAAAGGAGTATATCCGAAAGGACGAGGTCTTTTAAATCCCCGAGACGGACTCTCGCGGTAGAGTCGTCCTCGAGCAAGCATTGGGTGTAATGCAAGTTTGGGTGTTGCTCTGTCAAGGACGTTAGTTCGTCAACCAGATACAATCCGTCGCGATTGCGGCCGCCTTGAAAAAAGTAAATAGGGCCAGTGTGATCCTCTTGCAGCGCATCGCGCAGAATGGCGTAAAGCGGAGCTATGCCGGTGCCGGTACCGACTAAGAGCAAAGGCTGTTCCGACGATTCGGGCGCGTAAAAACATTCTCCGAAGGCGCCGCGAATTTCCAAGCTGTCGTTGGTAGAGAGATGGTCGTGAACCCAAGAGCTCATCTTGCCATCTGGCAGACGGCGAACGTGTACGTCGATGTGGGCGCCGTCGTTCGGCAGGCTGGCGATGGAGTAACTGCGGAGAAGGCCGTCTGTTCGGACCAAGTTGACAAACTGGCCGCCGCGGAACTTAAACTCCGGAGGTACGCTTAGTCGCACTTGCAAAACGTCTTGACTGAGCGGCTGCAGCAACATGACTTTAGCCGTCGTCTTAAAAGCCGCATCTTCTGCCACGGTGCATTCAAAAGGTTGTTCGGGATAGCAAAGACAGGCATGGAATAACCCGAGTTGCTGCTGTGCTTGCTTTAATCCCTTTTGCGCTGCCGCGGGTGGAGAACCCTCAACGACTTTCATCAGGCACGATTGGCAGACGCCGTTTCGGCATGATGAAGGGATATCGATGCCGCTCTCGTGAGCACAGTCCAATAGACTTCGTCCGCGCGGCACCCGAACAACACTGCCGCTAACGGTTACTTCAACGTCCGTCATGTTAGCGGCCCAAAACGTCAGATCGCGCTGACTCGGCAATAGACGCAACCTCTGCAATCATTTCTGGTGCGACGTGATGGTCTTGAAGCGTTTGGCCCAAAAGTTCGACAACCGTGTCAAAATGCGCGTCGTTCAGTCCTCGCGATACAAGGTGAGCGTGGCCGTTTCGCATGTCCTGCCCGGAATAGTGAACGGGACCTCCGAAGGCCATCGTCAAAAAGGCCTTTTGCTTCGCGATCTGTCGATCCATGTCTGAGTCGTCAAAGAACCCGCTGATGCGGTCGTCCGAAAGCACATACCGATAAAACGTCTCCACCACACTGTCGATGGCGGCGGCGCCGCCGAGTCGTTCGTAAAGAGAGGTCATAGATATCTCCTCAAAATAACTTGTGAAAAGTTGTAAGTCATTGCCTGATTCCAAAAGATGTATTAAAAATACACCTTATAGAAATGCGGTCAAGGTTTTTTTGCCGCCGCATCGACAGAGGTGAAAAATAAGTTATGCAACTATCGTTACAAGCCGACTATTCTTGCCGCACACTGATGTATTTGGCGCTGCACAATGCTGGCGAAAAATTCTCGATCGAAGATATCGCGCGCGCCTATCGCATTTCTGAAAACCACCTCGTAAAAGTAGTTCACAAACTCGGCAAATTAGGATTTATTGAAACGTCGCGCGGTCGCGGCGGCGGGATTAGATTGGCGCGACCAGCAGACCAAATTCGCATGGGCGACGTGGTTCGGCAGACCGAGCCGGGTTTTGAGCTGGTTGAATGTTTTAACGCTCAAAGCAATACCTGCCCCGTGATCGGCGCGTGCGGTTTAAAACCGTGGCTAGGCAAAGCGATGAGGGCGTTTATTGAGACGCTGGACGAGATCACGCTGGCGGATACCGTGTCGAACGCGAAGGACTTTGCCGCTTCGTTAGAGTTCAGGCATTAGGAAGCTTCTATGTGCTATAGCGCACTCGTGAAAAGAGATCTTGATTATTTGGGACGCAAGTACGGTGCGATCGTCATTCGCGATCAGATTGAGGATTACCATCGTGCCGCCGCTGAAAATCCCAAGCGCTTTCCTCCCCTTGATGACAGAATCTTCCCTGGGCATTATGCGCCTGTGATATACGAGCGAGACGGCAAGCGCGTTCTGGAACTGATGCGTTACGGCGCTTATCCCAAATCAAGTGTCGTTGATCCTAAGTCGTACACGACCTTCAACGCAAGACGCGACAACCTCACGAGTTCGTTTTGGGATGAAGCCTTTATGAAACGTCACGGTTTTGTCGTGCTCGACGGTTTTTATGAGTGGGTTAAAGTGCAGGATCTGTTGAAGGCCGGTGTCGTTGCTATCGAAGAAGTTCGATCGGAATTTCAACGACAAGCAGACGAGCGCAAGGCAAAGATTATTGAGGCCGGGAAAAAATATAAGCCAACTCCTACCGAGCTCAAGGATCCCCGGTTTCGGCAAATCATTATTGAGTTTAAGCCGATGGACGGAAGAGAGTTGCTTGTGCCGGCAATATTCTCGGCGACGGTCTTGGAGAATGGTCGCCAGGACAAAGGTTTTGCCGTTGTCACGGACGAACCGCCTCCCGAAGTGCGCGCGGCAGGACATGATCGATGTCCGATGATCTTGGAAGCCGAAGCGGTGGCGCAGTGGCTTGGAAGCGACAAAAGGACGCCGAAGCAGTGGGATGAAGTTCTCGCGCGAGGCGCGCGCGTTACGTTCAAACATAAGTTGGCTGAAGCAGCATAGAGGAGGCATTGTGAAGTGCGAAATACAATGGCGGTCCAAGTACACTTTTGACGGGAAGATTCGCGACCACGCGTTTATCACTGACATTAAAGTGGTTGCGGGGGGCAACGATTTGGGTCCTTCCCCAAAAGAGCTTCTCCTGGCTTCGATCTGTGGATGCACTGGAATGGACGTCGTCGGCCTGTTAAAAAAAGGCCGGGCGCAGATCGACGTTTTAACAATTGCTGCCGATGCAGAACAAACGCAGGAACACCCTCGCGTGTTTAGCAAGGTCGATATAACGTTCAATGCAAGCGGACAAGAATCTGATGCGCCTGTTCTCATAGACGCTGTGCAAAAATCGCAGAATCTATACTGCGGTGTTAGTGCGATGATTGCAAAATCGTGCCCCATCCATTACAAAATCCTGCTTAACGATCGTCTTATCTTTGAAGGCATTGCCGATTTTCCGTCGTAAGGTCTTCGTCATGTTGAGCGTCGCGAAACATCTCGATGAGATCCTTCGCTTCGCTCAGGATGACGAGATGGTGTGGTAGGCATCTTTCTTGCAGCGTCAAAGCTGGACGCTGGAGAATTTCACTTATGTTTGGCAAGCGGTTCAAGCTCTTCAACCTGCTCGGCTTTTCTGTCTATGCCGACAGCGGATGGTTTTTTATTTTTCTCTTTCTCGTGTGGACCTTGAGCGTAGCTTATTTCCCCGTCGTATTTCCTACCGAGGCTATCGGAACTTATGTTTTTTTAGGGTCTCTCGGAGCCCTGGGATTGTTTGGGTCGGTGCTGTTGCACGAGATGGGACACGCAGTGGTCGCTCGCGTTTTCGAAGTTCCAATCGGCGCGATCAATTTGTGGATATTCGGGGGTTTTGCTGAACTGGAAGACGATCCCCGCACGCCAAAAGGCGAGATCTTGATGGCATTAGCGGGACCGTTGGTAAGCTTTTTTTTGGCGTTCTCTTGCTTTCAGGCTGCAGGTTATGCGTCCAATTTGTACGCGCATGGTGTTCTAACTTATTTGTGGCAGGTGAACCTTCTTCTTGGCTTTTTTAATCTCTTACCGGCATTTCCGCTCGACGGCGGGCGCGTTTTAAGAAGCATACTTTGGTCCATTAGAGGCAAAAGAGTATGGGCAACAAGAGTCGCAGCCAAGATCAGCGGCATATTCGGTATAGCAATTATGATCATAGGGGTAGTCGGTTTTTCAACGGGGAATTTTATAGGTGGGCTATGGTATTTCTTCATCGGCATGTTCATCCGGTGGGCAGCACGTGCTTCGTATCTCAATGCTCGAGTGAAGCAACTTCTGCAAGGCCAGACCGTGGGAAAATTCATGTCTGAGATTCAGCTCGTTCCTGCCGCTACGCGTATTGACGACGTCATACAGAACTATGTGTTCAGGTACCACTCATCATCCTTTCCTGTAGTGGACGATGAAGGAAGGCTTATTGGATTGTTAAACCTGGAGAGTATTCAGAAGATCCCCGAAGAGCAGCGCAAGCATGTTAGAGCCGGTCAGGTTGCCAGGAAATCCGATCCAGAGTTGTTTGTCGACGTCAACGCGGATGCGGCGGACGCCCTGTCCAAACTTAGATCTGTGGGCGAACGATCGCCTTTTCTCTTAGTGATGGACCATGAAAATCCGACGGGTTCGATCTCCATCAAAGATCTTATGGAGGTTGTCGCACTGAAGATCCAGATGGCTGAAAAAGGGGACGAGGCAGAAGATTTGGATTACTTAAAAGTCGGGTAGGGAAGGAGCAAAAAAATGAATTTCCATGACCGACATTCAGCCGGGAAAGTGCTCGGCGCCGAGCTGAGACAGACGCTAGACCATACTGAAAATACTTTTGTGCTTGGCATAGTAAAGGGAGGCGTCCCTATCGCTTATGAAGTCGCCAAAGAGCTTGGAATTTCATTTCACGCATTTGTCGTTAATAAAATTGTGGTGCCAGGGCATTCTCAAGTCGCCATTGGCGCTGTAGCACCCGAGGATACTGTTATCATCAACCGCTCGATTGCGGATGAACTCCAGATATCCTCTCCCATGATAAAAACAATGGTTGAGGCAGGATTCGAAAGTGTATGGGAGGGTGTTAGAAAATACAATTGTGGGGATTATGCGCGTTTGCCCTACTCTCGAGTTGTTTTGGTAGATGACGGTGTTGCTACGGGTGCGAGCATGAAGGCTGCTGCTCAATCGCTGAGAAGACTCGGGGTCACTCATATTCATGTAGGTGTGCCGGTAGCTGCTCGAGAAGGATGTGAGACCATGCGGAGTATCGCCGACGCAGTTACATGCCTCAACATTCCCGAGCCGTTTTTTAGCGTTGAGCATTGGTATGACGACTTTTCGCCCGTGACGGACGAAGAAGTATACACGTTGTTGAAAGACGCCGATGGTTGTCATTCCAGAAAGTCGAGCTAATAGTCAGAGTAGGGGGAGGTTTGATCTAAGGAACTCGGATAGGCCGGGGTTTGTTCCTTTTGCATTTGTTCGCGGCTTATTTGGGAAAGCAGATTCATTTCGCCCGCAATGACCGCATAGATGTCGTCTAACGTTATGATGCCGATGAGGAGTCCGGTACCGTCAATCACCGGCACGCGTCGAACGCTGCGTTGCAGCATCTTCTTGATGACGTCGCGGATATCCGTGGTTTCGCTGACGACGAGAAGGTCGCGCGTCATGACGGTATCGACTCGAAGGGATTCGGCGGAGCCGCCTTCGGCCACGACGGATCTCACGATATCTCGATCGGTCAGAATGCCGGTTGGGATTTTTGTTCCTCTATCTACAACGATAAGGTCGCCGATGTGAAGATCGGACATGAGTTTTGCCGCCGTCGTAATGTTGACGTCGGGATTAACGGTTACGACTCTTCGCTCACAAATCATTCCAACTTCTGTCATTTTGACGCCTCTAATCCTTAGGAGGAACATCGTCCTCGGGGTTGACGGATGGCTTATCTTGCGTGCCTTCGTGGAGAGGATCCTTGCGTTCGCGAGGCCTGCCGGAAGGCCTAGTGTGCGATGGTACGTCGTCTTCCGGTATTTCGGCATCTGGAATGCAAGTGTCCGGAAAACGCTCGGGTCCTGATTTTCGTGGCATAGGTGTTTTTTCGGGGGAAAGTCGATTTTGCATGCACTTCTCCTATACTATGGAGCGCAGCAAAAAAAATGCCAGGAATTCTTCGGTCCCGTCAAGGATGACGGTTGCCTTCCGGCTGACGGCTGGGTTCGGACTGGCGGTCAGCATGCCGACCTTGCTCAACAGGACGGTTCTTCCGATAAATATCGTCGAGTTCCAGAGTGATTTCGTGAACGGCGTCTCGCAGATAGGCTTTGGAAAGATTGTCCACGTTGCCTTCTAACCGCGCGAGCTTCTCAGCCACGGCTGAAAAGCCGTAGCTTGCGAACATACCCTTGAGCTTATGCACGAGTTTAACGACAGTGTCGCTGCTCTTGAACTGAGCCGCGATAAGTTCGTTCTTATACTGGGGAATACGACTGATCATACTGCGCAGGAGATCCGCAAGTTCCGGGTCGGAAAATAGGTCCGTATACACGGATGGCGTGTTCACTGATTCTTTTTCCGCCGGGGGCTGCCGCTGGGACATATGAAGGTGTTTGACGCAAACGTCGACGATGGCATCCAAGCTTAGAGGTTTGGCTATACAATCGGTCATGCCAACTTCTTGCCCTAGTTTCCACTCTTCGGTCATAACTCGGGCCGTGCATGCGACAAGCGGAGTCTGTTTGTCCATTTCGCGAATGAGCTTGGCGGCTGTGTAACCGTCCATTACCGGCATTTGAACATCAATAAGGACCAGGTCGTAGGGAATTTTTGCACGAAAACGCTCAACCGCATGCTGGCCGTTCACTACGGCGTCCACCGACGCTCCGGCGGATCGCAATTGAAAAGATATCAAGCGGCGCAGATCTTCGTTATCCTCGGCGAGGAGTATTCTCAGACCGTTAATGATGGGATAGCTGGTACGTGCGGCAGCTGCGCGGTGCGATCGGTATTGATTGTCAAAAGAGATAAGTTCACGAGCGTCGGTTTTTCCGGCGTCTATTTCTATAACGAAGGTGGATCCGGTTCCCGCCGAGCTGTCCTTCAAGAAAACGTCCCCGCCCAAAAGATTCGCGAGCTTTCTGGATAATGCTAAGCCAAGGCCCGTTCCGCCGAACCTTCTGGTTATAGACGGATCAGCTTGCGTGAACGCAGAGAACAGTTCGTCTTGTTGGTTGACAGGAATCCCAACCCCCGTGTCGCTTACGTCGAAAGTAAGCTTATCTTTTTTCAGGGAAACATTGATTCTCACTTCGCCTTGATCCGTAAATTTGATGGCGTTCCCGACGATATTGATTAGAATTTGTTCGAGTTTAGCCTTGTCGGTGAGAATCTGGGCGGGGATGCTCACGCAACACAGGTTGAGATCGAGACCTTTCTGTGCGGCCTGGTCTCGTAGAGAGTTACATAGAACGGTCAGTTCTTCGCCAATCCTAATATTTTCCAGAAAAAGATCCGGCTTTCCTGCCTCGACGTTGGCTAGGCTTAATATATCGTCGACGAGTTTAGTGACGTGCCTAATGTTCCAATGAATTTTAGCGACGCATTCGGATTTGTCCGGATACTTCGGATCGCGAAGAAGAGACGAATATCCCTCGATGACCGAGAGCGGCGTTCGAATTTCATGGCTCATATTGGCCAAAAAATCGCTTTTAGCTTTGCTGGCTCTGGCGGCGCCATCTGCTTTTTCTTGCAGTTGGTTGAAGAGGGTTTTGTAACGGCTATCCACGGCATTCGCCATAACGTCGAACGTCTGCGACATAACGGCGAACTCGCCGAAGCCATTTAAGGCTAGGTTAGGTGAAAGGCCCATGTTGACTTGGTTCATTGCCTCTCCCAAGCGCACTATCGAATCGGAGATTCTCTTTCTAATCTTGAAGAGCAGGTACACGATGGCGAAGGCGGTGGATCCCGCTGCAAGGACAAGGATGCCAAAAATCAAGGTGTGCATTTCGGATAGAATTTTAAGTTGAAAAACACCCGCTGAGAATTCGAGGCCGGATTGGGACTCTTCGGCTGTGTCCATGCCGTAATAGGCTGCAATGGCGCATAATGCGACGAGCACGGGAACAAGTAGTGCAACGTTTCTCAACTGGCGAAC
This sequence comes from Oligoflexales bacterium, assembly GCA_050251195.1. GTDB lineage: Bacteria > Bdellovibrionota_B > Oligoflexia > Oligoflexales > Oligoflexaceae > JBFWNG01. The sequence continues at coordinate 71,402 of JBFWNG010000011.1, forward strand.
AATGGAATTTCGAAGCATAGGCAACCCACAAGCGACCGAACCCAAGGCTCTGCAATTTAACTCGTTCTCCGATTTCGAGCTAGCTGAAACTTTGCTATAATATGGAATAATGTCCCCAAACGGAGTGCGCGTGAGTAGAAGGAAAGTCCTGTGGTATTGGTGCGTTGTGGTATTTATGGCATCGGAGCCCGTTTGGGGGGACACCGAAGCAAAGTCTTCAGCCTGGTTTCCCGATTGGGAGACGGGATCGTTTGACGTAAGCATTTTCCCGCTCCTCGCGTTTCAAACGACCTCGTCCAAGGACGATTCCGGGGAGACATTGACCACCTCTGCTTTTGAGTACGGCGTGTGGGCCGCGGCAAGGAATATTGCCGTTATTGACCAGAATCCCGGACTTCAATTCACGCCCTATGCGGGCATCGCTCGAACAGAAATGCGGACCACGAGTAGCGCCGAAGATTTTGACGCCGCGCGTGATTCGCTGACGAGGATGTGGGGCGGAGTCGCACCTACTTTCTTCTATCATTGGTATAGACATGTTCTCGACGTCGGCATCGGAAAATCCGTTTACGCAGATTCGGACAAGGAAGACATCAACCTGTTGCGCGCGCGGAACAATTTGGGTGTACGCATGCTCAGCGGGCTGTCGCTCCATTTTCAGCCGACCTACGCGCGGTTGTATGCGCGAACCTGGAGTGACGATTATTACTACGAATGGGACCACTGGGCTTACTTGATGGCTCAAGCAAGTTTTTTGGATTTTCATTTCCGCATTGGTCCCGGAAAATCGACTCTAAACTACCGCGACAGAACTATTGGAGAGAACACGCGTCTTGAGGCGGAGGAAACCTATGCGCTTGCCGATGCTTCCTTTCGTCTCTTTGGAAATTTAGGGGCGGAGGCAACCCTCAAATATGTATTTAAGGGGGTCGATACTTTGAACGAAGCGATTTCGGGAATAAGGGCGCCCGATCGGAGCATTCAAGAACGCCATGGTTACTATCCCGACGAAACTCTACACTACAGAGTGTTTGTGGGCAAAATCGTAGGATTTGGCATTGGGGTATACTATGACGCGGTTTCCTTTAAAGATCAGGAAACAAAAAAACGCACCACCGAAGACGAGTGGGGCGTTTCCGTAAGGTATCAAATCGATGTGGCAAAGTAGCATATGAGATCTGTCATCTTTTCGCTGAGCGCGATACTAACCGGCATTGGCATCCTTGCCATGGGCAACGGATTGCTCAGTGTTCTCGTGCCGACGAAGGCCTACAATTATAACCTATCTCAAATATCCATCGGCATGATGGCGGGTGGTTACTACCTCGGATTTTTATTGGGCTGCCTCTTTACGCCAAGAATCGTCGAGAGGGTGGGGCACATAAGAAGTTTCATCGCTTATTCCGCCACCAAGAGCGTTGTTGCGCTTGCTTTCATTCTCATGATTGCACCCGCCTATTGGGCGGGATTGCGGTTCGTCGGAGGTTTTTTGATCGCCGGGATCTACATGATCGCGGAATCCTGGGTCAACGAATTTGCGGGCAACGAAAACAGGGGACGCATTCTCTCCATCTATCGCATTGTCGACTTAACCGCGCTTATGACGGGACAAATGCTTTTGAGTCAGTTCGAAATTGAATCGACAATGAGTTTTGTTGTTGCGGGAATACTCATAAACTTGGCGCTCATCCCCCTGGCTCTCACAAGTTCGGTTGGTCCGCGTCCTATTCGGGCCGTCCGCATCAGTTTTGCCGACGTTATGAACGTATCCAAGATCGGCGCCGTGGGGTGTCTGTTCGTGGGAATGGTGAACGGATCGATACTTGGTCTCGGCCCTGTCGCGGCGGCGGGTCTATCCAACAACAGCGTGAGTTTTGTTTCAACGTTCATGGCAACCATTGTATTGAGCGGCGCGGTTTTTCAAGTGTTCGTGGGATTTTTTGCCGATCGGTTTCGACGGGAGTACCTATTGCTTCTCATGGCAGTGTGTGCCTCGGTGTGTGAGTTTGTCTTCTTTCGAAGAACGGATTGGGATCAAACGACGTTGATGACCGCCGTGGTCTTGCTCGGAGCTTTAGCGATGCCGCTATACTCCCTGACGGTCGCAATTACGAACGACAGAACGGAGACGACAGATTTTCTTAAGATCGCAGGCGGGCTATTGCTCCTTTATGGAATCGGGGCAAGCTTCGGGCCGGTGATCGCTTCGTTTTGGATGAAGTCGTTTGGCGAAAAGGGTTTGTTTCTTCACGCCTCGATCGTTCATATGCTTATCTTCCTATTCACGCTCTATCGATTGTTCTTTCATCGCAAGCCGGTCGCGACTGCGAGGATCGACGAGTTTGTCTCGCCCCCGCGGACAACGCCGGTCATTCTGGAGCTGGATCCCCGCGCGAGAGAAAAGGGCGAAGCGTCTCCTTGAGTTGGTTTCCACTCTTTAGGCGTCCGTTTTTCCGCGCCTCCAGACTTCCGCGTCTCCGCGTTCAAATATTTCACGATCGGAAGCGGCAGGAGAGGAAGTCCACAAAGGATCTCCTCGAGATGTTTCGCTACGCTCAACATGACGAAATATTTTGATCGCGGAAGAGCAGAATAATATTCTTAAGGCGAAGCCTCTTTGAACAAAACCAGAAATAAACTTGAAAATAAATATTTCCGCAGAAATCCCTTTTGGAACTTCACATAGATGTGCGGATATTGCTTGCCCGTAGACGTTGTGTTGGTGAGGCAATCGTAAACATTGGTAACCTTTTCCGTTGCTACGTCAAAACTCACCGGATCCCTGAGTCGGAAACCAGAGCGTTTGATCAGCAATTCTTCGACTTCTTGCCGGGTAAGGTATTCAGCTGCCTCTCGCCATCTTAGCGATCGAGGCAAATGCGGCCAGGGATTTTGGAAAATGTAGTCCACGGAGAGGACATAAATGCCGCCGGGTTTTAAAACGCGCCAGGTTTCGCGCATCGATTGTAGAACCTGCGCGGACCCGCCAAAGTGCTCAATGGATGAAAAACTGAAGGCGATGTCAAATGTGTTGTCGGGAAATGCAAGAGAAAGAGCGTTCATTTTCTTGAGCTGAAGCCTACTCTTCTCGTAAGGGAATTTGCAATACTTCTCGGGGTGGGCGACAACGTCGGCTTGCGCTTCTTGTCCGGAAAACTTTGTTGCGCCGTAGAGATCGATCCCCGTGACGGAGTCAAGGTAATTCGTTAAGGCGTACATGACGGCTTCGTGCCCGCAGGCTATGCCCAGAGCCTTGTTTGATTTGTCGAGATAGCCATAGTCCTTAAGCGCTTTAAATCCTAGGGACCATTCCCAATGTTTTCTTTCTTTGTTGGTAAGCGCTTGTTCCGGAAGATGCAAGACATTGGTCATGATTTGACGGATGTCGGAGAATTCCCAATCGGCCTCGTCGCAAACTTTGTTGAATGGGAAAGAATCTCTCATAAGCCCGTAATGTACAGTAGGAACACGTGAGTAGCAACATTTGAGTTGACCGTCAAGTGCAGGTCGTTTATATCAAAAGACTGCAATATCTTTAAAATTTAATACTGGTAGGCAAGCTGTGAGCGATAGCAAAAGTTTTCTTCCCACGCAAATGTCGGCTTTAGACGCGCGTTTCGAAGCGCAGAAGATTGCCTTTGGCCCTGTGGTTTTTCAAGCTGTGCGCATTGCGCGGGACAAGGGCATGCTTCGAGCCATCGAACAAGCAGGGCAGCGAGGACTTTTGCCCGATCAAGTTGCGACTGAAGTAGGCACGAATACATACACCGTCAAGGCTGTGTGCGAACCAGCGGTCGTCTCGGGTGTCTTGGATATGAAGGACGGTGCCTACGTTCTTACCACCGTCGGACACTTTCTTTTGAATGACGATTTGACTCAAGCCAATATGGATTTTGTTCACGACGTTTGTGGTGAACCGCTGTTGCACCTGGACGAATCGCTTGATTGTGGCAGGGCGTCAGGGCTGAAAGTCTTTGGCAGTTGGCCGACGGTTTATGAAGGACTGTCTCAGCTTCCTCCGAAAGTAAAGGAATCATGGTTTAAGTTTGACCATATTTATTCGGACTCTGCGTTTCCGGACGTGGTCAAGATTATTGGGGCCCACAAACCCCGTCGGCTCCTCGATATAGGCTCGAATACCGCGAAGTGGGCGATGTATTGTGCCCGTCAAGTTCCTGAGGTGAACCTGACTCTAGCGGATTTGCCTGGTCAACTTGCCGTTGCTAAGCAAAACGTCGAAAAAGCGGGGCTGAGCGAGCGGATGACGTATTGTCCAGTCGATATGCTCGACCCGAACGTGAGCTTGCCGACGGGTTTTGACATCGTTTGGATGAGCCAGTTTCTCGTTTGCTTTTCCGAGGAAGAGGTCATCCATATTCTCAAGAAGGCGGCGCAAGCTATCTCTTCGACGGGAAGAATTTTTATTCTCGACACTTATTGGGATCGGCAGGAATACGATATCGCGGCATACTGCATCGCCAATACCACGCCATATTTTACCTGCGTGGCCAACGGCAACAGCAGAATGTACAGGTACGACGACTTTTTGAATCTTTTAAAGGCGGCGGAATTGGAAGTGGAACAGGTTTGGGATACCCTGGGACTTGGACATACATTACTTAAAGTTCGACGGGTTGGGCAGTAGCGGAGAGGGAGGTTTTTTTATGATGAGAGCAATTTGGATCACATGTTTTTGGATCGTCCTCGGCGCGTGTGCACCTTCATTAGAGAGTCCAATGGTGGAGGCCGTGGCGCCAAGTTATACGATTAAACAAGTTCAGGAAAGCGTGGAAGCGGCTGCCCAAGAAAGAGGTTGGTTGGTCAAAAAGATAAAGGGGGAAGACGCCTATAGCGCGACGTTGGATACGCGAGGCCATACCGTGAAGGTGAAGATTGTCTACGACAAGGAATCGATAGCAGTACACTATGTGGATAGCACGAACATGGATTACGACGGAACGCACATCCACAAGAAGTACGGTAAATGGGTGCAGCTGCTGTTTAAATCATTTAGGAAAGAGCTGGCATCGAAATAGGAAAATAGACGGGGAAAAGGAGACGAAGTTGGCAACAAGATCCCTCGACGAGCTTAAAGTTGAAGTGAAACAAATGATTGTTCAGGTTTCGGGATTAGGTCCGGAGGTTCTGGGAGAGATCGGCGACCAAAGTCCGCTGTTCCAGGGCGGGCTGGGTCTTGATTCCGTCGATGTCCTCGAACTCGTTGTCGCTCTCGATAAAAAATACGGAATCAAGATCCGCAACGATGATGCGGGTAAGCAGGTTTTGACCAACGTTGAGTCGATAGCTCAAGCCGTACACAGTCATTGTGCGGCAAATTAGGAGCTAGCCTTAATGGGCCTTCTGCCGACAATTTCCATAACCGGCGCCGCCGTCGCATCCTGTCTCGGGCGCAGCTTGGGCGTTATTCATGAGAAATTACTGGTTGGAATAAGGGGGCTGTCCAAGGATCACCGTTTCCAAGACTGGACAGACGCGCCGCTCGGCGAGCTGCCCTGGGATCTTTTCGGTGTGGTACCGGGTGATTTAGAACAGCCCGATAGAGTTGCTCGCAGAATTGTGTTCTCACTGGTCGACGAGCTCGAACGAAAGACGAAAGTCTTCTCGCGCTATGACAAGCATCGCATCGGTCTCTTTTTAGGCACGAGTACCTGCGGAATCAAGGCATTCGAAAATGCAGTCAGCAAGCGTCGAACGACGCAAATTCCGCTGTCCCGAACCATGACCCTTGAAATGCAGCATGGTTGGATTGCGGACGAAGTAACCCGGCAGTTTCCCATTGGCGGCTTTAGTCAGACGTTTTCAACGGCATGCTCCTCTTCTGCGTTGGCCATCGCGCACGGATACGACGCAGTGCGGTCGGGTATGCTCGATGCGTGCATTGCGGGCGGGATCGATATCTTAAGTCCCATCACGATTATGGGATTCGATTCGCTGCAGGTTCTCGATCATAGCTTCACGAAACCGTTTCAAGCAAATCGGGCCGGCATAAACTTGTCCGAAGGGGGCGGGTTGCTCTTATTGGAACGAACTGGAGAAGAGGTGTTGGGACGCATTCTCGGCTACGGGGCTCAAACGGAAGCGCATCACATGACGCATCCGAGTCCCGGCGGCGAAATTATGGAGCTGGCCATGGTCAAGGCGCTCGAGCAATCGGGTGTGGCCGCAGCCGACATATCATACGTTAATGCCCATGGCACGGGTACCATTGCGAATGACGAGGCGGAAGGGCAGGCTATTCATCGTCTTTTTGCTGACCGTGCCCTTTTTCACTCGACAAAGGAATTTCACGGTCACACGTTGGCCGGGAGCGGCGCACTGGAGCTTGCCGTCACCCTGGCGGTCCTTAACGCTTGGCCTCAATGGCAAGGTAAACGCGGAAACTCGAACGAACCGACCGCTTTGTGCAATTCTTTTGCCTTTGGCGGCAACAACGTGAGCTTATGTGTTGCAGGCGGTCGCTCATGAACGAGGTGTCGGTTCTGATTTATGGGAAATATGCTCTAAAGCGGGGTACCACCGAATTATCCAAATACCCGCTTGTGCGTCGCATGGGAGATCTGCAGAAATCCGTCGTTACTTTTGTCGAACAGCTGCGACGTGACCAACCTGAAACAATGGCAACCCTATTGGACGACAAAGGGGCATCTCTTCATTTCGCGACCGCGGGAGGGGAGATAAAGTCGCTAACGGCGATTTCGGAAAATATCATCGATAGGTCATTGCCCGTTTCGCCCAAGGAGTTCCAACACTCTGTTCACAATGCTTCGATCGCGTATGTCGCCATGGTGGAAAAAATCAATAACCCGACCTTCGTGACTTCATGCGGATTCCTGTCTGGCGCGAAAGCCTTGTATTACAGTGCGTCAAGAATCGCGTCGGGCCTTGACGAGAAGGCGCTGCTCATTCACGCAGAAGAATATGACGACCCGCAAAGCGATATAGTGGCGGAAGTTGAAGTCGTTGGCTTAGCTAAAATGTCTTGTCAAGGCGTCTTTTCTCTCAAGTTTGCCCGTGAAACAGATTTTTCGGGACTCACAAACACTCGAGCTCGGATCCTAGCCGAGGGAGACGTTCCGGTATGCTGGTTGGACTTGGATTGCTTGGGCCCAAACGGCTTGATGGCTGCTTCGAACTCCGGCGAATCTATTTTTTTCTGCAAAAATGCGGAATAAAAGTCGATTGCTACCTGCGTCTAACTAGAGTAACTTAACCTTACTAAAAATTGTCAAAAGACCGAACTGGATGGGTGATGGAGAACATCGATATTGCTTTTAGTATCCCTCATACCGGATACATGAAACTTGTTGATACGATTTGCTCCGTGGAGAAGGGGAGCGGAACGTTCGTCGCGAAACTCTCTCAATCGAAGCCGTATTGGGACGCCGAAGGCAATTTTTGCAATCACTGGCTGGTTGAAATAATGGCGCAGGGCGTTGCCTCGCTCTTTTTTTGCAATAAAAGCGAAGCGAACGAAGATCCTTCGGTCGGATTTTTATTGAGTATCGACCAGTGTCGTTTGACGCCAGGCATGGACCTTCAAGTTGACGATCAGTTGGTGATTAAGGCAAATTTGATTCACAATTTCTATCCGTTGGGCGTTTACAAAGCGCAGGTTCTTTTTGACGGCGAAGAGATTGCGTGTGCTGAGATGAAGTTTTTGGACAATAGAGAGGAAGGATAGAATCGCAAATGCGAAGAATATTCATTACCGGCGGTAGCCGCGGAATTGGAGAAGCGATGGTGCGGCTTTTTCTGGAAAACCCAGAGAATAATGTCGTGTTTACCTATCGCAACCAGGAAGCGCGCGCTCACCAAATAGCTGACGAAACCAATGCAAAGGGGCGGGTTCACGCGGTGCAGATGGACTTGCTCGATCAGGAGTCCATAGCTTCGGGATTGTCAAAAGCAATGGGCCATTACGAAGGATTTGACGTCGTCATACACAATGCGGCGCTCGTCGACGATACGCCGTTCTTCTTTATGGAAGCAAATCAATGGAACAACGTCGTGCAGGCGTCCCTTAATTCGTTTTTTTATATCAACAAAGCGTGTCTGCCGACAATGTTGGGCCAGAAATGGGGACGCATTATCGCCATGGTGAGCGTTTCCGGGGAAATGGGCAACCGCGGGCAAGTGAACTACTCCGCAGCGAAAGGCGCATTGATCTCCGCATCGAAAGCTCTCGCAAAAGAGGTGGGACGAAAAGGTGTATTGGTGAATTGTTTGAGCCCTGGTCTTGTCAGGACAGAAATGACAGCCAACTTGCCGGAGGCGGATCTCAAGCAGATTATCCCTCTAGGACGTTTTGCGGAACCCAACGAAATTGCTAAGGCGGCAAAATTTTTGGCATCGGACGATGCTTCATACATCAACGGCACAGTGCTTCAAGTGAACGGCGGGTTATATACATGATGAACTCTCGTAGAGTTGTAATTACAGGAGTGGGACTGTTAACGCCCTTGGGCCATTCGCTTGGTGAACTCTGGGAATCTTTGACGGCTGGACGGTCCGGCATTCAAGCGATGCCTGGTTGGAGCGACGTGGGCTTAGGACTTAAAACGGGGGTTGCAGCCCCAGTGAGCAACTTCGACGAACGGTCGTTCGAGCGCAAGAAGCGTCGTTCCATGAGTCGCGTTTCGTTGCTCGCAACACAGGCCACAGCGCAAGCAATCGAGGATGCAAGGCTCGCCGAGGACGTGATAGGAAACCAACGCACAGGGATCTCCTACGGCTCGTCGATGGGCGGCACCAGCGCGATAGAAGAGTATTACCGCGGTGTCGTGGAAACAAAGAGTTTAATCCAAGGCGTCTACTCGACGACCTTTCTCAAGATTATGTCGCACACATGCGCGGCAAATATTGCGGTCACGTTCGGAATACCCGGGCGGGTTATCGCAAGTTGCACGGCATGCGCTGCGAGCACCCAGGCCATCGGATTTGGTTGGGAGGCAATCAAGAACGGGTATGCCGACACGATGATCTGCGGAGGCGCGGAGGAGTTGACTCCGGCTGTTGCGGCGGTGTTCGACGCTCTGAGCGCGACGTCGCAAGGTTACAACTCTAGGCCCCAACAAACGCCTCGTCCGTTTTGTAAGAATAGAGACGGTATGGTTGTCGGCGAGGGCGCCGGAACAATTATTTTGGAATCCCTCGAACATGCGAAGAAGCGTGGCGCCAAAATCTACGGAGAGATAAAGGGTTTTTTCACCAATAACGACGCAGTGCACATGACGAATCCTTCGACGCAAGGACTGAGATCATGCATGGAAGGCGCGCTGGAAGCGGCGGGCTTGCGCCCCGGGGACATCGACTACGTCAACGCTCACGCAACGGGAACTGAAAACGGCGACGTTGCCGAATCCCTTGCTGTGGAGAGCCTCTTTGGTTCTTCGACTCCCATTAGTTCTTCCAAAGGCAACTACGGCCATTTGTTGGGAGCGGCAGGTGTAGTCGAGACAGCAACATGCATAAAGATGCTGGAAACGTCGACGGTGCTGCCCACTCTCAACCAAGATACCATCGACCCTCAATGTGGAAAGGTGGATTTTGTCATGGGCAAGACACGGAATAAGGCTTTAAAAAACATTATGAAGAATAGTTTTGCTTTGGGTGGAATCAACGCAACGCTTATTTTATCAAAGGTGGACTAATGCAAGAACAGGTTACGACGCGAGTCAACAACATCATGGCGGGACTTTTTGAAATTGACCCTAAAGACCTGACTCCGGAAAAACATGTATTTAACGACCTTGGTCTCGACAGTCTTGACGCTATCGACCTTGTCGTGCAGTTTCAACGCGAATTCAAGATTCGCCCTGCGAATGACGAACTGCGAGCAATCCGTACACTTGGCGACGTGCACAACCTCGTGGCGAAGTACTATGACAAGAAGGCTTGATCGTCTCAAACCGCTCTTTGTTTTGTATCCGCTTCTGATCTGGGCATGCGAAGCGCTGAATTCCGCTCTCTGGGTGAAGGTATGTGTCGCAGGCTTGGGGCTTTTAGCGGTTGTCGTTCAGTTGCGTTCTCCGCGGATTGTCCTCGCGGCGGGCGCTGTTATTTTGGCATCAACATATTTTTTCGACACGTTTCATTATGAAAGAATTTATCCATTTGCGATGTCGGCAAGCTTCTTTTGCTGGTTTGCGTTTTTTCAAACGGACGGAAGAAGATTGTCTGATTTTGCGTCGCGGTTTGTGACGGTTCCACCCGAAAAGAAAACGCGGCTCGATAAAACAGTGCCCCTTTGGAGTGTGGGGTTAGCTATTAATACTTTGATACTCTTAGTGTTTTTGTTTGGTTTGCCGACTTCTTGGTGGCTGCTTTATTCGAGTCTGTTGTCCTATGTTTTTTTGGGAGTCTTGTTTTTGATGACAGCTGTGGTTGTTCATGAAAACGCCTTGGGTAGGGTTAAGGAATATGGCGCAAAAGTCGTTTATGTTCTTAACCATAGCTACAATTTTTCGATTTTTGGGTTGATGTGCATAACCTTTATTCCCATTGTGGCCGTTTTAGGTGTCGTTCTGAAGCCCTTTCCTCATCGGAGACAAAGAATTGTGCAATGGGTGAGTCACGAAGCTTTTCGGTTCGTCAGGTTTCACACCAGATTGTTCAAGTTGATCGATATGCGTTTTGTCGATCACGCAGGCGGGGACGTCGCGCCCATTTTGATGTGCAACCACCTTTGCATGTTCGACGTAGTTGCGATTTTTTCGCAGTTCAAATACTGCTATACCTTCGTGCAAACGAAATTTTTGGCAAATCCGTTGCTAAAGCCAATTGTTCTTTCCAGCGGCTATATCCCGGTGAAGAGCGGCGACACTATGCAGAATTCGGACGCCTACGAAAAAGCACGGAATTTGATCTCGTTGGGCGAACGATTTGTAGTTTTTCCTGAGGGGACTCGCAGTTCTGACGGCAAACTGGGCAAGTTACAAAACGGCGGGTTTAGGCTTGCGGCGGAAACGGGACGCGATATTTCACCCATTTTTATTACGCTCGATCGTCCCTTTCTGAATAAATCGCGCATTTATCGGTACGGTAAGGGCGCTGTTTGCTTTCGCGCGCATATCATGCCGCGCATAAAGGTCGAAGGAGAAGGTCGAAGTTCCATGTTGGATTTGAAGCGGGAATTTATGAAGAGGTATGAAGAGTTTTTCGCGTTGCCGCACGCGGCTAGGGAGTACTAAGTGGAAGCAAATAAGGCAGCAATGAGCCCGAAGGCGGTTGGCTCTGGGAGCGCTGACAACATTCTTGAAAAAGTAATAGTGAAGCCCGATCATCCGCATTTTCAAGGGCACTTTGACACATTTCCAATCTTGCCAGCTGTTTCGCAAGTGGAGATGGCGGTGAACTCCGTCCAAAGGATTCTTGGAAGGAAAATCGATATTGTTGAAGTCAGTCGGGGCAAGTTTTTAGCAAAGTGCTTGCCGGGAGCCGTGGCGGATCTTGCCGTCACCGTGGACAGGGATCTAAAAACCGTGACGTGGGTATTGTCCAACTCTGAAGAAACATTTTCAAAGGGCAGCTTTGTTTATGCCGAGCGGCTGTAAAGACAAAATTCTGGTCGTTATACCGACCTTTAATAACGCTGGGACGCTGGAACAAGTCGTTTTAAGCGCGAAGCAAGAGCATCCGCACGTGTTGGTCGTCAACGACGGCTCAAGTGACGGGACGCGAGAGATATTGGCCCGTCTCAACGGCGTGTATGTCGTGACCCACGAAAATAATGGAGGCAAAGGGGCTGCTGTTCTCTCTGCTTTCGATTTTGCTCGTAATCGCGGCTTTCAGAGCATAGTTACGATGGATGCCGACGGTCAGCATCTCGGAAGCGATCTCCCGAAGATTATTGAGGCGGCGGCCGAACATCCCGAACGCATCATTATCGGCGTACGGGATATGGAGCAGGGAGAGAATATCCCTGAGTCCTCAAAATTCGGGCGGGCTTTTTCGAATTTTTGGGTTTGGGCCGAAGCAGGCGTGAAGTTACAAGACACTCAAAGCGGATTTAGAGCTTACCCAGTTCGAGAGTCTATATTTATGGCGCTTAAATGCTCTAAGTATGATTTTGAAATCGAGATCTTGGTGAAAGCGCTTTGGCAAGGCGTGCGGGCAGAAGAAATTCCGATTCAAGTCTATTACCCAGAGAGAACAAGCAGGGTTAGCCATTTTCGTCCCTGGATGGACAATTTCAGGTTGAGCTTGCTGCACTCGGGGCTCGTGGCTACTCGTTTGTTTCGGTTTTTGCTTCCGTTGGAAAGCTCTCCCGATCAGGGCGAAGGCGAAGAAACCCCTGGCGCTGGAATAATGGCCTGGCTCGTCTCCAAGCTGGGAAGAAAAATTTGCTTTTTAATTCTGCCGTTCCCCCTGATGTATTTTTACTTTTTGAGCGGGAATAGTCGTCGTGCTATAGCGAAAATGTACGAACAGGTCGGACGGCGTAGCGCATTTTCCAATGTTTTTTTGAATTTTTGGTATTTCGCCCTCTCGCTCATTGATCGTCTGTCCATAAAGGACGTGAAAGTGGTCAAACAAGACCTTTCAGGCACGTCTCATCGCATGTATCGCCCCGGATCCATTCTCATCGGGGCTCATTACGGCGACTGGATGATGAGCTCCGTTGCCATTTCCAAGCAGAAGGACACCAGTTTCGCCATCCTCATGGACGAAGACGGCAGTCCAAAGTTTCAGGAGAAGCTTCGGCAGATGGACTTAGGAAAGGTGCACTTGCTCAATGCCAAGAAGGCAGGGCCGTCCATTGTTCTCGATATAAAGCAGATTCTTGACGAAGGCGGTTGTGTCAGCTTTCTGGGTGATCGTATTCTTCCCGGGAACGAATCGCTCCAAGTGTCCTTCTTAGGACGACCCGCGCATTTTCCGCTGGCTCCATATAAGGTCGCCAAGATTCTTAAAGCCCCGATTTATTTCTTTTATAGTTACAGGGTTCACGGAGGTCTGCAAGGTCGGTATTTTGCGGATATTGAACCGATTTGGGATGGGGAGGAAGAAGCAACGGCCGAACAACTTGCGGAACGCTTTGTTGCACGGTTGGAGAGGTTAGTGAAAGCAAAACCACAACACTGGTTTAACTTTTTTGATTTTTGGCGTCACGAACAAGCAAAGGTTGCAGGATGATCATTTCCTATAAAAATAAGATGAAGCTTCAGGATATCTGGAATTATGTTTACGAGGGCTCTCCCGTCATGCTCGACAAAACGGGGACCTTAGAAGCGAAGATAGAACGAAACCACCAGTTCTTCTTAGCGACTGTGGCATCGGGTCAAGATGTATACGGAGTAACCACGGGGTTTGGGCAATCGTCGAAAAACAGATTCGACAAGTCCCTAAGTCAAAAGCTTCAGGTAAATTTATACAACTATCACGGCTGCGGCGTTGGTCCGTCTCTGTCAGAGCAAGAATGCGCAGCAGTGACAGCCATACGGCTCAACTGCTTTTCGCAAGGCGTATCCGGCGTGAGCTATGACCTCCTCCGTCAAATTGAGCTTCTGCTCGACAAACGAATTTTCCCTGTGATCCCGTCTCAAGGTTCCGTGGGGGCAAGTGGCGATTTGACGCCGCTTTCATACCTCGCTGCCGTCATGGCGGGAGAGCGAATGTGCTATGCAAACGGAAAAGTGGAACCGGCGGGCGAAACGCTTGCAAGGGTTGGAATAAAACCATACGCGTTCAAGGCGCGCGAAGCTTTGGCTATTATGAACGGTACGTCGGTGATGTGCGGAATCGCCTCTCTGGCCCTACGAGAAGTCATGAAGTGTGCCGACCTTGCTTGTGACCTAACGGCTCTACTGGTGGAACTGCTAGGAAGCCGGACCGCGCCTTTTGCAAGCGAGACACACAGTGTGAAGCCCCATCCCGGACAGGTGAAAGCCGCCGCTCGGATTTGGAGTGGAATCAATCAACCGTACCTTAAACTCAATAGCGCGCCTTCCTACCACCGCGCCATTCAGGACCCGTACTCCATTCGTTGTGCGCCGCATGTGATTGGCGTCCTTTACGATGCCATTGACAGCGCGACTGCTGCGATAGAGAACGAGGTAAATTCGGCGAGCGACAACCCCGTCTTCTTGGACGACGCGGAACTTGTACTCAACAGTGGGCACTTTTTCGGCGGTCATATAGCGCATGTCTGCGATAATTTAAAAACAGCTCTGGCGAATACGATCAATCTTATGGATCGACAAATAGCGCACATCATGGATTTGAAGGACCATTCCTACTTACCGGAAAATTTGGTGGCGACAAAGAGCCTTGGCGAAGAGGCTATCCTCCATCACGGCTTCAAGGCGATGCAAATCACTTTGTCGGCGCTGTCCAGTGAGATTCTCAAAAACTCCATGCCGATCAGTATCTTCTCCCGTCCGACGGAGTCGTCTAACCAAGACGTTGTCAGTCTGGGCACTATTGCGGCAAGAGAGTTGGCACATCTTGTGAATCTCTCCCGGGACAGTATGGCGGTGACGGCCATGTTCTTACGCCAAGGATTTTTCGTGGCGGAAGAGAACGGATATCGGCCGGAACTAGGTGACCGTGCGAAAGGGTTGCTCGGAGCCGTTGGCGAAAGTTTCCCGGCCATGATCGCGGATCGACCCCTCGATCACGATATCACCCAGGTAGGAAGGGCTTTGTTTGCAACCAGAACTTAACATTTCCGCCGACGTCGAAATCGAAGTTCCGTTTCATGACGTGGATTTGTTGAACGTTGCTTGGCACGGTCATTACTTCAAGTATTTTGAACTCGCGCGAACCGAACTCATGCGCAAACTTGACCTGGATTGGCCTGCGGTGAAGAGTCTTGGTTTTGCGATGCCCGTCGTGAACGCAAACGTAAGTTACCGCAATTCTTTGTCATATGGTAAAAAGGCGATCGTCACCGCTTCGATTCACGAATACGGCTTGCCGGAACTTATAGTCAACTATTGCGTGCGAGACAAAGACACCAATGCAACCTGTACGGTTGGTACGACGAGGCAGCTCTATTGGCATCTTGAAACTGGAACGACGCAGTTCCTTGTTCCCGATTTGATTCGGCAGCGGTTTGAAACATACCTCGAGGGAACGCGATGAAGCATTTCGTGATCGCACTTGTTTGCTTGGGCTTGCACGCGCCGGCCCATGGGGCTACAAAAGAAGCGCTGATGGCAAAGTACCGGGGTGCGAAGAATGTGCGCGCGGAGATTGTTCAGGAAAAGCAGGCAGAATATCTCCTTAAGCCGCTCATAAGTCACGTGACCATGACGTTTGATCAAAAAACTCTCGTATGGGATATCAAGGACCCCGTCCCGTCCCGAATCGTACTCGAGCAGGACCGTATTGAAGTCGATGGAAAACCCATGCCGCCAGTCGGAGCCAAATCACAGGAGTCTCTTGCCAGCATCGTGCGCTTAGCTCGACAATTGGTGGCCGGCGATCTCGAAGGTTTGGAAAAGGACTACAACGTCAAAATGATCGAAAACGCTCTTCTGGTGGAGCCGAAGAAGGAATCAGTTCTAAAAAAAATGACGATTAGCTTCAATGATAGTCTCGATCTAAAGACTATTGAGATGGTTCTTCCCGACGAGAAGCTGACTCTAAGATTCCAATCTATCGTCCAGAGTCGCGGGTAGAGGAGAGATGAAGCGTTTTCTGCTTATTGCGATTTTGGCCGTCTCTACCTCATATTTTGCCCTGAAGAAATTGACCGTGCGTGACGATATCGTCGACTCTCTCAGCTCGTCCAATAGCGAAGCACGGGAGGTCTTTGCAAATTATGTCAAAGCCAGCTCCCTAACGAAAAAGGTTTTTCTGGATCTAAGCGGCGCTTCCCCGGATGAGCGCAGTACCCTATTGGATAAGATGAAAAGCTCAGGTTATGTCGAAGTAACCAGAGACATCCCTATGCCGGATCTTGGTTTTGTAGTGGGCATGATGACTAGGGACGAAATAGCCGAGCAGTTGGCCGCGAAGCCCATGCAAGGTTCTCTGGTCCAAATAAAAAAGTTGCTGACCTTGCCGGGTTCCGGCGCACTGTTGAAACACGCCTTAGAAGATCCTCTCGGTTTGCGGGAGAAATTCCTGACAAAGAACCTTCCCTCTCAAGCAAACGTCCAGGTCCTCCAGTTTGAAAGGCCTGGCGAGCTAGTGTTCGATCGAGTCGGCGAACTTTATTCGTATCTCGCGAGTCTTGGAAATAAAGTGCGATGGATAGGCGCGGACTTTTTCGCCTATGAAAACTATAAAACACTTCGGCGAGATATCACTCTTTGCGCAACGGTTTCGACGATTTTTGGATTGCTTGTTTTTTTCCTTTTCTGCCGTCAGGCGAGATTGCTCCTTTTTCTTCTCATAGGGACTTGGCTGTCCTATGGGACAGGGTTGGCGTTAGTCGGGTCGTTTTATGACCACACTTATGGTCTCGTGTTGGCGTTTACCTCCACATTTTTGGGATACAACAACGAATACCTAATCCATCTGTCGGGCATTCCAAAGGACAAGAGGATGCAGACAGCGATTGGGTTGGGTTCCGCGATCGGTACAACTCTGATCGGTTTTCTCGTATTGCTGCTCTCAGAGTCGGAAATTATTCGGCAAATCGCGGTGATGTCCATTGGGGGAATGGTCGGCTTTATCGCGCTGATGCTGATCTTTCAGGATAAGGTGTCAACAGTGTCCTTCCGGCCCGTTCGAATACCTAAACTTGCGATCGGTATGCCAACGCTCTTTGGTTTGGTAGCGGCTTGCGTTGCGGGACTCGCCTTCATGTGGCCATTGGATTTTAGGACGGATATCAACGACTTTCGCTATGCAAGTTCGCTTCTCACTTCTCAAGAAGAATTTTTCAACAAGCAGCTACAAAAAGTAGCTATGGGAGATTTTTTTGCGGTAAAGGCGCACGAAAGTCTGTTGGAAGAATACGATCAGGTCTCGGGGGAAATCGGCTTCCATCCTATGAAATTTTTTGCGAATGCGGACGAACAGAGTCATAGACTCCAGACATACAACCGCGGGATGGAGAAGATAGCTCCTCTCTGGCGGAAGGAACTGGAAAATCTTGGATTGTCCCCTAATGTTCGCCTGGAACTTCCTGACGTTCCGCGCGACGAAGAAAACTACCTCTCGACTTGGGGAGAGCTTTCCGGAATTCCTTGGTTCACAAGCGTAGGAACGGCAAAATATCTCTTTGCGCCCTTTCAATCAGGAGCCAAGGCGCTACAAAACAACCAGGAAATTTTTCCGCTCCATCCTCGTACCTACTACAATCTTGTGCTAACGGAGATTCAACACGGGGCTTCGCTGCTCTTTTTGGCGGGTCTGGGAGTCATGGTGCTCTATCTGTTGCCGCTGCAGCGCCGCCTCAGCAACGTGTTTTATATCATCGCGCCGTTATTCCCAGCAGCACTCATTGTGGGACTCTTGCTCCGGGCGAGCGGTACTTCGATCAATTTTATCCATGTGGCCGGGTGCGCGCTCGTCATCGCCCTTGCGCTGGATTACTCCGCCATCTCCGTCTCCACTGACCATAACCAGATCGACGACACGAAGATTCTCCTCACGGGAACCACGACCATTGCGATGTTTGGCGCGCTGCTGCTCGCCCGTCATCCAGTCCTAAGAGCTCTGGGACTCGTTGTAACATCGGGCGCCGCCGTTTCCATGTTGTTCGCTTTGATGACCAAGTTAAAGAGACAGGAGTCGACCTGATGCGAAGATTTATCAGATTAAGTTTGGTCATTGCAATTTTGGGAGCCTGCGTCACGTCACCCGAGCCCGTCTACCGTTTTCCCAAAACCTTCGAGGCCGTTCAGGCCGTGACGTTTTCCGGATCGGACAAAACAATGCAGCTGTTGGCGCAAGTTTCCCGTTCGGCAAACAAAACCGAAGTCCTGTTCCTCGAACCTTTATCTCAGCGCCCACTACTGCGGCTCTCGAATGTAGGAGAAGACAGTTCGCAGAAATGGTTTATAGACCCAGCTCAATACCACATTGACTCGTTTGACTTCTTGCAGGTGCTCGCATTGATCGACCATATTTACAAATCACCCGCGTTCAAGCATCCTAGCGAATACGGGCTTCTTCAGCTTGAAGGCGGCGATAACATTAAGGACATCCAATTGACCGAGTTTGTTGGAGAGGGCGCTTGTCTGATGCCAAAGAGCATAAAAATATTTTGGGAAACGTCGGAAGGGTTCGTCGACATCAATACGAAAGAGGTTTCATGTCCGGATTGATCAAAACAGAAGGAGCGGATTGGTCATGGGGGCAGGTTGAAAGTGCCGCACGCGCTTTGGGGGAGGAACTCGGCACAAAGGCGTCCGATGCAGATCCCTACGTTGTGGTGCAACCATCGTCGCCGCTCACGGGATGCATTCTTGTTTTGGCGTCGATTAAGGCAGGATTGATACCTTTGATCGACGAACGCCGGCTCTATACGGGTGATTACCCAGTGCTGCACGATATTGACTTCCCCATCACGGAGTTCTTGAGAGACCGGTCGGGAGCCTCTGACAGACAGTCAACTCTTGAGGGCACGATTGGTTTTTTTACTTCAGGCAGCACTGCGTTACCAAAACTTATTCTCAAAAGCTGGACGGCATTGTTAGCCGAGGCAAGGACCCTTGGGACGCTGTACGAACTTGATAAGACATCCAAAATTGTTTCCTTGATTTCACCGTTTCACATCTATGGATTCTTGCATGGTTGGGTGGTTCCTTTCTCTCTAGGGGCGAGCTTAGAACAAACAAAAGTGGGCGGCGACGCCTTTGGCTGCAAAGAAATCGATCTCTTGGTGACGGTGCCGGCCTTGTGGTCTCCTTTAGAGAACGATCTGCCGTCGCTCAAGGTTCGAACTATGGTAACGTCAGGGGCAGAATTTGGATTACAACGTCTGGCTCGTTTTCAAAATTTGCCGTCGCGTCCCGAGCGACTCATCGACATTCTGGGCTCGACGGAAACTGGCGCGATTGGCTATCGATACTTAGACTTGGGTGATCAGGAATACACGTTGATGAACACTGTGGAGCTGGACAAAACGGACGAGGGTTATACCTTACGCTCGGACTTTATAGCGCCGGCGGCCTCGGTGAAGTTGAGCGACAAGATTGTTCTTACGGGAGATCGACGCTTCCTTTACCAAGGACGGTCTGATCGCGTATTCAAATATTCCGGTAAAAGATTTTCATTATCGGAAGTGGAGCGCAATTTGAGTTCCTGCTTGGGTTCCGCCTCCGTGGTCGCGGCGTTCTTCGCCGACGAGAAAATGGTCAAGGGCGGTTGTCTCAAGGCATGGGTCGTCCATCCGGAACAAAGCCTATGGGAACTGCGCCGGCAATATCGGGATTCCTTCGATACGCCATTTCCCGATTCCCTGTTCTTCGTGTCCGAATTTGTCCCGGAGAAAAACGGGAAGGTGACTATTTCTTCATTGTTGCGCCAGACAGAGAGCGCGGAGCAAAGTATTTGAAGGTGACGGAAGTACCAAATCTCGAAGACGCGCTTTCTTGGACAGGCGACGAACCTTACGCGGTGATTCTCTGGAATACCGAGAATATGGATCAACCTCTGTCGCTGACGCCGGCCGAAGAAATCTACTGCAACGAATTGACGCATCCCAAAAGAAAACACGAGTTCGCGAAAAGTAGGGCTCTCTTCCACAAGGTCAGTAATCCGACGTTCAATCTTTTACGTCGGGAGGGACAAGCGCCCATCTGGCCGCCGGGAATGAACGGCTCCATCGCACATCGGCACGGTTCTGTCGGTCTCGCGCTGACGCGCGATAATCTCCTTTGCGGCGCTGATATCGAGGTGATTCATCCTAAAATCATAGAAACCTGGTCATGGCATGCTGACGAACAAGAGATCTCATTAGGGCGAAAGGTGTCGGAGCAGGCCAATGTCCCCGTTGAGGCGGTAGCGACTTTATTTTTCTCGTTCAAGGAGTCTGTCTTTAAGGCCCTCCATCCCAACTTCGCCGATCTTTGCACATCGATACAAGACATCGACATTCTTTCTGTCGATTGGATTGCCCACAAGCTTTCAGCACGATGCCGTGCCGTTGATGAAAACACCACGTTTTCCGGAAGCTTTGTTTTCAACGATTCTCGAACTCGAGTGGCAACGATTTGCGCGTTCGAGAAAATCCTATAGTTCATCCTTGTGTCGAGGGGTCACGGTTTTCGCAACTTTTGCTGTCGTTGGCGCCTCTTTGATGGGTGTTTGTTTTTTCTCAGCTTGCTTGGATCTCTTTTCCTGGCGACGCTTAGGATCTTTCTTCTCCAAAAGAGCTTCGAGCGCTCGGTCGAATACTTCTTCCAGTCTCTGTGCACCAAGGATTTCCTGCGCTCGCTTTAATTTCTCTTCTGTTTCGAGGTTGATGGAGAAACGAAGACAGGTTCTTTCAGAGGACAATGGCGTTACTTGCTCTTTAGATTGGATGGGGTTAACGTCGCTGCGGTCCTGAAAAAAAAGATCGATATTATCACCGGTTACGAAGGGATTTGTGCCTGGCGCAGTATTTTGTTCAACGATCTGGTTCGCATTTTTGTTTTTAGTAGCAGATGTTCTGATATGGCGAATGGAGTCTCCAACATCTGACTTTGGTTCCCATCCTACAATGATTTTCCTTACTTCATTTTTGGTCCTATCAAGATTCCGGGTTGGCGCAGGAATTTTCCGGACGGCTGGGTGCCTGTCGTTTCGTCTTTGCTCTGGATCTCGATTTTGGCTAGAATACGACAAATAATTAAAGTTTGTTGGGGTCGTGGTGAGATTTCTTGCGTTTTTGGGTCTTGCTCTAGTGTGTTCTTGTGCACCTAGGAGAGACATAGCGGGTAGTGAGTTGCAGAGCGAGAATTCGTCCGTTGGGAAGCTTGTGACGGAGGGAAGATATTTTAAGGACGCGGCGGGACGTGTGGTTGTTTTGAGGTCGATGAATGTTGCGGGGGATTCTAAAGTTCCGCCATTTAAGACCGTCAAACCGGCGGACTTGGCGTTTTTGGCAAATATTGGCGTGAACAGTATTCGAATGCTTTTTATTTGGGAAGCGTTTGAGCCGAAGAAGGGCGTTTACGACCTGACTTATCTGGATCACATTGAATCGCTGGTGAAGGAAGCGGCGAATCTTGGATTGTACGTGGTCATTGATATTCATCAGGACGGTTATTCACGGTTTAGCGCTCAGGGATGCGGTGCTGGTTTTCCGGAGTGGACCATTCCCAAGGAGTTTCCGAGAGGAAAGGCGGATAACGGCAGCAAATGCAAGGCATGGGCTCTATTTGCTATCAGCGATGTTTATATGCATAGGGCTTGGAATGCTTTTTACGCGAACAAAGATGGCGTTCGAGACAGTTATCTAGCGATGCTGGAACAGCTTGCGAAAAGAGTCGGCCCTTACGGTAACCTCATTGGCTATGACCCGCTTAACGAGCCATGGGGATTTGAGGGGACCGAGCTTATCGACTTGTATGAAGACGCGGAGAAGAGAATTCGGTCGGTCGATCCCAAAGCCATTATTTTCGTTGGCCCGCATGCGGCGACGAATTCGGGAGTCGTGCCGACGTTTCTGCGCAAGCCAAAATTCAAAAATTTTGCCTATGCCCCGCATTACTATAACCCTATCCTTATGTCGACCCAGGTTTGGGCCAATATACCGCCGGTCAGCGTGGGGCTGTTCCAGTTGATCCAGACGGCGCATTTGCGGTTCAACGTGCCTTTTTATCTTGGCGAGTTCGGAGTTACTGTAGAAACGATGAATCACGAAGCCTATATAAACAGCGTGTATGACAATTTTGACAAAGACTTCTTGTCGGGGGCGCAGTGGAATTACACTCCTCGATGGACCTACGAATATAAGGACGGTTGGAACCTCGAGAATTATAGTGTGTCAGACGATCGCGGTAACCTGCGTTCGAACTTTCCAATTCGGCCCTATCCAGTATTTATCGCGGGCCAACCTAAGAGCTTTCGCTGGAACGGAAAGGTTGCAAAGTTGGAATGGGTGAACAACCCTGCACTCGGTGCAACGGAAGTCTTTGCGCCTTCTTCTTTGACCGGGAGTTGGCAGACCAATCCGAGCGCGAGCTGTTCGTATTCGGAAACGACGCAGAGGTTGAGATGTAAGTCCTCACATAACGGGTTGGTCACTCTTTCGGTAGAAAAACAGTGAGTGCGGTTGTCGTCGCTAGCGACGTTGTCAAAAAATTTGGTGGTTTCGTTGCCGTGGACAACCTTTCGTTTTCCATTCGCGCCGGAGAGTGCTTTGGGCTTTTGGGGCCGAACGGCGCCGGCAAGTCGACGATGATCAGCATGCTTTACGGTGCAGCGGCGAGGAGCGGGGGGCAACTGCAGGTGTTCGGGTTGGATCCCGAAACCGACGCAAAGCACATCAAAAAGCGCATAGGCGTTGTGACCCAGGAAAATGCTCTGGACGAGGCGCTTACCGTTGTCGAAAACATGCGGGTCTTCGCAGGCTATAGCGGCTTAGACGCTTTAGAAGCTGACCAACGTATCGAAGAGCTTCTGAATTTTATGCTCCTTGAGCAAAAAAAGAATGCTCCCATACGTTCGTTGTCGGGAGGCATGCAAAGGCGTCTTGTCTTTGTGCGAGCCTTGTTACCAAAGCCCGATCTTGTCATTCTTGACGAACCGACGACGGGTCTCGATCCCGCGGTTCGCCATCTGCTGTGGGAAAAGATTATCAGCCTCAAACAAAGCGGCGTTACCATTCTCTTAACAACTCATTATATGGACGAGGCGGAGAGGTTGTGTGATCGGCTCGTGATCATGGACAACGGCAAAATACGAGCTGAAGGTCACCCCAAAGATCTTATCGCGCAGAATTGCCCGGGGTATGTGGCGCTTTTTGAAAACCGGCCCGAAATTAGGAACATTCTGAGTCAGGTTGGACCTCCGCACGAATTTGCGTTTGCGGAAGAGTCGCAACAGTTGGCCTTGCGGCATCAGAGATTGGATGCGCTTACGGAAGTCATCAAGCAAAAGGGACTCGATTGCACTTTCATTCGGCCCTCCAATCTCGAGGACGTGTTCCTTCATATAACCGGCAAGGAGCTTACTGGAAATGCTTGAGTTCTTGAAAAGTAGCCTGAAGGTGACGAGACGGCACTGGCTTGTTTACCGAAAGGATTTTCTCGCTAACATTTCCCCGACGCTTTTCGATCCGCTTATGTTTCTCCTGGCGTTCGGTTTTGGGCTTGGGTCGCATATTTCCGAAGTGAACAATCTCGATTACTTCCAATACATGGCGCCTGGTCTGGCGCTTTCCACAGCTTTGTTCACGGCTTTCTTTGAAATGAGTTACAACTTTTATGTTCGCTACACGTATGAGGGCATTTACAAGGCGATTTTGACAACGCCCATCCAACCGCGGGAGATTATCGCGGGCGAGTTTCTTTGGGTCGGGACAAAGGGTGCGCTCATGTCCTTTGCAATTTCGATCGTCCTTTGGGCGGTAGGCGCCGTCCACGGTAAGTACATTGTCTTCATCCCGTTGTTGGGGGCGATCGTTAGTTTTACTTGCGGTGCCTTGGGATTAATCGCCAACTCTTTCATCCGCAATATCAACCAGTTTCAGGCCGTTTACGCTTTCTTCATTAGCCCGCTGTACTTCTTTTCAGGGGCCTTTTACCCGATCGACAACATGCCCGACGCTCTTCGAGTCGTGACGTACCTCTCGCCGATGTATCATGGCGTAAAAATGGGGCAATCTTTGCTGTGGGGCCAGCAGCCCGACAAGTTTTTCTTGCTCCATTTGGTTTCATTGCTCTTGATGATGGTCGTACTGGTGAGCTTCGCGACGCGGCGCATCCAGCCCAAGCTGCGTCATTAAAACATATTAAAGTCTATTAATATGTCAAAATAGCTGAGTTTTATTTTCATTAAATTTAATGAAAAAACTTGACTACTCGGCCAATTTACATTAACGTCAAAAGACAATTTGGATTTTGGCAATAGAAAGTGCTTAGAACAATAAAATCCCATAGGTAGGTAGGCAAGTCATGAAAATCTCTTCTTCCATCGTGCGTTTAGTCAGCGTTCTGGTTTTGTTGGGAACGGCTTCTTGCGGGCACAAGAAGTCCAAGGAGAGAAAGGATGAGGTAGCGCCGACCTTCGACAAGACACCGGTCGTACCTTCCGGCGAACTTCCTATTATCGACGACAAAGGAAGAGTCGTTTATTCCGGCGGCCAATACATTCAAGTCACCATGATCAACGGCATTGCCTACATCCCAGTGGAAGGCATATTTCACGATCGCGATTTCGCGATTATTCTTGATTCTTCACGACGCGCTAGCACTTCGGCTGAAGAAGTAAAAGTGCGGCTCGATAAACAGCTCGGACTCGTAACAGACAAACTCAAAGAACATGTTTCGTTGCTCGATATTAAAACCCGCCCAGAGATCGGATATTTCAGCGCTCTCGCACCTTATGAAGCTTATCAGCAAATCGGCCGCATTGAAAATTTACCTTATACCGTGGTCATAAACCCAGTTCTTACAACGCCGTTCGACGAAAAGGTTGCTCGTCCGTTGGATGCGGAAGCCGGCAATATTTTGAAGAACGCGAGAGTTGCTAACGATGCGTTTAGCGGCCTTGTGCCCATCGGTGCACCAGCCCTTATAGAGACCCTAAAATCACAATTTGACATCGCGATAGACGGGTCGACGGTTACTGTCGGCGTTGCCGACACGGGTATCACATTCAACCACCCGTCCTTTGAAGACGCGGCTGGCAAGAATAGAATCGTGTACATGAAGGACTTCACGGCTGAGGGGAAAGTCTACTTTAACCCAAAAGCGGCGTTCGAAGTTCGAGAGCCGACCGCGGCGGAAGTTCCCGAAGGTCTTGGCGTCGAAGACGTATTAATTATCGCAAAGGCCGAAGTGATTCCCCCAACGAAAGGCCATACCTTACCACCGGCGGATCAATATGCCGAAATCCTCGAGCAGAAAATCATTACAAACCCGGAGCTCCGAAGCGAACTCTTGACAGCGCAATCCGGCGCTAAGCTTGGCGCTATCGCGGAAGAGTCTTATGCAGCCGAAGCGGAAAAAATAGACATCAACCAAAACGGCAAAACAGACGACATGTTTTTTGCCATTGTCGTGCCGACTGGCGATTCCTATAAAATCTACGTTGATCTAACCGGCGAGGGAGATTTCAGAAAAGCAAAAGCTGTTCACGACTGGAACAGTTCTCAGGAGACTATGAAAGTTCTCGCCGAGGTTTTTGGTCTCGACGTACGCAAAGCCAAACTTCAAACCATTGCGGGTCAAGAAGAAGAAGTGCTCAGCGCCGCCATAGTTGGTATTGATCCTGGGATGCACGGCAGCCACGTGAGCGGCATCATCGCGGGCCGAAAAACAATATCCAACGACAGCGACGCCACTCTTGCACGAGGTGTTGCCCCCAATGCAAAAATCATGATGAACCGGGTTTGCGCCAACAACGGCGGATGTTCGGCGACAGAGGCTGTTATCGACTTGGCGCTCAACGGGGCCGAGATTGTCAACATGTCTCTCGGCGGCTTAAGCGTGTTTAACGACGGTTACAGTGTGGAAGAAATTGTGATCGATCGATTGACGGATATGGAAAAAGTATTGTTCGTCATTTCCGCCGGCAACTCTGGACCTGGTCGAAACACTGTCGGCAGCCCGTCAACGGCCCGCACGGCATTAAGCGTCGGCGCAACGGCAAACGCCAACATGATCGAAAAGCAATATCAGTGGCCCGGCAAAGGTCGAGCTGACGACGCGACGGACGATTTTATGCTGTTTTTCAGCTCAAGAGGTCCGTCCGCGGCAGGTGGTTTTAAACCTGAAATCAGCGCTCCCGGTACGCAGCTAAGCGCGCAGCCTCTCAACGGGGTTGAGGGCGTGCGCACGGGCTCCAACGTTTTCTGGGGAACGTCGATGGCGGCTCCTACGGCAAGCGGCGCGGTTGCGTTGCTGATGGACGCGGCGAAAAAGTATAATGCAAAATTCTCAGCGGATCTCCCGACCGATCCTACGACAATTAAGAAGGTTTTGTTGGCGAGCGCTCGACCGTTTGACGTAACGCGCTTCGATCCTGATACCAATGCCTTGACGCGCGGTCAGTACACTTGGATTGATCAAGGTGCCGGCATGATCGACCTTCCGCAAGCCTGGAAGAGCCTTTTAGCTGAAAGGGAAACAAAAATCCCAAGCGCTGTATACGCTGAGGAAAGTGGCGTGAAAACGGGGATCGACCTCGACTACCAGGTTCGAGTCTTGCGAACAAATCCGAACGGCATCAACTATGACGGTACGCTTCAACTACCGCCCGAGGTTCTCGAAATCACAGGGCCACGCTTCGGTCGCGGCATCTGGTTGGATGCGAAAGAGCAGGACAGCCTCATTCCTGTGCAAATTGCCCGACGATTGCCTGTCTCCGCTACCGAGCGGGACGACGTGGGCGAACTTCAACGTCTCTTGCGAACGACGCAGGATGAATTCGAAATAAAGACAGTATTTTACGGTTCGAGCGTTGCTTGGTTAAAAGCAGGGAGTCTCGAAGCCTTGGATTGTAATAGTTCGTCGGTATCAAAGAGGCTGACTGTTGTGGGCGAAGGCGCGATCGACAACTTCGGGGCCGAGAAAGATAAGTCGGTTTCAAGTCGTGAGAGTACGCTTTACGTTTGCGTCGACAGAGCAAAACTCAATGCACTGCCACCGGGCGACCACGGTGCGCTGATATTGGCGCGCAGAGCAAGCGGCGACAAGGTTGAGGCCAACGCGTCCTTTATTGTCCCCGTTTATATAACCGTTCCTCAGAAGACTTTGGCCGGCAACGCTGGTTATGAGATAGAAGGTTCTGTCGATTCGTTCCAGGTTGCTCGTCATTACGTCAACGTCGCCGAAGGCACCTCGATGGTCAAGGTTACGCTCGAAGTACCGGAAGCCGTCGCTGGACAGTGCGCCGGTGTCCGTCTCTACGTGCTCGAAGGTGACAACTCCACGTCCCCGTCCGAAATCGAAGGGAACATTGTGACGAATTGCTCTGCATCGGGAGCTCCCAGCAACGAGAAGAGGACGCTTGAGTATATTCGGCTGGCGCCTAAAGCAGGCACGTGGAACCTCCATGTCTTTGGTAGATATCAGTTCGCGCACAGTCCTTATAAACTGAGCGTAGAGTACGCCAATATCAAGCTTTCAAAAGACCAGATCGGCGACACAGAAGCGTCGCTCAACGGCGAATTGGAGCTTGGCGTTGTAGATGCGTCCATCGAGCTTAAGCCAGATGCAACAACGAGTGTCTTTGCGCTCAACGGACTAACCCAAACAATTAAGTCTCCTATCGCCACAGGCGACGTACTCAAAGTTCCCGACTTGGACGGCAAAACGTTCCGCAGCTACTCTGAAGATGTCGTGACTGTTACGATCGGCACCGACGGAAGCCCTGGCAACGATCTGGACTTGACCGTCTATGAGTGCGAAGCAGAGCAAGAGGAGAACTGTGTTGCGATTGGACAAAGCGCCGGCGCAACAGATTTAGAAACGGTGGAATTTACGCCGAATAAAGCTAAATTTTATGTTGCCGAGGTTAGCGGATTTGATGTTTCTCAAGGTGATAAGACTTTCGTTTTAACGGAGAAACTAGCCCTTGCCACCTCGGACGCCGGAAAGATAACGGTGACGGAATTGGCAGAAAACACCTTCAACATTAAGCACGAGCTCGCAATCGAGAACTCTGTAATCTTGAAACACCCCCTCTATGTGTCCGGCAAGTATAGTGCGACCGGCAACCTGGAGCTGAAGGATGCTAAAAGCTCAGGATTGGTAAGGGTTCCGGTTTTGGTTAAGAAAGTGGTTCCGTAAGGAGCACTCAAAATAGGACAGCGTCGCCTTCTTTAATACCGCCGCCGTTGTCCGCTTTCTTTTCGAAGTTGAGCCCTTCGTCGATCTTGAAGTGTGCAAATAGGGCGATCGGTTTTTTATCGATAGTGAAGTTAAAGTAGTTCTTCGCGGCGCCCGCGTCCACCTCAATACTCTTGCCCGTGATGATCGTGGGTGTTCCTAAACTCAAGTTAATTCCATAGTCGAGCAGTATGTTCTTGGTTCTTCCCAAGAGCAGGTTCGCCATCTCGCCCAGCCAGTCTTTCAGTTCGGCGTCGTTTGCCTTTTGCCCGTCGAGAGCCGGGTAGGTCGTCTCGAGAAAATGCTTGTCACACATTATGGTGAGGGATCCTTTCATCTTATCCCCCGTAAAACCTATGTGCCCGGCGAGTTCTGTGGCGCTCGTGTTTTCATCTGTTTCTTTCAAACTCGAACTGTCGAACGTCATTCCATTCAATGATGCAAAGCTCGAAATTGCTTCTTTGATAATGTCTTTTAGGGGTTGTGGAAATGATGTCATAGTCAACTCGCTCGTTCGTATTCAAAGCTTATGGATATGATGTGTTCCAGTTTTAATTTCATCTCGTCCAAATTCCCGACGTATTGCGCGGCGCCAAGGTTGATCGCTTCTTTGGGCATTCCAAACACCACAGAAGAGCTCTGATCTTGTGCGAACGTCATAGCTCCTTGTTCCCGAAGAGCTAGAAGACCTTTCGCGCCGTCCTTTCCCATTCCTGTGAGTAAGAAAGCGGCAACGGAGTTGTTTAGCTTTGCGGCCGACTGAAAAAGATAATCGACACTGGGACGGTGCCCGCTCACCATGTCAATCTTATCGACCTTCAACACAAGCGTGTTGTCTCGAGCTGAACGTGCACATACACCGATATGGAAGTCGTCAGTTGCTAAGTAAACACACCCTTTCTTCAATTCCGCTCCGTCCACAATTTCGCCAAGGGTCAATCTGGCGCCTTCCGCGACAGTTTGTGCAAAGGGACGCAGAAATTCCAGTCCCATGTGCTGAACGATGACGATGGGAGGCGTCGTTCTCGGAACATTGGTGAGCATTTTCGCTATCGCTCTCGTGCCTCCGGTGCTGGCGCCAATCAGAATAACCTCGGCAGCCCGCATTTTTTGCGAACTCTTGAGGTTTACCGATTGTTTTGCCGTGTCCGGCTTATTGCTCATCTGGCTGCTTTCCAGTATGGCGTCGAATTTCGCAATGGTACCGTCGGGATCTCTTCGAAGGTCCTTTTTTTCTATGTACTCTTGGGCATCTTTCTGCAACGTGCCGAGAATGTCCGGGACTTGAGAGGGCGACAAGTCGCTCAAAATAATAACTGGGGTTCGGAGGCCTTTGCGGCGTTGGGTAGATAACCACTGATCACCGCTTTCGTTTGGCATATGCAGATCGAGGCTGATGATGTCCACTTTGTTTGTGGTAAGAAACTCAGTGGCTTCGTGCGCTGATTCCACGGCGTAAGTTGTGAAACCTCGCGCCTTAAACATGGAAGTCATGATTGCCCGGATTGTCTGGGAATCATCGACAATGAGAATTTTCTTGTCGTTGGCTTCTTTTGTGGATGCCGTGTCTTGTGACGCATTGATATGCCGAGAGTATTTGTATATAGCGTGACCCATTCTGGTGACGTTGAATGTTTTGGCTTCAATGGATTCACTGTGTCCGAGACAGAGTAAGCCGTCGGGGGTTAGAGCGGTGACGAAGCTGCGCACGACTCGCTCGATGTCTTCTGGTGTGAAATAGATAAGAACGTTTCTGCAAAATATGATATCGAATGGGCCTTCAGATGCCGTAAAGTTTTTTATACTCATGACTTTGAAGCGACAGCGTTCCCGAATATTTTTTTTGACGGCGATATATCCCTTGGTGCGGCCAGAGCCTACCATGAGGTGTGTATGAAAGTTGGGCGGGATTTGCGCCATTCCGTTGCGGAGGTATACCGCTTTTTTGGCGGTTTCGACGGAAATAGGGTCAATGTCCGTTCCGTGGATCACGTAGTCGAAGCCGAGAATTTTCTTTTTTGCTTCTTCGAGGTACATGGCAAGAGTGTAAACTTCTTCGCCTGTGGAACAGGCTGTGACGGCTATCTGAAGTTTCTTCCCCGCCAATGTTTTCGCCTTGTCGACAAGGTACTTCAGTAGTTGATCGAACTGAGGCTTTTCCCGAAACCAATTCGTTGTGTGAATTGTCAGGGCCGACACGAGCCAATTGCGCTCATCTGGGTCTTGAGACGCGAATGCGAGATATTGGCGCGGGTTTCTTATGCCCGTCGCCAACATTCTTCGGTGCACATTGGCCACAAGGATATTCTTCCGGTAACCGCCTGTGTGACAATTGCCTGTGATCCTAGTGGCGGTTTCAAAGATGAGCTCGACTTCTTCGGGGGTGAAGACGAGCTCATCGTTTTGGTAGATCATGCTATCATCCCACTGCGTTTCGGGAATTTCGAATCGATATCAGCTCATCTGCGCTCAAAATCTTTTGCAGGTCGAGAATAGAAACCAGCTCTTTGTTGTGCTTTCCGATGCCAATGAGATAATTCTGGGGAATACTGGTCTGGATATTTGGTTTTCGCTCAATGTCCGCATCATGGATGGTGCTCACCGACTCAACGCGGTCAACGAGTGCCGCCAGGGGGCCACTAGGAGAATCGAAAACGACAAGTGCCGGCTGTTCGTCCTTGTTTTGACTCGCAAGGCCAAAACGAAGGCGAAGGTCGATAAGTCCGACAATTTGACCCCGCAGGTTGATGACACCGAGAAAGTGCTTCATAGTGTTCGGGACTGGTTTGTAATCTTGTGGTTCGACGATCTCGCGAACGCCAAGAAGAGGAGTAGCGTAATACTCTCCGGCGAGCTTGAACACAAGATAACGATTGTCCTGGGCCGTTTCTTTGATTTCTTCTTCGAAGGAACCTAAAGTTTGTTTTGGCGCAGGTTGTTCTTTTGTTGGCTCTTCATCGAAGACGCCAAATGCTGCTGTCTTAGCCATGTGTTCCCGTCCTCCTATCTACACTTTTTAGATACTGTCTTGCTAATGCTGGTAACGAAATAATCATTCCTGGTGTCCCATCGCCTAAGATCGTTGTTCCAGAAATTCCTGGCATCTTTTCCAAACGACCTTGAAGTTTACGAATAACGACGGGTTGCTGTCCTTGAATCTCATCCACTTCAAAGGCCACGTGCAACACGCCAACCCTCGCGATAAGCGCAGGTTTGCGATTGCCGTCAATGTTGACAACCTTTTGTTGCGATTTAGCATTGACTGGGGTTTTGAGCATCTGAGTCGGAAGATAGGTTTTCAGTTCTTGTACGGGAACGACGTTTCCGCGCAATGAGATCATACGGCCCGATTGGGTCGATGTCTTGATTTCATAGTTCGAAAGGTCGATGATTTCCGACAAATCCTGAATGGGCACGGCGTACTTGACGTTATCCAGGGAAATAATGAGAGAGTCGACAATACTCAAACTTGTGGGCAAATGAACGTGGAATTGGGTCCCATGATCTTTTTTGCTCGTGATTTCCAGATTGCCGCCTACTGCCTCGATGGCTCTACTTACAACATCCATGCCGACACCGCGACCTGATATGTCAGTGACTTGCTCCGCCGTTGAAAACCCTGGCTGCAATATGAGCTTATGAATGTCCGCTTCCGTTAGCTTCATGTTTTCCGTAACGATTTTTTTCTCGATCGCTTTCTTGTAGATTCTGTCGGCGTCCAGACCTTTACCGTCGTCCATCACCGAAATCGTCACCATGTTTGCATCTTGTTTCGCGCAGATTTTTATTCTCCCGACTTCATTTTTTCCGGCCTTCTTTCTGGTCGCAGGCAGTTCGACGCCATGATCAACTGCGTTTCTGAGAATATGCACAAAGGAGTCGGTGATCTTCTCAGTTACGGTCTTGTCAAGTTCGACGAATTCGCCTTCGATTTGAAATTCGATTTTTTTCTTCAACGATCGGGCAACGTCCGTGGCCGTACGCTCCAGTCGCTGGAAGAAGCCTTGAAGTGGCTGCATTCGTAGTGATAGAGACTGGTCTTGAAGGTCCTTAATGATCTTGTGGCAAAGGTAGATCGCGTTTTTGCAATGCTCGGAATTAAGAGTCCCGGCTTGCCGCGATTGCCAAATGATGGAAAGGTGAGTGGAAAGTTCGCCGATATACTGCATCATCTGATCGATCTTTTCCGCAGATACGCGAAGCGAGTCCGATCTTTTGCCTTTTCTCTCTTGCTCTTGGATTTCCAATGCTTTTGCCACTTTGTCCGGGCTAACAGCGCCTTCTTCGACAAGCACTTCGCCAAGCTTTCTGGATTGCTTCTCAACAGCTTTCGCAAGCGCGTCTCTTGTGACGTCGCCCTGATCCAGAAGAATTTCACCAAGGTTGCGATCCTTGGGTGCCTTCTTGTCTGCCTTCAGATATCCGTCGAGCTCCGCGAGACGAGCGTTGTTGTCCTTGGTGGGGACGAATTTTTCGTTATCGTAAAGCTTTTCGACCCACTTGAGAAGGGTCTCTTGGCAATTGAGAAGGATCTTGATGAGATCCGGTGTGACATTCAGCTCCTTGGCTTTGATGAGGCCGATGACGTCTTCGGCTCGGTGAACAAGGGAGCCGAACTCATCCAAGCCGACCGACCGTGATGAGCCCTTGAGATTATGCGCCGCCCTAAACAGGCCGTCGCATACCTCGTCAGAATATCCTTTCTCGAGGTCCATACAGCATCTTTCCCAAGAGGCGAGGATGTCCTCTGCCTCCTCAAGAAAGACGTTTAAAAAATCGTTAGGCATAAACTATTCCTCGCTGACAGTGTTGCTTAAACCGCATCTTTGAATGAGTCGTCATCCGCGTCAAAATCAACCTGCTTGTTGGAGGTATTGTTTGGTCGAGTTTCCGTATAGCTCATGTCTTCGTTTGGTGTCTTCATGCCCTTTTTGAAGGGAACGAGATTGCCTTTTTCCGCAGTTGGCATCATGTCCATAGATTGTCTTTGTGTGGCGTTGTAGCCATGAATCAGCCAATTGATGGTTGACGCGATTTTGCCAAGTTGTTGGCTTCTCTTGCGAAGTTGGGTTGAAAGTTCGTCAACTTTGCGCGACGCTTCGGTGTTGGCTTGCGTGGCTTCGTCGATTTGAGACATTGCCTGAGATACTTGTTGTATCCCTTGCTTTTGCTCGTTATTCGCTTCGCTCACTGATTCGACTTGCTTGCGGATCGCTTCGATCTGAGATGAAATCTGATCGAAAATTTTCTTCGCTTCCGTCGTCACTTCCTCGCCGCGAGAGATTCTTTCCTGTGTGCTCTTAACAAATCCCTGGACTTGTTTCTGGCTATCCTCGATGAGGCTTCGGATATCCGCCGCAGCGCCGCCTGAAAGTTGTGCTAGGTTGCCGACTTCTTCCGCAACAACAGCGAATCCGCGACCGTGCTGTCCGGCGCGCGCTGCTTCGATCGAAGCGTTGAATGATAGAAGTTGGGTCTTGAAAACGATGTCGTTGATGATGTTGGTCTTTTCCGCAATCGTCGTGATGACGGCGGAAATGTTTTCCAATTGGTCGTTCGCGGCTTTAATGCCTTCCATAGCGTCGACCAATTTGTGCATGACGTCTGTACCTTCTGCTGATTTTTGCGATACTGATTTAGCAGCATGGAGCGACGTTTGAGAAAGCTCGCTTGTACGGTCAACCATACTCGAGATCTCAGACATCGCAGCAACGTTTTCTTGTACCGCTGCCGCTTGCTCATGTGAGCTTGAAGATACTGTATGAGAGGCGTTGTTTAAATCGACAGAAGATGTGTTGATGTTAGATGATTCCTTCGCAAGAGCTGATGCGACTTTGGTCAAGTTGCTATTTGCAGACCTGAGGATTGTGAAGGCGATGAACCATGCGAAAATAATGGCGCCTGACAATGCGAAGATGATGTTTCGCGTGACTTCATTTGTATGCGCCATCTGCGTTGCGATTGGAAGCGAATATTCGAGGACACCCCGGACGTCTCCCAGTTTCCAGTCGGTCTTAGGGGAGTCTGCTCGGGTGTTGTGACAGCTGACGCAGGATTCAGCGACCATCTTATCCGGTTGAGCAACACGGAGGTAAGGTGTCCCGCCCATGGCGTCTTGACGGTAAAAGTATGTGGCATCCGGATTCTTTTGAAAATACGCTATCGCGTCTTGAGAAAATTGGTCAAGCTTGCGGTCCTTTCGGTTTGGAAACGGATGGGCACTGTACAAACTTAGGCGGGCCGCGTCCTTGGTCTTTGAGAATTCCTCGCTTAAATCTTGAATCAAAGTGGCGGGAAGGGGAATAGCATCTGCTTTGTCTTTGTGATCAAAGCTAATGTTAAAGTTTCCCGATTTAACTTTGCCAACGATGTTATTTGTGTAATAGGCGCGAAGGGTTTTCCACTCGTCGATAGCGTGTTGAGCGCTTTCAAGAGACGATTGAACCATGTTATCCGTGCTGGCTTTTTGAATGTACCAGGAAACGGCGGCTCCCGCGCAGGCAAGTACCAAGACCAGCGGAATAGAAACTCGGGCCGTTAAGTTCATCTTGTCAAGGAATCGCATACTAACCCTCCAGAAAATCGTGAAAAAGATGGATGATGTCGCTTGATTCGAAGGAGGCAGCGTATTTACTGCCCATCAGAGCCCCTATCGTCGGTGTAAGACGATCCTTTACCACGAGACCGCACTAAATTTTTATCCCGCCAGTTTTTTTGCTGTTTTCATGAATGTTTCGCGTAAGTTTTGTAAGATGTTGCATTCTTCGTCAAAAGCGAGAAATCCAAGTTGGTTTTCCCCTCTTATATGAAAACCAGTCGAATCCACCGCTGCCATTTGGCATTTGCCTGAGATTCGAAGTTTTCTGCCAGCTTTATCGATCACGTCTTGGTGATCCTCGCTCATATGTTTTATGACACTCGCCGCATCGGCGGACCATGAGAACGAATAATGATTGCGGTCATAGTCAATCCAAGTGACGTCTCCGAAACCACCGATGAAACGCACGCGGCTGACCTCGAGTTTGTAGAATTCGAATCCACCAAGTCGAAGGTAATTTCTTTGTTTTGGAAAGAACCCAAAATAGCGGTCCTTAACGTAGTCGGAAGGCTGCCCTAGAGGCACAGCGTTGCCCACCAAAGTGACCCTTGTTGCGGATTGCATCTCCGACGGTTCGAGAGATTCCGTGATACAGAGGGAAGTTTTCGTCGAGTGCTTTAGATTTTTCGTATGTTCTGCCAGATGACTGATAAGAATCACTGGATTACCATTTTCGTCCAAACAATAGGTGACGGCGGAGGCAAAAGGATAATCCGGCATCGTGGCGGATTGAGTCGCAAGAACGCCCGAAGGATGTGAGTTCAGAAAATGGAACAGTTTTCGACTGGATTCTTTCTGTGTCATAAACAAAACCTCCGGAAAGCATTCTCGGCATTCCGGAGGTTTTTATTAGGTGGTTCGACGCTGTTCAGACACTAGAATAACAGATTCAAGGTAGCGAGTAGAACTCGACGATTATTTTATCACCCTTCTTCGTTTCCGCCAAAACGGTAAGAGCGCCTTGAGGGTCGATCTGGTAATCCGACGCGGCAAGGACGTTGCCGTTAAGCGTTACTTTAATGGCTTTGCTCGAATCAATTTTTTGGGAAATTTGAAACTTTTTCTCGCTGCGATTTACGATGGAGTTAGCGAGATCTTTAACAAGGGTGCCCCAGTCTTTAATACAAAGGTCAAGAACGAGTCCGTCAGTGCTCTGTGACAGGTCTTTATATTCGTTGCCGACCGCTTGTATATTGCAGTTCGAGTTGTCGGGGTCCTGACCTTCTGTAAGACCAATGATCGCATTCACCGTGACCTTTTTGCCAAGTTTAGAATCGAAGTCACTTGCGTTGTTGCCCGCGCCGTCAGCATTGTCGTCCGTTATGATGACGACTTCATGTCCCGCTTCGCTTCGAAACGGCAAGGGCGGCGACCCTTCAGAGTAGAATTCATTAAGGATGCTGATGGCGTCGTGGGATCCGACTTTCTTTTCCACCACCGCAAACTTTTCTTTGGGCAAATCTTCGGGAAACTCAAACCCTGAGTTGTTGTGACTTGGGCCGCTCCCCATCGCGATGATGTGAGCGTCAACGCCCTGATCCTGAAGCTGGTTGAAAAAAACAGTCATGTTCTTTTCCAAGTCTGCTTTTTCTTCAATCATGCTGCGACTAGTATCCATTGCAATTACGATATCGACGGGAGATCTTGCTTCTGTAGCTCCAACTTCAAAGGTTTGTTGAATTGCCGCTCCAGGTTGTTGGTCGACTTGCTGGTTCGCTGCGGCCTTTTTGCCGTTGTCGCCCGTGAATTCGGAATCGCCGCAATTCGTGACCAGCGCGAACGTGGCGAACAAACCCAGGGACCACCTGATGTGTGTCTTTTTCATATACGTTCCTCTTACGGAAGTTTTCAAAGATAATGGTTGCAAAATTCATACCTTTAGACAGTTCGTTCTAAGACATTGAACTCCATCGTCTTTTCAAAGCCGCGACTGTGCAATGGTTTGACAGTGTCTGTTTCCTAAGCGGGAAAAGCCATTCTGGGGCTGTGAATTTAGCTAGGTTTTCTCTGGTTTAGAGGTTGGCTTGTGGCTTGCAATCAAGAAGATATCTACACGCGAGGGAAATATGAAACTTATGCTTACGGCTATTGCAGCATTATTTTTGGCGGCCTGTTCTTACAAGGCAGAAAATTCCATTACGTCTTCTCAAATAGAGTCGAGCACGCAGTGCGAAACTGCTCTTGATAGCGGTGCGACGCTTTCTATGAACCTATCCCATGAACAGTTGACGATTTTGCAACGAGTGCCTCGCCATACCCTGGTAGCTCCGATTCGAGTCGGAGTCGAACCGGCGTCGCCCGATGCTTATCCTGCGGGAAAAAATGACTTTTATTGCGAAACTAGGAGTCTCATGGGGTTCAAGGTTGCCTTTGACGTAACGCAAGGATTTTTAAAGGTTTCTGAGTATCCTGTCTTGGGCACTCCGCGGCATCGATATTACCGTTTTCGTTGAAGAAAATATTCATTTTATGACGGCACGCTCCTTCCCAAAAAATAAGCCTGCAAGGTAGTAATTTTGCGGTATTCTTTCGATTTCCTTTAACTTTTGGGTGAAATTCTCCGATAGGGCTTATGCATAGAAAAATCGTGAGAGGTTTGCCATCATGAGCATAAGAAATTTGGTGCATCGCACAGGAGTCGTGTCCATTTGCGGATTGGTCGTTTCCTATTGCGCTCCGGCAAAGTTTAGGGCCATTCACGATCGCGAAGGCGCATCCCAAAATAGCGGCGAAGTCGAAGGCGAAAATTCAACCCGCTCCGGCGAAGGCGAAGTCAATGAAACCGACGGCGCACGTCCCGACAAAAGTACGACTTTGGAAAAAGACTTCCTTGTCTCAGGACAAGGGTCAAGCGCCGAAACGTTCGCTCTTACGGCAGGCGGTGTAAAACAAGAAATCCAGCTTCAATCTTCAAATCAAAATATCGACATTGATCAGATAACCCGTCCTACCGTCCAAAAGGAATTTCATCAAGGCCATGATGCCTCTGCCTATACCGACACATTCACCCAAATAAAGGGCGGCGGTGTAATCGATATATTGATTGTGATGGATAACTCAGGTTCGATGTCTCAAGAGCAAGCAAATATGGCGACCAAGATGGCTCCGCTACTTAGTTCGTTGACGAATGCGAACTGGAAAATTGGTGTCGTGACAACCGACCCGAACCATAACTGCATGCGCGCCGTTATATCAAAAGGCGATACAAACGCAACCTCGGCATTCGCATCGGCGATGTCCGCTGGGTCTAGCGGCTCCGGCGAAGAGTACGGCCTTAAGATGGCGGTTCGCGGCTTGAGCTGCACGAATACCAACTGGTTGCGTCAGGGATCTTCACTTGCCGTATTGATTGTGAGTGACGAGGATAACTGCAGCGACGGCAATTGCCCTAACGGATCATTCGATTACGAGAGTTCCCATTACGTTGGGGATTACATAAAGAATACTTTGAACCGCGACCTAGGCACCAAAGCCAGGATGTACGGGATTATTTGGGAACCAACTGTTTCCCAGTCCGCATGTTCGACGGGATATAACAAGGGCAACGTTTATGCTCAATCGGTCGCCTATACGGGCGGTTCGACGGGCAGCATTTGTGCAACCAACTATACTTCTATTTTGAACAGAATGTCTTCAGAAATGGCAACGACATTGCAAAACCAGTTTGTTCTTAAATATACGCCAAACGCAGGATCGGTAAGCGTCACAGTTCAAGACGTCGGCAGCTTGATGCCGGTTGCATGGACAGGATTTACAGTGTCTGGAAACGTTCTAACCTTTACGCAAATTCCTCCTGAAGGATCAACCATCAAGGTTTCGTATCAGTATGGCTCGATAACCATCACCAAACGTTTTGACCTAGGCGAAAAACCGGCAGACGGAACGCTCCAAGTCATGGTGGACGGCGTGGGTGTGGGTGATACGAGTTACACTCTTGGCGCCGACAACGTCATTGAGTTTGGAACGGCGCCAGCGGCAAATGCCGTGGTAAAAGCAAGCTTCAAAAGCGACGTTCCGTTCCTTAAAGAATTTGACATCGGACCCGTGGGAATAGTTGACGTAAAAGTTGACGGAGTTTCAACGACCGACTACACGTATGACGCCATCACAGGCAAGATAACGTTCGGAACCGCTCCCAATGAAGGCGCGGCCATTACGGTCGAACAGGGGCAGCTGACTTACCCGTTTGCTGCCATGGGCGATAATCCCAGAGGGTTCAAATATAGTCTCAAGGGCCTAGGCAAGACTATTCCTGCGGGTCGAATCGTCGTGGACGCAAGCGATATCACGATTGATGCGCAAGACTTTTATGTGGGCGAGTATTTGGTTATCGAATACAAGAACGACGCATCCTTTCAAGGTAAGGTCGAACTTGCACACGATCCGATCGCTGGAACGGTAAAATTTGACACTGCGAAGGCTCCTGACTGCGCTAGTACCGATCTTACCATTGCGGGCAAGATCATTGCGTGGGATTGCGAAGTGCCGGACGACGCGGAACTCAGCGTTTCCTATAATTACAAGAAGGCGGTTCTCGCTGAATTCACCCTCGACAACCCGTACGATCCAAACCTCGGCGTTTGGAAGGTATTTGTTGACGGCAAGGAAGTGTTTAACTACAACCGCAGCAACAATACGATATCGTTCCCCTATGAACTCATAGACGGCGCGAAAGTGAGCGTACAAGTTCACTACGAAATCTAAAAATAACTCGGACGCTCAAGTGCGAGTTCGAATGCCCAGCGCGAAGCGTTGGGCATTTTACTATTCGCAAGAACTCTCGGATAGCCGCGTTACCTTGACCGAACGGGCATCCCATAGATTGCGCCGGTCGAGTTTATAATTCGTCGAGGTAAGGTAGTCCACCATCCACTTAGGCATTTTCTCGGAAAGGCCGCGAAGGAATTCGCTTACGTTGTCCACGGTCCCGCCGTTCTCGGCGGAGACGCCCATATAAGGACCTTTCTGATTTAACAGAACAGCCCCGTTGCTGCCTTTGATTTCCACTTGCATTCCAGGGGCGACTGCGATGGAGTCAAACGTCCGACATACGGCTTCTTCGATATCATGCGTTCCTTCGTCGGTCGCACAGGAGTTCTCTTTCGCCGTGGTTGGCGCTAGATACGGCTGATCGGACGCGTTGAGGTATATTCCGCCGGCTGTGTCAAAGGTTTCGCCGTGGGATATTGGTTTGCCCGACAACGTTAAGGGGAAGGTAGAATTGTAGCCAAGACCGAAGTAGGCCCCACTTACGGCAAACCAGCATTTGCTTAGGTCGTTGGCCGTATCGAGAGTGCCCTCTCCCGTACTAGATTTTGGTTCAGGTTTTTTGTCAGGATCTGCGTCTTCCGTTTCCTTTGGAACGGTCGTTTCCGAATCGCTTGGCGTTTGGCGAACTTTATCTTCCTTGCTTTGGAACTTGGAAGAGCTCTTGTTGCAACCCAGTACGGCCAACGCCGCTATTGTCACCAGTGTTTTCATCGCGCCTTATGCCTCCAAAAATGCAGCGTGCAGCAGTTGTGCCGCCTTTTTTGTATCCGCTTCGTCGATGACGCAAGAAATCTTGATTTCCGAAGTAGAGATCATGTGAATTTCGATATTGTTCTGGGCAAGAACCCTGAAGCAACGGCTTGCCACGCCTGGGTGACTTTGCATGCCGATTCCGACGCACGATATTTTGGAGAGCCCTTCCTCCGCGCGAATAGAGGCTTTTTGCCGCTGCTTTTCGTTCCATTGAC
This sequence comes from Oligoflexales bacterium, assembly GCA_050251195.1. Taxonomy (GTDB): domain Bacteria; phylum Bdellovibrionota_B; class Oligoflexia; order Oligoflexales; family Oligoflexaceae; genus JBFWNG01. Next base: position 111,643 of record JBFWNG010000011.1, read on the forward strand.
CCAGGATAGAAAGTGCGCGATCTTTTTCGCCCCGATTAAGTGAAAAGCCCAATTGCATTTCGTCTTTATTGGACGTGCGATTGTGAACGATTATATCGACGTTGATTTCGCTCTTTGCGATCAGCTCGAATATTTCGGAGATTGTGTGCACGCCCGGGTTCAGGTTTTCAATGGTCAATTTGGCTATTTGTTGGTCTACCGTGACTCCCGAAACGACGGGCGCTTCCAGTTTTTCTTGTTCGCTCAAGCTCATGATGACAGTCCTTTCGTGGGTATCTGGCTGGAAAGTGTTCCGAACAGTGAGCGGCATACGATACTTCGCAGCGATTTCGACGGAACGCGCATGGAGCACCTTGCTACCTAAGGAGGCCATCTCAAACGCAAGGTCGTAATCGAGAACAGGACACAATTTCGCGGCGCTGACCATGCGTGGATCGGCTGTGTAAAAGCCGTTCACGTCCGTGTTGATTTCGCAAAAATCAGCTTTTAGCGCGATCGCAATGGCAACGGCGCTCGTGTCGCTGCCACCGCGGCCAAGCGTCGTAATTTCCATGTCCTGGGTTACGCCTTGAAAACCGGCGATGACAGGAATTTCTCCGTTGCGCCAGCACTCTTCGATTTTTTCTGTTCTGATGCTGGCAATTCGGGCTTTACTGTGAAAGCTGTCCGTATAGATGCCCAGTTGGTACGCGAGCAAGCTTCTCGCTTTCGCGCCGCATCGTTCGATCGCCGCCGCGACAAGCGCGGTAGATATCTGCTCTCCGGCGGCGACGGCCATGTCGTAATTGCGCTTCGACGCGTCTGGATTAATTTGGTTCATGAGAGCGACGAGTCGATTGGTCTCTCCGGACATCGCGCTCACCACAACTGCACAGCGGAGCTTGTGCTCACGGTTGAGCCGTACAACGCGCTCCGCCACGTGGACAATGCGTTCTGGGCTGCCAACGGAGGTGCCGCCATATTTTTGAACTACCGTTGCACTCGGGAACTTACTATACATACCGGCAAAATATAAAAATTAGGGTTCGCACATTATGCCACCTACCATAAGAAAACGCGAGAGATAAAAACTTTGTTTGACTATAAGGTCCTGAATTGTTTCAATATCGTATAAACGAGAGACGAAATGGCAAAAAAACAACAGCAAATTACGACAAGCAGTACGGCAGAATATTTTTCTAAAAACCTTCAGCAAGTAGGTTTTTCTTCGCCCACGAAGGCCGTTTTGACAACCCTAAAAGAGGCGGTCGATAACTCCCTCGACGCATGCGAAGATGCGGGCATTCTCCCCGAAATCTCCATAGTGGTCGAAAAGCTGGGCCCCGGAACCATGAAAAACACGGACCAGATCAAAGTTCGAGTCGTGGATAACGGCCCTGGGATCGCGGCGGTGGACCTGGCGAAAGTGTTCGGCGAGTACCTGGCATCGTCGAAGTTTGGAAGAGGGCGTTGCTCGAGAGGTCAACAAGGCATCGGTATTTCCGCCGCGACAACTTGGGCGATGCAGACGTCGGCGACAGGCGTCAAAGTTATTTCCAAGACGGACAAACAGCGAAAAGCCGTAAGCTGCAAAATAGAAGTGGACCTTAAGCAGAACAAAGGCGTCATGAAGGACAAGGAGGATATCGACTGGGATCGGCCTCACGGTACCTCTGTTGAATTCATCATAGACGGCAGGATTCAGTTAAACGGCGAAGCCGGCCTCGTTGCCTTCCTCAAGGGCAACATTCTGGTAAACCCGCATTTAACCCTCCGCTACAAGCTGCCGGACGAAAAAGAGTTTGTGTCAGAAAGGGTAACCAAGGTTGTGCCGGAGATTCCGGACGCGACAGAACCGCATCCCCATACCCTTAAGCTCGGCGAATTCATGTCGCACGCCAAGCTTTTTGGCAAAACGACGGTCAAGGAATGGTTGAAGAAAGGCTTCTCAAGAATCGGCGACAGCGTATTGACGCAGCTGGGCGGAAAGCTCGAAAAGGACGCCAACCTGCTGACGAAATCCGTGAGCGTCTTGACGGAAGCGGACACGAAGAAACTCTACACAACTATTCAAGATAGCGAAATTCTTCCGCCATCGACAAGATCGGTTCTATCCATTGGCGAGGAGTCGCTTGCCAAAAGTATTTTGAGACTCGGGTCCATCGACTTTTTTTCGGTCGTTACCCGCAAGCCGACAATCTGCGATCACAAGCCGGTTCAGGTGGAGGTCGCTTTGGCGCGATCGGAAGAGAAAGGCATCGACCATGACGCGCAAGTGCAAGTTCTTCGTTTTGCGAACCGCGTGCCCTTACAGTTTGACAAAGCAGGTTGCGCGATCGTTAAGGCAATCACCAGCGTCAACTGGAAAACCTACGGTCTGAGGCAGTCTAACGATTCTTTGCCGTTGGGGCCCTATATCGTAGCAGTGAGCGTTGTCTCTCCGTTCATAAAGTTCAAGAACGCGTCGAAGGAAACGGTTGAGTCTTCGGACGAACTCGTTGAAGAAATTCGAAGAGCGCTGATGCAAGCCGGCCAAAGGCTTTCGAAGCACATTCGAAAGGAAAGCAAAGAAGCGGATCTTGAAGAGAAGATACAGCACATCGAGAAGTTCGCTCCTATTCTTGTTGAGTGTCTTGTGAACATTACGAAGGCTCCTCCGAAAACAAAGGAAGCCGCGGAGCAGGGTCTGATCAAGATCTTGGGGCGCGATGCGGCCACGGCGAAAAAAGAACTTTCGGAAGCCGAGAAAAATCTTGAACGGCATATGGAAGAAAAACGTCGGCGTTTGGGCGAGCACGTGGTCGCCGAGCTTGATGAACTCCAATCGGGCGACGGAGGGGAAGACGGAGAAGAATCCGAATTTCCTGAGGACGGACTTGGCGCCGTTGTAGAAGAGTCGGCGCCAACAGGTAAAAAGAAAAAGGGCGAAAAGAAGGTGGCCGCACAACCGACCGCCAAGGCGAAGGCTCAAGCAAAGCCTGCCGCAAAAGCAAAAGAAAAGACGAAGCCGGCAAAGACGACGGCTAAGCCAAAGGCGTCCGCCGAATCAGCAAAAAAGAAGGACAAAAAAAAGCCGGCCGCTAAAGCAAAACCAACTCGATCCAAGAGGTCCTGATCATGGCAAAAGTTAAGCCAATCACCCAAAGTGAAATACCCAAGGTAAGCGAAGCTCTCTGTTTGGAGATGCTCGAAGACCTGATGAAGGCCAAAAGACCAGTCCTGAGCGCTGTGAAGTGCGCGCTCGACAACTCGATCTATAACCACAAAGTAGGGTATCTTGAAGCCGGTCCCAAACGTGTCAAAACCGAGCTCAACGTAAGTTCCGTGAAAAAAATGTCGCGCGCCGTCTTCATGCTCGAAATATTGCTGCGCAATATCGAGACCGGTGCGGTGAACACGAAAAGGGAGCTTTACTACATTAGCAAAGGTGAAGTGAAACATAACGAACGCCTCAAGCCGCTTGATTTTCAGGAGCAGGGTGAGTCGGACGGCACCATCGACTTTGTTTGCGAATTGCTGCAGTGTTACCGCGAAGAACTCAATTGCTTTGCAAACGATAGGGGCGGGCAGACCTTTTCGCAGCAGCTCGTCGTCGAAGAAACCTTGAACGATGGTGAAAAAGCGGTCATCGATCTTTCGAAGCTCGGAACGTCGCCGTTTCAACCGAAGAACCGACCGCAAAACTTGAAGCTCAGTGCAAAAAAGAAAATCGATTTTTGCCTGATTGTGGAATCCGAAGGTACGGCTAACACTCTTGTCGCGAACGGATTTACGAAACGACACAACGTGATAATTGTGGGCGCGCAGGGTGTTCCCTCAAACGCTGTGCGCGGATGGCTCAAACGCATTCAAGATCAGCTCAAGATTCCGATGTATTTCTTCGGAGATCTCGACGCCTACACCATGCAGAACATTTACCGCACGATGAAGGCGGGAGCTGCGGCGTCGCTGATCCGAAACTCCGAATTTTGCGCGCCGGAAGTCCGATTTTTGGGTGTATTACCAAAGGACATTAAGAAATACGACTTGCACGATTATCCGGTGAAGGAACAAGACGCCCAAGAACAACGGGCGCTCAAAAAGGCGCGCGACGCCCTCAAAAACGACCCGTTTTTTCACGATAAGCGTAACAGGGGCCTCACGGAAATCCTCGAATGGCTCCTGACGAACAAGCGCCGTTGCGAGCAACAGGCCCTGTTCACGGTCAATCCCCGCGACCCCACCATGCCGGAAAAGATCATCTTGGAAAAAATCAAGGCTGGTGACTTTGTTTAAGGGATTGATTTTATTGGTGAACTTAAGAAGGCGATGCTGAGGATTTTTTCGGTCCATGATTGTATAAAATCTTTGGACCTTAATCCAATGTTTCTTTTCAATTTGTTAGAAATCCGTTAATATTATAAAAGGCAAAACTGTTGAAGTGCCTTCAGGTAATAACTGATTTAGTACGGAAGTGAGTTATGGGGAACGATAGTTCAATGAAAGATCTTGTGGAGTATGTTGCAAAGGCATTAGTAGATGAGGTTGACCGAATCGAGATCAGCGAAATCACCGGTAATCAGACGAATATTATCGAACTCAAAGTCGCTAAGGAAGACATTGGTAAAGTTATCGGCCGCCAAGGTCGTACGGCAGATGCGATTCGCACAATTCTTAATTGCGCCGCAGCCAAATTGAACCGACGTTACATATTACAGATCATTGACGAATAAGGCAGTCCTATGACGGGCCTCGCTTCTCGTGTTCTTCTTATCGGAGTAGAAGGCACACAGTTATCTCTTACCGAAAAAAACTATATCAAAAAATCCCAACCGGCCGGTCTGGTTCTTTTCAGACGCAATTTGTCGCCTCTCTTTGCGACGGTGAAGAACCTTGTTTCCGAATACACTTCGCTATGTTCAGGTTTCAAACCGCTTGTATCGATTGATCAAGAAGGGGGCCGCGTTGCACGTTTTGGGTTTCCGTTCCCAAACCTTGGGCCGGCGGCAAACCTTGCTCCGGGCAAGGAAGACGGCGATGCGCGGGTTGAAATAGAAAACTACGGATATGTCGTGGGTGCCTGTTTGAAGTCATTGGGTATTAACACCAACTTTGCACCCGTCTGCGACATCGCCATCAATCCGCAAAATCAGGTCATAGGTGATCGCGCCTTCGGAACCGACGCAACATCCGTCTCAAAGCGAGCGGGTGCCTATCTTCAAGGGCTGCAAAACGCGGGCGTTCTCGGTTGCCTGAAGCACTTTCCGGGACAGGGCGCGGGATATTTCGATACACATCATCAGGGCGATCAAATCGATGAGAGTTACGAAACCCTGCTGGAGCGAGAATTGGTGCCGTTTAAGGACCTTCTCCCCAAGTGTCCCATGGTTATGATGTCGCACAGCGCCTATCCGCAAATCGATCCGTTGCCCGCGAGCATTTCGAAAGTCATGATACAAAAGATTTTGAAGGGTGACCTAGGTTTCAAAGGGCTCGTTCTGTCGGACGACTTTAATATGAAGGCCATCGGTCAAGATGAGAAAGCTTTTGGTGACGCCGTCCTTGCTGCCTTTGCCGCAGGGACCGATCTGCTTCTTGTCTGCCAGAGCTTTGACCATTGCGCCTATGCCGCTCAAGCTGTTGAACGAGAGATGAAAAAGTCCCCGGCATTTGCGGCGCGGATTCAAGACGCTGCGCAGAGGATTTCAAAGGTCATATAGAAAGTGGCCCCCAGGCGAAGATCGGGGTGTCAAACGACATATGCGGACCGTCCCAGCGCGAAGCTACGTCGTCGCCTCTGCGTCAACAGCAGCAACTTGCGGTTGATGCTTAATAACCCGAAGCCGCTCAATCCGGTGCCGATCAACGGCGGCAACTTCCAGCGTCAATGGTTCGTGAATGAGCGTTTGACCGATCTCCGGTAGGTTGCCAAGATGACGAGTCATCCATCCCCCGATGGTGTCGACGTCGCCTTCTACGTCTTCTTCAAATGAGCCGTCTAGGCCGAAGAAATCGGCGAACTCGCTAATGTTCATCGAACCGGAAACGTCGTACGTGCCTTTCTTGATCTTTACGATCTTGGCTTCTTCGGAGTCGAATTCGTCTTGGATATCGCCGACAATCTCTTCAAGTATGTCTTCCATGGTCACGATACCCGCGGTACCGCCGTATTCATCGATGATAACCGCGAGATGGTTCTTAGAGCGGTTCAATTCCTTAAAAACTTCCATGATAGGCTTGGATTCGGGAACAAAGAACGGTTCTCGCATCAATTCCGATAAGACCGGCTTTTTTGCAGGTGCCTGCGCCATTTGGCGCATGAGGTCCTTCGCCAGGATAATGCCAACGATGTTGTCGATGCGCTCCTCGTATACCGGAATTCGAGAGTGTCCCGACTGAATGATGAGTTTGAGGCAGGAGTCGAGGTCTTGTCGCTTCTCAATCGCAACAATATCGGTACGCGGCGTCATGATTTCTCGCACCTTTGTGTCGTCAAACTCGAAAACGCCGCTGATCATTTGCTTTTGGGATTCTTCGAGAACGCCGGTCTTTTGCCCCTCCTGGATGAGAAACTCGAGTTCTTCTTCTGTGAGATAAGGCTGCATAGATTCGGTAGAGCCCAGCTTTCTCAGAACATAGGACGTGAACACCGAAAGTGGCCAAATTACGAGAATAAGTATGCGATACAGAAAATTCATAATGGGAAGCGCAATCTGATAAAGAGTATCCGAATGACCTCGAGCATAAGATTTGGGGAGGATTTCACCAAAAATGAGGATAAGAAACGTAACAACGCCCGTTGCGATCGCAACGGCCTGTGATTCGAAATGTCGCATCGCCATTTGGGTGGCGACGGCTGCCGCGAGAACGATCATAAGGTTGTTGATCGCAAGGATGGTCGTGAGAACACGCGAGGGTTTCTTTACCCAGAGCTCCAAAGAACCAGACGGTATGGCGTTTTCGGTCTGTTGCTCCAATAAATGTTTTGCCTTCAAGACTCCGAGCGACGTAATCGCCGTCTCGGCGGCTGAGAAAAAGGCTGACCCTGCCAAACATCCCAGGATGATGAGAATGCTGGTAATGTCGTCTGGTGCTACATGAATCTCCATTTTGTTCCCGTATTCCGTTATAAGGATGAGACGCAGCCGCGCCAAAGGCGCCCCTGGTCCCGGTCTATGATTTTCCAAAGTTCTCGTTGTTGTGCGGTCATGATCTCTTCCTCATCGGACGTCAGGTGATCGTGTCCGCAAAGATGCAGTATGCCGTGGATGATGAGAAAGCAGACCTCGCGGTCGATGCCTTGACCGATGGTGGCTGCATTCTTTTCGGCATACTCAAGGTTAATGACGACGTCGCCCAGAGCTTGCGGTCCCGGAAGAGGTGTCTTTCTCAGATTATGGACGGGTTCGGAAATGAGAAGCGGCGTCTTCCACTCTTGCTGCGGAAAGGATAGGACGTCGGTCGCTGCATCCTTGTTCCGGAATTCTCGATTTAACTTTTGAATCGTGGGCTCGTCGACGAAACTTAGAGACGTTTCCAAGTCTTCAATTTTGAGTGACTTGCACAAAACCGTCACGACGTCTGAGATCTGCGAGATATTGATGGCAAATTTTTCAGAGACTTGAGCGTCTATGGAAATCTGCGGGCTGTCGTCCAACTAGATCATCACTCCTTTTGCCGACGTTCCTTGCTCTTGGACGAACGCAATTCATAGACGCCCGATGACTCAAGATCGTCCTTCTCTGGACCTTCCGAAAGTTCAGAAAGAGACACGATTCGGGGCGTACATGCGCGTTTGCCTTGGTCAAGAGACCGAACTTGCGCAGCAAACTCTGTCAGTTGTTCCGCAGTGATTAAAGAAAGGCCAGAGGCAGAAGGTTGCTTAATATTTTTATTGTCGGATTCCACTCGAGTATAAAATCCTTTCTGGGCAATGCACCTTTATTTATACCATAACAAGCCAACATTTTTTAGCGTTTTTCTAGAAAAACAGGCAATCCAGGCTTAAAAAGCCGGTTATTTCTTGATCCAGACGCCTTCGTAAGTCGGCAGTCCTTGCTCCTGAAATTGCCGTTCGAATTGGCTGACGTAGTCGGAAGACCTAAGGTGGGAAGGTTGGGGCTTTCGGATCCAGCCGACATGAGGATCAAAGACTTCGGCCACCTCAGAAAAATAAGAAAAATCGTCGGATTTGAACCAGAAAAAGCCGCCCGGCTTAATTTTGTTCTGAAGTTTGGCGCAAAAGGCGCCTGAAAAGAGGCGATTTTTGAGCTGACGCTTCTTCTTGTTCCAGGGATCCGGAAAAAAGGCGACAATCCCGCCAAGTTCATTATCTGCAAATATTTCATTGACATAGAGGCCGCTCGCCAGGCTGACGGCCGCGTTGGTAAGGCTGCGTTTACAAATCTTGTCCGCCGTTTTCACTACACGCTTGAAAGTGATGTCCATGCCGACAAAACCTAGCTCGGGATGGTCGGAGGCCATTTGGATGAGGGTGTTGCCCGAGTGGCTGCCGATTTCCAGGATGACTTCGGCGACGTCCGCATTAAAGCTGTTGGTCCATAGTCCGCTCTGGTTGGCCAGCAGTTCCCCATAGAACAAGCAAGGCTTTTGTGCCGTCAAACCCGCGGTTGCCAACAACTCCAGATAACGATTGCTCCCCGTCCTGAGATAAAGCAGGGGATCTCGAAACGGGTTTTCGTAAATGAGAGGCATTTTTGTTCCTGAAGGTGGCGTAAGGCAAGTCAACCTATAAGCCGGATTCTGTCGTGGACTATCATTAATCTGGGAGCTTTGTTGCCAAAGCCCTCGAGCGGCCTACCCAAGAATCTAATGGCAGGGCGCCACGATCTCGCGATCATTCTTTGTTTGGCCTTGCTTCGGATGGGGTTTGCCGAGCCAGCCTGTCGCCAAGCTGCTGGTGAGCTCTTACCTCACCGTTTCACCCTTTCCCTCTCGGTGAAGAGAAGGTGGTCTGCTTTCTGTTGCACTTTCCGTCGGATTGCTCCGCCTGGTCGTTAACCAGCATCCTGCCCTGAGAAGTCCGGACTTTCCTCCCTTGTTGCCAAGAGCGATAGCCCGGTTGACTTACCCTATGCTGACTCTTGTTTAGAGACTATTCTGGGTGGTGTCAACTGCGAAAGCGAGTCGGAGGCCTCAAGCTTTCGGCGTCATCCCCAGGATCTTGTCGTAATCATCCGGTGCGTTCTTATCGTCCAAAACGGCCTTATTCCGCACCGTCCCCCCGCAAGTTCGGCATCGGTAAATGAGCATGATCCCCTTCTTGCTTTGGAGTTCGTACCCCTGTGGGACTAGCACTCCGCGACACGGGTTCTGCCGGTCGCCCGGCGAATGGTCAACATGCAACGAGTGCAGGCAATACGGACAATGATCCCGACAAGTCGAGCTTGCCGCCGGCACTTCCCGACCACATTCGATACAAACAAACGACTCATTAATCTTCGTAAACCTAGGCGATTCAATCCCCATCCGCTCTCCACCCTTTCGAATTCTTGGGCGTTCGACTGTCCCCTTAATTCCATTGAATTCTTGGGCGTTCGACTGTCCCTTTAATTCCGGCATGAGCATGAGTTGGTAGAGGGTTTTTTGCTTTGCAAAAAACTCTGCCCCCCCCTTAATTTTGCCCCTAATAAGGCGTTTCTATCGACCCAACTCACCGAAAGTATTGAATTATTATCTTTTAGTCTTAGGTAATTTAGGATTTTTCCGAAAAAAAAGCGAGGATTTAGGAGTGTTTTTGGGAAGTTTACAATTAACAGTAACGCCTTTCTTCTTCGCCGTTGCGCTTTCGGTGGGTGCTTGCTCAAAACCTAGCGACGATAGCGGGGGCGGCGCAGCGCGTTCAACGCGTGAGATCCAGGGATCTGTGAAGAGTGCAAGCGGCAGCCAAATCGAAATGGCGAGCTGGGCCTTGGCCTTCGTAGAGCGTGACAGCGGTATCGCCAAGGTTGTCGATATCGATTTAGGCGGGAATTACTCTTTGGACGGTGTCGCGATCAACCGCCCTCTCACCATTTTGTTGCTCGATCCCCAATATCGGTTTCAGGCGGGTTTGTCCTTACCTGGAGAAACCTCGGGCCTGGTCCGGCAATTCTTCACGTCAACCTCAACCATACTCCCTGCACTGGTTCACAATGGTCCCACCATTTCATTTGCCGACACTGCCGGGATTACAGTTGAAGACGACGTCGCTGCGGACGAAGACGCTGACGGTATACCGGACGGTTTAGAGTCGTCTACCTTAGGATTTCGCCTGGCAGAGGAAGAAACCGGTATCGATACGGACGGGGACGGACTGTACAACACGAAAGACATCGATATCGACGGCGACGGTCTCATCAACATCGTTGATCACGACGACGACAGCGACGACGAAATCGACATATTTGACGAAGATGCAAACGGGGACGAGATAGCAGACCTTCTGCAGACCAATAGTGAACTCTACTATAACGAGTTTGCGGAGTACTTCTCCGTTCAGGTCAACCAAGAATCAGGGGACGGGGGCGTTCTTACGACCACTCTCTCGTTTGCGAGCAAGATATCAGGCAGTAAAGATCCGTTGAGCGTTTCCGTGAAAGGACCGTCTTGGTTATTCGAGGATTCGCAGTCAGTAACGGTCGATCCCTCGACAGGCGATACGACTGACGACACATGGGACTTCGCGCTTCTAGACGACGGCCTAAGCGAAGACGGCAGCGCGGGCGACAAGGTATACGCTCGCAAGGTCAAACTCGGCGCTGACCTTACGCCGAAAACAAGCCAGATGGTGTTTCTCCAACTAGAGAACGCTGACGGCACGCTCGTGGAGTTTCCCTTTACCTTTCCCAAAATCACGACCGGCGCGGTCACCGCTGCCTATGCCGCGGCAACGCGCGTGTTGACTTTGAGCGGGACGCCATTCGTGGGAGTTTCGAGCTATCTGTGGACGGCGCACGTGTTTGACTCGGCCGGCATCAAAGTCTTCAGTACAGAGCCGATCTTGGGCGAAACGAAAACCTATACCTTGCCTTCCGCCATTTTTGAAGACGGAGAGACCTACACCGCAACGATTGTCGCGACCTCGCTGTCGCGAATTCCCGGTGTTCCTTCCTGGATGATTCGAAGCCAGGCAGTACCCCTGCAGTAGTTTGCACTTTGCCTCAAAACAGGATTCCCGACGAGCCATCGGCGCTGGAGATGACGGATATCGAAGTGTGCGGTAGAATTGTGGCTCGAAGGCGCAAGGACCTTCGTGTCTCATCGAAGGAAAGGTAAGGCTATGACAAATACTCCTATATCCGACGTATCTGACACCGCGCTTTGGGTTGCGGCATTTCGAGCTAAGGAGAGCGCTCGTCCGGACGCTCTGTACAGCGATCCGCTCGCGGAGGTACTCTCTGGCGAGCGCGGAATGGCTATAGCGCGCGAGATGCCATACCCCAAAATTCTTGCGTGGCTGATGGCGGTTCGCACCGTTGCGATCGATCGGCTGATTTTCGAGGCGATCAAAGCAGGTGTCGATACGGTGATCAACATCGGTGCCGGATTAGATACCCGTCCCTACCGACTCGACCTTCCCAACGATCTTAACTGGATCGAAGTTGATTTCCCGCACATGATTGAATTAAAAAACGCCAAACTCGCGTCTTCCAAGCCACGTTGCCGTTTGTCTCGATTTGGGCTTGATGTTTCCAATCGATCGGTCGCAAACAAGCTCTATCAAGAGATTGGAGCAAAGACCAAAAACGCGCTGGTGATCACAGAAGGGGTTATTGCCTATTTGTCCAACGACGAGGCCGGGTATTTAGCCGAGGACTTGCGAAAGATTCCGAGCTTTCGGTTTTGGATACAGGATTATCGAAAGAACGGGCGGTCCATGCGGCATCCCCAAAAATTGAAACGGAAGCTTAAGAACGCTCCTTTTCTCTTTTCACATCCTGACCAGATCGACTTCTTTGCCAGTTTCGGCTGGCAAGTTCGTAGCGACATTAAGGCTGTCGATGAGGGAGAAAGGTTGGGCCGGCCTTTTCCAATCGCTCTTCCGTGGCTCTTATTGGCTTTATTCATTCCTAAGGGGCGTAGGGAAGCAATGCGCGAAGCAATGGGGTATGTTCTTTTTGAAGCTGTGTAAGTGAAAAGAAAGGGCCGCTCAAGCGACCCTTTTTTCAGCAAAAATTAATTATCTTGCTTAAAGAATTTGTAATAGGTTTCGTCAGGTAGGCTTCCGGTTCGACCTACTTTTTTTATTTGCTGCGCATAAGGTTGAACTTCTAGGTACGTACGGCTTTTTTCAGTACAGCCGGACGGGCAGTCGCCATCGCCAATCCAAAAGATATAGGTTGAAACTGTATCGTTAAAAAGCGTCGTTCTTGAAATCTCCGTGTTAGCGCCGATGGCCGAAAGGTAGCTGGGTTCTGCCCATTGAAGTACAGGGAGAGCCTTGAGTTCGCGAGCAACACTATATGGATTGTTGGTCTCGTTGAACAAAAGGATGAATGTGCTGGAGCTGTTCAAAACGAGTTTTGTTGCGTTGTACTTTTTGTTGATCGCATCGAACTGATCGTTGCCGACGCTGATGCCTTCAAGGTTGATCTCCTTGGTACCTTCGGGGAAGAGCGACGAAAGCTTTGTCTTGAAATCTTCCGTAGCGGCAAAGTAAACTTTGCCGAGCGCTACTGGGCCTTCCAGCGTAAATGCTTCTTTTCCTTCTTCTGTCAGCAGGGTTTCGAAGATCAGAGTGAGTTCTTGCGCGATCAACTGTTGAGATTGCTTAAACTCCTCACTTGTCAGGTCGATATATTTGTTTTCTTTAATGGCGAGATATGTGGCGGTTTTTTCGATGCCAGGAGAGGCCGAAAATGCCGCTGTAGAAAACACTGTTGCTAATAAGACTGCGATAAGGTTCATTTTGACTCCTATATGAAAAAAGGAGCCATAGGTATCATAGCCATTAGACGAGAGTCAATCCCAAAGTCCGTTGTACAAAGCTAAAAGGGCCTTCCTGATAGATCTTTGAGCTAAATGCTTAGTCTAGCTTACCGACCAGATTCATGAAGAATCCTAAGGTATAGGCGCCCACAAGGAACGGAGCGATGAAGACAACGAAAGGGATTATCGGTAAGAATTCGAAAAAATCGCCGACAGAATCAATTTTAAAATCGTCCGCACCAAACATGTGGCCTCCAGGCAAAAGTCAAATCAATGTGACAAGAGTTTTTGACTCAGTGACTCGAGCAATTCGGTACTCACCGGTCCAACTTCTTTGTGTATGATTTTGCCCTTGGCGTCAATAAAGAAAGTTTCAGGAACACCTGTAACCCCATAATTTATGGCGGCTTTACCATCAGTATCTAGGCCCAGGATATAGGTCTTGCCGTAGGTCTCCGCGAACCCCTTTGCCGCATCCATGGTGTCTTGGATGGCAATGCCCACGACGAGAATGCCGTGGCTCTTGGCATACGACTGCCAATAGCGCTCCAGATCGCGGGCTTCTTCGCGACAACTGACACACCAACTTGCCCAAAAATTGAGCACAGCCGGTTTGCCGATGATGTCTTCGATTCGAAAATTTGTTTCGTTCTGGGACTTCATAAATTCCTTGCCCTGGATCCATGCGACATCAAACGGCATTGCCGGTTTGTTAAGCAAGGCCGACGGAATTTTTGACTGATCCATCTTCAGGCCTTTAGCCAGCACCACGATAAGAAGGCCGGCGCCGCCCAGCGCTACAAGGGTGGTAATGATGTGCTTCAGTTTTGGCATGGGGTATCCTTAGTTGGCAGTTTGCCCTTTGAAGAGGCTTTCCTCAAGCAAAGCCTTGTCCATCGAACCATGGTCGTCCGGTTTTTTATACTCTTCCGAGTGTTTTACCATTAGATTGGTCGATGTGAACTTCGTCCCCGATGCTTCGATGCGTCCCTCCATCACCACGCCTTGGCCCTCTTTGAAGAGATCAGGTTTGATGCCTCTATGGCTTACGGCGATCTCGCTGCCTTTGAGGTCGGTAGCCGTAAAGGCGAGTTGGAGTGACTGGGGGTCCCATTGAACGGTGCCGGGTTTTACCATGGCGCCGACGCGAATTTTCTTGGCTGACAGTTCTGCCGCCTTAGCGACCGCTTCTTGAGGCGTGTAAAAGTAGACGAGGTTGTCGCCAAAGTTGAGTTTTGAGATAGCGAGTCCCGCGACGGCAATGACGCCGACGACAAGTAGCCACTTGAGAGGTTGCTTATTTTTTGCCACGGTTTCCCCCTTATGCGCGATCTCGTATGGATGCGTAAATGCGTTGAAGTTTCTTTTGCTGTCTTTGAAGTAAAGTGTACGTGCCCGCTAACAGGGCTAAGGCTAGCCCGTAGCTGATAGAGATGAAAAGAACGGGATCGACTTGTAATGGTTCCATGATAGCCTCACATGTGAAGATCGCTCAGCGTAAAGGCTTCTATCTTCTTCGCCAAGCGCAAATTTTTTGTTCTCTTGATGATGAGAAACAGGCCGAACGCCAAGAGCAGAACGAGATTAATAAGAAGCACCCGAAGCATCTCCGGATCCATTGTGCTTCCGCCCGCTCTTAAGATCGTTTGCGGCTGATGCAGTGTTCGCCACCAAGTTACACTTTTATATATTATTGGTACATCAGCGAAGATGAGAATTCCCAAAGAAGCACAAACTTTTAGCTGACGCCGGGGATCGCTAAAGGATCGATGAACCAAGAGGTAGCCCGCTAAAAGTATCGCCAAAAGGAGTGTTGTCGTGAGTCGCGCGTCCCATGTCCAAAATGTTCCCCACGTCGGATAGCCCCACAACGAACCCGTGACTAATGTTAGAACGGTAAAAAGAAGCCCCAACTCGCTGCTCGCTTGCATAGGCAACAGCAGAGCTTCGTCCTTTTTCATCAACGCGTACACGCTTATAAGAAATAAAACAAAAGCGCAGAAGAACGCGCTAAATGCGCTCGGCACGTGCAAATAAATAATACGGTAAATCTCGCCCATGTTTTGCTCGGACGGCGCCATAAAAATAGCCCACGCCCAAGAGGCCAGTACCAGGATCAGCAAACCCTTGCCCACAAGCTCAAATTTAGATTTTTCAGTTTCCGCTCCGTTCAAAGCAATCTCCGCGAAGGTTAGTTTTCGGCTTTAACCAATTCGTTAAACAAAATGAGTCCAAGAAAAAAATAGAGTGCGATAAATATGAGGAGAAGTCCCAACCATGAGTCTATCATGCTCGCCAGAGTCGAGCCATCAGATAAAATACTTTCGCTGGCCTGACTTGCCGAAAGTAGAACTGGAGTCGTCAGCGGGAAATAGAGAATCGGATACAGGATCTGCTGCGATTGGTGGCCTATCATGAGCGAAGAAAGCAATACGCCGAGAGAACAAAGACCCAACAAGGTGAGAATGGCCACGGTGAAAAATTGAAGGCCGTGTCCCTGGAGCACAACGTCCTTGTGAAAGAGCAGCGACACCCCAATTGTGGGCACAAGGATGAGAAGCCCCATGAGAAACACGGTTGCGAGCTTCGCGAGAAACCATACGTACGGCGAAAGAGGGTAGGTGCGCAGCAACTCGAATACCCGGTCCTGCAGGTCAAGTTCGAAACTGCGCGCGAAGGCAATTTGCAGCGCTAAAAACGCTGCGAGATAGGTCTCTGCTATAAAGACCTTTTTCACCAGCGTGATGTCGTTGATTTCACCCAGCGCAAAGAAAAACAAAACCATCACCGTTACTGAAAACAAAAACGAGGATAGCAGCCGATCGAAGTTTTTTGATTCCACCTTTAGCGTGTGCTCAACAACGGTTTTGAGTTGTCGGTAAAACTTCGTCAAGCGCCACCTCCCGACTTCATGGCGAGCTTGGTAACGGGAAGGTCGCTAAAGATCGTTTCGTCATGACTTACCATTATGGCGCTGCCGCCTCGTTCGACGTGCCGTTTGAGGGTTTGATGAAACACGTCGAAACCCGAACTGTCCAAGCCGTACAAAGGCTCGTCTAAAATCCATAGAGGGACGTTCGCGAGGTTCAGCCGGGCTAAAGCAAGCCGACGGCGCATACCGGTCGAAAAGCGTTCGACCCAAAGCTCTTCCATTATCCAGGTTTTTGACAAACCCCAGTTATTAAGTTCTGTTCCGATAACGTCATTGCTGAGGTGTTTGCCGCGCAGCTCGGCGAAGAATTTTAGATTCCCAACGGCGGAGAGTTTGCCGTAAAAGCAATTTGCTTCCGAAGGTAAATACTCCATGACATCAGCACGGCAAGAAGCATCGGGAACGGTAACCGCGACGTTGCCTTTCGACGCTCGCAACAAGCCTACTATGATTTTGAGAAGGGTAGTTTTACCGCTGCCGTTGGGCCCGCTAAGCTGAACGAGTTGCCCCGCCTTTAATTCAAAGCTCAAATCCTTAATGAGCCATCCCAATCCGTAGGTAAAACCTAGGTCCGTGATCTTAAGCAAAGCAACTCCACAAGAACTCGACTATTCGACTAGTGTAGTATCTTTGTACCATGTTCCGGATCAACGTGGTAGCTTTACCTGATTTCGTTGGAGAGATACGGAGGGAAGTATGAAAAAATTTTTATTCGTGTTAGCGCTTTCATCGACAATGGCAAATGCCGGAGGCATCTCAGAAGGCAGAGTAATGACTCTCGACACGTGGGGCGGACAGGCGAAGGGTGTTGTTCTTTATGACGAAGCCGCGCAATCGGTCTTCGAATTTATTAAAGGACTGCGTGATACCGCCGCGACGAGAGAAGGAATCGTGGAGGTTGTCGCCGCGAAAAACATCAAGTGCTCTTTTAATCCCGAACGAGAAAAGAAGTATCAATGCGTCTTTTCGATCGGTAACGACGGAGTGTCTTACCCTAGCACTTAGTGCTGATGGCAATGAGTCGTCAACGCCGGCCTGAAATTTCAGGCCGGTCATCTTACGCGTTTCACTCCAATTGATGCCTCATGCTAGCCAAACTTCATTGATTTGAGACGGAGGCCTTGCTAGAATATGACATCCAATCACGAATTCACAACCTAGAGGAATGCTTATGAAAGTAACCGTTTTGCTTTTGGCATTGTTTCAGCTTGCCGCCTGTCGCAGCTCCAACAGCTCCATGACGATGAATGAACATGCGGAAGGGCAGGGAGGCTCGGACCTTTGGTCTTATGTAGGGTGTTACAGCGCGAAATGGGAAGGCACAATCAGCGCCGGTGCGGAAGTGGCTAACGACGCAAAACAGATTTGCCTCAAGCAGAGCGGCGACAGCCAAATGACAATAATCTTCAAGAAAGACGATGTTCCCGGAGCGTCCGAAGGCGGCATGCTCCAACTCAACAATATTGTAGAATGCGGAAATGATTGCTGGACCCTGAAAGATGACCTTCACACCGTGAGATTGGCCAAAGAAGACGGGGTTGTTCGATTAGCTGTGTCGGCGCAAGGCGGGCAGGTTCGCTATTCTCTTTCGAAGGTTGATTCTCCCGCAGCGAGCGCGGATGCCTTTCAATGCAAATGCCAGAATATCGGGGATAACGCCGGCTGCTACATCGGGGGGAAGACAGATGCTCATGAACTGACTCTCGACACGGAAACTGCCACGCTTAAGTTGGCGGATAAAGCGCGGAACGATGTTTACGTCGTAAAATTTGGTCACGAACCTAATTATCATCCCACTTCTCCAGCGAACAAGAATTTCCTCAAATACATTCCGGAAGTAAATCAAGTAAGTCTTCCGCCGTGGGCTGGCGAAGGCGGTTGGGATGTCATCCTTGTTGAAAAAACCTTGCTACCCGGCGGCAGCAACAGCGGCCAAATCAAGATTCAAGGGCCCCATAAATACGCCTTCAAGTGCAGCAAAGGCGCTTAAACTGCTTCGACGCTTAATTTATAGGACTAAAAACACAAACGCCTCGGCAAAATCCGAGGCGTTTTTTCCTTGCCGGCTCACAAACTGAATGTCCCAAGTTTTACCGCTCGCGCGAGCGATAAAAGTCGGGACAAGTTCATTTCTCAGTTTCAACAAACCGAACGAGTTAGATTCTTATAACTCTGCGGGCGTGATGGAGATAAGCTTTACCGTCTCACCGGCCATGCAGATGCTCATACGCGGCTCTGGGATGTAGGTGATGCCAACGCGCAAGCCGTCGATTTGAAATTCAGCAGGAATATCTGCCTCGAGTCGGGATCCGTCATCTAACTGGATCAAAAACGTGCAACCGTCCAGACCGGTCATGTCGATGATGGTGCCTTGGGTAGCGATTTCTTCGCTAAAGCCGTTGCTGGCGTTGCCTAATGCAAAAAAAGCGACGAGTGCGAAGGAAAGGACCAATTTTTTCATGCGGGACTCCTTTGATAACATGATGTTCCGTGAGACCATCTCACGAAGAGCGCGGCAATCTGGCAGTTTGAGTCATGAAAGACAAGAGACATCTTTCAAGGTATGGATATTATGGATTTTTATAGTCTGCCGACGTCGATGGTCACAACTGCGGAGCTGCGTCCTTTGTCGTCGATGATATTGCCGACGCGTTCGTCGACTTTGTAGGCGGCGTAGTCAATGCCAAGAATGCCGAGGTTAAAGCCGGCTCCGTAGGAGAGGCCGCTGTAGTTGTAGCCTGTTCTTATGGCGAAGATGGGGCGGTTTTCATTGGTGCGGCCGAAGCCGAATTCGAGACCGGTTTTTATTTTTTTGGTGAACGTGATGTCGTATTGTCCGAGCCGCTCAAAGTCGAGCATGAAGGCCATGTGCCCGTAGTGGCCAAGATGCGGAGCGATTTGGTATCCGAGCGTGGCGTCTTCTTTAATTGTAATATCCTCAACGTCGGAATCGGCAGCTTTGAGCTTCGTGCCGCCGGCATTTCGGAAGACCAACGCGATGGTGGACGGAGCCTTCTTCGAGGGAATAATCCACGTGGCACCCACGTTGATATGTGTTGCCTGATATTTGGTGGTTCCCGTAAAGAAATCCTTTCGCTCGACCGGATCTTCAATGTCGGTAAACGTGTGGTCTTCGGAGATGGTTGTGTAATCAAGCTTGGCGGCGAAGACGCCTAAGTAAAGTCTGTTTTGGTTGTCGTGGCTCGACCAGCCAATGCCTGGGCCGGACTTGGAGCGGAAGTGGGTTGTGTAAACGTTTTCGGTGCCGGTTGGCGAGACAAAGAGCTGCGTATCCGCTGTATAGGTGGCGACAAAGGATCCGATGTTGAAAGAGGGAACAATGGAGTAACGCGTGTATTGTTGTTTACCGGTTGTGGCCTCGTGGAGTGCCGTCGACAAGATGGGATTGCCTTCTTCCTCGACGTTGTCGAAGTTAGGACTTAGGTTGGCGGAGTTTTCTCCAGCGGAAAATCCGACGTAGGGAAAGTTCACCATTTTTACGGTGCCTGCTTTTTGCGTAAGCGAATAGCCAGCAAGACCAGCGGGATTGTAATACGCGGCGTCCATAAACTGGCCGTTGGTTGAAGTCGCGCCGCCTAAAGCGTTGGCTTGAGACGTCACCCAAAAGTCGTCTTCGAGCACATTAAACCGCTCTACTTCCTTCTCGTCCTGGCTTAACGCCGTTTGAGAAAGACCGAATAACGTCAAAAAAAGGCAATAAATAAAGCGCATAGTCTCTGATCCTTCCTTTTCTCTATCGGAAGAATCAGTGACTAATTAAGAATTTTTCGTTGCAACGTTACAGAGGCGCTACCACGCCTGTGACCGTATAACTCGTCACCGGAGTTCCTCCGTCATAGAAACACAGACGATAGTTATTGTTTATTGATGGACTGACGGGGTGTTCCCAAGTGTCTGGTGTTGTCGGGTAAGGAGAAAACCATTCCTTTACCGGAGTTCCGCTGCAGCTCGGAACAGTGCCCCCTGTCGCGTGAAACAATTTTAGATGCGAAAGTCGGAAGGTGTCAGAATGAACGTCAACCACAATATTTATCTTCCCGGAGCTGCCGGGTACCGCATCAAAATCGTCAGGAGTAGGTATAGTCTGATCAATACAATAAAGGCGTCGCTGAATATCGCAAAAATCCGGCGAGTCGCTGACCCATTTGTCGTCCGACATCGAGATTGCGCCCATTTGTCCATAGTAGCTGTGGGAACCGTCGGTCCATTTTCCACAATGGTTGGCCCCATCAAAAGCACCTGCCGTTGTGGTGCCCGTCCAGACCCCGGCTGTGCCTACGTCGAAGCCGGTCTCGTCATGATCCAAAGGAAACAACAAATTCGTCGTGTCTGCAGACCAGAGCGTGGTGTAGCTGGTCGCAACAACGTCAGAATCAAAACCCACCGCAGTGTTGGCAATATTTTTAGCGT
The DNA here is from genome assembly GCA_050251195.1 of Oligoflexales bacterium. Lineage (GTDB taxonomy): Bacteria > Bdellovibrionota_B > Oligoflexia > Oligoflexales > Oligoflexaceae > JBFWNG01. The sequence continues at coordinate 131,894 of JBFWNG010000011.1, forward strand.
TCCAAACTTGAGGGGCAACGAAGGTCAGGCGATCTGGAGTGTTTGCGGACGTGTAAGGATCTGAAAGAACTGCACGCCAATACCCTTTGAGTTGTGCACTATTCGCCAAAGCTTGGCAACGATGATCAGCACCTAACAAACCGCTTGAGAATGTTCCCCCATGCATGCCGTAACCCGCATTTAGGTTCCCGAAATAGCTCTCGCTTGTCACAAATATTCTATGCATTGCTGGGAACACCTGTCCTGATGAAGGCGTTGACGTGAATGTCGAGAAAACGTCGGCAACACAAATTATAAAATAGTAACTGGTGCTAGGGCTCAGATCCTTAAGTACAACTCTTTTATTTGGGCCGCCAAACCCTCCAAAGTAATTTGTAATGGAGAGCGGCGTACCCGACGTACAGTTTGCTGGGGTGCCTGCGGTGTCATAGCGCACTGTCATTGTATCGTAGTCATCCGTGTTAGCGGGAAAGTCGAAGTACAATGCTACCGTGCCCACGGAAGGCCCTGACTTCGCCCGGAAGTTTAACAGGCCCGGAGGAGGGTTGTTGTCGGTCACGGTAACGGTGATGCTGTACGGGGCTGACGCATTGCCGGCCAGGTCCGTGCCGATAACAGTAAAGCTATATGTCCCTTGCTTCATAAATGTCGCGACCGGGTTGAACCCTGACGCGGCGCTCAGGTTTGCGAAACTAGACGAACTCGACCAGCTGAGTGTCGTTCCAGGCTCCGATGGCGTCACACCGCTCAACATCACGCTGTTGCTTGGCCACGGAACACTAAAATTCGCGGGTACGGTAAGGGTCGGAGCTGTGGTATCCCAAACGACGGTTGCACTGTCGTCCGCAGCGTTACCCGCCGCATCCGTCGCAGTAAGTTTAAATGTGTAAGGGCCTTGGGCGTCGCAGGAAACGTTTGGCGTAGGTGATGCATTGTCAAACGTGCACGTGCCTGGGCCAGTGTACGTCCAAAGCAGGCTGGTGCCGCTGGACGCACTGCCCGACAATACTCCCGGTGCCGAAAGGGCCCTGTCCGGTCCAGCGTTCACTGTCGGCCCTTGATCGTCATGCACAAAGGAAGTCAAATGAGTGCATGCGGAATAGTTACCGGCTCGGTCGCTAGCTTTTGCATAAATGCTTGTCGGGCTGTTTGAAGCAGCTGTGAACACAATACCTGCCTGTGCGTAGACGCTTTGACTCCCGCTCGCAAGCAGTTGTAAGCAGTCATTATCCTTATAGAGATAAACCCGATAAATTTGATTTGTAGAATCGGTCACGCCCACGACCGTCACCGTGGTCGAGGTTGACGGTGAAGACGGCGTTAAATGCGAATATGTTGGGGCAGGCGGCGGCGTGAGATCGATTTGTACCGTGAAAGAACCGTTCTCGGACCAGCGGCCGTTGCCGTCGCCTTCTTGAACGTAAAGAATATATGAGCCCGCTGCCAAGTTTGCACTTGGTTTAAATGAAGTCGCGGCGGTTTCTGTAAACGTACCGTCGTTGCCCAGCCGATAGCGAAAAACTACGGAGGAGGAAGATCCGCTCCAGGTCCATTGCGGGCGCGGATCGTTGGTGATTTCAGAAGACGAGACCTTGGGAGCCTTCAGAACAAGCAACTGGTCAAATTTAAAATCTTTCCACTGCGAGTAACCCGATTCGCGACCCTTTTTGTCGCGGCACGCAAACCGAGCATAAACAACATGCGTGGTGCTCGCGAGGGGTTCGGCGCGATAAAACGTTTCTTGTCCGATAGAGGCGTTCATATCCCATGGCGCAACTTTATCTCGGTCGACGGTAACGGTACATCGTTCGATTTCGTCTAGGCCACTCACTTTGAATCCGAACTTCGCGGTACGATCCGTTTGAAGTTCAACGGACAAATCCCAGCTAATGGGCGGCAGAGCCTTTTCTTCGGTTCGCGTCACGAACCCGGATGCGGCATCGGCTTCTTTGCGTTTTTCGATTTTTTGAGAGGAATACGCTAGCTGGAATACACCAAACTTGGTTGTTTCAAATACTGCTTTGCCGTCTACGATTTGGAATTCGCTTCTAGGTATAATACCGGTGATATATTCATTCGTTCCCGGCACCATCACCTTATAAACGACGACAAGTAAGTCGTAGTCGTCTTCAAGAAGGCCGAAAAGGTAGAGACCGCTTTCCGACATAACTGGCAACGATATAGTGAAGGCGCTCGCCGCTGCCACATTGTTGGTCGTCGTTACCGCGACCGCGGTACCTGCTCCCGCGATGTCGACACCGTCTTCCAAATCCAGATCGACGGAGAGGCCGTTATTGGCGATGTCGCTCGCTGGTTGGACGAGCAATTCCGTCCCCACGGCGAGGGCGCCAGGGGGCACGGTGACGCTACTTCCGGCAATGTCTGATCCATCCCCGATCTCTATAACTTGGGTAACAGAACTGTTGGATACCGTTCCTGAATAGACTTCATTGCCTTCCGAACTAACGTTCAGTTTCTCGATGCCCGCAGCGTCGCCAGATTGTTGGAAAAAGCCTGGGCCTTCGAAACATGCGTTGGTTATGATCGTTAAAAGCGCTAACCACGTAAAATGACAAGTTCTCATGTGTTCCTCGCTTTTTTAAACTCCGATGTATTAAGGCCTTCGGAAAAAAAAGCGAAGTTGTTTAACAAAATTAGTGGGGTCAATGATTACTTAGGGTTAGGGCCAAGGCTTGCGGAACAAGCGAGGTGGACCAACAGCGCGTCATAACGGTCCGCGTCGTGGCATTCGAGGATTCCGGAATTAGGGTCGTTCGGAGCACCGGTAAATTTATAACGACACATTCCTTTGAGGCCGAACGGAATGCCGTCGGTGAGGAATTGCGAGGAGCTCATCTCATAGGCGCCCCTAGGGCTGACGTTCCAAGGATAGCCCGGATCTTTTTCTTCTTTTTTTACGAAAACACTCGTGGCCTTTGCAGACTCGCCATGGCCCTCGGCGGGTTCTTCTTTAGCCGCTTCAGCCGGCGGTTCGCCATGGCCGCCTTCCTTGGGTTTCTCTTCTTTTGCGGCATCCCCGTGTCCTTCTTTTGCGCCTGCTGTGGCTTCGTGCCCTTCTTTGGCGGCGGCGTCATGCCCTTCTTTGGCGGCGGCCTCGTGCCCTTCAGCTTTCTCGTGGCCTTCTCCCTCGGGTTTGCCATGGCCGTCACCAGCCTCCTTTTTCGCTTCCTCAAAAGGGTTTTTCTTGGCGACGCGGATAAAAAGGTTCGGGCCTTCTGCGGGTTGTTCAGTGAGCTTGTCGGTATCAGGAAAATTGATGATCCACGGTTCTCCTGTCATAAGAGTGAGAACAATGCGGCGTTGCCCCGCGCGTCTCATCATTTCGCAGGAGAGAACAGGAACGTAATCGCCTAGCTGGTTTTTGAATTCTCCGAGCGGAATCGATTGAGCCAACCGATGCGGGGACTTCCAAGTGAGTTCGGTACCGAAGTCGTCGGTACCTGTGAATACTTTCCATTTCAACTGACCCCCGACGTCAAGCTCGCGCATGGTGAACGACAAAACTTTCTTCTCGCAAACGGTTGTGTCAGGAAGATCAGGATGTTTTTGGATTATGAAACATTTTCCTTTAGGAGGAGTGACCTGAACGAAACCCCGAAGAGCCATGGGATCCTGGCCCTTCTTGATATTCTGTACCTCATATTGGTCGACCTGCACCAGAGTCCCAGGCGCGGGCGAGAAATAGGAAGCAAGGTGTTTGACGGCTTCGCTTTCGGGTAGATTGGGCGGAACCAATGAGCCCGAGGCAAACGCCGCAGCCATGACATATTTCTTCATTCCTTAAAGTCCACGAGATAGAGGTCTGTGGTATCTTGTGCGGTGTAGAGAATTTTTTTGCCGTCTTTTGAAAATCGCGGCCAGCGTTGCGAAGGAGCACTAGCGCCTACGAGCGCCTTGTTATGCCCTTCAAAGTCGGCGACGCGTATAATGTAGCCCGTAACTTTGGACCCGACGTACCGCGCACTCGCGTAGACGACAACCGGGTTGTTGGGATGCCACGACGGATCGACGCCAGACGCAAGAAACTTGGGTTCTTCGCCCGTGCGACTTGTGTAAATTTTGTTTTGTTGAGTTGCCCACACAACCATCTCGCCGTCGGGGGAAACGTCAAAGGACTGAATTCCGGATTCGTCGTCCTTCATTTCACGGAGCACAAGCCCTTTGCCGGTAGCCCACAGTATCCGCTTTTGGGTTGCAATCCAAAATCCCTTCGAGTCTTTTTTGAGTTGCCACGGGGCCTTCCTTTGATCCGGAAAGTCGAGCTGCCGCGAGAAAATCCCTTTGTCGTGAACCAGGTAAAGATGGGCATCTTTGGGGTCTAGACTGAGTAGTCCGCTTGAGCTGGGAATGGTTTCTACCTTCGTCGTTTCTTTTTCGGTGACGTTGTAGATTTTCACGTCGCTGCGAATCGAACCGTTTTTTTCGGCGAGCAGTTCCCGGAAAATCAGCCGATGTCCGTCGGGACTCCAAAGATAGGAGCCTCGCACGTCCAGTTTGGAAACAAGAAAAATTTCCTGGGTTTTTAGGTCAACGACTCGCAGGTTGCGTCCCTTCGAGTCCGTATAGGCAAGATAAGTATTCTGGGGGTTCGGTTTGAGGTAGTGAAGATCCGAACTCAAACGCAGCCAAGGTTTTACGACGGGAACAACGGCAAAGGCCCTTACGGAGCTAAAATTAAGACTGAGGGCAAGTGCCGCGATGTGAGGGAAATTCTTCATCGTCTCTTGGTTCTTGTGTTGGAGTGAATCTGCTATAGTTAGTATAGCAAATAGTGGGACGACAGAGAATTGCGGGCGACCCCGAAAAAGGGCTAAAGTTTCGGCTATTTTTGCCGATAAGTTGCATTGCGCGCTTCTGGGCGCAGGAGGAAGCATGAAGTCGTTAATTTTCAGTCTTATTAGCGTGTTAGGTCTAAGTGTCTGTGAGGCAGCCTTAGCGGCTGACGCTAAGAAGGGCAAGGGAGAGCGACAAAAGTTCCTCACGGGCGAGGCTCGCGGCAAAAAAGGCTCTACCGAAATCGACTTCGACGAGGCGGATATCGAAGGTCGCCGTCGCGACCCGGCGGGTATTGCGATCTCTAAAAATCGACCCGATCACGAATACGACTTGATCAATCTGCGACTTCGTTGGCATCCCGAGATGATCGAATCCACTGGTACGTTGGAGACTGGTAAAGGGCGATAATCAAAGCGTGGTGTGTAAATAAAGAAACTTATCCAAATCCTTCAAGTGTTCAAAATTCGTATCAAGATATCTTGTCACTAACCATCCATAGCGATCGGCAACATAGATGCTTGGCAACTCAGGCTGGTGAAACGCGTTGAGAAGTTCTCCCGTCGACAAAATCGAAAGGCCTTTCAAGTTATAGGTCTTTCGAAACCCTAGCGCATCCTCGCGAGTGTCGTGAGAAAAAACGTAAATGAACTTCGTATAGTTTTTTTGATACTTTTTTTCGATCCGCATCAGCTCTTTGATGAGCTGTTGGCAAGGAAGACACCAGGACGCAAGGAAAACGACCACGGTGGCTTCGCCCCACTTGTGTTTAAAATCCACGGTTTGTTCTGTTTGCACGTCTTGGGCTGAGAACTCGGGAAACTTGATCCATTTGTGGGTATAGGTGTCCGTGATGTCGTATTCTTTGTTGAGTTTGTCCTGGGGATTTTCGGACTCTCCGTGGTTTTCGGCGAATGCCGTTCCAACATTTATGAGAAGGACAATTATTGCGAGAAATTTCATGGCTCGCTAACCCTTATGCTTCATTCTTGGTTGTAAATCACGTTCAAGGTAGTTACCCTTAATATATCACATACGGAAGCTCCTTAGGACAGCAGTGCAGAAAGAATCCAAAAAGTGGTCGTTTAATTGGGAAATCCTCGAATCGATGATTGGGGGAAAATCTGCCATCGACCTTCCGTCTCTTAGGTTGAAAGATTTAAGAGATGCTACGCAGTTTTTAGTCAGTTACGGCTTTGATCCGGAAAAGGACAAACGCCATATTCATTCGGTGATCGTCGAATCGCTTTATTTTATTCAAAGGTATCTGATGCCGGAGGAGTGGGATGCGGGAATGACCCCCCCGCCGGAAATCCTTTATGCCGACGACATTCGTCCGATTATTCTCCTTGCGTCGTCCAAAGATCCCGCTGAGGCCAAAACCCAGGCTTGGGCATGCGCCGTGCTTCGAGTCATGCACACGATTGCGCACATCGAGGGCGTATACCGGATCGTCGATATTGAAATCGCTCGTGAACAAATCATGTCGAGGTTTCAGAAATTCATCTTCACAAATGAAGATGGAACGCTTTGTTTTGGTATCACGGATGATTTTGTTGAACTTGAGCATGTTGAATGGAAGCACGAAAAAGCGCGCAACTCGATTATTTTGAAACTGCTGCATAAAAGGGGCAACGTTGCCGAGAACATTTACGACTTGTTCGGCGTGCGAATTATTACGAAGACCCTTCCCGACGTGTTGTTGGTCGTCAAGTACCTAAAAGACTACCACATCATCACCTTTCCAAATGCAAACCCCGCAAGGGCGCGCAATACGCTTGTCGACGTGGAGCAGACCCAGAGGACCTACGCCAGAGTGCGTGAGGCGCTGAAAAAGGGCGAGATGAGCGAGGCCGAATACGTTCAACACGTTAAGGGCGCCTTTGTCATGCTAAACCGGACGGAGTTGGAACACACCAATCCCCATACCGGGTCCGTTTACCAGTCGATCCAAATCACGTGCCGCCAGTTGATCCGATATCCCGATCCGATTTTCGGTTGGGCCGACAAGCTTGAGTCAATACTTCAGTCCAAGAAACTATCGGCGGGTACAAAGAACGTGATTACCGAGTTCATCAAGTTCGCCAAGAACTGGGGAGAAGGATTTCAGGTTATCGAAAGCTCCAACTTTTTCCCGTTCGAAGTTCACGTCGTGGATGCCGCGACGGCGGAACTCAACCGGACCGGAGACGCCTCTCACGACAAGTACAAACTTTCCCAACTCAAGGCCGCACGCCGTCGAGTTCTACAGCCGGTCTTTACACTTTACCGCGAACCTAAACTTTAATAAAATCAATGGCTTATATTTGTCGTCCAGAGTAGGTTGACTTTTAAGGGCTGCCTTAATAATGTGCAACCAGCTAAACGACGGGCCGACGATATGACCTCCTGCTATTTTGATGTGCCGCTGATATTCCTAAAGGGAAATGCCCTTTTTCCGCACAATGAAGTTCCGGTTACGGACCTTGGTACACTAAGCCTCAAAGACCGACGATTGGCAAAGGCGGGTAAGATTCCGCTTGTCGTGGTCCCGTGGACCGAAGAAGCGATATCCCACCCCCAAAAGCTAAAAAATGTCATTGGAACGCTTGCCGAAGCCGCGGAGACGTTGGCGACCGGCGTCGTTTTGAAGGGCCTAAAGCGGGTTAGGATCCGTAGCATCAAATCCCATAGGAACGGCTTTTCCGTTCAAGCCGTGCCCGCGGAAGAGCAAGAACGCAAGACCAGCGTTCGCAACGTCGCATCGGGCAAGAAGCTTCGCATAGAAATCATCAAATTTGTCGAAGCTGAAGCCGACATCAGCTTTACCGTCAAGCAGGCAATCGAAAAAGAAGAAAACCCGGGAATTCTCGTCGATTTAATTATGCCGTACCTGTCGGTTGATTTGGAAGCCAAGATAAAACTTTTGCAAACATCAAGCCTGGTCAAACGTATCCGATGGTGCCTCGATGCGCTCCGGCGCGAGAACGAATTGCGCGGACTCAGTTCGAGAATTCACGAACAGGTGAAGGGTGATTTGCATGAAGAGCAGAGAAGGCATTATCTTCGCGAGCAGATTCTCGCTATCAAACGCGAGCTCGGTGAAGTTGACGGGGATCACGAACCCGAAGCGATAGAATCGCAGCTCGAAAAAATTGATTTCCCTCCGCTGGCGCGGAAAGCGGCGGACGAAGAACTCGAGCGATTGCATCTCAGCCAACCAGGTAGCCCCGAATACATGGTTTCTTATAACTATTTGACCCTGGTTCGCGACCTTCCTTGGCGGAGCGCTATGCGCAAACTTCCGCCGTTCAGCAGAACAAAATCGGTCCTCGACGGAAACCACTTTGGTCTCTCGTCGATCAAGGAACGGGTGCTGGAGTACCTTGCTGTTATCAAACACAAAGGGGAAATTCCCGGCCAGATACTCTTGCTGTCGGGACCTCCCGGCGTAGGGAAAACATCCCTGGCCCGTTCGATTGCACAAGCGCTTGACCGGCCGTTTGCACGAATAGCGTTTGGCGGCATGAAGGACGAAGCGGAAATCCGCGGACATAGACGAACTTATATCGGATCTTTGCCCGGAAAAATCGTGCAGAGCCTGAAGGACACTGGTACGGCGCACTGCGTTATCCTATTGGACGAGATCGACAAGATTAGCGGCGATAAGGGTTCCGGCATTGAAGCTGCCTTGCTTGAGGTTCTCGATAAAGAACAAAACGACGCTTTTATTGATCACTACCTCGCTGTTCCGTTTGATCTTTCCAAGGTTCTGTTCATTGCGACGGCCAACGACGAGAGTCGCATCATCGGACCGCTCCAAGATCGACTCGAGGTCATTCGCTTGCCGAGTTATACGGAAGAGGAAAAACGCGAAATTGCCAAAAAGCACCTTATCCCTGAGTTGAGGAAAGAACTTAATCTCAAGTCGAAGGAGTTTGCGGTGCCGTCGGGTACTATTGACCAGATCATGCGATCCTACACGCGTGAGTCAGGCGTTCGACAACTCAAACGCGAACTCACCGCTCTCGGTCGCAAGGTTGTTCGCTCGATGGTCGAACAAAAACGCCGTCCTTCGTTTGCGGACCTGACGCCGCTCCTTGGACCGGCCAAGTACATTGACGAGCCAAAGGACAAAATTCTGAGCCCCGGTGTTGCCATTGGTTTGGCCTATACGGAAGTTGGCGGTGAGTTGCTTTATATCGAAACCAATTACTTGCGCACGGACATCAAGTCTCCGGTGCTTAAACTCACGGGAAGTCTCGGCAAGGTGATGAAGGAAAGCGCGGATGCCGCTCTGTCCTACCTGTGCACCCATGCGGGCACGCTAGGTGTCGACATCAATGCGGTGCTTTCAAGTCAAATCCACCTGCATCTTCCTGATGGCGGGACGCCGAAAGACGGACCGAGCGCCGGAGTCGCAATACTCTGTGCGTTTCTCAGCACTTTCCTTGGCAAGCCTCTTCCCGCGACGCTCGCCATGACGGGCGAAATCACGCTTCGCGGTCAGATCCTCCCCGTAGGCGGCATTAAGGAAAAATTCTTCGCCGCGTATCGTTACGGCAAACAAACCGTGCTTTATCCGGCCGACAACGCGCACGATCTATACGACGTTCCCAAGAGCGTCAAGAAAAACGTCGAACTTGTTCCGGTGCGAACCGTCGATGAAGTTCTTGACTATCTGGGGTGGGCGCACGGCGGCGAAGGCAAGGGCCGTTTGGTCGTTCTTCCGCGAAATTAGGTTCGCCGGCTTTGAGATGAACCCAAGAACAAAAATAAAAAACCCAACGCTTTGGGGCGTTGGGCTTTTTCTGCTTTCAGGTTGTTATTAGCAGCGCTTGAATTTGAGTTTGTAAGTGTGGAACACGCCGTCGATTGAGTCGATCGTGATCAGACCCATTTTTCCGGACGCGTGTCTGTCGCGCGTAGAAACCTGGATGGCGGTGTTAACATTGAGCGATCGGCGTGCGCCGCATGGTGCCCAAACGTCCTGATCAACGGAGTCGCTGATGAAATAGTTTTCGTCAATCGGGCCGTCCCATCTCGTCGACAAGTTTCCAGTTATAGAGTCGCCTTGGAAATAGTATCTTGATGTTTGCTTTGCGTCGACACCGCGGTCAAGGCTCACATAACCTCTGTAATCGAAGTCAGCGATCATGTAGGTCCAGCCTGCAGGAACGTTAAGCTTGATGCCGATTTGGCAGTTTTTTCGGCCTGCGCTCAGTGGAACACCAGGTCCTACTTCTGCGATGTATTGGTCAAAAATCAAAGTGAACGCTTGCTCGTCACTTGAAATTTCTTTGCCGACAGATCCTTGTGGACAGCCGCTGCCGCCGTAGTTGATGCCGTCGATGCTGATGATGTGATCGCCAAATGCGCTGCCTGCTAACGTAGCGGCAAAAATCGCTGTACAAACTTTTGCTGTAATACTTGCTTTCATAACTCCACCCCTTACACTTTGTGGTATTCGATCCACCATGGACCTTTTAAACTCGTCTTTTGCACCTACCGTGCCGAGAAATGAGAAAGCTCAACAATTTTTGCAACATCTTGAAACCCAAGGCTAATCGGCTGAAGCAAAAAAATGGGGCGGAGCAAAACACGCCATTTCGTCGCAGAAAACGGTAAAGAGATTTTACTAAGATGAGGGGGTCGACTGGCGTGGTAAAAAATTGTTATCGGCGGTAGCGGCTCGAGATTTTGATCTTTGAACCGTTATGGAACAACCAAATATCCCCGTAGAAACTCAGGGATGTTTTCCCAACGTTGATGCTGGCTCCATCCTTCATTGCATAGACCGGGAATTTGGCGCCTTCGATGTTTTCAAAGATGGCGTCGTCGTAACGACGAAGGTCGCGGTAATGGGGAAGGACCTCGAAGTTTACAAGTTTGAGCGCGCGCAAATTGGTGATGCCCACAAAGTTGTCGTCGCAATCATGTTCGGGATATCCAGCTGTACTGATGGTCGGCGTCATCAAGATGCTGCCTGCACTATGACCGGCGAGGATGCGGTTTTGTTTGATATGCTGGCGAAGGTGTTCTTTGAGTGGATTGTTTTTCAGAGTTTTCAGAAAGTAGAACGTGTTGCCGCCAGATAAGTATATAAGATCAGAGTTGCCAAGCTTTGACATGTCTTTTCGGGTGAGGGCCTTGTCGACGTGGACCATGTAGAAGTCAAAATTACCAAATCCGCAGAACCTTTCGATGAATTCGTCGTAGTATTCCGAAGCATCTTCGTGACACGACGACACGAACGTGAGTTTTGCTCGCTTCTGCGGAAGATGTTCCGTCAATTTTTGATCGACATCGGAGTTTTCAGAACCGCCGCTGCTATACATCCAAAGGTTCATAGACCCTATAATCCTTCTCGATACTCTTTGAGGTACTCTTGAATGCTGGAGACCAGCTTCGAGGCCTTCTTACTGAATCGTTTCTTTCTTTGCGCCGCTCGTCTTTCTGGTACCAGGGCTTGTTCTTTGACAAAAGATTCAATCGCTTCGTGGAGTTCTTTGGAATCCATGGATTTGCGCAGGTTAACGATTTCGTCGCTGATAACGCACACTGCATCACCGGTGATCCGTTCGTAACGATTGATGATCTCCGACCGGGAGGCCACGGATTCCAAGACTTCAGGAACGCTCTTGCCCATGGCTTTGCCCACCTCGGCCAGCATTGCCATATAGTATTTTTGGAAGAAAAATGCCTTCCGTTTTTTATAAAAAGTTGGGGCCACGTCCTTTTTGGTGGCATAGGAGGACCGCATGATGCCGAGGAACTTCTCGGCGGTGACGAAATCGAACTTTGCCTGCAGTTGGCGCGGTAGGACCCGTAGGATGTCCCGCATAGAATAGATGGCGTTCCAGGTTATACCGTCCGGAACGCGCGTTGGTCCCTTGCGGGATTTGGCGCGTTCAAATGTTGAGAATACTTCCTCGAATTGCCTGACCAGCTTTGGGTTTGCGCGCATCAAAACGCTTGCTTGCGCCTCCGTGAAACCGGTGCGAGCCAGTAAGAGCCAGCGCTTGTGTTCCGTAAACATGGCCTGGAATTTTTTTAGTATCGGGGCATTGGCAAAGGCTCGTTGAGGCTTCTTCTTGCCTGTTTTGAGGTAGTCAACGAGTTGGGCGAACGTTTGAGTGATATCCCGAGCCTTGAGCCTCTGGCCTTTGATATTCGTGGACCAACGTTCGTCGTCGTCGAAGCGGTACTCGTGGTGAAAGAGTCCAAACTGTCGGACCGATCCGAAATCGATAATGCCGCCGTCGGCGAGGATGTTGTCTCCGTCCCAGTCTAACCAACAGAAGATATACTCTGATTCGAACTGGGCAGTAATCTTGGCGAAGGTTTCGCAGATGCGATCGAGCAAGAAATCGTAGCGATTGACTCCGGCGGGAATTTTCTTCCAGGTCTTGTTGGCGAGTTGCCGATCGATGAAGAAATCGGTGACGTTCTTAAGGCGTTGGTACTGCTCTTGTTTAAGGTGGTTAAAAAAGTGCGAAGGCCGAAGTAGGTTCTCGCCAGCCCGCACGGTAATGGCGAAATTGTTGGGAAATTCAACGACGCACAAAACCCGTTCCGTTGCGATATTGTTGAGATTCATGATCTCCGAAAGGAGTACGTCGATCATACCTTCGGACAAGGTGGCATAGCCGCAACCATAGGAAACGTTGGGGTCGCCGGTTTTATAAAACTTCTTATGAATGGCGCTTGCCGGTGACAGGCATGTGGCGCCTGTCCCGCAACTGGAAATGTCCCAGGTTTTGCCGTTATTTTTGACGTAGCCGTTCCAGATGCTTCGGCCGTCGCCCGATGTAAGCCCCCGTTTGTTCGGATGCTGAAGCTGCAAATACCGGGTGGCCATGTAGCGGTTCGGCTTAATTTCTTCAGGGTCAATTTTCACCTGGTGGGTGATGTCATATTCGTTAATGATCGTGATCGCAAAGGCTTCGAGCAGGGTTTCGGATAGTTCGTCGGTCAAAGCGTGCGAGTGGGCCTTTGGGATCAATCCCATTTCCTTGGCCAGGTCAAAATTGAAATAGGCGACGCGTCCGCGCTTTCTGCGTCGGGCCTGATACTCGACATAAGCGCCGGGAACCTTGTCCTTAAAGGGATGCGAGCCGTCGATACCAAGTATTTTTTCGTATCCCGTCGAAGGCTGTAATTTTCTCGCTAGACCCATTCTTCAACTCCTCGAATTTCCATCGGAAAGCTTCGCTTTGAGTTGAATAATTTCTTAAGGGTATGCGCGCGTATTTTTTGGTCTAAGCATGAAACAATAATAATATCAAAGAGATAAAAATGATATCTCAAGGATTATGGGTGGTGCCGAAAGGTAAAACGTGTGTTTAAGAACATACGGAGATGGCCTATGGTTTTGAGGATCTTTCTTATTTTGGCGTTTTCATGGGGATGTGGCAAAGCGCCTAACATTCCCGACGTTCCTGCATCGATCCCGGATGACGAGGAAGATGAGGATCAAAACTCTGAAGACCAGCTTCCTGAAGATCAAGATGACGATAAAGTAAAAGATCCGGAACAAGCCGAACATCAAATCCTCAAAGAGCTCGTCAAACTTGCTGTCGGACACCCCGAATGTCCGTACGGAGGTATTGAAGAAATAGTTTATGAAGACATCGACGACTCGGGCGATCTTAGCAAACCCGACAAAGTGACTACAAAATACATGTGCAACGCCTCGGCGCCTGTTCTTGCTTATGACGCCGGATATGGTGTCGACAACGATGCGGCCAGTACCGGGGTCGATTTCAAAGTGCATTTCTTTTCAGCGAAGCCGGCCAAAGATTGGGTTGTGACGACAACGCCGAAGTCCGGAACCATCACGGGAACGTTTCCGGATTTCCACTACACTCCGAATCCTGGACACCAAGGGCGAGACGAAGTGCTTTTCCGGGTGGAGGACTCCGATGGATTCCAATCGAACGAGGCTCGCGCGGTGTTTGTGACAAAGCCCAAGATCGTTCTCATCGGCGCTGCCGTGGCGCTGAAGACAGTCGAACAACGGCTGGAGGACCAACTCAAGGCACACTTTGGCGCCGACACGTTGGATGTCCCGGTGTCCGAACTTGGAATGCATACCGCGGATCTTGCGAATGCGGATCTCGTTATCGTGAAAGGGTCGGCGTTCTTCGCTGGTGGAGTGATTGCGGCTGTCCAAAACCTGGATAGGCCTGTCCTGCTCTGGAACGAGAACTACTATGATCCCCTGGATTTAGAACAAGCGAGCGGCGATCGGGAGGCATTTCTCAAATTACAAGTACTTGATAAGCTGCCACCGGTCACTGACGGTTACACGGGCCAACAACAGATCTATCAGAATTTTTTCGATATCCGTTATTCGACTGTAGGTGCGGAAGCCGTCACCATTGGATCGAGTTTGTCGTCACCCGCGGAAGCCGCGGTGTTCCTGTATCTTCGAGGGAGCAAACTCGTGAACGGCACTATGGCCATTCACAATCGGGGAGGGTTCATGTCCCCAGATCTGAGCGTTTTTAATGATTGGACGCCAATAGGACTGGAGTTGTTCTTAAGATTGGCGTCTCAGCTCTTCTTGTAATACCGATGGAATTAAGGGGGACAGTGTTTTTTGCAAAGCAAAAAACCCTCTACCAACTCATATATGGTCCAGCCGCACCGTCAAGGGGTTCCTTTACAATTGATTCGATAGAATAAGATGCGTTCATATATCCGGCGTCTTTTCTAGGGATCACTCCCTGCGCCTTATTGGGATCTGCGC
>JBFWNG010000012.1:0-134443 GCA_050251195.1 Oligoflexales bacterium
AAGTCAACCCAAGGCGAAAACATGATTGAAGGTCACAAGAAATTGTTATAGGAGGATGTCGTCGCTACGCTCCGACTGATGACGCTCCCGTGAAAACGGGTGTTGCCCTAAACTGAAAACGACCATCCACGATAACCAACCGTGAATTGTCAACTTCGGCGTTGTCAGAGTACTGCGCAGCGATGGTTCCATCACTAACGCGTCCCAAGGTTATGACTTCGACTTCTGATTCGTGAATGGACTCGAATCCTTCTAAGTCGTCGGCGCCGACCATGCGAAGAGACGACCCGTCTTTTTTGATGTGATAGATCATGAGGTTTACTTCAATCTGTCCTTCGTCGTTGGTCACGACTTCATGAGCAAGCGCGTAAGCTCCTTTGCCGTCTGAGGTCACCGTGACCGCTAGCAAGTCTTTTTCTGAGCCATTTTTCTCAAGAAGATTGTCAATCTTCTTGCAAAGGCGTTGGTTAGCTTCAAGGCTTGAAGCTCCGAAAGCTGCTGGGGACGCGAATGATAGTGCGAGAACCATTTTTGCAAATTTTTTCATTTTGTTTCTCCTTTTTGTTTAATTTGTTCTTGCCAAAAATAGGTCATGTCGTCCCATTTTTTAATAGAATTATTACAAATAGTCAAATGATTTTTTAAAAATTTAATAATTTAGGTTGGGCTATATAAGAATCTCTACATATCCTTCCGTGCCATTCACCCGAATGCGCTGTCCGTCCTTGATCAAGCGAGTCGCTTGCTCCACGCCAACGACTGCTGGTAACCCATATTCGCGAGCAATCACGGCTCCATGGGTCATCAAACCTCCTACTTCGGTGACCAGACCTTTGATAGAAACGAACAAAGGTGTCCAGCTGGGATCGGTAAAGGCCGTGACCAATATGTCGCCCTGTTCGAGGTTCGCCGTTTCGAGATTGAGGATTACTCGCGCCCGCCCCTCTATGACACCCGAAGAAACAGGTAAACCGACGATGGCCCCGGCGGGAAGATTTTCCCGTTTGTAGGCGCCAGTTACAATTTCCCCGTCTGAGGTCATGACTCTTGGCGGCGTTAGCCTTTTGGAGTGCAGGTACGCCTCTTGTCGCTGAGCCAGGATTGCACCATCAGACTGACCGGTGCGTGCGACTTCGCGCAGTTCCTCAAAGCTGAGGTAGAATATGTCCTCTCGCTCGGAAATCGCGCCCATTTTTACGAGTCGGTCGGCTTCTTGAAGCAATGCCTGTTTATATACGAAGTAGCGCCTTATGATACCGTACTTGGGGTACTCGCGGTAGCCGGAGAAATTTCGGATCAGATCGATCATCTTTTTTGTTTCTTCGGCTTTTTGTTCGCCATCAGGCAGCTCCTTCAATCGGGCTAACAGCTCTTGTTCTTTTTTGAGCGCTTCCTGTCTACCTAGCTCGAATTTTCGTTTGCCGGCACCCGGTTCAAAGTTCTTGATGTTGCCTAAGATCACGGGAAGGAGTGTCGTTGGTTTTTCGCTCCAGCGCGGTTTCGAAATGTCGATCTCGCCCGCACAGCGCATGCCGTATTTGTCGAGATAAGAACGGATCGCATTCTTTGCCTCTCGGCCGCCGCGAAGCGCCTCTAGATTCTCCAAGAACTGGTCGTCTTTGACTTGCTGCAAATACGCTATCACCTCAGGATACGGGCGGATCACATCCGCCACATCCAAAAGCGCCAGTCCCATTTCCGACGTAATATTGTTGGGCACCGATTGAGAAAGCGTGTCGGCCGCATTTTTTTCTCCCAGCCACTCTTTCATTTTTTCATTGACCCAAAAGGCAGCATCCATAGCGCCCAAAATCAAGGTCATACTCTGGGGGTCGGACATTGTTCTTCTCAACTGGCCAATATCCTCAGCGATACAGTCGAAGAGATCGGAGCCGGATTTCGCCTTAATGGCCTGGCTCAATGCTAGCAAAGAGGTTTGACTCTGTTGCATCAGGCTAGACACGATGTTCGGATCGTTTTCGATTTTATTGCGAAAACCTACGGTTGTAATCACTTTGTTATTTTTGCCTGGATCTGATTTATTCTCGTCCTCTGACGAAGACTTAACAAACTCGTCGCGGTTTACAATATTCGTGAGCGCGTCTTTAAGGAGCGGATCGGACTGCCCCATGGTGTTTATTATCGTATCCCTGGTGGCGGGTGACGCGAGGTGGGCGGCAATATCCACAAATAACCTCCCGCCTGCTTGAAACATGGGTCGGCCAGCCGTGAGCTGGAAAAACGACAATCCCAGGGGTTTCATGGGATCCGTCATCATTTGAGCATGTCCTACGGATACATACACGTGATTTTCGCGATCTTGGACTTCAGGGATAGGGTACAAAGTAGTGATGGGTCGACTTTGAACGATATAAAAAGTGTCGTCCGCATAACACCATTCGATGTCTTGTGGGCAGCCGAAGTGTGTTTCGATATTCCGACCGATGCGTTCTAGCTGCAGAATCTGTTCATCGGTGAGTGTCTGCGAATTCTGACGCTTGGGGTCGATCTTACGTTCTTCCGTACCGCCTGTTTTTACCGCAAGTATGGCGAGCTTCTTTACGGCAATCTTCTTATCGATCTCCTGACCGGCACGCACTTTGTAATTGTCCGCATTCACGAGGCCCGAGACCAGCGCCTCTCCCAGCCCGTAACTGGCGTCAATAGATAGCACCTTTCGGTTTCCGGTCACGGGATCCGCGGTGAACATAATTCCCGCCACCTCGGGAAAAACCATTTTCTGAACGACGACAGCTAGTTGAACTTTGCAATGATCAAAATCGTTTTGGACCCGATATGTAACGGCACGTTCGGTAAACAGCGATGCCCAGCACTTTCTAATATGCTTTAGAATCGCGGCCTTTCCGACGATGTTCAAATAGGTGTCGTGCTGGCCCGCAAAAGACGCGGTGGGTAAATCCTCAGCCGTGGCGCTGGATCGTACCGCATACGAATATTTTTCCCCCAGTTGAGTGAGGAACTCTCCAATCGCCGCTATTATCTCCTCAGGAATGGGAAGGCCTTCGATAATCTCTCGTATCTTTGCGCTCGCCTCTTTGATGGCTGCGTGTTCGCCCACCTTCAACAGCACTAAGGCATCGAGCAGGCTTTTAAGCTCAAAATGATTACCTGTTATCTTCTTGTACGCCTCGGTGGTTACGCAAAACCCTTGCGGCACAACAATGCCGCTGACCTTAGACAGCTCGCCAAGGTGAGCGCCCTTGCCTCCGACAAGCATGACCTTCGCGCGGTCGATCTCTTGAAAGCCCAGTACAAATGAGCTCATTTGCCTTATCCTACTCATGCCTAGATTTTAGAAAAATTCGAAATGATATAACAGTAAAATCCTTCTTAGAATTAATGGTTGGGATGGTTGGGGTCAGTCACTTGATTGTCCCCTGAAGATTGGGCGCGCGTGGGTGATGGGGTCAGTCACTTGATTGTCCCCTGAAGATTGGGCGCGCGACCTTTCGGTTAATACAATGAAACCACCTAGAGGGGTAATCGAGATATCCCTATTCGCGTGATGAAAATCATTTAGAATAAAATGAGGTAAGCAGAGTGCGACATTCGATCGAGGTGCCAGTCAAGGGACTGACCCTGTGTTCCCTGTGTTGCCGATTGTAGGTTCATTTCAACAATCGGCACTCATTGTATGGTCGGTAGGTCACTCTTCGCGATTGTCTTCCTCTATTTCCGTCGCAAATAGACCTTTGTTGGAGATCCTGACTCGATATATCTTGTCGAGATCCACGTGATCGTTTTTAAGGCGCATCAATTGGGCGTAGACGGTAATTCTGTTACTGACGTCCCTCGTATATTCGTAAGGCCCGTCACCTTCGTCGACGTTGCCTTCGACGTCTCCGTGGTTGAGCTTGAACAGTTGTCGAGCGAGATCTGTTGTCAACGCAAGGTGGGCGGACTGGTCAAAAGGAGTTGATGCGTCTTCCAAGTCTCTTTCTGAATGTCTTACCCTTGTGACTTTGCCGTCATAGAGAACAATAACGCTATGGTAAGCGGTCCACGAGTCTCCGTCTTCATTGCTGTCTTCAATGGCAATTGTGTATTCTGTTGCGCCGTTTGCGTCCCTTCGCCAATCTACACTTGCGTATGGGTCGCTTCCCTGAATGCCGCTCGCGTTAGCTGTGTACAAGATCAAGGCGGCTGCCTTTGCTTTCTCGTCGTTCCGCGCTTCATCAAAATCTTTTATCGTGGAGCCGGAATTACCCTTCTCGCAAGATGTTCCAAAGAGGCCCAAGAAGCAAAATACTAGAATTGATTTTTTCATACTGATTTCCTTCGCAGAGTGGTTTGCTCGGTTTATCTTGTTTATGCTGCAACAACAAGGCCAAGATGAGCCGAATTTACCGCCTGATTTTATTGATGTTTTTGGGGGACGTGTTGGCGATTGCTTTAACTTTCGACGTTCAGGTTGGATAACTTATAGACACGTAACCGAGATGATTCGGGTCAGTCACTTGATTGTCCCCCTGAAGGTTGGCGATGATTCGGGTCAGTCACTTGATTGTCCCCCTGAAGGTTGGCGCGACTCTTCGGTTAATGCAATGAAACACCCAGAGGGGTAATCGAGATCTCCCCTATTCGCGTGATGAAAATCATTTAAAAAAGGAATTAGGTAGGCAGAGAGCGACATTCGGCTGAGGTGCCAGTCAAGGGACTGACCCGCTGTTCCGAATTGCGGGGCTTGAGTGTCGATGGCATAGTAGATCCGTCGGATTCGATCATAGATCAAAAGGATTGGAGAATGAACCCAAGCGTGAATTTGCTCATTCAGAATCGAGACGGGAAGTACCTTCTTCAAATGCGGGACGGCATTGAGGGGATCTGCCATCCGCTGAAGTGGAATTTTTTCGGCGGTCGGTGCAGATCAGACGAAAGTCCCATATATGCAGCAAAAAGGGAGATTCATGAAGAGCTTAATATGAATCTACCTGTCGACTTTTTTACATTGGAAGGTGAGATCCATACCAGCGATGAAACGGTATATGTGGCCAGGCTAAACAAGGTGGTCACGTGGTCTGACCTCCTTCTCGGCGAAGGAGCGGGACTCGGTTTCTTTTTCGTCCATGAAATCACCAAACTTGATATCACTCCCAATACGAAGAAGATCGTCGAAAAATTCTTGCTTTGAACAGGAACGTCGAATGCATGAAAAAGCTGCAAAAGGTTATCAAAGTGCTGCCGACGCTTACGAGCGTGGAAGACCCGAGTATCCCCGAGAAGCCGTCGGATTCCTGCTTGAACGTCTTCTGTTCAAGACCGGACAAACCATTGTCGATATTGGCGCCGGGACTGGGAAGCTCACAAAACTTCTTCGCCTCAGCGGCGCAAATGTCGTTGCCGTAGAACCCGTCGAGGCAATGCGGAAAAAATTCTCTGCTGTGCTTCCAGAAATTGAGATACTTGATGGTAGGTCGGAAGCGATACCCTTGCCAGACGGTTGTGTTGACGGTGCGATAGTTGCGACGGCGTTCCATTGGTTTGACGGAAGGAAATCTCTTGCCGAAATTCATCGTATTTTGAAACCGAGCGGTATGCTGGGGCTGATCTGGAATGTTCGGGATGAGTCCTCGGACTCGGTTGCGAAGCTTACGTCTATCATCGATCCCTTTGAGGGGAATACGCCGAGATACAGAAATATGGAATGGAAGAAAGTGTTTCAGGAAACGAAATTGTTTTCTTCATTGGAGCTTAAGCAGTTTTATCATGCTCACTCGGGAACCCATGACATGGTCGTTGACCGAGTTGCGTCGATAAGTTTTATTGCTGCGTTACCGGAAAAACAAAGGCAATTAGTTTTGGAAGAAGTACGAAGTCTCCTTGAGAGTCATCCTCAAACAAAAGGGATGTCGCGAATGGACATCCCTTATCGAACCGATGTTTTTTGGTGCGGTCGGATCTAGTCTTTGTAGAATCCGCCGTTTTGTCCACTGACCGCGACGGGTTTGCCGTCTTCGAAGTCCACTTCAATAAGTTTTTCGCTTGGCGTGATTTTCATGTCGGTTTTTTTCTTGGTATTGGCATCAATGACATAGCCGGCTGCTGGATATGCGTATTTACCGTCGGCGCTAAAGGCTACCCAACGCCAGCGATCTTTCGTCCAGATTTTGGTGATGTCGTCGAACAAGGGGACGCTGGCTAAGTGAACGGGTTGCTCGGGTTGAGTTTGATAGAGCGGGCTTGTGTCGAACACGTAGAGGTAACCCCATGCATCGTCAATGAACCAAACTTCTTTAGAGTTAGGACGTACGGCGATGCCGTGGCTCAAGGGCTTGCCGCCATGAGTACGAGGCGCTTCAGCCTTCTTGTTCTGGGTGCGTTCCTTTGGAGTTTCAATGGAAACTTCGAACAGTTTTTGTTGATTCGTGATGTCTCCGACGCCGAAACCAAGTGTTTTCGTCATGGTCATAAACGCGAATCTTTCTTCTTGATCGACGGAAAACGGACGGATCCCCGATGAAAACCCGGAAATTTCGCCCACTTTTTCAAAGGTGTTTGGATCGGCGAGAAAGAGCGTTGTGCTGTTTTTTGCCGAAAGATACATGTACTTTCCGGTTTCCCCTGTAAAAGTATTGTGTGGCGTTTTGGGCATCGGAATTGTCTTGATGACGTCGCCGGTATTCGCATCGATCACCATGTGAGTGTCACTTGTTTTGCAAGGGACAAAAACCACGGAACCGTCTGTTGTTGCGTTGAGGCGGTCTGGGAAATCACAGTCTTCGTACGTCTTTTTCCAGATCATTTTGTCCGTCAATAAGTCGTAGGCAGCAATGAATTTGTCGTCGGAGTCGCTGATAAAGATCCGTCCTGTGCCAGCATGACCAGTTATCCCTCGAATGCGTCGCTTGCCGGATTCCCCAGAACTTATGTCAAAACTGCGTACTTTAGCGTGATTATTGTCAATATCGAAAATGTCGATCGTCGCTTTGGCGTCATTAGTCACATACAAATAGTGCTTGGTCTCGCCATAGGACAGGGCGGGTACACTTAAAAGAGTTGCCACAATAAGCTTTCGAGAAAAACGCATGAAGGCCTCCAGGTCAAAGATCGTTGCTTGTTTATAGTGGCTCAAAGTCTAGCAAACATCTCAAAGATCTCAATAGTTATTTTGATTTAGCAGCGACAATTGGGCGGTTTTCGAACATTGTTTGTTGTAAATTCCTTTCATGGCATGGTAACTATTTTTTTTCTTTGGGAGGATACCTATGCGCAAAATAAAAATTCACCTCACCCTTCTTCTGCTTCTTTCCCTCGTTGGATCGGTGGCGGTCGCGCAAAGCAGCGAACACATTCCATGGTACATCACTCTTCATGCCGGTGAGGCTGAATACGATACGGGCACATTGGATACACTTCTGACGAGAACAAAGGAACTCGGCGTAAAAGGAATCCGCACAGATATCTTCTGGGCCGACATTGAGCCGAAAGAAGGACAGTGGAACGAAGCAAACATTGCATTCTATAGAGCATTCTTCTCAAAGATTCGAGCACATGATTTGGACATCATGATGATATTGTCTGGAGCTCCTAGTTGGGCCAAGGATTTGTACAAGGAAGAATGGGAAAACGGCAAGAGAGGCAGTGATAACAAATACTGGGCTGCGTACAATATTTATATTGAGAAGGCCCTCGACATTAACAATGATCAATCAAAATACGTTCAGGTTTGGAACGAAAGCAATTTAGGCAACTATAGTCATGTTGACGCCAGCGAGCGTTGGATGATGTTTAGCTTAGCTGGCGCCGAAATTCGTACGCGAACCGCAGCATCGATCATGGTCAACGTGTTCGTCGGCCGAGGAATACCTTGGAAGAAAGACGTTGAATCTTGGCTGGAAAAATCAGGAGAATACATAGACGTCGTCGGATTGGATCATTTTCCAATGACTTGGTCGCTCTACTCAGTTACGGACTGGTCACCGGTGAAAGACATTCTGAACCAGGTTAGAAATCAAGAGGGAGTTTGGGCAGGGAAAAGAGTCGCCATAGCGGAGACAGGCTTCTCCAGTTGGATACCGGGCGTTGGCGAAAGTCTGCAAAATCTATATATTGAGAATACGTTAGGATCCCTCTACAAAATATTCCGGGAAGATCCTACCCTCCTCGATCATACCGAACTTCTCGCATGGTACCAACTTGTGGATAACCGCTCAGGATGGCCCACTTCATTGAATATTTCAGATTGGTTGACGGAGTCGAAGTTTGGAGTGCTCATGGATCATGCAAACGGTTACCAAACCAAAGGATCCTTTCAAAAGCTCAAAGAATATATACAGAGGTTTTACCAGGCGCTGTGAGCTATCTGAAAATGCCATTTCATCCAGATTATTGACCGCTTACCCGATGCCCCTTATAATCGTAACATCGTTTATAAGGGGGTTTTCTTGAATCGTTGGCAGATAACAAAGACATCAGCAATTGCACTTTTTGCTTTAATTTCCGCCTGCGCGACCCCCGGTAGCTCAGATAAAGCGAGTAACCTGTCGAGCGCAGGTGATTTTTGGGTAATGTCGAGCCAGCTCCGCAAGGATTTGCCCTTGATCGAATGCGACGGTGCCGAAAACTTTAGTCTTGGATTGTCTGCAATTGAAAATGTGCCGTCGGCGTCTGCCTTGCCGTTTCCTCAATGGAATACCTCTCGGACAGTGGACAATACCAACGACTTCAACGTCCGCCTTGACGTCTGTTTCGATCAGGTTGCAGGTAAAGCAGACCTTCGACGCATCGTTTACCGATTGACCGACAATGTCTACTTGGTGATGACCGTCAAGAGCGACGCGCAAGTATCGGGTCTGGAAGATGCTGTGTTCGGCGACGTTTCTCATTTAAAAGTCGTCAATCGATACACAAAAGGTTTTCTTTACGACGTCGACCAGCGGATCGTCATTCAAGGTATGGACCTTGGAGGAGAGGAAGTCGTAGCGCTCATCAACGAAAAGCGCGAAGGGGAGAACTACATTCGATATGTCGGCGATCAGGACAATAACCGGATGTGGACCGACGACGTTATGGTGGGACAGATGGAGGTCAAAGACCCTTTTAGCGAATATCAATGCGCACAAGCGGAGAAAAGGGTTTTTCTCGATTTTGACGACACAAGATTAGAACTGCAGTTTTGCGAAGTGTCAAGCACATCAGGAGGTTGGGCCGGAGAGTATACTGATATGGTCGTCATTGATAGCGATCCTTCCGCTCCGAGTGAGATAAAAGGAATCCGTCGAAACATCACCGATCTTAAAGAACGCGGCGTTCATCACAATATCTGCGACGGATTGATTCTAAAAACCGAACTTGCGACCTATTACTTGACGGCAGGAGAAGCCGGCGCTGCCGCGGGGCCTGATCTCGACCAGTGCCTCGACGACTCTGAGGGATACCTCATTAACAAGCGTCACAAAGGTGCAATGGCCTACAAGAAGGTCTACCACTTTCCTAAGGGTGACAAGGAAGTGAGCGGTTTCGTTTCGTTGCTGCACTACGCGAAGAACAATCCCAATCACATGCCGCCGGAATAAAATTTCATTTGCCTATAGGCTTAACGAACGCCGGAGACATGCGCAGCTTCTCAAGCTCGAAGTCAGGTTTGCTGTTGTTATCCATGATAGGTTTTGCGAGATACATACCAAGGCCGATCAGATTTAGGGTGATTGAGCCTCCCGGTCCTACGGCTAACATCTGCCATTCGGGTGGAATCCAGATCTGCGTTTCAACGATCGATATTCGATTGCCGTCCACCTGAACTTCGATTGGCTCTACGGTTGTGTCTGGTTGAGTCACCGTGCGGTAAGAGAAACTTATTGAGACGTTGTCAAGATCGGAAGCGGACAACATTTCAAGAGCATGCGTGTTGGACCCAAGGCTTGCGATCGTGTCATAAAGCAAAGCACGCACATACGAGTTCCCGGTCGCCTGGGCGATCGTCCACGGCCCGCTTCTTTGTCGGGAGAGTTTAATCCGTGCCGAGCCCGTCTTCTGCATTTCGCGCAGCCCGGACGGAACGGAAACGATATTTGCCAGATCGTGCCCAAAAACGAGAAGTTTGGAAAGATGTCGAACTTTGTCCGCAAAGGGTGCGTTGTCTTGAGTTTCAAAACCTTCCTTGCGGTTCGCCTCTCTATCAGATTTTGACGTGCCTGCCGGGTCTGCGAATTCCAAATGGCCTTTCGGCAACAATTGGGCGTAACTCCTTATTTTGGGAAGCGGCTTTGCCTCAGGTAGCGGGGAGCTCTTCATCTTGGGTGGGGTAAATATCGTCGCTGTTCGCGGTTTCTTGGGTTTCGGGTTACCTTGTACGATCTTGATTTTTACTGGCACGGTCGAAGCGGACTTTTCTATCAAGAATTCAGGTCGATCGACCAATAACCAAATTATCGTCGCATGCAAAGCAACGGATGCTACGAGGGGAATTGCGTGTCTGAAGCTTTTCAAGCCCATAAGATATTATATTCATCAGTTGGGAGGGTCTGTCAATGCTGGCGAAGGCCCTCGCCAGTCGTTCGAACCCTCCCGCCGATAAGGTTCCTATTCTTTTCAGCGTTTCCAATCGAATGGCGGAAACGCTGAAAGGAGAGATGAGCTTCTAGGTTAGGGAATAATCGAATACGTCTGGTTCCCGATGGAAATGTGGACAGTGCCCGCAGCAGAAGGGAATTTGATCGTAACAGCGCGGCTGAGTGCCTTGTTGACTTCGAGTACATTGTCTTTGAAGTATTTCATTTCGCGGGCGTAGATGTAAACGCCGTTGTCGCCGGCAAGAGCTTTGAGTTCGTCGACGTCAGAGAATAGACTGCCCAGCATGATTTTGAAAACCGGGTAATCGCCTTGCTGTTTGAGTAATTCGGACTTTGTCCATTCGGTTGAAGCGTTTTCCGCGCCGTCGGTAGAAGTGACGAGAATTCGTGCGGCGGTGTCGCGCTGAATGATGCGCGTTGTAGCTTGGCCCACGGCATCGTAAAGGGCGGTGCTTTCTCGGGAGAAGGATGAGTCCAATTCCAGGCCGGCAAGAACGTTTGCGAGATCCGAGGTGTAATCTTGCTGAATCTTGGGAGTCGTTGAAAAAATGCTGACTTCACTCTCATAAATTCCCGAGAGGAGTGTTGCAAGATCTCCGAACAATTCGTTGCCGAGTCGGATATCTTCGTCACGCATGCTGCCAGAATAGTCGCTGACAAAGCTGAGCGAAAGGAAATCTGGTTGCGGGGTCGATTTTATGGCGGTCACGGAAACGTTCTCGGAAGCGATGTCGTCAATTTCTCCGTCGTTTTCGACGCTAATTTTGAGTTTTAGTACGTCATTGAGATCTAGGGCCTTGCCAAATTCATCGGTAAAAGCGACAACGATTTCCCGCTCGCCGGCATTGGTCTGGTCGAGCAGGGTAAGAGAGCGCGATTCAACGTTAGCTTGTGAGCTCGGTAAAAGACCGAGGATTGCCGCTCGGCATCGATCAGAGATTTGATTTTGCTGTTTGATTTCTTCCAAGGGCTCACCGCATTCTTGTTCTGCTTGTTGAATATCAGCTTCAGTGCTGCAGGACTGAAGAGAGGCGGCGGCCGTGACAATAGAACCTAGAACCAAAATTTGACGATAAAACATAACTTTCTCCTTCTTGTGATTTGCATTTAATTTTTGGACCAGTGATTTAACCACGCGTTGAACATTTGATCGTCCGACCCGGACACGTCCCATGTGTTGTTGTACCCAGCGGGGGAAAGTATCGAGGTGCTCGAATCGGAGTGTTTAAGCCCGATGAAATGGGCGAATTCATGTTGAAAAACGTCGCCGACGTACTTGGCATCGGTGTTTTGTTCCGGGTCGAGTTCGAGATTCGAGATGTTGAGGTATATTACAGGTATTTGCGAGAGTTGATCGTCCTTGTCCTTTACCTTGCCTTCGCCAACGTAGAGGCCATTGTTCGGATACTCGGTGAATGGGAATTGTTCTTGGGATCGGAACACTACATAAAGATTGCAGTCGGAAGTCGCTATGTTTGCAACAGGGTTAAATGCGGCATCTCTTTCGTGTAGTTCGTAGAATAGGCTGTCGTGGTCCGTGGATTCGGTAGCGGAATTTGCAAATTGGAGATACTCGGTTAACCAATCGTCCTCGATGGCCGCCGACCCCTTGTCAAAGCATACAGAAATCGAATCCGCTAAAGTGCGACTGCCGGTGATCATGGCATCGCCAACAGCTTCCGTAAAAGCAATGTTTTGAATACCGCTTGGGAAGGCAAGGTCGTCATCTCGAGGATAGTCGCTGCTAGGGCGGAGTTGATCCGCATAATGATGATACGACTCCAGGTCTTCGGGTTCGAGTTCATCATAGAACGCGAGGGCAAAGCCATAGATCGTGACAGTGTCGTCGTTGATGACCAAATCGGCGTCCTTGCTTTTCAAAAAATATGAGTGTGCGGTGTCACTCCAGACGGCGCCAGGATTCAGCATGCTGGCGTCAAGGTCAGAAGGACGTAGCCCGAGGAAAGCGCCGATCGCGAACTCGCTCGGTTGTTGGTGTTCGGAATACACTTCGTTGATGTACATGACGGGAACAGTGTTGACTTTGCCGCCGCTTGTCTTCAACTGACCGGGATAGAAGATCCCGAGCTCTTTTGGAGACAATTCGCCGTCTTTGAATGGAAATTCCGACGTTTTTGCCGAGAGAAGTACCGCCTCGCAACCATCGGAGTAATCATGGACAAGTGCTAATTCGATTCGTTTGGAAAAGTTCGAGGCCTTTGAGGAGTATTTGCGCACATTTTTTAGCGCATGATTGATTGCCGTTTCTAAGCCGCTTTTATTAAGGTCGGCGTCTGTCCATTGAAGCCGTGTATTAACCTCAAGGATGAAGTCTTCGCTAAACTGGTCCGACGAAACGCATATATCATACTTATCCGTAAAGAAAGCGAACCGCCTCAGTACATCGTCGCCGGAAAACTCTTCCGATTGCGCCGCCTTTGAGAACGCTCCTTCAGGTAATGACGAAATAGAGTAGGTTTTGAGATCTGGAATGTGATCGCCGCCTTTGCCGTTGCCGCAAGCTTTGACCCAAAGGAGGCTTATCGCCAGCGTGAAGAATTTTAGTTTGTTTGTTCTCATGTTGTTCCCTTCTCTTGGCTACTTCATGTGCCCATCATAAACGATTTATCGGCATTTTGGGTCCGTTTTTCACATATTAGTACCAATTTCTGCCCTTTCGTAGTACATTGTATGTACTATTATATGATAAAGCGGCGGCTTGAAGATGGTAGGTGCGAAATATCTCGAAGCGATTCCGACACTTTGCAAGCAAGTGAGGGAGGCAAGAGGTTGGAGCCGGGAGAGGCTTGCTCGGCGCCTCAAAGTCTCTGCAGCTGTCATTTACAATATTGAAACGGGCAAAAGTCGAACTAAAATAGGGTTATTCTTCCGTTTTCTAGGCGTGATGGATGTAAACGCCGCAGAGATTATGGCTCAAAGCCTCTTCTCGGTGCAAAGCTCGCAAACTTGGAAGACCTATTTCAATCTTCCCGATAGAGATCTCTCCGCAGCGGTTTTTAAGGACTTCCGCCGCAGATTAAAACTGACACAGGCCGAGCTGGCGCCCAAGTTAGGCTATGCTTCATCGTCCATGATTCACCACTTTGAAAAAGGCATCCGAGAATGCAGTATCGAGGACTTCTTTATATTAATGGCCCTGAGCGGCGACAATCTTCGGCGGTTTGTTCTTGGTGTTGCGCAAGATCCCGAATTGGCGGCTTTGTTCCCAGAGGGAAATGCGGCGGAATTGAAAACCTGGGAAGAGTATTGGTCGCATCCTTTTATCCCCGCGATGCGACAAATCATCAGGACTGAGCGCTTTTCAAGGCTTAAGCGCCTGCGTCCGGGATATTTTTGTGACGCTCTCGAAATTACTACACAGCAAGAAAAACTCGGTTTGGCGATTTTGGATCGGCTCAAACTCATTGAATGGCGCCACGGAAAACCTTCTATCGACCCGAGCGCCAGCATCTTTGTTCCTCACAATATTTCTCCCCAAATCCTTCAGAACCTGAAGTCATATTGGACCAATTTCGCCGTGCAACGCTTCGCAAAAAGCAAAGGCGAAAATTCCCTTCTCTCCATCGATCTTTTGCCATTCAACAAAGAAATGTTCCGCAAAGTCGTTGAAATGACCCGCGGCCTTCAAGATCAGGTCCACGGCTTTGCGCATAGCGATACCGACGGGTTTGTGTGCCTCGGATGGATCGGAGCTTTCATCGAGACCCCAAGGACCTAGACTGTTGGACTCCTTTTTGCAAACGAGGAGGTGGGATTTCCGTGATCTAAAGCACGGTAATAGGTTGTAAAGACGCTGCTGTTGGCGTTTTCAAACAACCGTGAAACATAAATAAGGGAAAGGAGAGAATATGGTTAATTTTTCGGTAAAAATGTTGGCTTTGGTGATGTTAGGACTCATACCGGCCTGTTTTCACACAATGGACGAAAGAAAAAAATCAGATTTTGAGGAAACCGCCGACGACCGTATTGACGGGATGGAAAAAAACATCAAACGGCTTGAAAAACAAGCTGATCAGCAAGTTAGCGGCGAAGGCCGAGAGAAGTTGCACGCAGCTATCTCTGAGCTGAAGCAACACACATCTGTAGCGAAAGCTGAGCTTAAAGAAATGGAAGACCGCGACGTAAAAACGTGGACCGACAAAAAGTCCAGCGTTGACGATGCGCTTTACAACATGGACAAATCTTATAACGATGCTCTAACTGTTTCGCAGGCTCATTAAGTTTGGTCTCATTCGCAGCGCCGAACGCGCTGGACGTCATCCCCCAGCGCCGAACCGCGCTGGGGATTTCTCACAAGGGCGCAAAGCGCCCTTTGTGACAAGTAGTTGACGGTGTGCAATTGGTTCTCTAATATGGTACACGGAGAAACCGATGAGCACACATTTTGACGTTATCATAGCTGGAGCTGGACTTTCCGGGGCCATGTTGGCTTCCCGTCTGAAACTCTCATCTCCTGAGAAGACGGTTCTGCTGATCGATAAAGATCCTTTTGCCGGGGGACGGGTGCGTACGACGGACTCTGAAGCTTCCCGATGGGATTTCGGCTTTAATTATTTGTCGGAGCGAACAACCCGGTTTTTTGATCAGCTTCTCAAGGCGAGTCCGGACGGCCAAGACCTATACCAATTTGGCCCTGTGGCCTTAGAGCAGATTGGCTCAATTGCCGCCAATAAACTGAGCACATTTTCTTTTAGCGACATGTTCGGAGTCAGCTCTGCATACGCTGTTGCAGGGCCGGCCGCCAAGCGGGAATGGGCAAAGGTTGAGAGCTTTTTTGAGGGTCTTGGAAAGGATCAGGAAAAGCCGTTTGCGAAGGCGTGGGAGCTGCCGCGGAAATCGGGCGCGTCGTTGGTGCTCGAGAATCTTTTGACTTTTTGGGGTGTTCCTGACGTCTGGGCGACGAGCGCAGAGTTAGTGGCAGCAAAGGTTGGAAAAGCGCGAGAACCGTTTTATTCCGGTCAGTGGTCAAATGCCTTGGATCAGCTGTTGACGCAAGCAAAAGATATTGGCAACTTTGCGACTGAATTTGGCAACATTATTGTCTCAGCGAAGTATGAAGATGACCTTTGGCACATCTCAACTCAAAAAGGCGATTATACGACGAGCACGCTGGCAATTGCACACCCACCTTGGGATCTCCAAACCTGGTTAGAAAAAAAGCAAATTCCCAACCCGGTGCTTGTTGTTGCATCAAAAGCAAAGCCTGCAAGCGCTCTGATTTTGTCGGAGAAAATCACCTCTGAAATAAAGGATCCTATCCCGGGTGTGACTTTTATTCCGTCTGAAGGAGTTCATGTAGTCTATGATGGCTACAAAGACCTTTGCTACAGGATTGCGTTGGACTATGAAGTAACCTACGAAGCCCCCACCGTGACCAAAGCAGTGCGGAGCATCAAGCGCGCCAAGAAGAGATTTCACGGAGTGTTCGAGAGTCTGACAACGCAGGAAGGACCTTTCATTCTCGTTCCGGCCGGTTGGGCAGTTCCGTGGACGCACAGCGATCGCAAATGGGCTGCAAAGTTTTCCGAACCGAACTTCCAAAATTCTCATCTGGTATTTGTCGGGGACACATACGGCGATAGTCCCAACGGCGATGAAAATACCATCAATTCTATTCTCTCAGCTTGTGAAACAATAGGAATTCAAAGTTAATATGACCGCAAATCTTATCGACGGCAAGAAAGTTGCCGAGGCCGTGAAGACGGAGCTTAAAGGTATCATCGATAATATCGTGGACGATGGAAGGGAGCCGCCTTGCCTTGCCGTTATTCTCGTTGGGGATGACGAGGCGAGTAAGGTCTACGTCGGCCATAAAGAAAAAGCTTGTGCTCTCGTGGGTGTCAAGAGTTTGACTTATAGACTGCCTAACGACACGAGCCAAGATGCGCTAGAAGCATTGATCGCAGAGTTGAGTGACGATCCTTCCGTCAATGGAATTTTGTTGCAATTGCCATTGCCGAGGCATCTTAATAAAGAGCGAGCTATAGACCTAATCAGTCCTCGTAAAGATGTTGACGGTTTGCATCCATACAATCAGGGAATGTTGGCAGGAGGTAGAGTTGGTCTATTCCCGTGCACCCCATTGGGAATAATGAGACTCATCACTTCGACGGGGATGAACCTTAATGGAAAAGTTGCTGTGGTCGTGGGCCGCAGTATGCTTGTCGGCGCACCTGTGTCGCATATGCTCAATCACGCGGGCGCCAGTGTCATTAATCTCCACTCTCGGTCTGTGAATCCATGGGAACTTGCACGCCTTGGCGACATCCTCGTCGTAGCAACCGGCGTTCGTCATCTTGTCGATAAACGTTGGATTAAGCCGGGAGCGGTTGTCATAGATGTTGGGATTCACCGCCATCACGGCAAGCTCGTCGGCGACGTCAATTTCGACGACGCTCGCGACGCAGCTGGGCACATCACCCCTGTTCCGGGCGGCGTTGGTCCGATGACCATAGCTATGCTGCTCAGCAATTGCGTCAAGGCTTGGCAACTGGCCCGTCAGTAACAAACAGAATCGTCGCGAGGGTTTCCGTGCCGAGCTTTTTGCTCGAGGTTACCACCGCGTTAGCCTTTTTGGAGAGAATCAAATCTCTGTGAGAAGGAGAATTCCAGAGTAACCAGCCCATGGTTTTTGGGCTAAGTGCCTTAACTCGGTTTTCGCCCACAGTTGTCAAATTAATCTTTCGTAGTTCGGCTTCGGCCTTTTCCAGAAGCACCGGATTGTGTTTTACCGACTCGTCTTCCAGGAGCTCGCTCGTTATCTTTCGCACGTCGGGTTTAGTCAGTATCTTCAGTTCTGGGAGTCCTTCATTTTTTCTCAGTTTGTTGATCCATTGTTCGAGGCCGTTTTTTTGCGTTAGCGCTTCAATAAACGGAGGATCCGGTAGAGGGCCGCCTTTGACGGGGACGAGATACCACAGGTTTGCAATGCCTTTACCGTCCTTGGGCACGCAGCTTACCGAAAGGAGGCCGCGTGCCTTCTTCGCGGTATCGATAGCCATCACTCCATTCTTTAGCGGGACCGCCTTGGTTTCGATTCTCTCTGGCGCGTCTTTCTCCGAGTTTGCAAATCTAATATCAATTTCAGGACAAAACGCGGTCATCTCGTCATGCGCAACAAAGATAGTTTCTGCAGTGTACTGGACGAAATTCTTGCTCGCCGGGGTGGTTATGATCCATGCAGAACCGTCGGGGCATTTGCCGCCTATCCACCCGAGGTGCTTCAAACCTCTTGTCTTTTCTTCCGCAATTTTCACAAACTGTGCGGCGTTGACCTTGGCCATTTCCGCGGAGGGTATGACCTTGCCCTCGATCTGAGCGTCGAAAATTCCAGCTTCCCAGAAGAGTTTCGTTGTTATGCTTTTTTTCTCGCAGATTTGAGAGTTGAAAAATGGCTGTAGGTCTTGACGAATATGGAGTTCGTCACTCGGCGCCAATGAAGGGCGAGCCATCACAGCTGCTAGAACGAGAAAAAACCGTAGCCGCAATTCTTATCCCTTAAAACACTTCGCTTTCAATGATTTTGTAAATTGTTGAAAGCTGCATGTTGGAAGTGCCTTCATACAATTGCCCGATTTTCACGTCGCGGAAGAATTTCTCCGCAGGGAATTCCTTAATGAATCCATATCCGCCAAACACTTCCAGTGCCGAAGAGGCGACTCTCTCTGCTGCTTGGGAAGCGTAAAGTTTGCAAATCGCCGCCTCTTTGGTGAAGTTCTCACCCAGGTCCTTTTTGCGAGCCGCGTTGTATATAAGAAGTTTCGATGCTTCGATCTCGACAGCAAGGTTTGCGAGTTGGAATTGAATAGCTTGGAAATTGCGTAGTTCTTTGCCAAACTGTTTGCGCTCGCCTGCGTATTTCATCGCGGCTTGAAAGGCTCCTTCCGCAAGCCCCAACATTTGCGCGGCGACCCCGATTCGCCCTTCATTGAGGGTTTCGATCGCAATTTTGTATCCCTTGCCGACTTCGCCGATAACGTTCGCTTTCGGAACCTTGACGTTGTTCAAAATCACTTCACAGGTCGAAGATGCTCTAATGCCCATCTTGACTTCTTTTTTACCGAGTGAAAAACCTGGCATGCCTTTTTCGACAGCAAAAGCTGTGATTCCTTTATACCCAGCCTCAGGGTTTACGTTAGCAAAGACGACAAATATTTCCGCTTCCTTGGCGTTCGTTATGAAAATTTTCTTGCCGTCGAGACGGAAGTGATCTCCCTCATCATGAGCGCGGGTCTTCAGAGCGAATGCGTCGGATCCCGAATCGGCTTCGGTCAAGCAGTATGCGCCAACAGATTGCGACGCTAGTTTTGTCAGATACTTTTGCTTTTGAACGTCGTTGGCCCTGTTAACAAAGATATTGTTGACGAGCGTGTTTTGTACGTCACAAACGATGGATACAGAAGGGTCCACTTTCGCGAGTTCTTCTACCGCCAAAACTGCCATGAAGAAACTGCCGCCGGCTCCGCCAAATTTTTCCGGGATCTCGATTCCCATCAAGCCCATCTCGAACAAACCTTGGAGGATGCCGGGGTCGAGAGCTTCTTTCTCGTCCATCTGCATGACTTTAGGAGCAATCTTGGAAGTTGCAAATTTGGCAATTTCGGTGCGAAACAGATTTTCGTCTTCAGTTAGGGTGGTCAGAGAATGGGTCATCGTTAGCTCCAAATTTAACGCTAGAGTTGATGACCCTTTGTAACGTGGTTTTGACTTTTTTTCATCAAGATTGGAACTTTTTCATCGTGGGGTGTTTCGTAGGCTTGTTCTTTTGCGACCTTGAGCTGGTTCTCTAATGTCGCGATCTGCAGCATTTGAGCTTCGATTTCTCTCTGGGCGTTTTCTCCAAACGCGAGCCGGGTCTTGCCGTGGTTACGAACAAGGTTTCTGCAAGATTCTAATATTCCGGTTGTTTTTTGTAGATAATCGACCTTGAGTTTGTGGTAATGGCGCTCTTCCGGAGTAGAGTTACGAAGTTCCATCGAGGCGGATTTGACCAAACGTCCCATTTCTTTGAGCGTGGGATTGTGAAGAGACTTCCTTGGGGTTTTTCCGAAAGACGATTGCATGGAAAAGACGGCGTCTCTATTTGCGTGTTTGGCTTGGACGATCGCATAGCGAAGGTTCAATTTCTCTCTCTTGTGTTTAAGTTCTACGATTCGCTTCGTGAGGTGCGCTTCCGTGTTTTTTAAAAAATTGTGGCGCGTCATGAGATCAACGAGCGTCGCTTGCTCAAACATGAATTGCGATGACTTCTGTTGTCCTAAGCGCGAACGGATAATCTCAATCCACATAAACTCGCCTAAGGAATGAGCTCGACGCATATACCACTCGCGTGTTTTGACCCCCACAACGTTTGCCCAGTGAATGAGCGCGCCGAGAATAGGGGGCAGTGGGAAGCGACCTTCGCCAAATCGGATGATAGTGTCCGCCAGATTGTCGATCTGCAGCTGAAGATTAGTGAGTTCGATTTTTTTCTCAATCACTCTCTTTTTCTTGAATTCGCTGGGAAACGAAAACTCTGCCGACAAGGCACCTAAGTCCTTGGCGATGGATTTAATCTGCTCGTCCCACAATTTAGAATGCATCGAAACGATCCCTCGTGGTAGCGCCTTTGACAGGTTGGACGTCTTCCGAACCAAAACAGCTTCCGACGTATTGACGAGCGTATTCGATACGCTGCTGCGCTTTGCGAACCAAGCTATAATCGGGGCCTTCAACTTTTGCTTGTGCAAGAGAAAGGTCATCATTCGACGGCGCCGGGTCGAAGTCGCGCTCCGCGGGAGCGCGGTCATTCTCGAGTAGCCAGCGTTCACAGGCTCTAATTTCATACTCTTGCTTATCAATGGTGGACTTGAGTTTGGCGACGTGCGAGGTCAACAAGTCTAGTTGCTTGAAGAGTTGGATCAAAGGTTCTACGTCTTCGTGGTCGCGCATCTTTTGCTTCTTCATAAACGATATGAGTTGACGACGTAGATTGTGGAGGTTGCGTTCGTCTATGTCTTGAAGACTCAGGCGTTTTTCCAGACGGGCAAGTGTCTTTTTTAGATACGACAGGCGAATGGTCGACATTATGCCGGGCCGTTTCTTTTTAGAGCTCGTCTCTATCCAATGATGAACCCTTTGGATTGTCTGCAGCGCATGTGTCGCTAGGTGAAGCCGTTGAGATAGGATCCTGTCTATTATGTCGAGTTCGTCGTAAGTGCACACATTGAGCAGAGGCAAGCCGAAATCATGGACCGAGCTTGCGTTTTTGGTGTTTTCTTCAAGTGTCCGCCTAAAGTGGATGATCTGGGTCCGAAGGTGGTTGACGACAGCAGCGCGTTTTTTGAAGCCGCGTTCGTTGATTGTCTGAAGTTTGCAAGCATTGGTTAGCGTTGTTTCAAGCGACAGGAGATTGTGTTGCAAGACGTCGAGGCGTTTTTGCAGGATGGGCAAGCTGGTCTTGGAATCGTTCACCATGCGACCTTAAATAGCGATATCGTTTCAGGAAAGTGATAGTATATTTAGGTATATTTTCTCATGGTCTCGCAGTGCTTGTCTATGAAACCGGGGAAAAGTGGGATATAATGATTGGCCAATAATCTTTTTATAAAAGTGAAGAAAACGCATGGAAAAACTCCTCTTAAACGCAGCGTTAGGAAAGCAAGGCAAGAAGGTGCCCGTGTGGTTCCTTAGACAAGCCGGGCGATACTTGCCGGAATACCGAGAACTCCGAGAGAAGGCGGGGTCGTTTTTGAACCTTTGCCAAAATCCGAAGTTGGCGGCCGAGATAACAATGCAACCGCTTCGCCGGTTTGATTTAGATGCGGCAATTATCTTCTCTGATATCCTTATTCCTTGCCTAGCCCTGGGGCAGACCCTTACGTTTGACAAGGGTCATGGACCTGTCCTTACCGAGCCCGTGCGATCGGCAGCGGATGTCAAAAAATTGAGGGAACCGCAAATTGAGCGTGACGTCGGGTATGTGGGTCAAGCGTTGACTCTCACCAAGGGCTTGCTTGCGCCGCATCAAACGCTCATCGGCTTTGCAGGCGCACCCCTGACCGTTGCGAGCTACATGATTGAGGGCTCGTCGAGCAAGGACTATAGCTGGGTGCGTCGATTTCGCTATAACGAGCCCGAAGCTTTTGGCGATTTCTTAATGATGCTGGCTGGTGTGACGGTGCAATATTTGGAAATGCAAGTCCGTGCCGGTGCGGAATGCCTCATGCTCTTCGATAGTTGGGCGAGTCAATTTGGAGCGGATGATTATCGTGAGTTCGAAGTTCCTGCAATGAAGCACATTGTTACAACAATCAAGCAGCGGTGCAAAGTCCCAGTGATCTATTACCCTGGGGGAGGTTCCGACCTTTACAACGAGATAGGACCGTTGAACGACGTCGACGTTGTAGCAGTGGACTGGAGAGTGCCGATGGATCGTGCGATAAACATTCTCAAGTCTGTAGGTGTAAATAAAACGGTACAGGGTAATCTTGATCCTCAAGCGCTTGTCGCTCCTGAGGCTTTCGTTCGGAAAAGGACAAGGCAAATTCTCGAGCAAGGTTGTGCAGCAAAGGGTCATATCTTCAACGTAGGACACGGACTAGTGCCTTCTGTTCCCTATGAGGCCCTGCAATGGGCCATCAGCGAAGTTCGCAAGTTCGAAAGAAAGTCCTGATTGGTGGCGCCGTGTCGGAGCATCTTTACACATACATCAATCCTCCCAATGAGCGCCATCTTGCCCGCGTCTGCCAGATTCTTGCCGACGACGGCGTGATTATTTATCCCACCGGTATCAACTGGGCGTTCGCTTGTGATGCCGCAAGTAAAAAAGCCATTGATAAAATAAATAGGATCAAAGGTGGAGACGACAAACACGCGTTTTCGTTGATCTGTAGCGATATCTCTATGGCCTCCACGGTAAGCAACATTGATCACGGGTTGTACCGCGTCCTCAAGCGATTGTGGCCAGGACATTACACGGTCCTTCTGAAGCGGAATAGGTCGCTGCCAAAACAGATCAAGGATAAACGGCAAATCGTCGGAGTGCGCATCCCCGACAGTCCTTTGGCTTTGGCTGTTGTGGAAAAATTCGGCAAACCTCTCGTTACCAGCTCTCTTCCCCCGAAGAAAGACGGTACTTTTTATCACCTAGGTTATGAGGTCTTTGAAGACTTCGCCTCTCGGGGCATCGACATCTTGCTCGATTTAGGCGAACATTTGCCGGGGCTTGAATCGACCATCGTTGATTATTCAGAAGGATCGCCGGTAATTGTGCGAGAAGGCGCCGGAGATGTTTCCCTAATCGCCTAACTTTGGTAGCGTGAGAACATGCGAAATCCGTTTCCCAAACCAACGCCTCTCCAAAGCAACAGAATGACTGAGATGATCGGTATCGCCGAAAATCTTGAGCATAATCAGTGGACGACGGGGCATCGAAGTCTGTCAATCCGCGGAAGTTCTTCTCTCGTTTGGTTGACTCGCGAAGAAGAAACCTCTGCAAAGCTCCAACATTCGAGTTTTGTTCCGTACGATATGTCGACAAAAACGCAAGTGTTGCCGATTAATTTCTTGTTGCCTCCCGACGTGGATATTCACGCTGAAATCTATCGTTTGTATCCACAAGCCCAATGCGTTGTTTTTGCGAGCATGACAAGCTGCTTTGAATGTCCTGAGCACATTGTCGGACATCGAGGAGCTGAGGCCATACAGCTCCGCTGTGACGCAAACGGATCCGGCTTAGCGCCGGAGCTCAACGCTAGCGTTGTAGATTTCGACAAAAATATCCAACGCTTAGCAAACGCATTTCCTCTCATCTTAAAACCTAAAATATCTCTTTTAATCGTGAAGCGTTTCGGAGTATACACGTGGGCTAAGGCACCAAGAGATGCTTTGAAAAACCTTCAAACCTGTGAGTCATTTTGTCGAACGGTTGTCTCAACCATTTAACTGTGATCGACACCGGCGTTTTAGCATATGAAGATGCTCTGACGTATCAGGTGGATCTGCATAGGTCTGTCGTCGGTGGTGAGTCTCCAGGCGCGATACTTCTTGTCGAACATCCAAGCGTTGTCACAGTCGGAAGAAATGCCGGGATCTCTGACTTTCGCCAAAGCCCGGAACAGTTGGAGCGAGAAGGCGTGCCGGTTGTTCGCATTGAACGCGGCGGACAAGTGACGGCACACATGCCTGGACAACTCGTTGTTTACCCTATACTGCCGATTAGAAAATTCTCCAGTGGAGCGCGGGATTTCGTCTGTTTTATTGAAAAGTGGGTCATTGCAACACTTAACGATTTCGATATCGACGCCTACGTGGATGAGAAATACCCTGGGGTATGGGTTGCGGGCCAAAAGATTTGTGCGGTAGGTGTCCGGATTAAAGAACGCGTGAGCATGCACGGATTCGCTCTTAACGTAAATAACCAGCTCTCTTTATTTGAAAAAATAGTCCCTTGCGGTATTAAGGACCGGGGGATAACAACAATGTCGGAGGTTTTAGGCACTGAAGTTGGTATCTTGAGTGTAAAGTCAAGTCTTTTAGAATTGTTAAAAATCCGTTTCGGTGTTGATTGCGTAACGATTCCTGCCAGGGACGACTTGCAAAGTTGAAGATACCTGCGTATTATTTCCTTTGCCCGTAAGGAGAATCCTGTGACGAATACAGAAATGACAGAGCATACAGAACCATCAAGTCGCAATGATCTCAGCGACGAGCAGCCGTATGTTGGTCCTGAGCCGTCCCAGCTTGTGCTCAACGAGTGCTGTAAGAAAACTGTCGATATGCACGCCGCCAACAACGCTATGATGGTCTGCTCTGATTGCAAACAAATTATCAAATGTTTTGAAAATGAGCGATCGTTTCGAAATTACCAAGTCTTCTGTGCATCGCGCCATAGAAGAATCCTCGCTACAAATTACGCGCAGCGGCGCATTGTGATTTTCCGGTCTTACGATACTTATTCTACTTGATCATTTGTCTTGCTCCGCGCTTTCCGTTATTCCGCGTTAATTCTTGATCGCGGAAATTTAGAAAACGCGGAAAAGACTTATTTCTTCAGGCCGCCTCTATTAAAAACGTTCCACCCTCGAACATAGGTGTAGGCAGTGATTAACTGGTTATCGCCCTTAAATTGCTCGGGCCACTTTTTAATTGCGTCCAGGATGCCAGAGGTACGCGCCATATCGCTGAGATCTTTGCTTTCAATATGGCCTTTCAAATCGCTTTCTTTCCGCTGAGTGCTCGCTTTGGGTACGAGGGTCGGTTCTACGTATACGTCAGGCTTTATTCCGCGCGCTTGGATGGAGCGATCCTTGGGCGTGTAGTATCTTGCCACAGTGATTTTCAGGCCGGAGTTGTCAGGAAGAGATACGAGCGTTTGCACTGATCCTTTGCCAAACGATTGAGTGCCAAGAATAAGAGCTCTTTCATGATCCTGTAACGCGCCTGCAACTATCTCGGACGCGCTTGCGGAACCTTCGTTAATAAGAACAATGATAGGAAACCCGGCAAAAGTTCCTCGCTTATGGGCAAATTCACGCTCGATGTTTTGTGGGTCTCTTCCAACTGTGGAGACAATGATGCCGGATTCGATGAATAAATCCGAAACTTGAACGGCTTGGTCCAACAGGCCTCCCGGGTTGTCACGAAGGTCGAGAATCAGTCCTTTGATTCCAGGGTTTTTCGATAGCGCCGCTTTGAGTTCTTCAGTCGTATTGTCTTGAAAACTTGAGATGCGCGCGTAAAGGATTTCTTCGCCGAGCGCTTGTGATTTTACGGAATGAACTTTGACAATTTCTCGGACGAGTTCAAAATCCATTGGTTTCTCGAGACCCTTGCGACGAATGGTGAGCTTGATCTTCGTGTCGGGATCGCCGCGCATTTTGTCGGAAGCAGCTGTGTCGTCCATTGTCGATACGTCGACTCCGTCAATGGCGATAATCTCGTCACCGGATTTAATGCCTGCTTTATAAGCGGGAGTGTCCTCGATAGGAGAAATGACGATAAGCTTGTTATCCTTCGAGGTAACAATGATTCCTATACCGCCAAACTTGCCTTGCGTGTCTATGGTAAGTTGCTCAAATACCTTAGCAGGCATGAGCACTGTGTGCGGATCAAGGTTCGAAACAATCCCCTGAAGCGCGTTGGTCACAAGTTGATCTTGCGTTACCTTTCCCTTATCGACGTATAAGGATTCAAGATAGAACAAGCCCTTCGCCAAGGTCTCTAAAGACATATAGCGATCGTCAAGAATGGGCTCTTCGAGTTGTTCTTCGGCAAAGGAAATTGGTATTTGCAAGCTGATCAGGATAGCAGCAACAATGGTTGAACGCCTCATGTCGGTCCTTAGGTTGGGCTCTAGGTTAGGACCACTATAGTTCCATGGGCGATTGGAATCAACTATTTCTTGGGGTTACAAGCTTCGTCGATTCTTGGCGGCGCTAGAATATTTTTCGAGAAGTTTTTGGGCACGTGATCTGTCGACGGGGTTGATTGTCGATTGGGCGATATAGCTTCGTAGAGCTGCCTCGCCTTCGGCGGGTTTTCCCGTAACTTTATAATTATGAAACAGACCGTTAATAGGGTCAAAACACACCTGACAAACGCGTCGGGCCCTCTCGAAAGTTTCAATAGCCTGAAGTTTTTTGTTCGTTCTCTCATAGATCTGACCGAGTCGCATGAGAGTGAGATAATAATTAGGATTGATTCTCAAGGCCGTTAAGTAATTCATTTCGGCGTTCTTGTAGTCTCTGAGGTTTTCGTACGCGAACCCAATGTTGTGATGAATGCGTTCGGGGTTCGCGTAGGTCTTGGTGGACTCCAAGCCTTTCAACTTTACGAGCAGGTCGATAGCGTCCTTGTACTTCTTTTGTTCGATATAGGCAGACCCAAGGTTGAGAGCGATGTGAGCGCTTGGTTTCAATCTGTAAGCATTCTTGAAGTTTTTCGCGGCTTCGTTTGGATCTCGGAGCGAAAGATAGCACAAGCCCGTGAGATTGGGAAAATCGGCGTCTTCAGGATAAACTTGCTCCAGTTTTCGAAGTTCTTTGATCGCGATCTCGGGAGACCCTTTGTTAATGAGAGAAACAATGAGAGACTTTTGAGTTTCTAATAGCGCCTTTTCCTTGGTTTCCGCGGCGTCCGGGGGCAAAGTTTGACAGCCGGAGAAGAATATTATAAAAGCGATTAAGGACAAACTGAGAAGTGGCGCTTTATTTCGGGTTGGCATTTTCACCGTCCTTGCTGTGTATATTGAACCTGTGACCTGAATTCAATTATACCACGTCCGAGGGGACCTTGAGGCGCTGGAACGAAGGTGAAAGATGGAGAACGACGAAAACACTCAAGTGAGCGACCGATCGCATTTGGCGCTCGAATTTGGCGAATACATAAAAAATCTCCGAATAAATGCTGGTTATTCAATAGATCGCGTTTCTTCCGCCACAAAAATCGGCAAGGATTTCATTGAAGCTTTAGAACTTGGCCAAGTCGACAAACTTCCGGGACGGGTTTTTGCGCGAGGATTTATCAGAAGCCTTTGTCGCAATTATCAGGTTCCGGTTGACGACGTGCTCGAAAAGTTTGAGGAAGCTTTTGGACAGGAGTCGAACGCGGTAGAATCTTCAGCTACTGTGCTTCAAGCGGACAAAGAAACGGACACTAGAAAGATTTTGGGCAAGATTGAAAAGAAAGTTTGGCTGTCCGAGAAGATCGAAAATTTGCCGCTGAGCCGATATTTTCACACCATTCCGTTGCTCACGATGGGTGTTGTTTCCATTTCCCTTATCATGGTTATCTTTTATCTCACGGAAGGACCCGTGGTTCAGGATCAGACGGCGGGAAAGTCCGAAAGAGCGAAAATTATCGCGGAGGCGGAGCGACAACCAGCCGCAGGCGAGGCGATCGATAGCGAGTTGGCTGAAGGAACAGACGGTGAGACAGACGTTGCAACAGCCCCCACTCAAGAACAAGTTGTTCAGCAGCAGATTAACGAAACGTCAGTGCCTATTAGCTCCGACAATAAGTCTGAGTCGGTCGCGGCCACTGAACCGGCCAAAGGGGCGTCCGCGACTGATCAACAGTCTCTAAAGCTCGACGTAAAATCTGCTGTGAAGGTGAAAATTGCGTTCGACAAAGGCTCCTACGAGATAATGCAGCTTGAGCCTGGAGAGCACAAATTTGAATTTAAGGATGAAGCCAAGGTTCTGATATACGACGCAGGCGCGCTTAACGTTTCATTCAATGGCAAGGATTTGGGTGATCTTGGTAAGCCAGGTCGGATTAGACGATTGAGCTTTAAGAAGGAAAGCCCTACGAAGGTGTTCTAGCGGTCATCCCCCGCTTTTATTGCCGGGGTCTGACAGCTAATTGGAATCATAGGGTTGGGAGTTTGAAACTGCCCTCTTGGCAATCTCGGCTCTTACCTGAGCCCGCACTATCAAGCTTCCGAAGAAGCCACATCCACTCCTAAAAACCACGTCAGGTTTTTCCCATGCTTCCTGAAGACGGATCTTCTACCTATTTCTTCGGACTTCCAGCCGATCACTTAAGCTTCGCCGGGATTTTCGGTGATTGGCTGCCTGGCAACAAATGAGGCAAAACCGCAATGGTTTTGGCTACATAGCGACTCGTCACGCAAAGTGATTATCGTTCGTTCTTTTGCGCATCTATGATATATTCTCAGTCCTTATTTCGCATTTGGATTGAGGTTTCCTTGAAGATCGTTACCAGCATATCCGAACTCGCAGCGGTGCGCCGCGAATGGGAGAAGGATAGTTTCAACGTTGGATTGGTTCCGACGATGGGTGCGCTTCATGATGGGCATCTGTCGCTCATCGATCAAATACGGCCGAGTGTAGACAAGGTCGTTGTCAGTATCTTCGTCAACCCTAAGCAGTTTGGGCCAAACGAAGATTTCGAGAAATACCCCCGAACTTTTATGGAAGACAGGTCGCTTCTTG
Source organism: Oligoflexales bacterium (assembly GCA_050251195.1). GTDB lineage: Bacteria > Bdellovibrionota_B > Oligoflexia > Oligoflexales > Oligoflexaceae > JBFWNG01. Next base: position 28,490 of record JBFWNG010000012.1, read on the forward strand.
AAGGAAAGAAGGTTGATCTCCTGTTTATGCCGGCAGCAGAGGAGTTCTATCCCAAGGACTTCTCGAATTCGATTAGCAACATACGATTCTCCAATATCTTGTGCGGCGCGGCTCGTCCTGGGCATTTCGACGGAGTTTTGACCGTCGTCATGAAGTTGTTTAGCGTTGTAAAACCTCGGGCGGCGATCTTTGGCAAGAAGGATTTTCAGCAGCTCCAACTTATTAAGTCTATGGTTAAAGATTTCTGTTTGGATATTCTTATTTTAGAAGGTCCCGTGGTGAGAGAAACGTCAGGGCTTGCGATGAGTAGTCGCAACCGATACCTGACCGACGCTGAACGACAGAAAGCGGCTGTTATACATCGTGCGCTGAAGGCAATAAAAAACAAGGTCGAACAATCCATTGTGCGAAAGGATCATCTCATTTCGATGGCGGCTGAACTGATTACCGAGAAAAATTCGATTTCGATAGAATACATCGAGATTCGAAAGCCGAGCCTAGAGCCGTTTGATGACGAAATCCGTGCACCGGCTGTCGTATTGGCTGCTGTAAAACTGGGCTCGGTCCGGCTCATCGATAATTTGGAAATCCATGAATAATTTTTGGGTAAATCTATTTTCATGGTGTCTGAAGCCCTGGATGTTTTGGATCAAGACCAAGTCCACGATCGAAGGGACGTTCGAAGACAAACGGCGGATCATTTATGTCTTGCCGAAACGCTCCATATTCGATTTGGCGGTGCTGCGGTCGGAGTGTCGCAAGAATAAGTTTCCTTACCCAAAGAATCACTTGTTGTCGGACACTGCCTCGTATTTGTACATCACCAAACCAGGCATCTTAAGGGCGCAGAAGCATCAGGAATCTCGGCTGTTACATTTGCATCAGCTGATCGAGGAAACGAGACGAAATCCAGATTCAGATATACATATCGTCCCTGCATCCATCTTCTGGGGGCGGGATCCGGGGCGAGAAGAGCGATCCTTTTTCAAGCTTCTTTTCTCTGATGAGGAGAACGCAGGGTGGCTGCAGAAATTGTTTATTGTTTTTGCTCACGGTCGAAACAACTTCATTCATTTTGGTCATAGTGTTTCACTTCGTGACTTCTGTTCGGAAGAAATATCTGAAGATCAACTATCGCGAAAACTTTTTCGAATTCTGCGAGTGCACTTCATAAAGCAGCGAAGTGTTTACCTCGGGAGTAAGCTGTATAATCGAGAACAAATTATTCGCAGAATTGCTCGTTCGCCGGCAGTTCGTGAGGCCATTCTTGAGGAATCGAAGAAGAAGAATAAGAGTTTTTTGTTGAGCCAGGAACGAAAGGCGCGGAAATATGCTAGGGAAATAGCGGCCGATACGACCTATCCCGTTGTGCGTATGTTCGAGATTTTGCTCACGCGGCTTTGGAAAAGACTTTTTGCCAAGGTGTTTGTTTCCAACATCGAGCGAGTGAAGCGGCTGAGTGAGTCGGCAGAGATAGTATTCGTGCCTAACCACAGAAGCCATGTCGACTATCTTCTTATCAGCTACCACCTTTATGCACACGGATTGCCTAATCCGCACACAGCGGCAGGCATTAACCTCAATTTTTGGCCTGTGGGAACATTACTTCGAAAAGGGGGAGGCTTTTTCTTAAGGAGGCGCTTAGGCGGCAACCGACTTTATGTGTCGGTTTTTAATGAGTACATCCACACATTAATAACGCACGGTCACCCAATTGCCTTTTTCCCTGAAGGGGGGCGAAGCAGAATTGGAACGCTCCTTGAACCCAAAACAGGGATGCTGTCCATGATCGTTCAGAGTTTTGTTCGCATGCCGACGCGACCATTGGTGTTTGTCCCCGTCTATATTGGTTACGACAAGGTAATCGAGGTTATTTCGTACCTCAAGGAACTTGCAGGATCGCGGAAAAAGAACGAATCCATAGGCCAATTGCTAAAGGCGCGAAAAATTCTAAGCGAGAACTACGGCAACGCTTATCTCAACTTTGGCGAGCCAGTTTTTCTAGAACCCTATCTAACGGAAAACTGGTCTAACTGGATCGAGCACGTTGGTTCGTTAAGGCAGGAATTCCCCGCCGAGATGGTGGTAGACCTTGGTGAAAGGTTCTTGCGGGAAATTAATAAAGCGGCCGTTGTTTCTCCTGTTTCATTGGTAAGTCTCATCCTGCTTTCGACTTCTAAGATGGCGATGGGCGAGGCCGATGTTAGTAAGTTAGGCAATATTTTGTTGCAGATTGCTCGATCAAAACTTTATTCAGACAGGATAGTCATTCATTTTGACGATTTGAGCACGCAACTCAACGATGTTCAGCGTTTGGGGGTTTTCGAACGATTGACAAGCGACGAAGGGGATATTCTCTTTCTCAATGAAATGCAGAGGAATATCAATCCTTACTATAAGAACAACATTTTGCACCTTTTTGCTTTGCCGTCGATCATTTGCAGATTCTTTCTCGAGAACGATCATATTTCCGTACATGACCTGCAGGTAGGTGTCAAAATTCTCTATCCGTTTTTTAGGGACGAACTGTATCTTCCTTGGACGATAGAAGACCTACCTCAAGCGGTTATGCAGCATCTCAAGCTTATGTGTGATACTGGTCTTCTAGTTATGAGCGATGATCAGCAAGTAGTGACCAGCATTCACTCAGCTGAAAGTAGGATCATGGCGAGGTTCTTAGGATTCTCTATCGACAAATACGCTATAATGATTTTTGCACTCGCACGGGCAGAAGGTGGACGAATGGGCAAGAGAGCCTTTGAAGAAAAATGCCAAAAGCTCGCGCAAAAAATTGCTTTGCTGGCGGGGCTTACGGAAGACGAGGCTTCGCGAATTTTTGTCTTCAAGAACTGCGCGGCGATGCTCAGACGCTTGCGTTATGTGCAGACGACAACTGATGAATATATAGTCGGAGAAGGAATTGCGAACAACGCAAAACCTTTTGAAATCCTTCTTCGCGACCGACTCAGGGAAACATAAGAGTTAGCATGGCCAAATGGAAATATGAAAAGAAAGGCAGGGATCGGGACGCTCCGAGTTTTGACAAGATTCGGCGAAACAAGCGCACCGTAAAAAAATCGGATCTGGAAGAGTCTGATTTCATCAAACCCATTGAAGAGTGGACTGAGTTAGAAACGGAGAAGGACTTCTTCATCGGGCGTGTGGTGGAAGTTCACAAACGCTATGCGTTCGTATCTCCGGAGGAAAAGGAAAGATCTGTTAAGACTAGAGACGTATGGCTTGCGACGATCGCGAGAAAATATCTCCTTAATGACCGTATGGAGCGCAATCTCATCGCGGTCGGTGATCGGGTACTGTGTCAGAAGGCGATGGATGAAGAGAATAACGTTTCTCAAGACCTTCCCTCGTGTGCCATATTGCACCAAGCTCCGCGGCAGTCAAAAATCTCCCGTACGGACCCTGCTGACGCTGGGCGCGAACATATCCTAGCCGCAAACGTGGACCAGCTGGTGATTATTGCTAGCTTTCTCCATCCGAAGATCCGGTGGGGCCTCATTGACAGATATCTCGTCCTGGCAGAAGAACAACGCATTCCTGCAATTATCATTCTCAACAAACGAGACCTTCTTGAAGAAGCCAAGGCTGAGAACGAAGAGTTTTTCCTAGAGTGTCAGGAGAAGATTGCGTTGTATAAATCGTTGCAGTACCCGATTTTCTCTGTGTCGACGCTGCAAGACAATGCTAAGTCTGGGGCTCTCAAGGACATCAAGAATATGCTTAAAGATAAGATCAGTATTCTTTCGGGGCATTCCGGGGTAGGCAAATCTTCGTTGGCGAATCTGTTTGCTCCCGAAATTGTTCAGGACGTGGAAGAGAATCCAGATATTTTCTACAAGGGACGACACACGACGTCATACGCCAGCATGATTAAGCTCGGTATAGGCGGTTATATCGTGGATACTCCAGGAATTCGAAGTTTCCTTTTGGCGAGCCGCGATCAGATATCCCTTACCGACAGCTTCATTGAGTTTCGACCGTTCCTAGGTCAGTGCAAGTTCAGGGAATGCCGGCATATTGACGAACCCGGATGTGCGGTGCTAGAAGCGATCGAAGAAGGTAAAATTAACGAAGATCGTTATGGTTCTTATTTAAATATTCTCACGGGTAAGTCGAGCCGCGAAGGTCGCGTGAGAGACGATTATTAGGGGGAACAGCTATGGCCTACAGTTTCGAAGATTCAGAGGAACTCAACCTTCTAAGAACAACGGTGCGACAATTTGCTGAAAAGGAAATCGCTCCCCGAGCCCACACATTGGATGAGAAAGAAGAATTCTCTTTGGATCTCACCAAAAAAATGGGCGAACTTGGGCTCTTTGGAACAATCGTGCCGGGCGAATATGGCGGACAGGATATGGACTACGTGAGCTACGTTGTCTGTGTCGAAGAACTTGCCCGCGTCGATGGTTCGCAGGCGGCAACCATTGCGGCACACAATAGTCTCGGTTGCGGGCCGCTGTATTACTACGGAAATAAGGAACAGAAGAAGAAATACCTGCCGAGCTTGTGCACGGGAGAAGGGTTGTGGGCGTTTGGGCTCACTGAGCCGGAAGCCGGAAGCGACGCTAGGGCGAGCAAGACGAACGCGGTATATAAAAATGGCAAATGGGTGATCAATGGATCAAAGATCTGGATCACCAATAGCGCTAGTCCCATCACCAAGGGGATAACGGTCCAGGCCGTTACAGGCAAGAGACCTGATGGGACCGCGGAGTTGACTTGCTTTCTTGTGCCCACGGGAACCAAGGGCCTGACTCAGCGCGTGATGCACGGAAAGATGATGTGGCGTGCGTCTAACACCGGCGAACTTTATTTCGATAACGTTGAAGTAGACGAAAGTTCGATGCTCGGTGAAAAGGGCCAGGGGTTCAAGATAATGATGGAAACGCTCGACAACGGCAGATTGTCGATAGCGGCGATGGGGCTCGGGCTTGCCAAGGGTGCTCTTGATCTTACGTTAAAATATGCATCGGAGAGAAAAACATTTGGCGTACCGCTGCACCAGCACCAGGCGGTCGCGTTTAAACTTGCGGAAATGGCGACTCGGGCAGAGGCGGCTGAAAGCATGCTTTACAAAGCTGCATGGTTAAAGCAAAACAAGAAGCCGTTTGCGAAGGTTGCGGCAATGGCTAAGCTTTATTGCTCCGAAGTCGCGGAATATTGCGCACGTGAGGGACAGCAGACATTTGGCGGGTATGGTCTCATGAAGGAATATCCGATTGAGCGTCATTATCGCGACGCGGCACTGTTGCGAATTGGCGAGGGTACTAGCGAAATCCAAAGGATCGTTATTGCAAGACACCTGGGTTGTCGATAATCGTGAAACTCCGGATCACACTATTATTGGCATCTGTTCTCGCGTCTGGTTGCACCTCCGTGATGCCGTGGAACTTTTTAAAGTACGACAACCAGTTTTGGACGATGCAAACCTTGTCGCTGTTTAACCAGAGAATTCCACCGCTCAACCGAACTTCCTGGAAGGGCGACTGGTTACTGCGTCGTGAACGGTTGGAGCTGGTGGATGCCGAGTTGTATCGGTCCAGGCCGGATGTTGCAATCTTTCAAGAAATGCTTTCCAAAGAGCATAACAAGTACGATTCTGATCAAGAGATTCTATCGAGCGGGACCTTAGAAGGTTATAGCTGGGATACGCAAATCACTCAGAATTACGAAGATACCGCCGAGGTAGAGAACCAAGGTGTTGCAGCAAGCTTTGCGCTGAAGACTAAGGATAATAATCTTCATGGCAGCGTTTGGAAAGTTAAGAACGAAACCTATCTAACAAGTCATATTCTGGTCTCGAACAAGAATCCAATCTTGATTTTTAATCTGAACGTAAAGGAAGAGGATAGCGATTATAGTTCCGTCTACAATGCTGTATTACCACTTATGAAAGCAGAAATGCAGCGAACGGGAATCTGCGAGAACCGCGTTGTCTTGGCAGGTCGCTTGCCCGGTACTTCGAGCGAAGGTTTCGTTGCCCTCAAGACTGCACTCAATCTTAAAGACACCTCAGTGGGTTTTTGCGAACTAGAATATCAATGCTTCACCGCAACGCCTCTTAACGGGATATTTAAGTCGGCGATTTCCTCGTCGGAACAAAAACAGATGGACTGGATCTTTGTCCATGAGACAACGATCGTTTCCGATAGCAAGGTGGCCTTCACTGATTACAAGAAAAATAATCGCTATAGTGATTACAATATTTCAGGCGTATGGCCGAGTTTGCGCTTTGGTTGGCAAACGACCGTACGCCTTCCTAAATGTCAGTAAAGAATTATTCCAGTTCAAGAGAAACATTCCCCGATACGCTTCGCAGGAGAACGTCGCATTTACCGTCTCCAAGGGTAATTTCCCTATTGTTATGAGGTAGCGTGCGCTCCTCCGGTACTTCGATACTGTGATCGCCAGAGACCGTTTGTAGTTTGACCGCTACAGAGGACGTAGCTGGAATGTTGACGGACACGTCGCCCGATGTTGTATAGAGAACGTAGGTGCCTTCGGAAACTGGTTTTTCGTTTTCGACTTCAATGTCGCCGCTCATAAGTTTGCATTCAAAATCTCCGTATACATTATTTGTCGAGAGGTCACCGCTCTTTGATTCTACAAACAATTTTCCTTGGAAACCCTCAACCTCGCAATCGCCACTGAGAGAATAAAATGCGATGTTTCCCGAACTTGATTCAAGCTCAAGATCGCCGCTAAGCGTTTTGACCTTTCCTTGAACCTTGGAAGCCGCAATCGAGACGTCGCCGGATTTTGTGTTGAGATACAAATCGCCTGCGTGGTTCTCGACAGCAATGTCGCCAGAGGCAAGTTCGACTGAAAGTGCGCCTTCGCAGTTTTCGAGATCAACGTCGCCGGAAAGAGATTCAATCTCGATATCACCGATTAGACCGCTCGCATCCACAGATACCGATTTTCCCTCGACCGTTAGTTTAAGATTTTGCGGGAGCGATAAAGCTATAAACAGCGACTCGCCCATTCTCATGTGTTTGCGGGAGCTAAGGCTGCTTTCTGCCTCGAGATGAAACGCATTGTCCTTCGCTCTTGGAGTGATCTGCCAGGATTCCACATCGTTCGCCCAAACCTCGTAGTGAATCTGATCGTCGGAACTACGAGAGACTTCAATTTCGCCAATAGGGGATGAGACAAATACCTGTTTTAGATCTCCGGTTGGCATACTCCCTTCCGACACCTTAAGATTGGCTTTAGTGCCCTCGAAAAAGCTTTCTGTCAGCTTGCCAATGGATGCTTTCAGGCCGTCCTTGGAAAGGTACTCTTGCATAAATGCGTCGACGGTCTTTTTCAATTCGTCTTTGTTGACGAGTTTGTCGATAAGCGATTTTTCCGTTTTAGTCTCGTGGTCCGCCTTAGGGGTGCTTGCGCCCGGAGATTCGGGCTTAGATTTTAGCGATAGGATGAGTCGCTCAGCCTCTTGTAAATCAATGTTCTTGTCCTTCACCTGCTGCAAAATTTCTTCGATTGTCATGGGTAGCCTCATTTCTTGGATTTCGGTTTATTGTCGCCTATAACTTCGCGTACGGCATTTGCCGCTGCGTTAGAGTCCATGCGGCCTTCTGCCAGATCCAGCAAAATATGCTGGATTTGAGAACTGTCTGGGGTCCTCGAATGTTCAAATGGTTCCTTTAACTTCTTGTTCACAGTAGCCAGCATTTGTTTGACGGTGGGGTAAGAAACTCCGATCATTTTTCCTGTGGCTTGAATATTCCCTTCCAGTGACAAAAAAGTTTTTACGAAAGACCATTCTTCGGGACTCCAATTCGGTAACTCCACGGACGCCAATTTCCCCTCGAAGCTTATTTCGCAGGATGCGCAATGGTAGCGTTCGCAGTTGAGCGATCCGCTGCATAGAGGGCATTGAGTGGCAAGATGCATGTGGGTCCCTATATTGAAAAAGTAAAATTTCGGCCTCTGATAAATCAATAATATTTATTTTTTTGGCTGTCAAACTAAATATTTCTTCATCTTTGAGCAATAATTAGACTCTGGCGGTTTCGCGCCCCCAATTTTTAGTCACCCTTCATCGTAGGCGAAGGATCTCCTTTCAATGTCGGCGGGTGAGCAGCGTGTTGGGAAAGTCTGTGTTTTGCTACGGGCGATCCTTATTGATCGACGCGGTGATGGAAGCATTGGTGGCCGCGTGCCTCAAGCTCCTGAATCTCCAAGACCTTTTGGCACAAGGTCTATTGTGTCGGATCGCAAAAACGAGTATAGTTTCTGCAGGACTTTTCAAAGGAGAACTCATGCGAACTGTGATTTGCGCTATGGCCGCTTGGGTTTTGTCTGAATTTGCGATGGCTGACGCGATATTTATTAAGCCGGGACAATGCATAGTCGTCGGAACCCAGCAAGTGTGCGCTATCAAAGAAGACGGTCCTGCAACTCCAACGATCAATCAAAATCGTGCGCTCACGATTTGCAAGTTCGGCTCCTACGACTCGGAAGAGCCAAAGACAAAGGGATACGCATTATTTCTTGTGCAAGTTAAGGAAGACGGCAGCAAGACTGAGACTCTCATAAAGTCCTTCGGGCCTGCAGGGAAAGCAGATTGTGAGAAAGAAACTAAGAACTATAAATAGGGCGACATACTGCGTACTCCATCTTTTTCTAGTCTCGACACCCACAATGGCTCGCGACGTTAAGATAAAGTTTTTGGAAAAAGGTACTGGTGTCCCGCTTAAGAGGGTGGAAGTCAAGGTCGGTGACGTGACTTCCTATTCGGATCCGGAAGGCGTTGTTACGATCGCGCTTCCCGATACCGGTATATTAAAGATATTCCGTAAGGGATACAAGGCGAGCGAAGTCAAAGTTGAGGATGTGAAGACGGATACCAGTGATTTATTCCTGGTGCCAGCGTTGTCGCCCGATGAGGTCATCGTTATCAAAGGCGAAAAGCAATCAAGCGTTTCGCAGAAGAACGTTTCAATAGAAGAATCGCGCAAGGTTGCTCCGAACAACGATCCAGCGCAAGTCGTTAAATTACTTCCCGGCGTTCAATCGCTTAGTAGTTTTCAAGGAGACGTCGTGGTACGCGGGTCGGGTCCGCAGGATTCTAAATACTATGTTGATGACCTCGAGGTACCGTTCATCTTCCACAGCGTGGCCAGTCTTTCGATTCTCAATCCCAACCTGCTCTCAAACGTACAATTTGACAGCGGCGGGTTCTCGTCAAAATACGGCGACGCAATGGGGGGAGTCATCGTTCTTGAAACAAAGAGCGAAGTTCCTGACCGCCCAAAGACTGAGCTCATAAGCAATATTCCATTTTATTCGTCTATCTTTCATGAGCGACCGTTGGGAGAGAAGGATAGCTTGTCATTTTCAATTCGACGCAGTTATATCGACAGCATGCTTCGAGCTGTCATGAAGGAACAAAACAAGAAAGACTCCGACAGCAGCAATAATGTGACGATTGTGCCGAAATTCTCAGACCTACACCTCGTGCATTTTCATAAAAGAGACGATGGGTACTCAAAATTGTCCCTTATCGCAGCTGAAGACGGTTTATCAGCTTTGGTTCCAACGGACTTTTCGGATGAAACCGGCAAGAGCGAGTTCTCCATTAGTTCACGGTTTGTAAACCTGGGTTACGAGCATTCGACAGTACTCGATGCGAAGAGAAGAGTTCGCACGACGCCGCAGTTCTATATAATGGAAAGCGGCAGCGTCTTCGATGACAATCGGTTTAATCTTTATCTCAAGCGCTTTCGTACTCCCACAGACTTGACTTATAAGCTTTCAAAGGAAGAAGAAGTGATCGTGGGGATTGATCCCGCCTACTCCTACGGAAGCGTCGATTTGTATTCCATATTTCCGCGCTTTGACGACCCGACGTTCGATTTTGAGGACGCAAAAAAAGAAAATCTCAACACCAAGTTTCACAATTCCAGCATAGCTTCCTGGATTGCTATTGATCAGCAGCTCGGTGATCTTAAAGTCACTCCCGAAGTAAGGGTTTTTTATCACACTATCATCGACAAAACTTCTTATGATCCGCGGATTCGGAGTAAATTTCATCTCACGGACCGCAACGACATCAAGGCGTCCGTTGGTCAATTTTCACGGCCTCCCGAACCTCAGGATGTTTTCGAAGATTTTGGAAATCCTAAGCTTGATTATCAAAAGTCCATTCACTACATACTCGGCCTGGAGACGCGTTGGAACGAGTTCTGGACGACCGAGATTCAGACATTCTACAAACGCAATTACGACCAGGTTGTTTTCGATGCCGACAAGAACTTCGACAATGACGGAAGCGGGAAGGTCTATGGGGTTGAATTTTTTGTAAGGCGAAATCTCACGTCAAGATTTTTTGGCTGGCTCTCTTACACATATTCTCAAACGCGTGAACGCAACAACGGCGGAGGTTCGTACAAACCTGGGAACTACGATCAGACCCATGTTGCCAACTTAGTAGCCAGTTACAAGCTTTCCGCTCAATGGGATGTCGGCGGAAGGCTCCAGCACAACACCGGAAACCCTTATACGCCAATACATAGCGCGGTTTACAACGCGAACCTTGATAAGTATCAACCCAGGCAAGATGACGATGACGTCAACAGCGAACGATTGCCCGACTCGACGTCGCTTTCGCTTTACAGTAATCATGAGGCGCTCTTCGATACTTGGAAGTTGGGCGTTAAATACGGAGTGGAAGCATATTCGCTTTCGAAGCCTGTGTTTGGCGTGAGCTACAATTATGATTATTCGAAGAAAACGTATCAGAAGGGGATCGCTTCCATACCGTTTGTAGAGGTTAGAGGTGAGTTTTAAAAGTATTTTGATATTTCTTGCTTTAGGAGCTACTGCTTGTGACGACAGCCAGGAGCGGCCCGAGAAGGTAGATCGCTTTCGAGGAATAGGTTCGGTAACTAATCCTCTTGGAGCGACGCCGAGTCAGGAAGACCAAACCAGTCAGGTTGAAGTCAGTGTTTATTTTGTGATGCCAACCGATGATGAGATTCAGTCGGTGGACCCTTATGAAGACGAAGGATCTGCCGCGGTTCCGGCTCTTGGTGAAGCCAGCATCGTCGTCGATCAAAGCTCCATTACGCATGAAGATTACGGCGACGTAAGATTGGGTTCGTTTAAGGCTACTTTGACCGTACCGCCTGTTGAAGAGCTCCCATCATTGCTTGAACTTCCGTGGGCGCAAGTGCGGTATGGCTTTGTTGTCAAGTCCAGCGTGGACACCGAGACGATCGTTGGAAATTTTGTGGTCGCGCTACCCGGCAGCGATGCTCTCGCTTGGACTAATCCCACTATCGAAATAGAAGCCCCCGTCGCCGACGAGAGCGTCGGTTTGACGACGACGCAATTACAAGCAAAGGTCGACGATGTTAATGACGAGCCCCTCAAGATTGGCTGGTTTGTGTCGAGCGGAGAAGTGACGAATCGTCGATCTCTGGCCACCACATGGAAAAAGTACAAACCCACTGCCCAAACCATTGTTGCTACCGTTCACGGAAAATGGAGTCGCGGTTTTAATTATAAAATTATCAACGTCGCTCCTGAGTGACGATATGCTCCGATTTGCGATTATTGCGTCCATTTGCGTTCACTTCTTCTTCGGAGTTTGGCTTTCGCTTGCGGAGAAATCACCTGATAAGTCGGGACCAGCTAAGGTTAAGATAAAGATCGTTGAAGTGCCGCCGGAAGCGGCTAAACCCCCTAAGCCCGTTCCGCCCAAGCCGAAACCAGAAAAGCCAAAAAAAGTGGCTACCGAAAGGAAGAAGGCACCCAACAAGCCCGTTACGCAACAGCCAGTGCAAGGGCTTTCGCCCGATGCCGTGAGCGATGACGGAAAGATCGCCGCTCCCGTTGGGAACACGCTCATGACGGAAGATGAGGGAAAGAGGCTCAAACCCGAGGACGTAAAACCTTTAGACGCTGATCTTAGCCGAGATCCGATATTGATTGCTTCTTCCATTAAGAAACCTGAATACACTGATCAAGCTCTTTCGACTGGTTTTGAGGGACTGGTTGTTGTGAGCGTTTTTGTCAACGATACGGGCGATGTTTCTGATGCGGAAATCGACAAAGAGGTTGGATATGGCATGGACGAACGGATTATCCAATCCGCTCGTCAGGCGAAGTTTCAGCCCAGACTCGATAAAAACGGAAATCCTGTTTCAGGATGGGCCGAGATTAAGTTCAGCATGCGAATCGAATGAGCAAAGGAAGCGTCATGAGAATATATTTGATTGCAGCGATTATCTTCTCAGGTTTGTACGCACCAGAGGCGGCTGAAGCTAAAGTCAATCCAAGAGACGTCACATGTAATTTTTGGTTGTTGGAGCATCCCTTCAATACAAGTTTAAAAGCCGCCCCGAGCATGAGACAGTCGCTTGACCTTACGGCGTGCGCCTACGAAGCCGGTCACAAAGGAATTGCAACTCTCGTGGGTAGGGATCAAATGAGCTATGAGAATAAGTTCTGGGTGCGTTTAGTCATTGGCGGATTCGACTTTACTTTCATGAACATGCCATTCGGTATGGCCTGGTTGCACGAGGAGTGGCATAGAGCGGTCATGTCCTCACGCGATATTTCAAGTTATAACGAGGTATATAACCTACGGATCTTTGACGATGTCATTAAGGTAAGTCACGTATCTGACGACGATCTCATTCGCCTTAAGAAAGAAAACAATCCGGACTTGGTCCGCCTTGCCGAAGCGGGTGTTGAATCAAGCTATGAGTTGAATTTGCGCCTCCAGAAGGACGAATTCTATCGAGAGACGGCTGTTTACAATCAAATTGCTTACGCAATTAACCTGCTGAACGGGATATCGTACATCGGCAGCGGATCCACCAGCGATTCTGACAATATTAAGGAGGAATTCAACGAAAAGGAGGACGATACGAAAGACCGGGATTTTGTCGGACATGATTTCACCAGTTGGGTGTACGATCTTCATAGACCCGACGAAGCATACGAGTCGCGAGGCGAACATCCTTCCGGAAATGGAATCGACCGATACAGAGGGTGGAAAGATCTTTCGGAAAAGGAACGATCGTTCATGAAACTTCAGGGGCAGCTGGCTTATCTCAACATCGTGGACCCATTCCTCCTGGGGTTCTCTCAATTCAAGAGCGAATTAGGCGGAGAAACCTATTTTTGGAATGCAAACCTGAGGCATCACCTCACCTCATTTGGTTACAGTATCCAGACAAATTTCTTCCTAAAGGGCTCAAGTGAAGACTCAAACAACTTCTTCTTCAGTCTAAAGGGATTTCGAAACGACAGGAAATGGTTTCCAGGTTTGGAAGTGGATCTCATCGATTACGCTCTCAGCAGCGACAACATGCTCACAGTCAGACTCCTCGCCTGGCAGCAACCCAGAGAACAGTCCTTTTACAGCGGCCAATCGTCCGCAGGCGGTTTACTAGGCATAGACTACGCCCGAACCCTAGGCGAAACCTTCGATTTTCTCGCCGGCATCGAAGGCAAGACAGCAGGTTGGGTCGCCGGCAATCCATACCTCAACAAGAACCTAACATTGCGTACCGGCCTAGCCGCAAGGCTATAAAACCCCTCCTGTGGGGACACGCACCTGTCCCCCCAATTAATTGTTGGGCGTTCGACTGTCCCTCTATTTAATTGTTGGGCGTTCGACTGTCCCCTTAATTCATCCCTTCTTCAGAAGCGCTTGGTTGAAAAAATAGCTACTTACACCTGCAGTATCGTTATTAGTATTGGATAGGCATTTCCTACTGATCAGAGGATCTAATTGTAAGAGGCGCCAAAAAGTTTCATCAGTTCGATGAGAATCGAGCGTCCTCCCTTGATTTTTCTGCAAGTTGTTAATTTTATGCGAGATATTCTTTCGTGGGCTGAGGGGACAGTCGAACGCCCAATAATTAATTGTGGGGATGGTTGGGTGTCCCCGATTTGCTTTATGGGGACAGTCGAACGCCCAATAATTGGGTTAATGATGGTCGTTGAAGAAATCTTTGATTTCAAGTTTGCGGGCCATGGTGTCGGAGTAACCTAGTTTCACGAGATAACGGCAAAACTCGGGTTCGAAGAGGAGGTAGCTGATCACTTCGGAGGCTTCAAGCTTAGAACCGAGACCCTTGAGCATGTACTTGATGGATACGGGGAGGTCTTCGAACTTTTCCGCTGCGATGAGTCCTAGGTCCATGGAGGGATGGAGGTACAGGTATTGAATTGTTTTTAGTGGTACTTGGTCTCCGGGTTGCTTAGGAAAGGCCGTAATTGTTTGATTGAGGCGATTAAGTCGCTCCAGGTCCGCATCGATTGCGTCGAGCAGAATTGAGTTGAGCAAGACACTTGCGATCCTTGCAACGGTTGGATACAGCAACTCCTCGGTGTCTTCGTCTTGAATGAGCAGCGGCCGTCGGACGCCGATAATTATGAGTTTGTCGGCGCCGAGTCGGATGGATGGACTGAGCGGCGCCGTGTTCCGGATACAGCCGTCGCCGTAATAGTTTCCCTGGATGAATATGGGTGGAAAACAGAGGGGCAACGATGCCGATGCCATAACGTGGTTGACTGTTATCTGCGAGATCTTCGATTTTCGTTTGATTCGATGCCAGTTCGCGACATTGCCGTGGGCTTGTACGAATGACGTGTTCTGAGACGTAGTATAGTTCGTGGCGGAAATCTCGAGTGCCTCGAACTTCTTATTAGCGATATTCGTGTAGATATTATTAAAATCAATTTTGCTAAACAAAAGCGTCCGGAGCGGGTCAGTGTCGAGCAGCGCTTTAATCTTGGTCTTGCCGCGCATAGCGCCGAACGCGAGATCCACCGCCCAATTCACCGCAATTCTACTCAGGGAGGTAAAGCCGGTTTTGTAAACCTGGTCCGTGGTAAGGGTGCTCCAGAAGTGGGAGAGTCGTTCCGCACTTGAGCCTAACTTGTCAAAGGTTGAAGCGATGTACGCGGCATTGATGGCGCCGGCACTTACACCTGAAATGATGTCAACAGGAGGTTTGGACGTATGTCCAAGCGTAATCTCGGATAGGGCTTGAATGACGCCTGCTTGATAGGCACCTCGTGCGCCACCGCCAGATAGAACTAAAGCTGTCTTTCCCATATCTTAGCATTTTACTATAAACGTCGAAATATGCCCAGAAGAACTCGCGGCCGCTTAAATGAGAGCAGTTGTCTGAGATCGAGCGGGACTAAACCCGGCGGATGAGTCCAACAAGTTTGCCCACAATCTGAACATCGGAAGCAGGAACACTTCGTTTTGGAAAACTGGGGTTAGAAGCAATAAGGTCCACGGATTCGCGATTCTTCTTTATCCGTTTCAGTGTAACTTCGTCTGCTATTCGAACCGCGACGATATCCTTTGGATTAGCTTCCTTTTGAAGTTTTATGATGCCGATGTCTCCGTCTCTGATGCAGTCACCGGCCATGCTGTCGCCTGAAACCTTGACGGCCTGCAGATCGCCAGTGCCAAAATACTCTTGATCAAAGGCAACGCGTTCAAAATTATCTTCGAAGCTTTCACGAGGGAGACCTGCTGGGATCGTTGCGACAAGAGGAAAACTGTGCAAGTTTTCTTCATCGTCAGACCGAAGCGCAAACATGCTAGCTTTGGGACCTTGGCGCTTGATAAAGCCTTTCTTCTCGAGAGCTTTGATGTGCCCCGCTATGCCTGTCTTGTTGTTAACGCCGAGTTTGTCGGCAATCTCGCGGAGTGAAGGAAAATAACCTGCCCTTTTAATGTTATTCTCGATAATCGCTAGGACTTCTTTTTGTCGATCTGTCAGGCTCATGAGAATCCTTGGTGGCTAATTATAGTGTACACTGTACACTATGCGTTAGCAAGTGCAAGGAATATTGTCGGCTTACAAAGAAATCCTTCGCTTCGCACAGGGTGACAGTTAGGTCAGCGGTTAAGCTGGTAGGTAAGGAGAACATCCACGACCGCATGGAAAATCGAGAAGCAAGGATTGGCGTAAACTCCGTAAGGCGAGCACTGGAATGTGCAGAATGGCGAAGGGGAATAGGTGCTCGCTGCATAAAAATCATCGCCATCATACGTCGTGGCACAGCTTGTTACGAACGCACTCATGAAAATGGTAACCGCTATCGCTTTCATAATACTTTCCTCCTCTTTAAAGCAGGTAGTGTTGCTTCTCGATTTGGTAGGTTTTCAACCATTTATGGACTGTACTTCGTTCGACTTTCAAAATTCGGGCTGCTTCTGAAATATTCCCTTCACAATACTTAATCGTGTCGATCAGGAACTGGCGTTCTGACTGGACTTTGAAATTTTCCCATGTCTTTGGCTCAAAATGCTGTTTCTTTGAAATGGCTTCCATCGCGACAACTTTTATGTTTCTTATTTCCGTTGGCAGGTTCTCAACGCCGATAATGGGACCGCCTAAGATAAGTAACCTCTCCACGGTGTTTCGAAGTTCTCGAATATTGCCCGGCCAAGGATAGGATTGCAGGTGCTGAAACACCTTTTCTTCAACCTTTTTCGGCGGCAATCCGTTCTCACGGCTAATGGTTTCGATGAAATACTCAGCGAGGAGCGGGATGTCCGTAGATCGTTCTCGAAGCGGCGGACTTTGCAAACACACAACCGCAAGCCTGTAGTATAAATCTTCTCTGAAATGGTTGAGTTCAACCTCCGTTTTAAGATCTTTGTTTGTCGCGGCGACAACGCGCACGTCAACCGGTATCGTTACATGGCTGCCGACAGGCGTTACTTCATTGTTTTGCAACACGCGCAATAGTTTGGCTTGCGCAGCCGCCGACAGTTCTCCAACTTCGTCAAGGAACAAGGTTCCGCCATGGGCCACTTCGAAGAGTCCTCGTTTGGCGCAAATAGCCCCCGTAAAAGCGCCTTTAACATGACCAAAAAGTTCGGATTCGATGAGGTTCTCAGGAATTGCTGCGCAATTGATTTTGACAAAGTTTTTCTTTGATCGGGCGCTGAGTTTATGGATAGCCTTAGCGATAAGATCCTTGCCAGTGCCGCTTTCCCCAACGATCAGCACCCGCGTTTTGAGAGTAGCTATTTTGTGTACGTCGCTCATGAGGTTCAGTAGCGTATCGGACTTGCCAATGATCGGATCTGAACCCTCCTTGAGACCTTCGAGCAACCTACGCTTTTCGAGCGATCGTAGGATCATATTGACCACACGCGCCTTGACGAGAGGCTTTTCCAAAAAATCGTACGCGCCAACTTTCAAGCCCTCTAGAGCTTCCGTCAGCGAAGCCTCGCCGCTCATAAGTATGATCGGAATATGCGGAGCTTCGCTATGCCACCGTTTCATCAGAGTGATACCGTCGACCTTTGGTAGCCTCACATCCAACAAAATAGTGTCAGGAGGAATACTATCTATAAATTGCGACGCATCTTCCCCGTCCTTGGCGGTATCAACATGGAACCCTTCTGTCTCCAGAACCATCTTGAGTGTTGTTCGAATGTTCGGCTCGTCATCAACGACCAGGATTCTCCCTCGCCTAGTCGTCTGTGTATTATCGGGTTCGAACTCTATAGACTTATTGTGGCTCACGATCTCTTAACCTCATTTATTTTGGGAAGGCCCAACTCAAAACATGCGCCTTTATCCGACGTCCTTTTTAACTCTAAAAACCCGTTGTGATCGAAAAGAATCTTACGAGAAATAGCAAGGCCAAGGCCCATTCCTTTTTCACCGTCGCCTGTTGAACGCGTGGTGGTATACGCTTCGAACAATACGTGATGCATCAACTCAGGAATTCCAGGTCCGTTATCGCACACTTCTACGCAGAGAATTCCCTTTTCTGATTTTAGAGACATTTGCACCGTAACAGTCTCGGGGTGCTTGGCAAGCCGCGCGTTGTTGCATAGATTGTGAAGTACCTGGAAAATCATCCCTCTATCGACCAAACAGGCATAATCGGCCTCTTCTTGAGTAAACAACAATATTGGACCGCCGGCGCGGGTGTTACGTTCAATAAAATCCTTCACGATGGTCGCCAAATTTTCGACTTTCGGTTCTGGGCGCGGCAGGCTCGCGAATCCGCTAAACTCGCGCACCATTCGCTGT
Source organism: Oligoflexales bacterium (assembly GCA_050251195.1). Lineage (GTDB taxonomy): Bacteria > Bdellovibrionota_B > Oligoflexia > Oligoflexales > Oligoflexaceae > JBFWNG01. Next base: position 46,552 of record JBFWNG010000012.1, read on the forward strand.
AACGATCCCGTCTCTTCTTCGATGACTTTAGCGGACTGTTGTAGGAAGGATTGCAGTTTATCCTTCGACATTTCGGGAAGCGACCGGAGTTGGTCGGCAATTAGGCTTATCGGCGTTAGTGGATTCTTGATTTCATGTGCAACTTTGCGTGCGACGGTCTGCCAGGACGCCATCTTCTCGCTCATGATAAGTTTTTGCCGGGTTTTTTCCAGTTCCTCGGCCATGTTATTCATTGCTAAGGCGAGGTGTCCTAATTCATCGTTGCCGACGGCATATGTCGGAGGGCGTTTGAGGACGCCTCGTCCAATATCTTTGGTATATTCGATGAGGCCGTTCAACCGTCTTGCTAAGCTCCGGCTAAGAAGATACGTCAGCCCCAAAGCTAGCAGAACGGAGACGGCAAGTGACAAACCAAGAAGACGCGCGTGCGAAGCGAGTATTTCCGGCAAAAGATAATTGAAGTGGTCCCGCGTACCAATTAGATCCGTAAGTCCCTTGAAATCAGCCTTTATATCCTTCCACTCGATTTCAAAGCGATAAGCCTTATCGCCGAGTTTTACAACATAGTTGTTGCTGTCAATCCATGTGTCGTTCTCGCTTAGATCCGCGGAAAAAACCTTATAGGGATATCGTAGCTTGCATTCATTCACATTTTGGCAATTTTTGAACACAGTACTGACATAATCCTGTCTCACTTGGTGCATATCGGCAAGATTTTGCCTTGCGGTCGAGAGAGCTTGAACTACCGTTTCGTCGTCGGATAACCCAAGAAGTTGGTTGAACATGGAAAGGCTGCTGCTATAAGCCAAAATAGCAACCGTACTCATCGTGACAATAATGATCCCTGCGAACTTGACGCCGACTTTAATTTGCATAATTCGACACCTCGCACGATCGATCAAACACCTGCGATCGCTCATAGTCAATCATTGCGTCAACAGCCCGACCTATCACCGTTCCCGATTTACTTCCTATTCCTTTTTCTGATAGCCATCTTTTTGTTTTCTCAACTTGTTCTTCTGTCACCTGACTGTAAGTCGATCGGATAGTGACTTTTGCCGGCAATTTGCCATCCAAAGAAAGTCGGAAACAGGGTTCGAGTATTTTCGCGTAACCTTTGACTGTAAACTGTTCGGGTGCGGGATGAGAATCGATGTAACGCGTGAGACTATATGTTTCATCCCAGAGATCGTAGAAAATTTTGCAACTTGAACTCTGATGAACAGATTCTCCATGTACCAGAACCTCGTGTCTAACGATGAGAGACAAGCCCTTCTTAAGCCGTTTCTCAATATCCTGGAAATGTGCCACAGAATCCGAAACGTCCACTTCCATCGCGCCAGCTCGCCGAACAATGGTGCATGCTTCGGCCTGAATGGAAACCGCGTAGCCAAACAAGATGAGCAAAAAGCGTTTCAACGCTGACCCCGTGTTAGTGTGGAGTAGTCGATGCTCTGTCGGGGAACGCCGTAGCTTAGGGCTATATCGTAAAGGAAATTTCTTGAGCGATATTTGTAGAATAGAGTTAAACGGTAGTCGAAACGGTCTCTATTCAGAAAGTCGGAGAAGTCGGATTTGGCGTCGATGTATCCCAATTCGAGGCCGTAAATCATCTTTGGGATCGCTATGTTTTCGTATCGTAGGCCGAAGTCATATCTGTGATTCGACTCTCCTGAAGGACCTGTATCGTAGGTAGCATCGATTGTAGGACTAAAAGCGTGTTGAGAAGACAGGAAAGTATGGTGCGCGGATGCATCGAAATAATTGATACTCACTGAGCGAACAGGTCGACCGTATCTCAAATTGAGAGCCCAACCAGGTTCTACGATATTTAAATAAGGTTTGTTCGATACCAATGTAAAGATAGATCCAACTTTAACACGGTAGCCGTTTGGTGTGATTGATTCGTTAAATCGGATCCCTACAAGACCGTAGCGCCATTCGCCACCTAGCAGTACTCCGTTCACTCGGTTAACAGTCACGTCGTTGCCTTGGTACCCTTCTATGTAATTTAAACTTGGCCCGGCAAAAAAATGGCTACCCAGAATTCGCGAGTATATTAAGTTGAATTGAATGTATCGATCTCTACCTACTTGATCGTTGTAGGCTATAACATTACCGTTCTCAAGAATCGGAGATTCCCATTTCTCAGCAGCGATGCCTGCGGAGATGTCAAACAATAATCCGGTATTTAAAAAATTGCGATTTCCAAAACTAATCTTGTGCGCATGCGAATAGGTGTCAAAAGAGGATCGCGTCGCCTTGAATCCGTGTGCGGTGTTGCTGAGCCCAAAATAGTATGCTGACTTTGCCTTCGCAAAAACCTTGACCCGATAAAAATCTCTTTTTGACCCGCGTTCAAGCGAGATGTCGAGTATTTCGAAATCTTCGAGAGACCGGAGGCGATCCTCAGCCTCGGATAATTTATTCGAGAGCTGCTCTTGAGTGAGAGAATCGCCTTTTTCAATTTCTAGCGCGGAGTAAATGACAGTCTTTGAAACCTGGGGATCTCCGACTATCACAACGTCTTCGATTGATACGGCATTTGAATCAACATCATCCGCGAGCGCGGTATCGGAGAATAAAAGAAGTAACAAATAAACACTAAAAATACGTAGAAAAGTCTTAAAAATCATAATCCTAAAATGCACGTTAGATTTGCAATAGTTCCATAGAATCATGCCATATTCTTTTTGTCTATCCATTGTTTTCGCCTATCCGACGCGTATTGCCTTCGAGAAGAATTAATACAGGATGCATGCCATTTTCTGACGTTGAAAGGACAGCCATTTTCGACAAATGATTGTGTCCTAGAGAACTCACCTGAGGATCCCCTGTGTCCGAACGGAAACAGGTTTTGTGCCGAAAAACCGCCATATTGCCTTATTTTCTGGTCAGAGCGATTGGCATACTTACTGCTTTGAGTGAGTCGTACTCAAAAAGGGGAGAGCATAAAATGAAGGTGTCTCGAACGTTCAGGGTGACAGCGCTTGTTGCTATTATTCTGTGGACCGCTCAATGCGGTGAAGAAAAAAAGAAAAAGAAAAAGATTTCAGAAAAACCTGAAGTTAGTGAGGAAGTCGATCCTCTTGTCGAAGATTACAAGTTGACCGATGAAGAAAAGATTTTCTGGCTCAATAAAGCCTCAAGATCTATTACAGGCAAGGACTGGCCTTCCGACAAGGTGAGCGAAGGTGACCTCGAAAAGAGCCGTGTGGAAACTATTGACGAACTTATGAAAGATGAAGAGTTCGCGAATCGCGTTCTCGATTTTAATCTGTACTTTCTCGGACTCAAACCCAACTCTATCAAGACTTCGAGAGGAACCCTTGATCCGGATCTCATTTCGGCGCCGAACGCGATTACGTCGGCGCGAGATCTCTATAGCGGACGGGGTTATTTCTCATTGTTTGACCTGAATCACCCCCACTATCTGGACGTGTATTCCACCGACGAAGATTATGAGCAAGTGCTCGATCAAGCGATGATCCATGCGAAAGATATTGTCGAAAGCATTGTCAGCTATACAAGCCAAACCACGACATTTCAAAAGGCCGTTTTTTGTAGCGAAGACCAGCCTATTGCCGAGAGGTCCTTCGAAATATTTACCGAATTCCCGGTGAGCAACTACCTGGATGAGACTTTTGGCTTTATCACTAGCGAACCTGCTCAGTATTGTTCGGGAACGACGACGACACCCTTTGATGGTGCTACTTGGGCTGGTAAAGTTTTACCCAAGTTAGATGCATTAGACAAAGCTCTTCGGAATGTGAATCCTGGGTCCGTCACATCCGTCATGGATTTCCCAATCTTGGATGCAAGCGCCAAAGAACTAAAACCAAATTCGATGCTCAATTTGAGGTTCTTTCTTAACCTTCCCAATTCCTCCACCAACTATAATCGACGCCGCGCTTCTTACATTTTAAAACGTTACTTTTGTGATGATTTGACTCCGATTAACGTGGTCGCTCCCCAATCGCATGCGGAAGACAAACATGCGAGTGACCCAAGCTGTCAATCGTGCCACTACAAACTTGACCCAATGGCAGGATTTTTTAGAGAACGCGGCGGTGCAGGATTTGATTTTAGCCAGGCTATGGAGATCGTGCTGGATGATCAGACGACGATAGATCACGACGTTTATGTCGGTCATTGGAGAAGCGGTTCGCCGGATCGCGAATGGGAAGTCGGTTACATTCGCTCAGCGACTGATGAGAGTATGAACTCGTATGGTTCCACCTTAGAGGATCTTTTCAAGATCATTCGGAGCTCTCGGGAGGTTAAACAGTGCCTCGTAAAACGAATGTTTTCGTACCTGGTTTCGGAGAAACAGACGATGGATAGTGGGTATCTCAACTACCTCACCGATCAACTAGAGACAGAAGCTAAGGAAGACGAAGCGAAGGCGGTCAAAAATACAATGACCAGGATTCTTTTGAGTAAGAGTTACAGTCAAAATTCGGTAAAGTCGAATCAATGTTACGACTACGCACCGGGTGAGATCGCTGGCAATAGGCCGCCCTGCGAGGTTGCAGCAATTTTCGAACGTCATTGTACAAGTTGCCACAACGCCAAGAATGCCAGCGGCGGACTTAACCTGGCCGAGTGGTCGGCCGTCGGCGGTGGGGAACCGTCGTTCCCACACAAAAAGGCCAATGCCCAAGTATCCAAGGACGACACGCTTGCCTCCATCCTTGAGCGGATAACGACAACCAACAAAGACAAACGTATGCCTCTCAATATTTTTATCTCAAGCGCAGACAATGAAGCGTTGTTTCGTTGGTTAACTAAAAATCTTCAGGAATCAAAGACAGAAGGAGAAGAAAGATGATTTCAATAAGAGTTGCTATTATTGCCGTTCTCGCTCTGGGCTTCGTCAGTTGTGGTAGGGCGCCAAAGAAGCACCATCACCAAAAGACGTCTGTCCCATTGACGGAGGTTGCGAATGAGGAACCGGCGAATTTTAGGGGATATTTGGAAGTCAGCGAGATTCTCAAAGAAAGGGTCATGAATAAGGAGTTTGATCTGGGGTCCTATGTCGGTGAATCAGCCTACACAAATTATGACAAAGTGTTGGATCTATTGGGCGGGTACAAATCGACAGGGCTTGAGGAAGAGTTTCGCAACGGTACCGCAAATCCTCTCAATATGCTGCTATGGTTTAAGTTGCTCTCCGCGGTAGCTGATGATGTGGGTCAAATCTGTGAGCCGACGGAAGAAGCGACTGCAAAGCTCAAATTTGAGGATGAGTTCGCCGCAAATGTAGCTAAGCTCTGTGTCAAACAGGGTGAAGGTGCCGTCGGATTGGACGACATAAACCCGGTCCTCGATCAGATCCTGGCAAGCGATGTGCCGGAAGAGGAGCGCCTGGCCATTTCTGAATTCCTTGTCGAAGGCCTCGATGCTGACCAGGTTCCCAGCGAGTTTGTTTCAGATGTCGTCCTTGCGGCAAGTTTTAATCCTTACTTTCTCATTCAGCAATAGGAGATGAGCTTTATGACAAATATATCAAGGCGTGATTTTGCGAAATTCGGTCTTTGGAATGCTCTCACTCTCCCGCTCGTCAGCAAGTTAGAGGCAAGTGAAGCAAAGGAAAACGATCATTTCTTTCTCGGCATAATCGTGAGTGGGGGTTTGGATGTCTCCTATACTTTCGATGCTCGCCCTCGCACCATGAGAGACGCCGGGAAGCTTGCGATTTATTTCGACGGAACCGACGACGAAAGACTTATTCCGTGGCAGGGCAAGAATGGCCAAGCAACTCTCGCAACGAAATTTGTTAAGCCGCTTATCCCTTTTAAGAACGAGATATCGATAGTCAACGGTGTTCTTATGACGCCTCAGTTCGACGGTCATACTGAGAATTTGAATTATCTTTTGACCAATAACCCCTTTGGCGGCGACGCTTTTATGCCGGTTTTGAGCGAAAGAGGATCTATGCCTCTCGATTACGTTGCAACCCAACTCTTTGGAGCGAACATTCGAAACAATAAACGCGGCCTGTCCATTGATTCCAATACGGGTGCCAAGCTTGCGGACTTCATTAGGGCAAAAAGAAAACTAGATCTAGAGTCTCGAATCGTAAGATTTGCCAAAGAGCGGATGGAACATGGCGGTAAAAGAAATGATCGATTCGGGTCGGCATCTGGCCTCATGGGGACGCAACTGGCCTCGTCTCCCGACCTAGAAACGAGGCTTAGCCAAATGAAATTTCAACAAAGCGAGGATGGCGACAGTTTTGCCCGAGATATGGCTTTCATTGGCGAAGTGTTTCGAAATAAGGTGGCGCAAAGCATGATCATTAACCTTTTTTCCGGCAATGTCGATAGCCATGATTCGGAAAGCGCCAGTGAGTATCCGACCCTTGTGGAGGAAGTTTCTCTTCAGGTCGCTCAAATTTTCCAATTTCTTAAGGATACGCCGTTTGATAATACGCGCAGCCTTTGGGACGTGACGACAGTCATGTTGACGTCGGAATTTTCGCGAACGATGCGGCAACAGGATGTTTCTATTGATCAATCCGGCACAGACCACAATTCGCTGAACAATACAGTCATCTTAGCAGGGCGCGGCATTCGTCCCGGTTTGGTCATAGGCCAAACAGATTTTCAGACCTCTGACGAAAACCTTTCCGGTGCACATAAGAGCTTGGACCCTAAAGCTCTAAAATTTGTCGGCAAGCCATTCGATTTTAAGGCTCATACGCCTAAGAGTTCATCTCCCGACACTTTCGATCAGTCGGAATACCTGAATTTCTCGAGTATCGTTAATACCCTATATGCGGCGTTTGGCGTGAGCAAGGACAGGTATCTTAATGTCGGACGCGATTTAGGTGTTGCTCCCGTTTTGTCGAATCTAATCTCCTAATCGAGGCTGGGCATGACCAGGGGGGATATGGTACAATCCGCATTCCCCAATTTATGGTTGATGCATGACATTAGAAAACAAAAAAGAACGGCCTCGAGCGGTGCTCGTTGGTGTGCAGCTTGCTGGCGTCGATGAACAAGAACATATGGCTTCACTTGCGGAACTCGAGAGGCTCTGCCAAACGCTTGGTTTCGACGTTGTTGCCAAGGTTTCTCAATCGCGCAAGGCGTTAGCCGCAGGAACTGTCGTCGGCGAAGGCAAGCTCAAAGAAATCGCCCGAATGACCGGCGGCAAGGGAATTGTTGAGTCCGGTGTGTCGCGGAAGGTCTCTAAGGCTAAAGCCAAGCAGCTCGAGCAGGAAACAGACGAAGACTTGGACTTCCAAGACGATGATGAACAGTACGACGAAAACACCGCGGACGTTCAAGCGACAGTGGTTGTTTTTGACAATGAACTTACTCCTACCCAACTTCGCAACCTAGAAAACGCAACGGGAGCAGAGGTTTTGGATCGCGTTGGCGTGATCGTCGAGATATTTAGCCGCCACGCACAAACCCGCGAAGCAAAACTTCAGGTTGAAATAGCCAAGCTCAATTACCTAGCGCCCAGGCTACGCCTGAGCAACGTTGGAGCGGATCGTCAAGGTGGTGGAATAGGTGCCAAAGGCGCTGGTGAAACCGCTCACGAACTCGACAAACGTCGAATCCGAGATCGGATCGCCGAACTCCGAAGACAGCTCGAAATTATTGGCCAAGATCAGGCGAATAGGCGAGCCAGAAGACAAGAATCCTTGCGGGTTGCGTTGGTGGGATACACTAACGCGGGGAAGTCATCTTTGATGCGCGCTCTGACAGGAAGCGAGGTTCTGGTCGCGAACAAGCTATTTGCGACGCTTGACACGACGGTTCGCGTGATGCTTCCGGAAAGCACTCCGAAAATTCTGATATCCGATACAGTAGGATTCATCAAGAAACTGCCGCACGATCTTGTTGCATCATTCCGCTCAACGTTGGACGAGGCGCATTCTGCTAGTCTTTTACTTTACGTGGTAGATTCTTCCGACCCTACCTTTCGATCTCAGCTTGAGGTGACTCAGACCGTATTGAGCGAGATAGGCGCTGAAGAGATTCCGAGCAAGTTGGTCCTCAATAAGGTGGACCAATTGAGCAAAGAACAAAAGGCGTTGTTGCAGAAGGAGTTTCCAGACGCAATATTCATTTCGACTTTGGCAAAAACGGACGTCAATCGCATGCGCGAAGAAATCCTAAAGTTTTTTGAGGCGGGGATGGAGGAGTACACTATTGACTTGCCGTACACCAAGGCCGGTTTAGTAGCCGATATCCGAAGTCGCGTCCGCATTGTAGGCGAGGATTATACAGACACCGGGACCACGTTTCGGGTTCGGGCCCACGAGGATACCTATACATTTATAAAAGAGCTGATTCGCGGGAAATAAAAAAATGTAAAGAGTTCGGATAGGCGCATGATACCTGGTCTGTGGACAAGATCGTCTAAGGTTGCTATGAATGCCATAGGATTGCAGTGATTTATACAACATAGGAGTAGACAAATGAAACACTTGCAGAGAATTGTTACCGTTGTCGGGTTGATCATTTCAGCATCAGCATTCGCCGAAATCCCCAACATTGATGGCTTATGGAAGGGCGAAGCTCGGATCGCCGATGAACAAGGCGTAGAAGAGACTTGTTCAGTGTCGTATGAAATAAATTTTGTTCAGGGTGCCTCTTATACCTTTTCTTCGAACATCAATTGCGAAAGTTTCCAACATTCTAAATCTGGCAATTATGCGAAGGTAGGTGATGAGTACATATGGGAAGAAGGATACGGTAAAGGTGCGCTAACCGAAGTGGAGGAAATGAATCGAATTAACCATGCTTATTTGAGCGACGACGCAAAAACAATCTATACGTATATGATCGAATACGAGAAGGCGCCAGAAGGGGTTCTCGGAATTCGCCTCTTTGTGCTCGACGGCGAGAGCAAAATGAAAAAGGCGACAGGCGTATTAACTAGAGCTGAGTAACTTCGATCGAACTATGCGGGACAGCCTAGCTGTCCCCTTTTTTTATCCAAAAATTGGCCCAAGACGTTTCAGATTCTCCCTTTCTCCAACAACCCAAAGCACATCGTCGTATGCGAGCGTAATTCCGGACTCGGGACTTCTAATTCGTTGACCGCTTCGTTCGAGCCCGACCACGATGCAATCGAACTTCTCTCGAATATCAGACTCGCGTATGGAAATCCCCTGCAACGATGAGTTCCTTCGAACCTTCAGTCGCTGTATATCATATTCGTCAAGATCCGCTGAAAGAGATGCTTTTTCATGAGTCACTTCAAGGTCTCGTCTGAACCGTTCGATTTCTGCGTCTGTTCCAAAACAGAGCAGACAATCGCTTGGGTAAAGACGTTCATTTGCTTTCGGTGCGACGATGTTTTCTTCATCTCGCACAATAACAACGACGTTCAAACCGTATTTCTCGCGTAATTTCAAATCGGCAAGGGCTCTCCCCACCAGGAACGACCGCGACGGGACTTTAACTTCAACTAGATGGGCGTCCCAAGGCGCTAGCCGATCGAGGACCTCACCGTCGACCATATTGTTTGCCAGGTCGCCCCTAAAACCTGATTGAAACTGTTGTTCGATCCAGTGGTAGTAGGTTTCGACTTGACGCCGAAAGATAATGAATACCAGGGTACATACCCCAACCGTTACGACAAAAGTTGCAAAGGCCGGGAAGTAGGCGACGCTGAGGCTGCCGACGAGCCCAATCGTTATCACGCGACTTAGAAGCAAGGCACCCCCGCCAGGAAGAGGTCGGTTGTCGTCGGGCTCGCTTGGTATCAGAGCGCGAAAGACCGACAGCATCGCCCAGATGCTTGGTGCGGAAAAGAAGAACGCCACGAGCCACGCAGCGCCCAGAGCCGTATAACTGTTCTCAATGTATTGTTCGGCCAGAGGTATTAACCGATCTGCTCCGACAGTGAACAGCGTAATGACGACGACAGCGTTTAGGCACCACTTTATTAGCGCCCGAGATAGGGTCTTTCGGTATTGGTTACTGACACTCCTGCGCTCCACCCACGCGACATAATTTTCAAGAGCGATTTTGACCGGCGGCGGTAGCCCAGCTTCGATCGTTGCGGCCACTCTGCCGGATATTTTCAACAGATACGGCGTCGTGAAGGTTGTGATGAGAGAGGACGCGACGATAATAGGATAGAGGCTTTCGCTGATGACCTCGTATGTACGTCCGAGAGATGCGATTATAAAGGAAAATTCACCTATTTGAGCCATGCTAAACCCGGTTTGGACCGAATTGCGAATCGTTTGGCCCGTAATAAAGGCCCCAAGCGTTACAGATAACAACTTGCCGACGATAATAATGGCCGAGATTAATATCACAGATGCGACATTTTCCGTGATGGCTTTGGGATCAAGAAGCATGCCTACGGAAACAAAGAAGATAGCACCAAATATGTCTTTGACTGGCTGAACAAGATGTTCAATTCGTTTAGCTTCGGAGCTTTCGGCTAGAATAGAACCCATGATAAATGCGCCCAATGCCACAGAGTAGTGAAAATGCTCTGCAAGTCCAACGAGAGCTAAGCACAAGCCCGTGGCAACAACGATTAACATCTCGTCGTTACCGTGGCGCCCAACCGATCTAACGAATCGGGGTACCACAAACATCCCGACAAGGAACCATACACCGACGACGATAGCTAGTTTTCCGCCCGCCATGAGGAGTTTGACGCCGCCAATCTCCGAGGTGGTAACGATGTCCGTCAATGCAACCAGCATCAGGATGGCGGCTAAGTCTTCGACTATGAGGATGCCGAAAACCAAATCCGCAAATCTCTTTGACTTGAGGCCAAGTTCTTCAAGCGCCTTAATGATAATTGTCGTGGATGAAATGGAAATCATGCAGCCGAGGAAGACAGCGTCCATCCTACTCCATCCTAGTGCTTTGGCGATGGTGAAGCCGCCGATCAGCATAGCGACGATTTGGAAAATGGCGCTAAAGCCTGCCGAAATTCCGACTCGACCCAAACGTCGAAAGCTGAACTCCAGTCCAAGAGAGAACATGAGGAAAATGACGCCCAGTTCGGCCCAAACTTTTACGCTGGGAAGATCCTTAACCGAAAATACAGAGGGAGTGTAGGGGCCAACGATTATACCTGCAACGATGTAGCCAAGCACGACCGGCTGTTTGATGCGACGAAAAATAAATGTGACTATGGCGGCAACGCCGAGGATAATTGCTAGGTCTTGTATGAGTGCAGGAAATTGCATTGGTATTCCTAAAACGCGTTAGATCCGTTTGCTCGGGATCACGAACAAATTATAGTAACTTTTCGTTCAAAGCTAGTCCACTGAGATGCCTGACACTTCGCGCTTGGCATGACGGGTCGCATTTTTCTGGCTATGACGGGTGGAGATTTCAGACGTGCTTGGCGCTGGGCATAGAATGGCGGTTCGCATATTGCATTGCACATTCTGATTTTTAAGGAGGTGAAACATGCAATCTCAAAAGTATATGCGTTTGTCTAAGGACAACGCTGCCGTTTTGCTAGTTGATCATCAAACGGGTCTGTTCTCTTTGGTTCAAGATTTCGGACCGGATGAGTTTAAGAACAATGTATTGGCACTTGCGGACTGTGCAAAATATTTTGGTCTTCCCACGATTCTTACGACAAGCTTTGAGGAAGGACCCAACGGACCTATTCTTCCGGAGCTCAGAACTCTTTTTCCCGACGCGCCGTATATCGCAAGGCCTGGACAGATCAATGCTTGGGATAACGAAGACTTTGTCAAGGCTGTCAAGAAGACAGGCAGGAAACAGCTTATCGTTGCCGGAATCGTAACCGAAGTCTGTGTAGCCTTCCCGGTGCTTGCCGCTATCGAGGAAGGTTTCGAAGTCTTCGTTGCAACCGATGCTTCAGGCACGTCGAGCATGAGCGCTCGGGAAGCCGCGTGGCTGAGGATGTCTCAAGCGGGGGCCCAACTAACCAATTGGTTTGCGGTGTCAGCTGAGCTTCATAGGGATTGGCGCAACGACGTTCAAGGGTTGGGCAAGCTCTATGCCGACCACATGCCCGCATACAAGAATCTAATAACCAGTCACGCCGCGTTAGAGAAAAGGATGCCGCTAAGCGCGTAAAGGTAAAGGAAGTATCCCGAAGATATCAAAAAGTCACCACTGTCGAGATTATTTAGCAGGAATGTTCGAGTGTTAGAAATACTCTTCGGTGGTCTAAGCCTTGCAAAAAGGGGAGTTGGTACGACTAACCGCCTTTTTGCGAGGAACAATATGTCATCAATTTTGCGAAGTATCATTCTACTATATCCCCTAAGCGTTGCGCTCATGGCTCAAGCCCAGGACGCTCCGAATCCCGGAGAAATTCAAATCCAAGGAGTGACCTATGATGGTATCGGTTGTCCTCAAGGATCTGTGGGGCTTGATATCGCAGCTGATGCCGAAGCATTTACCCTAATTTTTGACGACTACATTGTCGAGCAAGAGGGTCCGGGGGTAAACCAAAGGCATTGTAACCTAAAGGTAAATTTTCAACCCCCCGTTGGATGGCAGTTCGCTTTGTTCTCTGTCCAAGTGAGGGGCTACGCCAACTTGGATCCGGGAGTCGTCGGCGTGCAGAAGTTGAGGGTTAACACTCAGGGTCCCGTGCTGGACGTTGAAATGAAAGTTGGTGGTCCGCTCGATGATGACTATATGGTCGCCGAAGACGCTCTATTGCAGAACATTAAATGGTCTAAATGCCAAGGCGCTCCCGAAGATATCAAGGTTGTTTCCGTAACCAAAGTTAAGGGCAAACCAAATTCTAGAGGGTTGCTGACCGTGGATTCAATCGACGGCAGCATAAGCCAGGAGTATGGGTTGGCTTGGAGAAAATGCGGCAACACGTCCGCGAGCGTTCAATCGATTTGCAAAGCCGCGGGTCAGCGTAGAAATGGCAAGGTGAAGGAGTTCACCGGATTTGCGATCGGAAAAAACGGGCAAAACGTCTTGCAGAGAGCCAAAGCAAAAGCTTTGAAAAAATGTCAGAATCGCCCGAATGTTTCAAGCTGCGAAATTGTGAATTGTCAATCGGGTTCTGCCGCAAATTTTTAGGGCAGTTTCAGATTTTTTCGCAAGTGATTATGCGAGCAGGATGGTAGCCCCTAAGTTTTTTGTGGCGGAACTTGTATCCTGCTCGGCTTAGCATGTTCTCAAAGAACTTGACGTCAAAACCGAGTTCCAGCCAACCGTACTTTCGAATGCTCCAAAGGGACAACCCGTCAAATCGAAGGCTCCAAGGATTGGGGAAAATGGTGATAGGTTCCCCGGCCAATATCAGTTTACCGTTGTCCTTTAAGAGCGAGCGAGCTCGTTGCAACAATTCGAACGGATAGAAGCTGTGGTGAAATGATTCGTAGAAAATAACTGCGTCGAATTTTTCAGAGGATTGAAAATCGATCATATCGCATTGATGTACGGCAATATCGACGTGCTGGTTCCTTGCTCGATGTTTGAGTATCTCGGTGGATGGGCCGTCGATCTCGACGGCATGGGTCTCATACCCGGTTAGCGCAAGGTGCAACGTCAGATTACCCCATCCAGGGCCCATCTCCACTACGCGGGCATCTTTAGGCAAGTTCATTTCACTAACAATGAACCCTTGGGCAACGAGTTGTTCGCCCACTGTGTAGGCGCTGCCTGTCAGATAGGGGTAAGGGCGTCGTTTTGCTTCCTCAAGATCGAAATGCGACTTCTCGTTCTGGTGTGCCGAATAGTTCTTATTTCCAGAAATCTTCTGATATTGTTCTTGTACAATTTCGCGATACTGACCTGAATACGGGTCAAGGCCTAGCGGCATTTCCCCCGTGAAGCGAATATGATTAAGGCGATGCATAGCCTGATCGTGAGATTGGGAAAACAGACCTTCGACTTCCGTTAGCACGTCGTCAAGTTCTGCAAGGGAACGAATGGTCTCTATGCCGCGTTTTCGATCACGCAACGAATAAAGTGCCCGGTTGACTCTGTATCGCACTTGTCGATGCCTCCGTTTCTAGGTTATCGCATCAAACGGTGCGCTGATCAAGGCAATGCCAACGATGCCAGAGAAAAAAAGAGCGGGGTCCTCTCGAACCCCACTCTTCTCAACCGTATCCACTAAGCGGTTGATTTATTGTGGTGTGACCCGCACATAGCGGACCGAAACTTGAAACTGCAATCCGGTGTGAATACAATCGGTGTTGTTGTCGTCCCCGATCGTCACCAAACCGAAAGAGTGTTGACTTGTGTCTGAGAACGAACTGATCTTGTGCAAGACCGAGTCGTCGAAGGCAAGCTTCAACGCACCTGTCGTCTCTGTATAAGGCATGACGCAAGTTCCGGTACCGTCGCCTTCGCCCAGGCAATAGTTGTGCGAATAGCCGTCTGGAAGATAGTCTTCATTCCTTAAAGAGGCCCAGTCGTAAACGTGAAGACCTTCGTGTTGCGGAAGAGCGTAAGTATAATCTTTGCTCATCGCCAATACGACGTTGTTGAAAAGTAAGAAAATCTCGTCGTCGAATTGAATTTGCTGCTGCGGAACGTCAAAGGCGACACCACAAATGACCGCATCACTGCCGATGTCGAGATTTTGAGCTTGCTCTCTACGTGCTCGCACAACTGCTTGGACCTTGCTCAGGTTGCCGTCCATATTCCATGCGCAAGTCGTCTCAGGGCGATCGAATCGAATGGTTTTCGTCATCGTTTCAACAACCGCTTGGTTTTGACAGATCTCGCGAACCCCGTCCTCTGTTTTGGTATCGACGGGTTGTGCTGGTCCCTGGTCACCGCCAGAGCCGTCGGGTTCGCTAGAAGTTTCGTCTCCTCCTTCGCCTGTTGTTGCAGTCTGGTCAGTTTCCGACGTTTGTTGTTCGTTCAAAATTTGATCTTCTGAAGATGCAGTAGGCGTCTCTTCTAGATCAGCTCCACCACTACTGTCGTAGGATGCGACATTGAAATTCGAAGGTTCTTCTCCACACGAATTCAAGATCGCGAAGATTGCCAATAATGGCATTAAATGGATGGTAGTCATAATACACCTCTAAGCAAAGGAGGCTTAATGCCTCTTTCAAACCAAGATCGGCAAGGCTTTCGCGATATGTAGATGGGAAGGTAAGTCCCAGTTTTCGTGAATGAAAACCGATGCCATTTCCGATCTGGAAGGGGTTTGAGACGTTAATTTTGGAGGCCGGGAACTGGATTTCTGCCTAAATTAAGAGGCCCATCTACAGAGGAAAAAAGCCCTTTAAAAATTAGTAACATATGCTAGCCTATTAGTACGCTGCCAGGGTAAATATGTTTAAGGGACTCATAGAGCGCGGTCGCGAATATAGAAGTTTTTTGTTCGTTGTGCCTTACGTTGCCTGTCTCGCAATAGGACATTCGGCGTCGTTCGACGGCGAAAGGTTTTCGATATTTTGGCCGTCAAACGGAATATTAGTCGGCCTTTTTTTGATTGAACCCTTTCGTAGATGGTGGCCGATCGCCCTCACTGGCTTTATACTGAACTGTGTTTTCGATTTGTGGTCACATGAACTGACTCCTTTTCATAGCCTTGCCTTCAGCTTCTGCAACTTGCTTAGCGCCACGATCTCAGCATTCGGCCTGCGAAAACTAGCACTCATCGGCAACAAACATTTGGAAGCACGATTTCCATTCGTTGCGTTCTTTGTCTCTTGCATAATCTTGGGGCCGTCGATTGGGGCCGTTTTTGCGTCAGCGTCGATTGCTGGTATCCAGAATTTCAGTCACTTTCTATTTCATTGGCAGATTTGGTCAGTGGCCGATGCAATGGGAAATCTGGCGATCGTACCCATTGTCTTAATGTATGGAGATCAATTCGGCGGTCGGATGACAAAAGCGGCGTTTCCGTCACGCAGTATTTGGGAATGGGTAGGAACATTGGCGGCGGTTGGAGCTTGTGCTTGGTTCATCTTTTCAAATAGCGCGGCGGACCGGTCCCTTTTTGAATATCCTTATCTTCTCTTCCCACTTATGGGCTGGGTTTCTTTGCGCCTGGGAATGAAAGGATCAGCCATCGCCTTGGCGATTGTCATGCAAGTGGGAGTCTGGGCGTCTGTTCGCCTTCTTGCGACGATATTTCGTTTTCACGAGAACGAATCAACGGGTCTCCTCGCTCTGCAACTCTACCTCATCTCTTTGTACTTCATGTCCTTCTTATTAGCCTCATTATACGAGCAACGCTTTCTCGACGCGTACAACCTCAAACGACTTTCGAACAAGTTGACATCGGCTCTGGAAGAGGAGCGAAAACGCATCGCGTACGACCTTCACGATAATATTGGACAGCTCCTGGCCGCTCTTAAAATGAGCGTGGGCGCCATAGGTCATATAGAGCATAAGGAGCAACGGCTGGAGCTTGGGAAGGTTGCGGCTCAAGTTCTCGACCAGGCTTTCGAAAGTTTGCGTGCGACGTCGAAAGATTTACGTCCAACCATTATAGACGACATCGGATTGAAGTCTGCTTTTTTGGTTCTAGCCGAAGACGTGCAAAAGGCATCGGGTATTGAAGTTCGCCTTAACCTCGGTTCTGATATTCCGGTGGGCGGAAAGGCAGCGGTGGACATATACCGAATTACGCAGGAAGCCCTTTGTAACGCAATTAAGCATTCAGGAACTGAAGCAATCGACATTTCCTTGGATAACACCAACAAGAAACGGGATTTCGTCCTTACAATCAAAGATTACGGTCAAGGCATGTCGAATAACCGTATAGGAGGCGAGGGTCTCGGCCTTATCACAATGCGAGAACGAGCTTCGCGTAACGGCGGTGTTTTGACAATCGGTTCGAACGCGGCGCGGGGGACGACCGTACAGGTTCGTTTTCCTGAAGCAAGTCTATCATGATAGAAAACTCCCTAAAGTTGTGATAAAGAATATTTCGGAGGTTCAGCCGTTGCGATGCCCTAAATGACGTCCTCAAAGGAAACATGAATGAAACAAAAACGAATCTTAAACCTACTATCCATTTTTTGCCTTGCGGTCCCGATGGGTGTTGCTTACGCGGAATCACCTGGCACCTTGGCAAAAATAACGCTCTCGCCAGTTGGCTCCTTTGACGTGAAGTCACCTACTATTGTGGGAAAGTTGGTAAGAAAAGGTTCGGTTTTTTCCGCCAGCGAGCTCAAAGTTCCCGTTGAGAGTCTCAAGACAGGTATTTCCCTCAGGGACACGCATCTCAAGGAAAAGCTCAACGAAAAGAAGCATCCCTTTATCATCGCTAATAACGTGGCAGCGACTAGTGACAAGGGGAAAGCGAGCATTATGATCGCCGGTGTCACTAAAGAAATTGAATTTAAGATAAAGGACCTAGGCAGTAACCTTGCCCAAGCAACGTTTACTCTTGTTTTGCCTGAATTCAAACTCTCTGGAATCAGTTATAAAGGCGTTGGTGTTGAAGACGAAACCGAAGTTACGGCAGTTATTCCTTATGAAGGTCAATAGACAACTTATTCTTGGCATGAGCGCGATCGCGGCGACCTTGGTATTTTCCTGTGGCCAAGATTACAATTCTAATTCAGGAGATGAGCGCCTTCGAAGATCGACAACAACGCAGCAATCGGAATGCGACACACCCGCCAAAGAACGACTATGTGCTGCAAACAAGATCATTGCCAACAGATGTTTGAGCTGCCACGAATGGCCTTATGATACGGACGCCGAGTGGACTGGTTCGGGTTTGATCAAGGCTGGAAATAAGGCCGGCTCAAAAATCATCAGTCGGCTGAAAAATGCGGGCGGAGATATGCCTGCTGACGGAACAAAGCTTTCAGATAGCGAATATAAAGCTATGGTAGAATGGGTGGAGCAAATAGAACAATGACGATTCGATTTTTGGTAATAGCCATTGCTATCCTATGTTCGAAAATTTCTTATAGTTATCCAAACTACATTAGCTACGGATATCAATCCTGCCTAACTTGTCATTACAACCCATATGGCAACGGTCCCTTGACTGATTACGGCCGTGCGCTGTCCGCAACGGAGATATCAGATCGACTGTTCACGCCCCCGGAAGTTAGCGAGGACGAAATAGCGGAAAAATCGTCCTTTTTGGGCCGAGAGCCTGTCGTGGAGTGGCTTCGGCCTTCTCTAAGTTATCGCAGTCTTTTGCTAAGTAAGAACTTTGGTGACGATGACCAAAAGGAAGAATTCATCCTGATGGACGTGAGTGCAGCCTTGGTCGCCAAGTTTTTACAAAATGACAAACTGATTCTTGTCGGACAGATCGGCTACGCTCCGGTGCCAAGGGCTGTGAAAGGCTCGGACGATATGAAAACTTATCGGTCACGCGAGCATTATTTCGGCTATCGGATAACCAAAGAAATCGGGGTTTACGCCGGATTGATGGATAAGGTATTTGGTATCCGCGTTCCAGATCATATCGCCTTTAGCAGAACAATGACGGGCTTGACGCAAAACGATCAGGCGCATGGAGTATTATTCCATTATTTCAATAAGTACTTTGAAACTGGGCTTCAACCTTTTGTGGGTAATCTCGTTCAGGACGAGTCATTGCGGCAAAAAGGCGTAACGGGGCAATTTGAAGTGACGCTCTCGGAACGAGCTAGAGTCGGAATGTCAGGGCTTAGCTCCAAGTCAGAGTTTCTCGAAATGCTCATGTATTCCTATCACGCTCGTTTAGGTCTCGGTCAGGGTAACAGTTTGCTGGCGGAGATGGGAGAGGTCGGACGTACTAATGTAGAATCAGAGGAACGCAAAGTGAGTCAGTATGTTTTCACGCAGACTCATTACCATCTTAAGCGCGGTCTTTGGTCCCTTCTGACCACGGAAGTACTTAGGGCTGATAAGACCATCAAAGCTTACACGTATCGCTTGGGACCTGGCGTTCAGTGGTTCCCTTTGAGGGGAATCGAGCTACGCGCGGACGCTTATAACTCGCACCAGATCTCTGAAGACAAGAAAGACACCAAGTCATGGGATCTGACGACTCAGCTGCATCTCTATTTATGAAATAGCTGGCATCGAACCTGCATGCGCCTTTCCGGAGGTGATGCCTATGACACTAAATTTGGAAAGCCCTTCATTCCGCCATGAAAATCCCATACCAGAGCAATTTTCTGGCGAAGGAGAAGATCGATCGCCGTTCTTGAAATGGAATAACGCGCCGGAGGGGACGGCCGAGTTTGCGCTCATTTGTGAAGACCCTGACGCCCCAGTCCCAGAACCTTGGGTTCATTGGTTGGTTTATAATATTCCTTCTTCGTATGGAAGCTTATCGGAAGATTTTCCGAGAAAGAAAGAAGTCGAAACAGTTCACCAGGGGCTAAACTCCTGGTCCAAGGTTGGCTATAATGGTCCGCTGCCACCGCGTGGGCACGGGCGACATCATTACCATTTCAAACTCTACGCGCTCGATAACCCCATTGCGATTAGGCAGGGGGCGACAAAAAGTGAACTCTTGTCCGCGATATCCGGTCATGTTTTGGAAGAAGCGGACTTGGTAGGAACTTACCAGAGGTAGCTTTCAGCTTAGCCGCAACTACCCCTGAGTTTGTATGACACAGTGCCGATGGGTTCGCCGTCGAAGTGGCGCGCAACGGACGCCATGCCTGTTTTGTCCGCAGTCGTGAGTTCGGGACGAGCGTCAAGGTGAGCGTGGACGCCTTCTAAATCAACCCTAATGTCCGAGAACACAAAACTACATCCAAAGAAACGCCCGGTCTGTTTGCATCGCACCTCATCTGCCATGTCGCTTGACCAACCGGCCTCCGTTCGCACAACTTTTATTTGCTGGTTCGTTCTACCAACCAGGGCTTCCGGCAAAGTAAATGTAAAGTGCGTCGGCTGACAACGGCCTTCGTAGTCGTCAACGCGTACTTTAAAAGAGGCATATTTTTTCAATGTCTGGTCTCTGACGGGTACCTCATAAATTCCTTCCAAGCTCCTTGCGAAGGCTTGAGAACAAAACAATAGGCAGACGATCATTGCCCCAATATTTCGCATTGCATCCCCTTTCTCGTTTTGATCAGTGCGCGAGCGCATTCTAAACAATGAACAAGTAGACTGCAAGCTCGACAGGGTATTGCTTCAGCGGAGAAGGTTCGAAGCCAAGTAATACCTACGGCTTCTGCCGCGGCCATTATGCTTGAGAATTCCTCGATCCACCAATCCCGTCAAGTCTCTGAAGGCAGTCATAATGCTGATGTCGCAGGATTTTGCAAATTCGGAAACGCTCAACGCTTGGTTCTCTCTTAGCTCGTTGATCAGGCGAAATTGTCGGTAATTGAGATTGTCTCGAAGACTCAGCTTTTGTGAGGAGTTTTCTCCTTGGGTTTTTACCTCGACATTCGGTAATGACACCAGCTGCTCAAAATGAACCTGAATATTTTCCCCTAACTTGTATCCTGACTCGGAAGCGATCAGCCAGTTTTCGTTAGGCGCAAAAAGAGCTCGGAGGCGCGCAATGGCTGTATAGATAAGCGAGTCATGCCTTAAAGGGTGATATTGGTACCCCCATACCTTACGAACCAGGGTCGCTTTGTCCACCGTGCTCGAGTTCGATAAAGCGGAACAAATTCTTTTTCCAACTGTTTGATTGCCGATATGCTTAATGGATATGGATTTCCTTCCCGCCAGAAGAACAACGCCGGGTTCGAAATCGAAGACAATGCCTTCATTTTTTGGGAAAAAAGGTATTCTGTCTGCCAGCAAAGAAAAATATCCGGATTCTATTATTTTTGAGACGGCACGTGGGAGGTCCGAATACTTGAGATCTATTAAGTCGCCTATGCGATCATTGCCAACAGGAGGAGACCCTTCAGAAAGAAGGCCCTGACGCGATAATACCCGCCTGTTTATATCCTGTTGATTATTGCTACTAAGGACAACGAGTTCATCTTGCAAGCGGGCCGTTGTTTCGGAAGAAATCTTCCCGTCGGCTCTTAGTATCTGCAACTCCAAGCCAATGATTTGACATTTGAGCGGTATATCCGCCGTGGAATCTAATTGCATTCTCGATGTCTTAAGTAGGCTTAGAGCCTGAACATACTCGCCTCGCAAATATAACAGGTAGGCTATATGAAAATTCAATTTTGATACCTGGCGAAGGTTGCCGTGACGATAGACGATATCAAAACCCTGACCAATGACCCTGTCGGCGTCCTCGAAGCGCCCCCGCAGGGTGTATTGCCTTGCCAACTCGAGGAGCAACTCGGACCGCGTGTATGTGTCTTTATCCGATATCGTTTCTTCAAGCTCCGTTAAGACCCGTAGTGCATTATCGCCGTCTATGCCCATTTGGCATTTGTATTTTTGAATCGAAACACGAACTGCCTCCGCGTTTGCTTGATGTCCGATGGCAATGGATATCGACAAAGCTTCTTCCAGAAATTTTAGACCCTGCACCACCATGCCGGAGTTGACATATGAATGACCCAAGAGGTCGAGCGAAAGGATTTTGCCGTATTGAAAATTTCCTTTTATTGCTGCGTCGTACGCGATTTCAGCAAAGCTTTGACAGCGCGCTAGTTTTCCATAAAAAAACTTTAGAAACGCAATCCCTTGATAAGCGAAGAACTGGACCTGGGGTAGTTTGGGATTCTTTCTAGCCAAAATTAGAGCACGCGCCAGCATTTGGCGAGCCTTCGAATATTGCGAGGATCTCACGAAATGGAGCGCTAGAAAGAACAAGTTTGCGCATTTAGCTTCAGGGTTTGGCCCATCTTCTTCGTACAAAGCTTGAGCTTCATGGATGCGTCCTAAAAATACATTGGCCGCTATGACAAAGATGAGTTCCGAGGGAGTTATTCTTGTCGTTTTTTCGACAGTTTCGACTAAGGTCTTATAATCACCCTTGTAAAATAGGGCCTCTAGCTGATTTCTCATGTACAGGTCCTCAAACCTTTTCGTAACAATACATAACAAAAAAATATAGTCAGTGAAACTAACTGTGAGCTTTCGAACCGCATATAACCCTTTTGTGAGGAACTTAAACCAAAAGGAGAAAATATATGAAGAACATTCTTATAGGTATCTCAGCAATGGCGGTCATAGCGTCTCAAGGGTTTGCAAACGATCGCGATCTCGCCTTCAAGGCAACCAAAGCTGGTTTTGTGGCCGAGTCGGCGGAGCATTCGTTACGTCTTCTCTATTTCACAAGTCCTTCGCTTAAGGACGCGGTTTTAGGGGCAACCGTTGAAATTACAGATCAAGACAGAAGCAGAGTGATGGTCTCCCTGGACGGAGCCGACTCGCTTGAATTTGATTGCATCCAATTCGACGACACCTCGCATAGCGGAACGGTGATAAAGATGGAGGTTCGATGCACGGCAAACTGATCTTGATTTTTCTTATTGGAAAGGAGTAGGAATATGCGGTTTGGTCCATTGTTGCCAGTACTATTCTGTGTGGGAATGATTGCTTGCGGAAAGGATACGGAAGACAAGAAGCCCAAGAAAAGAACTGAGGAGCTACGCCCGGAGTCCGCGCCCACGGGCAAAGTAACGTACGATTCGAGCATCAAACATTTAATCGCCGAGAACTGTCTAAGGTGTCACGGTTCCTCGGTGAAACCGTCATTGGCGACTTGGGACTCTGTTGAGGCTGTGAAAGAGAAAGTGGTGATTATGGTGGAGTCGGGGAGTATGCCTCCGAGAGATCCTTTGGAGCAAAACGCGGTATCCGAATTCGTTGGGTGGCGAGAGGGCGGGTTCGAAAAATAAAACCCGCCTTCGGTACCTGGAGGCAGTTTACAGCCTGCTGTGGGGTTTAAACCAGCATCGCGATCTAGCGCCTGGAATACCTTCGTCATGTGTGCATGATGTCTGTCCCATTTCGTCTTCGCTCTTTGGAATGATATTGGAATTGAATTCCTTCACACAAAGCGCACCCGCCACGTATGTATCGAGTCGACACTGGGCTTGGGGGTGCGCATCCTTTGTCCAAAGAACTCTTATCACATTGGGGGTGTCGAACTTGACCGGAACGTGCTGACCTGGAATCGCAGAATTCACAAGCGTTGCCAGCCCAAATCCTGCCGTCAACTTGCGGTAGCAGAGGTTTTGATCGTCTGTGCCTTGATGAACGCTGTCACATATTTTTTTGGCTTCAGGAGCTACAGTTTGGCGTGAAGCGGCGTTCTTCTCGAGTTCGTTTCGCCACATCAAATCAGAACATGCCTGAGTTGAAAAGTAGTCAGATCCGCCCTCGTTGGTAAAACTGGTGTATTGCCGCCGATAGAAAGGAAATCCACCAAGGTGATGACCTACTTCGTGACAAGCTACAAGAGCAAATCCGTCTGCTGTTACTTCGGGACGTCTTGCAAGGCCGCCGTACATTGAGACTATCCATGTGTTGCCTTCTTTGTTTGCGGAAGCGTTGACGAACGGGTCGTCCCATTTACGCTCGAGGCGCAGAGTGGCGCCGTGGGAGGTAAAAATAGGAGCATAAAGTGCCTCGATTTGATCGAGAACAGTATTAAACTCCTGTTCTGAAATTCCTCCGTCTGCAAACAAACTATCTTGGAGATGTAGATCGTTCGGCGGCAAGAAATCCGCCTTAGCGTTTAGTGCAAATGCAAATACGAAAAAACTAACTGCGAAATTTTTCACATGCGCCCCCGTTCGTAGAAATGACGTTTGTAAATATCATAAGCAGCTACGGGTTATTTCGCAATTTATTTCAGCTAAATTACGGGGTCGTTGTCGTTTCTGTCGGGGGCGGTGATCCAGTCGAAGGTGCTGGCGTAGTTGGTGTTGGTGCGGTTGATGGGCCGGTTGTTGTTGGAACGGCCGCTACGGTTCCGTTGTTGTTTTGAAGAATATAAGAGTCTGTCATCGACTGGTCACAATTCATGAACTTGTCGGTTTCCATTTTTGTCGCCACTTTGTAACAGCAGCGATCTACAGCTAGTGTGTAACCACCTTGGGAAATGTCTGATGCGGCGACGGCTTTGGCCCATGGCAGCTTTCCCCCTGTTTTCGATGCAGACAAAACTTGGTCTGGGCTTGGCGGTGTCCATTGCGCCACCGCGGCGCCGTTTTTCATAATAGAGGCTTTTCGGGCAAAGCAAGCGAGTGGAACCTGCACGGCGGTTTCTACCTTTTTCAAGAAGTCGTCCATCATGCTTGCCGTGTCAAAAGGCCAGCCGATCATTCCGCCTCGTTTGGATTCTTCTACTTTTGGAAGAATGTTTTTGAGAAAATTTCCGTACTGTTGCGCTGCGGACTGAGGCACTGTGCAGGAGCTGAATTCCAGAGCTTCGGGTTCTTCTTCTGGTACAGAATAGTAAAATCGGAAGCGCTTTTGATTGTCATCTGAAAACGAATTGATTGCTCTTTGCAGTATATCAGTGTTGCAGTTCCTTTCTAAAAAACCACCTTTGCCGTCGTGAGAGGCGATATCCGTGATCATGAGCACTATATGCATATGATTGGGGTCTTTTTCTGTCTCCATAATTATTTTCGCGAGTGCAAGGATGCCTGCTTCCTCACCGTCGCCACCGCCGTCCGCTACCTGCTTTGAAATGAACTTTTGAAAGGCCGAGAAATCATTCGAGCTGTTGAACTCATCGATAATTTCATCCTCAAAAGCGACTGCGCTCAGCTTAAGTTCTACGCCCTTTGCCTGAAGCGCTTTGGCAAAATCCAGTATGTTGGCTTTTATGGTGTCAAGGGGTCCGTCCATACTTGCCGTGACGTCCAAAGCAAAATGGATGACGGTAGGTTGGATTCCGCCTTGGGTCTTATCTTCCATTTCGGCGTATTTTACGGCGTCGATTTGTAAGGGTGTATCGGGTATTGAAGCGCGGGTGCCAGAGAATGCGGTTTTAGAGTTCTTGCACGACGCAGAGAAGACTAGCAACGCGGCCAGGATTTTGTGCACTTTCACCGAATACATAAATTTCCCATATCTTTAACGAGATAGGTATCGGCAAAAATGACAAAAGCTGGAGCGTCTTTTTCAAGGCCAACTTAGAGCTGGAGTACATAGCTGATCATGAAACTCTGTTCTATTGCGCCCCGAACTTCGCCGATCCAGCCGTAAAGCTGCGTAATGTTAAATCCAATCAGGCTACTTCCCAGCTTGTAGTTGAAGCCGGTCATAAAGGAAGGACCGAAGACAATCTCGTCGCCAGCACCAGTGTCTATCCTAATGAGCCCAAATCCAGGGGATATGAAAAATGCCGCAACCTTTCCTGGGATATAAGGACGGAAGTATCCGCCGAGTGCGATCGCACCATTTTGGCCCTCTTTGGCATTTTCCAAAAAAATCCGCGAATATGCCCCGTACCCGAGCGCGGGTTTGGGATTTATCTCAAAATCTAGTCCCAGTCCGACCCCCCCTGCTTTGTCCATGGTGATCTCAGTGTACAACCTGTTGGCATATGTCTTTTGACATAATCCAAAGAACAGTAGGAAAAAAGCTAGTAATTTCAAAGTATTCCTCCGCTTTGCTTTCGGGAAGGCGCTGGTTGTTTGAGGGCAAATTTAAAGAGAGAGATGTTTAAAGGATAACAGTGTTAGGCATGATTTCCAAACCGCCTATTCGCTAAAGAAAACTGTAATTTTTGCCGATACGGTTCAAACGGGATTCGAGAAAAAGGAGATATGGAATGTCTGTGCACAAATCCTTTCTAAATTGCGGGATGCGCTTGCTTATGGTGGGTACTCTGAGCTTGGTCATTGGGCTTGTTGGGTGCAAGAAGAAGCCAAAGCCGGAGGATGCTGACGTGAAGGCTGCAGGTGGAAGCGGCGGCGGCGGCGGCGGGGAATTCCAACCACCCATGGATATGGATCCTGTAGAAAAAGCGGAGATCGCTGGCAAAATTAATAGCATACCGCCTCTTTTGGCCACTTGGCGAAGTCTACTCATGAAAAAGCAGGAAGACACAATTAATCAGGATCCTGACAACACCTGGGACGATTGCGGTCGGCCCGCCGATAAAGACAAGGATGGCAAACGGACCACAGCTCAGAATAAAGATTTCTACTTCTCAGATAGCGGATCGGGAGAGTATTTTTGTCAATTCCGTAATGTGACCTATAAGTCCAGCCACAATGTTTGGGCGAAAGTTACATGTGCTGAGAGAGACACTTCACCGTGGCATAATCTCCTGATTGGCGACGCGAATGCTGACGTCAAAATGGTATGCCCGGACGATTCCAAAACGGAGGAATATTTCAACGAAACTTCCTCGGAAGAAATCGACGCAAACGGCGTAACGGTAAAGCAGATTAAAACGAAGATTTATCATAAATGTTCACAAGGAAAGACGCCCGAGGGAAAATTTGAGTTGAATTGCATTGTTCAAAATTATGATTCGAGAAAATATTCTGATAACGACGCCACAACTGACAGTGCTGTGGACTACTGGGGCGTTCAATTGACAGCTTCAAAGTTTGGAAAAGACGATCAATATTACACGACAGGGTCTGCGACCTTCCAATACAACAACTGGAAAGGCAACGTAACCTTTAAAGGCAATACAGTCCCTTCTGAATGGAAGGCTAACAGTACCGCTAACGAGCCAATGCAAGGAACGTTATCAGCGGCGGGCGGCGGCGCTATGGGCGGAGATCCCATGGGCGGCGGCACGGGTGCAGTTGACGGAGCGGGTGGCGAAACGGGAACTACCGGCGGCACGGAACCACAAGGTTTGGAAGATTTACTGAACGACCCTTGATCGCCTTATCTTGGACTACCAAATATTCCACTTCTTTGCGGCATTTGAAACCATGAGGAGCTTAAAGGGCGCGAGCTCGGCTGTCATAACTCCCCCAACGATACAGGGATCGTCGTTCATAAACTGCTTCGCTTCTTGTTCCGAAGCATCTTCAAAAATGACGATCCCGTAATTTTTTTTCGGCTCTTGATCGGAGCGACCCACAACGTGAACCTTGCCTGTTGTAACACCTTTATGCAAATACTCAGCATGCCGCTTGAAGGTCTCCTGGACCTTTTCGTCCCAAGTAGAAAAATCATAGTACCTAGGTTGCAACGCCAGCTTGTAAACATATAGGGCCATTCTTTGATCCCCCTTTTGGATTTATTTTCGCATGGAGGTAGTGGGAGCGCCACTTTTATTCAAGGCGAGGCGATCCGGCATTCGAAGAATGCCGAATCGGATAGAAATTACTTTGTAGGATAGATTTGTTGGGTGGTGAGTTTAGCAAGGCCAGAGAAAAGGCTCGCAGGGATCTCGCTCACATCGAGTTTTATTGTCGATTTTTCGTTGATGAAAACAGAGTCGCCGGCAGCGCCGAGTTCGCAAAGGGGGCCGCATTCTTCGGGGTCAATACCCTTGAATGTAGCAGTTAATTTGATGGTCACAGACTGATCTTGAGCAACGATGCGTTTTGCGATCAATTTAAATTCGCCTCCGCCCGGCGCAATAGTGCCGATGTTGAGACTATATTCGCCAGGTTGAAGCGTCGTCGGTAGGGAAGATACCGGATCTGAGTTGGTGAGGTACTCAAACGCTGTGATCTTCTTTACGGTCACCTTAACGGTTTCGCCGGATGCCAGTTTATCGTTAAAACTCAGGACGCCTGCCTCATAAAATTCGATCTCGATGGAAGCAGATGAACCAGGCAAGTGCGTGGCGGCATCACACGCTTCGTTGAGGCGCTCAATTAAAAGCTCGCGGCCGAAAGAACGCTCTACTTCACTAACGTTATAATTGCCTGCGCAAGCTTCGTCGCCGCGAACATCAACGAGATAGTGACCACTTTCGACGTTCACTGTTTTCTGCTGAGCGGTTGGAGCATCATCTGACAGATTTGCAGAGGGTCCTTTGCCGCAAGAAGCGGTTAGAAGGGCAAATCCCAAATAGAGTGCTTTGTAAAAGAGGGTTTGATTCTTCATAGTCTATTTCTCCTAGTTGTTTCGCATGTGCGTGATTGCACGTACGGATGAACTGCATTTCAAAATCCAATTTCTAGCCATTCAGGACAATACTGTTCCCGACCAGAGGAACAGTCTCCGGTATCGAGCTAGCGACCTGATTTTGCAAGGGTTGGCGGTGATGGCCGTTCGAAGCCTCGTTTTGACAGATATTCGAGTCGCTGTCTATGACCTTGCCAGTGTCTTCTTAGTTGACGCGTGAAGCGAGAACTCCGTGCTTCACGGAGCGAATTGTAACAGAAATTTTTTGCGGGACAATTAAGATCAGCCTTTTTGGCTCACAAAGCGTTCCCCGGCAAGGGAACACCTCCAAGCGTTGCTTGGCGAAACGAGTATACCAAGCTTCACAAAGGTCGGTGTCAGAAATAGACCAAGTCGTCCTGCTTCTTGACAGTCTCTTTTTCGTAACTAACGATAATTTCAAAGATTATTAACAAGGTCAATCTGGCAGAGTAATTGCTAAAAGGGTGGGAGCTCCGAAGAGCTGATGGTGCAAGGAAATGAATCCGCTCCTCCAAATATATAACCAGAGAAGATCCGTAAACCGGAGGTACTCGCTTCGAGCTTTTGCGCGCGATCTTGGATTAAGTCGCAGCACCGTCTCAGATCTCGTGAGAGGTAAGCGGCCGCTTAGTGTTGCGGCTTTGGAGAAAATTGAAAACAAAAACCGTCTTTCAGTAGCGGAACTCCGTCAAATAGCTGTCGTGCGAGCTCAACAAAGTTTCGCGAGCTTTCCTAGCATCGAAGAGTGTAAACTTCTCGACGGACGTCAATATTTGGTCAAGCGAAAAACCGTAAAATTGGATCCGGAAAAGATCGAAGAATTGGTTGCGGAAATCATGCGGTTTCATCGAGATCTAGCCAGATTCGAATCCTCAGAAGACGACTCCATTGCACACGTTGTAGAATTGAAATTTTTTCCATGTACGGACGAAGGCGAGAAGTACTAATTGTATCCGTTTTGTAGCGGGTTGTTCTTGCGGAAAAATGGGAACTTCGTTCTTACGTCACGCGGTCTTGTCAGGGGCGAGTCGCCGTCGCCAGTTGTAAAATCGCCATCGACCAAGAACTGCTCGTCGTAAGCGATTATCGAGTACACGACTTTGCCAGGTTCGTGCGGAATTACCGCAGTATCCGGTGTATAAGCCCTGCCGCCAACTTCCTTATAGATGCCAGGCTGCCAATCAGAATAACCATAGCCGTTGTTTTGGTTATACGTTGCGATCAGCGCATCTTGATAGATGGCGAGTTCGGTTTTGAGAAAGACCCAATTGATTTCGTGGGTATTGGGAACGGGGCTATGATCGACGGAGTCCCCCACGACGTAAGTATGATGAACAATGACGTCCCTATAAATTGAAGTACATTCCTTCTCTTTATAGGTTAGAGTTCGATTAATAAATTGCTTTTCATTGTAGCGAAACTCGTATCTAACCCAGGCCGTATCATTGTTCGGTATGGGCTGACAAGCGGTCGCCCAAATGCCGATGAGACCCGCCGTGAAGGCGTCTAAGGAATCCCCTGCAATGGAGTCTTTGCCGTCTTTGCTGCCCTTAGAAGGCCCCGTGACTGTATCAGAAGACGTGTTCGCACATGCAGATAATAATCCGATCAGAAAAGCTGTTATTGCAGTGTGCCGTAGCATGACGTCGTCCCCAGTAAGGTTCGAGTTTCCTTTCTCTTCGGATCTTTGGTACTTGAAAGTGAGAAAGGCTGGAATATATAGGAGTTATAGTTCGTTATAGGTGGAATTTCTGTGAGAGTCCTTAGCAAGGATTCATCAATACTCTGGAAGACTTAAGCTTGAGTAAAAGAGCAATTTAAGTGATCATGGTCGTTATGTTTGGACCCCAGGTGAAAAAAAACTACCTACCAAGAAGCGTGAAAGCGGCGCTTGTTGCCATGACGCTCAGTGGATCCGTACACGCCTCGCCTCTCACTCTTAAACAAACGGTGATGTTCGCGCTCGACAACTCACCCGCTGGTCAGAAGGGCGCTATCGAAAAGACCATAGCGACTCGAAATGTGGATACCAATTACTATACGTTTTTCCCTCAAGCCGGCCTGACCGCTCAGCATGGATTCAAACGGTCCCAACCCGAGATCGAGGGGGAACAGTCATCTCCGTGGGTAAGTTCCCTGCGGTTATCCCTTACGGAAAATATCTACAATAATGGCAAGGACGAAGCGAACTATGATCTCGCGTTGCTTCAACAGGACCTGGTCAATGAACAGAATGAAAGGATCCAAGCTGATCTGACCCTCGCGGTCGTAGAAGCTTTCTACGACCTTTCATTGAAGATCGCTGATGAAAAGATCGTCGCCGACAACTTATTGCTGCTTCGCAAACAACTCAAAACGATGGAAGCCTATTATCGCCAAGGACTTAAAGAAAAAAACGCTTATTTGCGGATCCGGTCACAGGTGCAGCGAGCCGTGCTCGAACATAAGGCAGCTCAGGACGATGTCATCAAGGCGTCTAACGCACTGAAAGCCCTCATGGGAAATGTTCCTGCCGATACCGAATTCGCAGTCCTCGAACCCAAGAGTCTTGAAGCTGAGTATACAGCAGCGCGCTCTCCAGCTCTGGAAAATCATTACGAGACACATGAAAACCGAATTCTGGGCCAAATCGCGGACAAATCCATTGAGGTTACCAAAAAGGAAAACGGTCTCATTGTAAGCCTTGGCGCCGATTTAGGTTACGGCAGTTCTCAATACATGGGGACAGGAGATAGATTTGACGAGAACGACCGCGCGGATTGGTCAGTGGTTCTGGAGTTGAATTACCCGCTTTGGGATTGGGGAACCTACAGACGGAATATTGCCAATAAGGTTTCTGAGCGCGAGAAGGTTCGATTATCCGCTGCTGAGAAAGACCTGGAACTCAAGAAGCGGCTTGAGGATCTGCGGATCGACTACGGTCGGTCGATCGAAACGTTTCGCTTAAACACTGAACTATTGCGTCTTGAACAGGAAAGTTTTGATCTCCTTCAAAGAGAGTATCGCCTGGGTAAAATTTCGTACATCGATCTCATTACGAGTTTTGAAACCTTGTTTTCCGCCCGTTCTGCATACACTGCCTCATATTTTGCAGTTATGCGGAATCACGCGCGGTCGTTATATCATGATCGAGGACTTTATGATTGGGTTAAGAAAATTTAGTCTACTGGCACTTGTTCTATTGATTGGGGTAGGCATTTTCTATCTGCGAAAGATTGGGATGCCGGGAGCAAAGACCCAGGAGGATCATTCCAAGGTGGGCTCAGTAACGACGGGTGACATTATCCAACGCGTAACCGTGTCGGGCACTATTGCGCCCTGGCGGACCACGGAGATAAAGCCTCCTTATGATGGCTACGTGCAAAAGGTATTCGTAAAGGTAGGAGAAAAGGTAAAGCCAGGAGCTCCGATTGTCACCATCGCAGAATCGTTGAGCATCGCTTCGGACCCAGGATTTCCGATTAGGGCTCCTCTCGGCGGCGAAGTGGTGGCGGTGAACGTCAACGAGGGGCAAAATGTTACCAAAGCTGGTAGTTCTTTTGACGGAACCAGCGCGTTTCTTGTTCGGATCGATGACACGTCCGAACTTTACGCCATGGTTGACATGCCTGAGCTTGAATACGCAAAAGTCGAGATGGGGGACAAGGCTACTATCCGCGCTGGTGCCATCCTGGGAAAAACCTATAAAGGAACGGTTATGCAGATGGCTTTGGCATCTAAGGCACAAGA
The DNA here is from genome assembly GCA_050251195.1 of Oligoflexales bacterium. Lineage (GTDB taxonomy): Bacteria > Bdellovibrionota_B > Oligoflexia > Oligoflexales > Oligoflexaceae > JBFWNG01. The sequence goes on from JBFWNG010000012.1 coordinate 78,111, forward strand.
ACGCTGGGGTCAGAAAAAAGTCGAATTTCCGGTCAAAATCCGCCTCGATGATCCGGATCGAAACCTTAAGTCAGGGATGTCCGTTATTATCGACATTATCACGGCGCGTAAAGACAAAGTCCTAACCTTACGACACGAGTTTATTGAGAAACGCAACAACGACTACTTTGTCACCAAGAAAACGGGGGAGAAGGTAAAGGTAGTCCTCGGTCTTCAGGATGAGATGGCTGCTGAAATCGTCTCTGGCGTCCAGGACGGTGAACAGGTGCAGATGATCGATTTTCTCGCTATATAAGAGGCGTCCAAATGGTACCATTGTTTGATCTTGAAGACGTCTTTCTCTCATACCGCGGTACAGCTCATGGCGAAAACGTGTTGCGTGGCGTTAACCTTAAGATTTTTCCTAAAGACTTTGTCGCTCTGAAGGGGCCTTCAGGTTCCGGCAAGTCATCGCTTTTATATATCTTAGGTCTGCTCCTGGCGCCGACCAAGGGGCAGATGCGGTTCAAGGGAGAAAGAATCGAAAAGTTAGCCGATACGAAGCTGGCGTTTATCCGCAACAGAAATATCGGCTTTGTCTTTCAACAGTTCCATCTCATTCCCAAAGCAACCGTCTTAGACAATATTCTTCTACCATCGAAGTATCCGAGCGAATATCTTTCGGACCAAACCGCGGCAAGAACCAAGGCGTTGCAGCTCGCAAAGAGACTGGGTCTTGATCACGTGCTGAAGCATAAGCCTAATCAACTCTCGGGCGGGCAGCAACAACGCGTTGCAATCGCCCGTGCCCTGATCAATGGTCCGGACATCATCCTCGCCGACGAACCGACGGGTAACTTAGATACCAAAAATACTGCGGAGATTCTCTCGATTTTTAAGGAGCTCCACGCCGAAGGCAAAACCATCATTATCATCACGCATGAAGACGAAGTAGCCGCTCAGTGTGAAAGTATTATCGAAATTCGTGACGGGTTAGTCCAAACTCCTGCCTCACCCGCGAGACCCAAAAGCGAAGAGGGAGGTATTGTCGCTCGACCCGAAAGACGCAATCCACTCGGATTGTGGCTGAGCCTTTTGCCCGACGCTGTCTCCAATCTGAAGCGAAACAAGTTCCGCTCCTTCCTCACCATGCTGGGAGTGGTTATTGGGATTGCTTCTGTTCTTTCGATGACGACATTGGGAGATTTTGCGAAGAAACGCATTCTCCAAGGTTACGAATTGATGGGGGTAAATCGTCTGTCTATATGGGGGCATAAGAATTGGGATGCTAAGGCCATAGATGACGTGAAGGTGATCTTTCAAGGATTTGACGTGAAAAATGAACTCGTTCGTATAGAGGAGTTATTTAACGATATTGAATTGATTTCGCCTGTACTGTTTTCAAATGAAAGAAATGCAGTTTTTTCAGGGGCGTTGATGGACAGCGTTGCCGTAATGGGAGTTGCGCCTACGTATTTCCATATAACCAACTGGCCAATGGACATAGGCACAAGCTTTACCAACTATCACGTCGATACACAAAGTCCGGTTTGCGTCATCGGACATGATATCGCGCAACAACTCTTCCGACAAGTTTCTCCGCTCGGTCAAGTAATCCAAATGGCTGACGACAATACGAGCTTCGGTTGTCGCATTTTGGGAGTCTTGAGCCTTAAATCAAGCAGCTCGGAGGAAGACGAGCGGCTCAACAAACAAATATTCCTTCCGTATAGCTATCATAAGATAGTGGCGTCGAACTGGTGGGATAGTGGCATCAACAACATTCTTATCAAGGTAAAATCAGGTGCGGATGTAGAGAAAACCGGAAATCGAATCAAGGGCTTTTTCGAGCGCAAATACGGCAAAGGCGGGCATTTTCGGGTTGGTAGGGAAGATGTGATGATCTTCCAAGTCAAGCGCGCTCTCAATATTTTCTCCATACTTTTGGCGAGTATCGCAGGTATTTCTCTTGTCGTCGGTGGAATCGGCATTGCCAATATGATGATGGTCGCGCTTGCCGAACGCTACAGAGAAATCGGCCTACGCAAGGCCCTAGGTGCGACCCATTCATCTCTGAAAAGGCAGTTCCTACTGGAAAGTATTATGCTCTGTTTTTTCGCGGGCGTCATAGGGATTATGTTCGGGTTCGGTATATACGAAGGAATATTGTACGCCGCCTCCAAGTTCTTCGACAAACTTCAGTTTGAATGGATGTGGAATCCTGTTGCCGTCGTTATGGCTTTCGGATGTATTATCGCTGTTGGAATCATCAGCGGATTGGCTCCTGCAATCAAAGCAGAAAAACTGCAGGTCATAGAAGCGTTGCGCAGCGAATGACGCTCGTGGCGGGTTACTATGCTATGATAGTCCTAAGAATAAAAAGGTGATCTGTGATCTGGAGAACGATCTTACTCTTCTGTCTCGCAGCCCTTTCGGGATGCAAGTCGACGGACCAGACGTCAGCGGTCAAAGACGAAACGCCGCAAAACCCTTTACAGACAATTTCTGTGAACCATTCCGTAAGGGCAGGTGATACGCTGGAATACGAGATTGATGCGACGCGAGAGATTGATCAAATTACTTGCGTCTATAACGGTAACTATTCGGTGTATGTGCGCAATCCCGATGGATCTATCCGACAGAATGACGAGGGACGTCCGTATTATAAGGACGGCCTATATGTTCATGGTTTCGTTCGAACTCCTTCTGGGGAAGATGTAGAAGTAAGCGCGCCAAAGTTCATTGACTCGGTGGAAACCGACAATTGGCATGATCTCAGGGTGCCTAAAGGCAACAAACTCGTCCTTAAGATTCTCCATAGGGAAGAATTCGCTCAGGATCCTGAAGTCATCGCCGCGAATAGGACCGCCTCGTTCCGTAAGATTACTATCCGATACAAGGACGATTCAAACCACCAAAGTATCGATTTTATTTACAACCAGGATTACGACGATGCGTTTTCAGCTGATGCTGTTCTTGTTCAACCCGGGAATCATCATACTGTAGAAGTGCCTGGCGATAAGAAGATCTACCGGATTGACGTGCGATGGGGTGATGCAAAACCTCGAGCATCCGACGGTACCTATATAGCAGGACTTGCTTACGGCCGTTTGACCGTCGATGGAATGGGTTCGGAAGGTGACCGAAATGTAGCATATATAGAAACGCAGACTTGGAGCGGATTAGATATTCCAACTAAGGGGGCGCCTCACAAAATCACTTTAGAGTTTAGCGGCGACCCGGCGCGTATACATTGGATTAAGGTCTACTATCTTCCGTAAAACATGGGATTTCGCAAAACCAAGGAGATGCTAAAAAAATGGCCTGTTATTCAGGCCATTCGAGTTTTTAACCAAATTAACCGAATCAATCACCTAAGTTCGCTTTACCCTCTATTTCGAGCACGAGTGCACCGTTGTTTGCAATTGTGATGAAGTAAGTTCGTTCGAGGATTCGTGCGTCACCGCCGGGGTCGCGAGATATATTCACAACATATTGGGTGTACCGATAGCTGGATTGCTCCTGGCGTCGAATCACTTCTCCTTCTTTCGTTTTTCCCTTTACGTTGCCGAAGTCGTATTCAAACAAATCATGGGCAAGGGTTTTCGCGACGGCATGGTGGGCTTCATCATCAACAGATTCTTCCTTTGCCAGATCATAGTTTTCATGTTTAATCCATGTGACTTCGCCATCGTCCATCCTCACAACAACTTGGAGGCGTACATTCCACGATTCGCCGTCTTCATTTTGATCTTGAATATCCACCAAATAAACGGTTGCACCTACCGAGTTTCTTTTTGTGTAAATTTCCGCTGATGGCTCACTACCTTGAATGTCACCAGCATTGGTTTTATAGAACATCAAAGCAGCTTCTACCGCTCTTTTGTCGTTAGTTTCCGATTGATGAGAATGATTGGACGAACTCGATGAATCGGAGGAGTTCATCATCTCCGAGCCGTCTGTGCGTTGTTTGCAAGATGTGCCAAGAAGACCTAAGAAGCAAAGTGACAAAACGAACTTCTTCAAGATAGAACTCCTATGATTGATGTTGAATCCAGGGCGTCTCTAAGATCGAGACCCCATAGCGATGCAAAAAACACTATATTTTCGGAAAGATACGTATCTATTATTTTAGACGGTCATGAAGAGACTTGTCAAAGCCCGCTTCGAGAACGGAGTAACCCATTGGCTTCTTGGCGGATTTAGTCACTATTTTTCGAACGGCAAGAAGCGACGGTGGTGTCGTCTTGGAGAGCTTTAGCCTTGGGCTGGACACAGGGCCCAATTTCAGACAAACTAATTCTTCATCGAGGATATGTTTGTATGAAATTTTTAATTTTGACAGCACCTTTACTTTTTTGCGCAGCTTTAGGCTGCAGAGAAAGAATCAGCGTTACGTCAGTCGCAAGCACCCCAGCGGTTACCGCAGTATCGTATTATGAAAAGGCAAGTGAATTACCGGATCTGAAATGCGATACAGGCGAAGAGATACATCCCTTTGCTCTTGGGGCGTCTTCACCCGTTCCGTCTTCGCAGGATTTGGGCTTCGCGACGCCTGTAACCGTAACTAGTCCAGACTCTCCTTTTGATCGCTATCTTCTACAGCTTTATGTCTGCGATACGGGTATCGGAAATCCTCGATTGTTTGGTATCAAGATGCTGCGACAATACTTCGGCATGGGAATGTATTACCTCATTATTCCAGGACTTGACGCTCAAATTAATGGCCTATCCGAAATGGTTTTCGGGGGCGATATGGAGGCGTTTGAAGTCCTGGCACCCTTTAACGAGCAGGTTCTTCAAATAAAAGGCAAACAGGTTGGCGGGAGAGGGCTTTCGTACGTTGGACTGGGGCAGAGAGCAGAAGGCGGTATAGATCTTGGCGGTTGGATCACCGTTGGCGCGTGGGGTCTTAAGGATATTTTTGGAAAGGAACAAACCTGTGCACCGGGCTCGTTGGAAAAGACCAAAGAGTTCGATTTTTCTTCACATCGCTTTGCGATGACGGTGTCTTATTGCGAAACGCCGGCTTTACGGAGTCACGCAGTCGAAGTTAAGACGGTGGTTATTACTGACTTGAAGCTAGGTTCGGAAGAAGTGACACTCAAGAGCACCGATGGCGGCTTCGCGGAAAAAGTAAAATACACGATAACGCAGCACAATTGGAGCGATACCTTCACGATCTCTCTTCAGGATGTCCGATATGAATTTGCCGGTTCAGAACTGAGTGCGGTCTACCCTGACGGTAGCAGGTGGTCCGAGAACGTAGGCTGCCCTGGCGGCTTGGTGGCTTGCCCACTCTAACCTACAAGGGTCGTCAGTTTTTCCGCGGTTCTTCAAGGGCAATTACATTACCTTCAGGATCAATGAGTTCAGCGACTTTGCCAAATCCAAATACTTGCACATCAGAGACTTTGACACCTTTGGCGACGAGCTGCTCCCTTGTCGCTCCAATGTCTTTGACATTAAAACCAATCAGAAGGTGTTTTCGGGGAGACGTACTTTGCTCTAGCTTTGCCGGTCTCAGCGTTACGGCCAAACCATTCGCATTAAACGAAGCGCAACTAGCTCCACATTGGTCAACATTGAGACCGAGCTTGTCGCGATAAAAATCCTGCATCAATGGAAAGTCATTGCAAAAGAGTAGAATTCCTCCAAATTCTGAATCTGATAAGGGCCCAGCCATCGAGAACCTCCATTCTAGGGGAAAGTTGATTCAAAATATTACATTTATTTGAAGGAAAAACAATTATTTCAGATGCCTCAAGCATGCCAACGATAATTTTGAGTAGTGCTTTGAGAGATCAGCATCGGAACTCGTTGAAAGTTCGGAAAGGTTCTAGATAGTAGAGACGTCTCTACTATCATCGCTCTTGCTAGGGGGCTTTCTCGAAAAAATGCTATAGTGATAATATCATCTTAATCTGAATCAGAAACCCAAAGTGAGGAAAGGTTTTCATATGAAGAAGGTCATAAGCACTGTTGTTACAGTAGTAGCTCTCATTGCCGTTGTATTCGCTTGCAAGAAGAGAGCCTCAGATTTGGCTAACGCACAAGATCATAACTCTCACGACGTCGAGTTGATTTTGCAGGGAGAACACTATACTTGTTCCAAAGATGGAGATCATGGAAGTTCTGTAAATAACGTCGTCGTAAATTATTTCGATGAAGGCAATTGTACAGGCGGTTTGATGATGACAAGCGGGCACGAAGGCAAGAATCTAGCAAATTACTGCACTCTAAAAGGAAGCCAAGTCGAATCCTACATTGAATCAATTAAAATTGGAGCTGAATGCATAAAGACTCTCAACATGAAAGGGGTTACTGCTTGTAAGGCGTTAGCCGTGGAGGAAGACTCTTCGGACAAGAGTCAAATCAGGGCATACGATGATAGCAGTTGCAAGACTCTGCTCGGAATCCTTGGTGAAAAGGGCGAATTAACCATCGAGGAGTATTGTGCGGCAAAGGCAGTAGACACTTCAGGCGCCCTTGTAGAATCATTTAAAACGAATAACGGCCAATGCGAATCAGTTACTGCGATGTCACTTGCAAATTTTTGTAAGCAATTTGCTATTTAGATTGCAACTGAACCAATAAAACAAAAGGGCTAGATGTTTTCTCTAGCCCTTTGTTTCTTGGGATCTCGTATTTTTTTAATACTCTCTTGGCGTCGTTACTTTAGGCTGCCAATTAGATCAATAGCTTTTTCAGACTGTTCGTAGTTGGGGCGCGACGACTTTTAAGGGTCGGTGCGAGCTATAATCATACAATTCTTTGTTAACAAGGTCATGTAATCATTGATTCATATAATTTTTATTAAAAATATTTGACTTTTTAATAAATTTGTATATCATCACGTCCCTATGTTGCACAATTTTTCATCAGAAATATGGCGGATGCTATACCTTTACCAGTCTGTTGCCCTAGAAGATCTGGCTTCGTCAGAGTTCTGGGATGGGGTAAAGAAGCTTGGTTTGAGCGCAGACCACATTCCGTCTTTAGAGTCTCTTAACAAGCAATTCGAAAGGTTGACGGGTTGGAAACTGATCTCTCAGGAGCAATGCTCCTCGCTCGATGACTTTTATGCACAGGTTGCTCAAAAGAGATTTCCCATCATCAGGAAGCTTCGCCCCCACGATCAGATTTTTTGGGCCAAGGACGCTGACTTTTGGCACGACGTTTTTGGTCACGTGGGTCTTCTGGTTAATGGGGAAATAAGCGAAATGTACCTGGACCTAGCCCAAATGTACGTTGAGGCCGAATCGAGATTAAAGCCCTTTATAGATAGAGTGTTTTGGTTTTCGGCGGAATTCGGCTTTATCAGACAAAAAGGTGAAGACCGAATATATGGTGCCGGTCTCTTGCCTTCACCTACTGCAATATATTTCATAAGACAAAGACAATATGAAAAACTGCCATTTTCAATTCCATTGGTGTTGGATACGAGTTACGACCCTGATGCTATCCAAACCAAGTTTTTTGTAATTGATTCATACCGCCAAGTTGCCAAAGAATTGAGCCAATGGTTGGAGGCCCAGGGTGTTACAACTCACCTCAGCCAGAGACATTGAGGCAAATTCCTTGATGGCAATGATGGCCGAGATATATCGTGCCGCTCCCTTCTTTTGTCAATCCTTGGAGGAAAGATATCCCACTTTGGAAGCGCTTCGGGATTCCGTGCATCACATTACGAATCGCCCTGGCGGACGTTTTGACGTCGGCGTTCTGGACCAACGCCTTGTTGGCTTTGTGCAGGTTGAGCCGGTCGCGCCAAGCCGTTTGGCGCATACCGCATGGGTAACCTTCGGCGTACTACCAAGTGTTCAAGGTAAAGGTATAGCACGGGCGATGTACCGAGAAGTCGAAAAGTTGGTTGCTAGTCACGGCATTATCGAGATTCTCTACCTCATGACACGCGCTGACAACTCCAAAGCTTTACTCTTTAACCAAAACATTGGATTCGAACAGGTCGCCCTGTTGGAGCGGGATACCAAAATCAACGATACTTATTACGATGGTGTCATGATGCGAAAATTTTTGCGACACTGAGCATATACCTCCCTTGACAAGTAGGATGCCAAAAGTTAAAGCAACACCCACCTAGAAGAGGAGAATCTATGTTTAAAACCTTAAGTGTCATCATCGGAATCCTTGGCCTAACCCACACTCTCAATGCCGAGCCCGCACCAAAAGCGATGAATATCGGGACGGCTGCCCTTCTTGCAGAAGCAGTTAAAACCTACGAACTTCCTGTCGTAAACGTTAATTTTCAATATACCCAACTGGACCGTCTGGAGAATGGCGGGTTCGTCATCAACGCGGTAGCGAATTTGGACGGCGTGGTTGCCTGTAAGGGCACAGTTATTTTGAATCAAGAGCTTGAAGTCGTTTCTATCGAAAAGGTCTTCCATAGTGGATGGTGCGCGCACATTCCGTAACGCTGCAACCTGCCTGATTGACCGGGGCGTTTAGAAGACAAATAATTTTGGTAGCTGTTAAGCTACCGGAAAACCGCAAAAAGCCGCGAGGGCTAGGGATTTTTCTCTAGCCCATTGATTTTATTGACATCATCCGCCCGCCAAAGAGGATCCCCAGTCACAAGAGGCGATGAATATAGCGCTTCAAAAGCATTAAGTTTCTCAGAGTTTTTCCGATAGTTTTGTATCCGATGGAGAGGCTTTTATGCGTATTGGTATCCTCAGTGCCTTGTTATTACTCGCAATTTCGTCTTGCAAGAACAAGCAAGGATTTAGTAGCAACGTGGCTTCTAAGAAGAGCCCGCCACCACCTCCTGAAACCCTTTCGAAAACCTTCGACGTCATAACATCCACCTCGGGCTCCCTGGATATCGTATGGTCTCTGGACAACTCAAATTCCATGTCTGAGGAAAATGCTCAGGTTATGGCGAATATCAATCAACTCAAACAATCGCTCGCAACCGATACTTCCGACGTTAAGGTCGCTATCTTAACATGTATGGGCGCTGACAAGACTCTTTGCCCCATTCCTACATCGGGCGACGACAAACTTTTTCCGATTCCGGCCTATAAAGGGGGCTTTGACGTTCTTTCTGTTCTCGCCGCAAGCATGTGCCCCGAAAATCTTACCTCCTTCACAAAGTACGACACCGTAGAGTCGGTGGATACTGCAGAAAATGCTGACGGATCTATCACGACGGGAGGAGAGTCTACGGCGGATCTTTTTCGCGGCGCGGTTTGCGGCGTTGATATGGACTCCCATGCTAAAGATACTTCGGGTATGGAATGGTATTTGCCAGTTCATCGTACCATTGAAGCCGCCGGCGCCCTAATAAAGAGAAACGTCCTTAGACCGGACAGCACCAAGATATTTGTGGCAGTTTCCGACGACAATCCGGTCGCCTATGGCGCCCAGCAATTCAAACAAGCCATGGATAAGCAATTTGGTGCAGGTAAATACCACTTTTTCGCCTTTGCGGGGAAAACCAACTCGTCGTGTCCGGTCGTTCATGTAGGTGTGGACTATGAAAATCTCGCAACTGCTACAGGCGGTGAGGTGTTCGATATATGCCCAACCGATTGGAGTCCTCAATTCAGCAAACTACTTTCGGGCATCAAAAAATTCATCACCAAATCTTATTCAATTGAAGCTGCTCCTGGCGATGAAATCGCTGTCCAGAACGTCACGATTAATGGCACACCGCTTGACCCCTCTCAATACACATTTGCTAATGGGGAATTGGTTTTGGCAGACTCCGTGACAGCTCCCGAGGGAGCAAAACTGGTTGTAACATACACTAAAAAATCCGTCCCGGGAGCGACGCCTGGAGCGACTTCGGAATCAGGGCCTGGAACGGCACCCGCCCAAGGCCCAGAGCAACAAACTACGCCTGCACCAACACCAGAATCGGAAAAATAGGAGACAAAACTATGCGCAAGATTTTTTTCGTTATGAGTTGGGTTCTCATCGTCTCTTGTAAAGACTCTGGCGGTATCGAAAATAGCAGCGTTAAGAACAAGCCTGCCACCACGGGAACGTCAACGACCACAACAACAGATCCCAATGCAGGGACAACTCCTATCGGCCCTTCGGCAGACACAAAACCGCAAGAAGATCCGAAACCCAAAGAAAAACCAAACTCCCCTTTGGTTGGAACTTGGCTGTTGGACAACATTGACGAAGGTTGTGCCACCAAGAAGCTTGTCGTGTCCAATACGAGTATCGAATATACGTGGTACTGGACAGGTAAGGCTGGATGTGACGTCTTTAAGGCGTGTACCCAAGTCACTACCTTCAGTTATAAATTGGGTGAAATCTCCCTGATCGCGGATGACGAGGTTTTCCTCGCTTCCATAACGGGAGAGGTAAAACAGACGAGCGACGGCATGGAAGGAACAGACAATTGTGTCAAGAATTGGGGAAACGGCAGTGAGTCGAGTATGGAGGATCGCAATCCTTCTTATAACGTCCAAAGCGACGTACTATGGTTTGCTATACACCCAGGGAGGACGGGAATGACCGAAGGACGTTATACGGGCGAATATCAGAAGAATTGGGGTAAAATCAGACTTATTATAACTGATTTGTATACGCGTTGGCTGAAACCGGTCGAATAAACCTTCGCGTCGGTGCTCGGGCCGTGCGGAACTTTTGATTTAAAATCATTGAATCAGTTCGCGCATTTTAACTATCCATTTTGTCTCGCGCTGCTCTATATCCAGGATCTCAAACCAGGTTCCAGGAGCGAACAAAACCTCTTTTTCCGTCCGCTTGAGTGCAAGCTTTTCCACTTTTACGCCTGAGACGGATTCGATTATGAATTCCATGTTTCCGGGGAACATTTGTTTTTTGTCGTAGGTTGTAGAGAGAAACCCTAGCTCTTGAATTGCTTCCTTATTCTTAAAGGCCGTCAAATATTTCTCTATTGTCTCCGGTCTGTGTGTCGCGGCGCGGTATACGGTACCCTTGAACCTTTCAAGTTTTCGCATGCCTGATACGGTGACGGAGACAAAATCGCTAAACTTGTTAACTTTTGATTTGAGAGCATTGTTAACATCGCGGTACCAAGCGGATGTATACATGTTGATCGCTGTTACCTCCTCCTTTAGAAGATTGGGACTATCCTCAAGAAGATGCTGATCGAATATTTCAACATTCTTGATGTCGGTGGCAAACTCTTTCCTAAAAGAGTCTAAGGCTTCCTTCGGTGCAGCAAAGTTTTCTGGAAACGTCGGACTACACGCTGTGAGGAAGGTAATGCTCGCCGCACATACCCAGGACATCGCCTTCTGTACATTGCTCTTTGATCCAAAGGCCATCGCGTCATAGTCGATGCTTTCTTCTAAGTTCTTACCGAGATTGGGAGCTTCGAATCCATTAGCGACGTGTATGGCATCTTGATTCACTATTTGTTTGTAGCGGGACAACACCGTCTCGAAAGCATCGTCGACATGTTTGGACAAATGTTCTGGAAGAAGTGTTTTCAGAGTCTTCACTGCCGATAATATTTGGTCAGAGAAAACCGCCAAATTTGGCATTTGAACAATTCGACCCAGAGACGGGATCACAACGTATGTCACGCGACCACCCGCAACGGAAACAGATTTGAGAGCAGCTTTGCCGGATTGAAACAGGGCTCGTACACCCCGACCTATGCCTGGAGCTGCCCAACCAATCGCGAAACCAACGGCTTGTCCGATAACATCGTAGACTATGGCCATTTTTACTTTTTCGAGCCGCCGTGAAACTTCATCTTGGCTGCAGGTTTGGGAGACGTCGAGATCCTGAGACATCTCATTAAGGTTGGCAAATTCTTCGAGCGACCATTTGTACTTCGCGAGGTTGGATGCCATCGAGACGCCAAACGCTGCCCAGTCGACCGCCGTTCCCCCTACGCCAATTAGGCCGAAATTTGCCAGGGTACCGGCTGCCATTGCGCCGCCGCTAATAAGCCATGGTTCAACTTCATCCCACCATTCACCTTGCTGCAGGTGACGGGTATGAATCTTTCTCGCGGTACAAAAACCCATGCGATTTTCTCTAGTATCGTTTGTCTTTTCAGCGAAAAAACTCGCAACAAAGCCTGGGTTCAGGTAGAAAGAATCAATCCTATTATAGTCGTCGCATAGTTTGGTTACCTGAGAATGAATTTCAGTCGTGGTTTGTTTTCGGAATTGGTCGACCATGCCCGGATCAATCTTGTGGCATGCTGTATCTGGCCGAAAGAAGCTGGGGTAGATTAGATTGTATTCCTGTTCACTATTAAACTTTGCGAGCGATTCTTGAATTGCCGATGACGGATCATAAGCCGCATCATGCGCGAACGGGTTCCACCAGGGATTTTCTCGTTTTCTTAAGCAAGATGAGTTGTCCCCAAATAACGACTTCACCTCTTCTTCTGCTATCTTTTTGCTGGTAAACCCCTCGCCGCCGGTTGGGGGATAACGGAGATACATGAGCCTCAGTGCTACCGTATCCAGAATATGAGCGTAAAATTGCTCCCTATATCTGTCCTTGGCGGCGTTGGCTTCATGTGTTTTAGGATCGAAAAGGTTACCTGAGTAGTAGAACTCGTCGCACATCTCTAGCGAGAACTCGGGGAACGTGTTTTCCTCGTAGGCGACCTTTTTGACTTGCGAGAGCGGTTTGCGGCAGCCTGTGGTGAGGAGCATGGGAATTAGGGCAATGGCAACAACTTGCTGAAGGTAGGGATGCATGTGCTTTACCCAATTTGTTCGATGCTTTTATCTTATTATTGCATCCCCCCAACATCATTGAAACTGAAAAGCGACGAGCATAGCCTCATCGATTGTTTTATTCGTCGTGGCAATGCCAGGTAATCGTCCCGTCTGGATTATGTGTGTGGTCGCACATTACCGTATGAGCACTCGCAAATGAATCGAAAAAAAGTACCAAAGTTATCAGGGTTAATCTAAGCATTTTGTCTCCTTCAGATTGTGTCAAGCTCTATCCTTGTTCAAAGGCGGCTGGATAATAGCTCGAATGTCAGGCCTTGTAAAATTCATAAAAGGAATGTATTTATGAATTTAAATGAGTTTACTTCATCCCAATTTAGAAGCATTTTACGCGATATACCTGCGCAAAACGGTGATTGCCGCCTCAAAAGATCTTGGAATAAGCCAAACTGGAGTCACGCAAAGGCTGCGCGCATTGGAGCGGGAGGTTGGTGCAAGCCTCTTCACGCGGAGTCGTTTGGGGATGAGCCTTACGACAGAGGGAAAGTTTCTGCTTAGTTTCTGTCTCATGACGCTAGAGTCACAAGGGCGATTTTACTCTCAGGTGAAAGATGGCGGCAGCAGAGTCAGTGTCGACTTACGCATTGCCGGCCCTACAAGTTTTATTGCCGGCCGGGTGGTTCCAGGATGTACGGAGGTATATCAACGCTGGCCACACCTCAACCTTCACTTCATGATCGATGACTCAGAAAATCGGGTTGGGCTGTTAAAACAGGCTCAAGCCGATATCGTAGTTCTCTATCCTCATCAGGTGCAGCTTGAGTTTGACAGCAAACTTGTTAAACCAGATGAATATTGTTTGGTAGGGCACCCAAGCTGGAAAAAGCTCAGCTTAAGCACTATTTTAAGCGAACAGCGACTTTTTGCGTTTCATGCCGACGATCAGACGAGCCTAAACTACCTGAAGTATTTTCATCTGCTGAAGTACCTTAAACGGCCTCGGCTCTTTGTGAACGAGAACTCCGCCCTTATACATCTATTAGTTGCAGGAATAGGAGTTGGGATCTTGGCTCGCGAAATTGCCAAGCCTCTAGTTGAGAGCAAAAGATTGGTGTTTTTGAACGAAGGAAAGGCGATGAAGGATCCTCTATCTTTGGCATGGTATTCTAGGTCGCAAATGCCTGCCTACTTTCAGGACCTTTTGGACACCATTCATTAATATCGGGGGGAATGGCTTTCGGGCTGGCTCGGGCAGTCCGGTATTTTATTTTTGATTCTTGAACATTAGGCAATTTCTGCCTCATCCAGCTAGACCCGTACCCAGATATAATAATCAATAGATCACAGGAGCCGTCTAAGCTCATCATTCTGTGCTAGAGCTAAGAAAACATTCGCACCATTAGTGGAAATGCAGCGTGACTCATCTGTTGACCATTTCAACGCTAGTCGTTTTGATCACAACGTGCAAAACTAAGACGTCGGACGTTAAAAAGGTCCAATACAACACCGACGAAAACTCGATCCCCACTTTCTCCCTTGATTTTTGTGACGACTACACCTTCCCGACGACATCAAATAATACCGAATTTCATCGATTTCGAAGGGCGAAGGATGAATATCGGAAAAATTTTTCCCACTACCTCCTCGATACTCTGGCGACTAGGTTGTTTTACGTAAATTGGCCCCCACCAGGGCCGGATCTTCCAACAGACAAACAGATTGGTGATGATGACCTCCACGGTGTCCTTGGTACTGAATCCGCATGCTTTAAGAAGAAGGATGATCAATGGTGGAATCCCTTTGCGGCGGGAGATTTTGATCATGTTGCTCCGATCAAAACGGCTGTTGATAGGTTCAATTCTGAACAGATTCATATGATGATCTATCCTGCCTTCGTTAAAACTACAGAGAAATGTGATGTCAGGACGGGGTCCATTTCGGAGAAGTTTAAAAAACAAACTGTTCTCGAATTGCGTACTCAGGTCGAAGATCTTTGTGCAGATCACAATCGTTTGGATTATTTCTATCTCAACCCCGGTATGGTTGCAGCGTTCTTTCTAGCAGAGGGTAACGATACCGAAACAAATCGAATGGGCTTTTGCGCTGCACGTAAGGCTGACGCTGATCATCTTGCGGCGGTCCAGCAGTGGAATATTATTGAGCCATGGATTATCAGCGGCGGAGCGATGGCCGCAGGAACTCTGGCGAACCTGGGAACGGCGGGAGTTGGCGGACAGATCGTAGATTGGGCGGCTTTTGGGGTTTCGTTGGGGTCCAACCTGATGAAGTATCAGTTTGCTTTGGAACGTCTAGCAGAACTTAAGGAGATTGAAGCCAATCTTGACATATCTCAGAACTGTTCAAGTTCTTTGGCTTCTAGCGAAATAGAAAACCTTCGATCTCAAGTTTTTTTTGACATAGTTGGACAAGCGGCGGGTTCAGCTTTGGGCTGGGCAGCGCCTGGAATTGGCCGCGGCATTGCGGGTCTCTTTCGCGCCGGAAAGGCATCGTTTCAGGCTGCGGTTGGTCCCGCGGGTAGGCAACTCTACGTGGTGTTTCCAGGTGTGGGGCGATTCCTTAAGTTGCCGCCAAAAGATGTTTTTGCGGAACAGATTCGGTCGGGTTTTCAGCATGTTAAGGGTCTGTTACCTGATAACATCACCAAGTATTTTGATGACATCATAGATAACTTTTCAAAGCGATACGATGATCTTGTGGATAATTCCTCCGTAACTGCAGCTAAGAATATTGCTCCCGACTCTGTTCCCAAGAGTATGATTGAGGATATCATTAACGATGCAAATAAATTTGGTTCTGCAAGTCAAATCGGTTGGACGGCGTGTCGCGCTCTCGGTCTTGTCGATTGCGGTGTGACGTATGCTCTCAACTTTAAAGCGCCAGCGAAAGCTTTGAAGAAGTTTGCTGAGACAAAAGAATTTATCATGGAACGAGAGTTCTGCAGGAAGTTCTTCAATGGAGATAAGGTCATCGACTTGCCACAACTATCCGTGGAGGAATTTTTAGCTATCAGAAGTTACGCTGGATCTGGGTTTCGAAAGGTTAATGAGGCTCTGAGAATCGGCAAGCTGGATGAGCAAACCAAGGCATTCGCTGATGTCATCGCTTCGGGTCTTCGGAAATTACCAACATACAAACGAGTCGTATACAGAAAGACTCATTTGTCACAAGAGGTCATCGAGAAGTATCAGCAGGCCTTTAAAGCAGGGGATATTATCCAGGAGCGCGGGTTTACAAGTACCACTATTAACCAAGTCTCCAATTTCAACGGAAATGCCGACTTTATTATTGAATCCAAGACAGGTGTTCTCATTGAAAAAATCTCGAGTGCGCCTGGAGAACGGGAAGTTCTTTTTGCAGCAGGGAGTAAGTTCAAAATCCTCGGTGTACAAAATGCGGGAGAAAAGTGGACAATTATGCTAAGCGAAATATAGTCAGCACGATCGAGACTATTTGACAGGGTCATGCCCCTGCGTCTAGCAAAGGTAATGTTAACATGGATGCTAAAAGAGCTAGAATCAGCTTGGCTTCTCGAATCTCGGCCTATTATCTTCCAAACGAAAAAATAGAATCTATCGCAGTAAGTGGTTCAACTGCCCGTGGTGGTGTAGACGACTGGTCGGATTTGGAGCTCGCCGTATTCTGGCGTGATCCGCCTACGATGGAAGATAGAGACATACCTCTATCGAAGATGAAGGCAGTTGTTTCGAGGCAGATTACCCCAAAAAATGAATTTTTATGGGGTGTCGATAACTTCGTACTCGGTCAATTTCCTATTGATGTTGTTCACAATATGAGTACGGTTTTTCAGAAAACCCTTTGTGAAATTGTGCCGAAGAAGATAGTCGAGCCTAAGAAACAGGAACTTGCTTATATTTCGCAATCATTCGAGCCGATCTTCGGACATTTATCGCTAGAAAAATTAAAGCTGTCTCTTGGAGGCTTTTCGAGCGAGTACCAACAATGTGTCCTGGAGCAGATAAAGTTCCCTACCATTGGGGTGATTCGAACCAGCGCCGCGCGCGGTGATTTTATGCATGTTTATAGAAATCTCCTTCAGGGAAATACAGAGATTTTAAAAGTACTTTGTGCGGTAAATGGCATGTTCTACCCCGGAGAAAAGCGAACGCGGTGGCTTTTGAATCAATTTGAAATTTCTCCCGCCAACCTAGAGGAAAAGATGATGTCCCTAATGAGAGGAGATCTCCTTGAATCTTGCGAGCTGTTGCATACCTTGTTCGAGGAGACTATCAACATTGTCGCGGCAAATACAGAGTTCGACGTGCAACCTTTCAGAGCAGCACTTACCCGCTCTAGAAGATCCATGATTTCGCCTTCGGATATTGACCAAATACTTATCTAGTAAGAAAGAAAAGGGCCTTCGAGATGAAGGCCCGCCAAACAAGTCTAAAAAGCAATTAACCGCGGCAAGAAAGCCCGATGGTTCGAGGCGTGCCATCTGTTGTCAAGACGAGCTCGCCGATGCTCTTATTGGTGGTCGCGTCAGCTTCTTTGATGGTCAACGTCATTTGTTTGCCCTCTGCAGTTGCCTTATAAATGGTTCCATTTGCATTGGTTTTTTCCACTCCGATAAAAAGACCGAGAACATAGTCGCCAGAAAATTGGTCCTTTTGGATTATCTCAATTTCTAGCAAACCAAATTGGTCCTTGCCTAAAGTCAACTCGACCCGTCCATCTTGAACTTCGGCGCCGTCGTACGCTTCAACACATTGAAGGATCACATTTGGTAAATCGTTGACGGTTCCTTGATCGTCTTCGGTCGAAGATTGATGTTGGCTTCCACAAGCCGCGAAAAACATGCTGGTCAAAATTGATAATACGATTCTTGGTTTCATAAAAAACTCCTTGGTTAAACAAAATTTAAATTGGTTGATTGGAATTCGCTCGTTACACATGACATGGCCAAGGTCAGATGCTCGAGATAATGTTCACGTTTCTTGATTAATCGTCAGCTGCCGGTGCCTCTTTGGGAACACTCGGATTTCTGGTACACGATAGTTCAACATTGGTCTTTGTCGAAGAGTTCTTGCGATTCCATTCGACATTACCGTCAATTTTATCTGGCGGTGATTCGGTAAGAGTGGCGCTTCCAACCACGTCTTCAAACTTCACGTCATTGTCCATCGATCTTAGATCCATGGGATTGCCGTCTAAATGAATCGAACCGACAATATTTAATTTCTCTGGGACGCTCCCTGCTGAGCCTATATGTATTTCATACCAAGCGCTAGTGACTGCGGCGCCGAGCCAAGCTTTTAATATTGTGGCCGTCGTCAGCGCTTCATCACTTTCTGTTGCGGCTTTTAAGACTTTCACATCGCAAGAAGCCAGAATCTCATAATGAGTGGTTCCCCAACCCCCACTCGTCATGCCTCCTTCGCTCAGATTGTTTACAGCTCGCCCATCGCCAGTCGAACAACTAGCACTAGGGACGGCTATAAGAAGGCCTAAAACTTTAAACAGAAGATTTTTAGATTTGGACTGCATGGAAAACCTCTGAATTTGTTTCCGCCCGATGGCAAACCATGGGGCTGGTATTAACGTTTATACGTGAGGTCATTTGGAAATGATAGAGTTTTATGGTATATTAATCGGTGTATATTATAGACTGTTATTCTATAAATGAGAATCTCTCCGGGATAGTATGAATATTTTAGAATCGTTACTTTCTGCAAAAAACTATCGCGAAATCATTGAGTTACTGTTGCACGGCAGCGATGGGGCACGCCGTAAGGGTGTGACGGCCCTCGCCGCCGCGATGCGCTGCCATTCCACCTTCATCGCGAAGGTTTTAGGAGGGAATGCTGATTTTAGCATGGAGCAAGCCCTATCGTTTGCGGAGTATTTTTCCTTCCCAGATTTTGAAAGCCAATTCTTTGTGGATTTGGTCCAAGTCTCGCGCGCCGCTGATCAAAGAACAAAGCGATTTTTTGAAAACCGACTTGAAACAATGCGACAAGCCCGGTCGGAGTTGAGCCAAAGACTGGGGGGTAAAAATCAACCGCCTGCTGAGATCATGGCGGAATACTATGGTTCATGGATCCCGCAGTATATCCACATTGCCTGTCAAACCGAGGGTCGTCATTCCGTCAAATCACTTGCTGAGAAGACTCAGCTATCCGAAGCAGCGGTTGCAGGGGCTGTGCGGTTGTTGGTATTGGGGGGATTGTTAGAGGATAACCAAGGAACTCTTCGGAGTGTTGTCGATTTTATTCACCTTCCAAGGCAATCGTATCTGATATCAACCATGCACCAGCAGTGGCGTCTCAAGGCCGCGAACGACATCGGACGTGAGAAGGTAAACAAGGCGATGCATTTCTCAGGTCTTATGAGTATTGATAGAATAACATCCGAAAAGATTCGGGAATTGCTTACCGACACCATTGCCAACATCAAACCCGCCGTCGCGTCCTCTAAATCAGACGAGGTATTTTTCTTGGGAATTGATTTCTATCAGCCACTATGAGATTCGAGGGAGCCGACTGTCGGCATCATTGTCAGCGAAGGGATAGAGATTTCTCTCTAGCTCTCTCATTTAACAAGCATATGGTAACTGCCCATTTTTTATTGTCTCTTGAGGGGTTTTTGTTCTCGCCTCTTGCAGGTCGTTTTGTAAGTTATTGAAACTATTAAAAATTATTTTATCTGCTAAAGCCGTGATAGATGTCTCCGAATACCTTCGTGGAGGTCGGAAGGCCGACCAATTGGTTAACCGATTTTGTTGGGAGCTTTTATGGTAATTCGAAAATGGATAGCTTTGCTTGCGTTAGTTTCAGTTGCTGCGGCATGCGCCAAGAAGGAAGAAGACGATGCTGAGACGCAGACTTCTGCTGGTGATGTTGTGTTAATGAATACGATCAACCTAGGCTGCGGCGAGAGCTCATGCTTCGGCGAAGGCTCATCATCATTGAAGTTGTTGGATGGTGACACTCCTGCACTGGAGACATTGCAAATGTTTGCATGGATTTCTCTCGGATTCCCGACAGAAGACGATTGGGCGAACACTCTTAGCGGCGGTGAGGGTTCAGAACCAAGCGATGAATTAAAAGCAATGGTTCCTCAAGAGGGCTTTGCTGGTACTATTGAGACCATGCGAGGTGAATTTGTTGAAGCAGCTCTCGAGGCTTATCCTACTCTAAAATCATGCAAAGACGCCCCAACGTCTGGTTCATTTGAATTCGATGACGGGACCGCGACATGGGAGGAAGCTTCAATGTCAGCTCCTGGAAGCTTCCCTGAAGACAAAGCTGGAAAAACTTACGACAAAGCTGTGACCTTCGAATCCGAAGACGGCACTGTGACGACTCACTTTGAGTTCTTCTGCGATTACAATGGTATGGCATCAGTATACACGCTTAAAGATGATGAAGGCGAGCAGTTAGCAAAATATGCGTTCTACTACGACCGCGAAACCAGTGATGACTTGTATGTCGATTTCTACTTGCTTGACGACTCACACATGATCAACAGCGATGGCAATCTCGAGTTGGGCGTGCAGTTGCGCTCGCCAGAAGAAGGCAAAATGCAAGTATGGGTGTCACGTACCGGTACTTTGGACACAGGTACAGTCCAAGGTTATCGTTATGCTGTAAATGCTGACATGGGAGAAGATAAATATTCATTCTTTAAGCTCCACCTGGATGCTGAAGCCGGGTATACCGCTGCTGAATGGGAAGCGCTTACCAATGTAGACAGTACTGCGGTTACTGGTGGTACCCCATTATGGAACGGCGGCGCTTCAGAAGACCGTTTAATAAACGGTTGTGCATCTGGCTGGGACACTCCGCAATCTGACTTAATAACAGCAGATCTTTGCGATGGCGTCGACATGGAAGAAGCTCCAGTTCCAGGATTTGATGAAGATGGTAGTTCTTCGCTTCTTTGGATTTACGAAAATCTAAGAGATAATGTGAACGCACTATAAGTCTAGGTTAAGCGAGCCCTCATGCCTTTCGTCATGAGGGCTTTGTATTCCCAATTCCTTAGCCGTAAGACAGTTCTTACGATGACGACTTATGGTAGGTGGCGTCGAAGAATATCTAGCACGATAGCTGTTTGAAGGAGCGCTAATGAGCAACCATGGAGCAGGGCCAGTGGGTGATTTGGCGACGGAGATCATCAGCATTGTGTTCAAGTATCGTCGATCGCTGGAAGACGCGCATGACTACAGACACTTTTGCGAGCAATGTAATTTTCCTCATATCGATCGGATTCGAGCCAGTATAGAAAGCGGAAGGCCGATCCATTTTGTTCTGCCTGCATTTCCAGCTAAATCCCCAAACCTAGATAAAGTTCTGGGGAAACTACCGGACAAAGGTGAAGAACTTGCGCTCGATTTTTTGCAGTCATTATGTGTAGAGATTCGCAATTTGTACGCACCAGGAGCCAAAATAACCATTTGCTCTGACGGTCATGTGTTTGCTGATGTGGTGCGAGTTGAGGACGGTGATGTTGATGCCTACAATTCCGCGATAAAAGGAATTATACGCGAACGACAGCTCTCTTGCTTAGAAACCTATGGTCTTTGGGACATATTTGGAAACCTCGATTATAATACCAAGCGCTCCCGCCTAGTGTCGGAGCATGGCCAATCTCACGATGAAATCAAGGCTTTGATAAAGAAAACGCCACGTGAGCTTGCAATGTTTAACGGAATTGAACGGTTTTTGGTGGAGGATTTTTCCTATATCGAGTCAGGAAAGTCGAGAAATGCAATACGTAAGATGTGCCATGAGCTCGCGTATACTACAATTCAGCGGAGTCATGCGTGGAGCACAGTGGTCGAGAAAGAGTTTCCGGAGGCAATCCGCTTATCCATTCATCCCCAGCCTTGTCATTACCAGAAATTGGGAATTTACCTCATTGAATCCAAAAATAACTGGCTTACTCCCTGGCATGGAGTCGCTGTGAAAGTAGGCGGCAAATTTGTCCTTATGAAGAAGAGTGAAGTCATCTCTCGCGGCGCAGCGATAGTGAACGAGGACGGACGACCAAGCTATTTTATAGCAGAATCCGTTTCATAATAAACGGGCACCTAGTAACCTAAGTTTCAAAGGGTGAGGCTCGCTAAAGATTCAAATTGTACCTTCTCGCTAAGGTCTAAAATTACCTCGGCCATCGTTGAGGAATGTTTTAATAACCCCACGGCTCGTATCGGCAAATATAATGTCAACATCTCCGTCCGTATCTATGTCGGACGCCGAGATAGCGAACTTGGATCGACTGCTTGGGAAATTCATGGTCGAAATAACTCGCGGGCTAAAGTCGCCACTTCCGTCATTTTCCAAGATAGCCAGTTGACCTCTTTCCGCTGACAAAAAAACTAAGTCCTGGTCGCGATCACCGTCAAAATCTGCGATGGCCATTGCGATCTGCGCTCCACTATCCGTCACCGGAAACTGAAATATGACTCTCCCAAACGCGGCTGTGCTGGCTAATACGGCAGCGAATAATATAAGGCTGATTTTTTGTTTCATAGAATGTTTTCCTTGAAATAGTCCGGTTTTGAAAAAGCACTCCCTGTCGCAGACGCAAGAAATGAGCCGATAGCCACTTTTGGGTAACCTGCAGAATAAAAATTAAACAACAGAGTGGGAAAGGAGGATGGGGTGTCCATTGATAATCGGGTCCAAATGGTCCTGCATCAGGTATCTTTGTGGAAACGCCTTCTCGTCTACCTCAGATGAGGCGCTTCCCAGAATCTAGTGAAGAATGACCAACTCGGCCATTTGGATCACTACCCGATCACCGTCTGCACCCTCTTCTGTACTAATGCCGGTGACCTGAAACCAGGTACCCGGTGCAAACAGTACTTCCTTTTCGTCAGGGTGGATCGAAAGGTTTTCGACTTCAACACCAGTATATGACGTAATTTCGAACCGGATTCCGAACCTATCTCCCTCGTTCTCTTTCTTGAACGCAGACGATTCGTCGTATGACGTACTTACAAAAGCGAGTTCGAGGATCGGGTCCTCTAAATTAAAGGCATCCACATACAAATCCGCATTTTCTTCACCTAGGAGTGCGCCTCGGTAAACAGTTCCTTGATGTTTTTTAAGCTTTCTCAACCCAGACGTGGCTGAAGCAATAATATTGGTGAATGGTTGCATCGCAGCTGGGTCCTTACTTCGGAGGCTGCGGTTTATCATTGAGTACAACATATCGGTGTAGGCGGTAATTGATACCACTTCTCCCTTTTCGATAGTTGGATACTCTTTGCGTTTCTTCTCGAAATAAAAGTCTTCTAACATCCACGCGCTTGGAGAAGTCTCATAGATATACTTTTTTGCCTCCACTAAAGCACCGTTTAAGGAATCCGGTGATGCCTTGTAATCGCTCGGAAAGCTGAGGCCACATTTGTCCCCAGGCGCTAGCTTGCGAAAACATAGCCAAGGGAGGTCGCCGGTAAATCTTGAAAAGGTTCCGGCTCCAAAACTTTGGACAAGTACTTTCAGCACAGACTCATCGGTCATGGGCTTGATCAGATTGTTATGTACCGCTAATTCCGTTTCGACCATTCCTTCCCTTTGTTCTTTCGTAAGGCCGAAAACGTCATCACTCACCAGTCGCAGAGAGGCGCCTTCGTCGAGCACCAATTCGAGGACACAACTCGGGTTGAGATTCGGAGCATCAAATGCGGCACAATCTATACGCGAAATTTTTCCACTAACCACCTCGGCTGGCGATGTATGTGTCTGCTCAGTTTTGAACGTCGAAGAATTCGACGTTCTGCATGACACTAAAGCAGCGACACAAATACTTAGGGTGAATTTAAATACACACGCTTTGACCATGGGAAATCCACTGAGTTAATTACTGACGTTGGCTCGGATAGAATTATTATTATGATTGTAGCACAACCGTTTTTCGCCCGCATTAGTCCTCTTAGTAAAAGCACCGCCGTAAACGGAAGCTTCGGCGCACTGGAGGGCTCCATCATATTTGGGGACATCACTGCGGATGTCCCCAAACAAACGGTTTGGTGTGCGTCAACAAAGGACGTACTACTGATACCTTCTCGTTTTCTATTGTCGCCTGATGACTGATAATCTAAAATCAACAGATAATAATATGGAAACACATTTATGGCATCAATACATTCACCTCTAGTGAAAAGATTAACCACAACATCCACCATCATCTTGTTCGTCATCGTAGCGGTCTTCGCTTGTAAGAAAAGAGGCAGCACCGTCGCCAATGCGCAGGAAGAAACTCCCCAAACGGGAGGCCTATGGGACAAGTTTAACGCATGCAATGGAGAAGAAAGATGCGAACGTCGTGCGATCATGGAAGGCATTATTCAATTAAGTAACGGCGAGGGAAGTGCAGCGAGCCGCCCCAAGGGTCCCAAGCTAAAATTCTACAGTCAATATCGAGGGGCCGATGGATGCTATTATCAGGATGTTGTTGTTGAGGGGCAGTATCCAGGCGGGTCGGTAGAACCTTCGCAATGGTGCACCAATCTTGTTGATACGAACAACTTAAAGGACAAAACCGTCAAGGCGATCCGAATTGGCGAAAAATGTCGAGGCTTGAATGCAACTTCCGTTCAGGGTGCGTGTGAGACGTACGCGCAGTGGGAATAGCTACCGCCCAACAGGAATGCGGCTGAGAACCGTTCAATCCGGAAAATCAGCCTCTTCCTGTTCTCGAATCTTGGCAACCTGTTCTTGTGTGATTTCCGGTTACTTGCTTTTTTGAAAAATGCGCTATACTTTACAATTTGGCTTGGCATTGCTGCCTTAATCAGTCAAAAATTCCAATGATTGCCCCAATTCTTTCGACAACTTCTGCCACAATTTGCTTTGGTGCTGAAGCTATCAGCCTTGCCGCCCACAGTGACAGTCAAGTGACTGACCCCAAATTCCGACATCAGAAGAAGGCGATGAGAACTAGTTGTCTCCCCGACCTTTCGGCCTTACACCCACGACCCTAAGGGTAATGCGAGTACTTCTTTATCTCCAATCTTCAGAGGGGTGGGCTCATCGACATTGGCCGCATAGAGAAAATTCTTGCCATGAGGATAGGCATTTCGAAATGCACGGAGGTTTCGTGTGTCAAAGTTTTTGTGGTTTAACTTGCATTCGACAGTGTGAACTTCACGCCCCCTGCTTGGCTTAATGACAAAATCAATTTCATGTCCCTGCTTGTCGCGCCAATAGTAGATATTTTCCTTTCCTACGTTGGCAATAAGTTCCGAAAGCACCAAGTGTTCGATAAGTCCACCCATGTCTTCAGGTCGTAATTGAAACCAGCCTCGAGTGAAGCAGACAAAACCTGTATCGAAGCCGTAGACCTTGGGAGCTGACACAATATCGTTTGCGCGTTTATTGGAAAAAGGTCTTACAACAATTGCAAAGAGCGTTATCGAGAGTATCTCCAAATAGTTCGTTACAGTCTGTCTGGAAATCTCACATGGGCCTGCAAACGAACTAGCTTCAAACATTTCTCCACTTTGGCGCAAGATCATTTCGGCAAGTTTAAGAAAGTTTGTTTTCTTATCTATAGCGAAAAGTTCTTGGACGTCCTTTGCCCAAAAGGCATCGAGCCATTCGGAGTAAAACGTATCGTTAATATCCGGTGACAGATACGCCGGAGGAAGACCTCCGCGGAGCAATCGACGTTCAAGATTATAGCCGCTTTCGTTTTTGATTTCGCTAGCCAGGAGAGGTTGCATCCATAGAGTTCTTTTACGGTCAGTTAATGTATCCTTGAATTTCCGCCTCGCCGACAGTGTCGACGAGCCCGTCGCAACAACTTTAACTTTGGGGAAATGATCCGCCGCGATCTTTAGGACGTTTGATGGATCAGGAAGACGATGTACTTCGTCGAGAACTACCAGATTATCTCCCTGCTGTTTCCAAAAAAACTCTGGATCCTCGATCTGCGCTCTTATGCTGGGAAGTTCGCAATCTAAGTATTTTCCTCCATCCTCCACAAGAGATTTACACAGAGTTGTCTTGCCGACTCTGCGCACACCAGATAGCCAAACGATATTCTTCTCGGAGAGTAGATTTGTAATCTCCTGTTTTAACTTGGTTCTTTCAATCATGAAAATATATTAGCATATAGTTTAACTAAACGCAAATATACTTTTTGCATGTTAAGCTTGTGAGGTAAACTCGAGCCGTTTCTATTTGCCCCATCTTCAAGTAACGGGCGCGTTTTGATAAGGTCGCGAATCCTGGGGAATATCTAAGATAAAAGTTGTTCCTCGACCAGGCGTGCTGTCGACGCCAATAGATCCGCCAAGACTTTCTCCAACACCGCGGACGAACGAGAGTCCGATGCCCCAGCCTTTACTGCCGCCAGCCTTTTTGGTCTCCGCAAGGAAACCGCCCTTTACAAGGTCGGTGAAAAAATTTCAAAGCTTTCTCAAGAGGATCAAGCCAACAAATATGTCCCGAATTATGTGACTGAAGAGTTTAAGTCTTATCTCGGATGCGGACATCTGGAAATGGTTTGCCCGCCTAAAGTGCAAAGAAGAGCTCTCCACCAAGCCGTGGCTCAAGGGCCTAGAACTCAACCAGCTCACACTTCTCGTTCAATCCCAAACCTTCGTCAGCCGCATACTTCCCATCGATAATTTCCTGGTACTCCGGAAACATCTTCGACGGTGAATTCTCTCGGCTTGCAAAATGCTCAACGACATGAATACGATCAAAGTATTTGAGCGGCTTTCCCTGCAGAATGGGCACGAGTTTAGCGCGATACAAACGATATATCTTCGAAACATCTTGCAAGGCGCTTCCGGGTTTATTGCACTCTTCGATGAGCGCCGCAGATCGGCGGCCGATTTCTTGGGTTATGACTTCTGGGTTGGGATCGTTGGGAGCATCATTGATTAATTTAATAAACTCCTTCGCGTCAGAAGTGCCAGCTTTCGTAAGAGAATGAACCACCTGTTTTGTGATATCCTCCGGCGTCTTAAGCTCCGTCATGGGCGTTGATGGGATGTATTTCCAAAGATCACAGCGACGCTTAGAAAAGATTGGATTTGGATAATCGAATGACTTGCCGGCGGCGAAGAGCTTCATTTCGATGAGCGCTCTATCCTGAGGACCCATGGGAACGCCGTACGACATCAGGGTCATTGCTTGCGTTCCGCCCTCACCTGGGACTACTTGGAAGAAGTTGTCAGATTTTATGTTATTGGCGGTAAAAAATTCCTTAATTTTCTCTGTTGGCGGAGTTTTTGCAAATCGAAGGTCTCCCGTCATACCTTGCAGCGCCAGACTATCCAAGTAAAGAGCGCTCACGGTAAAGTCGGTTGGGTTAAAGTCTTCGGGTCCAGGACCTTGACCTGCCTTCTGCGTAAGAAGATTGATTTCGACGGTGCAGAAAAGTGGCTTAAGCACATCTCGAAGCGTTTCATTAGAAAATAGGACATTTCCTTCGCTCAATCCTCTTTTCCGTGCCATCGCTACCATGCTCGCAGAGCTTCGCACCAAACTTTCCATTATGGCAGGGTCAAACGCACGAAGCTTCTCACCGTTCATGTCCACGCCGAGGTGTTGGAGATTTGACGATGGCTGTCCGCTGAGGGGATTTTCGCTCGACCAGTTGCGCCATGGCACCGTTAATTCCTTCATCACCATCCCGCCCATAACATGGCACTTGCGGCATTCATTGTTCGGAGAAAAAGAGTTGCCCTTGAAGTTTAAGCTGCTCTCCTCGAGTTTGTAGAAATTCAGGTAACTCCGTTTCGGATCCAAGGTTAACAACTCATTTGGATGTGAAAAAAGGACGAGGCTAGGCAACGGTCCGTTTCCAGGAGGAGCGCCTCCAGGAGGTAGTATCGCCCCCGGAGTGTTGGGATCGATTCCGCCAAAGGGGCATTGAAAGAGATCGATCTTGCGCGCCTGATGTCCGAAATCCTTTTCCGCAACGAGGCTCCGGCCGGCCGAAATACAGCCGGCGTCGTAAAACATTTTTTCGATATTCTTATTGCAAGCTGTCGATGCGACTTTTGCCACAGGATCATCGAAATCATTCTGATCCACCAATTGGCAAGGACCGTCTCCTTCGGCATTGGTAATCGAAGCATCGCGTTGCTTACAGCTTAAAATAACGACCAGTGACAGGCCTAAGGAGATGGAAAGAAGGTTCATTATTTTTCTCTCTAAAGATTTGTTTTTCTTTCGGAACATTACTGAAAGAGATGAGAAAGATTCAAATTTGGTATTTTTGAAAGGTACAAAATTGATCGTTTTTCGAATGTTTAATGATCACCCGGATTCCCGCAGCGGCCCCCGAGGCTGAGCCGAGTAGTGCTGAATTAATATTTAATCGAAGGTTCCGTGGCCTGTCTAAAGAATCCCCTTCTACGCCATTAACATCAGACGGTAGCGAGGAAAATTCTTTAAATGTCATCGTGTTCTGGCATGAACGTACAGGTTGTCGGGCTTTCCTGTCCATCCACTTTAAGTGTGGATTGAAGGTTTATAGCAGAGAAATTCAGCTCATGTTGAATGTTTTTTGTCGTTGAGTTGCAGGCAATCTTCCCTTCCCAAACCGCGTAGTTGATCACCTTCACTGAAAAGTCGCAATGATCTAGCTTGATTTGTTCAACGTTTCCATTTGCAACTTTCTTGGCGTAGTAGGCGTACGAGATGGGATCAAAGAGTTCCCCGGCAGACTGGATCCTAAAGTCTTTGAAGTGCGATACGGTTATGCTTTTGTCTTCGTTTGAACAGTTGAAATTGTTGGATTCGGCGCTCAATACCAGTTTTGTGTCCGACCGTTCAATGATCTTGAAATAGAGAGCAAAGTTGCTCAAACTATCTTTGCAATGCGCATCTTGATTTTCACCAAGAGTAAGTTCAAGGCCCCTCGACGTCATCTGTGACTTTGTCACACAAGTGTCCTCGCTGTGTTCGTTGAGGAATTCGGTAGCTATTTCGACCGACGTGGCCTTTCGAATTTTGATGATAACGTCGGAATCGTCAGCTTGGACAATATCCCACATGGTCGGATACATTTTCAGCGGTTCAATGCATTGAGTTAGAGGAGGTGATATTGCCTCACCACCTTTCGCATGGATGGTGACTTTGTCGCCTTCGCGCCTGATATTATGCTGGCCCACACAACGAGTGAACCGTAGAAATATTTCGGCTTTGACATAGTATTCTTCGTCTGTGAGTCCACCCTCGTGTGACTTGGCAGATGATCCATCAAACCCAGATGTTCGGCATGCTGTTGTAAACAAAAGCGAAATCATGACGAGAAGGGAACCGAGCTTCATAGGGATCTCCATAATGTAATGAATAAATCATTATATTATGTAAAAGCATAGCAATGCAACGATTGAAGGAGGCGTCTTTATCAGGCAGCAATCGCGCCACCATCGATCACAATCGGCTTTGTTGACTCCTCAGCTACGTCTTTTCAACGACCTGTAGAGGGAGTGCACTTCAGAGGCTTTTTTCGAATTCTTTGCTATGAACGAAAGATAAAAACCTTCTAAAGCTAGCGAAGGAATTTCGCCTAGCTTATCTTTAAGCATACAAAGTAACGCTTATCTGCAGTTAACACTCCTATCAGGATTGCTTTTGAGAATATGTTCTATGAGGAGAGAGTCGTTACCAAAATCTCTCAACTCTCTCAGTAAAGCAGGCGTCGACCCCGCAGCATTGAGTTTGAATAATGCGAGAACGGTACTGCCGAATTCTTTCGGTGCGCAGAAGTTTTCTACTCGAGATCTTGAACACATATATGGCGGGTTTGTGTCTAGTCCTTCTGTGCATCGCGAGTTGTTGCCGTATCTAGCCAAATAACCAACTTCCTTCGTTTCGGTACCGACCACCTGGAACAGATATGCATTATCGCCCTTGCATGCACAAAGAATTTCGTAACCATGATGGCCTTCACTGCCATTTCCGCTACCCCCCTCGAGAATGGCGTCGGCAAGGGCTTGCCCCACACATTGAATATCTAAACCGCAGTCTTCAACTTGTTGCTTAAGATCATGGTTATGGCTTTGGGCCTTTGCCGCGCTGTCGCCTTTTCTTGTTTTGCAAGCAGCAAAAATGGCGATCGCTGCTAAACCGGCGCTGAGCAGGAGCTTCTTCATCTATGCCTCCGAAAATATGGCAGTTTAAGGTTGAGAATTGATACTATGGGAAAATGCACGACCTGTCTATGTCGATCAGACTAGCGAAAAAGCAACCCGGCAATATTATTATTCATAGTAATGTCGGTCGCGATAACGAGCGGCGTTTTGATTCTCGCGCATCGTGGACGAGGTTCTAGACTTTCTTGGATAGCAAGCCGGAGGGACCAGCGGGCGGTTGGTTTTCCTGTCTCAGAAATAATGTTGGATCGTCCACTCACTCACCGTATAACTCAGTCTGAGAAATCCGGGGCAGCCGAATGCCACTTTATTGCAGTACGACGGATCTCTGTTTCTAGGTTGGTGCTAGAAGAAACAATGCCTCCACCCCAAGAAAGCAAAGTCAAGAACATGCGAAAAGAGCAGCGTTAGTAAAAGAACCCGCATGGGGCGCGATTAATAACTCACCTTTGATTTATGGCGTACCTTGCTTCTTATAAGAATAGCCAAACTGTGTTGGCGGATTCCCAGGAGTTTGCACACCTGTCCGGTCCGCTACACCAAGGAAGTCTTCTCGCAAACCCATCACCAGATAACGAATTTCTCCGATCGGATCGTAGTTGCCAGGATATACTGTGAGATCTTTAGGTACACCGACTTCCCAATCGGTATGCCCGAACGAGCCGTCGGCAAGAAGATCGTCCACCAAATCAGGATCATGGGGCAGAAGCTGCTTTCTGGTAATGGCGACGTCTACCTCGAACGCACCGTTGGAGCCGGGATAAGAGGAATCTGCCCCTATTGAGTAAGAAAAGTACCAAGTTATTGTGCTCCACGGAGTTTTGCACTCCGTGCCTGTGTAACTATAGAGTCTTTGAATCGCTTGGGTTTCTGTGAACTCCCAAGAATCAATTTCAGACATGTCTATTTCTGGAGTGCAACCAGTTTTCCAAACCCCACGAAGACCGGCTAAAATTTCAGTTTTTGGGTCAGCCTTTGGATTATCAACTTGATCCATCCCTGTATCAGATGGCGAACCTGATTTTTCCGGATGTTTATTTTGGCTTGAAGTAGATTCTTGCTTTGCGGGTGTGGAGTTTGATTCTCCCGCGGATGTAAAATTGTTAGACGCACAACTAACTACAGGCGCACTGATGAAAAACCAAATAGCTGCGTGCTTCATGGGGTTCCTCTACAAATGACTTGGCCTATAATGCTTATCGGATTCGCAAGTGTGATTATTGAGCAAACGCCATAACCCTTTGAAACCAGGTATCTTCGTCAACCTGTTTCAACACACTGGTTGTGGATTTCTTGAGGAAGAGCAGCGATTATGTCTCCCCTCAAGAGAGCAGCGTTTTATGTCTCCCCCTTAAGAGAGCAGCGAATCTGCCCCGGGGAGACGGTAGAAGGGACGGACAGCACTATCATGCTTCTCCCGGTGACGAAACTGATCATGAACACAGCTAAAGTGTTGGGGTAACTGCATGCAGTGTGGGAATCCAGGCTCTGAGTTCTAGTGAGGAAGGCGAAGCCTCCCCACTAGAGAAAAACGAGTTAAAATTTACGGACGTCGTTCGCACTCGGCTACGCCCTGATAGTCTTGAATCTGGGGATTCGCAAAGTCGAACAAAATGACTTCCTTGCCAACAGGAACCTTTTCGACTCCTCCGCGAGGGCAGTTCACTTCTGCTTCACTGAAAGCGAAGGTGGTCCAACAGGTTCCTCCGTCACGGCCGCAAAACGCGTCGATAGACGTCGCCGCGCTGATGTCGATGCCAGCTTCGGTTAACGCTGCAGAAGAAATTTCAATTGCACGATCTTCGTTGCTGCCGGCATAGCTTAAGGCGCCAAAACCGCAAATAGATACCAGAACCAATAATAGTTTCATAAACATTCTCCCTCAAAATTGTTGGTGCTTAGCCATTCAGTCCCCAGCGCTAGGTACGTTGTGGCGTTCTTTCACTCGTCCAGCATAGTCGTACGGACCGGCCGTCGTAAATTAATTAGTTGTCTTTATTTGAGTATTTTATTAGATAAAAAGTAAACACCTCACGGTCGCCCTGTGACCACGTCGCTCGAAATGCGCTGCAATGGCGACCTATGATTGATCACAATAATTCCCCGCACAGGTGCACGCTATCACACGTTAGCGGTGTAGCAACCGGTTGAATGGCAGGGTCAGAATACGTTACCGATAGAAACTTCTCTTGGGTTCCTTCCTTGTATCCTATCTTGTAGGTCGAGCGAGGAAAAATCATAATTGAATTCGATCAAGGAGGCCGTGGTGGGTCAAATGGCGGAGATTCCCCAACAACCGTCAATTATGCCATGACTTCCTATTACAAAGGAAAGGCGTGTGAAGAAAGCTCCTTGACAGTTGGGTGTCCCCAGAATGCATAAAATCCTCATAACGTCATAATGACGACTTAACTTTTTTATAAAATAAATTTGACATTTAACAAAACTCCTGTTAAAAATGGGACAACTTGGCCTATTTCAGGCAAAACATTTTTAACCAGTTAGGAGAGAACAACATGAAACAATTGATGAAAATGATCCTCGCAACCTTCATTGCAATCTCAGGAACAGCTTTTGCTGACTCTGAACTGAAACCCAATCAACAACTCTGCAACAAGCTCGACCGGAAGTTGGAACAAAACGGCCTAGAAGTCGATATGCGCGCCGTCACCGTTTCTGAGAATGGCAAACATGCCTACGCTCTTGGTTCTGAAGTGCTCATCGAAAACGGCAACAAAGAAATCAACCTGATGATTTGGCACTTTAAGAAAGACGGATCATCCGTAAGAATGGTTGGCGCCGACGAATTGGATGGCTTCGAAGATACCAGCGACGCAGAAATCGAAGTGATTGCATTGGGTCAAGCTAGCAACGGAACGATCGCAGCGCAGTACTCGCTCAACGCCGAAATTAGCCTCTCTGAATTGTTGATCCTCGACGCAAAGACTGGCGAAACGATCGAGACGACGTCGATCGACACCAAACTTCCGATCGCTGTCGAAAAAGATTTTACTTGCGACTAATCACGATTTACTTGTGAAGTTCCACACCCTACCTTCACACGGTGCCTCATCCCAGTGGGGCATCGGCCCTTGTTCAGGCAAAGCTCGGAGTCTCACATTATACCGTTTTTGATCAAGCAGTGGTTGACGAGTTTAACACTCAAGTTGTGTATGGCTTCAACGGTTGGGCTTTGAACGTTCCCAAGGATGTTACTGGGCACAAGTACCTTCCAACAATCGAAGCCGTCGCTGGGGCATCGGGTCAGTCACTTGATAGTCACTTGATTGTCCCTGCTTGGTAATCATCTAACAAACTGTAGCCTTGCGATCAATGTCCGTCTTTATCGCGCAGAGTTTCACTACGGACTGTGAGGAGTTAGATCAAGCCATTGCGGATCTCGAAGCCCAAAAGCTTGAGCCCGATATTCTTGATATGCTGTCTGGCGCAGCTTCGGGGGCCGCTGCGGGAATCCCGGGTGATCATTAAACATTCGAAAAACGATCAATTTAGTACTTTTCAAAAATACCAAATTTATGCTTTGTAATTGCTATACTCCGTCTCCTCGATAAAGTTGATTTCGTAAGCCACGGTGCAATTTTCTTGTGCGCCTTCTTCGTCCGTCAAAACCATTTCGCCTTGCCACTTGCCGTTTAAATTTGGGATCTCCGCCAGAGCCAGAAACGAGTATTCCCGCGAGGGTACAAATTTTTTGCCAATTTTTCATTTGTCTTTCTCCTATTTAGTCATAGTTTGCTTCCCAGCTGCCCGATCTATATAATCAGTAAAGAATAGACAATGGGTTTAGTTATTCATAAGGATGAGATATGAGACGATGCCGCGGTTATACCTTGCTTACTTTTGTTACACTTTCACTATCCCTCGCAACGTGCAAGGCGCGCACCACCGCATCCCAGGCGAAGGACTCTGAGGGCCAGCCATGCCAGCTCAAAGCCGAAAGAGAGCTCACCGACGTCGTCGCCAAAGCTGCCCAAGCCGGTTGCAACACGAACCCGGAAATCATGCTTTACGCGGCAGGTTGCACCTCGCAAGGTCGAAATGTCATCGCCGAGAAGGATCCACATAACAAACCGCGAATAATCGATTTTTTCCAGTGTCCTATCGAAGGTGAAGATCAAAACTCTGCGGCCCCCGACAGTCCAGAAAGTTTGGTCTTCTTCGCTCACCCTGACGAAATCATCGCTGGTGACAAAGCGACAGGAGCCGTTAACTACTATAAATATAGAGATGGAAATTTGGTGCACCAGGGCAACTCGTTCACCAAAGGCAACCCTTGCCTGCGCTGTCACCCTACAGGCGTGCTCAATATGAAAGAAATTTCCTCCCCATGGCGAAACTGGCTTGGGAGTAGAACCGATGACCTTGCCGAAGAAAGGGCGCTTGTCGGAATTGACAGTCGCGGTCAGCAGAGAAAATCATTCAGGGCTAAGCCTGTTGAGGATGTAGTTCGCAGATTCTCAAGTATTATCGCGACGGCCTACAAGAAAGGATTGCGCAATGGCTTGCCCGATCTCGCGAATGAAACCCTGAAAGACCTATTAAAACCTGCACTCTGCACAGTGGATGTCAACCTGGTGACTGTGTTGGACGATGATCCCGACGAAGACACGAGTAGGTTGCTCAGGAATATCTTTCTTCTTAGCGGCGGCTTCGGGTTTCCGAGCCCCAACTTTCCCAAGCTTCCTGGTGCCGGCGATGTGAAAAACTTTTTTGCCGCAAACAACATCGAAGCCGATAAAATTGTGGCCGTACCGATTCCCGGGGACGGCTCTGGAAGCAGGATGGGCCAGTTAGCGGACGACATTCATGGCCAGGATAGGATAATAAATATGGGCTTGCTCGTCGCAATTCGCTCCATCGATCCGGGCAATACCATCTTCTCGAAGCGGCGTTGTGGCCTCTTAAAGCACATCCCGGCAACCCCTATGTCAGAGCTCAAGACGCCTGATGCAATTACGAAAAAAGTAAAAGAAGCCATGAGCCAAGTGAACGACCCAGATGCTCAGAAGTTCTTGACGCTTCTTGAGCAGTTTAAAGACGCCACCGTCCAGCATTTCTTAGGCACGATGATAGAACAGCAGCAAGCTTTGGCAGACGCCTGTTCCAAACCGGACAGCGCAGTCCATGACACGGCGCAGATATATCGCCTTTATCGAGCTCGGCTCATCCCGCTCTTGCAAGAAAATCCGCCGCTCAAATACTTCGACAAACTCAGCGTCGTTGAGCACTTCCCAGGCGCGGTCAACTCGCCGTCGAGCATGTTCCCCGAAGCTCAATCCATTGTGGACGGCAAGTATGCCGCCGACGAGGGATTGGGGCTAACAGACGACTGCAAGTTGACGTTTTAGGAGTTAGAAGAGCAAGAGGTTCATCACCCAAGAATTCAAAGCCGAGGTTCAAAGGTTTGTCACGGAAAAATACGTGGCAATCCGTTTTCATTTCACTGGCTGGGGTCAATGTGCCCCAACAGGTGAGCAAGTCGTGCAAGTGAAAATTAGAAACGGAGAACCCGGCTTCACGGAGTTTATGAGGCAGGGAGGAGCAATCTACCAGCTTCAAAAAATTCTCGGTCACTCGACGATTACGCAAACAGAAAAGTACGCGCACTTCGCCGCCGACTATCTGAAAAACGAAACCAAACGTGTTTCATTTTCAGCGCCAGCCATGGGTTCCGTGTCGTTCATCACAGCAATGTCTTGAGCAGAGCCAAACGCATTTTTGTTTGCCCGATTTTTTGCCCGATTTCGATTCTTGAGTTTTTAAGATCTTGTGGCTGCTTGCAGTTTTCGTGGTAATTTCAAGTTGATAGCATGAGTGGGTAGAGGACTTTTTCGCTTTGCGAAAAAGTAGCGGGGGTAGGATTTGAACCTACGGCCTTCGGGTTATGAGCCCGTCCTGATGAAAGCTGTAACGATCTGGAAATACTTAGTTTCTTCAATTAAACCAGAGACATCCACTTTCTTTTTACTCGGCCTAAATCGGTCGTTTTCGGTCTATTTCGGCAGATGGTAAACCATCCGTAAACCATCGAAGGCTCCTCGACCTGCGAGCAAATAGAGCCGTCCATTGATTCTTGTTGAGGTTTTTGGGTAACTCAGTTACCATCAAGTATGTTCGATTTGCCCGGGAAAATTCCTAATATCCTCACGTTGATTCGCGAACGAGCTAGTACGGGCGACTTTGTTGTTTTGCCTCATGCGGCAACAAGGAGGCAGCAGAGAAACATCAGCATTCCAGATATTACGTTTATTCTAATACACGGAGAACGAGAACCGAACAAGGATGAATATAAACATGATTTTCAATCTTGGAACTATGCCATAAAAGGCAAGACCGTTGATAGTAAAGCAGTTCGAATAGCGGTCACCTTTGACGAAGATGAAATGCTGATTGTGACTGTCATCCCGCTCGGAAAGAGGAGAAAATAATGGAACGAAAGATCCAAAAGAAATATATCGATCATAGTTTAGGGTTTCCCGTCATATTGAAGAATGCCCCCTTAATACGAGCCCGAGGGGAATGGG
The DNA here is from genome assembly GCA_050251195.1 of Oligoflexales bacterium. GTDB lineage: Bacteria > Bdellovibrionota_B > Oligoflexia > Oligoflexales > Oligoflexaceae > JBFWNG01. The sequence continues at coordinate 114,419 of JBFWNG010000012.1, forward strand.
CCCTCAATGTTAATTACAACGACTACCAAAGAACCATCCTACAGCTCCTAGCTCATAAGCCTACAAGGCTCACCGGTAACGAAGTTGCTTTTGTGCGAAAGTATTTCGAGCATACCGCGAGAGAGTTTGCTTCTCGTTTTTCCGTCAAACATCCCGCTGTGTTGAAATGGGAAAGAAAAAACAACGCTTCCACGCAGATGGGTTGGTCGACGGAAAAGGATATTCGCCTATTCATACTCGATGAACTAAAAGAAAAGGCGTCTGAGGTGCATGCTCTTTATAGATCGTTGAAAGACGCCGCCGACGGGTCTACAAAGCCGATTGTAGTCAACGGTGATGAAATTGCTGCTTGAGTGTATGATATGAAGACGAGAATTGATAAAGGCAGGACTGCAACGCAGCCAACAAATGTCAAAAAGAAAGAGAATGCTGCCAAGGCATGGGAAGACGCTATAGTCGCTGAAATTCATGCAATCCGGGAAGCTCACGCTAAGAAATTTAATTTCGACCTAGATGCCATTTTTAACGACTTTAAAAACTACGAAAAAAAGCTCAAGGAACAGAGAGCCACGCGGTCTAGGAAAAAGCCGGCATAGTGGCATGGACAGGGAAGGAGCCGCGCAAGATCACGCCCCGGGCATGCCGAATGCTCAAGGGATCATAACACGGTGTTGGGACTTCCGGACGTTCCGTCTCCATTGCTGTGGTGGTGGTCGGCATATCGAGTTAACTCTTGCATTTCTTAGAATAAAACGCCTTGCAAAAAGACAGCGCGCTGCATATTTTGTTTCTCAATTTGGAGTAATCATTATCAACAGTTTGTGGACACAAGATGGGAAAGAAGAAACCTCAGAAAAAAAAGCATCGAAAGAAATCGTCGGTCCTGTGCTGCGGTTTTTGTGATGCCCAGATCGCTTCATCTGATCAAATTTTCTCTGTAAATATCCGTTCTGAGGAGTTGACAGCTCTGCCTTCTTCGAGATCGACCGAGGTTTTAATAGAGGGCATCGATCACCCTGTCGTACTGACGCGACCGAAAAGAAATTCACCCGCTGACAAGGACGGTATCACTGCAATCATTGCAGCGTGTAGTCCTCAATGTGTCCGGGACCTCAGTAAGTCGATTTCTGAGTCCGAGTTGATTCCACTAATGGACGACCTGTTCGATGAAGACTTGGACGACATATTGTCCGCGGAAGAAGGTGACATTTTATACGCCGACTTGCAGCAGGAAGTGGAAGATGCCCTCGCCTCTATGGACACGCTAAAAAAGCGAGAGGACAAACTTGAAGCGGCTCTCGATGCCCTTGCAATAGATTCCATGAACTGGAAAACTTGGACAAAATTGGCGGACGTCGCGAAGGATGACGGTTTACCGGCAAGAAGGCTCGGCTTTCTCAAGAACGCGCTCCAGTGCACAATGTCCCTGGTTCCTGAAGAAATTATGGAGAAGCCAAATTATCCGTATTATCACGACGAGAGATGCCGGCCGTTTTTGTACGCAACTGAAGCTCTGGCTCTTGCCTCGATGGAGGTAGGAATATTGGACGAAGCTATTGATTTATTTTTCAGCATCTTGGAAATGAATTCGAATGACAACTTGGGCGTGAGATTCCCGCTGATTCGTTGTTTGTTGGAATCCGGCCGCCTTATCGAGGGACACGACATCGTCCAGACATATCCAGACGCTTCCCCTGCTTGGACCTGGATTAGGACCGGCATAGCCGCGAAGAGAAAATCACCGCGGTCGGCCGTAACTCTCATGAAACAGGCCATAGATCAAAATCCACACGTCTTAGACTATGTTCGCGGAAACAAAGTCGTTCCGACGACAAGTCCCGAAGAATTCGACGTTGGAGACGACTCAGAGGCTAAAATGATCGCATGGGTTCTCTACCCTATTTTTGAAACGCTTCGTACGGTCCTTGCCTTGACGGATAAGCCAAGAGAATCTCGTCGGACGGGTAGGGGAACTCCTTTATTCCTCGTTTGAGAATTCGCGACCTGATGTCTCGTCCCACAACGATGTCCCGAAACTTAGCAAGTCCAAAAACCACATCCGAAAAATCTGTCCCGAAACCTAGCATCGACACAGATGTCCCGAAAAATCACCACTCCTGGAATGGTGATTTTTCGGGACACTTTTTAGCCTTCAGAAGGAACGAAACATGTCCGATGAAATGTCGTGATGGCCATTTGGAAACAAAGTAAGTGTTAAAGTGGCAAGGAGATCGAATGAATGAAAACGACATTAGCTACCTGAGTTCTCTGGCCTTGGCGTTCATTTCTAACGCTTTGCACGCGGCGAAGTCTTCTCGAAAGGAGACTCGGGATTCCTTGTTGGCTCTCGTTGCGCACTTCGCAACGAATGAGCAACGTGAGGAGATTCAAAAATCAGCGGCATCGATTCGCACGCGGGAAGGTTCAGAACCAGTCGAGTTTTACAAGTATTTGAAAAGAACTCCCTATAGAAGTGGGCTCAGATTTTCCAGGGCGCAAACTGAACTTCTTGCCAATGTTGAGAAGAAACTTTTGGCAGACAAGTCTGAGAAGCTTAGGAGCTTGCTGTTGCGGATTCTTGAGGATAACGCAGGTATTTTGGAGCAGCGCGCTAGCCAATCTCTTCTTCACGAAAAGTTCGCACACATTCAGGATTCTCTGCAACTGAGTGTGGCTGAGATTTCCTATATCAAACTGTTATTTTTAACCTCTCAATCTTTTGAATTCGCAGATACGGCAAGCGAAATTGACTTGGGTAGAATGCGCTCAGAAAATGTGTCTGCGACGTTCTTCGCTGGATTGAGTATGGCCGACTATCGCGCTTGCATCAGCAAAGACGGAATCCTGCGAGCGGGCGGCCTCATCGTCGAAAGTTCTGACGACTATCATCTATCAGTGAGTCTAGAACGCTTTCTAGTGAATGACGGCGGAAATTTTACAAGTACCTTATTCAGCACGGTTTCTACCGATACAAACCTGACACTGGACGACTACCCGTACTTAAGCGACCGGTTACTGGACGTGCAGGCTCTTTTGCAAAGTGCTGGCCCCGTGAATATTCTGATGCAGGGAGCCGCTGGAACGGGAAAGACCGAATTCGCTAAGGTCATAGGCGCATCTCTCCAGCTCCCCGTGCGTTTTCTCAGCGAGGGGGACGGGCAGAACGTTTCGGAAAGGAGATCGGCCTTAGTTGCCGCACTTCGTCATTTGCAGGAACAACCGGGAATATTGGTCGTAGACGAGGCAGAGGCGCTCCTCCGTTGTGCGGAAGGCAATATTTTTCCGGGGGAAGCAAGCAGGTTGGTTAATGACAAATCATGGGCGAACCATATCCTATCGGGGTCCAAGCTAAAAATGATCTGGATCGTCAATTACGCAGACGGCTTGGATCCGTCCGTCAAGAGGCGCTTTGATTACTTGCTGGAGTTTAAGCGGTTCACTCCTCAGCAGAGACTAGCCATCTGGGTGAAGTGCCTCAACGATGGAGGCATCTCCGACTTGCCGACGGAACACGTTTCTGACATAGCGCATTCTTACGAGCTCCCTCCCTCCTCCATTAGTAAAACTCTTCAAAATCTCAAGCGCATTTCCTCCGACGTCTCCGGCTCGACCACTAAAGAGAAGATAGAAAAGCTAATAGAAAACCAGGTTGAATTGCTAGGTCTCAGTCAACCACAACGCAATGAGGTTTTAGATCGCAATTACTGTCTAGACGGCGTTCGAACGGATTTCGATCCTTCGGTTATTGTAAAGGCAGTTACTTCCTTTCAACGGTTGCGGGAGGACGAATCGAACTACCGAACTCGAGTATCAATCCCAAATTTAACTATTCTTCTCAATGGCCCACCAGGTACGGGGAAGACCGAATTCGCCAAATACTTGAGTTTTGTCTCAAAACTGCGGCTCGTGACCAAGCGCGCGAGCGATCTTCTGTCTATGTGGGTCGGAGGTACCGAAAAGGCCATTAATGAGGTCTTTAGGTGTGTCGAATCAGAAAATGCGATATTGTTTTTTGATGAATGCGATTCGTTCTTGCAGCGCCGAGAAAAAGCTATAAGAAGTTGGGAAGTCACCCAAGTAAACGAGCTGCTGACACATATGGAATCTTTCAAAGGAATCCTTCTATGTGCCACCAACGCTGCCGAAAGTCTTGACGCAGCATCCATAAGGAGATTCACATACCGAGTAACCTTCTATTCCCCCGGACCGACTCAGGCAAGAGCATTGTTCAACAACATGCTATTTCCACTTCTTTCTTCAGCGCCAAGTGAATCTCAATGGACAAAAATCGGCTCAATTGGCGCTTTGACCGCCGGCGATTTCCGCAACGTACGCTCTCGGCTGCTGCTCCAGCAAATGGCAACAGGAACGTCCTTGAGTCTGGTCGACGAGGTTATTGAACATCTCGAGCAAGAGATTGCTAGCAAGCCAAGTGAGGGAGTGACAGTCCGGGGTTTCAATGGACGAAAATATTAATGGCGAAGGCCCTAAACGTTTCACCCTTGAGGTTTTGCCAATCCTCCAATGTCCCGTCGTCACAGTTCGATTTGCCCTAAACCATCGTAAACCATCAAAAAGAAAAAGGGCTAGAGATTTCTCTCTAGCCCTCTGATTTCATTGGTAGCGGGGGTAGGATTTGAAAATCCAATCGTCGAACTTGGGTGTGTTAGTGGAAAGTCTTAAACATCAACTGGTTCCTGGTGTTCAGAGGTTTTGTCTGTTGTCTACTGAGTCTATTGAATGGCGTGTTTTCTGCTGAATGTTTGCCCAAATTTTGCCCGAAATTGGAGATACCCATTGGCTGAGTCGGGCCGTAAGGCTCGCCTTAAAAACTGTTCCAGAATTTCTTCTGATTCGATTGAGCCTGACGTAAGGTTTAAGCACGGATTTTAACGGTAGGTAAACTGTTTCAGACCTTCGCATACCAAAATAATCTAGAGTAGCAATGACCGTCATGTTACTGGTAAATTTGGTGTCGGGATTTTTCAAATGAAAAATATCTCAAAGGAAGGCTTATGAAAATTTTTGTGGGTATTCTGGTCGTAGGCTTGACAGTAGTCGCGTCTTGCAAATCGCGAACAAGTAATGTCGCAAATGCCGAAATTGGCACGGAAGAAGACGATGTGTTTTTGCAAATAAATGGCGCAAATTATGCTTGTACCAGCAAGGTAAGTGCTCAAGAAGGTGGTGACACTTCTCTTGAAGTACGTGGAAAAAAATACTCGTGTTCAAAGACTAGTGAGGAGGGTACACGAGTATACTATTTTACTTCACATAGCGATGGTCACACATGTTCAGGCGATCTCGTTGCCATGACCAGTTATGTTAAGAATTTCGATAGTGAGATAGATTCCGGCGAATATTGTCAATTTCGGGGGGAAGCTTTAGGGCTGTCAAAGGTGGATTGCGTATCGCTTAATCCGCAGGGCACGCCTGGATATGCAAACGGAATGATCAGCTTCCGATCGGCATGCCAGACGGCACTTGATGACCTACAGAATTAAGCCAAAATCCGTTGAAGATCGCATAAATCCGCGGCGAATTTAGTAATTCCATGATTGAAGCTTTCTATCCTATGTGGAGGATGTTTTAATAATTGTAGTGGACCCACCCAGTTTATCAAACGATAAACTCTTTGTTACATCTCTAGACAAAATTGATCTGGAGTGTCATCTTTATGAGACATAGTATAGAGATGAAACCTATATTTTTTCGAAGAAGGGACGACGAATGTTTAAAATTCTTGCCCTTGCCCTCGCGGCACTATCGACAACTTCTGTTGCCGATCCTATTGAGATGAATGGGGTAGAGTATTTCAGCCAGCGCGATTGTGGTCAAACTCATTTGCTCTTCATAACGAAGTTCGAAGGTGGGGATGTTCAGGATTTCTGTGCGGAGAATGCCCCTGTCGGTGAGTCGATTGTCGTTGAATCCGTGAAGGTGAGATCTGAGACCTGTAAGAATACAGGTCGATTGACTGGCTATACGGCATGCTTAACATATGCGGCTGAAGATGGGCTCTATTGAGATTCTATCTGACGTTTTCAATACCTCCGGGGAGGGCGTATCTGAAAGAAAATGATAGACGGAAAATTTTGTATGCACTTTTGAAGTACAAAAGTCATATACACGCTTCGCTTCCGGTAGAACCGCTATAAATGGGACAGATATGCCAAGCAATGTACTCCTGATCGTACTTTCAACTTCTCTAATTCTGGCTATGGGTTGTCGTCAGAGACCTCAGGATTCGTCGGCCATCAAAGTGGCAGGGGGCTTTGCTCCCGCTGAAGACGATCAGGTCGCAAAGGCTGTGGCGGAAATACGAAGCTACGGTGGCAACAGTCAAACCAAAGGTTCGGGAGTTCTTATCCATCCGCAAGCCGTCTTGACCGCTTGGCACGTCGTAAAGCGAGAAGGCACGAGCAAAGTGAAAGTTGGTGGGAAATATTTCGATGTATACGGAGGCGATGGCAATATAGTAACGCACCCTAATGCAGGTGGAGATACAGAGAGAACACATGATGACCTTGCCATAATTTTCCTTCCGGAAAAAGTTAACTCCGTTGATCCCGTTTATATTGCTGCTCCGGACTCTCAATATAATTTAACAAAGGTTCAAAATGACCAAATTGTGACCGAAGGCACACGAATGATAGCCTATGGATTTGGTGCGACCACGCAATTTGGATCAGAGTTCGGCTCCCTAAATGCCATCCGAGTGAATCCTATTGCCGAGATCCCGGAGATGCGGGTTATAAGAATTTATAGTGGTACTTATGGATCCGGAACTCGGATTGGAGACAGCGGTGGTCCAACGGTTAGCTTTCAAGATGGTAAGCCAGTCCTCACGGGAGTAAACGTGTTTGGCGATGAAAATTCCGCAATAACGGGCAGCGTCGATATTCGTCTATATGTTGAATGGATACGGTCGACACTCGAATCGAACGGCTTGAGTTTGGCGCCACCAATCTCTATTTCAGACTCAAACGACACCAGTGAGACGGGATTCGGCAACGGTGACCAAGGTTCCGGTTTTGGCCAATGTCAAACACAAGCCAATGAACTAGCGCGCAATAAACTTGCGGAACGCGATGTCGTTGAGCCGGAGACCGTGACTCTCACTAAGTCGACTCTAACAGCTAATGTTGGTGATCAGGAAATTTACTCTATTGAAGTTAGAGACGCCTTCACTTTGGCTAGATACGAAGTAAAAATTCTTCGACCGAATTGTGATTCGGCGATCGTGAGTGATTTGTAGGGCTATGGCGTTTAAATGCCTTCGGGGTTTAGAACAATTTCTCTGTTTCACACGAGAGGTATTTTTATGAAAACCATAGTGCTGTCTGTACTTTTTCTCACTGCCGTTGGATGCAAATCGAGACGATCAACTACCCAGAATCTCGAATCCTCCAATTCTTGTCAGTTTCAAGGCGGCGAATCTCTCGACGATGCCATCGCCCGAATCGCTCGAAAATCGTGCAACACCAACCTTGACGTCATGTTTCAGGCGGCAAGCTGCGTTCGGGTGGCGAGTACCGCTGTCGCTGAAGTAGATATGAAGAAATCACCTCGTAAAATTGATCTTTTCCAATGCCCCGATACGCCGGACGACATGATCCTCATGTCGCATCCCAACGAACTAGTGGTAAACAATCCTTCTTCCGGTCTCCTCCACTTCTACAAAGCTGAAAACGATAATATCGTCTTTCAAGGCAACTCTCTTTCCCCTGAAAATCCATGTCGTGAATGCCATGTCTCGGGCAATATGATTATGAAGGAACTGTTTTTCCCCTGGCGTCATTGGGCGGGATCTAACCCAACTTCTGCAGGTGACATGGAAGCTCTAGGAGAAGCATCTGGTGGGATGCCCCTTCAACTCTTACCACCTGCGTCTATGGAATCGTTTGTTCGGATGTCAGCTGAGAAAGTGGCATCTGGATACAAACGAGGCCTTCGTGAGAAGATCCCAGAATTAGCTCAATATACCATCCAGGATCTTCTTAAGCCGATCTTTTGTACAACGGAAATCAACCTCCTTACGGATCTCGATACTTCTGCGGGAGGCTCTGGTTCTGCAGTCAGGAATGCAACGTTGGCGGGAATCTTTGTTGACCCCATGATAATCGATCCGGATGGTGCCCTTGACGGGGTTCCGGGACCTTCTCGGCAAGAAATTGAAGATTATTTCAGAGAAAACAATATTGAAGGTCAACTGTTTACAAATGCTGTTCCCACGTTAGCTGCGGCGGTTCGAATCACCGCCAATGCTTTAATGCGCGCAGATGCCGAAACCGGTCGAGCTATTCTCCAAGAAGGCGTGGTACTATCAGCTCGATATTTGGATTATCCGAATCCCATTTTTTCAAAGAAAAGGTGTGGCCTAATAAAGTATCTTCCGGGGGATCCAATTCAAAATTTCACCACCGCTGAAGCTATCACAGAAAAGATGATTGAGGTCTTGGAGAAAGTCGATCATCAAGACGTGAAGGAATACGTCTCTTTCCTAAAAGAGGCGACCACATCAACAACAACTGAAACGTTCAAAAAACGGCTGCATGCCAAGGTTGATGACCTACGTAAGAAATGTATTGCGCCAGCAAGTGTGATGCATGATGTTGCCTCCCTTTACCGGCTTTATCGAGCAAGGCTTATTCCTCTGCTTCAAAAGAGCGCTCTTAAGTATTTTGACAAACTGAACATGATCGAGCACTTCCCGAATAATCCTAATTCTCCCTCAAAGGTTTTTCCGGAGTACCAGGCGATCATGGATGGAAAATACGCCGATGACGAAGGTCTGGGTTTGACCACCGAATGTAAACTTCGCCTGTAAACATGTTTGACTCTCAGAAAAAGTCGCTACTACCCCCAGTACTAAAAGACATGTCACACAATCCATTGGAGGCTCTATGAAAAGTATACTTTTGTCATGCTACGTGGTCGTTATTTGGGGAGTCAGTTGTAAATCAAATACGGTTTCCGGTACAAAACTTGTAGACGCCACCGTCGTTGATGGGAATATGTCAGAGGAACTCGGTGGAACTGTCATGCTTTACCTTAACGATAGTCCCTGCACAGCTCAGCATATAGGAGGCGGATACCTTCTCACCGCCGCTCATTGCGTTATCATAGGAGGAAAGGGAGATAGGCCGAGCCTAAGAATACGGCATGCCGGGGGGTTTTACCTGATGAGCCTCGAACCACATGAATATGAAGAGATTCGCCCTGCCGCCACGGAAACATCTGAAATGACTGCCGGCAACAGGACATTTAAGATTCCTATCCCGGATCTTTCCATTATCCGCCCTAAGGCTGAGGACAATATTGCAATGTTAAGCGCGCTCAGGAAGTATGATTTAACAGTCAATATCCTGAACGAACAGCAAGAGGGTGTGTTCATCGCTGGTTACGGTCGTACTTCGTACGACAATTCTTCGCCAATTGACGGAAATTTACGAGTCGGTCCTGCCGTGGTATCCAACGTCGAAGCAAATACCTACCAAATCTTTTGGAGACAGGGTGATGGTCTCACCGGCGCCACAAGCGGTGATAGCGGTGGCCCACTATTCACAAATGCAGATGACAAACTTTTGCTTTACGGAGTTGCTTCCAATATTATCCGTAAAAAGAATGACTCGGGTTCTACGGAATTGGTGTGGGCCCAGTATACCCGTCTTGATACTTTTCCTGTAAGAGATTGGATAAAAGAAAAAACTGGTATTATCTACTGATGGCAGTATAACAACATTAGAGATCACTGTCAGCGGTCTAGCTATTTTCGAATGCAGCGACGTTCCCGAGCGCGGCTCGGGAACTTGATATAGGTCCTAATTTCTAGCTAATCTTTCATAAAGTAGGAAGGAGGAACTTTCGCCGGTAGTGGACCTGCTTCCTTCCTTGATCAACTGCCCATTTGAATTGATTTGCCAAACCTCTGCCATATGCGAACCATTGGGCAGTCCAATATTGAAAACGCATTCCTGGGCCTCTTCTCCGGATATGCAGTACCCAGAGCCGATAGATTCTCCTGCGGCATTTACGAAACCAATTTCGGCACCGTTGCCGCAGACATAATTCAAATCCACATCGTACGGGGAATCCGACGCATACCTCACCTTTATCCAGTTGGTGCCAATTTCGGTCTTAGCAGAAGCTTCTTCTGTTTCGGTAAAAATTGATTGGTATCCCTCTTCGCTATCGTAGCTCCATGATGCTTCTCCTTCGAATGTCCCTTGGGGAAGACAGTTTGCCAACGCACCGTGTGCCACGAGAGCTGAACATGCGATCAATGCTTGTACGATCTTCATAACTTTCTCCTAAGTAAAATAAAATTTCACAACAGAGAAAAAATATTGCAGGTCGGGACAATATTCTAGATTATTTTGGCCTTTTGAGACCAAAAAATGGTTACTCGCCGGTAAACGACTTTGACCATCTGTACAGTCGATCACAGGCGCAAAGGCGTATCGCTAGATCAGGGAGTTGATTGTCGTGCTCTGAGATAATGCCGAGTTGCTGCCAGGTGGGAAGGCGATCTATTTTTTTATCATCATTGGTCCCGGTTCTTCGTCCGTGGCACATCCAGGGATAACAAACCCCTCTAACGATATTTCATTCTGATGCACCTGTTCGAACTTCCCCAGCTAATAATAATTTTGTTAGCCTTTCGACTGACGGGCTGTCGGGACCAAGAAACAAAGTAACGACATCGATTTGAGACCTGTCGCTGAATTCGCAAAATAAAGGCAAGTGAAGGTTCCCGTCTACCTGCACGACTTTCCCGTCCAATCTGATACAAAAGGCCTCAGGAGTATCGGAATTCTCCTTTCCACTAAGTGTGGGGTGGAGGAAATATGCTATAGCCTTTGGACTATCCGGCAGACTTCCCTGCAAAAAAAAGTACAATGGCCAGGCTCCAATGTATGCATTGTCCACATGGCAATACGACTCTTTTATGCCGTTCATTGTGTGTCGTTCTGGAATACCGCCTTTGTCGAAACAAAACATGAGGGCATGATCCGGCAAGCCGCCGCCGTCGACCCCACCTTCTCGCGCGTACAAACTGGTTGAGATAAGTAAAAAGAAATATCCACTGATAAGTGCGGCGATTTTTTTATAACTTTGCATTCCCATCCCCTTCAGTGTCCTTTAGGAATCACAGTATGTCACCCTTGTAGCGTTCTCTAGATCAATCCGGTCACCAAAGCCCGGTAAGTGTTTACCAACTGGTAAATCTATCAAATCAAAATTTACAAAAGTCTATTCCAAAACAATAGGCCTCCTCTGGTTCGGAATTTGTTACGCGCTTGATCGTCGACTCTATGAGTTTCAACAGCTCCGTGCGCACTATTTTCGCATCGCTCTTTGATATTGTTAGCGGTGCCGTGTACATCAATTCATCGTCGTGAATTTGTCCGGCTCGAGCAAGACTTTTCAGACGCCAAGAACGATGGTGAGCTGCTAGATAACTAGAACCCGCTTCCAGATGCGTTCGCTTGGGTCCCATTTGAAGCTTGTCGTTGTCCGACACCATGAGGCCACACCGTAGCAGAAATTCGATAGCTTGTATTACTTCTTTCCGTGGCAGGCCAAGACGTTCTGCAATGGCAAAGGCAGAGTCGTTGCCTTTTATAGATGAAACAAGGCGAGCACCACTGTAAATCCAATCAGAGTAAAAAACCGCTTTTTCTTGTTCGGTCAAACGCTTGTCTCTCCCTACACGGCTTTCGATTTGGGTGACCCGCGACTGCAAATCTTCGATGCGCTTTTGAACAATCGTTTTGAGCTGTCCGGTACCAGCGCGCTCTAGTTCTACTAGATTAACAAATAGGTCAGTATCCAATTCGTTCAACCCTAAAAAAGTAGCGACATGACATGCATGCTCAAGGGTTAAATGCTTCGTCCCCCTAAAAATTTGGCTGACAAGCGTCGTGTGAATCTTGAGATGGCTAGCCAGGCGTCGCATTTGTCCATAACCTTTGTTTGGCAGAGCCGCGATGGAGTCAATAACAAATTCTTTATAATCTTTGTATTGGTGAAGGCTTTTCATCGATCCTCGAAACAGTTTACCGTGTGGCAAACGATAGTTGATAAAGTCTTTAAACATTAAATGGCGGCAACGCAAGAGCATTTATAAGTTATGGTCACAAATCGGATGACTCCTTTTCCGTTTTGGCAAAGGCAGATCGGGTGCCTCACCGGTATCCTATGCATCGAGGAGCCCCAAGCCGTCGAAATCTCGGAAGGTTGTTAGATCAATCGGAAGATATCATCCAAGGTATGAATTTGGCAGGATCGTCTCGGATTTGGCCGACTTGGCTCAGCCGGGGATCGGCCCCGGAGGCTCAGTGGATCACAGGTGAATCGCTGACGCAAGATTTGCATAACTCAGGTGGCTTCGGAAAAGAGAGTGGAGCGCGGTCCTGTCACTCTTTCTTTTCTAAAGCATAAACAACTTTTCGTTCGCCGTTTTCTGCAACGGCTGATAGCTTGGTGTTGCCTTCTTCCTGTTGAAACCAAATCTCGACATCCTCATTTTGAAAGCTCCAGCAGTCCTGATCAGCACATGTATTAACCCCTCCGAATTCGAGACTGGTCGACGAACCTGAATTCTTCTTGAAATCAATCATTGCTAACTCAGTTCCCCATGTATCAATGCAGATTTCTTTCGCATCGTTTGCTTCAGCGACACCGCCGCCCTCTTTAGTTGGCATGCTAGTTACAAAACATCCCACGAAAGGGAAATCAGCTGAATGTACCTTGTTTTGCTTTTTCATAATTAAGTGAGCTTCGCTTGAGGTTTCTCGTCTGTATGCAGTTAAATTTAAAATATCCGCCTGTGCATCCGTAATTCGGATCAAGAGTGATTCATTTTCGACCTCCCAACAATGGTTGTCGCAACTTTTTACAGTGTCGAAAGTTATGCTTGTTTCTGGGCCCGATTCGGAAGGTGCAAAAGTAATCGAAAGCCCGGACTGGGATTTCTTCAAGCATACTTTTTTGGCTTCATCTACATTTTCAACTCCGGAGACTACCAGTCGTAATAGTCGAGATGGATAGCAGCCATCCAAGGCTCCGATATCCGAATCTGATTGCCCGCTCATGGATTTTGAGTGTGCGGAATGTTTGCAACAGAAAAACACCAACGGCACGAGCAGGATTGACAAAGTTCTTCGCATACATTCTCCGAAGTTAATTAAAATGATTATAACATTTGGCTGAGAATCTTGTATAGAGTCTTGTTTTCTGCTGAGTGTTTGCCTTTTCTGAAAACCATCGACAAATCTGTCATTCAAACTTCACGATGCGCGAAAACTGACTACAATGGCCGTGCCTGCTTCATGTAAATGCCGCGTTGCGGATTAACTATGTACTCGAAATCAAGCCTTTTTGCATACTCTGCCCCATACTCGCGAACCAGAGCCGCGTATATTACCATGATTTGATCTTTCAGGTCTTTGAGCTGATTAGCATCTAGCACAAGTTGTCCGGCTGGCATCAGGCTACTGAAGGATCGGTAGGTCGAGCTGGTCGAACCGTCAGGATTGATGTAAACAATGATGTTCTCCGGGGTGGCGCCGTCGATCTCCGGGTTGGTGACGCTAACGTCTTCCTTTTGGGTGACCAGTTCCAGCTCGAATTTGCCGTTCTCCTTGCGTTCGAGAATGGCCACACCATTCGCTAGTTCATCGACAAACGATGGGTGAACTAGAATCCCCATGTATATTTTGTGATGATCGATGCCGTAAAAGTCGCGACTGAGAAACGCTTTTTCGTTCCATAAACTCGCATAAACCTTGCCGATGGTTTTGCCGATCTTACGTTTCTTCTTGAGATCGTCCTTGAGTTCTTCAATTACCTCAGCGTATCGGACTGGATCAAGCGCGGTGTATTTGTCAATCTTGGTTTTCATTCTTGTAATCTCAAGCGGCGTGTTGCAACTCCCCCCGGGCACGTCGTCACCCGTGACGGTGTCAAAAACACAGCCGGCGAACGACTGGTACAGTCCGGCCCCGTTCAGGCCGGGCAAATCCTCTGCGTTCGTGCTCGACCGAAAACGAATGCGTCTCTTATCCGGATACGTGCGCTTTATGTGTTCAACTAGGCTATCGACGAAGGCTGGATTGGTCTTGGTTTCTTTGATAAGTTCCTGCGCATATAGGATATAGGCTTTTCTCAGCTTAGCTTGCGAAATCATGTCGGCTCCGTGCTCGACCGTCATGTCTTGGAGAAAGTTCTTGAGGGGTTGATTGGCAAACTGTTGGCACTTGGTTTGAGGCGTGGTACACGCTTCGGCGTATTTTCCATTGCACTCCTGAAAGATCTTACTGCACAGAGCTGGTGCCAGATTCTGGCCCACGTGCTGATTATAATAGGAGAACGGAATCATGAACGAACCGCTAAACTCTTGGCGGTCATATCCATTCCCGTTGAGCTCGTTGTCCAATATTCCAAAGTTAGTAGCCTTGGCGCCATAAATTTTTGCCATGGCCGCCCCTGACCCTTCCTCGCGCCAGTGACGAAGTTTTGTTTCCGTTAGGTTAGCTTCAGGCACCGGCAGATTCTTCACTCGAGACTTGAAGTATTGTTCCGCAGCCTCTCGAAGTGCGTCGGCGCCGCCAGGAAACGTGTTTTCGTTTAAAATCTTGAATTTGCCGTCAACTTGAGTTTCGAATGCAACCAGGTTTCCGAAATTCGCCGTGATATCGGCATTGCTCAAAGCGGTCTTCAGGAACATGTTAGGAATATCGAGTGCCTTGGCTCGCAATCGCACATGCGATCCCGGTACTTGAATTTGCGTCGACATCAATCCGGCGATGGGTCCGATGTCGAGCGGCAGCTCGCTTAGCACTAAAATGTCCTTGTGGGTATACTCTCCTGCCGCCATTTCTGCCGCCGTTGCCTTCTTCAAGTAACCAAACGACTTGGCAACATTATACACAGGGTTTCCGGCTATGACCTCCACCCTTGCGCAAGGCACGCCTAGGTCTCTGAGCGGATGAACGTTGGGCCAATAGTCCTTTGCGCATCCCGGAACGTAAATGACCCGGTTCTCAATAAAGGGCACAGCCGCCCTAAGTCGTTTGAAGGTTTTGACAATCTCGTCAAGTTCTTGTTGAGTGTATTTTGGAGTTGGATCCTGCGTGCAGTCAACATTGGGTTCGAGGTCACGGTAGACCGCGAAAGCGAGAACTCCGGGCTTCTCATAGACAGGATTCGTGCTAAACGGTGGGGTGGTCCACTTGTAATCGGGCAAGTAAAAAACCTGCCCTGAGGTCACTTTCTTGGGTTCAGGATAGGAAGAGAGGTCGTTATATTGGGATCCAGGATAGTGAGGAACTTTGGCGTCAACAAATTGGAAGTGATACGTATACTTCACGCCATTAATAAAATAAGTGTCATCCCTCCCGTCACTAAAATCCCATAGGTATTTCACGCTGGAATCATCGGCAGCCAATGACCGCCTCAATTTTTCATAGTCGGATGCATGATTCAGGGTCGAAAGATAATCGATGTCATCTTCCGACAAGGTTGATGACTTGCCTCGCGGTTTGCAATGGACAACGGCCACGGCGACAATGATTGGTAAGAAAATGCGAACGAATGTTTTGGACGGCATTGTACTCTCTGCTCTAAAAAATTGGGGTGAACTGAGATAATTATACTTGAGGTGAATTGGAAAAAGCCAGTTCTTCGAGGGGCGATGACATTTGAAATAATTTACCAACAGGTAAAATCAATGGGGACTTCGGAGACAGAAATGATCTAGATAATCATCGGGTGTTTGATATCCTGGTTTTACTTGTCACTAAATGCTACAATTTCAAAAGCTTCATCAAAGGAGATTGCAGCAATGAAATACTGTTCAACTCTTGTCGCGGCAATGTTGGCTCTCTCAGCGTGCAAATCAACACCAGGCAAGCAGCGTTTGATGGACTCAGACTCTTCTTCAACCGGCATCTTTCAAGGAACTTCAGAATGGACTCTTCCCTTTGTTGAAAGTGAGAAGGTCAACTGTCCTTCCGGTCAGGAGCTCTTTACCGCAGGTTTGAATAGAATCGAAAACATCGCCCCGTCAGCGCTGGGCCTGCAAGGCGAATTTATCCTCGAAAAACCTGGGATAAGGCTCGATAATGCTATTGAGGGCGCCAATTATATCACGCCCAACTATGCGGTCCGGTTTGATTTTTGTTTCGACGGCGGCGAAACATTGGTTTTACACCGCATTGTTATTCAAAAGAAAAGCGAATACTCGTTTGGCGGACTACAACCACAATTCCACGTCCTCAAGGTAAGTTCACCCCAGCCTCTGCCAGCATTTTCTCAAGCTTTGTTTGAACAGGACTACTCCGCTATCGCGGGAAAATTCTTAAGCAACAGCGAAGCGGTGCCTTCATATTATATAAAAGGACATAAGTTGGATTCGGGTCAAAGTTTCTTGACCATAAGCACGTTCACTCAAAACAGCGACCCTGCTGTTGTCGTAGGACCCGAAGGAGACGGTAAACCTACGGTTTCAATCGGCGAGCTGGAACCAGGAGGCAACCCTTACGAGGCCTATGAAACGCCAATCGGCGAGGATGACGGCCTAGAACTGGCAACGCATGCTTTAACTAAGAACCACCTCAAATTTAACTTTGTTTATGAAGTTCGAATTCGAGCCGGGGGCTACCGAACCTACCGCTATGATCGTCGTGGTTTGTTGGAAATCACAGATACAAACCCCAATTTGGCTTCTACGGTCAGCATTAAGATAGAAAAAAGCGCCGTTAAAGATGCCATGAACTATTCCTCTTCTCATCATAACCTGAGCGACGAATTTGTTTTCAAGGATCCTGCAGGTCAAGCTGAGTACAAGCTTCTTCCGTTCAGCGATGACACAGGTAGAATTGAAATAACCTATAGAGAAGATTTGGGCATCGAGCCTATAACTTTGGAAATCAAACGGGTGTTGTCGCCGATTAATAGTCAATAGGAGTTTGCCTTACACCGCTGCACCGAACTTTGGGTTCTTGCCGGAGCAAACATCGAAGACATCCGTCGGTTGCTCAACCACAAGTCATCTTCCACGACGATGACGTATATCCCACAGGAGTGACGAACGCCTCCGGGATATTGGATCAAGGGTCGGCGTCCAGGAGGGTCACCTCCACCACCACAACCGGAAGAGCCACGACCCTTTTTAAGGCTCGTACCTGCGTTAGCCGACGAAGGTATTTATATGGCCTCGCAAGGCTTTCAAATGGAGGCTAAATTTTCTCAGCTTAGAACAGAGAAAGTCGGGTTACGAAGTAGAAAGAAATAAAAATTCCAACCGACGATCGAAAGAAGGTCGAGACCGAGAGATGATAGACTCTGTCGACCTCATTCTACAAAGTGAAAAAGAATCTGAGAAAATAGTGGTTGTGCGGCAATTCGCAACGATGTAGAAAAAACATCTACAAAAATCCACAAGACAACTTTCTTGAAATTTTCCGTGATACTCTTGCTGAGACTTCCTGACACTCAGTCTCAAGGTCTGAGACTCTCTATTTCTGGTTTTCATACGCAATACTTGCCCCTTATCCGCTTTTGAGACTCGAGTCTCACGTTGGCACGCTCTTGCAATTACCTACTTGGAGGACACTCATGTGAGACTCCGGGCATCAGCACCGGAGTCGGCACCATCAATGAAACTACTCAAACCCGGGGGCTTGTTTGAAGGGCAGTCGAATCATAATTTCAGATTTGGATTTTGAAATCCTGATGTTTCTTTGGCACTGGAAGGTCGCTACGACCTCGATGCTGGGCCTTCGTTTGTACGGCTCAGACCAATCAAGCGGAATCTACCAGCGACTAGCACGATTAGAAAGGGCTGGCTACATACTTGCCAGGGCCGGCGTCCGCGGCAAGCACTTTGCTTGGACTCTGACAGAGAAAGGTTTTAGTGTTGTAAGGCCCTGGTTAAAAGGGCTCCAAGAGGACGGTTTCAGAAGTGAGAACGTCGGCCATGACCTTTTGGTAAGCGCCGTTCACCTCGGATCGTGGATTCGAGGGATCCCCGAGGGTAGTGACGTTTTCACTGAGCAGCAACTCCGTCGATATCCTGAATCTGAATACCCAGAATGGGTCCCTCGTACCTCACAGCATCGGCCCGACGGTTATTGGAAGGTGAAGGAAGACCCGTCGCATAGATTGATAGCCTTAGAAGTTGAGCTGTCAAGGAAAACGGACTTCGACTATCACGCCATCGCAGACTTCTATGCAGCCTGGAAGAGAATTTACCAGGTTGTTTGGGTTGTGGAGAAGGAAAGGTACGGATTGCGGCTGGCAGAAAAGCTTTCATCAAGGCTAGAACAAAAAGCAGACTATCACAACTTTTTGACCATAGGGCAATTTGTTGAAAGTGGCTGGCAAGCAAAAATTATAGCGGGTTCGGAGACCGGAAAATCGCTCCAAGAACTCGTCGATAACACGCCAAGAACAGATCAATCACCGGTTCCCGGCAAGTTATTAATGAACGCAGTGAAGGTCCCTTTCAGAACAGAAGGTTACAGGATATTTTCGCCAAGCGATTTCTGTCGCTGAATGTACCATTCCCGAGTATTTGCCCGATCGGCCCTAATTCTGACCCATAGAAATGAGGTGTGTTGCACTTGATACAAATGATTCCACACAATGTCATGCATCAATCGCTTTAAGAAGCAAATTGAAATTATATTTGGGGGATTCATGAACCCTTGTCACGACGAGAATGTTGGCCCATTGTCATTGAACGAAAAAATTGGTGCTGGTATAAATAAGACTCTGTTCTTTGACAACTCAATAGAATCAAAAGGTCTACTCAACGCAACCGAGGTCGCGGAGTTACTCGGAGTTTCTCCGAAAACCATTTACTTCTGGGCCAAGACAAAACGCATTCGAAGCGTTTTGTTAGGACGTTGTGTTCGATTTAGACCGGTAGACATTCAGGCAATACTTTCTGGACATCGGGACTTCTGAAAGGAGTCTCTATGAACATAGAAATGAAAAGAACCAAGCGCGGTAAGAAATTTCGTGCCCGCTTCATGGTTGACTACACAGCGTTCATGTCGCCTTGGCTCGGAACAAAGGACAAAGCGAAGGAATGGGCTGCCGCAAAGCGAATGGAAGTTGCCAACGGTCAAGCCGCCACTGGCTCGGCCATACCCGTCTCTGGCTTCGTCGATCTCTGGTTGCAGAACCACGCTTATGCGAGAAAGACACAAGGTTCGGCGAGAAGGGACGAACAAATCCTAAAGCGGTACCTCGTGTCAGTTCTGGGGAAGAGGAAGCTCTCCTCTGTGACGGTAGCAGACGTTAACTTCCTCTTTGCTGATCTCCTGCGAGAGAGAAGGCTGGCACCAAAGTCAGTCAACAACGTCTTAGGGATTGTGAAGCGAATGTTCAAGGATGCCGTGTTGTGGGGTTATCTTAGCTCCAGTCCGGCGGCGCTGGTCCAAAAGGTAAAGGACGTGCAGAAAGAAGTTACTATTTACTTTGACGACGAGGTATCAAGGCTTCTCCTGTTCACGAACGAGTTTTTTCCTGAGTACTATCCGCTTTTCGTTTTCTCTTTGAACACCGGGTGCAGACTTGGCGAATGTTTGGCCTTAAGGTGGGGCAAGGTTTGTTTCGAGACAAGCTTTGCACATATCAGCGCAACGTATGATGAGAGTGTTCGAAAGGTTGTGGAGCGTACCAAGGGAAAGAGGTTTCGGAAGGTTCCGCTGAACGATGAATGTTTGGAGGTTCTCCGCAAGCTTGTCTTACAAGGTCGTAAAAACGAAAGCGAGTTCATCTTTAGTCGCATTCGTTATGAAGACCTGACCCGGAGAGTTTTTAAGCGGATATTGTTGCAAAGCGGTCTTCACGCAGCTGAAGAGCGCGGCGCTAACTTCCATCCCTAATCCGAAATTTCATCAAGTCGCAAAGCCTCGGGTCGCCCGATTACGAACGCGCGTAGCGCGTTTTCTCTTTTCACTCATATTTTAAAGTTATCCACACAGCGGGTCGAAGGAAGTTGTTGCA
>JBFWNG010000013.1:0-110974 GCA_050251195.1 Oligoflexales bacterium
ACACGGAAGTCAAGCTCCTCAGCGGCGATGGTACTGCTGTCTTAACAGTGGGAGAGTAGCACAACGCAGCCTTATTATAAAAAGCCCTTTGGTTATCCAAAGGGCTTTTTTATTGTCTGAGATCCTTTGCAGGGAATAAGGGGACTGACCCCTCTCCGTCATCCTGAGCGAAGCGAAGGATCTCATCCTACCCTAGGCAATACTTGCCGATTTTTCATCCCCATCCCCTTGTTAAACTATACCTGGAACACCTGGAATAACCTCAGAACTGGGAGCCTACTATGGTGAATAAAACTTCTATAGCGACCACGGGACTCGTCATAGCCGCAATTATCTTTGCCTGCAAATCCAGGTCAAGCAATGTCGCCAACGCTCAAGGCGGCGACCTTTGGCAAAGATTTGAAGACTGTAACGGAGTCGAAAGCTGCGAGCACAAAATTCTTCTCGAAGCCATAATTGGTGATAGCGGCGGCGGCGGCGGCGGAGGCGGCGGCGGAGGCCATGGGGGAGGAACAACCGTCCACTATTACGACAACGGAGATTGCACGGGGCACAAGTTTTCAACAAGCTTTACTGGCGGCAACCTAAGAGAGTATTGCACCGAAATCGCGGCCAACCTTTCAAGTATCGACTCGGTAAAAATCCGCGACAAATGTATGAGTGTCGGCCAGACGGATGGTGTGACGGCGTGTATGGAAAACGGAGGTCGAGGAAAACGTGTGCACTATTACGACAATGGAGACTGCACGGGTCATAAGTTCTCTACGACCTTTTCGGGAGGCAATTTTGACGAGTATTGCGCAACATTTCAAAACTTCAGTTCTATAGATTCAATAAAGATCGAAGGCGAACAATGTATGAGCGTGGGTCAAACAGACGGCAAGCACGCCTGCAAGCAATTTGGTGGGTGATCAAAAAGCAATGTCATGAGGGTCAGTCCCTTGACCCTCATTGCCGATTTCTCATGCCCAAATAAGAATTTTCCGGAATTCAACACGGCAACCTCACTTATGATAAGATACAGGCATAATCCAAAACAGGAATGACTTCTATGCAAGCTACCGCTCTTAAAGCTGATGCAACGCCGCGACCTCAAGTCGCATTCACCGGATACCAAAAATTCGTTGTGGCGCTCCTGGCTTTTCTTCAATTCACCATCATTCTGGACTTCATGATTTTGTCTCCGCTTGGGGCAATTCTGATGCCTGCGCTTCATATCACGCCAGTACAGTTCGGTACCGTCGTGTCGGTCTATGCCTTTAGTGCAGGAGCGTCCGGCCTGTTGTCGGCGGGCTTTGCGGATTCGTATGATCGAAAGAAGCTGCTTCTCTTTTTCTATACGGGCTTCGTATTGGGAACGCTGATGTGCGGACTTGCTCCAACCTATCACATGCTTCTAGCAGCGCGCATGCTGACGGGATTGTTCGGCGGGGTTATTGGCTC
The DNA here is from genome assembly GCA_050251195.1 of Oligoflexales bacterium. Taxonomy (GTDB): domain Bacteria; phylum Bdellovibrionota_B; class Oligoflexia; order Oligoflexales; family Oligoflexaceae; genus JBFWNG01. Next base: position 1,444 of record JBFWNG010000013.1, read on the forward strand.
CGTAGTATTTGCTATCATCACCGATCTCTTTTCGTTTGAACTAAGAGGCCGGGTGATGGGCCGTATCCAAACCGCGTTTGCGGCAAGTCAGGTCTTGGGCATTCCTGCGGGACTCTATTTCTCCAACCATTGGGGCTGGCACGCCCCGTTTCTCATGATCGTCGCGTTCAGCTCTGTAGCGGGCATAATCATGTGGATGAAAATGGAGCCGATCACAAAGCACTTGGAAATAAGGAAGGATCATTCCGCGCTCCAACACATGGCCAACACTTTGAAGAAGCCCCGCTATCTATTCGCATTTGCCGCGACGGCGCTGCTCTCGATCGGTGGTTTCATGCTTATGCCTTTCGGTAGTGCGTACACCGTCAACAATCTTGGCATCCATATCGACCAGTTGCCGATGATCTACCTTGTGACCGGCATTTGTTCGATCTTCATGGGGCCTACCATTGGCTGGGCGAGTGACAAGTTCGGCAAGTACAAGATGTTTGTCTTTGGCACGAGCCTTACCATGGTGATGGTATATATCTACACGCATCTAGGCATAACGCCGGTAGGGATGGTCATTGTCGTGAATGCAATAATGTTTGTGGGAATTTTTTCTCGAATGATCCCATCCCAGGCGCTGATGTCGGCAATTCCGTCGCCGGAAAGCCGCGGTTCCTTTATGTCCGTGAGCAGCTCGTTACAACAAGTAGCGGGCGGAATCGCTTCCGTCGTCGCGGGTTGGATTGTCGTGGAGGGAGAAGGGGGAATACTTGAACATTTCGACACGGTTGGATTTGTCGTGATCGGCACATCAGCACTCACCCTTTTCATGATGTACTTCATTCATCGCATGGTACCTGAACGTTCCTGAGAGCATCAATAAAAACAGCAGCTTAGTGCCAAATCCTGCGCCGGCGCAGGATTTGTTCTAATGCGTGTGCCTAATCTTGCCACTCAAGTCTTAAGGATTCTTCTTCTTTCGTTCCAACTTTATTCAATGGAGGTTTCGGCATCTGCTGCATCCACGTTTTCAAATCGACTGCGTTAACAAAAGCATCGAATTCTTGTGCGTTGATTTTCTCTTGCCGATGGAAATCCGATCCGAATGCAGATGCCCCTAACACATGATTGTCGTTCTTTCTGAATTGGGAGAAGATTTTCAACTTCATAATGTGGAGAACTTTCACCTCTGGAAATTGTGGATAAAGAGCGAGCAGTCCATTCCACGCAAACGCCTCTGCCGCAGCTTCATTGTAAACTCCGTCCGTGGTTGTTTTGATCGAACCGTCCGGCAATTCGGAAAATCTGGACTGATGGAAAATGTGATACAGGTGCCCATACTCGTGAGCCAAAATTTCAACCAAGCCTTGCGGTTCCCAGTCATTCGTAAAGAAAATTGTCGGCTCGGTGATGAGGAATCCTGCGAGCTCGAAAGGATCTAGACCCTTTGCTGCCTCGCCGAGATCGGGTGCGGAAACGGAGTTGTTTGGATCAAATTCTGTACCCCTTTGCACGACGGTTTTGAAGAGGGAATGGGCCTCAATAAAGGCAAGATCTGCGGACGAGAACCCGTAGGGAAGTCCCTCGAATTCGTGATCTTGGTATATTGCAAACCTAACCTTGGGAAGTGTGTCCAACTGAAGATTCGTATTCAAGAAGGTCAGAAGGTTTACGTTTTTTCCCTTTGTTGGAATCCACGGTTCGTTCCAAAAAAAGTGCGCAAGGGAGAGGTTGAAAGCGTTCCTTTGTTCCGCAGGTAAGTCACCCGATGTACATATTTCGCCGTTTCTAGTGAGCCGCGCTAATTTCAGAAGTTGTGGTTGATAAAGCTTGGAAAAGACCTTCTGCAAAAACTGGCAAGAGACTTTGCGGTTCACATATCGAGGTGAAGTCGGCAAGAGATAGGTTGTAATCGCTCCTCCGGTTCCTTTTTCAGGATCGAATGTGGCCGGGAATTTAAGATTAGGAATCTCGTTAACGAGAGACTGTCTTTCCGATTCCAAGAAGGCTTCGAATTGGCTGCGACCTTCTTGTGATATTTCCCAGATTGGAGATCCTCCCATCACGATGGTTAGTTCTTCTGAAAAAGACATTCCAGAGATAAAAGAAAAAACGATGACGTTTAAAAAAATAAGGCTCCGGTAAGGCATAGGTTCTCCATGATAGTGGAAGTTTAGAACAGGGACGGGACTTTAATAATACTGATAACCCCTGTCAAGTTTTGGAATAGCTTTTGATGATGAATTGTAGATTTTATTAATAGCGTTTCACATTATCGCCGAGTTGCTATGTCATTGATCCGTGGAGCGTGTCATTTGTGCATACCTCTGAGGTTTCCTAGAAGATAGGACCTGCATTTGCCACCTCGTTTGTACCCTAGTTTTGGTAAGCTTGCTTTTTTCTCGAAAAAATCCTTAAAATGCATGGTCAAAGCGGAGGTTCGGAAAAACTCCGCTTTCGGATGTTAAGAATTTTTTCTCATCATTTCGTGATTTTTTGTTCAATTTTACTAAAGAGTGTCCGATTCTGTTAGACAGTCGGTTTTCGATCCAGGTGAAAATATGTCCGGATCTGTCACAAGAATCACAGGAAATGCCGCCGTCGTAATAATTGCCGGTGACTCCGCAACTAATGCCTCTGTTCGATCTCAACTTCAAACAAAGGGCTTTGTTAATATTAGGGAATTCACGCGCGGGTCAGAGTGTCTTTCTCATCTCAGCAAACAAGCAACAGATATTTTGTATTTAGCCAGCCGTCCTACTGATATGGACGTTCTGACGTTTGTGAGGGCAGCGCGGACCGGACCCACCTTTGCGGTAATGCCCATTATTCTGCTCGTGCCTCGCGACAACTTCTTCACCGTAGAGGAGCGCGAATTCCTCAAATCCTATCAAGTTACAATTGTCAAAAGCAAACCCAGTGAATTTGAGCAAATTGAATCGAGCCTTGATGAGGACATTGCTGAAATAAGGGGCGATCCGCAAACTCTGCAATCGCGTGTCGACCGTGCGAAGGTATTGTTGCGTGAAGGGTTGCTTAAAGAAGCTCGAAAAATTTACGAGGACCTGCTTGCGGAGTCAGAGTCAAATCTTGTAGCGCGGGTGGGCTTGGTTAAAGCTATACCCAATGCTCCGGAAGAACAGTTTAAACAACTCCAGACGCTGTTAGAACAAGATCCGAAGAATTACTATTTCAAATTTTCGTTAATAGACAGTTACGCAAAACATGATCGGCACGAGCTAGCCTACAGGCTTCTAGAAGCTGTCGTGCAAGATCTTGTGGAGAACAAAGACGTATTTTGGGCAAACGAACTGGGCATTGTCTGTGTCAGCGCCAAGCTGTTTTCCTTCAGCAAGAAAATCGCTCTCCGACTTGCGGCCATCGCGACGGGTGAGCGAGCTTGGCTCGCGCATTTGATGCTGAGTCGAACGCATCTCGCCGCGACCAACCTTCAAGAGGCGAGAAGGCATTTGATTCGCGCTGAGAGACTTGCAGCCACAAGTTTTCCTGAAATTCAAAATATACGCGCAATCTTGGCGCGCAAAGACGGTGATCACGAAAGCGCGATTTTGTCCTATTTGGAAGCATTTTCACTTGCTCCGGACGACTATCGTTTTCCTTATAACATCGGCCTTTGTTACGAACATATTGGTAATATCGAAGACGCCATAAAATACTTCAAAATCGCGCTGTCCTTGTCGCCAGGCTTCGAGAAGGCCGAGGAACATCTCCGCAAGCACGGCGGTCATTTGCCGTCATAAGATTGACTTGTTGAAAAACCCCGTCAAAGGACTTATCTTGTTCCTTTCAGTTCCAGAGGGGTTGTATCATGAAATGTCTTTTCGCAATGGCGTTGTTTTTCTCTTTTTGCTCTTCCGCTTTCGCACAACAAAAATACTCGGGTAAGATAATCGATACCCACGGTCACGTTTGGTTTGACGACGCTGAAGCAAAGGCAATTTTTCCTATCAGGCCAGGAACCGCCGACGCAAATCTGGAAAGTTTGAAAAAGACGGGAATCTCAAGGGCTGGAATTATCGTCATGGCGACTGTCAAAGGCGACATGGTTCGTACCCGTAAATTGAATGATCAGGTTGTAGAATTTTCAAAAAAACATCCTGACCTAGTCTATCCCATTGGCTCTGTGCACCCGGATGATGGCGACGACGCCCTCAAGGAGCTCGAACGTCTTGCAAACTTGAAAATCAGAGTAATCAAACTCCATCCCAACGTTCAGTTATTCGACGTTGCATCTGAAAACGTTTCGAAGCTTGCAAAGAAAGCCGGAGAACTCGGACTGATCCTTCTGTTCGACGGATACGCGCCGCTCGATTCTTTACAAATGGATAAGTTCGCTCGTCTCGCCATGACGAATCCAAAAACCAAGTTCATCATTGCACATATGGGCGGACCGCGTTTTCAAAGTGTTTTGGCTTTTCAAGCATTGGCGCTCTACGGCTTTCAGCGCAATGTTTGGTTTGATCTGTCCTGGTACACACATCATATTGTCACGTCGCCCTACAAGGATCAGTTCGTTTGGGTTGCACGAGAGGTTGGCGTTGATAGACTGTTGTTCGGGTCAGATTTTCCTTTTGTCAGCCGCGAAGACGCCATCAAGGATATCTCTAGCCTCGGGTTCAAAAAGGATGAGCTCGAAAAGATATTTCACGCCAATGCCGAAGAACTGCTAGGAAAATAGAAATACCGGGGAAAATTCCTTAATTTTTCCCTAGTTTTGCCGAAGAGAGCCATGCAACTTCTTTAAGATGAAGCATGGCTAAGTATCTGATCATATTGTTTATTATTACGTATAACCCGGGGTGCCGTACTAGAGGGGTGTCGGATATATCTGATGCAACGCAGGGGCCGACGTTCTGCGGCGATTTTTTTGTCGCCGCCGCGGACGATGCCTTCGACGGAAATCCTTGTACTCCGCCCAAGCCAGGAGATCCTGTAGCGGGCGAGATCTGGAACTCAGACGCTGTTTTGGCTGCGGACGGTCCATTGACCAAAGAACAAGGAAACGGAGCTGATAAGGTGCTTTATCCGTCGCATGCAGGCGAAGGATCAAAGACGTTCAAAGTTGAAAACGGCTTTCTGACATGGGATGGCAATAGAACGCGAACGTATCTCGATTTTTATCAGATAAAACCGCTCGTGAACTCCGAACTCGAATTTTATGCCGAGAAAAATGCGGGAGTTGACAATATCTCGACAAAAGTCGGTAACCATTCCATGGACGGCGACTATACCTTTGGCGGCTATGGCTGTTCATTTCACGCCAATGAGGTGGGGTCCAAAGTTGAATACTTCCACAACGACCAGGGCGACAGCGTCGATGTTCAGGCGCAGACGATGGCCCCGGGCAAACTCATAGGCTACAAAGTTCAGAAACAAAACGTTGCCGGCACAGGCGAAGTTTCAATGAACTGTTGGGTTGACTACAATGGGGACGGAAATTGGACCCTTGTTTTGAAGGATCGCCGTTGGAAAGCGGCGGACTGGAAGCCGGGAGGCTCCGTGCCTTCCGCTAAAGATGCGGCGGAAATCTCAAAAGGTCCGTACACGGGTATCGTTCACCGCTGGTGGATTCGTATCAACGGAGCTACGGACGGTTTGGTGAAAGTTAAAAACATCACGATTCGCGAATTGGGCGAACTCCAAAACTAACATTGCCTTTCGATAAAAGACCCCCAAAAAGCAAACCTTAAAAGCCGAGTAGGGATGCCTCTTGTGTATCCTCCGGTTCTGCGTTTAAATGTAATAAGCAGTCCACATTTTTGAGGAATGATTATGAAACAAGTCATCCAAGGCTTAGCGATATTTTTTGCGGCACTCGTTGGTATCAGCAGCCAAGCGCTCGGGCAACTTCAAATGGAATCGGAGACTTCGAGGGCCTATTCATTGGGTTTGGAGTTTGGCGTAGCCGCGGACATCAGCGGCCTTTCTTATGACGCGGAACAAACGGCGGAGACGCCAAAAGCCTGCCGGGAAAATGGCGACGGCAAGATGCGGTGCACGACCGTTGTCGTTCCCACTAAGGCGTCCGGAATCATGGTTTCCATGTCGAAGCCGACACTGCCGACAGGGCCGTTGTTCTTTGACTACGGCTTGCGCTTGGGTCTAAGATTTGTGAACGGTCAGGATGTTAAGACCGCGGCAGAGGAGCATCTCGACGAAGAGCAAAAGGAAGACCTCGGGCCTGTGAATTCAGCAAAAATCAACATGTACGGACCGCTCACCAAACTATATTTGTCCCTAGGATTTACGCCTGATAATTTCCCCGACACTCTGGTGCACTTCGGCGTAGGTGCCCAGGCTCTTTTTGGAACGATTGAGGTCAACGATCATCAATTTCGACGGGCGTTTATCAGTCCGCTTGGCTTTTTCGAATTTGAGGCGGTGTGGATGAGATTGGGCGCGGGTTCTGTGTCGAGCTATGTTGCAGTAGACTTTCCTCTTGGTCCTCAGAACATTGACCTGGGAACTGTCGACGGTTATTCGAATTTTGAGCTGAAAGTGTTTGGAGTCAGCGTTGGCGTTCTACGGTTCATGATTCCACTTGGGTAATCTCGCACGACTACCTACGCACCCTGGGAGAGGTAAGGCAACCACTCCGACGCAATGGGATGTTCATTCGACCCAATTATGTCAGACCAGGTAGGACGCATCGGCTTTTTGATCAACTTCATATTAATGTCGCTGAGGCTTCGGCTACCTTTCTTGCGATTGCAGTGAGCGCAGGAAGCCACAACGTTGTTCCAAACCGTTTTGCCGCCTTTAGAGCGCGGAACAATGTGGTCAATGGTAATGGCCGTCGGATGGCAGACGACCCCGCAATACTGGCATTGATGGTTGTCTCGGAGGATGATGTTCCTTCGCGTGCATCGCACCATGCTTAGGCGTTGCACAACTCGCACATATCGTTTTAGACGAACAATACTAGGAAGTCGGACATTCGTCGAAACCGAGCGCACAAACTTGTTGTATTCGGCCACAATCTCCGCTTTGCCAATGAGGACCAGGCATAGAGCCCTCTTCCACGAGATGAGCTGCATAGGCTCAAAACCAGCGTTAAGTACTAAGGTTCGCATAGAAACTCCGTTCAAATAAAAAAAACCACTTTCGTGGTTTTTAAAGCTCAAATCCTAGAGATAAAAACATGAAATCTGCTTCCGACTTATATGAGCCATATGGTCCCGTGCTTGAGTTGCCGCTACTAGCTTTAAGTTTATCACGACTCTTTACAAAACGCCCAGCTCCAGCTTTAGCAAAGAATTCGTTTTTTCCATAAGTAAGAACCAATTTTAGGGCGTTTCTATCTATGGGATACTCCTGGCTCTTCTCATCATTGGGGATATTGTCGCCGTCGAAAATAAAAACGCCCTTGGTGTGGTTAACGGCAATGCCCGCCTTAAAGGCGGCGTTCACGAGGTAGTCCAAGCCCAATTCGTATTCCGAGGTGGGAAAATAGTATTGTTCGGCATCCAAACCGTTCAAGGAGATGTCTCGTTGATCAATCGGGCTGGTCGAGGGATCGTCGAGATCATCTCTTTTATGCATCCACCGGCGCGTTTCTAGGCCAGCTATGAAGTCGTTTGAGAACTTATAGGTACCACCTATGCCAACGAGGCCGGGTGCGGATAGTATTTTCTGCTCCCCTACGATTTCGGCCTTGCCTCTCATGGGAGGGGTATAGTGGGCGCCGACCGACGCTTGGTTTTCCTCATAAATGACGCCTACGCTAAAACCGGATAGTGTGCCCTTGAATCGCGTCCGGTCATTTTCGTCGATGAAAATTGCGCCTAAAATGTCCGATTGCAAATGCTGGTAATGATAATTAAATGCGCCTCTAATGCTCGACGTTATTTCCATGACGAACCTTGCATCGAAGTCTTTGCGGCGCTGCGTTTCGATGTCTTTCGAGGTCGTAAGATCATTCTTGCCCTTGAAGTCAACGCTCGTGAACTTGCCGGCGAGGCCAAAGCTAGCGCCGCCCATCGGGAACATGAGAGCAACTGCTTCTTCTTTGACTTTGGTTTGGTTGTCAAATTTTATGGCATTCTCCGAATCAGGATTGACGATAAAGCCGTCGTCTCGTTGAGAGGACGCCTGCATGATAGTTGCTTTGAGATTTTTGGAATAAGCTGCTGCGGGATTATACGAAAAAAACGTCCCGGAAATGTTATCGGTAGCAAACGACGAGTCGACTAAGGTCTGACCCGCAGCATTTGCGGCAGTCGCCCATAGCAAAATACATATTCCCAAGGATCGGTAGCGCATGGCGTCGTTAACTCCTTAACCGAGTGAGAGCTGGTATGCTTTGCAAATAACTTCGATACTGCATGTAAGTACTTCCGAGTACAAGTTCGAGAACGCTACCGCCGAGATGAGTCGGGTTGATTTGGATTCCTGACTCTTCGCTTGTTACCAATCCTGTACTGGGATCTGTCCATTCGGCTAACAAGCTGTCGTTAGTTCCGCCGACGAAACGTCCGCCGTCAATTCCGCCGCCAATCATCAGCGCGCCGCCAACCGGCCAATGATCGCGCCCAGAAGACTGGTTGATTTTTGGCGTTCGACCGAAATCCGAGTAAACGACGATCAATGTATTATCGAGGGCATCCGCAGCTTTAAGTTCGTCGATCAGTACGGCTAAAAGATGATCAAAGTTGGCAACTAGAGGTTGCATGCGTTGCTCTTGATTCGCGTGGGTATCGTACCCTCCCATGCCTAGATTGATGCACGTGACAAGATTGTTTTTGAGAAGTTTGGCGGTGAGAGCAAATGCATCTCGCGCGTTATTGTCGAGGTTCGTTGGAGCACCGTCGTTAAATGGCGCAAGGTCAGATTCGTTAACCTCTAATTTTGAGCCGACGTCGCTTTCGAACTGGACTCTTACCTTGGCTTCGGCGGTCTCTAGGCCTGTCAAACGATCGTTCGTCCCCTTAGCCGTTTTCATTCGCGTAACGGAGTCCTTTAGGTAATCGAGCGTGAGAAGTTTTTGACTCAATTCCTTTTCATCGGCCGGATACATTGTCCGGTACAGGTCTAAGTTTTGCGCGCGGACTACGGAAACAGCATTGAAAAGACCTCGGTCAGAGAGTGGTTCGGCGCCGCCGCTAAGCTGGACTATCGGTATCGTCGCCTGGCTTTCGGATGCGACGATAGCGGGAATAGATGCGGCGTTAACATTGCCTGAATTACTGAGTACGCCCGTGTCCATGTACACTTGACCCGCAGTATGGGAATTGGTCCCCATCGAGATGCCGCGAACGACAACGAGCTCTTGGCCTCTCGTCGCGAGTTTGGGAAGCCATCGTCCGATTCTTTCAGAAGAACTGCTGCCCCGAAGGCTATTGGCAAGCGCCCAGTCATAGGGAATATCAATATCGGGCGTGGATCCGTTTTTCGCGTCCGTTGTTTCAAGGATGTCCCAGCCACCGTTCATGCTTATCCAAATAAGACGCCGTTGCGGAGGAAAAGACGAGGCTTGTGCCAAAGCGGGGTTATTCTTGCCAAGTAGGACGGCGGCGGTTGTGTACCCAACGAGGCTGACGCCATTACGCAAGAAACTTCGGCGCGTAATCTCCGAGGTTAGAGGATCAGGCATAATTATAGTTTTGCTTCTCTTTGTCATACGTTCATCCCTAATTCTGCTCCAACCAGCAGCGAACTGACTCTTTCAGGTCCAATATGTCAGGACCGGTTTGACCAGGCGGCATCAAGCCACTTGCCATCATGTTCACTGCTTGAGATCCCCACGTTTGCCACGTCGCTTCCGTCGAAAGGTCTTGTCTTGATCCGGAGCCGTTATGGCAATTCGTGCAAAGATCAATTTTCGGAGCAATGTCCGTCGTATAGTCAATAACTTGATCACATGGTTGTTCAACTTCTCCTGGTAGTTGACCAAGAGGCGGCTCCTCGAGTGGATCAGAAACAACCGCGTCGCTTCGCAAGCCGTTGGCGAAATCTGGATGGGTTGCAATCGCATAGACAAGTTCTTTAAAGCTATAGTTGGTGTTAACAAAATAGTCTGTCAGTTTTGCCCGCAGGGTATCTTCTTCTGTATAGAATGTCCGACCCATCAACCAATTCCACGCATGCTGAACATTGCACGTCGCAAACGCTTGATCGTTGCGAATGATATTCGCCAGGTCATAGACAGTGCTGCCGTTTTGTCCGTTGAAAGACGTAGTGACCGGGTCGGAATGATTAAGGTACAACGCGCCTTCTTCGCCCCAGGCGCTAAAGAAATCCGCAAGAGGGTCAAGAGTCGCGTGACAGCCGCTGCAACCTTCGGTTTCACGCAAGTTGCCCGGATCTTGTGGGAATACTCTCGGAAGCTCCGAAGTGAATTTTCGACAGAGTAGGCGTTCGTACAATTGATTGGCGCGCGTCCTGTTTTTGTCGTAGCGGCGTAGCCAACCAAACGTCGTCAATATACCGCCGGAACTCAGGTTAAGCCCGTCCGCCTTTATCAACTTGAATTGTGTATCTGTGAGCGGCATCGTCTTCGCGGCATCGAGAACTGAAGGAGCGAGATTGAGTTGGTCAATTTTAAAGTGGTGGTTCTGTCTGTAAAAATGAGCGATCGCGCCGTCCACAGCAGTCAAGCCCGGTTCGAGAATGTAAGTATACGGAATATTTTGTACAGCTATGGCGGTCGCAAGTCCCGCGGATTGTCTGCTAAGCGATCGAATAACGGCAAATCGCGAGTCAAATGACTCGGTCGTTCCAAGTTCGCTGTTTCGTGCAACGTCGCTGTCCGCGAACGAAACAAAACAGTTGCTCAGGTCGTTGCCGCATGTTTTTAGTACCGAAGGACAGACCCAAGCAACTATTCCAGGATACCAAAATACGGAAGCCGCTTCTTCCCAAGCCGCAGGACACGTCGAGCGATTACCGTTATTTTTCCAGCTCTCTTCTTCGGTACTGCTCCAGAAACAGCGAAACCTCGAGTTGGTACCTTCGGTGCGTTCACAGGTAATGCTCGCGAATTTGTGCAACTTACCGTCGATATCCTCTCGCATGAGTTCGTCCATATACTCGAGCGGCAAACCGACGCCGAAGACTCTCTCGTGATATCGCAAAAGAATGTTGTAGAAGTTTTCGTTTTCGATGAAGCCTCGCACTGCCTTTCGATAAGACTTTACCGAAGCCGCGTTTTCCTCGAACTCCTTGTCGGTCGGTAGAGTGCCGTTGAGTAAATACTGGGCTCTTCGCAATGCTGCCTTTAGATCGGTGTCGCCAAATATCGGAGTGCTCACGATCAAGTAAGCAGCCGTTGCAAGAATTGCCAAAATGTTGCGGTGGCTCATCATAGTAGCATCGCCTCCGCATCGATAACGAGGGCCGCGCAGGCCGGAATATAATGGTCGTTTGCAAGACTTTCCCCGTCGGCCTGATTATTTACCAATGTCTCTAGCGTTGAGATGGCCTCGGCATTCAAATCTTCGGTTGGAACTCCAAGAATGCGTTGAGCCAAAAACGTCACATTTTCATTCACATCAGAAGGTCGTTCCGGAAGTATGGATTCCCAACCTGGGTGCTGATAAGGATCGGGAGATACCAACCCGCGACAGATTTCCTCCGCAACCTTAAGACCCGCAAGCAACGAAGTGGCGTCGTAGCCCTCCGCAGGAGGTTTAGAGAAATCCTCGCTCGCTCCACCGAGGAGCAGACGATATTCTTCGACGCGACCAATCTCGCGCGCGAGGGTTGCGCCTTCGGGGCGGAATCGAAGAAGGAGTTTTCTCACGACGACGTCAGGATCGGGACGTACGCTTGCGGGAGGATGCGCGGCGGGAATTGCGTAAAGTTCGTCAAGTTGTTCCTCGATTTGCGACCCGGCTTGGGGACCTTGGAAGAAGCCGGCGAAAGAATTTTCCTCTGCGCCAGTCTTTCTTTTGCGAAAGAAAAAACAGCTTGTGAGAATGGTCATACACAAGGTCGTAATGAGCAACCTGTAACAATACCGACTCAGACAAGCTCCTTTCCTCTATGTTTCTCGCTCCTTATAACTTGATCGGAGGAGTAGCGGCGAACTTGAGGAGAAGACTATTGTCGGGCGTTTTGCCAAGCGATTTCAGATAGTTGAAATGCCGCTACCAAGTGGGTGATCGACCGTGCTCTGCGTGCTGGATGTCAAAAAGTCTGATTTAGACCGAGGCTGACGCCATAAACGTCTAGCTTGTAGGAGGCGTTGAACTCGGGAAGGCTTTGGCCGTCGCGGCCGTATGCATAAACGATTCCGATGAACGTGTTCTTATCAGGTTTGCCGTTCACGAGTTTCAAATGGAGTCCCCATGACGGAATTGTGTCCAATGTAACATTAGTATTTTCGGCGTACGAAAGCGTCTTATAGACGACCGTAGTTTTGAGGTTGAAGGGAGAACCAATGGAGAAAAATCCCGACAAACGGGCGAGAGTGTAATTCTCATTGATGGGGTCTCCGGTTTCTGTCTTGTTGCCGCCATTGGAGGCTTGGACCTCGGAAAATTCCGCAAAAACGAAGTTGCCGCTTCCCATTTCGGAAACAAAAAATAACGTCAGGGTAGTCGGGTCATATAAAATGTCTTCGAATTCTAATTCAGTGTTTTCCTCCTGCGAGGTAAATTTCTTGATCGTGCGCTTGCCTTCGGCGCCTGCCCTGTAGAGGATGCCGCCACCGACGCTTCCCAGGCGTTTGGTCAAACCAAGATGATAAGTTGTCATCGCCGCCGAGGAGTAGGACGACAGTGTTTCCACTGAGGAGGTTTCCGACTTCTGCTCGAAATCAGGGATTGCATGGTAGGCGGCTCCGAACAGAATTTCTACTTTAGAACTCGTTTGATAAGTGAATTCTAAAGAAGGTGTTGCTTCGACCCATGTTGTCCGCGATATTTTTCGCGGTTCTTCTTCATTCTCTTCAATCCGCATGGCAACCTGCGTGAAAAGAGTTGGTCGAATGCTGAAGTCAGAACTTGTCGGCAACTCGCCTTGGACTGTTGTTTGGTTGATGAGTGAACGATCAAAAACCGTTTCGTCAGTCCCGTCAGAGGTCACGGCGCCGTCAACAAGCGCCGTATTGGTAAAGGATTTAAAGCGATATTTATTGGTGAACATTGCACTGTCGTAGGCGCGCGATTCCTCAATGAGGACATCAAACGTCTGCGCTTGCGCAAAACTCGATTGTACTAACGCGATCCATAAAAATAGTCGCAACACGGGGACTCCGCATAATTACGCTGATTCCCCTATTGTATCAAAGATCAGCGATTTCCCAATCATGAGCAATGACGTTCAGGGAAGTTTTTCCTGCAAACCTGTTTTTGCTGAGGGAAACAAGAAATCGAGCCATCGAGTGGGTCCGCAATTGCGTCAAAGTTTCGTTAAAAAACATGATTTTTTGACTGTTACCATGTTCGCCGGTCAAGAAGATGGCTGTGTGCTTAGGTTGTCCTGTGACCTTGTCGTTATAGAATTGAATTTGTTTTACGTTTCCGGCCACCACAAACCGTGGCTCCTCAAAACCGTGCCCAAAGGGCTTAAGATCTTCGAGGGTATCCACGAGTTTTAGATTCATGAGAGAACTTGGGAGCTCACAATCGTATTCTATCTTGCTACTCCAAAGGTGAGGAGTCTCCGTTTGCTTCTGAAGGGCATATTCGGTCAGGAGTTCTCGAATGATTTCTACTTTGCTTGGATCAAAGGTAAATCCTCCGGCGGCTCTATGCCCTCCAAATTTTTTGAAGTGTTTTCCGGCAAAAGACATGGCGTCGGTCACGTCAAAACCAGGGATTGAGCGCGCCGATCCCTTGCAGCCTTCTGGGGCAATCTTGAACAGCCACGTGGGTTTCCAATGCTTTTCGACAATCTTGCTTGCGGCTATGCCGACAACCCCTTCGTGCCACGGACCGCCAAGGAAGAGTATGGGTTCGTCAAGGTAGTCGAGAGCAAGCGCACATGCTTGTTCGTAGATGGTTCCCTGGATACGTTTCCGTTCTTCGTTGCAAGATTCCATGTTTTGGATGAGTCCTTCCGGATCATCGTCGGTAAAGGCTCGGATAATGGAATCGGCGTGTTGAAGGCGCCCTACAGCGTTTATGCGCGGTCCGACCCGAAATCCTACATCCTTTTCGTCAAGTCCTTCCTCAAGGGCGCAGGCCTCTCGAAGCTTTGTAAGGATGGGGCGTTTGCTAGACAGAAGCGCTTTAACGCCGAGTTGCACGAGTTTGTGGTTGACCTGGTTGAGCGGTACAATGTCGCAGATTGTCGCAATGCCCGTCAGGGCCAAAATATCCGTCCAAACGGCGTTAGGAATGTTGAAGTGGACACCCAGTTGTCGCAGGAGCACAAACGTGATACCGCAACCGCAAAGTTCCTGATAGTTTTCGTCGGGATGGAGTTTGGGGTTCACAATGATACTGTCCGGCATTTTGTCGGGCTGAATCTTGTGATGATCCGTGCAAATAAACTGCACCCCATGCGCTTTGCAGTACGCAGCCTCTTCGTTCGCCGTAATTCCGGTATCCATTGTTATGATAACGTCCGCATTCTCATTTTGAACGAGATGCTGGATCGCTTTCATGTTGAGCCCGTAGCCCTCGCTCATCCGGCAAGGTATATAGTGTAAGTAGTTGCGGAAGCCTATTGCATTAAAAAACCACATCCAACTCACACAGCTCATGGTGCCGTCGACGTCGTAATCGGCATAGAGGGCGATCCTTTTTTCCTGCTCGATGGCTTGCAGAATAGTTTCGCAAGCATCATTTAATCCGTGATTGCCGTAATTGAGACCGTCGGCGGATGTAAAATTGCGGTTGGCTCTAATAATATGAGAAACATCAAAGACATTTTTTGGGTCTTTGTTAGAGCGTTTTTGCCAAATGTCAAATTTTGACCCCAAGTGTCGCGATCTCCCGTATTTGTATTCTTTGTTTTGTAGCGATTATTTTGCCAAGCCTCAACTGATAATGGAACGGACAGGTGTTTTTTTATTTTTTTCGAAAAAAGATCTAAAGCCCGGACCTCTTCCGTCGAAAAGTTGGATGAATTCTTATTAACGCTGTAGTGAGCCTAAAAGAAAGTTTTAGGAGGTTCTTCTTATGAAACTTGGGATTGTAAAACATTGTCTAATAGTAGGAGTGATCCCTTTCCTGATGTGGGCGTGTTCTTCAGACCCGCAAGCGACGCAATCTGCGCAGGGCGAAGTTGAACCGTCAACGGAGGAAGGTGCCGCTGCACCTGACGATAGCGGTGCGCAAGGAGATGCTGCCGAAGGCGGAGGAGACAACTACGGAGGTGAAGGCGAAAATAATTACGGTGCGAATTATTCTGACAACGCAGCTTCGAATGAAGCGGCAAACGAAAATAGTGAAGAAGGTGGCGAGGAAGTAAACAGCACAGGTGATGAATTTGCGGCAGGAGGAAATTACGGCGTCAACAGTACCGCTAACGCAACTGCTAGTGGAAACGAAGCCGTGGACTTCAACAATCAAGGTTACAATGCTGGTTTGGCAGCAGGCGACCCGAGTGGCGAGGGCGTTAACAGCGCGCCTGCCGATCCGTATGCTGATCCCGGTGCAACTTCTGTTGGCTATAATGCTGCTCCTTACAACGCTCCCGCGACCGACGCAGCCGTGCCTGCGGCGACTCCTACTCCGGATATGGCGGCCGCTGCAGTACCGGCAGCTCCTGCTACTTATCAAATGGGAGGCGTCGTTCGGTATGTTTTAGCAGGTGGTGTTGATCTATACAACGCCGCGGGGAGCGGCACGGTTGTTGGAAGACTCGAGCAAGGTGATCATCCCCTCGTATGGGAAGAGAACCAATGGGCGCGAACTTCAGATGGCTTTTATGTTCCCTCGACCAATCTTACCGACAATGGGGTAGGTCGCGCGAAACAACCGGCGATTTGGCGCTAAGTTTGCAAAAAGACCAAGCGGACTCGCTAATTTTAGGTTATAATACCCTATGATGAAGATATTGAGCAGGCAGGTAGTTTTCCTTTTCCTCGTTTTTGTCTCCCTTCAGGGCTGTGACAAGCAGGAAATGGGCATTCAGAGTGCGAGCGTAGCGAAAGCTGACGATACTCCAGCCCCACCCAAAGATCCTCCGCTTGTCATTACCCAGCACATAATGAAAAGAGGAACAACCGCTTACGACGCCATACGGTCCACAGGGTTGCCTCCGAAAACTGTGTACGAACTCCTAACTATCGCCAAAGACGTTTCCCCTTTAGACAATCTAAAGGAAGGTACTATTTTCAAGGCTCTTTGGTCTGACCAAAACCAATCCGAACTCAAAAAAATCGTGGTAGAAAGAACGCCTACGGAAGATCTGGTGTTCGAGACAAACGGATTGAATTGGTATGCTACAACAGTCAAACACCCAGAAACGGTGGAGGTTGTTACCTACACTAATGAAGTGGAAAACAGCTTATGGGATTCCGCAAGCGAAGTAGGAATGGATCACGTGTTGATCACTCAACTCGCAGAAATCTTCGCTTGGCAAGTCGACTTTAACCGAGAAGTTCGGAGTGGTGACCGCTGGCGGATCGTTGTTGAGAAGAGGGTCGCCAAAGGCCGCCAAGTAGGTTGGGGCAATATCTTAGCCGCAGAATATGAAAACCTGGGAGAAGTTTTCCAGGCAATCCGATTCCCGCAACAAGGTAGTCCGGCTTCGTATTATGAAGCTGACGGCTCAAGCATGCGCAAAATGTTTCTCAAGAGCCCGATGCGGTTTGGTCGTATCACTTCTCCTTTTACTGGGAAGCGATTTCACCCTGTGCTGAAGTACTATAGGCCGCATAACGGCGTCGACTATGCCGCTCCTGTCGGTACTCCTATCATGGCTGTCGGCGGTGGCAAGATTGTGGAAATCGGAACTTACGGCGCCCAAGGAAAGAAGATCACAATCCGACACAATTCCGTATACAAGACCTCCTATCTTCATATGAACGGCTTTGCAAAGGGTCTTAAGAACGGCGCTAAAGTGGAGCAGGGGCAGATCATTGGTTACGTTGGTACCACCGGCTTAACCACTGGACCGCATCTGCATTTTGCGTTCTTTGAAAGAGGAGTTTATGTGGATCCGCTTGGGATGAAGTTTCCTTCAGCAGATCCTGTTGATGAAGATAAAATAGAAGACTTCAGAAAAATTACAGCTGCTGTTCTTGCTCTGCTTCCGGACTGGAAGGTTGCGAGTAACGACCGTATCGTGCCGCGAGTTTTGGCGCCGAATTAATGCAAACACTTTTGTGCTGACATTTCATCTGACGATTTGTCAGTCGCGGATACGCGCGTCGTTTTGCGTTTAAAGATGCAATAGTTCGCAACGTCATAAGCGTAGGGGTAAAACGATTGACCATCTTCAAGATAGACGATGGGTCCGTAGGTTACGCTGTCAGACGGACAAGAAGTTAATTCCCAGCAATCTCTTCCCAATTGATTAAGGTATTCGACGCTCATAGTTTCGGGAGTATTTATCACCTTCAGATACTCCCAAGATTGCGCTTGACCCGTCATTGATATGGATAGAGCGGACATTGCAAGTAGTAGCTTAAGAACTTTGTGCTTCATGATTGCTCCGGTTTTTTAGTCTTAAATCGGTGCAGAGACTAAGATCTCTGCACCGATTGCGTTGTTAACGTGTCTTTGGGTTGTTTGGCACTGTTGACGTTGGTGCGAACAGCGCGTTGCCTATTTTGAGCAGATTGCCTTGCCAGCAGATGACTTGGGCTCCTGTGCAAGCCGGGATCGTGCCGCCAACGGAACCAATGTCGCTTGGGCCTGCAGGTCCTTGAGGTCCTGTTTCACCTTGTGGTCCTCGCTCTCCTCGGTCGCCTTTCGGCCCTTGAGGTCCGGCTGGCCCAGCTGCACCTGTCTCACCGGCGACTCCTCGTTCACCTTTGTCGCCCTTGTCTCCTTTTGGACCTGGAACACCTTGAGGGCCAGCAGGTCCAATGTCGCCTTGCGCTCCTTTGACTCCTGCAGGTCCAACGTCGCCTTTTTCACCCTTGGCTCCTTGTGGTCCCGCGTCGCCTTTAGCTCCTTGCAATCCGATGTCGCCTTTGTCGCCTTTAGCGCCGGCAGGTCCCGCGACTCCCCCAGGTCCTTGAGGTCCAGCAGCTCCTTGGTCACCCTTGTCGCCTTTTGGTCCCATTGCGCCCGCATCGCCTTTGAGGCCTTGTGGTCCAACTGCGCCCGTCGCGCCTTTTGGTCCAATCTCGCCTTGTTCACCTTTGTCGCCCTTTTCGCCTTTCAAACCTTGCGGTCCAGCATCGCCTTGATCGCCTTTAGGGCCTTGAGCTCCTTTAGCTCCCGCCGGGCCAACGTCACCCTTCAGTCCTTGCGGTCCTGCAGGTCCTGCGTCGCCTTTAGGACCCGCTGGTCCTACTTCGCCTTTCGGTCCTATCGCGCCTTGAGGTCCAGCTTCACCGCGTTCGCCTTGAGGGCCGGCTTCGCCTTTTGGTCCTGCTGGACCAACTTCGCCTTTGTCACCCTTATCGCCCTTCACACCTTGCTCGCCCTTTTCGCCCACTGGTCCTTTAGGTCCTTGAACTCCAGGGTCGCCTTTGGGCCCAACCTCGCCTTGCGGTCCGGTTTCGCCTTTGTCGCCTTTTTCGCCTTTTGGTCCTCTTTCGCCTTGCGGTCCTGGCGATCCGTCAGCACCGGGTATACCTTGCGTTCCAATCGGTCCGGTGGGCCCTTGAATCCCTTGCGGTCCTCTAGGTCCGACATCGCCTTTTTCACCTTGTGGTCCGGTATCGCCTTTAGGGCCAATGTCGCCCTTGAGACCTTTTTGTCCTGGGGCTCCCGTGTCGCCTTTTGGTCCTGGGAGACCCTGTGCTCCCGCAGGTCCTTGAGGTCCCGAAGGTCCTTCCGGCCCAACGGCTCCTATTGGCCCTGCTTCCCCTTTTTCTCCCTTTTCGCCTTGCGGCCCGGCAGCGCCGACGTCACCTTTTTCACCTTTATCGCCTTGTGGGCCTTTAAGTCCTATATCGCCTTTTTCACCTTTTTCGCCTTGAGGACCTGCATCGCCTTTATCGCCTTTTTCACCTTTAGCACCTTGTGGTCCCACTTCGCCTTTTTCGCCTTGCGGTCCTTGAGGGCCAATGGGTCCCACTTCGCCTTGCTCGCCTTTAGGTCCCGCAGGTCCTTTTTCCCCTTGCGGTCCATTTTCGCCCTGTGGTCCGCGTTCGCCCCTTGCTCCTTGCGGGCCTGCTTCGCCTTGCGGTCCTGCAGGTCCTATTTCACCTTTGTCGCCCTTTGGTCCATCTGGACCAGCCGGACCTTGTTGTCCTTTTTCACCTTGCGGCCCCCGTTCGCCTTGTGGGCCCTTCTCGCCTTGAGGTCCTCGCTCACCTTGCGGTCCGCGTTCGCCTTGCGGGCCGTTTTCACCTTTGTCGCCCTTTGGACCTGCGGGCCCCATTTCGCCTTTGTCACCCTTGGGTCCAACGTCGCCTTTGGGCCCTTGCTCACCCTGTGGTCCGCGTTCGCCCTTCGGGCCTATCGGTCCAACGTCGCCTTTAGGACCAACTTCGCCTTGTGGGCCTCGTTGCCCTGTTTGACCTTGAGGTCCGCGCGGTCCCTGAGGGCCCGCTAAACCTTGTATACCTTGCGGGCCGACTTCGCCCTGCATACCCAAATCACCTTTGTCACCTTTCGGTCCTGCAATACCTTGTGGTCCGCGGTCTCCGGCATCGCCCTTGTCTCCCTTAGGTCCTTGAGGGCCCAATTCACCTTGAGGTCCGCGCGGTCCTTGCGGTCCCATGGGGCCTTCTTTTCCGCCGCCGAAACCATTATAAATAGGAACAATCTCTGTACGTCCCCCCGATGTTAGTTTTGCGCGGAGATCATTGAGAGGTTTTTCTTTCAGAGAATCAGGAACAGGAGCTTCGTCGCCAATGTAGAATGCAAGTTTGCAAGTGTTGTCGACAATGACCTTGTGGATTTCTGGACCCCACAAAACTTTGGAACTGGCAGCGTCGACAATTTCTACTTTGTAGCTTTGTTGATTCCGGCACGTCACTGGACCACTGCCGCAGTCACAACTGCCTTTGACAAGGAGGCTTGCTTTACCTTGGTTCTGTTCAAACTTGTAGCCTTTGGCTTCGAGTTCTTCAAACCGGGCGTTTTCCACAATGCTTGGTTCGCCCGTATCGAGTTTGCCGTTTTGATTGAAGTCAATACCTAGGCTGACGCGGCCGTAATCTGGGTCGACGTCAACTTTGATGTCTCCTTTGATTCGTGTGCCGAATCGCGTCGCGAAAGACTTCAAATGGCTGATGTCAACGGATGGGTAAATTACCTCACCCTCCTGCATGACGAGAATACGATATTGAAGATCATAGACGTCGAGGTCTTGAAATTCGTAATCAACCGAGAAACTCAGTTCGTCTGCAAGCACAGATTGCGAGCACAACATCGCGTACGCGAAAGCGCTCGCCGCAAAAAAATCATAAAGCCGCCTGAGATGTCGCATGAAAGCCGTCTCCTATCGTTCGAAAACTGATTAAACTGCAAATGGAGGTACACATTTAGTCTAATGAAAAACCTTCTAAAAGCCTAGACGCGCAAGAAGGGCGGGCTAGGAAGAATGCTCCTATTGCTTCACGAACAGAGATTTTTCGAATGGTTTTGGACAAATAGCGATATGTCAGAGCTGCTTAGATTAAGAAAAGATAAACTGACTCTAAACCCCTTAAAACATGAGTTCATTCATACGTCATTCTTACTTGCCCCATTGCAAAAAAATTACGCGGCGCAACTCCCGATAAAGGAAAGCAAAAGCCTAAGATTACTGGACAAATAAAAAAGTTCTTTGGGGATTTAACTTTTGTTTTTTTGATTCCGACAAACTGCCAGAGATAAACGGACCACAGGTAGTGGCCTTATTCACATTTTTAGTGGAACAAAGACCATGAAAAACATCTTTAAGCTTAAGACTCTTATTGCTACGTGTTTCATGTTTGTGAGCTGCGGCCGGGAAGCCGAGTTTGTCGATAACAAAGTCCCGGTTAAGGAGCTCACACCCGAGGAACAGGCCGACCTTGAGCGCTCGATTGCCAAAGACTTCACGGCAGGCAAAATCAATGATCAAAAAATCGACTTCGATACGGGATTCAATGCAATCACGCAGAAGCTGACCTTCACGACCGGCTTGCCTACGGAAGAAATGTTTTTCCAAACGACCAGAACGCCTGTTAAGGACGCCTTTGTCCAAGGTCATGTCGGTACTTCATTGACAGAAAACTTTGCGGTTAAAGAGAGGGGCTTACTCGACATCATTATCGTGATGGACAACTCTCATAGCATGTCGAGTATGCAGGCTAAGACCGCAAGCCAAATCGCCGGTTTGTTGGCAGAGATCAGGAACACCAATTGGCAAATTGGAGTGGTGACGACGGAATCCAGCCGACTGCGATCAGCTAAGACGAGCGCGGGCATGACGATAAATTATGTAACGAAGAAATTTTATGACGAGAATACGGTCGATGCGATGACGGCTTTTAGTGACATGCTCAACGCGGGCACAAGCGGGCACACGGTCGAACAAGGAATTTTTATGGCCCGCAAGGCGCTCGACGGCGAATGCTGGTATCTAGATCGCAATACGCCAGACGGCAAGCAAGTGCGTTGCGATGCCGATGATGCCACCTGGCTTCGACCCGAAGCAAATAAAGCCGTTATCATTATTTCTGACGAGCGAAACTGCGGCAGCATCGGTACAGGCGACCCGAATCCATGTGCGGGAAGGCCCGGCGAAACTGCCGATTACCTCCTCGACGGACTGCCGCTGACAACAGTTATTCATGGTCTCTTGTTCTTGAAGAACGACGGGGAAGCTGCTGAAGATTACCGTACCGACACGCGATTTATTTGCGACCCGGATAAGACGGGCTCTAACGGCCAGCAAAGACCAGTTGAATATGAAAAAGCTATTGCAGCCCATGGCGGCGTGGTCGAGTATATCTGTAACGCTGACTATACCAGCATGTTGCGGAAAATATCGAGCAACATTAACGCGCACATCAGGAAGCAATACGAACTTACCTACACACCTGACCCTGGGTCTTTGGTTGTTAAAGTTGACGGAGTGGCGACAACGGATTTCGAAGTTAGAGGCAACATTCTTGAACTTAAAAGCGTGAGCGACGGTTCGACCAATCTCGACGTAAATTATAAGCATGGCGCCGTTCCCGTAGAGAAAACCTTCGACCTTTCTACGCGCCCAGCCAGCGAGACGCTGCAAGTGACGATCAATGGTAGCCCGGCGAGCCCCATGAGTTTTAAACTCTTCGGACAAAAAGTTCAGTTCAACGATTATCCGCCGGAAAAAGCGACGATCGAAGTAAGTTATCGCAAAGACGAACCACTCATCGATAAAGTAACGACTTCGTCGCAGTTTGCGGACCATACTATTAAGATATCCGTTGCTGACAAACCATTTTCTGATTACACCGCGGACGGCTCCACACGTCTCGTGCAGTTCACTAAAGTTCCCAAAGACGGGGATGCTATCGTGATCAGATATCTCAAACCGTCTGACTTGCAAACGCGATATCCCGTCAACGTTGACCATACGAAAATAGAGGGAGTAACGGTGGTTGACGATGTTTCTGGGGGCGATATATCCGCCGTGATTGAGGGGACGGAGATTGTTTTCCCAATGGAAGCTGTTGTTAACGACAGAAAAGTATCTGTCAGTTACGACATGCAGCATTTGGGTGATGAGTTGAAGTTTTCCGTACCCTTAGCGGTTCCAGTGCTGGACGAAAAGGTGGATGTGTTTGCGGACGGGGGGCAATCGCGTTGCCAAAACATTATCGAGCTAACGTCCGAAAAGATAGGCATCCAATGTGAAGATGATGACGTCAAATTGTTGTCCGTCGAATATCAATACGTTACTGAGTATACCAATACGTTCACGATGGAAGGCGAGTTTCTCGATAGAAAAGTTTGGACTGTATTCGTGAACGACAAACTTTATGAGAACTACACGCGAACAGAGAATACAATCACTATACCGGAAGAAGACTTGCCGCTCGGCGCGCGAGTCAGAATTCTCGTTGAGCCGGCGCCCGAGAATATTCGGGAGTAATCGACGAGATCCTTCACCTACGTTGATTAACCGTGACGCTTAGGCGTCACGGTTTCACTTATTTCGGGGGATTCGCGGGTTCTTTACATTTCTCTAACTGGCTCTGAAGACAGAACGGGATAACAAGGATCTTTTCTTCTCCAGCAAATGGATCTGAGTAAATTGGATCGCATTTCTTGTGCTTGTATTTCTTTTTCTTATTATACTTCTTGTTGAAGTCGTCTTCGTCTTTATACTTATCCTTATATTTGTCCTTATTGAAGTCGTCTTCGTCTTTATACTTATCCTTGTATTTGTCGTTATTGAAGTCATCATCGTCTTCGTCTTTATACTTATCCTTGTATTTGTCCTTATTGAAGTCGTCTTCGTCCTTATACTTATCCTTGTCCTTGTATTTGTCGTTATTGAAGTCGTCATCGTCTTCGTCTTTGTATTTATCGCCATGGAAGTCGTCGTCGTCTTTATATTTATCATTCATAAAGTCGTCGTCGCCGTCCTTATAGGTATCGTCGGTATAGTAATCATGATTGTCGCCATGGTCACCGTCTTCATCTTCATAGCAATAGTCTTCGTCGTAGTCCTTGTCTTTGTCCTTGTCGTATTTGTGATCTTTATCTTTGTATTTATCCTTATTGAAATCCTCGTCACTGTCATTTTCTTGATCGATCAAGAGCTGTGCGCTTTCTTCGTCGGTAACAATGCGTCCCGTTGGAAAGACTTCGATGGGGACGGGGCCGCAAGGCTTCAAGTCGACAATCTTTTCGCCCTTGCGTTGTTTGAATACAAAACTAACGTCGAGATGAATTCCTTCTCTAAACGAATCGAGCCGCATTTCCACGTTGGAGTAATCGTCGAAGTTACGGTTAAAGAATCCGGTGGACGTAAAAAGATTGAGTTGCGGATCGTAATGGACGCGATGCGGAAAAGTTGGCGTCAAATTGTGCCCGTTGCCGTTAAGTCCTTCGACCGGCATCACAAAGTCCGTGTTCGGGATGAGATGTTTATTGAGTATCAGGGTGATGCACGGATGGAACTTTGCAACGTAGACGCCGATTTGAGGCAGCTCGGCAATATAGTTATCTGGAATCTCGTTGGGATTGTTGGGAACGAAGCTGTTATTAGGCTCTGCAGGTTTGATAACCGTGTTGTTTTTCTCTTTGGTGCAGGAGAAGGTAAGACTGCAAGCTACTAATAACCCTGAAATTATGACTTTTCGTGACATTTTAATTCCTACTATTGCAGAATAGAAAATCGGTTGCTTATATATAATATGTCAGCGGCTCATAATATTAATTTTTAATAAAAAATCAAATTATTTTATCGAAAACTCCATATTTGCATTCTAGGTAGTGTTTTTATTGGAAAAACCCCACTGCGCCAAGGCTACGTAGGGCTGGCCCAGGAGGCGTGGATGGGCCGTCATGGTGGCGGCGGAGATCCTTCGCTGCGCTCAGGATGATGAAGTCCGCTGCGATGATGAAGTCCGTTTCGATGATGAAGTCCGTTGCATAATGAAGTCCGTACCGATGACGAACGGACTTTGCAAGGGTGACGGTCTTGTTCTCAGGATGGCGATTTAGATGGCTCTGGACTGCCGCCAAACCTTCCAAGCAAGCTTGCCGACCGTTCGATGAACGCTTTCATATCGTCGCGCGAGAGTTTGCCGTGTTGGAGATTGGCGAGGTCGTAGATGTGTTCAACGACAAGCTGGATTTGGTCCTCGTCGATGATGATCTTTTGTGTCAAAGCCAAGAGGTTCTTAACGGCGGTCGAGTTCGGGTTGACAAGTAACGTCTGTTTAGCGTCGAGGTCCTTTTGTGCGAGAGCCGCATAAAGAGGATTTGCGGCGCTCATCTCCTTGATTCGACGCATGGATTCGTCGGCAATTATCATAGCCGGGATCTTTTCCGACTTAATGGATTCTATTCGGACTGCGATGTTCTTGTTGGGAAGGTATTTTTGAAACAGTGTTTCGAGGCGTTCCTTGTTTGTCTTTTGGTCCTTAGGGTCGATAATCTTTGATTCGCTCGTTGCATCGACGAGGTGGGTGAGAACATCGGCATCGATGCGCTGGAATTTGTATTTTCCCGACGAGTTCATCTCGAGATGCGGAATAAAGTGTTGGTCAATTAAGGAATTGGTGACGACGGCTTCGATACCGTTTTCGCTGAGCAATGACAGATAACTTGATTGCAAGGTGTCGTCACTTGCATAGATAATACGGCCGTCAGTCTTGTCCTTCATCCTTTCAAGATAATCGTCGAGCGTGATGAACTTGTCGTCGGATGATTTAAAGAGCAGGTGTTCCTTTAGGCGGTCGAAGAACTTCTGGTCGCGCATCATTCCGTATTTGACGAAGCCGTGGATGTCGTCCCAGTATTTCTCAAAGTTTTCCTTTTCGGTTTTCGCCATGCCGGTCAGACGATCTGCAACTTTCTTAACGATATGGTCGCGGATCTTGATCGCTTGAGGTTCATTTTGCAAGTAGCTTCGCGATACGTTGAGGGGCAGGTCTGGACAGTCGATGACGCCTTTGAGCAGCGTTAGGAAGTCAGGTAAAAGCTCTTTGGGATTATCGGCAACATACACTTGGTTGCAATAAAGTTTCACCTCTCCAGAGGAGGCGTCGAGTTCATGCTTTAGTTGAGGGAAGAAGAGTATTCCGCGAAGTTTAAACGGATAGTCAACGTTGAGGTGGATCCAGAATAACGGCTCTCTCGCGAATGGAAAGAGTTTGGAGAAAAATTGTTTATAGTCTTCGTCCTTAAGAGACGAGGGGTTCTGTGTCCATAACGGTTTGGTATCATTGACTTGAGATTCGCCGAGGTAGATGGGATAACGGATGAATGCGCAATATTTTTGAAGGATTTGGCGGATCGTTCCCGGCTCGAGCATTTCTTTGCTGTCGTCGGAAATATGAAGCGTTATCGTTGTGCCAATGTCCTTCCGTTGCGAAGGAGAAAGTTCGAATTCTGTCGAACCGTCGCAGCTCCAGTGAATGGCTTCGGCGCCGGTTTGGTACGACAACGAATCAATTTCGACTTTCTTTGCGACCATGAAAGTCGAATAAAATCCCAGGCCAAAGTGGCCGATAACTTGTTCCTTGTCGTCCTTGCCTTGGTATTTTTCGATGAAATCCTTAACGCCCGAGAAGGCGACTTGGTTGATGTATTTTTTGATTTCGTCCGCAGTGAGGCCAATTCCGGTGTCTGTAATGGATAGCGTGCCTTTGTCTTTGTCGCAAACAATGGTTACTTTGGCATCAGGAATGTCTTTGGCGCACTCGCCCATAAGGGAAAGCTTTTCTAGTTTGTAGATAGCATCGCAGGCATTCGAAACAAGTTCGCGCAGGAAGATCTCTTTTTCGGAGTACAGCCACTTCTTGATGATGGGGAGAATGTTTTCGGTATGTATGGAAATATGTCCGGTTTCTTTCATGGTCGCCTTACTCCAAGAACAAGTGATCTTTAATTTTATGTAATGCTTAACTTGCGAACGTCAAGAGGGCAGTTCTATGGATTTTTGAGCGATATTTCAAGAAGAAATGTAAGGACTCAGAGCTAGTCTAAGTCCCTTCGAGCGCGGTAAGTGGCCGATAGTTCTAGCCCCGGTGTCGGGATTAAGTTGAGTGGTTTTTCTTGTGGTTTTGGCAAGTTGAGATCCGAAGCGAGCCCCAACGCGCGCATGAGCTGGATGACGAGAAACGTTAGATCGAGCTCCCACCAGCGCAAACCGTGGCGCGCAAGTTTAGGCGCCGCGTGATGATTGTTGTGCCAGCCTTCGCCTAGAGCGAATATTCCGACCCACCACAGATTGGTAGCGAGATCGTCCTTCAGCTTGTGGGTGCGGTATCCCCATTTATGAGTGGCGCTGTTGACGGCCCAGGTGATGTGATAAACTGCCACTAAGCGTACAAAGACCCCCCAGACTACTCCGGGCCATCCGGCAGCTAGGTACATGAGTATGCCGATAAGGATCTGAACCGCAACGACGACAAGCGGATTGCTTATAAAGACGAGGAAAGGATCGCGGTGGAGGTCTCTGGTAAATGCTCGAATCTGCTTTAAATCGTCAAACTGCGGACGCTTTACGGTCATCCAAAGAAGATGGCTGTGCCAAAAGCCCTTGCTGGCGTCATGCGGATCCCCAATGGTATCGGAGTGCGCATGATGCATGCGGTGGTGCCCCACCCATTCTATAAGTGTACCTTGCATCGCCGTCGTGCCAAGCACGGCGAGAGCATATTCCACAGGTTTGGGCGCGCGAAACGCCTTATGTGTAAAATACCGGTGAAATCCGAGAGTAATGCCAAGGGCAGTAAAAAAATACAGAACGCCAAACCATATAAATGCTTCCGTTGAGTAGTACCATACTCCAAAACAGGCACCAGAATGGATAAGCAGCATGCTAATAATAGTAAACCAGGCATACTTTTGGACGCTGCCGTTTTTCGCCGAACTCATAGTGTCTCCCTAGATATTCAGCTTAATTATCGGGGGAGTTTGGTAAACGCGGTGTCAAAGGATTGTAAAAGAATTGTAAAAGCTAGGTGGGGGAGTCGGTCCGTGCCTTGGCTTTTAGTGATTGGAACTGCTTGATAGCCGGGTCGAGGTGCTTAATCACCTCGTCAACGGAATCCACGACAACAATGGACTCGAGGTCTTTAGCGTCGAGAAGAGCAGACTTCAGCGGCACTTCATCAAGCCACTTGAGTAAGTCTTTCCAGAAGTCCTTTCCCAACAGGATGGTCGGGCGTCGCGTGATATGGCCCACTTGCATCAACTGCCAAGTGTAGAAAAGTTCGAGGAGAGTACCAATTCCGCCCGGTGTGACGACAACGGCGTGGCTAATGCGCATGAATTCGTCAAGTCTCGAGGAGAAACGGCGGTGCTGGTATTTTACGTCGAGATGGGAATTGGCGTCGGCCTCGTAAGGTAAGTCGATGGGTAACCCAAATGAACGGCTTTGATTGGATCCTGTTTTGGCGCCGAGATTTGCGGCTTCCATAAGTCCGGGTCCTCCCCCGGTTACGATATCCACGCCGCGGCTTGCAAGCGCAAAGGCGAGGTCGTGCACAATCTTATAATAGGTGGAATTTGGTTTGATACGCGCCGAGCCAAAAATGCTGACTCGATAGAATTCCAGGCCCATTTCTGTGACCATGGTATCAAGGTCAGCCACGATGTCATTGAGCTGTTGGATTTTCTTACTTAAAAACTTACGTATTTTCGCTTCTTTTATCGCCAACAGGCAGCTCCTATTTTTAAGGGAAATTCGCGTTTTTTTGTCGTTTTCGAAAACGCGCCCATCATTCGCATGTAAATTTTATGTCCCGTTTGCCGAATAGAGCCTCGATAAGAGGATAGCGGAGTTTGAGAAGGATGTTAAGGCCTAACATAATAATTTCGGCGTTGATAATCGTTTGGACCGCTATTGCCTTTGCGCAAGGGCAAAGCAACGTTAAGATGTCGAGCGGGAATGACGTAGGCGTACTGATCATGGGTTCGATCGCCCATACGGACGCGGCTCAAACAGTTGTTCTCATCAAAGAAGCTAAAACAGGTAAGGTCCGAGCAGTTAAGAAAGGCTTCCTGGTTGCCGGCGAGTTTAAGGTTCTCGAAGCAACCGCTAAATATTTAATGCTCGAAAAGAAAACCGGCGAGAAGCACCTCGTGTATCAAAGCAGCTTCGCGGGAGAGTTTAAAGGCAATTCAATGCCCACGACTGCATCAAGTGACCTAGACTACTATTCAGAAGACGGTTTCGAACGTAAAGCCGGAAAAATTCGCATGACGGCAAGCTATAAAGACAACATGATCAACAACGATCTCTCAAAGATATTGATGCAAGCTTCGGCAATACCACATTACGTTGACGGACAAATCAAGGGCTTCCAACTTCTCCAAATCGATAAAGGAAGCATTTTTGACAACGCGGGCTTCAAGGACAATGACGTTATAATCTCAATTAACGGTTCAGTGCTTAACAACGTTTCCGCGACGATCAAGCTTTTGCATTCACTGAAAGCTGAGAACCACATTGAGGTTGAATTCGATCGAGGCGGCCAAATCTCTACTACCTCGGTGGAAGTGAATTAACCTCACCCTGTTTGATCTCAAAAAACCAGCTATGTAAATACCTTTGGCGCCCCTCCGTTTTTGGCAGAGGTCGTGTTCTTACCCGTATCACTTTACATTGGGATTCTTTACGTAGCTTATTTGAGCGCTGAGCGGCAAAGCGCTGTGCTGGCAGTCGTTAGTGTTCACATCGCCAGTCACGGCAACAGAAAATTTGACAGAGTCTTTTCCGATAAGGTCGAAGCTTAATGGTGCAAGCTGATTTGACGTAACGCTAACTTGTAATGGGCTCGCTATCTCTTTAACGACACAGGTACCGGCTCCGCCCACGCAGTATTCTGTTTTGTCATTTGGCAACAAGGCTGCGGTATACAGAATTTGATCGAAATCCCAGATGTACAATTCCCCAGCTTTATCGAATTCCATAATCGAAGGTCCGGCATCCGTCGCAAGTATGTACTTATCCATGATGAAGTAGAAATCATCATTATGCGTTAAATCGTTGGCTGCAGAAGTGATGGCAATATCGCAAAGAATTTCGTCCGTTGCTAGAGCTAAATTCTGTTCGTCAATTGCTCTCGCGGTTACTACGCCGGGCAGGGGGAAGCCATTAGGAGGGAGGAGAAAACCGCATCCTCCAGCACGAATCGGAAAATTAAGCGCCTCAATTCTTGTCAACTTTGTGCCTGCGCAAAGCGTTTTAATGGCTTCGGCACTCAAAACAACAGGGGCGGGAACTGGCTGTGTCATGTCTTCGGAGGAAGACTCTGCGGGATCTTCGGCCGCCTCGTCGGCGGACGCAGTGTCGTCGGTTGACACATCTCCTTCTTCTGTTTGCAACTCCTCGTCACCAGCGATTTGTCCTTCTGAAGCAAAACTAGCTTCTGGCGGAGTAGGTGCTCTATCACATCCCCACGCAAGAATAAGAAATATTGTGAATCGGGCTAGTTGCATGCAGTTCCCTTGATAATGCTGAACACTTCTTTTCGGAAGAAATCGTAAGAAATCGTAGGAATGGACTAAATCGTCCCTTATATTAGGGTGTTAAGTTACCGAAAAAGAGGCCACGTCCCGGAGACGCGCGCAGGGTCTACAATCTCGACTTTTTCAAATAAGTCAGGTGCTTCAGGCGTCGAATGATGACTTCCAAAGGCAAAAAGGCAAAAAGTGCGTAAATCCAACCTGAGTCTAACATCCAGTAATAGTTCTTCGCAGAATTGACTTGCGGGGGAAGCAGGGTGCTCATTTCGTCCGAAACGCTTCGCAACCAGTCATCAACGGCCGCAAAACCGTCAGGTTCGGGAAAGAAGAGCGGCGCTCCGGTGAGCTGGCCCAGTTGTTTGAGTTTTATTGTCGAAAAAGGTACGTCGGAATCTTTGTAGGTATTGGGGATGACGCCATAGAGACTTGCCCTTACGGAACCGAACGCCTTATGGTCAGCCGCGAAATCCACCTCGCAAAGAGAGCTTCCGTTTTTAGGCTTTGGCGCTTTTCCTGAAACGCGTCCCAAGATGTCGCTTTTGAGTTCGAGTACAAGATCTTTCGCAGGGATTTCTTCCCCGCACACTCTAAGATGCCACGATTTTTCTTTCGCCAAATATTTGAGGGCTGGTCCTTGCATAAACATTTCAAACGAAAGCGTCGAAGCGGAGTCGGGAACTAAGCTGAGGTTTTTGAGCATGATTGGCTTATTGATTTCCTCTCGAAGGAGCCATGAAATGGTCTTTGAGAAGAGCGCCGTATAAGCCGACTTAGACGATACTTGATCGGGATTAAGAGAAAGATTCCATAAATTGTCGGAAAAAAGCCACACGGCTCTTCCTTTGTCCGGGTAAGACGCTATAGCAAGCGGGAGCGACCCTCCGTTGTCAAGCTGCGCATTGAGTAACGGAGTGTACCCTCCCGGTTTGAGTTCGACATTTTCCATATGATGTATGCCGCTCATCTTCTTTTGCGAAGCGAGAGCCGGCTCTAGTATTTCGACGTCGTCGAAAATGCTTGCGAGCGCCCGTTCGTCCGGAGAAGGCTTGGCGAGATTGATTTGGTAGTTTAAGTTTTCGTCGTAATACGGTCCCTTGAGATCGAGCGTGTCTCTTTGCAAGGCTCCCAAAAAGTTTTGGTCAGCCGGCAAAGAACGCGGGCCCGAAGGACTATTGAAGGGAATTATTTCCGCGAGAGGTGATCCAATATAGTCACCTGGTTTGAGGGCGCGTGGTCCCCCCATGAAAAGAAGGCCTCCGCCGTTCTTGACAAAGTTCACTAGATTTTGCTGGTACTCGGGTTCGAGGAATTGATAAAGAGCAAAATTTTGCAGAATGATTACTTTGAAGTTGGTCAATTCCTGCGTGAAGAGCCGGTGCACTGGAAAAGGTATTAAGCTAAGTTCTCTTTCATTCACAAGTTGCAGATCCCCGGGATCGCGCAGGATGAAAAAACTGATGAGGTCGTACTTTGGCTCCGACTTGAGGTAGCGGCGTAAGAATCGTCCGTCCCAACTTGGGGCGCCAAGAAGATGAAGAATTCCTATCGTGTTCGGAAGAACCTCGACGCCCTTGTGCTTTATGTTGTCCCACACGACGGTTTCGAGATTAGTCGGCAAAGCTTTTACCGTGAGCAGATGTTGACCCTTTGCAAGACCGGGAATGGCGATACCAACTTCCAGTCGGTTTTCGCCCTGATTAAATGTGGTGTTGAGTGTCGTAAGTACCGTTGGTCCCGATAAAACCTGAAGCTGGACGGTCTCTTCGCTGAGGTCAAAAGACTCCCGATTTACCGATACTTCGAGATTAAGGGTTTTGTCAGCGAATGAGAACAACGGTCTGTCCGGAATCTCGATCCAGATATTATGGAAGCGCTGCGGCTTCAGGCCAATTATCGCCCCGCGGGTCTTTTGTTGAGACGTGACGGCTATGTTCTCCAACGCATCGTCCCAAGGAATGTCTGGGCGAAAATCGCCGCCGTCCGTAATGATCATCCACGGTTCATTACCCGCGGAGTAGAGCCACGGCTTTAAGATCGCGCTAAGCGGGGTATAGCCGTTCTCCACTTCGTCGCTTAACTCGCTTAGAAGGGTCTTCTTGGTGTAGCAACCTAGGTCAAGGCATTCTTCATTGATCCGCTTTAAGGTAGCGTCAACTTGGTTGGTAAAGGATGTTCCCTCGTTTTCATTGGTCACGCTTTTGGAGTCGTCGACGAGCACATGAATAGGGTTGCGAGCCAAGCTTCGGGGGCCGCTTTCTGTCACCGTTCGCGGAAATGCTGCCAGTATAAGAGGTGCGATCCACCCGATACGGCAGAGAGCGGACAGCGCACCCCGGATCACACCCAGTTCATAGCACCATGATATGGACAGCAAGACAAAACTGCCAAACGCGAACCACAGCAGAAGTTGTAAATAATCTGTCATCGCAACCGTTTCAAAATTTCTGGCAAATGTATCTGATCCTTCTTATAGTCCGTTGTCAACGCGACCATAAGAATATTGATAAATGTACGCACGTCGTTTTCATGAGACTGAGTACCAAAGCAGGTCTCGGTCCTTTGGTTTGTAAGAAGGGCGTTGGCAAGTGAAAACGGCGCGGCAAGCAGCGCTAATCGTCCGTCGTAGTGATAACCCCACCAATATTGGTTCTCACAGACCGGAAGTGTATCGAGTAGATGAAAGCTTCGCATGAGTTCATGGTCGGGCGGAATGACCTGCCATTGTCCGTCAAGCTGGTTGACGCCTTCGGTCAGTCCCTTGAGCTCTTCTAATGATGTTGCGTTCTCAATTATGAGGAGGCCGCCGCGGTAAATCCAAGAAACAAGGTCTGATTTGATCTTGCCATTCTGCGTCACCGCATGTGGATTAAACGCCCAAATCCACGGATGTTGAAGGGTGTCCTTTTGCACGGTATCGGAGAAATAAATCTTGTCGCTTATGGTAATACTGGTTCTTCCCGAGACTTCTTTCGCGATGAACGCGCTGGAGTACTCAGTTTTCGGATATCCAACCATGTTGAGGTAAATCGAAGCGGAGCCGTCGTCGGAAAAGCCGAAGGCAAGAAGAACAACCGCTGCGCCCGCCGCAGCTCGTTTTCTCCTTGCTTTGGCAGCGAGGAAGAAGAATTTTCCGATGGCCTCGATAACAGATGCCAACGCGACAACGGCAATACATATCTTTATCCAAAAGGTAGGATCGCTTTTGAATTGACCGGCTGATAGATTCTCGGCTGCATTAGAATCTCCAGGATACCAGAGTGGGGGAAGCGATTCTGATTCTAAAGTAGCTAGCAAACTTTCTCCCATGGGAACATTTGTCGGCTCGACGACATCAGCAGCTGTTGATATATCATCAATTCTCGGAATGAGATCCTTCTTCTCAAGTTCACCGGATTTTATCACGTTTTGCCATTCAAGGACGTTTTTTATGAACAGCGGAAACTTCAGGTAGGAGATATTTGTCCCAGCGAATGGTCTTAACGGAACGGTGAATGCTAGGATTTCTACACCCTTGTCGCGTGGAACGTATTTCCAAGCAATCGATTCAAGTGCTTTGCCTACATTGCCCCCAACTTGTTTGGCGTCAAAGGAAGTCAACGCCGCAATCCAGTCTTCGCGACTGCGAACGTCGCTGCAGAACTCCGATGTTATTCCTGAAAGTTGGGTCAGGCATTTGCACAGATAGGAGTAGTTTGAATTCTCGCCGTGTGGCGCGAGCCAAATCTTTGTGACTCCGCCTTTGCTTAACCCTTGGTCGCCGTTGATCGAAGGGCAAAAACTAGTACCTTCGCTGTCCAGGCCGCCCAAAAGGATCCACAATGGATAGTGCTCATAATCGAAGTTTTCATCTGGAGCTTTGTCAAACGCGCGCACCTTAAAGCCCAGTGTTTCTAAGCTCGTGGAAATATGATGGTTGGGGTTGTCCAGGAAGTTCTCGCCAATAGGGTGTGAAATAACGAGTAGCTCTTGTTTTATCCCACTCGCGGAAGTGAAATAAGTGTTGTCCATGGCTAAGCCGTCATTAACTACCAACTCCCATTTCAGAAACTGTTCATTGGCTAGCATACGGGAATTAAGACTCGTTTCGGGCCAGTCTACCTTTACTTGTGTCTGGCGTGTTCCTGCCTGCATGTACCAGGGCGTTTCTTTCAGCACATTTTGCCCGTACGCCACCTTCAGAGTGCCGCTGACGTCGTTCTCTAAAGGCTGGTTTGCAAGTATCTCGATCTCCCAATCGATTGTTGGGGAAAAGGGGGCGGACGTAAATTCGGCTTTGTTAACGAAGAAATTAACGGGACGCGAGGAGTCTTCAAAATGTGACGGGTAGTAGAAGAAATCAGTGTTTTCTTTGAGAAAGGTCCAGTTGAAATCCTTCCATGAATGAAGGTCCGCGTCGGAAACAATAATAAGCTTGTCGATCTTTTGTCCCGCCTGAAGGTACTTTGCCATCCATTTGCTAATCTTAATGCCTGACCTGTGAAACCCTAGGTCCGTCAAATACTTCTGCAGATTCATATCTTCGGAGAACGCGACCGTGTCGCCGTGACTGGTGCTGATCGTGATTGAGTTTTCTTTGCCTATGGAGCGCACCATGCTGTCGATGCGCTGGCTGTATGTGGACATATCGAGGTCTCGAGCAACAGAAGGACTCAGATCGACCAAAACGTGGTAGTTTTCGCCCTTGGGACTTTTGTCAGCTTCTATTGTCCGTGTGGGTTTCAGCGTAAAAAATGCCATTACGAGCGCTGCCAGGAGGAACATGAGAAAGCTCAATAGAGGGGGAGGGACAAAAGTTAGCTTTGGTACCTGCTTCCTTTCTTCTTCGATGACCCTGAGCGTTGGTAACCAGATTTTCTGTCGCTTGAGCCGAACAAGGAACCAGATAACGATACTAGTTCCCAGAAGAGCGAGGAGGCTGCCGGTAATTGACGTGAATGCGGAAAAATGTAGATTCAGCATGTGCTCTTACCCAGCTTCAAGATAGAAAGTCACAACTTTATGAAAGTACGATATGGGCGAGTTGTCGGTGAGAAAGACGTAGTCGCTGCCTACTTTTCGAAGGCTACCCGTAAGCTTGTGTTTCCATTTCTCAAGCTCAGATTTATAAAATCCGTTGTGCTTAAGAGCGCTTCCCAAATACTCTTTTCGATCTCGTTCATAGTCGAAGTAACAGATTTCGTCTTGCGTCCACTCTATTTCATCCTCAAGCGATGAAAGAATATGAATGAAAATTTTTCGTCTGCTTGTGGAGAAGAAAGCCGGCAGGTTGTCGTTCAAGGCGTCAGACAAGAAATAGACCATATCGGGACGGCCAAGTCTCAGAGGATCAAAAGCTTGCACAAAACCGGTATGTTCAAGATCGAACGCATTCTTGGTTAGGTGTTCAAAAATTTGGAGGACATCGCTCGAAGAAGATGCGATAAGCTTCTGCATCCCTTGTGCTCCGGCAGCGTTCTTGGTGAGAACGATGTTTACGCGGTCCCCTGATTTAAGGTGAAAGTAGCAAAGATTGAGCGCAAGTCTCGTCGCAATTTCACGCTTCGTCGGCGTCGCATTGGCAAGTTCCATGCTGGGCACGGGCCAATTCATCGTATCAGACCAGTCAATTCCGATAACGACGTTTGCTCGAGCGTTATCTCTCTTCTCTCGCACAATGGCTTGATCGGTACGCGCAAACACTTTCCAGTCGATCAGTCGAGGCGGATCTCCCGGCATATACTGTCTGCTAAAAGCAGGGAATCGATCGGGTTTTCTCATCTTTAAAAAGAAGCTGCCGTGATGGACGGGAGTATTCTTGGTTCCGATGCCCTCCGGATCCACGGCGTCCACGGGTCTGAGATTGCGCAAAGTGCCCTTAGGATTCATGCAATTCCCTTGGCGATGAAATCGTATTTTTCGACGATCTGTCCAAGAAGTCGATCCACAAGCGAATCCTCGGTGTAACCGTTGTTGACGCCCTCGGGAGTAAGTCGTAGGCGATGGCGCAATACAGGCTTTGCAAGTCGCTCAATATGTTTCCATCGAACTGTTTCTGACTTGTCGATCAGAGCCATTGCCTTTGCCGTCGACACTAAGCTTATTCCTGCTCTCGGGCCAGCGCCGTACCATATGCAGGGTTTGATTTCTTCAGGGCAGCTGGCGTCTGTTGGACGGGTGGATCGCACAAGGTCACGGACGACATGCAACAGTTCGTCGGCGATGGAAATCTGCCGACATGTCGCAACCAATTGCAGAGTGTCTTCCAATGTCAGAATCGGTTTGAGCTCCGGTTTTGCCTGAAATTCTCCAGCGAGCCTATTGGAGTTGTGAGCGATCAATATTCTGTCTTCAGCCGCAGCGTCGGGATAGTCTACGAGAGAGTGCAGCATGAAGCGGTCAAGTTGGGCTTCAGGTAGAGGAAATGTTCCCTCGGACTCAAATGGGTTTTGAGTGGCAAAGACCATGAAAGGCTGCGGAAGCTTGTGGGTAATACCGTTGACAGTGCAGTTCTTTTCTTGCATTGCCTCGAGCAAAGCCGATTGTGTCCTTGGCGACGCTCGGTTTATCTCGTCCGCGAGCATCAAGTTCGTGAACACGGGCCCCTTCGAAAAATCGAAACTACGCTTTCCCGAAACGGCGTCGAGGTTCAGAATATCCGTTCCGATAATGTCAGAAGGCAACAAATCGGGAGTAAACTGCACGCGACCGAACTGGAGTCCAAGAGATTGTGAAAATATCCGGACAAGCGTGGTCTTCGCGAGACCGGGAGCGCCCGTGATAAGAATATGCCCTTCAACGAGAAAGCAACACAGCGCTTCGTCGACGAGGTGCTTCTGGCCGAAAATCTGTGTGTTTATTTGCTGCCTCAGTTTGTCGGCAAGATCCGCACAAGCGGTAAAACCATATTCGGATGCATGGCTCATGATTTTAGCTCCCTGTTTCGTTCGGGTGTCCTAAATTCCAAGAAATCTTTCTTTTTATCTTACCTCAGAAGTTACCTAAAGTCTCCGGCGATGTCAGTGGATTAGAGTTTTCAGCGGCTGTATGGTCTTCGAACGATGGGCTAAGGAGGACCAATGAAAAAAGCGTTTTTAAATGAAGGGATGTTAAGAGGTGCTCAAACGGGTGGCGCTGCCATTGAGTACATCATCGTATCGATCTTCGCTATTGTTGTGGCGGCAGGGGGAATCACTCTCGTGTCAAAGGCCATCAAGAAGCAGATAGAGGAGATACAACAGAAATATGGCATTGAGATCGACGCCGATTGGCCCGTTTTTTAGGGCATGTTCTTGAGGTGGGTCGTTTTGGCGATCGTCCTTTTGCAGTACGTCGGTTTGCGCGTTCACGGTGTAAAGTCTCAAAGCCTAATGGAAAATTTTTTTTCATACAGCTTGACCTTGAAGAGAGACCCGGAGGCATTTAGGGAGCAACATTGCAGAAACTATTCGCCATCTGCCTGTTCCATAACCGTGGACTGGATTGAAAGTGGCGAGTGGAAATCCATTTGCGGGGCAGGCAGCTACGAACACCGACTCCCTCGATACTGGAGGATTGTTGCCCGCTGCCCCGTTCCGCTATTTTTGTTGAAGGGTTTGGATCTTCCTCTTTCGATATCGCGAACAATCTATCGGTGAAGCTAGAGGAACAATTCAGGGTTGAAAGTTATGTCGGTAGACCCATAGTTTAGGCCGGTTTTATGGAACTCGCTCGTGACCTGGCTTCGGTGGTGGGTTTGGTGGTTGAACATATGCATGAAAAAAAACGATCGCTGCATTTTCCTGAGTTTTCCGAGCTTCTTATTCTCGAAGTCCAGTTCTAGGTTGAGCCAATCCTGAGAATACCCTTCCGCTTCAAGCACGAGCCGATTGTCAAACTCAGCGCGAGCGTATCTCAGATCCTCAAAGTTGACATAGGGAATGGCCTCAAAGGAAATATATTTAGGCTTTCCTGTTTTAATGAGCTCATAGAGAGAGGTATCAATGGCAATAATATGATTCAGAGTTGCGTGGATGGAGCCAAAGAACATTCCGCGGTTTTTCTTTCGTTCTTCCTCCCCAATCTTCTGGCAAAGTTTGTAGGTCGCATCGTTTTGCCAGCGATTGTACTTGGCCATCTCTTTAACGTATTGTGGCGTTACCATTTCTCCTCCTCTCTTCGATTTATTGCAGTGAAGCCCCGGAGGCTAAAATATTGGCCTGATAATTCGATTGCGTGTAGTCGGTGGGCATCCCCAGCTGAGAACACGCTAATTGGTAGTAGTAACCGCGTGCACCCATTAGGGTTTCGTGGTTCCCAGCTTCCACAATAACGCCCTTCTTAAATACAAGAATCTGCGAACATTGAAGAATCGTGTTGAGTCTGTGAGCGATTATAAAGCAGGTCCGATTCTTAAGGATAGTCGAAATCGCGCCTTGGATAAGTTCTTCGCAAGACGGATCGATATTCGCGGTTGCTTCGTCGAGGATGAACAGCTGAGGGTCTTTTATGAGCATGCGCGTCAGCGCGATGAGTTGCTTTTCGCCCACGCTCAAGTTTTCGCCGCCGTCAAGAATTTGGAAATTCAGGCCATCGGGAAGCTTTTCAAGGATGTTGGATAAACCGGTTTGTTGGGCATAGCGTATGAGGTCTCTATCTGTCAGAGGGGCCTTTTGCGCTCCTCGGGCTACAATCAAGTTTTCTCGAAGAGTTCCTCCGAACACTATGACATCTTGCCCAACCATTCCAATTTGTGTGCGCAAACATTGTCGGTCCCAATCTTCTGTCGCAACGCCGTCAAAGAGAATCCTGCCGCGTGTTTTTGAATAGAGCTGGGGTATCAGATTTATGGTTGAGGTCTTTCCAGACCCCGTTTCGCCGACGAGGCCCACCGACGCTCCCGGAGCAATTTCAAAACTGATTCCTTTTAATACGGGAGCGTCCTCGTTGTATGCCATATGGACTTCATCAAATTCCACGTGGCCTTGCAAACGTGCTCGATATTTGCCGGAGGGGCCGAGATACTGCAGCTCCTCGCTTTCACTGAGCATCTTTTGAACTCGCTCGCTGGATGCGATAGCCTCTTGGATTACATGAACCTCTTGCGATATTTGCATGACCGGTCGCAAGATTCGCTCAGCATAGCGAACAAAGGCTACGACAATGCCGACGGTTAAAGCACCCGCGAGAACCTTGGTCCCGCCAACCCAAAGAATCAGCGCCACGGGAAGGCCGCAAAGAAAAGCGGCGCTCGGACGGATAAAGCTGTTCCAGTTTGTTATACAGATGCCGGCGTTTCGAACGTCGTCGTTAAGTTTGTCATAACTCCTAAAGCTCCACGACTCGAGCCCAAAAATCTTAATGAGAGGAAAACCGTTGATGTATTCCGCAGTTTTTGCGTTGAGAGTTGAAGATCGAATTTTGTGTTCTCTAACCCAATGGATCACCGGTTTTTTCGTGAGAATAGTAATGGCAACTGCCGGCAAGCACGACGCGATCACGATCAGGCCGACGCCAACGTCGGTGAAGAGCATTGCCAAAATAACCGTAAAAATCGTGATGAATGCGTTTACAATGCGCGCCAGAGGGCCAGTAAAGAATTTTTCGATGCCCTCGATGTCGCTGGTTAACCTCGTGATCGTTCGCCCCAGTGGTTGTCTATCAAAATAGGGGATGGGAAGCTTTGTGATCTTCTCAAAAAGATCAATTCTGATTTTGTATGCGATCTGGTTGGTTATTTTTGCAAGATTGATTCTGCCGATATACATCAAACCGACGTTTATCGTTTCTAAGAAGAGGATGATCGCAGCAAGAGTATAAATCTGGGTTGTGTTCTTCTCAGGGCGAAGAAATTCTTGCGCGAGGTCGCCGAGCGCCTTTGCCGAAAACATCAGAGCCATGGAAGAAAGAAGAACGAGCACCAAGGCGAATGCGAGTCCTAGCTTGAAAGGTCGGCTGTATCGAAGGAGGAGTACGAATGCCGACAATCCACTGCTGGCGATTTTGATTTCGTCTTCCCAAAACTCATAAGCGTTGCTGGGTTTTTTATTGGTGGTTTCTTTCATCGTCCCCTAACCTCAGGCGCCCATCGTTCATCTCGTATACTTTTTTGCACATCTTAAGCGTCGATTTTCGATGAGCGACCCACACGACGCTATGGCCGTCAAAATGTTCTCTAATCAAGTCTAACATAAACTCTTCTGTAATAGCGTCAACCGCGCTAAGGCAATCGTCCAGAAGTAAGATCCTCGGCTTTCGAAGTATGGCGCGGGCGATATTGAGCCTTTGTTTTTGACCTCCCGAGAGGTTCACGCCCCATTCTCCAATCCAGCTGTCAAGTTGTCCGTCGAATTCCGCGATGTCTTTGTCGACTTGCGCTATTCTCAGCGCGTTCCACAGATCGTCATCCGAATAATCCTCGCCCAGAGACAAGTTGTAACGTACAGACCCCGAGAAGATAAAAGGCTTCTGTGAAACGAGCAAAACCAGGCGCGATAACAATTCTCTGTTCATTTGACCAATATCGGTGCCGAGTATTCCTATACTTCCTTTGTAGTCTTCAAGGAGGCCGGATATGGCCTTGAGTAATGTCGATTTCCCGGATCCTATTGGTCCGGTTATGCCAATGAACTCTCCCCGTTCAATGCTCAACGAGACGTTGTCGAGAGCGGGCCCTTTGGCGTCGGGGTAAGTGAAGGAAAAATTCTGAATATCTAAAGTTTTTGCTGTTGCGTCTGTTTCGCTGAGTTCTTTTAAAGCCGAGGGATCAGGGCGGCCTTTCAGATTAAAAATTTCTGCCAGACGCCCATAACTAACCAGGCCCGTCTGCCATTCAGAAACGACCTGACCGAGTTCGAATAGCGGATTTTGCAATAAGAGAACGTACGATTGCATCGCCACGAATTCGCCAACTGTCACGTCGCCGGCAATGACCTTTTTGATTCCGTAAGTCAACAGCACTACGTAAGCAAAAAGAGTAGGCAATGCTCCAAGCGGAAATATTTGCCATTCGGTTCTAAGTACCTCAAAACGTTGATTTGCATAGGCTGTAGCTTCGTTTTTGAGTTTGGTTTGCCAAATGGCTTCGGAGCCAGTGCCTCGCTGTAGCTTTATGGTATTGATCGCTTGAGCAATTATTTCGGACAATGAAGACAGCTTGTTTTGCGCTTCCTCATGCAATCTTCCTTCCTTTTTTGTAAGGCGGGTGATCGGGCGAGGTAGAAAGGGCGCCGTGAGCAAACATAGGATGGTTAGCTCTACGTTCATCTGAAGCATCGAGATGACGGCAAGACTCGTGAAGAAGATAACGTCAAACGTCAGAACCAAGGTGAAACCGTGAATGAACCTTGCGTTTTTCCAATCTCCAATGGCCCTGTTCATGAGGTCGCCGAGAGAATAATTTTTGAAAATGGAAATGCTTTGATAGCGGAGAGCGTCCCAGAACTTGCTCTTAAGTTCGTATCCTGCATTGTGGCTCGCACGCGCCAGAGTTTGCCTCCAGCCAATCCTACCTATGTACGCTACGAAAAGTGCCGCAACCATTCCCAAAAGGATATTGCCGAGCGTTTGTACCTTGTCCGAAGAAACAAAGAAGCTTGGGACCAGCGTCGACTTATCCGGAAAACTCAGAAAGTCCAGCGACCACTGAATGAATTTTGGAATGAGAATTTCGCTCGAATTCGTAATGAACACGAAGAAACCACCCCAAATATATACTTGCCAGTTACGGATGATATATTGGGCAAAAAGAGCTCTAGCTTTCATTTACACCATTTCTAGGGCCGCGCTTATTCCTGGTTCGCGGCGCCTGCAAAGAACCCCATTACGTTGTAACCTGCATCAACGTAGTGGACCTCGCCTGTAACTCCGCTCGATAAGTCGCTGAGAAGGTACGCGGTCGACTTAGCGACTTCTTCAACGGTGACGTTTCGTTGCATGGGAGCCGTCATTGCGTTGATATTCAGCATTTTGCGGAAATCTTTGATCGCAGCGGACGCCAGCGTCCGG
The DNA here is from genome assembly GCA_050251195.1 of Oligoflexales bacterium. GTDB lineage: Bacteria > Bdellovibrionota_B > Oligoflexia > Oligoflexales > Oligoflexaceae > JBFWNG01. The sequence goes on from JBFWNG010000013.1 coordinate 43,539, forward strand.
ATGGGTCCGGCGCTCAAGGCGTTAATTCTTAAACCGTCTTTTCCAAGGTCCCAAGCGAGATACTTGACTGTCATTTCCAGCGCGGATTTGCAAAGCCCCATGATATTGTAACCGGGTATGACTTTTTCGCCGCCGTAGTAGGACATCGTGCAAACGGAACCGCCCTTGTTCATGAGTGGCTGAGCCGCTCGCGTTGCGTTGATGAGACTGTAAACGCTGATGTCCATCGCTTTGAGGAAACCTTCTTTGGATACGTCTATTGTAGCAGACCTTAAATCTTGTGTGGGAGCAAAAGCGATCGCATGCACCAGAAAATCAATCGTGCCGAAAGCTTCTTTAACTTGCTTAAAAAACGCGGCAACGTCTTCGGTGTTGCTTACGTCACAGGGGATGAGAAGTTTCGAACCCAAAGGTTCTACAATTTTTCTCACGCGATCTTCGTAACGATGGCCCTCGTCCTTGTCGGGAAGAAAACTGAACCCCAGAGTCGCACCCTCGTCAGCCAAGAATTTTGCCACGTGCGTCGCAATGGATCTCTCATTTGCCACGCCCATAATGATTCCGGTCTTACCAGTAAACAGTCCCATATTGTTTTCCTCTGTTAACTTAATAATATATTTAGAGAAACTTGTTTTAGCATCTTTGCCCTGAGGGAACAAGGTTTAAAGCCCCAGTGCGGGACCCCGAAAAAACAGGGATAACGAGGCGTAAAATTTGCGAAATTTGATTCTTAAGAAGAGTGTATTTATGGGCTGGGCGAACGGTTCTCAGTCTTTTCCTCGAAATTTCTAATGTAGGCGACAAGTCCCTTGAGTTGCGGGTCAAACGTCTTGCCCCAAATAGGCATGTTAGGGCTTAGGCCGTGGGCGGCCCCACCTTCTCTAATCACAGATGCAATCCGCTCGTCGGACGTTTCCTTCTGCCACGCCCCATCTGTAAAATTTCTCGGTTTTACTGAAAGAGTTTTCACTTCTGGCCCGTCACCCTTGCCAGTGGCTCCGTGACATCGCGCACAGTAATGGGCGTAGAGAGCTGGAGGATCAAGTTCTTCTACTTCTTCTTTTGTTTCGGAGGTTACGTTCTCCGGCAGTGGGATTGTGGAACCGGAGGTTTGAGTGCCGGAGTCCCCGCTGCGTTTGGATTTAAAGAGGTCGCAGCTACCGATAAATGCAGTAAGAAAGATAAGGATAAACAAGTGCCGCATGACCGAACCTCCCCGCAATAGTGTGTTGCAATAGGGGCTCCAACTTTCGCCCATCCTTTAAATTCTAAGCCGTTTCATTGTCGCCTTTTTAGACAGTGTCTAAGCTTTTGACAGAAGAGTTGGCTCATCGGCCATCGCAACCGACGGGAACTTCGGTCGTTTTTCGTCGAGGTCATCAGCGTATTTCTTGCACAGATGGGGTTGCCAGTGTCCCCAATGGTGAAGTGTGTTCTATGGGATGCGGGTAGGAAAGTCTGTTGATCGTTGTTGCGAAGAACGGTTGTAGGGAGTTGGACAGTGCGTTGGAATGACTTCAAATGTGTGGTTTTGGTTGTCGGTGCTTGCTTTGTTAGTAATGCTGATGTTTTTGCCGAATCGCTGAAGCCGGTAATCCCTCTTCAAGAAAGATTGGATGACCGCCTCTACTGGGAGCTAGCGCTTCGAGATCCGGGGGTTGCGTCGTCTCTCATTAGTGACGACCTATATTTTGAACAGCTCGCCGGCGAGATCAATCAACTCATTTCAGAAACTCGCCAAACTAAGGGCGTAAGCAAAGAAGATGCGCTCAAGAGTATCTACGAAAAATTTCTTTTGATGACTTACTTTCAAGAGGACGTTTTGATGGGCAGGGTGGTTACCGGCCTTCAAAAAACTAAGATTGCCTCTAGTCTTTCAGAAACACGCAAGAACGTTGTGCGGTATGCCAAAGCTCATCTGGAAGTAACTAAAAACAAATCTTTCCAAGCTTCTGCCCGCTACCATATTGCAACCCAGTCTTATCTCCTTGGCAGCAAGCGAGACCACTGGTTGAAGTATCTAGACGAAACAAGGAATCTTAATGGAGCGTTGCTGCGCCGTTCACGCTTTTTGGTAACAGCTCACAACGTTCTCAATAAGAACGATGAAAAAGCTCGAACGGAACTCGCCCGCATTTCAGCATCCCTCACCACCGAGGGAACCATTGCGGCGCAACTTGTGGTCGCTCGCTCGTTCGGAGGCCTGAACAGAAACGGCAAGAAAGCCGGAAAGACTAGCGACAAATATCGTGCTTCCCTAAATGCAGCCGTGAACAAGTCTCGAAAACTGTCGGAAGGCGAGGCGGAAGTTATTCTAACGAATGCCATCACGGTCTGGAAGCGTGCTGAGGGCAAAAACCAAAACTGGTCGAAGCCCCCATTCGCACTTAATGGTGCGAAAAAGTCTAATCAAACGCTTGCCATCCTCGAAAGGTCCGCGATACAGGATTACGCAGACGGCAACCTCGGCCCGGCAATCAAGAAATATAAAGCGTTGAGCAAACAGGTTGATGACGCGGCATTGGCATATACCATGGACCAAAGAGTCGTCTCAATTCATCAAGCGCAATTCCAAAAAACAAAAGAACCAAAAGGGTATGAAACTGTCCTCGTCGAGATGGTTGGTAAGTACAACGATCTTTTTGTGGCGAAGTCGATCGACGAATCTATTTCTGGTCGGGCTAAGCAACATTTCGAAACAAAGTATAAGCAGTTCGTGAACGGCTTTGTTGTCGCCGCATTGAAGTCGTCTGCAAGCCGCAAAGAACGCATGCAGGCAATCAAAATCGCGGGACGATACAAAGACAGTGTTTCCGATCAGGCCGAAAAAGACAAAGTCGACTTGAGCATTGCAAAGATATTTGCGGTCGACGGTCAACATGGTGAAGCTGTGGCGATATTGAGAGATCTAATCCAAAGATCGCAAGGACCGGAAGTCGTCACATACACCCAATTGGCAATCAAGTCGCAAAGCGTCGTTGCGGATTGGCCTGAAACGGCTCCATGGGCCGGAGTTAGCACCGGTAATGCCCAAGAAAGAACGGAACTTGTAACTTTCTACGAAAAGCTCAACGAAGTGAATCCCTCCTGGGCAAGCATAGCGCAAATGGGGCTTTTGAAGCTCAACCTTGGTTTTAAAGACGAAGCTTTCAAACTTTGGACGGCGTCACTCGAAAAAGACTCTGCGAACAAGCATGCCCAACAAGCCGCCGGTTACATGATGATCTCTTATTATGACGGCAAACAATGGGATGAGTTGGAAAAATTTGCGGATTTGAACTTGAAAAACAATATCAAGCCTATGCGTCTTCAGAAAAGCTTGAATCCTCGAACCTATCTTGGTCATGCGCTGTTCAATGGTGGAAAGAAACACTTTGAAGAGAAGAATTTTACGGAAGCAAAGACTAAATTCGAACGCTTCCGAGCGGAGTTTGCGTCTGACAGCAGAATGGACGAAGCGACCTACCTGCTAGCGCATTGCTATCACGAAGTGGCAGAACATGAAAAATCAATCGAAACACTTATGGTATTGGTGCAGAAATACCCAAATACTAAGTTCATGCGTCCTGCTTTGTTAAACGGCGGAGAGTGGTCTATCCCAATGGCTTATGAAGAGCAGGCGATGTTTTTTCTTAAGCGATTTGTCGTGCAGTTCCCTAAAGATAAAGTTGTTGAAAACGTAAAAGACACCCTGATTCCTCTGCTGGCTGGCCGTGAACTATACGGCGATATTTCTCGTGTGCAATACGAACGGTCTGAATCAAAGTCGTTGGACGCCGATGCGCGCGCTAAAGCGGCATTCGAACTTATGAAGTTGGAAGAAAGATTTGGCGACAAGAGCATTGCGGAAAAGGCTGCAAAAAAAATCGTGAGCAACAAGAATTCTTCAGCATCGGCGCGGTCGCAGGCACTGATCTTTGAAGCGAAAAACCTTTACATGAATAACGTAGCCAAACTACGTCAAGTCGAGCAAGAAATCGCGTCTCTCGATTTGACAAATGCCGACGTTATGGAGAGTTTGGCCGAAGTCCGGTTTATCTTGGCGCAGAAGAGCGCATATCAAGTGAAAGAAGAAGTGTTTAACCTGGGTCTTAAGGATCCAGCAGCTGAGCTTAGCAACCAGCATAAGGCTTTCTTGGCGAGCTATAACAGTTTCAAGAAAGTATGTGAGACAGGACAAAACAGTTTTTGCGTTCCAGCACTCTTGAAAATTTCCGAAATGACTGAGCAGGCCGTTGCTGTAATGGAAGAGCTGACGATTCCGGAAAGTTTGGACGCCAAGTCGGTTGCAGCGTTTAATACCCATAAAGAACAATTTCTCGATGAGCTTGCGCAGATCACGCAGCAAGCAGATGGGCAGTCAGTGGATTCTGTAGCCCAAGGGTCAACGACGCCTGAATGGGTGTCGCGGGTAAACTGGACGAACAACAGCGATTGGTTCTTTAACGAAAGTGAAAACGAAACCGGAAATAGTTTTATTCAATGGACAACAGAAGAAAGTCACGATGGAGCGGAAGATGATCAACAATAAACAAACAAAACTAGCGGCGACTCTGGTGCTAGGTGCGTCCCTACTGACAGGTTGTACGCTCTTTGGCGGCAAGAACGCGAACGAAGTGGTCGTGGCAGGTTCAAAGCCACAGACGATTGTCCAACATGTTGGGCACGACAAGCCAGTTATTTCAAAGCTTGATCGGGACAGCTGGGTGGAGATTCGCAAGTCTTCGGACAATGCAGTCAAGAAAATGTATGCGGCACTTGGCGCAAGAGAGTGGAACGTAGCGATCACAGACGCTCGTGCTTATCTTGCAAAGAAGCCAAAAGACTTTGACGCCCTCACCGTGCTGGCCGTCGGTTTGGCCATGGATAAGCAGTTGTCGCTTGCGAGCTACTATGCCAATCTAATCGAGAAGTTTTACGGCGACAATGCACACGTTAAGAATATTCGAGGTATCGCCGTTTATTACGCTCCGAACGTAACGATCCAAGATTATCGCCAAGCCATGGAACTCTTCCGCCAAGCCTTTGATATGGACAGCAATCAAATTGCTGCCGGATTAAATCTTGGTCACGTTTATCTGAAGATGAACAACTTCCAACAAGCCGCTGAGACCTTTCAAGCCACTGAGCAACGCTGCAATTGCGAACCAGCGCTTATTGGCTACGGCTTGGCAACGGCACGCCTTGGACAGTACAAAGAATCCAAACTGGCGTTCGAGAAGGTTTTAGACATTAACCCTGACAGCTCTTTGGCTCTTTACAGACTTGCTCTTATCGAGAAAGACGTTAATAAAGACTGGAGCAAAGCAAAACGCCATTTAGAGAAGCTTCTTGCCGCTCCTTCGGAGACGAACCTAGACATCAAACGCAGGGCAAATTTTCTTCTTCAAAGCATTGAGGCTCGAAAACTTGCTGACGACAATAACGAAGAAGATATAAAGCCAACGAAGACGACGTTGGAGTCGAACGAGTAATCGCAAAGAACGTCAATGGATTATTCTTCCGCGTTTCCAAACTTCCGCGCCTCCGCGATCAAAACGGTAAAAACCGGCCACGTGGGTAACGCTGATGGCTGGAGATATAGGTAACGAATTATACCGCTTGAACGCGGAGGCGCGGAAGTTAGCGCCCTTTGCGGTTAAATATCTTTGCCATTTTTGCTATAGTAGTCAGATACTCTTTAGGACTAGGAGGCTACTATGGCTCGACGGCTGACCATTGTTTTTTTGTTTTTCTTTTCACCTGTAGCCTTCGGCGGTGATTCCTCCCTAGTCAACCTGCTTTCCGCTTTTCTCTATAACCAGGTGAAAATATACGAATTCGTGGGTAAAAAGGATTCAGATTCCGCTAATTTTGTCCTTAATAGGGCAGTCGCTTTTAATCAATTCATGCAGCTCCCTAAGTTCCCGACGGGGTTCAAAAGGGACGTGAGAACGGACAAACGGGCTCCCGAAAGGTTTATGAAGAATCTTGTCGATCCTAAGGAACTTGCGTTTGTTCAAGAGACATACCTCCGCGCAAACCCCAAAGAATGTCAAGATAGTGATGGACTTGCGGCCATATCGCTTTTTGATAACCGTCAAGCTCGGCTCTCTTATATTGTTGACCCAAAAGAAAGGGTTAAGCTAGAATGCCTGGCTTTAGCGCCGTTCTTGCAAGACAAGAATTTCAAAGATCTTTCCCTTGCCGACAAAGTTCAGTTTTTGGCGGATTGGGAGAAGAAGGGCAGTATATCAAGTGAGGCGGCACAACTTGCGAAAGCAGCGCTTTTTGTAGCGCATCATAAGTTCTCGGCGGCACTGAACGGTCTCTTTGACCTTCAAACTAAAGACAGCAAATACGTTATTATGTACGACGTCACGCAGAGAGCCTATAGCTACATGGAACACGGAAAGGGCAATGTTGCCCTAAAAGGTTTGTAAGGAACATAGGTGAACAGAACAGATATTAGAGACGTTCTCAGGAATAAGATTCCACTTTTGTTTGATGGTGCGACAGGTACCGAGCTTTACAATAAGGGCATTTTCATCAACAAATGCTTTGAAGAAGCAAACCTCTACAACACGCATATGGTGGCGGAGCTTCATAACGACTACGTTAAAGCCGGTGCGGAAGTTTTGGAGTCCAACACTTGGGGCGCAAACAGATTTAAGCTAGCTAAGCACAATCTTCAGGATAAAACCTACGAAATAAATAAGGCTGGCGCTTCGATAGCCCGTCAAGCGGCCGGCGCCGAAGCATACGTTGCCGGCTCCGTCGGTCCTCTTGGTGTGCGAATTGAACCGTGGGGACCTACCTCGTTCGATGAAGCCATCCAGGCGTTTACCGAACAAATGCAAGGCCTGATTGACGGCGGAATCGATATCTTTAGTTTGCAAACGTTCTCGGATATTTCCGAGCTTCAGCAGGCGATCAAGGCTGCTCGGAATGTGTCAAAGGACACACCGATTTTCGCGCAGGTTTCTATCAACCTTGACGGCAATCTGCCGTTAGGTACTCCGCTGAAATGGGCGATACAAAAGATGGACGAATGGGGCGTGGACGTTATCGGTCTCAATTGCTCCATCGGCCCGCAACCGATGTTTAGCCGAATCGCGACAATAAAGGGGCTCACGACCAAGCCCATTGTTATGCAACCAAACGCTGGCTTGCCAAAGGAAGTGGAAGGTCGGACGATCTACATGTGTACTCCGGAATACATGGGAGAGTTTACGAAGAACTTTTTGCAAGAAGGCGTCCAGTTTGTCGGTGGTTGCTGCGGTACTTCGCCGGAACATGTGAAAGCAATGGCAAAAGCGTTTCGACACTATCGCTCGACAATGCATATCGAACAACCGCTCACGCGCATCTATGCGACGCCAACAGAGGAGAAGAAGCCGGATGTTGCGAAGGTGCCATTCCGGGAAAAGTCTATGTGGTCGCAAAAGATCGCAGACGGCGAGAGCGTGTTCTCAGTTGAGCTATTGCCTCCAGCGGGCGTCGATTTCACCGATATTTTGGCGAAATCAAAGGCGCTGAAACAAGCTGGCGTTGATGCGATAAATATTCCCGACGGACCGCGCGCCGGCGCGCGCATGAGTGCCATTCTCACCTCGGTAATCATCGAACAGCAAGCTGGTATTGAAACCGTTCTTCACTACACCTGCCGCGATAGAAACTTGCTTGGCATGCAGTCCGATATGTTGGGTGCGCAAGCAATCGGTCTTCGCAATATGCTGTTAATAACAGGCGATCCGCCTAAAATGGGAAGTTATCCTGACGCTACGGGCGTCTTCGACATCGACGCCATTGGCCTCGTGAACATGGTTCGTCAGCTAAACTCAGGTGTTGATCTCGGTGGACGGCCGATAGGCAAGCCTACATCCATGTCTATTGGAGTCGGCGTCAATCCCGTTCATCAAAACTTCGAATATGAGATGAAGCGCTTTTGCTACAAAGTCGAGGCTGGCGCCGAATGGGCGATTACCCAGCCGGTATTCGATGTCGCAGCGCTCTACAAATTTATTGACTATATTGAAAAGCATAATGTTCGAATTCCGATTATTGCAGGCATATGGCCCCTCTTAAGCTTTCGCAACGCCCAGTTCATGAACAACGAGGTACCCGGCGTCGTCATCCCTAAGGAGATAATGGCGCAAATGGCGGAGCCGCAAACACCGGAAGAAGCGCGACAGACAGGAGTTCGCATCGCCCGCAAAATGTCAGAGGAACTTAAGGGCGTTGTGCAAGGAATACAAGTCTCCGCGCCGTTCGGTAGGATCGACCTCGCGTTGCAAGTGGCGGGACGCAACTAAAACCCGTGTTCGATCGGATTCAGGATTACATCACGACATACGGAGAACCTTCCTCCGAGAAAATCGCGCGCAGCGTCCCCTACGGGCAGTGGGACCATGTCTTTGCTGTTCCTTCAATGGGAGAAAGTTCGCTTGCCACTCGATTCTTGGATTCGGTCGAGAGGGTAGCGCGAGCGAGCAAGCGACGCTTACTCGTTCTCTTCTTTATCAACGCGCGAGAAGGCACAGACAGGCATTTTCAAGATAACCAGGCAACTTTGGAAATTATTCGCGCCCGATACGGCAATGCTCGCCTCGTCTGCACCGACCCGCCAACCTATTTCGTATCAGGCGAAGGTGTGGATATTGTTGTTCCGTATTTCAATGAAGAGCCTCACCTGATTCCCTTTAAAGAGGGCATTGGCCTCGTTCGAAAACTGATCAATGATACGGCGGCATGGTTGTGTTCGACGAATGTTGTCACGTCAGGTTGGATCCATAATACGGACGTGGACGTCGAGTTGCCGTCTGACTACCTTGGCATTTACGAGAGTCCTGGCGATTATTGTGCCATTATTCATCCCTATCGTCATCTGCCGGCAGGCGATCCAAATTCGGCGAAATGGCCAATCCTCCAAACTTATGAAATATGGCTGCGCTACTACTATTTAGGGCTAAAGCATGCAGGCTCCCCATACGCGATGCATACCCTTGGGAGTACTATCTCTGTCAGCGCTGAGGCCTATGCAAAAGTTCGCGGTGTGCCGAAACGTCAAGCCGGAGAAGACTTTTATTGGCTTAACAAGTTGCGCAAAGTCGGAGAGATCCGTTACGAAAGGGATGTCGGTCCTTTGAATATCATTGAACGGGAGTCGACGCGCGTTCCCTTCGGAACAGGGGCTACTCTTGCTAAGACGCATTCCATTTCTGAATTTCATTTTCTTGACCCCCGAAATTTCGATGTGTTGGAAACTCTGTTGCGATGCATGGATGACTTTCTCATGGGTGACGGGCAATTCAGTGTCAGTGATGTGTTGAGCGTTATGCCGATCGACGCGGAGTTAAAGTCTGTGCTTGGCAGCGTTTTCACGAAAATGGGCTTTGATGACGCCTGTAAAAGAATTTCTCGTTCCGCAGGCGATCGTATCCGTCGAAAAAACTTTGTTGATTGGTTCGACGCCTTTAAAACTCTCAAATTTGTTCATGCACTAAGAGACAACGTTTTTCCTAATGTTTTCTACCGTGATGCATTGACTGCCGCCCGCTTCATATCTCTCGATGAAAATTGGTCGGATAAGCAAATTCTGACGCTTCTGCAAACAATTTCATGATGTTTTCCTTGTTTGGTCTCTGACGATAGTTTCTCAAGGTTCTCGTTAAGATGCCGAAATTCCTATGAGGATAAACCAGAATTTAAACGGCTTTGCATGAAGGCTTTTAAAACTCTTTTAAAACAGTGTCTCACCCTCAGGGCGACTCAGATCGATATTGTTCCCGATCAGTACGTCGTCGTGTCGGTGGACGGCAAAGCCAATCCTCTAAAGAACTTCGGCAAGCCCGACAAACAAGCCCTCAAAGAATTGATGCAGTCACTGTTCCCTAAAGATCGTGACAAGCTGAGATCTGGCCAACCCGTGAAGGGAATGCTGACCATTGTGAACGTCGGCAACGTATACATGGTGGGAGTGCCGCTTAAGTTGTCGGTTCACATCTTCCTGAGCGAAGCCGGAAAGCAACAAGCGGACATATTTATGAGTGCGCAAGGACGCGCGCCCACCAATTTGCCAACTGGCAAACCCAAAGCCCCTCCGTCAGGTATGTCCAATGTCACTACAAAAAACCCGGAGCCAATGCGATTGACTGGTTTCGATAGTGACCAGGTAGATGAATCAATGGTTGATGCTTCGACCGACGGCAACTACTTGATGGACGGAGCTTCGATTGCCAAAAAACCAATGCCGCTCGAGGCGAGACTTGACGCGCATGTTGAGCAATCCTCTTCGATGGTTGATGAACGCGTTGAAATTGCAAAGCCGAGGGATGTTGCATTAGACATGACGAGCGCGCCCTTTGAAATCGAGAGAAAAGGGACTAGCTCGGTTGTGGAACCGACGGCGCCCGCTACCTCCGAAATGCAATCGGGTAGTTCTCCTCTATATTCCCCTTCGGCGTCGGTTTCCGAGAGCATGGTTTCCGAGAATGTGATTTCCGAAAGAGTAGAAGGGGCGCATGTTCCGGAGAGCTCTGAAAGCTACGTTCTAGAAACAAAAGTGAAGGACATCAGTGCTGTGATGGCGATGTCCACGGCACCGGTCGAAAGCGATGTGACGGAACCGCCGGCGAGAATGGAATCGGTAGAATCCTCACATCCCGCAGATCCTACGCCTGACATGAGGCTGGTCGAAATAGTTGCTGAGGCGAGAGACAAAAGGGCTTCGTCAATTCATCTGCGTGGCAGTGACCCTGTGTTCTTACGAATCGACGGAACACTGCACAATAACTATGGCCAGGAAGTAAGCCGAGAAGACATTGACCGGATCGTTACAGGACTCGTTAAGGGGCATCGGTATGATCAGCTCTTGAGAAACGGCTGCACTGAGTTTTACGAATCAATGCCAGACCTGGGTCGGTGCAATTTTAAGGTGTTTTTCGAAAGAGGCGAGCAAGCTCTCATCGTCACTCCAATTTATCAGGAAATTCCTTACCTAAGTGTATTCGGACTGAGTGATTACTGGAATTCCGTATCAACGTCACCCGGGCTTGTCTTAGTACTTTCTGAAGATCAAATTTCCTTGCGCAAGGTGCTTGCATCGTTGGTCGAGAATATCAATGAGCACAGCGTTAAGCATATAGTAAGCTATGTTGAAGACGCATGCTTCGAGCATAAAACAAAAAATTCCATCATTAGTCATATGGAAAATGGGTCAGCGCAACCTTGGGAAAAACAGGATGCAGACGTTGTCGTTGTTTCTCAAATATCTGGGAAGCATACGATCCGGAGAGCGTTCGAGATGGTCCAAAGAGGCGGGTTAGTCGTTGCTGGATGTACTGCAAAATCTATCACGGACGGCTTGCGGGCAATAAAAAACGTTATTGTTTGTGATGACCCGAGAACGTCCTACATGTTTACCAGTTCGTTGAACGCCATATTCTGTGTCAAAAGCATTACGTCGGTGGATAGAACTCTTTGCTACGCCCACGAAGCGCTCCTTATGAGCGAACCCGTTCGCAAGGAACTCGAGTTGAACCTTGCTTCCGACCTTAAAGACCTTCTAAGAACCATGGACGCCCGCGGCGCATCTCTGAACGAGAGCTTGCTCGTGTTGATGAAAGCCGGTTCCATCGGCCTTGATATCGCCCTAAGGGTCACCGATGACCAAGAAGATCTTATGACCCGGCTGCACGAGGCCGGAATGCTTGGACAAAGTAGCGCCTGACGAGGCCCCTTCTTCTCTGAAATTCATTAAGTTTTTCTTAATAATGCCGATTTATAACAAAACGGGTTTAAGGACTTCTTATGCTTCTAAAGTATATCCTCGTCCTCGGCATTGCTCTCGTTACTACCACTATCTCTTGTAAAAGAGAGACCGGAAATACGGTATCGTCGGGTGCTCCTCCTCCGCAAGAATCAGCCGCACCACCGCCACCTCCACCTTCGGCGGATACGACGACGACAACTAAACCACCCTGCGAAGACAAAGATAAAGATAAGGATGACGACGACGACAAGGAATTGGTGAGCGGAGGCAAGACCACCATTGCTAGTTCTGGTTGTAGTTCTGCTTGCGAGACTTTTATTAAGGTTTGCAAGAAAAATCCAAAGGATACCCTAGCCTGTCAGGGATCGGATAACTGCAAGAAAACCTGCGGTGATGACGATGATGACAAGGACGACGATAAGGATGATGACAAGGACGACGATAAGGGTGATGACGACGACGATGATGATGATAAAGATGACGACAAGGACGATGACGACGACAAAGATGACGACAAAGACGACGACAAAGACGACGACGACGATAAGAAGGAAGAAGATTGCGTATAGGACGCATTAAGAGACGGAAGAAACAGAGCGGGTCAACCCGCTCTTTTTTTTGAGATACCCCATCGAACCTTCGGCGCCGTGGATAACGGGTGCTCTCGCCAGCGCCGAGCGCCCCTTCAAGACAATTGTTGGGCGTTCGACTGTCCCCTTAATTGGACCCTTAATTTATTCCCCATAAAAACAGTAACTTGACCGGATCCTTCTGTTTAATGAAAATTTACTATACAAAAAAATTGACATTGGCCAAATTAATGTATATAAAACTCAACAAAGGAGAATGGCTCCAATAACCGAAAAACCGAGGAGTTTTATATGCAAGCCACACTAAAAAAGGTTCTCGCAACAATCTGTGCTTTTCACATGGTTAGCTGCGGCGTCGACACGAAGCCGCTTCCACCGCGCAAAGAAGCAGCTGAGTCTGCCGCGAATGCCAAAGATCCTGACGATGGTACCTACGGTTCTTACGAGGAAACAAACGAGCCTGAAGCTACGTACGAAATCAGAGGGCGTTACCTCAACGATGCAGGAGAGCCAATTCCCGGGAAGACAGTTTATATCCAACAATCTCAATATGCCCCGATGGACGATTTCACGGACGCAAAAGTTCATACCTTGGGTGAGCTTGGACAGGCCGTCGGTATGGCGGTATTGTTTCTCATCTTCCTACCGTTTTCTTTGTTTGTTGATTGCTCTGGATCGAGCGACGACAGTAGCGATGCTACGTCGGCACGGGAGGCCTCAGAGCGCCGCCTCATTTCCGAAGTCTCCACGGATCCCGAAGGATATTTTTCTGCGACAATTGCTGCGAGCAGCATCCCCAAAGACTTTGCCGGCGAGAGAAACATTATCGTTGTCACGGAAACAAATGACGGCAACCTTGGAAAAGCCGTCCTAACTTTAGATGACGAAGTTGTCGACGTCGGTTCTTTGCGCGAGTGTAACATCGACCTTACCGCGCAAGATAGCGGTCCCTCCGTCATGGTTCATTGGCAAAACCCCGAAGTCATCGTGGAAAAGTACAATATATACGCAATTAGAAACGACGGTTCTTATCCGTTCTGGGTAGACTCGTCCATCGACAGCCCGGGCATGGCGCTGGCGCTCCCTAAATCAATTTTCAAGGCGGACAATTCGAGAATCTTTGTCGAGGGCTATTACGAGAGGAGCGAAAAGCGACTCCTGTCATGTGTCTCTTCAGTAGAGGTGAAAACAGAAAACCGCCCAGAATCTCTGACAGTCAATGCTATGGCCTATGTCGGAGCGGAATCGGTTCCTGTCGACTCTATCACAAATAACAGTTTCGCGGACAAGGATCTATTCCTCGATTATCAAGCAAAGTCTGTGGTTGTTGATCTCATGAGCGCAAAGGAAATCAAAGAACTCGTTTTCCATAACCTGTCGCTAAGAGACGCTGATGGAAAGGTTGGGGTGTCCATTCAGCTGCCGTCAGGAGAATGGCAACGGGTCGGGACCGAAGATGCACGCAGGTTCTTTTACATGAAATTGGCAACTCCCGCTGTAGCCCAGAAAATCAAATTGGACTTTAGCAGCGATCTTGCTGAACTCACGGAGTTGGGAGTTTACTAAAGTTAGAGGGTAGGAATAAAGCCAATGGCATCATGAATTCGTTCATAGGTCGCATTGGCTTTTTCTCTTGCCTTGGCTGCCCCCTTCCGAAGAAGGTTCTCGAGCTCTCCTCGGTCGTCGAGATATTTGCGCATCGCATTCTGAATCGGTTCGAGTTCGGCAATGACGAGATTTGCAGTATCGACTTTAAGGTGACCGTACTGCTTGCCTTTGTAGCTTTCCTCTAGGTCCGCGATAGGTTTACCGGTAATGCACATTTGGATTTCGAGCAGGTTTTTGACGCCAGGTTTGTCATCCTTATAGAGAATTTCAGTGCCGGAATCTGTGACAGCACGTTTAAATTTCTTCTCGATGTCTTTGGGACTGTCTAACAGAAAGATGGTTCCGAGCTCTGTCTCCGCGCTCTTGCTCATTTTGTTTTCAGGATTTTGCAAATCCATAATGCGTCCGCCAGCCTTGGGAATAAATGGTTCTGGGATGACAATGACTTCTTTGTTCACAAATGAATTGACGCGTTGCGCGATATTTCTAGCTATTTCTATGTGTTGTTTCTGATCTTCGCCAACAGGAACGAGATTCGCGTCGTACATAAAAATGTCCGCGGCCATGAGTATAGGATAGCTAAATAGCCCGGCAGAGATATTCGTCCCTTCCTTCTGACTCTTTTCCTTATATTGAGTCATCCGATTCAATTCGCCCATATACGAGAAGCAGGTGAGGATCCAGCTAAGAGCTGAGTGCGCTTTCACGTGGGATTGAATGAACAGGCAGTTGTCTTTAGGGTCTAGGCCGCACGCAAGATACGCTGCAGCGGCAAGGTACGACGCCTCTCGAAGCTCCCCCGGGTCTTGTCGGGCGGTGATAGCGTGCAAATCGACGACCGGAAAATAACAGGTATATTTTTCTTGTAGCTGGACCCATTGGCGAATAGCGCCCAGGTAATTTCCCAGTTGCAGGTAGTTTGTAGGTTTCACGCCAGAAAGTATTATGGGCTTCGACATAGTTACCGCAAGTGTTGTCTACGTTGAAGCCGAGTATAAGCGAGATGGGAGGGCGGGACAAGGGTTTATGTTAGGTGTACAGGAACTCCAGCCCGCCGTTTTTCAGATCGAGGTAGCACTCGCCGCCTTCCTTCAATCTGCCAAAAAGAACTTCTTCCGCTAGCGGCTTTTTAATCTTGTCGTTTATCAAACGTTTGATGGGTCGTGCGCCGTATAGAGCGTCAAATCCCGTCTTCGCGATCCAGTTGAGCGCCGCATCGGAATACCTAAGCGCAACTTTTTTCTCAACGAGAGAAGCATTGAGTTCTTCAAGGAATTTGCGCGTAACCTGTTCGACGATCTTAATGTCGAGAGCATGGAAGGTGATTATTTCCGTCAAGCGATTGCGAAATTCAGGCGAGAACATCGTTTTTACAGCCTTCGACAGACCCTTCGTATCTTCTTGGTGGTCCCGAGAAAAGCCGATCGCGGCTTGTGCGAGTTCTTGTGCCCCGGCGTTGGTTGTCATAATGATAACCACGTTACGAAAGTCGACATGCTTACCGTTGTTATCCGTCAAAGTGCCGTTGTCCATTACTTGAAGCAGAATATTCTGCATGTCGGGATGCGCTTTCTCGATTTCATCGAGGAGTAGAACGCAGTAAGGCTTTTTGCTCACTGCCTCGGTCAGCAAACCGCCTTGTTCGAAGCCAACGTAACCGGGAGGCGCTCCTATCAAGCGCGAAACGGCATGCTTCTCCATATACTCGCTCATATCAAATCGAAGGAGTTCGACGCCAAGACTCAGAGCCAGTTGCCTTGCCGCTTCCGTCTTGCCGACGCCCGTGGGACCGGCGAAAAGGAAGCTGCCGATAGGGCCGCGGCTTTCGCCTAATCCTGACCGATTGAGTTTTATAGCGGTAGCCAGCGCTTCGAGAGCTTGATCTTGCCCGAATACCTTGGACTTGAGATCGCCGTCCAGATGCTGAAGGGTTTCTCGGTCCGCCGTGGAGACTTTTTGCGGAGGAATGCGCGCCATTTTGGCGACTGTCGCTTGGATAGCGTCGATATCGATCGTCTTGCGCTTGGTTCCTTTGTTCTTCAGACTCGCTTTGGCGGCGGCCTCGTCGATCACGTCGATTGCTTTGTCAGGCAACATTTTGTCGGTGATGTACCGTGCCGAGAGCTTAACTGACTGGGTTAACGCTTCCTTGGTGTATTTGACATTGTGAAAGTCCTCGTAGTACGACTTAACGCCTTCGACGATTTTTATCGCGTCGTCGATGGTCGGTTCGCTAACGTCGATTTTCTGAAACCTTCTCGCTAACGCGTGGTCTTTTTCGAACCAATTTCGATATTCCTTGTAGGTCGTGGAACCTATACATCTAAGCTCCCCAGTCGCTAACGCTGGTTTAAGCAGATTCGATGCGTCCAACGCACCGCTACCCACTGCTCCTGCGCCTACGAGAGTGTGGATTTCGTCGATGAACAGGATGCTGTTGGGAACCTTCTTGATTGACTTCAAAAGGTCCTTCAGCCGCTGTTCGAAATCGCCGCGGAACTTTGATCCCGCAACGAGCGAACCGAGGTCCAATGCATACACTTTTGCATTGTACAGCGCTCGCGGGACTTCCCGGTTGACTATCTTTACAGCAAGGCCTTCCGCAAGCGCGGTTTTTCCCACGCCCGCTTCGCCGACAAAGATCGGATTGTTTTTACGTCGTCTTGCCAGAATCTCTATTGTTCTTTCAATCTCTTCGGTTCTGCCGACGATGGGATCGATTTGCCCTTTTTTGGCTTTGGCGCACAGGTCAACAGTGTACAGGTTGAGCGGGTCGCGTTGATCCGAAGTCCCTTCTTGCTCCTGTTGTTCTCCAGGGAGTTTGGGGTATCCTTCGTCCTTAACAACTTCGATGTCGCTTCGAGGCATGCCGTGTGAAATGTAACGCATGAGCCCGAGTTTTTCTACCCGTTGCTTTTTAAGAAAGTAAACCGCATGTGAGTCTTTCTCGACAAAAATAGAGACAAGTAAGTGCGGGCCGTAGATCTTTTCCTTGCCGGCAGCATGGACTTGTTGAGCTGCCCTTTGGATGACCCTTTGAAATCCTATAGTTGGTTTGGGCAGATGTCCCTCGAGCAGCTCCATGGTGCCCAATCTGGTTTGGAAGAACTCTTCCAGATCTTCCCGGATTTTGCGGATATCAGCTCCGCACTCTCTAAGCGCCTCGACTACGAATTTATCGTGTAGCAGCGCATACAAAATATGCTCAATAGTTACGTACTCGTGCTTCCGTCGGGTCGCCTCGTTTATGGCTAGATTTAGGCTAATTTCCAATTCTGGACTAATCATAAGCTATTCTTTTTCTATGGTACACTGCAACGGGTGCCCCATCTTTCGAGATTCGTCCGAGACCTGTGCAACTTTGGTTTCTGCAATTTCTAAGGTATAGACGCCACAAATTGCGCGGCCTTCGTGATGAACCCGAAGCATGAGTTCAGTCGCTGTAGCGTGGTCTTTGCCAAATATTCTTTCCAAGACGTCTACAACGAATTCCATTGGAGTGTAGTCATCGTTAATCAGCAACACCTTGTACATGGGGGGTGGGCGAACTTCTGCCTTTTCTTCGACGATGAGTCCGTGATCTTCTTGTGGCTTGCTGAGTTTTGACATCTTTCACCCGCCAGTTATCATAAGAGTAAACATTCAACAGTGAATGTCAATACTCCTCATCATTCTAAGCGAATAACAACTCTACGGTTGCTCGCCCGCGCTTTCGAAAGTGACTCACCCGAAAGACCATTTACGGTAACCCTGGGTTTGGTGTCGGCATAAGCGGCTACTTTCGTTCTGTTTTTATCGGCACCAAGCGCATCGAGTTGGTTAAGAACAGTAATCGCTCTTGCCGCCGATAATTCCCAGTTGGATTTGAATTCGCCGCCACTTATCGGAATATCATCTGTATGCCCTTCGACTGTAATGTTGTATTTGGCGCTGGAACTCGCGAGGAACTTCAGTACGGTTGAGGTCATTTCGGAACTTTTGGGCGCAAGTTTCGCGGAGCCGGAGGGGAAAAGCACTTTTTCTTTGAACTCAATGGATACGCCCGCTTCGTCGGGAATGATTTCCACAACGTCTGACAGGTTTTTATCTTTTATTTCTGCAGCAACCTTAGCCTGTATTTTTTCGAGATTCATTTCGTTCTTCGCCTTCGCTTTTTCCGATACGGTGATGCCGTCGCTAACTTCCTCAAACTTTTTTGTATTTACCGTCGACATGGAGAGCATGAGGGCAAAAAATGCGATGTTGATAAAGCTCAAATCGCAAAACGAGGTCATCCAAAGACCCTCGTCTTTTTTCGTCTTCTTTGGCTTACTTGTGACGTAGGAACTATTAGGGGACAGACCCATGGTCACGCCTTCCTCGACTAACCCTGCTGGCGTCGCGCCGCAGGTTCATCGCCACCTTTGTTTTTGCTTCCGAACGTTTTCATAATATCTTTCATGTGAATGCTAGATTTTTTAGATTTGAGTCCAATGACTCCCTCGAGAACCATCAAATCGATTTCCAAACTTTTTTCCGCCTCGAGAGAGATTTTTTCGCCGCATGGGGCGTACAACAACGTTCCCAAAAGCAGTCCATAAAGAGTCGTGATCATTGCGAGAGCCATACCGCCGCCAATCTTGGTTGGATCCTGCAAGTTCGACATCATCGAAATAAGACCCATTAACGTTCCTATAAGGCCCACTGCTGGACTGGCTTTAGCCATGTTCTCAAAAAGGTTGGCCGAGAGCGACATGCGGCTTTGTTTTGCGTTGATCTTATTGGAAAGATTGTGACGAATCTCTTCGACAGTGAAGTCGTTAACGATCAATGAAATACCGTCCCGCAACAGCTCATAACGAATGTGGTTGCGCACGTTCATCAGTGAGCCAATTCCCTGCGTTCGCACGAGTGCTGACGACTTTGTCAGAATTTCAATGACTTCGTTATGCGCTCTGTTTTGCGTTCTGAAAAGCGCTCTAAGTAATGTCGCAATACCGTTCAGAAAGTCCTTTATCGTGTGCGAAAGCAACAAGACGCTAGGAGGCATAAGGCCGATCAGGACTAAAGCGGATTTGTCAAAGTATCCTGTAAATGTCCCATGAGGGTGGGTCAAGACATAATACAGGCTGAAGAATATCCCGCATACTGCGATGATGGGTGACATTTGTCCATCCGAAAGTAGTTGTATACTTTCAGTCTAAGAGACCAGAATTTCCTTGTCAGTGGGCAAAACTTTCCAAGTGATAAGTCTATGTGATTTTGGGGAAATATATTTGGCAAAATACAAAAGTGACGTTGACCGATACTACAATCAGTGCTAAAAATTCCTCTGACTTAATTACCAACTACGAATAGCATCGGGTCGCGGATACAGATCTTACCGGAGGAGGCACTTGGCTCTTATGAAGAAAGAAACCCCTGTTAAATATCAAAGTTCTGCCAACCTGTTTCAGTTTTGCCGCCTTGTCCTGGACAAAAAGTTTGGGGGGATCCGAGTCATTGATCAAGACGTAGGACAAATATTGGGTTTTGACCCTGCTGATTGTAGTCATTGGAAAAAGGGCAAGAAGAATATCAAGTCAATTCATGCCATGAAGGCGATAGCAGACCACCTTGGGGTGGATGAGCGGCTTGTTGTTGACGTTGCCAACGGCGAGATCAACGACAAAGAAGCGTTTTACGAGCTTTCCGGTTACGGCGAATTCAAGATTCAAGATCAGCTGTTCGATCAAGCAAGAAAAGAATACTACAGAAGAAACGTCAATACTTGGACTCGAGAGAAAGAAAGCGAGTTTCGCACCTTCTTTGATCTCAACGAGACAAGAATTAACGAAATCGTTAAAGAGATTCACCAGAAGATCAATTTCAATGAAGCGCCGCTCTACTTGCCTGAAATCGCACAAGGGTACGCCGAATTGGAACTTGTGCCAACTGCGACCGACGAAAGTGAAATCAAGGTTGAGCGCCGCCAGGACAAGTGGGAGATTTTCTATCCAGGACAGATCAAGATGCGGCCCTATATCCGTTATCATATCGGCAAGTGTCTTGCTAAATATTTCCTCGAGAAAGAGGGTCTGCAGATTTCTAACGAGCTTGGCGAATACGCTGAGCGCGTGCACGATATTCAAACCAACCTATTCGCGGCCAAGCTTTTGACGCCGGCGAATCTTCTTCGAAAAGAGTTGGCAAATGTTAATCCAAGCAAAGATATTATTACGCAGCTTGCGGATATATTCTGGGTTTCGAAGACGTTTGTTAATGTGCGGTTGAAGGAGATTTTGCAGACGAATCCTGAGTTGTAAGAGATCCTTCGCTTCGCTCAGGATGACGGCTGGACGAGATCCTTCGCTTCGCTCCAACCTGTCGGACAATTCCTTCTGCGTTTCCTTTATTCCGCGCTTCCGCGTTCAATTAAGAGATCTTGGAAACGCTGAAAGGGTCGGGCGCAAGCAAGATAGGTGCTCAGAATGACGGGCTCACAGCTCATCAGGATGATGGGCAGCCTGCTTAGGACCGGCCTATTCGTCTAACTCTTTCTCCTGCTCGGGCTCTTTCTTGGTGTCGTCAATAGTCTTCCCTTCGGGAAGAGACAGCCACTGATCTGAGTTGAGCTCCACAACGTCAATTTTCTTCGCGCGGTTTTCGAACAAAAATCCTTCGGGATTTGCGATTTCCCTCTTGTGGCATTTCTCGATCTTGTAAAGTTTTGAAAAATAGGATGCATATCTGCCGTCAATGCCGCGACAGGCTTCGTGGAGCGGTATGATTTCAAGGATCTCCTCGGATGCAGATTCTGCCGGTTTGTTGAGGACCGAAGGAAACGGCGTTCCGTCCGTAAGGCTTTTGAGTTCGGCCGGCGAGAGCTCTACCAAAACTTGCGAGCTTTTCTTGTCGTGTTTGTGGGTCTCGTAGGTATCGTAATCGGGGAAAGCCCTCTTCTTGCAGTTCTCGACATAAAAGATATCGTTGGTTTGGGAAATAACGTAGCTGTTGTTCACGCGATTGCAGCTAAATGCGGCCTTCTTTGGCGGTGATTCGATCGGTTTGCCGACGCGAAGTTTGCCAATCGTGTCGTTTTCAACATTGATAACCTTTTGATTACCTTTGAGGATGCCGTTGAGATAGTCTTGATCTCTGATTTCCCGACGTTTGCAATTTTCAATTTTATAGATGAATTCGTAGTATCCAAGAAGCTTGCCTTCGTACTTCCGACATTCCGCCAGTCGCTCGGCGGCGGTGTACGTTTTACGTGGGGGCGGCTTCCAGTCGTCTTTCATGGTTGTAGGTACGGCCTTCTTTTGTAGACCCGAATTGCCGGAACTTCCGGAAGGTTCTGGCTCGACATCACGCACCTCAAAATCGCCCGAATAGTCGTCCTGTCCGAACAAAGAGGAACTTAGCGCCAATGAAAACAACGAATAGATGAGTAAACGCATACGGTGATATCTCCACTATCCATACTATTATAGTGATAGATCTATGATAAATGGATTTGTAGGTTTTTACGAATAATTTCTATGCAGTTCTGGCCATAACCTGCATAAAGGAAAAGTAAAAAACGGCATTTGGGTCGGTTGCGACCGCCTTAAGCTCGCCGGTGCATTTCTTTACCAGGTCCGGAGTAATGTATTTGGCCTCGATCAGTTTATCTGCGGCGCTCAAGAGCAATTCTGTCCAATAGTCAATGGTGCGCTTGCGCTGAGCGGGTTCCCGGTTGTCCAGTAGCCAGGTTTTTATGTTGCTTTGAATGTCCTTAAAACCTTGGCTCATGAGAAGATTGCCGAGTTTTGCGCCTATGAAAGGATCGCCGGCATGTTCGTACTGAAAGTCGTTAAAGGCCATCCAATATTTCCAGACATTGGGCGAATACGGGTCGAGAAAGAAGGTGTGGTTCATAACTTCTGTAATAACGACCGGAGCGTTAGGCTTAAGCACGCGGCGGACTTCGCTTAAAACCCGCACAGGTTCGGGAATATGCTCTAGTACCCAGCATAGGAACGCACCATCAAAGGTTCCCGGGGCGTAGTCAAGGTTGTGAGCATCCATTTCTTCGATTTTAAACCGCCCTTTTGCCAGGGGAAGCTCTTCTAAGAACTTGCGCGCTGTTTCCAGCTGCTTCTTATTTTTGTCGATTCCGGTGATTTTTATCTCAGGAAAGCGCCGAAGGATGATTTCCGTTTGCGCCCCGACGCCAACGCCAACTTCCAAAAGATTCTTAACTTCACTGAAGTTGACGTTTTGGAACACCGCGAACTCGGCAAAGCGAGCTTGGCGTTTGAGTCGGTCCTGCTCTTCTCTCGAAAAACCGTGAAGATAAGCGGTCCCTTTGGAGCGTGATTTTGCCATCGTCTGTCCTCGACTTTCTATTATTTATACTGTGACTTACGGTTTGTGTCTCTATTTTTCTATCATAGACGGGGCGTCGGTTTCGTGTTACAGCACTTTATGTCACCGGGGGTGCCTTAAGGCTGAGACGGATAACCCGATCCCCAATTTACCTGATCTGGATAATGCCAGCGTAGGGAGAGTGATTCTTGAAAGCGCATTCGCACATTTCCATTTCCACATCATACCTTATCGCAGAGGAGAATCTATGAGTTCCTGTACGGAGCATTCACGTCAAATTGACATTACGGGTTTGAAGATGACCTATCCTGAATCGGAGAAAGTCTACGTTCAAGGAAGCGCCAGTTCCGTGAAGGTTCCCATGCGGAAGATCAATCTCAAGATGAACGATGATTCTGTTGTGGTCTACGACACGTCGGGAGTTTACACCGACCCCGCGTACAAAGTGGATTTGGCAAAAGGCCTGCCGAAACTTCGGGCATCTTGGATCGACCAACGAGGCAAAGGCACGAATGTTACGCAGATGCACTACGCCCGATTGGGCATCGTCACGCCGGAGATGGAATTTGTTGCGATTCGGGAAAATATTCTTCGTGAACAACTTGCCCAGAAAGTAGACCGTGACGGCAGGGGAAACTCGATTCCCGCTTACATTACGCCTGAGTTTGTTCGAGACGAGATAGCCGCGGGGCGCGCAATAATTCCGGCAAACATTAAGCACCCAGAATGCGAACCGATGATAATTGGTCGCAACTTTCTAGTGAAAGTAAACGCCAACATCGGCAACTCGGCGTTAACGTCCAGCATAGAGCAAGAAGTAGAGAAGTTGGTTTGGGCGGTTTATTGGGGAGCTGATACCGTCATGGACCTTTCTACGGGAAAGGACATTAAAGAAACCCGTGAATGGATACTCCGCAATAGTCCCGTTCCGATCGGAACGGTACCTATTTACGAAGCCTTCGAAAGAGTTGGCGGCGATATGAAGAAGTTTGGCTGGGAGGTGTTCCGAGACACGCTCATCGACCAGGCCGAACAAGGCGTCGATTACTTCACGATTCACGCAGGCGTGTTGAAGAACTACATACCGTTCACAAAAAACCGCGTGACAGGAATTGTTTCGCGCGGTGGTTCGCTCATGGGGCACTGGTGCACGCTGCACGACAAGGAAAACTTCCTTTACACGCATTTCGAAGATATTTGCGAAATAATGAAGAAATACGATGTCAGCTTTTCATTGGGAGACGGATTGCGTCCAGGATCCATTGCTGACGCCAACGATGCCGCTCAGTTTGGCGAACTCGAGACCCTTGGCGAGCTCACGAAGATCGCTTGGGAGCATTCCGTCCAAGTCATGATCGAAGGGCCGGGGCACGTCCCAATGCATTTGATCAAAGAGAACATGGACAAGCAGCAGGAGCACTGCCACGATGCGCCTTTCTACACCCTTGGGCCGCTCACGACGGACATTGCGCCTGGATACGACCATATTACCAGTGCCATTGGCGCTGCGATGATTGGTTGGTTTGGAACCGCGATGTTGTGTTATGTGACACCGAAAGAACACCTTGGTTTGCCCAATAAAGACGACGTAAAGCAAGGACTTATCGCATACAAAATTGCGGCCCATGCGGCGGATCTTGCCAAGGGCCACCCGGCGGCTCAATTCAGGGACAATGCGTTGTCGAAAGCCAGATTCAATTTCTCCTGGTGGGATCAATTTAATCTGTCGCTCGATCCGGAAACCGCAAAAAAGTATCATGACGAATCGCTCCCGGCAGAACGTTCGAAGAGTTCCAAGTTTTGTTCGATGTGCGGTCCAAAGTTTTGCTCGATGCGGATAAGCCAGGACACGCAGAAAAAGGCGGACAAACAGGCAAGCGTGCCTACGGAATCGACGACTCATGCTGAGGCACAGTTGTGACAAAGCGGATCGCGATCATTGGCAGCGGAATCGTAGGCAGGACGATTGCCTTGACTCTACATTGCCCAGATCGCGAAGAGAAAAAGACTTTCGATGATTCGTCGGTAACGATCTTCGAAAAGTCACCTGACGGCAAACCGCAGTCTGCGAGCTATTTTGCGGGCGGTCTTATAACTCCAGAGTCGGAAGTTGACCTTCTGCCGTCGGAAATTCTGAAGATAGCCAGCTTGGCGCTGGGCAAGCACGCGGAATTTCGAAGGATCCATGGCTTGGACGGCCTGTGCGAAGAAAAAGGGTCGCTTGTTATTGCGCATACTCGTGATCAAACGCTGTGGAACGATCAGCTTGCACGTTTGGCTCGCATTTCAGAGGATGTTGAATTTAAGGTTTTGAACCGTGATGAGCTTGGAAATCTCGAACCGACGCTTGAGCGTTTTCCGCAAGCGTTGTTCTTTCCCCGCGAATGTCACCTGGATTGCAGGGATTGGTTGGGCGCGCTCGACGAGAGGATGGCCAGCGCTGGGATAGATGTTCGCTATGACCACGACATGACACCTTCCGCACCAAGTCTCAGTAAGGATTTCGACCTTGTGATAGACTGCCGGGGAATGGGGGCGGTCAATGACATTGCGGATCTCCGGGGGGTTCTTGGCGAATCGATTATCGTCGAAACGGACGAGGTTAAACTTTCCCGCCCTGTCCGGGTTTTGCATCCGCGTTATCCTCTCTACATAGTGCCTAGGTCGGACAACAAGTTCTATGTAGGGGCTACGGCTTTGGAATCCGAGAGAGAGAAGGGTATTTCCGTGCGTTCGGCATTAGAATTGCTTTCCGCTCTAATTTCCGTGCAACCGATGTTCGGCGAGGCGCATCTCGTCGAAACGATCCGAGCGCAACGTCCCACCTTTTTCGGTCACGCGCCAAAAATTTTGTACGGGAACCGCCTATTACGGGTAAACGGGATGTTTCGATATGGTTTTTTTCTTGCTCCTTTTCTGGCGAGCCTTGTCCGGGACTTCCTGAGGCACGAACAAGTTCCAGAATACGGTGCAGCTTTCTTTGCAAGAGGTTGAAGTGGTTGTTTGGATTAACGGAGAAGAAAGGACTTTGGCGTCGGATACGTCTATCGCTGATCTTCTCCGAGATTTAGGCTATCGAAGCGATTTTGTGGCTGTCGCGATTAATAACGAATGCGTTAAACGAGCATCATTTCAAGCTCACATCGTCCGCGCTCAAGATCAGATCGAGATTCTTGCTCCAATGGCAGGGGGATAATAATGGCGTTTCGTCTTTATGGAGAAGTATTCCAGAACCGATTGATCATCGGTAGCGCGCAATATCCGTCGCTGGAGGTTTTGCGTGAATGCGTGCAAAGATCTGCGACAGAGATTCTTACTGTGTCATTGCGTCGAGAGTCGGCGGCTGCCCAAGCCAACGGGCGGTTTTGGGACTTCATAAAGGATTTGAACGTCAAGATACTTCCGAATACGGCGGGATGTCATAGCGCAAAGGAAGCGGTCTTGACGGCGCAGCTTGCTCGAGAATTATTCAATACTCATTGGATCAAACTCGAGGTCATTGGGAATGACGATTTGTTGGCTCCGGATCCTTTTGGGACCTTAGAGGCCGCCAGGATTCTCATTGCCGACGGATTCAAGGTTTTTCCCTACATCAATACGGATCTCATCGTTTGCGAAAAGCTTCGGGAGGCGGGGTGTGAGGTCATCATGCCATGGGGATCCTATATTGGTTCGGGGCGAGGCTTGGAGCATCTTTCGGGTCTAAGAATTTTACGCAGTCGTTTGAAAGAAACGACCCTTATTGTTGACGCGGGTATTGGACGACCGTCACATGCCGTGCAAGCGATGGAGTTGGGCTATGATGGTGTTCTCTTGAACACGGCTATTGCCAAAGCTGTCGAGCCGCAGGCAATGTCCGAGGCGTTCAAGTTGGCAGTCGAGTCCGGGCGACGCGCCTATGAATCAGGATATATTGAAGCGCAGGAGCGAGCTTTCGCATCGTCTCCCACGGTTGGTATGCCCATATGGCATGATTTGGAGCTAGGAAATGTTTAAACCGAGTGTTCTTTCGGTCGCTGGTTCGGATAGTAGCGTTGGGTCCGGCTTGCAAACGGATCTTAAGACAATTTCAACTCTCGGCGGACATGGAATGTGTGTGGTCACTGCCGTAACGGCGCAAACGCCCAGTCAAGTTTTGAGCGTTCAGTCGGTAGACGAGCGGATGCTTGACCAGCAATGGGACGCCGCTTTTATTCAAACCGTGCCGAAAGCGGTCAAAGTTGGTCTCATCCCCAGCCCAAACGTAGCGAGATGGATCGGAAGAAAACTGGCAGCACTACAACCTGGGATCGTGCGAATCTGGGACCCGATCCTTAAAGCTTCTTCGGGCGAAAATCTAAGCGACGGCGACGAAATGTCCGATGCGTCTCCCTTCAGTTACGAAGTTGGCGAGACTTGCTCGAACCATGCCTTGGTAGCAACGTCTCTCCAACATATTCTGCCATTTACCGATCTCGTCACCCCGAATATTCCCGAGGCAGAGAAAATGACCGGAATGGTGATCGCTAAACCAGAGGATTTCGTAAAGGCCGCTGCGCATTTGAGATCGCTTGGAGCGCGTGCCGTCCTTATTAAAGGCGGTCATATCCAAAGCAGCCTTGCCTCCGATTATTTTATGGACGGGGAAAGCGAGTTTTGGTTGGAATCGAAAATGCTGCCGGGTAACGTGCGAGGAACAGGGTGCAACCTTTCTTCCGCAATTGCCACATTTCTGGCTCGCGGTTTTTTGCTGCATGAATCACTCGTGATGGCAAAATCATATCTTTTCGACGGTATTAAAACCAGCTATCAAGCTGGTAGCGTGGATGTCAACTTTTTTGCCCATAAGCCTTGGCCTGGGCCGGCAAGCTCTCTTTGCGGAGTGCGTGACAAGGCGCCAGCAAAACCCTTGAGATTCAAAGGAATGAGCGGGGCAATCGGTTTTTATCCCATCGTCGACAGAGCGCACAAGATAGCAGATCTCATCGAATTGGGAGTTGGCGTGTGCCAGCTCAGAGTGAAAGATTTGGAAGGGAAGGCCCTTGAGCAAGAAGTGCGCGCGGCGACCGAAATGTGCCTTGGAACCCGAACTAAGCTCTTTGTAAATGATTATTGGAGGCTCGCGATCGAATTCGGCGCTTACGGCGTTCATCTGGGACAGGAGGATATTGCCGGTGCTGATCTGGAGCGGATTCAGTCAGCGGATCTCAGGCTGGGTTTGAGCACGCACAGCTATTTTGAAGCGGCTCGCGCCAGTGTTCTTGGACCCAGTTATATTGCGTTGGGCCCGATATTTCCCACGACGTGCAAGTCCATGAGATTCGGTCCACAAGGTATTCAAAAGATTTCCGAATGGGTATCTCTTTTGCCTTATCCAATTGTGGCCATTGGCGGAATTCGGCTCGAACACGGAACCAAAATCTTAGCCTCCGGGGTGTCTGGAATTGCCTTGATTTCGGATATTGACCACCCTACGGAGCGGCGCCATCGCATTAAGCAGTGGCTCAGCTTGTTCGCTGGAAGATCGTTTCCGCGAAGTGAGCCGGACGCTGTTCTTCTCGCGTAGTTCGGTCGCCTGTTTTCGCTTCGCGAAAACTTTGCGGTGTGCTAGCATGCCGGCAGTCTAAAAAGGGAGAATAAGCCATGAGCTCTATTGAACGGCTCGTTTCCTGTGGCACGAAGGTTTGGCTGGATTCCGTTGACCCGCAGCTCATCAAAAAATATATCGCTATCGGGATCACCGGCGCAACGTCAAATCCTATAATCATATCAAATCTCATCAAATCGGGAGCTGTCGACAAGACGCTCGTTTCACACTTGAAGTCTGGCAAGACTAACGACCATATCGCATGGTTGCTAACGGATGAGCTTGTTTCCGAGGCGGAAAAAGTCTTTCTTCCCGTTTACCAACGAACAAACGGCGATGACGGTTTTGTAAGCTTCGAGCTCGATCCGCTGCTCGAAGACAGCAACGGCATGTCTCTAAAGGAACGCGTTAAGCACTATGTTGATTTAGGGAAGAAATGGTCGGTTAATCACCCCAATCGTATGCTGAAGGTTCCCGCTACTGACGCCGGCATTGCGGCGTTGACGGAGCTTGCGTATCACGGCGTCCCCCTCAACGTGACGTTGATTTTCACCGACAGACAATATGCTGCTGCTCGAAATGCTATTTTTGAAGGTGCAAGCGCACGCGGGAACTTAGATCGCTTTAAGGCGGTCTATAGCGTCTTCGTCTCTCGGATCGACGTTTATGTCGACAAAATGTATCCGAACTTGCCGCCCGAGGCTAAAGGGACGATGGGAATATTTAACGCGCAGAAGATGTGGCAGGATAATGAGAAATTTTGGAAGCAGCATCCCTCCAAATTAAGGCATGAAATGATTTTCGCTAGTACGGGAGTAAAGAGCGCGACGGAAAAGCCCTGGAAGTACGTCGCGTCATTGGCGGGCAGCGATATTCAAACCAATCCGCCGGAAACTCTCGCAGCTCTTGAGCAAAACGACATTACCTTTGAAAACACTCTTCAGATCCCAACATCCTCCGCAGTGCTTAGCGCCGCAGGAAAGATTGATTGGAAAAAGCTTGAGCAGGATTTGTTGCAAGAAGGTATCAAAAAGTTTGTCGACCCGCAGAAAGAATTATTGGCCCTTATCGAAACGAAGAGAAAGTCGCTTTAGTTTAGGAGAAGCCTGATGAAAACCGTCCCGATGACCGAAGAACTTTATCAATACGTAATGAAGTTTTGTCCCCTTCCGCATCCGATTCTTAAGAAGGTGGAAGAGGAAACGGCTATACGTAAAGACAAAGGGATGCAGATTAGCCGCGATCAGGGCGCGTTCATGCACATGCTTGCGAAGCTTATGAATGCTGAAAATGCTATCGAGGTCGGATGTTTCACAGGCTATAGCGCTATTTCCATTGCGATGGGTTTATCCAAGACGGGCAAACTCTACACGCTCGATATTGACGAAGACACTGCAAAGGTTGCGAAGAAGTACTTCGCGGACGCAGGGCTCGCAAACAAAATTGAACACCTCCTTGGACCTGCGAACAAGAGTCTTGATACGCTTGCTCAAAAAGTTGGAAAAAATAGGTTCGATATCGCGTTCGTCGACGCCGACAAAACAGGGTACCTAGGCTATTACGAACAGCTCCTTACGTTGATTCGTCCAGGCGGAATTATTATCGCAGATAATGTTATATGGGGCGGCAGTGTGATAGACTCTACTCAACAGTCTGACGACACCAAAGCTGTAAGGAAGTTTGCGGAGGTAGTGTCGAGGGATGAGAGAGTGGACGTTATGATGCTACATATTTCCGATGGTCTCTTGCTTATTCGGAAAAAGGAAATTAACGAAAAGTAGTAGCTGTTTTTAGTTCCACGTAAAGAGGAGGCTTTTCTTGTTTGGTGTAGGACCTTTAGAACTAGTTGTAATTGTAGTTGCCGCTATTGTCTTTGTCGGCCCCAAAAGACTGCCTGAAGTTATGAAGCAGATGGGGCGTTTTTTCGTTCAGGCTCGTCGTTATTCGAACGAAGTGAAAAGCGGTTTCAACGAAGTGGTAAGACAGGCTGAAGACGAACTTCGACAAGAAGAACTCAAGAAAATCAGGGATGAACTCAAAGAAGACGTTAAGGCTGCACTCCCTGACAAAAGTGAAGTTTTTGTTCCCTCTTTTAAAAAACCCCAAGAGAAGCCACCGGGGGACCACGGCCCTGATTTCTTTGCCGGTGATAACCCCGAAGATGTTAATTCGCTGAATGAGAAAGATTCAAAATAAGCCATCGTCATGGTAAATTATTACTATTGGTTTCCAAATAGGTTCCCATAAGTTCTCTATTTTATTTGCGGTTTTTTACGCCCCCTCCATAATTTAGTATTTTGAGGATGCAGTGTCGATGCTGATGTGGCGGTTGTTCGTCTTTGCTGTACTCGCCGTTGTCGAGCTGCCTATCCATTCGCAGTTTCAAGCCCAGGCTGAACCCTGGTTGGCAAGTCGTTACGCACAAAATTGTGCTGCTTGCCATGCGCCGGGTAGAAAGAACCTTAGGTCCCAGGATCGTCGGTGCTCCGCTACTTGTCAATCGTGTCACGTAAATCCAAACGGCGGAGGACTGCGAAGCTTTTACGGCAAATGGAACGAAAACCGATGGCTTCGGTCATGGGGCAACGCGACCTTCAAGAGCGAAGAGGTACCAGCGCCGCTTAAGGAGCAGCCATACGCAGGCAAGAGAAAACGAAAGGCGAAGAGGCTGCAACGAATCTTTGCCAAGGGATTCGTGATGGAGGGGCTCAGAGGCGAACCGAAGAGCGAAAATCCCTATAACAGGGATCACGATTCCAACTACCAAACGCCGGCCAGAAACCGTTACGACTTCTTGTACTCCATACCGCAGCACGATCCGTATCGACAGTTGGTCGACTTAGGCAAAATCGACGGAGGCAGCGACATTCGCTTTGCGACAATTATTCCACAATCCACCCAATCTTCCCAAGGTCCTGTCGAAAAAGAAAAGACGAGGCACTTTATAATGAGCGCCGATTTCGGAATACGCTGGAGGCCGGTGAACAGGCGTTATCACCTTGTCTACGAGACTCGCTGGAGGGGAGACCCAACGGGCGATAATTTGGACGCGCAAGTTACTGCTAATAATTTAGACACTCGTTCCCTCTATTTCTTGGCGGAGGACCTGCCCTATAACATGTTTGTCATGGCTGGGTATTATCGGCCGCTTTTTGGCAACTATGTTCCCGATCATACCACCTTGGGACAAAGGATGATGGCCTATATCCTAACAGACACCCCAATGGCGTATTCGTTTATTTATAGGGCGATATCGGTCGGCGCTGCGCCTTTCGGCCATGCGTCTACTATTCCCTATTTCAACCTTCACTATATCGGCGATAATGTCGGACCAGGTGCCCAACAGGTCAAAAGCGGCGGAGACAATACCAACGGCTACGCCGCCAATATTGGTATGCGTTTCGTGTCTTATGGGGCTTCGGTGAATTATTCGTTGTGGCGGACGAAGCACACACGGGATAACGTGTTTATAGGCAAAGTCGACATTTTGATGCATGCTTTCGGCATGATGGGACAGCTTCTCGACAAACGCCTTTTTTTAAGTTTGGAAGCAATTTCCATGGAAAAGGACGACGTTACGGAAAGTTTCAGAAAAGGCGGAGTGATCATCCTAGACTCCAAGTACCGGATGTGGCGAGAACTTTGGGCGACGCTGGAATACTCTAAAGCAAATACTTCCCACGATTTAAAGCCGGGATCTGCGAATCAATTGAAGGCTGGTGTAAGAATGTTTATGATACCAGGTATCGATTATTCGTTTCAGTATACCAAGGATGCGAATAGTTACGACGATCCAGAGGCGGACAGCAGAAAGACGGCTTATCTGATAAGTCAGTTGCACACTTATTTTTAAGCGTTGGGGTATATGGCTTTAGGAAAATTAGCGCTATTATTATGTGCATGGGGGTTTTGTTCGGACCTTCTGGCAGGGTACGTTAAGGCAGCTCAGGTGAAAAGATGGGGCGGCGAGTTTCTTCCCCCAAATACCGGTGCGTTTGCGCTTCTGCTCGATACAGAAGGATTTCCTTTGGTGTCCAAAACAGGCGAGTTCTCGAGCGATGCGAATCTGTTTCTTCGCGAAAAGAGAACCAAGGCTCTCTATGTATACAACCAAAAAGTGCCACAAAGTAACCCCGGTCAAAGGTTCGTCTTTTTGTTGCCAGCCGGAGACTACGTCGTCGACCGAATAGAGCTTGTCGACCATCAGGGTAAGTTGCGCAAGTGGTCACCTCGAAAGTCGAAGGTTATCTACGTTAGAGCTCTAACGCTGGCGCAGCTCGGGGTGTGGCAAATCGCGCCGTACAAATCGGATCTGAAAGTGAAGTTCAAAATGGATCAGAAACACATCCGGCCCAAGGACCTGGTTGAAGGGGACAAGACGTTTATGGCCTTTATCGATGGCTTTACGGGTAAGGTCGTTGGAAAGTATGGCGGCAAGGCAGTTTATGAGGCGTCACTCGATGAATTTGGGGAAGAGGATGAGTTAAGAAGTTCCTATACAGTTCAAACAAGGATCGCTGTTGTCTTTAAGCTCACCCTTCGCGGCGGCAGCAAGCCTGAATACGCCGACGTCTCAACAATCTTGTCTGTAAACGACACAAATATTCGAGGTTGTTACACCTCCGGTCTCGAAGTGAACGAGAAAATTAAGGGAACGGTAAAGTTCAACTTCGTTCTATCCAAAGCAACTGGCACGATGAAAAACGTGAAGCATTCGGGCGGGACCTTGCAGACC
This sequence comes from Oligoflexales bacterium, assembly GCA_050251195.1. GTDB lineage: Bacteria > Bdellovibrionota_B > Oligoflexia > Oligoflexales > Oligoflexaceae > JBFWNG01. The sequence continues at coordinate 76,118 of JBFWNG010000013.1, forward strand.
CAAAAGGTTATTTCCTGCTTGTATTATGAATTAGGAGCGATTAAATTTCCTATAAACAGAGACATTAGCGGCAATGTGCAATACCTTTTTCAATCCGAAACAGTATAGGAGGGGAGTATGGAAAATTTTGACGAAATAAAGGCAAACATTAAAGACAGGAGTACGTGGGTTGTCGGTTTTTTCATTCTAGTATTTTTGCTTCTCGGCGGCCTAGCTAAAGCGATTACATGTGTTTTAGCTCTGTTCCAATTTATCCATACGCTTATTACTCGAGAACCTAATGCGCACTTGATTCGGTTCGGTCGATCTTTGAGCGAGTGGATCTATCAAATCGCTCTTTACGTGACGTTTAACTCCGCTGAAAAACCGTTTCCGTTTAGTGACTGGCCTAAGCCTCTTTAGTTGCGGAGGGGTGAGGTCCTTCGCTGCGCTCAGGATGACGGAGAAGGCTTCAAGACAAATTCGGCAAAGTATTTCTTGGGATCGGTAAAAACGGCTTCGACATCGAAACCGTTTTCTTTAGTAAAATTGCAAAAAGATTTTATTTCGTACTTGCGGGAGAATTCAGTACAAATGCTCTCGCCTTGCTCAAAATGAAACATCTCTCCTTTTATTGCCACCTCTTGGTTGATCTTGCTGACGAGGTGCATTTCGATACGTTGCGACGTTTCGTTGTAATCCGCCCTATGTTCGAAGCCTTTTAAATCGAAATTGGCTCCTATTTCGTTGTTCACTCGTTCGAGAAGATTCAGATTAAATCGCGAGGTAACCCCTTTGGAATCGTTATAGGCCTTTTGTAACGTCGTGCGATTTTTTACAAGATCGAGACCGACGATAAAAAGACCGTCGCCGTTAAGGATCTCCCGAACGAGTTGGAAAAGGCTTCTTGTTTCTTCCGAACTCATATTCCCGAGTGTTGAACCAGGAAAAAAGACAGCCTTGTTTGGATACCCCTTCTGAAGTTCTGGGGGGAAGGCAAGCTTTTGATAGTCGGCGCATATTGCGGAAATTTTCACGTCGGGAAAGAGCACGTTCAACTGTTTGCAGGATTTGAGAAGATGTTCGTATGATATGTCTACCGGTGCGTAGGCTCTTACCTTTCTTGAGACCTTCAGAATCCGCTGAATCTTGCTGATATTGCCGCTTCCCAATTCAATAAGAAGGGTGTCGTGGCGGAAGAGAGCGTCGATTTTTTCGGCGTACGTGTCGAGGATGCTGCTTTCCGTCCGTGTAGGGTAATATTCCTTTAGGCAGCAAATTTTGTCAAAAAGTTTAGACCCTCTCTCGTCATAGAAGTATTTCGACGGAATATGTTTCGGATTATCGCGCAGACCTTGGACCACGTCAGCGAAAAAGTTGCTTTTAGCGGGTTCTAGGTTGTAGAAGTCTATTGTTTGTTGCATTTCTCCGTCGTTTCCGCTTTGCGATCAATCTAGCAGGATAACGGAGTTCTTCTTGCCAATCTTATGCCACTAAGTTGCCAGCGGCTGTGGGGAGGGAAAAAATTCCGATATGTTGGTCGGATATGACTTCTGGGCGTTATTGATGAGCCGCCCCGTAACACCATTTGATTGCACATAAATTTGCCGTTGTACTCTCGGGGCATTCCCGGAAAAGGTTGGAAGCCAGGGTATTCGCTGTAAGGCGAAGCAGTCCATTCCCAAGTGTCTCCATAAAATTGGGAGCTTGCTCCGCTTGTTTGGTCCAGAGCAGACGGTTCGAGCCAATCGTTGGCGCTTTCCGCCTCGTCGTCGAGGAGGTGGCCGATAATTGGTCGGTGGCGAGCGACGGTCTCCCATTCGCTTTCTGTCGGTAGGCGGGAGCCGGCCCAACGAGCAAACGCATCAGCTTCGAAAAAGCTGACGTGGCAAACGGGGTCGGAGTTTTGTATTGATTGCAAGCCGTGTAAAGTAAAAACCTCCCAACTTTCTGTATCTTGTTTGTACCAGTACAAGGGAGAGTTGATGTTATTTTGAGTCACCCATTGCCAGCCTTCTGAGAGCCAGAGCAAGGGGTCGCGATAGCCTCCGTCTTCCATGAATTCTATAAACTCCAGATTGGTCACCAAGTGAGAGCTGAGGAAACACTCGCCGATATACACCCTGTGCGCCGGCATTTCGTTGTCGAAGCAGAATGCTTCGGCGTTGTGTCCGACGATGTGTACCCCTTGGTTGACGGGCAGCCACGCTACGGGGGCTTGGTTCAAGAGGCCCGTGGGACGCCTTGCGGGAAGATAGGTTGGCAACATTGGATTTTGGGCAAAATTATATTTCTGATCCATGAGGATGAGTTCTTGGTGCTGTTGCTCGTGATGTATGCCGAGTAGGATTCTTTTGGCGAGGCTTTCGGAGAAGTTGGCGTTTAGATACTCCAATGCGGTTTTGATTTCATTATCCACATGCTGCCGATAGGCATACACTTCGGCCACTGTCGGTCTGGACAGAAGCCCCCGATTCTTACGCTCAAATAATTTTCCGGCCGCGTGGTAGTAGGAGTTAAATAGCAAGAGGTAATCGTTGGAGTAAGGACGATAATGTGGAAAGTACTCCATCAAGACGAACTTCTCGAAGAACCAACTGGCATGGGCGAGGTGCCACTTTGCAGGACTTACGTCCGTCATGCTCTGAAGTCCGAAGTCTTCGATAGCGAGGGGAGAGCAAAGCCTTTCCGTGAATCTCCGGGTTCGGAGAAAAGCATCTCCAAGAGAAAGGGGATCAAGTGAATGATTCGAGAGGTTGACGTCTGCGCTTGTCATATCCTAAGCCTCATTAACCGCGTTCATCCTAGGAAAATGAGGTTTATTAGTAAAGGCGTTTGTTCTAGAATGGCGTCATAACCATTGGTGAGGCGCTGCGGATGCCCGTTCGTCTCGGACAACTTTTTCGCATGGAGCGCAAAGAACAAATGAATATTCCTGCCGCTGTCGTCCTGTTGTTTAGCTTTTTTGGTAGTCCTGCCGCTTTCTCCCAAGGGTCGAAAAACGACGACCATAGGATTCCAAAAAGTCAGATAATGTATCGGGTTAAGGATTTTCGGCAAACTTATGACAATATTACCAACAAGGAGCATTTGGCAATTAAGATCACCCCGCCTGCCAAGATGGGGCCCAAAGAGTATGTTATTGCCGAGATTTACAATCATACGAAGACCGAACTAAACTTCATGCAATTTGATTTGCGCTTAGAGAGCAAAAGCTATTATGAACTCAACGCGTCCGTAACCGCCGACACTATTCCCCCCGGGCAAAGCGCCGTGCGGCAGATCATAGCCACTGGCTCAGGCGATTTTCCAGCTATCTCAAACGTCGTCATTGAAAACGTTGTTGCGTTAAATTCTGAAGCGAAATACATAAAGCCACCTGTCATTGTTGACCTCGTGAGGTCGGCAAGCACGAAGCCGCGCCCCCCTGGCCGGCCTCCCGTGAAGGCGAACAACGCCCCTTCTCAACCTGCGTCCAAGGTGAACAATGCCCCCAAAAAATGATTCTGTCGAAGCTAAGAAGCTCAAGGGATTTCGCGATTTCCCTCCCGAAGAAGCGGCGTTAAGGCAAAAAATTTGCGACAAAATCATTGAATGCGGTAGTCGCGCGGGTTTCCAACTCATTTCCACGCCATCTATTGAGTACGCGGAGGTTCTTCTTGGCAGCGGAGGAAATGAAACGGATAAGGAAGTTTACCGTTTTCTTGACCACGGAGAGCGCCCTGTTGCGTTGCGCTACGACCTGACCATTGGGTTTGCCAGATTTGTCGCAGAACACCTTCACGAACTGGTCCTGCCGTTCAAGAAAATGCAGATTGGCGAGGTTTGGCGGGGAGAAAAGCCCCAAAAGGGGCGGTACAGGCAGTTTTGCCAAGGCGACTTTGATATCATCGGAGCAGACAGTTACCGAGCGGACGTCGAGGTTATTGTGGGGATTGTCAGTGTCCTGAAAGACTTAGTCCCGGGTGCTTTTACCGTCTACATTTCCAATCGCAAAATATTGTCGGGTCTCATAAAAACGTTTTTCCCAAAAATTACGGACAGCGGCGAAAAGAACATGCTCATTGCCCTCGATAAATTGCGCAAGATCGGCAGTGACAAGGTGAAGGCCGTGATCGCCGAGGACTCAGAAATTGGACCGGGGAATTTCGACAAGCTTATGGCCGTGCTCGATCCTGCTGACAAGACAGCAGATACGTTGGCAATGGCTAAAAGCGTCCTCGTGGATTCGTCTTGTAAGGATGAGGTAGTGCGACTTGAAAAAACAATCGAAATCATCCAGGCGTCCCGACCGAAGGATGCTCTCTACAAGGTTGTTGTCGACCTTTCTACAGCTAGGGGCCTTGCATATTATACGGGCATAGTGTTTGAGACCTTGGTTGACCAGATGGAGGCGCTTGGCTCCATTTCCTCGGGAGGTCGGTATGACGGCCTCGTGTCGCGATTTCTTGGCGAAGAGCAGAACGTTCCCGGCGTGGGCGGATCGGTGGGTGTCGATCGCCTCCTCGCTGTGCTTGCGGAGATTGCTCCAGCCAAAGCACCTACTGTAAAAGCATTTGTGGCCATTGCCGATGAAGCAGCGGACGTCTACGCATTTCGGATCGCGGCAGCCCTTCGGGCGAGCGGTATTTCTTGCGACGTCGCCACCAAAGCCCAAAAATTAGGTCAGCAGTTTCGTCATGCCTCACGACTCGAGATTCCGTTTGTGATTACTGTGGGTGAGGATGAGGTGAAGAGCAACACCTTCGCAGTTAAGAATATGGTGGACAGGTCAGAAGAGAAAGGTGTGCCCTTCGCGGATCTGATTGAGACGATGAAGCGATTAATGTGACGCCCAGCGCGTAGCGCATGGGCACTTTCTCTATTTGGGTTCGAATGCCTTGCTATATCGACGATCTGACCCAATCTGATTAAAAACACTTGCCTGATCCGCTTCGTTTCCCAATGCAAAATCCTCATGTTCAATGGTTTCGATCACCACTGGTTTTGCCTTGGCGGTTTTCCCCCTTTTGGCAACGTGCGATTTTGTACTGACGCAGTGAGCTAACAATAAGCTCATCAGGGTCAGTAACAGTTTGTTTGTTGTCCTAGTCATAAACTCTCTCCTTTGCCCCCACCCAGCACCGAGAATTCTTTCGGATAAATGCCGTATTTCTTTAAAAAATCGCAATAACGAGCGAGAAGAGCTAGAAAAATCAAGTGTTGTTAGGGTATTATAGACGGAGTTCAAACGAGTTTCGGACGTAAAAATATTTAGAGGAAGAACGACAGCGCTGAGCGATGGGTATTTCGGCGGTAATTCTTATCGAAGGGGGAGTTGAGCGGTGGAGAGGAATTTTTTTCTCATCAATAAAGAAGGGCGCATTCTTTCGATTTTTTTGGCGCTTGTTTTCGTAGGGGCAGTGGCACTCGATCAAGTGACCAAGGCTCATGCACAAAAAAGCCTACTGGTGTACTCAGACCCGACCAACCTTGATTTCTTCCAGGGAAAGAGCTATCCCGTCGGCTCGGTTGGTAAGGATTCTCCCGATACTAGTTTCTGGGTGAACTTAAAATGGCAGTACTCTCGAAATAGGGGCGCAGCGTTTAGCATGCTTTCGGAGCTTCGAGACTCTGTTCGCGTTCCCTTTTTCTACGGTGTCACGGTGCTGGCCGTTATCGTCATCGCATTCTACCTGCGTAGCACCCCGTTCCACCACCATTTTACTCGAGTGGGATTGATTATGATCCTATCTGGAGCCGTCGGCAATTTTCTGGACCGCCTTCAGCACGGTTATGTTATCGACTTTGTCGACGTGGATTGGAATATACTAGGATGGCAGCACGATTTTGCCATATTTAACGTCGCGGACGTTTGCATCAACGTCGGTCTGATTTTTATATTATTGGATATGTTGATACATAGAAAAGAGGCTAGTTCTAAGTGACTCCGACCGCAAAAATAGTTCCGCATTTTCATTTAAATTCGATCGCGGAGGCGCGGAAGTTTGGAAACGCGGAAAATCTTGTTATTTGCACTTTGCTAGTGCCTTAGGAAGCCGCCAGCAGATCATCCAACTGTTTCAAGAAATGCGACGTTTGCTTCGACTGTTTTTCCAATGCGTCGAAAGCATGAGTTTCGAGATCTTCTATTTTCTTTAAGTCTTCTCGGATGGCGTTAATCATATCTTTGGCGGCGGGAAACTTTGCGGAGAGTTCTTCCAGAGCAAAATCGACGCCGGTACGGATCGACTTGATGTTTTTGCCGGAACTCTTTCCTTCGTTGATGACCGCTATACTGCCTTCGAGAAGATCTCTTGTATCAAAGTTCTTCGCGAGTGCCAGTTTTTTCTGATCCACAAACTCCCTGATTCTATGGTTCATAGTTTTGAGGCGTAATCGAAGAGACGCGGATATTCCCTTATAAAGAGCGATCGCCAGAGTGGGGTCGCTTTCAAAAATTTGCTGTGCCGCCCTTTTGTTAATAAGCAAAAGTTCGGTTTTGTTTCTCAAGGCTCGGATAGTGGAGGACGCCATTGTGGACCCCTCGATGAGTGAGCCTTCGCCAATGTGCTCTCCTTGACCGAGGGTGGCCGTGGGACGCTTGGGTAGCTCTTCGGAAAAAATCCCAACTTCGCCTTCAGCTATGAGATAGAGTCCTTTTATTTCGTCACGCACCAGGATGATGGGTTGGCCTTCGTTTTTCGTAATGCTCACTAAACAACTGTCCAAACGCTCGAGCTGCTTTTCGTTGAGGAAATTCAGGACCGGCGCATTCATCGACTTGAGTTTGTTGACCAAGGTATACCTCTTAAATTCCAGCAAAAAATTACGGCTGAAGGGGTGCTTGCAAGCTCCTAATTCTATTATCGGGTGACCCTTGCTGGTCTTAAGCAAAATTAAATTTACATGTAATTATAGCTTGTTACGGCAATGATGATCCCTTCAAGAGATGGTCGCAAAAGAGGAAGCATAGATTACGACAACAAGAAGAGTATTGCGTACCTCCGCGTCCTGAAAGGAGTTTTGAGTCAAGCTTGCGAATAATAATCCGCCTAAACTTAGCATAAAGGCACCCCGAAAACGCTTTTCTGAAATCTTGAGGAAAATTTCAAAAATCGACCTTGTCCACAATAGGAACAGTAAAAGACCGACAACACCGCCGTTTGCGAGCAACTGAATATAGACGTTGTGCGCTTCGTACTTTTTGGTCATGTCGGCCAAGCCTATTCTTTCGTAGTACGGCGTCCTGTAAGCGGTATTGAGTCCCGAACCATGACCTAGCAGAGGTTTTTCTTTGATCATTTCCCAATGCGCATGCCAAAAGCCCAGGCGATCGTCAGGGTAGTCCGTGGTGCGGTCTTCCGTCCCCTCGATAGTGCCGCGAATTCTTTCCGAAATGCGGTTGGGTGTGACGACGATGACGAGGCCGCCGACCATGAAGGCTCCTAACCAAATCATCTTTCTCTTTGCTGACGACATAAAGAAGATCTGAATGGGAGCAATGAGTGCTGCCGTCGCAATTGCTGTTCGACTTTCGCTTAGGAAAATGATGGCACCAAGACTGACACTCGTAAGCCAAGCCAGGATATTTTTAGAGTGTTCCGTTGTGAAGAAAAGGGCGAATGGCCATAAAATAAGAGCCGCGTAGGCTAGGGTTAAAGGGTGAGAGTAAAAACCCTGTGGGCGAAGCGGGCCATCAACGATGCTTGAGCCTACGATGCGCCATCCAAAGATGGACTGACTCACAACAATCGCTGCCCAGCAAATAATCGTCGTGGCAGCAATGTAAGCAACTTTCTTGCTTCGCAGTAGCGGGGCGAAGCCGGAGTTTGTTGAAACAAGAGGAGGCAGGATAACAAGGAAGATGTAGCCGGCGAGAAAGGATAATGCTTCCTTAGGGCCTGTTTTGGGATTGAGAGTTGTTGCAAGGGCGATCACGAGCAGAAGCGAGCACAGAGAAATGAGATAGTTCCGAAAGGAAGCGATCGTCACACGAAGCGACTTGGTCTTGTTAGACAAGGAGCCTATTAGAGTCGCCGCGCCAAAGCCTATATTTTGCGCGGCAATCGCTAAGGGTACAGCAAAGATCATGAGGCAGTGCAATATGAGAGCAAAAATTGCCTGGTTGTTTTTGAAGAAAAGGAGATACTGTTTGGTTTTGTTCACCTATCACCCAGCATGAGAGAGATCTGCCGCATGATTATAGCTTTTGACAAAAGTATTTGGAAGCTCACATGTTGTTGTGGCCGGACGAACTTGATAGAATAAAATGGTGGGATCGAAGTGCGGACAGAAGGCTATAGGAACCCGATGGAAATAAAAAAAGAAGTAAAAAATGGAATGCCTCTTATCCGGTTAGTCGGTGCGATAGACGAAACGATGAGCGAAATTGGCGCCATCCAGTTTGACGGTCAACGCATCCTCGAAGTGAATTGCAGAGAAATTACCCGGGTGACGAGTATTGGAATTATGCGTTGGGTTAAGTCGTTTAAAGTTCTTCGAGAGCAAGGAATAAAACTCCAATTTACAGAGTGCTCGCCAACGATCATCCGTCAAGGTTCGATGTTGTTGACCGGGTTCTTGAGAAAAGACGAGATTACTTCAATAGGGCTTCCCTTTTTTTGCGAGGAATGTCGTCTTGAAACGATCACCTACAACCTAGTTTCAGAGTTGGAAAAGGTTAATTTCGAGCTCCCCGAAATTAGCTGCAAGAATTGCGGAAAGCATGCTGAATTCGACGATGTCCCGGAACTCTATTTCCAGGTTTTTCAGCAAGACGAATCCTAGAATCCATCTTCCAAAGAGCCGCGCTCTATGAGTTCTGCCGAAGCAACAAACGAAAACAACGGCGGGATGCCCGGGCAACCGAGAAGCGTTCACGAGATTCCCTTTATAAAACGCCTCAAGGTCAAGTTGGTCTTGAGCTTTATGCTACTGGGCTATATTCCCATTACGCTCATGGCCACCTATGCGTATCAGCAGGCGAAGAAGGGTTTTTATAGGCAAGTGGGCGCGAGTTCCTCGGGAATGGCGGAGCTTATTCAAAGTCGTGTTAACGATGAAATTAACAACGCCAACGTCCAGCTCAATATTGCTTCGCACAGCACGGATTCGACAGGTGCGCCGCGCGTTTACGGTGCCGAACAGATTATTTTTCAATTGCTGCAAAGTCGTTTTCGAACCTTCCTGGACAATCAAAAGAAGACACTCCCAATATTCAAAGAGATTCATGCTGTCAAACCGGCGGCTAACGATATTCCTGGTCCCGCTCCTGCTCATGTAATGTATTCAACTGCGGAAGGGCTCGAAGGGCAAACCATCCTTCCCGATTTTTGGATATCGGCCGGTGACAAGCGCAGCGTAAATCCGGCGTTCGTTTGGCGGGATCCAAAGTTCACGGCACACCTCGTGAACGGTCTCCAAACACTTCTCATTGCCGTAGGCTACCACGATGACGACGGGCAGCCGGTTGCGCTGATTGGCGAAATCAATCTCGATTATATCAATAAGATCATAGAAAATACCGTGATTTCAGGAAAAACGGTCAAGGAAGAGAGCGAAAAGGGCGAGGTGTTTATTTTTTTCGCGAAAGGGGCGAACGTTCTCGCTTCAACCGTTCCGCAAAAGTTTAGTGAGATTATACCGGAAGTTTTGAAGAGCACCTTTTCCCCTGTTGGATACGACAATGCGGAGCTTGGAAGCTTTGGCGACGCGGTTATAGGTTATTCGAAGGACGACGGCAGATTTGGGCGCGTCTACGGGATTACAAAGGCAAGGACAGTGTTCGCGCCAGTCTATAGCTTACGATACGCTAGTGTTGTGACGGGATTTTTCTTGATGATTATCTTGTTCATTCTCGGCGTGCAAATCTCCAAACGCATCACAGATCCGATCATGAGGCTTGTCCTTACGACAAGGAATGTTGCTGAAGGTGATTTGCACCAGTCGGTTATTTTGGAGAACAAGGATGAAATAGGTATTCTCGCAAGCTCGTTTAACGTGATGGTTTTCAAGTTGCGAGAATCATTCGAAAATTCAAAGAAGCTAGCCGCTCTTGAAAAGGACTTAGAATTGTCGGGCGCTGTGCAAAATCTGTTGATGCCAAAAAAGAAATCTTTCGCTTCCGGGAATATCGATCTGATTTCGCACTATCAATCAGCTAGCAAGTTGGGCGGGGATTGGTGGTGGTTTTATGAGCGTAAAGACGGAAGCTATGTTTTTCTAATCGGTGACGTAACGGGGCACGGCGCTGGTTCCGCCATGGTTGTAGCCGCTATTGCCGGGAGTTTTAGAACGCTTCAGAATATCCATGACGATAAAAGTATTAAAGACTTTCTTGAAATCTTAAATAAGACCTTGCTGGATTTATGCTCCGGTGAGTATTGGATGACAGTGTCGGCTATAGAAGTTAACCCAAAAGAGAAGAAAGTTACGTGGTGGAATGCGGGCGCGCCGCCTATATTCGCGATTAAAGACGATGGTTCGGTAAAGACTCTTCTCGCTCGCGGTAATAGTCTAGGCATGAACGACACTCTCAAGTTAGGGATCGTCGAAGAAACTTATAACAAACAAGAGCGTTACTTCATTTTCACGGACGGTTTATACGAGTTTGAGGCCGAGGGTGGAAAGGAGTTTGGATTGGCTCGCTTGAGAAGATCATTTTCAGCAACAAAAGACGATTCCATCGAAGTTGCAAGAAAGAAAATCATTACGGAAGTTGAAGCGGCAAAGACAAGTACTAACTACGAAGACGATATCACGTTCATGATGTTGGATGTTCGGTAGTCGCCCTACTTCGCCGAGGCTCCGTAGGGCGACCCAATTGATTTTTTTACGGACGGTACTCGGTAAATACGAAGTGCTTCGCCTTTACTTCCAAGTGACATGTTGCGCAGGCCTTTTGGTCCGAAAGCTTCGCAAGGCTTGGTTTCTGGCTTCCCCCGGGGAAAACTTGCCAACCCCAATTTTGAGTTGCTGCATATTTCTTTGAATCCCAGACCATCACCCCAAGAAACTTACGTTTGCCTTCGGTATAAGTTCCACCGGAATCCTTAGCCTCGAGAAGGTCAAAAACGATCGTTGCGCCGTTTTCAAATGGTTTATTGTCTCGGATAGCTTTGAGCGCTTTGTTGTCTGCATAAATGTGGTGAATACCGCCGAATGCGTCGAATAGGGGGTGTTTGTTGTCAAAGATTACCATGCTTTTTACATGGGTCCAGTCGCGGTATCCTTTTGGGAAGGGTACGGGTGAGGCAGGCTCATTCTGAGCAAAGCTCATTCCAGAAAACAACATGCCGCATATCGCCATGCCAAGTGATTTAAGAACCATTGCATCCTCCAGATGTAGAAATGATTCCTATATTTTACGGCAGATTTCCGTGAGCGGCTATACCTTCTTTTCCATTTTTTTTGCTAGCAAGAGACCAAGGGTTCCAATCTTCTTGTTGTCGTCCGCTCCAGTACCTTGCGCGGTGGCACGCTCAGCTATCGTTGTCATTGCGTCAAAATTTGAATCTTCATCTTCGGGACTTTCAAAGTTCCAGATGTTGAGAAGAATTCTTCTTAACTCTTTTTCTATTTTTGCAATCGATACTTCGATTTCTTTCGGCGGAGATGCGTGCTTGCGATAACCAACTCCGTAGGCAGCCTTGAGAGTGGACATGGGAATTAAGCCCGAAAGGCCCTCGGCAAAATTCACGAGAGCGCCGTGGGATTTAAGATGCGTCACCTTCCCGCGTTGATGAGAACCAATAGGGAATTTCTTTTCGATTTCGAACCAGGGGTCGGCGTTCATGTCTTTCAGAGAAAAGGACAGCTTGCGCTCCGCTGTGTTGATGTTGAGGACGCGAACGGTGACGAGCTGATCTATACTTAAGATTTCCGACGGGTGGTTGAGTCGCTTGGTCCAAGACATTTCGGATATGGGAATCAGGCCTTCTATACCCGATTCCACTGCCACAAATGCGCCAAATTTTTCGATTCTTGTTACGCGCGCTTTGTAGGTTTCGCCCATCTTCAGTTTCTGTTGAATGTCGGCCCAAGGGTCATCAAGGGCGGCTTTTAAGCTGAGCGATATGCGAGGTTTTTTCCCAGCTTCTTCGTCGATTCCTAAGACCTTAACTTTTACTTGTTCGCCGACGCGTAAGAAATCCTTAATATTAGAAACGCGGCTATGACTGAGTTCTGAAATATGAACGAACCCTTCCGTTCCCCCGCCGATGTCGACAAACGCTCCGTAATCCCGAATGTCCGTCACAACGCCATTTAAAATTGGAGATTCTCCTGACTGCATTCCTTTGAGCTTTGAAAGGCGCTCAGTGGCTTCCGCTTCCAGCAATGGTTTGCGAGTGACGACGAGATTGCGTCCGCCTGCCTCAATTTTTTCGATGAGAAAATCGAAATCTTGGCCAATGAATTGTGTTTTATTGGCGACGAATTTCAAGCTCATTCCAGAAAACGGACAGAACGCGCGTTTGCCGAATACCGTAACTTCAAAACCGCCGTTGATTTCTTTTACAACTTTGCCCTTCACCGGTAGCTTGTTGCTTTGCGCCGTTTGTAGGTCCTCGATTGCGCGATGGGATTTTCCCATGCGAAGGCTAAGCTGAATTCCGGAACTGTCGTTGCCGACAACGTAAGCCGAAATTCTGTCGCCAACGCTGTACTTAAGAGTTCCCTCATCTTCATCGAGGAGCTGATCTCTTTCCATAAAAGCGGTCCGACCATTCTTGAGGTCGAGCAATGCGTCGCCGGTCTCGGGGATGGTGGTGAGGGTAGCCTCGATCTTGTTGCCGATTCGAAGGGATTCATAACTGAACCGGTGGTCGTTCATAAGAGCGTCAAGTTCGGATCTGTCTTCTTTTGCGGCTTCGTCGGAACCTTCGTCTTCCCAGACAATCTCGCGGGGTTTAATGCCAAAGCTCAATGCGTTCTCCTGCTTTAAATTCGACGCATTTTATGTGGATTGACGGTGACGTGCAATAGGTATTAGTGGGCCTGGGAGAGGCGTTGAAGATTTTCACAGGCGCCTGGATGTTGGCCTTCGCAAGCGAGCGAATAGTATTCCTTCGCCTTTTCGGCGTCGTTCACTTTCTCATAGTAGAATGCGAGGTTGTTGCAGCTTTTCCAGTACTTGCCGTTGCAGCTGAGAGTGTAAAAATTGTTCGCATTGGCGATGTTGCCCTTTTTTTCTTGGATCCAGCCGTAGCGGTGACAACCGGGTAAGAAGCCTTTTTGGCAGCTCGTTAAGTAAAGATCAAAAAAATCGACGGTTTCTCCTTCCATAGATGCGCGAGCGGCCAAATGAAATTCGGCACTACCCGGGCCTCTCTCATCATATGCGACTGGGGCTTCTTTCTCTTCTGCCTTCGGAATTGATTCGGCAACCTTTGGCGTTTCCTCTGGAAGGTGGGTTTGGCCGGAAGGAGCGTCGGCATTCTCGCCTGCCGGGGATTTTGGAGAAAACGGCTTGTGGGTGACTCTCTTCTTTTCGCATCCGAAGAGGCCCAGCATGGTTAAAATGAGGATGGTTGTAATGTTTCTCATAACCCTGTCCTGTTTTCTCTTTCGTAACATCGGTTAGATACCTGATTTCATTAGAATTAAATTTGGTATATTCTCAAGAATCGTAAGTTCATGTAATGTTTCCGCGCCAGTTTTTTTTGTACAGGTTTTGCGAACGCGTGAAAGGAAAGCGAATGGGACGCCAAGATCTACGGTATGTCAGCGGGTTTGGTAACTATCACAGCAGCGAGGCGCTGGATGGAGCCCTGCCAAAAGATCGCAACTCTCCGCAAAAACCTCCTTACGGACTTTTTCCTGAGCAACTTTCTGGCTCCGCTTTTACCGAGAAGCGAAGCGACAACCTCCACAGTTGGCTCTATAAGATTCGGCCTTCTGTTTGCCACGGACCCTTTACCAAGCGCAATTCCAACGGGTATATGCGCACCGCGCCCGCGTCTGATACGACCATGACCCCTTCCCAGCTGAGATGGCGGGCTCCGCAAGAACCTAAGGAAGCAAAGACCTTTATCGACAGCTGGACGACGATGGCAGTCAACGGCGACGCGGCAGGCAGGATCGGAAGCGCCGTTCACCTGTATTATGCAAACAAGCCCATGGACGGAATTTACTTTTACAATGCTGACGGCGATCTTCTGATTGTTCCGCAGACGGGTGCGCTTTCGTTGTTCACGGAGTTTGGCATTATGTACGTCGAGCCGTCGGAAATTGCGGTCGTGCCAAGGGGTGTGAGATTTAAGGTGGATTTGCCAGACGGCAAAGCACGCGGATATATTTGCGAGAACTATGGAGCACACTTCGTTCTCCCTAATCTTGGGCCCATAGGCTCTAATGGCTTGGCAAACCCAATACATTTTCTAAGCCCGGTTGCAGCTTATGAGGAAAAAAAGGGCGACTTCACGCTTGTGACGAAATTCGGCGGCCAACATTGGCAAGCAAAGATTGATCAGTCGCCTCTCAACACGATTGCTTGGCACGGCAACTATGTGCCGTTTAAGTACGACCTGAAACTCTTTAACACAATTAACACCGTGAGTTTCGATCATCCTGATCCGTCAATTTTCACGGTTCTCACGTCTCCGACAGATAAGGAAGGCTTAGCGAACGTGGACTTTGTTATCTTTCCCCCGCGATGGATGGTAGGAGAAGACACCTTTCGGCCGCCATACTATCACAGGAACGTCATGAGCGAGTTTATGGGACTCATTCATGGCGTCTACGACGCCAAGCCGGGGGCTGGTTTCGAGCCGGGCGGATCGAGCTTGCATAATTGCATGAGCGCTCACGGCCCAGATGCGCAGGCATTTTCCGAAGCTACGGAGGCAAAACTCAAACCAACGTACATCGATAAGACCTTGGCGTTCATGTTTGAGTCCTGCTTTGTATATGCGCCAACGAAGTATGCGCTCGAAGCAGACCTGCTCGACACAGAATATTATAAGTGTTGGCAAAACATCCCCCAAACGTTTCACCGCAGTTGAGCCGAATGCATTCGACACTGACAGATTCCGACATTGCCGCGTACCTCCAGCGCCATCAACTTTTGCGCCAGACTCATACGGATGGTCGCTCTGTGAGAAAGACGGTTCAGTCGAATTCCAAGCAGACGGAAAAAGGGTGCATATTCGTTGCTTACAAAGGCGTTAGTTTTGACTCGCACACAGTCCTTGCGGATGTTGTTGCGCTCGGCGCCGGTTTCATTGTTCTAGACGACGAGAAGTACATTCCGACTTTGGGGGGCGCGAGTTACGCACTAGTGACGGACAGTCGAGAAGCGCTGTCGTTCCTTGCAGCTCTGATAAACGATGAACCCCAAGACGGCATGGTTCTCGTCGGCGTTACAGGGACCAACGGCAAGTCGTCCACGGTATGGTTTGTTCGAGAGCTCTTCTCAGTCATGGGTATTCCTATTCTAACAATTGGCACTCTCGGCGCCTTTATGGGCGAAGAGAGGCTTAGTACCGAGCATACAACGCCGGATCCCACGGAATTATTTTCACTTTTGCGAAAGGCCAAAGAAAGGGGAATCCGACACGTTTGCATGGAGGTTTCTTCTCACTCCATTGCGCAGAAGCGAATCGGTCCTCTGCAATTCAGCGCCGTAGCTTTCACAAGTTTTTCACGGGACCATCTCGACTACCATGCCAGCATGGAAGAATATTTTGCGGCTAAGTGGGAGTTGTTCTCAGGAAAGTATTTGAAGCCAGATGCACTGCGGCTTGTTAACGACAAGATTGGCATAATGCCCGGTGCGAAGCATGTTGTGCATCTTCGATACGGGTTCGGCAAAGAGAACGAAGTCGCTATAAGAATGCAGTCTGCTACGTCGCGCGGCAGCGAACTGTCGGTAAGCTACAAGGATGCAACAGAATCGGGACTGGTGCCGCTTCTCGCCGGATACGCCGCGGAAAATTTTAGCGCGGCGCTCGTTCTTGCGTCGCATGTCAGCGGTCGGCCGCTCGTTCCTGCATCGAAGTGGATGCAGATTCGAGATGTTCCGGGAAGACTGGAAAGAGTTCGCGGTCCCAACGGAAGTCCCGATGTTTTTGTGGATTATGCTCACACCCCAGACAGTCTCGAGCAGAGCCTAAAAGTTCTTCGCCCGATCACGCCAGGTACTTTATGGGTGGTGTTCGGTTGTGGGGGAGATCGCGATGCTGGAAAACGCCCGTTGATGGGAAAGGTCGCGATTGCGAATGCCGATCGCGTTGTTGTCACGTCGGACAACCCGCGTACGGAGGATCCTAACAAGATTATTCAGGACATAGTGTCTTCCCTCGACGCGACGGACGGGTATTCGGTGGTTGTCGATCGCGAGAAAGCTATTGGGGAAGCCTTGGCCCGAGCGCAGGCGGGCGATTGCGTCCTGATTGCGGGAAAGGGCCACGAAGATTACCAAATCATTGGCAAAGACAAGAAGCCGTTTGACGATCGCAAAGTGGCGGCGGATTCCTTGCGAAAGAAAAAATAAAGGATAACGTTTCATGCGACCATCATTTCAAGATATTTACATGACTTTGGCGCTGGGTCTTGCCAAACGCGCTACGTGCAGTCGTCTCAAAGTGGGTACCGTTATTACCAGTACCGATTTTCGCAAAGTACTGGCCGTCGGCTATAACGGCAACGCGACGGGATTGGCGAACGCATGCGATCGCGACGAAGCAGGCAACTGCGGTTGTCTTCATTCAGAGGAGAACGCCGTCATCAATTGTGACAGCCCGCGCAGTATCGAAAAACTTGTTTTTGTCACGCATCTTCCTTGCGCTGCTTGCGCGAAGAGGCTCATAAACCTGGGCAATGTTGTGAAGGTGTATTACGGAGAGGACTATCGAAGCAACGATGCTCTTCGATTGTTTGAAATTTCTAAGATCGAAGTCGAAAAGTGCCCTGTGGACTTGAAACAATTCTTCTTATAGAAATGACCGCAAATCACACCACATTTAGTGTCAAAAATTCGTGCCCACGCTATGACTACAATTTAATCAAAATTGTTAACATATTGATTTTATGGCATTTTCCCTTTTCACTTGTCTCCTTATCCACTCTCTTTGTGGATAACTCCACCTGCACCCTGTCTATAATACCCTGCATCAGGCATTGTGGCGGGGAATTCACTTCATCGTACGCTCATCTGGTTGAGATTATCTTGCCTTGATAGCCCGTTTCTTCTAATCTTACGAAATTAGATTTTCTAAAACCGGGACACCTATTGAGAATGAAAGCTTTCCTCTCAGCTATTCTTCTATTTGTCGTTCAATGTGGAACAGACGTTGGAGTTGACGTTGACAAGCTCCTTCCGAAAAATCAACTCGCCAAACTATTGCCGATTACTAAGGCGACCGCGAGACAAATAGCCAAGAAAGAGGTCGCTGAAGGCAGTTACATCGTTGCGTTTTGGGATATGCTCGGCGATCAGCCTTCACAATTCCTTGATTACAGGAGTGAGGCTCAGGGTTATCACCTCGCCATGGCCGAGTCCTTCTTTTCAGATCCTCGAGTCAAAAACATTCAATATCTCACTTCAGTGGATTTTGACGTCGACAGCAAGACCAACATAGACAATAAGTCTCCCTTGTTTCTGGATTGGAAGCCACAGCAGAAAAAGGCCAATATCGCGAGTATCGTTTTTAGCGATAACGAAGCAGCTTTGGAAACTTTAGAGGAATGGTACCGAGACGGGCTAATCTGGTACGCCGAACCCAACTACATCAGCCGGTTGTTTCAGACGGAGGCCAAGCCCGAATTCCAGACCGTGGCTGAGACCTACGAAGCTATGACAGGGGGGGCGAGCCAAAACGCGCCATGGCTCTCGCAGATTAAAGTAGTCGAAGCATTCAAGCAATTGGCAACTCCTTCGGTCGATACAAGTAATCCCCCCCTTATTGCAATCATGGACAGCGGCGCTGACTACTTGCATCCGCAATTGAAGGAAAATATTTGGCAAAACTCCGCAGTTAATCTAGCAGGATGTCTCGACGACTATGTCGGATGCAATACCACTCAAGTGGATAAGGGAGTCCTGGGTAATGGCGACGTTTTCCCAATGGGAACGACGGAACCTGGTCAGCCCTGCCCTTCAAATGAAAATTCCAGCACCTGCAAGCACGGAACGCACGTCGCTGGACTGGTTGCGGCCAAACCGACGTCAGGCTACGGGGGTGTTTGTCCGATTTGTACCCTTGTCATCGTAAAGATTGTCGGAAAATCAAAGCAAGGGATCGGCGACGAAACCGGAATTCTCGACTCGTCCATTATAGCAGGAATGACCTATATATCGCGCTTCAAACAAGGGGGGTCCACTGCCATCCGTCTTGTTAATGGTTCCTTTGGCAAGTTTCAGCGATCTCGTTCCGTAGAAGTCTTGATTAGGCTTCTGAAGTCTGTCGGAGAGGGCGTGCTTGTCATTGCCGCTGCCGGCAATGAAGATACAATGAACCGCGCGTACCCGGCGGCTTATGACGACGTTGTCGCTGTTGTGAATATTACAAGCGACAAAGGGACAAAGGCCAAATCATCGAATTACGGAGTGTGGACTGATATCGCTGCACCTGGAGACGGGCCTTGTCCAAAAGGTACCCTTGGCCTCGGAGTTGAGTCTACTGTTCCCGGCGGAGACTCCGATTGTTTGGTCGGTACTTCCATGGCTTCGCCCGTTGTGACAGGTGTTGCCGGACTGGCTTTGCTCGCAGATCCAACGTTGACCTATGATCAATTGCGCAATCGGCTTCTGGCCACCGCAGATCCCGGAATCTATGAAATTTTCGAGAATGATCCGTTTTATCCGAAAATAAAATCCGAGCCGCGACAAATACCGTTATTGGGACAAGGCATCGTTGACGCTCAAGCCGCGGTGACCGGAACTATCGCAGTAGGTCAACCACAGAAAAATCAGCTGAATCGAGTGTCAGACGATTGCGGCGTCTTGGGCGGCAGCGGCAAGACAAGTCACGGTGCAATGAGCATTATCTTGCTTTTTATGCCGTTAGCATTTGTAATCGCTTTCAGGCTCAAGCCTAGGTAAGAAAGGCAAAAAAAATGAACAATGAAGAAATCCAAAAGGACGTCGAGACGCTGAGGCCAAAGATCGCATCAACCTTAGAGATGATCTCGCGAAAGGTTGTTGGCCAAAGAAATGTTTGTGAAAGACTCGTTATGGGCCTGATTGCCAACGGCCACGTATTATTGGAAGGTATGCCAGGACTCGCCAAAACGACGGCGGTTAAAGCGTTGTCCGAAAGTTCGGACCTGTCGGTAAAACGGATTCAGTTTACTCCAGATCTCTTGCCGGCCGACGTCATCGGCACGATGATTTATAATCCGAAGAACATGGAATTCATGATCAAGAAGGGACCAGTGTTCACCAACCTCTTAATCGCAGACGAAATAAACCGCGCACCGGCAAAAGTTCAGTCCGCATTGCTCGAGGCCATGCAGGAACGGCAAGTCACCATTGGCGATCAGACATTTCCGTTGGCCGATCCTTTTCTCGTGATGGCCACTCAAAACCCAATTGAACAGGAAGGCACTTATGCGTTGCCCGAAGCGCAGGTCGACCGATTCCTATTCAAGGTCAAAGT
Source organism: Oligoflexales bacterium (assembly GCA_050251195.1). Classification (GTDB taxonomy): domain Bacteria; phylum Bdellovibrionota_B; class Oligoflexia; order Oligoflexales; family Oligoflexaceae; genus JBFWNG01. The sequence goes on from JBFWNG010000013.1 coordinate 95,677, forward strand.
CGACTATTGTACGCCCGAGGAGGAAATTCAAATTGTCTCCCGACTAGCGCAAACGGAAGAGCCTCCTCTTGAAAAGGTTTTAACGAGAGACGATATTTTGCGCCTTAGAAGTCTTGTTTCCAAAATTTATGTGTCTGATAAAGTTCGCCAATACATTATCGACGTCGTGTTTGCGACTCGCTACCCTGAAAAGTTTGGTCTTACGAAAATCAAGGATATGCTCCAGTATGGCGCAAGTCCTCGGGGTTCGATTACCTTAGACTTAGTGGCTCGCGTGGCGGCACTATTTGACGGTCGATCCTACGTGATCCCGCAGGACGTCAAAGACGTCGCCAAAGACGTGCTTCGACACAGGATTATTCCCACATACGAGGCGGAAGCGGAGAACGTCACCGCGGATGATCTGATTCAAACGGTCTTCGATCACGTGGACGTTCCTTAGGCGGAAATTATGCCCAGTCAACCGCAGCCGCCGCACGATATAATGGGTCTGATTGTTTTTACGCTGCCGACGTACGTATGGGTAGTGCTCGGAGTGTTGCTGGCGGTCGCTCTGTTCTTCCTCGTGCGCAAGATTCGCCAGATTCTCGCGCAAAGAACGCCAAAGGCTCGGCAAATCATTGAAACTCTGGTCGTTGACCCTATCCAGCAGCTCAAAAATCGTTTGCAGACTCTTGATCCGTCGGCCCTTCGCGATCAAAGAACTTACGAGGAATTCTTTTTCGAACTCAGTATGATCACGAGGCAGGCCTTGGAGGTTAAAACGGGCGTGGCTTTTACGGACATGACATACGCAGAGCTTGTGCAGCCCCTTAAAAAAAGGTCTTTGCTGCCGGTGCAAGAAACGCAGAACGTTTTGGAGTTCTTGAAAGCTGCAGACACTATTAAATTTTCCCGGGAATTTACGGATCAAGACAACGCTCTAAAATGCAAACAGGATGTAGGACGCTGGCTCGAAAAACTTGGGCCAATTGTCCCCGTTTTGCTTGCCGCATTTTTATTTGGCGGTAAGGTTCATGCCGAAGACACGAACGATTACAAAAAAGAGGAAAAACGATACGAGGCGATGGTCAATAAGGATCCTTCGAATCTTGAAGATGTCTACAACCTAGGGGTTGCGCAATACAAACAAAAGAAATTCGAACAAGCAAAACAGAACTTCGAACGATCTGCGGCCGCAAGCGACAAGGAGATGAAACTTCGGTCTTTGTTTAATCTTGGAAATACCAATGTCCAGCTTGGAGATCTGCAGGCCGCCAAGCAAGCTTTACAACAGGCATTGAGCTACGACTTGGATAACGCTGCCGTGAGAGAAAACTTGCAGTGGGTAGAGGAGCAGCTCAAGAATAAGCAGGACCAGCAGCAGAACAAAGATCAACAGCAAAGCAAAGATCAACAGCAGGATCAGCAGAATCAGCAGAATCAGCAGCAGGATAAACAGAGTCAGTCGCAAGACCAACAGCAAGAGGATCAGCAGCGGCAGGATCAACAACAAAAGGATCAACAGCAGGGTGACAAGCAAGGGGATTCCCAAAACGGTTCTGGCGCTGGGGATGACGAAAAGAAAGATAAGGAACAGGACAAACAGCAGCAGAGCAACGAGCATTCGGATGACAAACAGAGGGATTCCGCGTCCGGCGGTGGGGATGACGAGAAACAAAAGCAGGACCAACAGCAAGGCCAACAACAGCAAGGCCAACAACAGCAAGGCCAACAACAGCAAGGCCAACAACAGCAAGGCCAACAATCGCCCGGTGAAGGAGGCGCCTCTGGTGCTAAAGATGGCGGCAAACCACAACAGGGGAACGCACAAGGAAAACTCTCGCGATCTGAAGTAGAGAAACAGGATGCTGAACGCGTTGTGCGTTCTGTTGAGGATGACGTGTCTAAATCTTTATATAGACCTGGAGACTTGGAGAAGAACAACGAGGGAGGCTCTGACGACATTGATTGGTAAGTTAGCGCCATGGGTCGCGTTGATTATTTGGGTGGATATTGCTTCTGCCGGCACTCTGACGGGTAGCCTCGACAAGAGCCGAGGGAGTATGGACGATCAATTTGTCTACACGTTAGCGGTTTCCGGAGATCTGGACGACGACGTGGAGTTTCCGAAGATCGACGGGCTCGAAATCGAGCAGGCGGGAACGTCTCATTCTACGACGATCATAAACGGAAAAGTGGATAGTAACGTGCAATATCGGTTTCTTATCACGCCGACGCGTACCGGCAAGTTCACGATCCCCGAATTTACCTACAAAGTCGACGGTCAGAAACTTTCGACGTTGCCAATAGACCTAACCGTTGGCGAGGCCGCGCAACAATCCAATACTTCAGATTTTTTTATTGAAGAAGAATTGTCGAACGAAGCCCCTTATGAAGGCGAAGCGATCATTCGGACGGTGCGTTTGTTTCATAAAGTGCAAATCGCTCAGGCCAACCGCATTTCCAAGGATGCGCCATTCGTAAGACGCTATCCATCGGACGACGAGAAGTCTTATAGCAAAGTAATAAATGGAGAGACGTACTCGGTCGTCGAGATCAAGGAAGTGTTGGTTCCTGAGAAGGCCGGAGACGTGCCCTTGGAACGTTTTGAATTGTTGCTGGAAATACCCATGCGCTCTGAAAGAAGGTCTCGGGATCCCATGGGCATGTTCGACGATTTTTTTTCGCGAACCCGGACAACCAAGAAAAAGGTTGCCGGTAAGGCCCATGTTCTTAAGGTAAAACCTTTGCCACTGGAGAATAGACCCAATAATTTCTCTGGTCTCATTGGGAAGTTCCGACTGGAAGCTGACGTAAGCATTCGTCAACTCGGAGTGGGCGACACGAGCACATTGACCCTCCGAGTAAACGGCGAAGGTTCGGCAAAGGGAATGGCAGAGCCAGTGTGGACTGCGCCGCAAGGAGTTAAAATATATAAGGACAAACCGATTCAAGCTGAGAAGGTCGATCCCAGTCTCGGGTTGCTGAACGAACGTGAGTTTAAGTACGCCATTGTTCCAGAAGGCGGTGGACAGATCGTTTTGGGGGAAGCTGCTCTGTGGATTTTCAATCCAGAGACGGGAAGCTACGAGAAGCTGTCCGCGGAACTTGGTGCCCTTGATGTGACAGGCGCCCCGAAACAAGAAGCAACAACTCCGCCGACGGCAACGGTGGAATCGAAACAACAAGATAAGCCCGAACCGACCAAACCCAAAGAAGTTCTACAACCGTTTCCTTTGAACGACCTGGCTGCTTCGGACGGTTTGTCCGGCCAAGAAGCTCGGGTCGCAGTTTTCATGCCCTTACTCGCCTTGTTTTCGGTGGTGGGGTTTTGGCTAAGAAAAAAAGTAAAAGAGTATAGAACGCGGAACCACAGTTCGATCATGATGCGGCGTGCATACAAGGATTATCTTGGGCGCGCGAGAAGCGTTAAAGTTGATGCAGGGGCTCCAGAACCAATTTTAGAGGCGGTTAAGGACAGCTATTTTGAATATCTTAAACAGAAATATGGGATTTCCCAAAAATTGCTTAAGGACAAGGAACTCGTTGAGCAGCTTTCCTTCAAAGGCATGCGGTCAGAGACCGCCACAAAAGCTGCAAATCTTTGGAGGGAAATAGATCGTGCCATGTTTTCTGGAGGACGTATCGCCAGAGATGAGGTTGAAGCCTTGTTGAACAAAACTAACCAAGTCGTGGAAGAGATCGAGAATGCGGATGCTTAGAATTTGGTTGATGGTCATTGCTGTAGGCGGATTGGCTTCAGACCCTTGCGTTGCCGACGTTTTGTCGAAAATTGAAGCCGGTATGCAAGCTTACGAACGTGGCGACTTTTCTTCTTCCGTCTCAAATTGGGAGGAGGCGGTTCGAGCTAAGACGGATAGCGGCAAACTTTTTTATAATTTGGGATTGGCTTATCAAAAGACTGGGAAAGCAAGTTCGGCTCTAGCAGCGTTCTTGGCTGCCGAGAAGTTGATACCGAGAAATATTCAAGTGAAAGAAGGAATGGGAGCGGTGGATACTGCTGGGACGCCTTCCGGGCGGACGGCAAGTCCATTGGTTTTTGCTTGGACCGATTTTCTCAACAAGCGTGAGACGGTTTGGATCGTTTCTCTGACAGCGACCGTGGCAATATTATCCCTGGGTTGGGGTTTTCTCTTGTCCGTGGCCTGGGCGCGAAACTTGGGTTTCGCTTTCCTCGTCCTTGTGGTTTATGCGGCTTCTGGCCTTTGGCATAAGGAAGCCACGCCTTCAAACTGGGGAGCCATCGTCGCGGCAGAAGGAACCGATGTTTTTAGCAGCGCTGATTCTGCCAACCAGAGTGCGCTTTTTCGTATCACTGACGGTACACCCGTTCTCGTGATGGAATCGCCTATGGGTGATTGGTTTAAGATTCAACTTTCCGACGGAAAAGCAGGATGGATTAAAAGCGACTTCGTGAAATTTTTCTCCGTGTCGCCCTGATTTTTCCTAAATTCCCGTTAAAAAATAATAAATTATTTTTCTAGCCGTGTTATCATATACCTGAAAAATAACTACCAGGTCATTCATTGAGTTTTGGGATACCAAGCATGATGCGCGCGCTCGGAGTCGTGGGTTTAGGTCTAGTTCTATGCTGGACGACGCCCCTTCACGCTCCGACACCTCCCGAATCTTACATGCTCAAGCCGGCGTCCACTGCCCCCGTTGAGATCGACGCCGCGCTAGAAAAATGGTTTGTGGAATTTACCCAGGGCAAGGAGCTGAAGGATCTCACGCCTGAGGAATTCAAAGAGCATATCGCGAAGGCAAACGAAATTGAGAAACTTTTAGCTTCGCTCAGTAGAGATCCAAATTCGGAAGAGTATAAAGCTGCCTTAACGCAGGCTCAGGCATTGTTTGAAAAGGTTCAGCAAGACGTTAACGCCGTGAACAGTCCATTGACGACGCATCTTTTCAATGTTCTTGCCCACCAAAAGGTCAGTAGCGCAGTAAAGACGGCAGTTAATCAGTACATTTTAAAGTACGGAGCAAACAGTTGCCCTCGCAAGGACCTCGTGCTCAAGGAAATTAACAAAGATCGCGCCTTGAGTTTGGAGCAGACTCAGTCGCTTGTTTCCAATATTGCGGATTTTTCGTCTCTCAAGTTCCGGGAGAGAGCGCTTAACGACCTGTTGCAGCTTCTCAACTCGAAACAACACGCAAGCCTTGCACCCACGATCTATCCTTTGGCAAAGGATTTCCCTCGCCTTATTGACGACAACAAATGGCTTGCGGAAATGAGCCAACAAAAGACCGAAGCGAAGCCAGAACCGACGATGCAAGACAAGGTTCTCGAGGTGAGCAAGGCGGGCAAATGTAATACAAGCAAAGATTTATTGTTCACAATGATGAACCAAAAGGCCGGTTTTGCGGAAATGGAGCAGGCTGCTAACTTCGTTGACGGATGTTTTCGCCGACAAGGACACAATGCCCGCCTGCGTTTATGGCGTTCCCTCGAACCTCAGCTGGAGCGCACATTCGGGAAGAGGGGTAAGGAACTCGCAGTTCGCAAGCGGGCTCTGGTCTACTGGGGCCAAGATCAATTCGACGAAGCAAAGAAACTTATCGGGCAGAATCTAACGAATGCTAAAGAAGAAGATAGAGAGATAATCGCTGAAAACCTTTTCTTGTTGGGGAAAATCGAAGAGAACCAAGGCGATATTACTGCGGCAACGGAGCATTTCCAGAAGTTCGTCGAAAACTACAAGGAACATCCAGGTCACGACGAGGCCGTGACCTCTCTAGTGTTGTTGCTTTTTAATCAAGGGAAGTTGGATCAAGCTTTAGCTTTTGTCGATCAAATCGTAAAATCACAAACTCTTATGGAAGTCGACGAGCGGACGACGCCGCTCTTGTCTTTTGCGTTGTTTTGGAGCGGACGGCTTCATTATAAATTGGGCAACGTTCAGGAAGCCCAAGAAATGTGGCGACGGGTCGCAAGCGAGTTTTACTCATCCTATTACGGCGCTCTAGGACACTACATGCTGGAACGACTGGCGGGACACCCATTTGTACTCCAACCCTCTCGGGTAAAGGCATTTAGCGCAGACGAGCTTTACAACAAGGTGGAAGGTAAGGATCGCGCTACCCTCGAACGCATTCTTGCCTTATTGAAGTTTCGACTCATCGACGAAGCTAAATGCGAACTCAGCGAGCTTGTTGACGATCCGCAAAATCATGATCGCACTCTGCTGAAATCCCTTCTTACCTATGCTGCGGGTAACTGGCTCCAAGCCATAAAGGATTTTGGCGAACTGCCGCGCTCTTATCGGCACTCGTTGCCGTTCGGCATGGAACGGCTGTTATTCCCGAAGACCTATGATGAAGTTATCCAAAAATATGCCAGCAAGGTAGGGCTGGATCCTGACTTTATTTTCGCCATCATAAGGCAAGAAAGCGTCTTCAACCCGGCTGCTCTGTCGGCTGTAGGAGCGCAAGGTTTGATGCAAATCATGCCCGCAACGGCCATCCACGAGATAAAGAAGATTTCTCCAGAATATATCAGCAAGCAAGAGAAGAACGAGATTCTGCGAGCAGGAAAAAGAAAAGCGAAATTCTATGACGTTGAAAAGAACGTTGCTCTAGGAGTACATCACGTCTTCCGACTCATGGAAAAATACAAAAGCCCGATCCTTGTCTTGTCTTCGTACAATGCTAGCCCCCGCGCGACGGAACGATGGCTCAAAAATATAGCAAATGACGACATGCTCACTTTCATCGAGCGCGTTCCGTATAAAGAAACCAAAGATTATATCAAACTGGTCCTGAGGAATTACTTTTACTATAAGCGTTGGTACAACGCTCCGAGCTTAGAAATGGCCCACATTGAGTCCCTTGTGTCAGTTGATGACGTGAACGACAAGGCCTTTAAAGTGAATAAGGTGTCTTTCTAGTTCTTAGAAAGACTATTTCACAGCATCGGGTTGTGACTCAGGCATTGCCTTTTGACACGATTCGAGTTTCATGCAGGCGTGAAAGATCCTTGTAACAATCGGCAATTCAGAAACGTCGGCGTTGTAGCGTCGCGCGTTGTAGTATTGTGGAACGAGGGCTAGATCCGCCATTGTCACTTCTCCCCCAACTGAATAGGTCCCGTGAGTCTTGCGGACTTTTGCTTCGAAGGCGGTGAGGCCTTGTTTAATCCAATGCGCTGCCCATGCTGCCTTGACTGATTGATCAGAAGAGACCTGCGCCATAACTTTGAGATTTTGCAATGGCTGGGTCCCTGCGCAGATTATCTGTACAAGCTCGCGAACCCGAGCGCGTGATACGGGGTCTGTCGGAAGCAGTGCGGGCTTCGGAAAGGCTTCTTCCAGGTATTCCATGATCGCAACAGATTCAGACAATACTGTGCCGTCCGGTAAAGCAAGAGTCGGCACTTGGCCTCCAGAATTGATCGCGAGGAACTTGGCTTTGGTGTGATCCCCTTGTAGGATGTTGATCGCCTCTTTTTTGTATGCCACCTTTTTTAGCTCAAGGGCCCAACGGACTCGCCAGGAACAAGAAGACCGCCAGTAATGATAGAGAGTGTAGCTCATGTCTGTTCGCCTTTACCGGTTTTGGGTTGCTTGAAATTTTTGCATATGTTGGAGAAGCGCGGCCGCGTTGACCTGGCCGGTTATCTTCGTCATTTTCGTGATGTCGCCGTCAGGGGGAAGCAAGACAACAGTGGGCAACCCCAGAAGGTCATACTTCTGCCCTAATGCCATATTCGCTTCGTCCAGTTGAGTGAAGTCGAGTTTCACCGGAACCCAACCGCTGGTGATCAAGCTTGTAACCTCAGGATCGACAAATGTTGTGACGTCCATTTTCTTGCAGGCCTCACACCATTCTGCCCAACCGTCGACAAATATCGGTTTACGGGTTTGTCGGGCGACCTCCATTCCCTCGTCTATGCTGTGAAGCCACGTGATCGGTTGCGATGTAATGGCATCTCTTCCGCTGAGCCATTGGGACCCGGCAAACAAGCCAAAACCCAGAATTGCCGTTGGTATTAGCTGGAACGTTTTGTTGTGACGCAAAGAAGGTTGGGCGTACGATAACAAGAAGATCCCCAGTCCGGCCGCGACAGCAATCATGCTTGAGACTTTCCAGGAGCCGTTCATCTTTTTCACGACTTCGTACAGGGGAATTCTGAAATAATAGAAGGACAAGGCAACCATAACGGCCGCGAAGACCCACTTGACCCAAAGGCTCACTGCGGAGGAAACCTTCACTTTCGAGACCTTGTTCGATGCCATACCTAAAAACTGATAGGGTAGGGCAAATCCCAGGCTATAAATAAAAAACTGTAGAGTTGCTTGTTTAACGTCAGCGCTTTTTGCGGTGAAGGTTATAAGACCGCCTAAGATGGGCCCAGTGCACGGCGCGGCCACTAGTCCGGCGCCCAACCCGATCATAAAAGTGCTCAAGGGACCGCGGGAAGTTTTAACATCGGAGATCTTGAGGCCGAGGTTTTGTAAACCCGACAGATTGCCAAAGCCCAGCATGCCAAGGGCTAACACCGCGAAGATCACTGCGAAGATAGCGTTGAGAATCGGACTTGCCATGAACGAACCAAACATACCGCCCGTGAATGCGACAACGAGTCCAAGAGTGGTGTAGGATGCGACTATCCCTAGTACGTACATTCCCGAACCAAGAACGGGATTCTTTTCGCTTGAAATAATGCGAACGGTAATAGGGATCATCGGCAGCACACAAGGGGTTAGGTTGGTCGCAAGACCTCCCAGGAAAAGTACAAGCAACAGCAGCATAAAAGGCAGCTGCCCCGACGCAACCAAGTCAGCGCGATCTCTTTCCGAAGTTTTTCCAAGCAAAGACTCGACCGGGCTTGAAGGATGTTCTGATGGCGCAGGGGTTGTCGTCGCGGTCTTGGGCGTCGATGTCAGACCCGCATCTTGGAAAACGGGGAGCTCAAATTTCTCCGTAAAGGGAAATAAGCAAATTCGCTCGGTGCATCCCAGATAAGTAATCGACAGTTCGAATTTGTCTTTGGCGAGAGGTTCGAGGCTGCTGAAGGTGAGGACAAACTCACCACCGTCATAGACGTTGACGGGAACTTGGTCGATCGGATCGACGATGGATCGCGTGGCTGGGGTTTCTTTTTTCTCCAACTCCCAACCGGGCGGCCCGGCAAACTTCACATGGTGTTCGTACAGGCTAAAACCGCCTTCGGTCCTCAGCCGCAAGGGCACAGTCACGGTATTGCCGTTCTTGCTGGCGTCCATGGTTTCCCAGTGGATCACATCGGTCGGCTTAATATCGAGATTTTCAGCGCTTTTGTCCAAAGCCTCGCCGAGGCCTTGCCCAAGCAGGGGGGAAGATACCAGGACCAGCAATATAGAAAGCCAACGCAACATAAAAAGAAGCTACCCAAAAAATCAATTTTATTCAATATTTACTGTATGGCCCCCTGCTTTTTGAAGAAGGCGCGGAAATAGACCTTGACGGGGCGGCAAATATTTCTTAGTAATATTCGCCTTTTAAAAATTAAATCCCAAGGACTTATGCAAATGGAACAAAAGACCAAATATCAAACAAAATTCAAAGTGCGCAAAGGTGACGAAGTTCAAATCCTTACTGGAAAGTCAAAAGGCGAGACTGGTAAAATTGATAAAGTCGACTTCAAGAAAAACCGCGTCTATGTGAGCGGCCTCAACATATACAAACGACACACTCGTCCAGGCGGCGCAACTCAGGAAGGCGGCATTATCGACAAGGTTATGCCTGTTCACGTGAGCAATGTTGCCATCGTCGATCCCAAAACCAAAAAGCCGACACGCGTTGGTTACAAGATCGAGAACGGCAAGAAAGTTCGTTTTGCAAAAGGCTCCGGAACAATACTGAGCTAAACGCTCTCGCACTAAGTGTGAAATAATACCGTCTCCATTGTCTTCGCGCGATGGAGATTTTTTTTGCAGCATTTTTCGCACATTGGCGAATCGTTTTTCTGAAATGCTCTTGCGCAAAGACACCAAACGTAATATTCATAGTCTCTCACTATTCATCACTGTTTTTGAAACGATGAGTGTTTTGGTATTAAGTGTTGTAGGTGCTGCCCATGAGTTTTCGGTCCAAGTTTCGCCTTTGTTTGATCCCATTCTTCCTCGTCCTGACTTCTTGCATTCTTGATAAGAATGACCCAATGACGTCAATTTATCCTCTGACGGAGTGGGGACGGGACATCAATTACCTCTATCTGATCACAACCGTCATTTGCACCGCGATTGCCATTATAGTTGCCGGTGTCCTTGTGTACGTTTTGTATCGTTTCCGAGAGAAGCCAGGCGACACGCACATGCCGAAGCAGATCAAGGGTAACCATAAGCTCGAACTCGTTTGGAGTATTATTCCCGTTGTTCTTTTGATCTTTATCTTTGTTCCAACGGCTGAAACGATCTTTAAGTATTCCGAAACCCCTCAGGACGCTCTTGAGATTGAGGTCATTGGACACCAGTGGTGGTGGGAATTTAAGTATCCCGAATACAATATCGTTACCGCCAATGAACTCCACCTTCCCGAAAACCGCGCCGTCCACATAACAATGACCTCTGCCGACGTTATCCATAGTTTCTGGATCCCAAGATTTGGTGGCAAAGTGGACACGTTACCGGGTGAGACAACCCATATGACGTTCACAACTCCTGCTGGAGAAAAAGTGGGCGGTGATTACTATCAAGGCCAATGTTTCGAACTGTGCGGTCTTTCCCATGCTCTTATGCGCTTTCAAGCGGTTGTCCACAAGACGGACGAATTCAAGCGTTGGACTGACGCCTATAACGCTGACGTTCTCGTTGCAAGCGATCTGGAGAAAAAGGGTCAACAGCTGATGACCGATAAGATCTGCGTTACCTGCCATACGATCTCCGGTACTACCGCAGCCGGTCTTGTTGGTCCCAACCTAACAAACTTCGGCAGTCGCCGTACGTTGGCTGCCGGAACATTACCCAATACGAGAGAGCAATTGAAAAAATGGCTTAAGGATCCGCCGGCTGTAAAACCGGGATCTCTGATGCCGAATCTGCAATTGGCGGACGACGAGATCGAAGCGATAGCTTCCTATTTGCTTCATTCAACAGCTAAAAAGTACTAACTGAGCAAGGTTTTCTTTCTGGAGGGTGTGGGTTCGGATGAGTAAGGAATATTCCAAAACAGGTCTGTGGAGCTGGATCACAACGGTTGATCATAAACGCATTGGCGTTCTTTACGGCTGCGCGTCGCTCATGTTCTTAATCTTCGGCGGCGTCGAAGCTATGCTCATGCGAACACAGTTGATTATGCCGAACAACGGCTTTTTGGCCGCGAAAACCTTTAACGGCTTGGTCACCATGCACGGGACGACGATGATCTTCTTGTTCGTCATGCCGCTCAGTGCCGCTTTCTTTAACTTCTTGATCCCTCTTATGATTGGTGCGCGAGACGTTGCGTTTCCGCGCCTTAACGCGTTGAGCTTTTGGATTTTCTTCTTCGGCGGGTTGCTTTTGAACTTCGGTTTCGTCGTAGATCAAGCGCCTCGAGGCGGTTGGTTCGGGTACGCGAACTTGAGCACTCTTCAGTACACGCCCGACCTTTCGATGGACTTCTGGGCTTTGGGCCTTCAGGTCGTGGGTCTTGCCTCTCTGATTGCTGCGATTAACTTCTTCGTCACCATTTTGAACATGCGATGCAAAGGCATGACCTTGCTTCGCATGCCCATGTTTATTTGGACGTCTCTCGTAACGCAGGTTCTTTTGATCCTTGCGCTACCCGTCATCACCATCGCATTGATGATGATCACTTTTGACCGACATTTCGGCACAGGGTTCTTTAATCCCAGCGACGGCGGTAGCGTTATCCTTTGGCAACACCTTTTCTGGGTTTTCGGTCACCCTGAAGTGTACATTCTGATTTTACCGGCGATGGGTATTGTGTCCGAAATCCTGGCGACGTTCTCGCGAAAGCCTCTCTTCGGATACTCAGTTATGGTTTATTCGACCTGCGCGATCGGCTTCCTTGGCTTTGCCGTATGGGCTCACCACATGTTCACCACCGGCATGGGACCATGGGCTACAACGTTCTTCGCAGCCGCAACAATGCTGATTGCGGTACCCACGGGTGTTAAGATCTTCAACTGGATCTCCACGCTATGGGGCGGGCGTATTAGATTTACAACGGCGAGCCTGTTTGCGATCAGCTTCGTAGCAATGTTTACCATCGGCGGCCTATCGGGAATCATGCACTCCTCGGCTCCTATCGACTCCTTGCACCAAGACACCTACTTCGTTGTAGCGCACTTTCACTACGTTCTTTACGGCGGCGCTGTGATGGGCCTTTACGGCGGTATCTTCTACTGGTTCCCAAAGGTCACCGGCAAGATGCTTAATGAATGCTGGGGCAAACTCCAGTTCTGGCTCTTCATGGTCGGCTTCAATATGACCTTCTTCCCCATGCACTTCTTGGGCGTACAAGGTATGCCGCGACGGATTTTCACCTACGCTTCTGACCAAGGTTGGAATTTCTGGAACCCGGTCGCGTCGTTGGGAGCTTATTTGACGGCCATAGGCGGTATCGTATTCTTTGGAAACGTTCTGTACAGTATTTTCCGAGGTAAGAAAGCCGAATCTGATCCCTGGGACGGCCGTACTCTCGAATGGACCATTCCATCTCCTCCAGAGGAGTATAACTTCGGAATAGAGCCCGAAGTGAAGCAAATCGATGACTATTGGCACAACAAATACGACGAGCAAGGCCGTAAAAAGGCTTTGCCGCCCGAGCCTTCTTTCGACCCCAAAAAAATCCATATGCCGAATCCATCGTTTTTCCCTATACTATTAGCATTGGGTATCACGATAGGCGCGTCGGGATTCTTCATTGAGTCATTCGGCCTATATGTGAGCTTGAGCGGTCTTGGATTGATGCTGATAAGTGCGTACGGTTGGGTGTACGAGGATGCCTGATAGGTTAGGAGGTTGTTGAAATGAGTGCCGAACCCCACGGACATGTTACGAACACTGGAGTTGATAGTCGCAAATTTGCGATGTGGACCTTGATCGCATCCGAATGCTTTTTATTCGGAACGTTGATCACAAATTATATGATTAATCGGAATCACGCGAAATCCGGTCCGACAGGCGTCGATATCTTCAACATCGACCTGACGACGCTTTCTACCTTTGACCTCTTGATGAGCTCGGTGGCCATGGTTCTTGCGCTGCAAGCTTGCAAGATGAAAGAACTTCGCAAGTTCCAATTTTGGACGGCCATTGTTGTTCTCGGCGGTGCGATATTCTTAGGTTTCCAATACTACGAGTTCACCCACTTCGTTCATGAAGGCTTGGGTTTGAGCACAAACGTTTTTGGTTCGGCCTTTTATATGTTAACCGGTTGCCACGGTCTCCACGTTGCCGTGGGCGTGCTTATCATGAGCTCCATCCTCATAACGTCTCTCATTCGCGGCGATAAGTGGTTCGATGTCGATGCCGTCGAGATCTGTGGTTTGTACTGGCACTTTGTGGATGTTGTGTGGATAATTATTTTTACAGTCGTTTATCTCTTTGTGTACGTATAAGGGAGTAATGTATGGCTCATAGCGAAGGACACGGAAGCCCCGTTAAGCTTTATTGGATATTCTGCGCGATTCTTTGTTTCATTACCTTTATGGAATGGACCATCTTCAAGTATCGCGTTGACTGGAATATCGCCAACTGGTTCCTTGTTACAGCGCTTCTCGTTTTATCGCTCACCAAGTTCATCATGGTCGTCGGCTGGTACATGCATCTTAAGTATGATCCCGCTATGATTAAGCAGTTTTTTGTGTTAGCACTCATCATGATTACAGCAACCGGAATCGGGCTCGGATTCTTGATGGCCTGATCCGCTCGGACAGGTAAATTCATGGACATTGCATACGCGCACGTCGGCGATCCAGCCGCCACGGGAGTTTTCAAGTGGGACATCGATCCCACTTTGGTATTTTTCACCCTGATACTCTTCTTCTACGTCAGAAGCCTTAAGCACTTTCGCGGACCAGATTCCAAAGTAAAAACATGGCAAAAGATCATGTTCTTCTTGGGTATTGCGACGCTTATTCTTGGCCTTTTGCCCCCCATCGACCCGCTGGCGGATAAACTTTTCTTCATGCACATGGTGCAACATCTGATGATAACGCTCATCGGGGTGCCCCTGATTCTCTTCGGTGTTCCGTTCTTTGTTATCATTCGCGGTGCGCCACTTTGGTTTCGGAAAAAAGTCTACTTTCCGATTCTCCGCAGCAAGGTTTGGCAGGGCGTGGAGTTTGTTTTCGGCAAGCCCCTTGCCAGTCTGATCTTCTTCGAACTAAACTTTTGGTTCTGGCACATTCCAAGATACTATGACTTGGCGCTGCGCAACGACTTCTTTCACATACTTGAACACGGCATGTTCGCCGTGAGTGCCATGTTCCTCTGGCGCAATATCATCGATCCGCATCCGCTCAGGTCGCCGCTCCCTCTCCCGGCTCGGCTTATTTTCATGGGAATCCTAATGGCGGTAGACGTGGTTCTTAGCGCGTTACTGACCTTCTCGGACAAGGTCCTATACGCCTACGAAGGCGTCGAGCTCCCCTCCTGGTGGGTATGGGGGCATCTGGAAGATCAAAAGCTCGGGGCACTGATCATGTGGGTTCCGGGCGGAACAATCTACCTCATCGCGACAACCGTCATCTTTTTTGTCTGGGCGCATCGCGAACAAAAGAAAGACGCGGCCGAACTCGCCGCCGCTACTCGCGCTGCGACTCTTGCGACAGAGCCAACGCCGCAGCTCTCGTACTGACGGAATGTACTGGTTTCTTTCGTTTTCTTAGGTAAAACCTGTTGACACTCAACGATGACACACCTATATTCATTTTCTGAATCAACTACTGCTATTGGTTTTCCTTGCGGGGTGGTAGTTAAGTTGGTTATAACGCCGGCCTGTCACGCCGGAGGCCGCGGGTTCAAGTCCCGTCCATCCCGCCATTCTCTCTTAACAATCCGAAATCACAAAAAAAACTAAAACGCGAAATCACTTGCATCCATTTGCATCCACGGAACTTTCGTTTTTTCGCCTCATGGCGTTCTGAACCGTATTTTTCTTCCGCAAAATGTATCTCCCTTCGTTCGTATTCCCCAGAAGAGCCATCCCTGCTTCGTCGTCCGCATCGTACTTCTTCAGCCCAAATCTGAAATTCCCCCTGTGGAAAACCTCCGCAGGTCGAAGCTTTCGAGCTTTCCGACCTCGAAGAGCGTACCGGTGCGTCTAAAATCTGAAAACAAACCTTCCTTTCCGACTCTGTTGTTTA
>JBFWNG010000014.1:0-77787 GCA_050251195.1 Oligoflexales bacterium
GCGCGGGACGCTACGGAGCGGGAGCGGAGTGCGAGTGAGCGGAGCAGGAAGCGCAGCGAACGGTCACGCGCGGGAGGCAAGGAGCACCACCCCTGACGGGACCAGGTGTTACGTAAATTAGGAGATTCGATTAGGAGATTCGATTAGGAGGTAAACAAAAAAAATCAGCTGTGACATAGATTAGGAAATCAGAAAAAAAAATTAAAAAATTAAACATCCCAGATGTGATTCGTAACATGCAACTTCCAATGCTCATTCATCCTCCGCTGCAAATAAAAAACCGCCAGCGGCGGAAAAACCGCCAAAACAGTAGCAACCCGGGCTGAAGTCTTCACATAGCCGTTTTGCCGTTCCGCATGTGCAAGCAGCAAAGCCAATTTATTCACAAAGTAAAAATGAAAACCAAAGATAAGGCAACAACCCATGGGGGGTAAAAATCTTTTGTAGTCGAATCTGGAAAATGTATGCCACATGAGCTCTTGAAAGGCTTTGGAGAGCCACGTGAACCAGGAAAAACCAAGACTCAACGGTAGCCAACACAAGCCGACAAGTGTGGCGCTACGGATTTTCCCGAGTCGATGCTTGCCCTTGATGAAAAGGTATTTGTCCTTAAAAGTCGTGGGATAATTTCTCCAAGCGACTGTTTTGGTTGGCTCAACCTGACCCTCGTGGGTGCTGATTTCTATTGTGGGAATATTAAAATCATCGGAGAGGACTTGAAACGAATTGAGCGTGGCGAGGGCGTTATCCACAGTGCGGGATAGTCTTACAACTTCGCCTGGGACGTCGTTTCGACGATAGATATCGTCAATTTTCCTCTTGATGCCAGCGGCATCAGGATGAGCTTTGATCTCCGGAATCTCGTCCAGAAAAACCTTGGGTTCCATCCTTATCCTCAGGTTTGGTGCGTTTTTTAGAATGTTACATTGGCAAAAGAAAAAAAGAAATTAAGATTCAACTCTTAAGGGGAAAAATCGAGTATAATGAGGATGTATCGAGCGCGAGCCAGGAGCTGCCAATATGAGTTTCAAAGATTTTTTGATTAATTTGAAAGATAAACGTTTCCCCATGGATTTCCCCGGCCATTTTATAGACTCCCAGTGGGTGAAGGCTGGAAAATCTCCCGTGCTCAAAGAAACCAACAACCCGAGCCAAGGCGAAAAGATTTTCGACGTGCGCCTTGATAAAGCTCACCTGGACCAGGCCATAACCAGTACCATAAGCGGTGCTGAAAGATTCGCGAATCTTAAGATTGAAAAACGTATCGAGTTTCTAGATCGATTTACGAAGGCGTTTGGCGATTACGCGCCGCAAATTCAGCAATGTTTGCAGATAAACGGAGGGAAACCCCGATGGGAGGCTGAATGCGAAGTTTCAGCCGCATTAAAACTTTTGCGTCACACTTGCTCGTCATGGCGAGAGATCGAAGCTTCGTTTCTAGCTAACTTTAATTTCAATCAACAGGTTCACAAAGTGTACCTCAAGGCCGCGGGGCCGACGCTGGCGCTATTGCCGTTTACGACGCCCGTGACGACTTTTGCGCAGTACTTTGTTGCCAGCATCCTGTCAGGTAGTCCGCTTCTCATGGTATGTTCGGGCAACGCCGGACTTACGGGCGTTTGCTTGTCCTATCTCGTGGAAGCCCTGGAATTGCCTCCAGGTTCGTTCAACATGGTTTTCGGAAACTTCACGACTTACAAACAGGTATCGCTCGACAAGAGATTCCAGTGTTTGTTGTATCTTGGCTCGCGCGAACACTGCGATCAGCTGAGAAAGGAGAACCTGTCTGTTTCAAAACGGCAGGTCGTTTTACAGTCGGGCGGTAAGAACGCTCTTCTTGTTCACTCGAGTGCGGACCTTGATAAAGCCATTAAATGGGGCGTTCAAGGCGCTATAAGGAGTGGCGGCCAACTCTGTACGTCTACAAGCCGCATATTTGTTTACAAGAACTTACTCGATAAGTTTGTGGAAGGTTTTAAGGCGGCAATGGAGGAAGTGCGTATCGGCCCCACTGACGGGGACAGCGGCAATCCGGATATGGGGCCACTCTATTCGAAAAAGGCTATCGACAAATTCCTGAGATTCCAGACTATGGCTCTACGAGAAAAAGGCAAAACCGTTTTACGCGGGCAAGACTTCAACACTGGGACTAACGGGTATTTTGTGCGTCCTGGTGTTCACTTGATGGAAGCTTTCGACGCAAGCAAGGCCTATCAATCCAACGTCCTGATGTGTCCGGATGTGGCGATCTATGAGTACGAAGTGCTGGAAACGGCGATAGATCAGATCAACACCACGGATGCCCCTTTTGTCGTTTCGTTTGCGGGCGATCCGGCTATCGTTGCCAGCCATGCTCACATGTTTTTGGCGCCCAACGTCATTGTCAACCAGCCGACATCGGCTTTGGAGTTGACGATGCCGATCGCCGGCAAGAGGCAGTGCGGTCATCACCGGTTTAACGGAGCGGGATTATCGTTTTTATTGACCTACCCACAGGCGGTCATTGACAGCGCCGCCTTCTATAATGAAGCTTGGCCTAGCTCTAAAATTTAAGTATCTTCGGACCCTCGACCTGTGAGGAGGGTTTTGATGGCTACAGATAACAACCTCGTACGCGAGCGAGCCCAATATTGGGCCACCGCGCAAGTCTTTGACGACAAAGTAAGAGAAGAAATACAAGGACTTATATCCAAAGGCGAAAGCGACGAGCTCAGCGAACGCTTTTACCGGGATCTCGAATTCGGAACCGGCGGACTACGCGGTATCATCGGGTACGGAACGTCGATGATGAATGTTTATAACGTGCGCAAGGCCACTTTCGCACTTGTCTCTTATGTTGAAAGTCTTTCCAAGGGCGCGAAGATTAAAATAGCGGTCTCTTTTGATTCTCGCCGTTTCTCCAAAGAATTTGCGCACGCTGCTTGCGAGGTGATCGCTGCGAGCGGCCATCAAGCTCTGGTGACTCAAGAACTTCGTCCGGTGCCCATGCTGTCCTTTATGGTAAGGCATTTCGAATGCTCTGCCGGTATTTGCATCACGGCAAGTCACAATCCCCCCAATTATAACGGTTACAAAGTATATTGGAGCACGGGCGGGCAGCTTGTTCCTCCCCACGACAAGAACGTCATCGAGTATTACGCAAAAATCTCTGACTATGCCGATATCCCAACCGTCCCCTTCGATACGGGAGTCGCGCAAAAGAAAATTGTGGAGATCGGCAAGGAGCTTGACGACACATATTTTTCCAAGGTTGCATCACTGGCAACCCAGAGAGGGCGCCGCAACATTAAGGTCGTTTACTCGCCGTTGCACGGAACGGGCGGCTATCCCGTCGTGGAATGCTTGAAGCGTTTTGGCTTTCAGGACGTGACTTTGGTACCCGAGCAGGCTAAACCCGACGGAAATTTCCCGACAGTGAAAAGCCCCAATCCTGAAGATGCCGATGCCATGAAAAAGGCCATGGATCTTGCTCAGAAGACGGGAGCCGATCTCATTCTTGCGACCGATCCGGACTCCGACCGTATTGGCATCGGTTATCGCAACGAACAAGGCCTGCATCTATTGAACGGCAACCAGATCGGATGCCTGCTTACCGAATACGTATTGAACTCGCTCAAGGAGTCAGGCGGACTTGGTCCGAACCCTCTGGTCGTTACGACGATCGTCACGTCGCCTTTACAAAAGAAAATAGCGGAGCACTACGGTGCCCACTGCGATGAGACCTTGACCGGTTTCAAATGGATCGGCGATCTCGTGGAGAAGTACGAAACGGGTGAGATTAAGCCTTACAGGAAATACATCTGCGGCGGCGAAGAGAGCTACGGATTCCTGCGGGACTCTTTCGTTCGCGATAAGGACGCTGTTTCCGCCTGTGCTATTGCGGCGGAGATGGTCGCCTACTATTTGGACCAGGGCAAGACCTTGGACAAAGTCTTGAACGACATTTACCGGAGGCATGGGCTATATAGCGAGGTTCTCTTCACGCGAACCTTGCCGGGCATGAAAGGTGCGCAGACGATCGACACGATGATGAAGAATCTGCGGTCGAAGAAGCCTACCCAAATCCAAAATTGGAAAATCTCAAAATACCGGGATTTTCTTGAACAAAATGAGTACTTATCCAAGTCAGGTCAATTTATTTGGAATTCCAGTATAAACTTACCCAAATCGAACGTGTTACAATTTATATTAGAAGATGATTCGGTTGTGAGTGTGCGACCTTCGGGAACCGAGCCGAAGATCAAATTCTACACGTCCGTCCGACTTGCCGTCGATGCTAAGGCGTCGGATAAAGTCCTCGCACAAAAGTGGGAGGACGGAGACAAAAAAGCGCAGGCGCTCACAGAAGATTTTATTCGTATGATGGATACTTTAGCGAATTAGATCGCTAATATTTTTGTACTTCGTAGTGGGAAGGGAAGCCCCTTGAAGACTTTGCTTTATCTGTTGACTGTCGCGGCATTGTTTTTCTGCCCCTTAAACGCTTTCGCCCAGAAATCCACTGAAGGTTCGGAAGTGGTTATGAACAAACTTTACCCGAAGAAAGAAACCTTCGAGCTTAATCTTGTGAATGTGGGTTTCATTCTTAACCAAGCCTATGTGGAAACACTGCTTTTTGGAATAGGAGCGAGTTACAACTTTTCCGAAGAATGGGGTTTCGGGGCTGACATTATGTTTGGCAACAACACCGACAAACCCGAACGGGAGTGTATCGAGAACTTCTATAATGACCCATTTGAGGAGGTAGCAGCACCTTGCGGGTCGGCAGATAACTTGGAAGGCACTCAGATAGCGAATTACGGTCCAGCTTATGTTCCCATTAGAGAAATCAACAGTTTGATCATTGGAAACCTTTTGTGGAATCCTATTTATGGCAAACAACTGGTGTTTCTGAGTTCTACTAGCTACTTCGACCTTTTAATCGAAGTCGGCCTTGGCTTAGCAAATTCTACATTTTATCCGAAGCAAGAAGTGCTGAAAAATAATCGTAAGGCTCGAGGAAGCTTTCCTGACAATATACCGGACGCCGAGAAGCAACAGAGTTCCGAAGATGCCATTGGCGCTGAAAAAGAAGATGTGGGCTCCTATGGCATAGACGGAAGACCCGAACCCGAAAGCCAATCCAATGTTCTTATTAACCTCGGCGTGGGTCAGAAACTTCATTTTGCCAAGCGGTTTCACATAAGATTGGACCTCAGAAACATTACTTTAGTTGGCACACCTTCCGGCTTCGAAAACTTGTTTATTTTATTCGCTGGCGCTGGAATGCGTTTTTAGAGACGAAAGGACGATCATTGAAGTACCTACGTAGCCTAACGACTGTTGTTTCCTTGCTCTCCTTCTCGAACACGCTCTTCGCTCAGAAGTCGACCGAAGGTACCGAGGTCGTTATGAACAAGATGTATCCCAAAAAAGAGACGTTCGAGCTCAACCTTGCCAACTTTGGTTTTATCCTCAATCAAGCGTATATCGAAACCCTGCTTTATGGGGTTGGTGCAACGTATTATTTCTCCGAGGTTTGGGGTTTTGGAGCCGACATCATGTTGGGCAACAACACCGACAAGCCGGAACGCGCTTGTATCGAGAATTTTTACAACGATCCGTTTGAAAAAACCGGTGCTCCGTGCGGAGACGCGAGTAATCTTAACGACACAAATTACGAAGACGCTAACGCCGAGTTTCAGGGCAATTTTGGACCTGCCTACGTTCCCATCCGCGAGATCAACAGTATGATCATCGGCAATCTTTTGTGGAACCCCATCTACGGCAAGCAGCTCGTCTTTTTAAGCTCAACAAGCTATTTCGACTTATTTGTGGAAATGGGTCTTGGATTGGCAAATTCGACGTTCTATCCCAAACAGGAAATCTTGAAGAACGGCAATGCGGCACGCGGGGCATTTAATGAAGATCCTAAGAAAGCCAAGGACGACAAGATTGGAGCAAAGAAATCTGAAACCTACGCCTACGGCACCGAAGGACGACCCGACCCGGAAAGCCAGTCCAATGTTCTGGTGAATCTTGGTGTTGGCCAGAAATTACATTTTGCAAAGCGATTTCATATAAGGCTGGACCTGAGAAATATCACCCTTTTGGGGACACCCTCAGGTTTTGAAAATTTATTTATTCTCTTTGCTGGCGCAGGAATGCGCTTTTAGAGAGATCCTTCGCTCCGCTCAGGATGACGAAAACCCGTCATGTTGAGCGAAGCAAAACATCTCCATTGAGTGTCAGAACGGAATATCGTCCAAGCTTGCCCCGCCGAGATCGTCGCGTGAACCGCCGAGAATGTCGTCGTTGAGGCTATCCTTAAAATTCGGAGAAAAAGCTGGTTCTGCATAAGAAGAATCCTGGCTTTCGCTGCGCGAGCCGCCACCGATGAATTGCACGGTTTGTGCAATGATTTCGGTACTATATCGCTTTTGTCCGGAAGTCTTGTCGTCCCAAGAGCGAGTTTGAAGTCTGCCTTCTACGTAAACGCTTCGGCCTTTTTTCAAGTATTTCGCACAGTTTTCAGCCTGCTTGTTCCACACGACGACGCGGTGCCATTCTGTGGATTCTTGTTTTTGCCCAGATTTATCGACTCGGGAGTCAGTGGTTGCGACGCTAAGCGTACAAACCGCTGCGCCGGACGGGGTGTATCTTACCTCTGGATCTTGTCCCAAGTTTCCTAATATGATGACTCGGTTCACGGAAGCCATTTTGTCTCCTGCTGTGTGTTGGTTGCCAGCTAGTTATAGGAGGGAATAATCGGCGACTCAAGAGAAAATTGCTCCATAAGACCGATGTCGCGGGAATGGCATTGTGCAATGGAGGCCGATTTGTTAAATAGTTTTAATAGATTTTATCCCCAATTCAGGAATTATAATGAAGATACGGTTCGGCGTTTTTTCTTTTTTTGCTCTCTGCCTTGGGGCAGCGGGTTGCACGACAAAAGAAGAACTTCCTCCAATTGGACAACGCATTTCCGGCCCGACTGATGTTGAGACGTCCCCAGGCGAAGACTATTTCTATGTTCTCAATTCTGATTTTGAGCGGAAGTACGGCGAAGGCTCTATTCTTGTTCTTTCGCCCGACGGAACGAAGGTCAATGCCGTTCCTGTTCCCCGAATGGGCAGGAGCATCGAGATCGTCGATCAGACGATGATTGCGGCGTTTGACAAGGAGGACCTCGATGGCGCCGAAGGAAAAGTTCAAATTTATGACCTTGCGGATCCTTCCAATCCTGTCCTTAAACAAAGCTGGGACCTCGAATGTTCGCCGCTCAATGCCGTTGCCCGGTCGGGTTATCAATACTTTGCGGTGGCATGTGACGGTGACATGTATATCGGAACCTTTGGCTCTCCTCTGGAAACAAGTACGCTAACGCGTGTACGATCCTATGGTTATCTCAGAAGAGCTCTTTACATAGATCCAGCAAGGGGCCTGTTGCTGGCATTTCCAACCGATATCTCTTCGCAAACCCAAAAGGACACGAAATACGAAGACAAGACGGGTTTTGGCTTTGAAGACGAAGAGCTTGCTGAAGAAAATGAAACTCCGGACGAACTAGAGAAAACCCGAAGATTGAGAAGCAACCGCTCGACTTGGCGCACGTACCAGTACATTGTTTACGATATCGCTGCAGAAGCGGCCAAAGGGTTTCCCTATAAGTCGGTATCGGACGATAATGATTTGAGCGTCGAGGCAGAGCATCGATGGGTTTATTTCACCCTCGCCAACCTTGACGGCACGCCTGACTCGGACGAGGGGGCTCTGGACCCGACGGTAAAGCATTATCGAACCAACTTCTGGATGGCCAAAGAGGATCTTAGTTCCGATGGAAGTTTTTATCTTTCTCATCGCGGTTTTGACGAATCTGTTAACGCAAATAACATCGTAAAGGTCGATATCGTTGGTGACCTTCACGCGACGACGAAGGACGGGGATTGCCCCGCCAACCGCATTGCCGTCGGCACGTTGTGCGTTCCCAAGACATCGGGCGTGTTGTCTTTTTCACGAGCTTATGGATTTGCCGCCGATAAGCTGCATTATCCTGGCGATTTCGAGATCAAGTACGTTGCTGGGCAACCTTTGCTAGCGGTCAATCATTTTAGAGATCCGATCTTTTTTAAAAAGGAGGATCGCAGCTTTTCCATTGCTGCCACTGTTTTGGGCGAAGGCACGTGGAGCTCGGAGCTCCGCACCACCAGCTTCACGAATTCCTATTACCAGATTGCTGTCAATTCCAGCGGACAAGCCGTGACGGGTTCATTTTACGGGGATTCGATACTAATGCTGAATATAACTCCCGGACAAGACATCGAAATCGTGCAGAAAGTGAAGTAAGAAGGTAGTTCATGAAGCTCAAGAAAATCGTTATATCTGGATTTAAATCCTTCGCTGACAAGGTTAGCTTAAATATCGACGAAGGCATAACGGGCATCATTGGACCGAACGGTTCCGGAAAAAGTAACGTCATTGACGCTGTCCGTTGGGTCATGGGCGAGCAAAACGCCAAACACCTTCGGGGAAATGTTGCGACGGATATTATTTTCAGCGGTTCCGATAAGCGTAAAGCGCTAAGCGTAGCCGAAGTTACCCTCATTTTTGACAATTCAGAATACAGCGACTTTTGTCCGCCGGAATATCGGCATGAACCCGAAATCTCTCTCGGCCGACGGATTTACGCCGACGGCGAGCGGGAATACTTTATCAACAAGAAACCGTGTCGCCTTAAGGATATCGTTGGATTCTTTGCCAGCACAGGTCTGGGCGGTCGCAGCTACTCGATGATCCAACAAGGACAGGTTGATCGCGTCCTCAATGCCAAGCCTGAAGACGTACGGGAGATTCTCGAGGAAGCGGCGGGAACTAAAGTTTTTCGCGCCCGCAAGGAATCGGCGGAGAAGAAACTCACGACAACAAGGGAAAACCTGGGGCGGATTGACGATATCCTGACGGAATTAAGCCGGCAGCTTTCGACCTTGGAAGGTCAAGTTGAAACCGCCAAGAAGTTTCGAGAACTTTCGTCGGAACTGAAATCGGAAGAACTTTCACTTTTTAAACACAATTATGCGTTCTTCCTGAAGCAAATAAAGAATTACAAGGAAGACCTCAGTTCGTGCCTGGAGAAGGAAGCCAAAGTTCTGGCGGATCTTTCTGAGCAAGAAGCTGTCCACACCCGGCTCCAGAACGAACTCGACGCCTCTGATCCCGGAATGGAAAAACTTCGTGAAGAGGTTTCCGCGGCGAGAGAACACATCGCCCGCGCTGAGAGCACTATCGCGTCGTCAAGGCAAATGATCGAGACGCACACCGCTCGCCTGGCACAGATAGAGGCCGAGATTGCCAATGAACAAACGGATCTCGAAAGCGCGGAGAAGCACGTAGATAAATGCGAAAACGACCTTCGAACGGCCCAAGAACGAGCCGAAGCGGTCAAGACGACTGTCGAGGGCCTTCAGGAAGAAATCGACAAGGCGAATGAGGCCAAATTTGTTTTCGAAAATCGAGTTGGCGAAATAGAAGACGAAATTAGGAACTTGGATTCGTTGCTCGAAAGCAATAGGCTTCGTTTCGAAGCCATTGAGCGGGATCGCAAGCGTGCGATAGACCAATCAAATATCATCGATTCGCGAATCGGCGAATCACAGGATGTCGTCAACAAGCTTGAAGCAGAGGTTAAGCGAACGCAGTCGATCTTGTCTGAAAAACAAGGCGGGCTTGGCTCCGAAGTGGCGGAGAAAAGAAATCTCGAAGAGAGCGTGCGCGCACTTACCGAAGAAATACGTGTCCTCCAAATTAAGAAAGACGATGTTAAGGATAAGTACGTCAATCATAGAGCGCGACTTTCTAGTTTGCGCGAAATCGAACTTTCAAGCAGTTCTGTGGGGTCTGCCCTCAAGCTTCTTCAAGAAAACGAGCCTGGATTGCAGGATTACGTTGACGGATTACTCGTCGATTACATTAGCTTTGGCGACGGGATCGAAGAGATCTCAGCGAAGGCAAGGAATAGCTTCGAAAAGTGGGCCGAGCGGTTTGTCGTACCCAATGTTGAGGGCTTAAACGCTCTGGCAAAGGCGGCGGGACGCCACGAGGTAGGTGACATCACAGTTATGGTCGCATCGCTTTTGGGCGATATTGATAGAGCGGCGCTGGACAAGTGGGTCGACAAGTATGATGCGGTTGGCTTGAGGGCCTTTTTGAAAATCGAAAAGGAAGCGCCGTTCCTGGGACCGTTGCTCGACAGAATTTTCTTTTTGCCAGCGGTGCAGCTCGAAGACAGCGACGTTTTAGATAAACCGCATGGCGTCATTGCTATTACCGCGAACGGTCTCATATTCACCGACGCATGTCATTTCGGCATCAACAGCGGAATGGGCCAGAGCCTCCTCAGTCGAAAATCCGAACTCGAGAACGTCGAGGCCGAACTAAAGCTGTACGAAGGGCAGCTTGTTAAAATCCAAAGCGAACTCGATAGTAAACAAGAGCTCGTGAATTCGCAGGGATTTACACTGGGCGATTTGTCGAAGAAGTTGGAAGCGCTCAATCAGGACATTCTTACCTATATGAGAGATTACCAGTCTGCGGCGCAGAGCTACGAACACAAGAAAAGTCTCATTTCCCAGGAACTGGAGCAAAAAGAGCAGCATCTCGAAATTGCCAGGGGTTACGCCAAGGAGCTTTCGAAACTTGGAGAGGCGAGAATATCTTTAGGCAATGAACGGGAAACTCTGGCGGAGGAGCTGAGTTCGCTTCAAGGTGAATCAGAGGACGTGGAAGGTCGCTGGGAAGAAATCAAGCGCATCTATGATTCTCGCAAAATCGAGTTGGCAAAGGAAGAAGCCAAACTTGAAGGATTGAATTCCAGTTGTCAGCAAAGCCGCGTTCAGCTCGAAAGAATGCAGCTCGCCGTCTCACGACGGTATGAAGAACGAGAAAAGATAAATCAGCAGATAGTCCAGGCGAACACCAACGAAAAAGAGTGCGAGAACGAAATCAAGTCCTTGTTGGAGAAGAGAGAAGAACTTGAGCGCGAGCTTTCGGAGAGACGAGGTCAAAACGAAGGTCTGGTGAGGGAATTGAGACTCATCGAAGCGCAGGTTAAAACGTTACGCGACGAGTATACGGGCATCAAAGAAAAAGCAAACGGTACCAACATACAAGTAGAACGGCTCCATTCCGCGATTGTGAACATCGAACAACAGGCTATGGAGAAATATCAGATCAATCTCTCGGCTGAACCCGCGGAGGAAGACGGGTCGATCAATGTGGCTTCCAAGAACAAGCTCATCGAGAAACTACGCAAAGAGATAGAGAACCTTGGGCCAGTCAACATGGTCGCAATCCAGGAATTTGAAACGCTTTCTCAGCGGTTTGAGTTTATTCAGAATCAGAAAGAAGAAGTTGTCGGAAGTATCAGGCTGCTCGAGGAGGCAATCTTCGAGATTCAGGAGACCGCTAAAGAGAAATTTCTTGCTACCTTTCAAGTCGTCAACGAGAACTTTAAACAGTTATTTCCGATCCTGTTTCCAGGCGGCGAGGCCTTTCTCAACCTGTTGTCCGAGGAGAATCCTCTGGAAAGCGGCGTAGACATCTTGGTTCGCCTCCCAGGCAAGAAACAACAGCCTATGAATTTGTTCTCGGGCGGTGAAAAGGCGCTAACGGCTATTTCGCTCATATTTGCGCTCCTTAAAACCAAACCAACGCCGTTCTGCTTCCTTGACGAGGTTGATGCGCCACTCGACGAAGCAAACGTCGGACGTTACAACAAAGTTCTGCAAGCATTGTCGGATAAGTTCCAGTTCGTGGTCATTACGCACAACAGGCGAACCATGGAAGTTCTCGATCAGTTATACGGGATAACCATGCAAGAAGGCGGTGTTTCGAAAGTGGTCGGGGTTGACCTTAAGAATGACCTGCCGCCGCATCTACGCAAAGCGTTAGAGAAGGATCGTGAAGCGGAGAAGAAAGCGCCTGTGGCGGAGCCAGCGCCCACAGCGCCTGATGCCTCGCTTTGATTTGACAAGATTCATCGCTTCGATCTGGATAGAGCCTGGGGCGAAAGCGGCAGGGACTAACTATCCATCTTGTCAAAAATGACGTCGAGAAGTTCTTCCCCATTACGGAAGTAATCTCGCACGGAGTATGAGTCGTTAAACCATTCTGTTATCAGGTCAGCTTCGCCTTTCTTGGCTTTCTTGACGAGATCGGGGTAGTCCGTAGTTAGGCCGAGCACCCGTTGAAGAACGCCGGCAGAGGCAGGGTTGGACACTGGATATTTTTCTCGAAGAAATCGAAAAATCCAGTGAACGAGCACGGGGTCAATTTTGGATGCCAGTTGGTAAATGTCTGATGCGGGCATCGACCCATTTTCCAAACCCGAAAGGGCTCTCTTTGCGTTTGATTTTTCTTCGTTAAAGCTCATGAGGGGCTCCGAATGGTGCACTTTTATCGTAGCATTAACGGGATTCGTTTACTATTAAAGAGGCTTATACGGTTGGAAAAAGTCGTTCATCCCAATAGAAAAGCCTTTTTGAGACGGGTCTTTGGCGTTCCAAGCATAGTCGATCCTGAACGACAATCGATACACTTGCGGGATGGACATCCGAAATCCTAAGCCGTAGGAATGTTCGAAATTCTCTTTAAAATCATCGGACGAGTTGGAAGCGCTGCCGCCGTCCGTAAAGATACCGCTCTGGACCCATATATAGCGCGTCTTCAACAAAATATCTCTCAGCTCAATGTTAACGTAAGCCGCTTTATTCCCGTATTGCTGGTTGTCAGGTATGCCTCGGATGGAATCAAATCCGCCAAGGAAAAAGATACTCTCCAAGCTCTTGCT
Organism: Oligoflexales bacterium; assembly: GCA_050251195.1. Lineage (GTDB taxonomy): Bacteria > Bdellovibrionota_B > Oligoflexia > Oligoflexales > Oligoflexaceae > JBFWNG01. Next base: position 12,824 of record JBFWNG010000014.1, read on the forward strand.
GTTGGTAACACCCGCAAAACCGTGAACTGCCAAGTTGAGATCATGGGGCATGAGGTAGTACCAAAATATGTCAGTTTTAAGCAAACCAAAGGTCGAGCGGTTCGTGAAGGCCGGACCAAAGTCCAAAATGTATCGGGTGCCCTTCATGTTCAAATGATCGATGGTGATGTTGTCAAACACCGTGCGGGTCAAAATCTTGGTGCTGTTTTCGGAGGTTGTGTTGAACTCAATGTCAGGAGGCGGCCCGTCTCCTTCCGGTTCGAAAACCGTGGGTTTTTGTCGCCTCAATTCGACGTCCAACCCGAATTGCCAATCTGGCGATTGTGCGAATTTGTCGCTCGAATTGAGCGGGACCAGAAATGTTCCTACCACTCTATTGGCATCAGATCTGAAGCGCCCGGCATCCTTTCCCGTTTCATCAACGAGACTTCGCATGCGAGAGTCTTTCCAAACTTCAAGGTTGAGAAAATGACCGCCTTGACGCCACCGTGGCGCCCGTGCCCAAACAACGCCTCCCGCAGGGGCATCATTGTACTTTCGCGATTCCGCTCCGAGCGTCCAAAGCTGTCCGGTAAAGTGAGTATCGTAGATACCCATGACCGTTAAGTTGGTGCCGCCGCCCACGGCCCCTCGAACGACCGGGATAATTGTCCATTTTTCAATAAGGTCGACCTGAAGAGCAAACTCATTCTGGCGCAGGTCGACGGGAGTAATTTTGACTCCGACAAAGCTGAAGACGTTTGTCGTTTCGATCTTTTCCTTTATGGCAATCAAATTTACTTCATCCGCCGGAGCAGGAAATTTGATGCCGATATAATTGACCAGCCATTCTTTGTCGGTCTTTTCATTTCCGGAAACGTCCACCCGGATTATGACGGGTCGTGTATCCGCATCGCCATAGCTTGGCATTGAAACGAAAGCTAGAAAAAGTCCGAGGAGTAGCGTGTAAGTGTATTTTGACATCACGCGATACGGCAGCCTTAAAAAAATGGGTCGCTTTTGAGCAAGTATTCCTGAACATAATCTTGAATGCCCTGCTCGAGGGTCGAGAAAGGCCGGTCGTACCCTGTCTCGGCCCTGAATCGGCTCATTTCGGCTTGGGTGTAGTATTGGTATTGGTGTTTTATGCTGTCGGGCATCTCTATCCATTCGATCTTCGGTTTGAGCTTCATTGCCGCGAAAGTGGCATGAGCAAGATCTTTGAAACTACGAGCGACGCCCGTTCCCAGATTGTAAATTTGCCGTAGCGGCTTATCCTGGGAAGTTTTTGTTGCGCAGGACATCAAATGAAGCATGACGTTAGTCACATCTTTGACGTAAATGAAGTCCCGAACCTGTTCTCCGTCTGCAAATTCTTTGCGGTATGATTTGAAAAGTCTAACGCAGCCTATGTTTTGGATTTGATTGAAGGCATGATACACAACGCTTGCCTGACCGCCCTTGTGGTATTCGTTCGGACCATACACGTTGAAAAATTTCAACCCGACCCAGCTCGGAGGCGCGTGCCGCTGTTCCATTGCCCATAAATCAAACAGGTGCTTGCTGAACCCGTATTTGTTAAGGGGCTTTAATGATTGCAAGGAATCGGCGCTGTCCGAGAAGCTCGACTCTTCGCCCCCATAAGTTGCCGCAGACGATGCATACAAGAAAGTGACCTTGTGATTTGCGCAGAACTGAAACAACATTTTGGAGTAATTAGTATTGTTATGGAGCAAATAGTCCATGTCTTTTTCGGTGGTTGTCGAGCACGCACCAAAATGGACGACGGTTCGAACTCGAGAACCGAGTTGCTCCAACCTGCCTTCTAGATCTTTGATGTTAACGAAATCGGCGAACCGTTTTTGACGTAGGTTTTTCCATCGGTCGTCCGTTCCAAAATCATCAACAGCAATGATCTCATGGTGGCCGTTGTCATTAAGGGTCTTGAGAAAGGCACTACCGATAAAACCGGCCGCGCCCGTTACGACGATCATTGACCGCTCTTTGCAAACGATCTGACCTTCTTCACCATCTCTGTGATTTCTGCATCGGACAACACGCCGCCCCAAGGCGCCATGGTTGGGCTAAGGCCCACGCTAGCACCACCACCCTTGATGACTTGAGCAATTCTGGCGTCGTCGACGGAGGCTTGCCATTTTTCGTCTGTGAAGTTTCTCGGACGAGGATTCATTCCTGCAGCCGCCGGGCCGCTGGATGCGCCGTCTTTTCCGTGACAAGCAGCACAAATGGTGTTGAATTTCTCTGTGATCGGATCAGCAGCAGTTTCGGCTTTGCCTTCCGTTGAGGCGGTGGTTTGTGCCGGTGCTGGGTATGTACCGTTTTCGCCTAATACGACCTCAGGTTTATTAGCCTGAGCCTCTTCGGCCTTAAATTTAGCATGGTCACCGCTCGGGTCGTGCTGTCGAGTGCAGGAAGAGCAGCCAGTCAGGGAAAGTGTCGTTGCAAGCATCAAAAAACATAAGACTTTTTCAGAATTCATGAAAACCCTCATCGGATAACTACGAGGTGCTGTTATATCATATAGATGCATTTTAGCTAAGGTTTTTTCCCGCTTTTCAAAGCAGATATCTCAACTCAAGCCCCACCCTGTGAATCTCGGACCGGTTAATCATAGCGGACTCAAACCCGCCCGTGGTCTTCCCTTCAGCGAGTTTTGTGCGTTTTTCGGTCGTGTACGAAGCAGTGACTTTTGAATTCTTGCTCAACGCCACGATATAGCCTATGTCGAGCGCCCAACCCGAGAACTCGTTGATCTTGGATGCGTCGTTGTCGTTATGGCGCTGACTTTTTCCCCTATGGAGTCCAAGGGCAAACCAATTTTCAGGCAGAAATTCCAGAGTCGAACTCGCAAAGAGGCTCGATTGCGTGAGGTCCCGATAGCGGGTACTCGTATTTCGCCATCTCTCGATCGAAGTTTTTAGTTCTAGACTAAAATTGCTGGGAACAAAAAAGTTTGCCTGCTTCGAATAGGCAAATTGACCGAATATTTCGGAGACTCGACCGAGTTCAATTTTCGATTCGAGCGTGCCTCCAAGGAGAGCAACCTTGCCGACTCCTTCGTCGTCGGCAAACAGCACGGACGACGCTGCGCCGACATATGGATCTTGCCCACCCGGTCCTTCGTCAAACGAAGAATCGTTGTAACTTAACGACTCACCACGATCTTCACGTCCTTGCAAAAGCATCAGATCGAGGTATAAGCCCTTGGAACTTTCTTTTTGTGACCGGTCCTTTGATAGCGTGAAGCTTGTTTTGATTGCCGCAAACGATTGCGGCAGAATTGCTTCTAATCCGAATTGATTCATCGGCCGATACGAATTCATATCGATATCAATGTTTTCGAAGACTCCGACCAAGTAGCGGGAGTCTTCGCCTCGATTGTGGCTAATGTAATAGCTATTCAGCAGTTCGATCGGTGGCGCGGAACGATAAACGGAGCCGGCTCTCGTATCTAAATCTTTGCCGTCTTCTCTGGCGCGCAACTCCGCATCGGGTCTTAGTTGCAGAAAAACTCCGGACGAATTAGGCACGCTCGCTGATACGTCGACCTTAACCTTGCCCAATCCTAGCGACCGATTCTCCGGCGAAGGCTCCTGTTCCTGGGTGAAGGACGGCGTTTTTCCTTTTTTGCGAATTGACGGAGCAGAATCACTATAGACAAGGCTGAGATCGATTTTGGTTTCGATATCTTTTATAGACGCAGCAAAAGAATCACCGCAAAGAAAGAGAATAGATATAGATATGAAATAAGTTCGCATGGGGATCCGTATTCGTTTTCGCCAAAATTTTGACGTGGTGTTTGTCAGAATCGTCAAAATCGTGACGGGTGGTGTCATAAAACCAATGCTCGTTTTTGTGATTTTGAAAAAAGAATCAATAAAACTCGAAATAGTCACCAGCTAAATCTAAACGCGCATTTCTGCACTGATTTTAGTGAAAATTACGCGACACATCAAATTTAAAATAGGTCTGTGTCAAAGTTTGACGCCGAAAATTGTTGGCACGGTAATTGAAGCAATGAGCGAGGAGGAATTTAACCTATGGCTAGTGCTGCTCAAAAGGAAGAGAAGGAAAGTGCGCCAGAGGAAAAGGCGCCGGCGGATGAAGCCCAACCTCAGTCCAAGAAGAAGAAACTGATAATATTTGGTGCAGTGGGACTAGTAGCCGCTATTGGCATTGGTGTTGGTGCGTACTTCTTTCTCGCTGGTGGCAAAGCAGAAGAAGGTGCGGGAGAGGGAGAACACGAAACCGCCGAAACGCACGAAACTGCCGAAGGAGAGCATGCTGCCGCCGAAGGTGAGCATGGCGAGAAGAAAGAAGAAGAAAGCGGACACGGCGGTGGACATGGCGAGAAAAAGGAAGAGAAAGATGGACACGGGGGTGGACACGGCAAGGAAGAGAAAGCCGGTGAAGCATCTGCCTCGAAAACGGCGTCAGCTGACGGAGCGGGCAAGACATTCGCTTTCAAAACGTTCCATCTCAATTTAGGTAATCCTCTCGAGAATCGGTACATTCGTTTAGAAGTAACTGTGGATTACGTAGGTGGCGAGGAACAAAAATCCGAACTCGATCAAAGAACGCCGCAATTACGCGATGCCATCATTAGTATCGTAAGTCGAAAAACGAGAGAGTTCTTACTTTCGCCAGACGGCAAGGATCAATTGCGCAAAGAGATTCTTACGCGAATCAACAGATACATGAATAAGCCGGTAAGGTCAGTTTATATCACCGATTTACTAATCGAGTAAAAACCTATGAGTCAAGTATTATCGCAAAGTGAAGTCGATGCATTGCTGTCCGCTGTGTCGGACAACCGAGTAGACGCTCCCCAAGATAGCGGGGGTGAGTCAGGTGCTGACAGCGGCATTGTGCAATATGACTTGGCCAACCAGGATCGGATTATCCGTGGTCGGATGCCGACTCTCGATATTATTCACGATCGGTTTATCCGATTGTTCCGGGTAACATTGTCGAACGCGTTGCGGAAAATGGCCAACATCAGCGTTAACTCGACCGGTCCACTGAAATTTTCGGAGTTTATGAACTCTCTGCCATTACCCTCGTGCTTGAATATCCTACGACTTGATCCTCTGCGCGGACCCGCTGTCATGGTTATCGAATCCAAGCTGCTCTATGCGTTGGTTGATAGTTTTTTCGGCGGTAACGACGTCCCCTACACCAAGATCGAGGGCAAGGACTTTACTCAGATTGAGATCAAGATCGCGCGCCGAGTTGTTCTTTCCGCTATTGACGACCTCGAAAAGGCTTGGGAACCGGTTTATCCGTTGAAGATAGGTTACAGCCGAACGGAAATCAATCCTCAATTCGTCGCCGTTGTTCCGCCTTCGGACGTTGTTATTGCGACGACTTTTGATGTGGAATTGGAAAAAGTATCCGGCACTATCAAGATAGTTATCCCATACGCTACCTTGGAGCCAATCAAATCAAAACTGTCGGTTGGTTTTCAAAGTGAGCAGCTCGAAGTTGACTTTATTTGGATCAACAGAATTAAGGAACAAATAATAAGGACTTCTGCCGAGCTTCTCGTAAAGCTTGGTGAGGCTCACATTCAAGTGCGCGATCTTCTTAACTTAGAAAAGGGCGACATTATTCAGCTCGATACCGACGCCACGATGCCGCTCAACGTCCTTTGCGAAGGAGTACCAAAATTCAAGGGTATCCCAGGTATCCTAAAAGGTAATCGAGCAATCAGAATTACAGAATCAAACTTTGACGTTTAACTTGTAGGGGTTTTGTCATGGCTGACGAAATGAATCCGGAGGATTTCGGACTCGGGAGCGAGTTCGATGATGCTCTTAATGAAGCTTCTGGTGGCGGCGGCGGCGAAGCTGGAGGAGAGGAAAATCCACGACATCGCTCCGATGAATCGAGGCTCGCAAAGGCGGATTTCTCAAAGCTCAAAATGATTCTCGACGTTCCGTTGAAGGTTTCGGTCGAACTGGGCCGGACGAAAATGCTTATTAACGATCTTCTCCAATTGGGACAAGGCTCGGTGATCGAACTAGACAAGATTGCGGGCGAACCTATGGAAATCCTCATCAACGACAAACTTGTGGCGATGGGTGAAGTCGTTGTTGTGAACGAGAAATTCGGCGTGAGGTTAACAGACGTTGTATCTCAGTTCGGTCTCCAAGACGTTTCAAATGCGGAATAAGAGGAAGTATTTATGTTAAAAAGCGTGCTGATGTCATGCCTTCTCCTCGCCTACTCACCTGTTTTCGCGAAAGAGGAGACGGGTGCAAAAAAGGTTGCGCCAACAATCCTTAAGGCTTTGGAAGTAGAAAACGTCGATTCCAATACCGTCGTGAACCTTAAGTTTGACCAAAAGATAAAGCAAGAAAAGCCCTCTCTTGAGGATCATGGCTCGTTTATTCAAATGATTCTGTCGGACGTGACTGTACTGGAGTCGGGCAAGTTCTATGAGTCGACAAGCCCGTACATTAATAAGGTAGCTGTTGTCCAAGGAACTGAAAATCGAGCCTTGATTCGGATTTTCTTGGCTAGAGACGCGGCTGCCTTGCTTCCCAGTTTCAAAGTGGACGTTCTCGAGGATCGATTGTTGGTTTTCCTTGATCATAAATCGCTTGAAGCACGCAATATTAAAGACCATCTTAAAACAGAGGCTAAAGACCAGGCGTCAGAAATAGTGGCCTCAACGCCAGTTAAGAATGACATTCCGGACCCAGCAAAACTGACATTTGGTAAACCCGTCGACAATCGTTATTCAGATAAAATGGTTCTGGTTGCAGGGTTTCTTGTGGTTCTTCTTCTTCTTGCCGGTGCGTCGTTCATCCTTCGCAACTTTTTTAGAAAACTATCCGGAAAGAACGCGTCCTACGATGTGCCGAAATTTAAAACCTTGGCGACATATGCTATTGCACCAAAGCAAAGGCTCGCGGTTGTGGAGATTGGCGGACAGCAAATCCTTCTGGGGATTTCACAGCAAAACATTTCCTATTTGACAACCATTAGCGATAAGGCTCCACGTCAAGTTCTTGAACCGATGAGCCGGCCGGAAGTGGGAAAGAATACCTGGCAATTGCCGTCTAAAGTTGCGACCCAAAAATATGCTGCAAATGAGGTAGAGCGTTCGGCGATCGAGACTCCCAAACCGGTTGAACGCAAGGTTTCGAGAAAGAAACAGACTGAACGTGTTCAATCAGACGATATTTCGAGAAGCATAGAGGACGTGACGAATTTAATCCGTAGCAAGATAAAAGATCTTCCAGCTCTATAATTGTCATCCACTCGATCTGCGGGAAAGCAAAATGGGAAGAATGATCAGCGATTCAAGAGGAACTACCCGCATTTCTGTCGGGCTTCTTTTCGTTTTAGTTTTGCTTCCTCTTTTTGGATCCTTGATCGCATCAAACGCATATGCTGATTCTCCTACCTTAACGCTCGATCTGTCTAATCCCGATAGTCCCGAATCTGTTGTTCCTGCGATTAAAATAGTAGTTCTTCTTACTGTTTTAGCGGTCGCTCCCGCGCTTTTGCTCATGGCAACCTCCTTCACGCGCATTCTTATCGTGCTGAGTTTTGTTCGCCAAGCCCTTGGTACACAAACGATGCCGCCTAATCAGGTTGTCGTAGGACTTTCACTCTTTTTAACCTTGTTCACCATGGGACCCATTATCGACCGCGTGACGGAAAATTCCTTGAATCCCTATTTGGAAGAGAAGATTTCTCAGGAGGAAGCCCTCAATCAGCTCACGATACCTTTTCGAAAATTCATGCTCGCCGAAACGAGGGAAACCGATCTTGGCTTGTTCATGGAACTTTCCAAGATGCCAAAGCCGAAAAATGAAAACGAAGTTTCTATGAAAACCCTGATGCCGGCGTTCATGATTAGTGAACTAAAAACAGCGTTTCAGATGGGATTCCTGGTCTATATTCCGTTCCTCATTATTGACATGGTGGTCTCATCGGTTTTGATGGCGATGGGTATGATGATGTTGCCGCCGACAGTAGTGTCCTTACCGTTTAAGTTGATTCTCTTCGTGTTGGTAGACGGCTGGTCTTTGATCGTTGATTCGTTAGTAAAAAGTTTCAACATAGCTTAGGAGTCGTTATGACCGAGGTAACCGTAATCGATATAGCTACCAAGACACTTTGGGTTGCAGTCCAGGTTGCCGCTCCAGCGCTCGTTGCAACGCTTATCATGGGCGTTATAGTCTCCATCTTTCAAGCCGCGACGCAAATCAACGAACAAACGCTGTCTTTTATACCTAAAATCCTGGCAATGACCGCCGCACTTGTTCTTTTCGGTCCCTGGATCTTACATATTATGATGGGATTCACGACGGAGATGTTTAAGGGCCTCCCCGGCTTGATCCACTAGAGCAAAAAAAATGGTGGCGATATCGGTAGCAGAAATTTTGAAGGGCACTTTGATCTTTTTTAGGATCGGAGCGGCTTTCACTACATTACCATTCTTCGGCGATCAACCCACGCCAGTTCCTTTGCGAATACTTCTTACTATCGCCGTTTCATTCTGTATCAATCTAATTGTGCCGGCAACCTGGTTCGCGGTTCCTCTCAATGACATCGTGATGTTTTTCGTCGTCGTCGTAAAAGAAATTCTTGTAGGGCTTGTCATCGGGTTTTTAGCGAAGTTGCTTATAGACGGTTTGATCATGTCTTCCTCTCTTGTCGGGTACCAGATGGGTTTTGGTACCGCCAGCCTATTGATGCCTGGGGCTGACGAACAAATGAATAGTTTCACAGCGCTTCACCGCATCGTCATACTCACAATCTTTTTGAGTCTCGATCTCCATCATCTTTTCTTAGCAGCTGTGATTGAAACGTTTAAATATATCCCAGCGGGTGCTGCCACTTTGTCGGCGGCCAGCATGGACACCATTGTGAGCCTCTCCTCTCGAATGTTTCTGACAGGAATGAAGCTCGCCGCGCCTATCCTGGTGGCTTTGATGTTTGCCATGTCGGCTATGGGCTTGATCGCTCGAACGGTGCCGCAAATGAACGTTTTCACGATGAGTTTTCCTCTGAGCTTCTTTATCGGCATTGTCGTTTACGCGGCGACGTTGCCGTTTTTTCCGTCGTGGATACAAGGTTACTTCGATAATCATGCGCCGGATATCTTTAACGTTGTTCGTTCTTTGACTAAAGGATAGTTGGTCGATGGCAGAAGATTTTACCGACAATGCCGATCGCTCCGAAGAAGCGACCCCCGAACGGAGGGACGAGTTTAGAGAAAGAGGTCAAATCGCTTTCTCCCGGGAACTCACGTCCGTTTTTGCCCTTATGGCCGCTGTGGTATTCTTAAGTAGCTACGCAGGCACCTATTTCAATACATTGAAGCATTCGCTGCGAAACGGTTTTCAGAATTTTTACAAAATTTCCATCAACACGCCGGAAGATCTTATTCATTTCACGCAAAATGCAGCGTTCGATTTGTTGCGTATGATCGCGCCGGTATGTTTAGTAGTTGCCGCCGTGGCTAGTTTTACTACCCTTTTGCAAACACAGTTCAACTGGTCATGGGAAAAGCTAAAACCCGATTTCTCAAAACTCAATCCCATCGCTGGCCTTGCGAACATGTTCAACACGCAAGCCTTGGTGAATTTGCTTAAGGGCATTGGCAAGATGGCGGCGGTTACCATAGTTGCCTATCTTATTCTCTACAGCGAATGGATCAAGATGCCCAGCTTGATCAATTACTCATCTGAACGCGCCTGGGCCTATTGGGCGGACATAACGAAAAACCTGTTTTACGGCGTCTCGGCTCTACTCTTTGTTATTGCTGGCGGGGATTATTTGTTCAATTTCCTAACGTTCGAAAAACAGATGAAGATGACCAAACAAGAAGTAAAAGAAGAATATAAGAGACGAGAGGTTGATCCCCACGTCAAAGCAAAGATCAAGAAGATGCAAAAGGACTTCTCTTTTGCCAAGGTTGTTAAGGCCACAGCAAAGGCTACCGTTATTGTAACTAACCCCACCCACTTCGCTGTCGCACTGCAATATGAAATGGGCATGGCGGCTCCCGTTGTCGTTGCAAAGGGCCAAGATTTTTTGGCGTTAGAGATGCGTCGCATTGCAAACGAAAATTCCATTCCGATCGTAGAAAATCCGCCGCTTGCTCGAACCCTATTTAAGCTTGTGGATATCGGCGGGTTGATACCGGAAAGTCTTTATAAAGCCGTATCCGAGGTCATCAAATACGTATTTAAACTAAAGGGCATGTCCCTAAAAGCGCAAACTAAGGGAGCACAGTCATAGCCACCCAAGCCGTAAATCGCAATGCCACGATGATGTCCATATTCAAGAGTCCGGATATCCAGTTGGCTGTCGGTATTCTTGGTATCGTTTTTACAATGATTTTGCCGCTGCCTCCGCTCTTATTGGACGTATTGTTGTCTATATCAATCATGGCTTCTATTCTGATCTTGCTCGTTTCTATCTATGTCACTGAACCCCTGGATTTTTCAACCTTCCCAACAGTCTTGTTGATTGTGACCTTGTTTAGATTGGGACTCAATGTCGCTACCACTCGAAGTATCCTTTTGAATGCCAACAATGGTGATATCAGTAGCGTCGTTTCGTCATTCGGAAACTTCGTTGTCGGGGGCAACTACTTCGTCGGTTTCGTCATCTTTATCATTCTTTCTGTCATCAACTTTATAGTTATCACGAAAGGTGCCGGCAGGGTCGCGGAAGTAGGCGCTAGGTTCACCTTGGACGCGATGCCAGGAAAACAGATGGCGATCGATGCGGAATTGAACGGGGGACTGATCGATCGAGACGAGGCGAGAAGACGCCGTCAGAAGATCGAGCGAGAGGCGGATTTCTACGGTTCTATGGACGGTGCCAGCAAGTTCGTACGAGGTGACGCAGTCGCTGGGATTATCATCACCGCCGTGAATATCATCGTGGGTCTGATTCTCGGCGTTCTAAAATACGATATGAGTTTTGCAAACGCGGCACAGGTTTACACATTGTTAACAGTGGGTGACGGTCTCGTCAGTCAGATACCGGCACTGATCGTGTCGACCGCAGCCGGTATCGTGGTTACTCGTTCGGGATCAGGCGCCGTTCTCAGCGAAAGCTTAGGGGCTCAGCTCCTTAAGCATCCTAAGGCGATGTATATCTGTTCGGTTATGCTGCTCTTCTTGGGCGCCCTGCCAGGCATGCCATTATTGCCGTTTTCGGTTCTCAGCATTGGATTTGTGTTTTTAGGTCGTATGGCAACCAGAAAGATCGTTCAGGAACGCGAACGCGCCGAAAAACAGAAGGCCACGGAAGAATCGAGCGTGACCGACTCAGTTGAAAACATGTTGCATGTTGACGTCTTGGCGTTGGAAGTCGGTGTTGGGCTGATTCCTCTCGTCGACAGCCAACAAGACGGCGAAATCCTCGAAAGGATCGTATCCTCGAGGAAACAATTCGCGCAAGAAATGGGCATCATTGTCCCCATGGTCATGGTGCGGGACAACATTCAGCTTAAACCGGGTGATTACCAGATTCTTCTAAAGGGTAATAAGATAGACAACGGAGGCCTGATGGTTGACCACTTTTTGGCGATGGATCCGGGTGATATCGTCGAACCGATAGAAGGCGTGAGGGGCAAGGAGCCCGCCTATGGTTTGGACGCTCTTTGGATTAAGAAAAGCCAAAAGGAAGAAGCCATTTTCCGCGGTTATACCGTCGTTAACTGCGCTACGGTGGTTGTAACTCATTTGACCAAGCTGGTTGAAGAACACGCACACGAGTTATTGGGGCGCCAAGAGGCGCAAAATCTCATAGACGGTCTCAAACAAGACTATCCAAAAGTGGTCGAAGAGGTTTTGGGTCCGGAGCGTCTTTCTCTCGGCGAGGTTGTTCGCGTTTTACAAAACCTTCTTGAAGAGAAGGTAAGTATTCGAGATCTTCGCACGATCTTTGAGGTTTTAGCCGATTATTGTAAAGGTTTAAAGCATCCCGACGTTTTGACGCGTTATGTACGAATTGGTCTTGGACGTGGTATTATGAAGAAGTACCTCACAATAGATGACAAGCTTATTGTGACAACACTCGATCGAGGCGTTGAGGACTTGCTCGTGTCAGGTCTTCAGCATCGTGAAGATGGATCTACAACGCTACAAATTGATCCAGAGATTGCACATAGGCTTTTAAACAATGTGGCCAAGGGAATGGAGCTCTTTCAGAATACGGGAACGCAACCCATCATCCTATGCGGTTCTCTGATTCGGTGGGAGTTTAAGCGACTGTTGAAGCGATTTATTCCGGGAGCGGTAGTGCTCGCTTTTGACGAATTGCCGCAGGGTACGAAGACACAAACCCTGGGAACGATTTCTCTGTAGAGGGCTGAAAGATGCAAATAAAAACTTTCGAAGCTTTTTCTATGCGCGAAGCGGTTGCCGCTATTCGAAGCGAGTTTGGCTCAGATGCGGTGATTCTAAATTCCAAGGAAAAGGAAGACGCAAGAAGCGGCAACAAAATATTCGAAGTCACTGCGGCCATAGCCAACAATGGCAAGAATGGCGGAACTTCGGTTGACGTTGCTTTGGGCAAGGATTTGCATTCTTTCAAACAAAGGTTAAATGACATCGAAGCGAAAATCGACGACCTTCTTTCAGCGCAGATTAAACGCCAACATTTTTACACCCTTGATTCGAGTCTTGAAGAACTGAAGAATATTCTTTTCGACGTTATGAAAAGTGAATTTGCCGTCAACGGCAAGGATGCCGACGAGGGCGTACTAAAAGTTCTTAATCACCTGAAGGTTATGGAAGTCGATCCCACGAAAATGGCCGAGATCAATTCATATCTTGAGTCGTTGCCAAAACCAGAACAGAATCTCGTTGGAGAAGATCGTTATAAATATTATCGAGACTACGCTATTCGATGGATGATAAAGCGAATTAAAATAGCGCCAAATTTTACATCCTCGATTTCAGGTGCCGCGGTTCACGTCTTTGTCGGAGCGAACGGAGTCGGCAAGACTTCCGTTGTTTCCAAGCTTGCGCAAGAATTTAGTAAGGGCGAGAAGAAGTCGGTTCTTCTCATATCTATGGATACAAAGAGACTGGCGGCAAACGAGCATCTTAGAATCATTGCGAAGGTGTTAGGAGTCAGGTTTGAAGAAGCCAGAAACAGCGACGAACTGGAGTCTTTGTTAACAAATCACCAGTCTGACGTGGTCTTGGTAGATACGTACGGTCTAAGCCCTAAGAATCAAAAAGAATTTCAGCCGATACAGGAAATGAAAAAGCTGAATGTTCCCCTGGATTTTCACTTAGTTCTTTCCACAACGGAGAGTAATTCACATCAAGATAGGACCGTACGGTTTTTCACAGCTTTAGGCCTGCAGAGTTTGATCTTCAACAAGTTGGATGAGTCTTGGTCCTACGGAAACATCTTTAATCTTTCAACAAAATGGGCGGTACCGCTGAGTTACTTCGGCGTTGGGCCTTCGATTCCAGAGGATATCGAGCGGGCATCTCGAGAGCGAGTTATTGAACGAATCTTCGGAGTGAGTTGATTCATATGGCGTTGAAAAATCAAAAACCTTCATCAACCGTGATCAGTGTCGCGAGCGGAAAAGGCGGCGTTGGTAAGACCGTTTTGACGGTTAATTTGGCTTTAGCGGCGAAGAGAATGGGTTACTCCGTTCTCATTTTGGACGGCGATCTAGGGTTGGCTAATGTCGATGTCCTTCTTGGTTTAACGGCCAAACACAATCTCTTTGACGTTCTGGAGGGTCGTGTTCCCTTGAAGGCCATTATTCTCGAGGGACCGCTTGGAATAAAGATAATTCCCTCCGGATCAGGAATATCCAAGCTTTCGTCACTATCTATGGTTGAAAGAATAGAGTTGTTGGAACATCTCGAAACGATGGACGAGCACTTTGACCTCATATTTATTGATACCGGCGCCGGAATTTCTGACACCGTGACTCACCTTAATTCGATTGCCGACAAAATCGTTGTCGTCACGAATTCCGAGCCTCATGCGATGACTGACGCCTACGCTTTCATCAAAGTTATGAAAGAAAATTTCGGCAGGAAAAACTTCGACTTAGTCGTGAATATGACTCGGTACCAGGAAGAAGGACTAAAGGTGTTCGGTAAGATTTCCGAAGTTGCGAGGCGATTTATTGGCACCAATATTAATATGTTAGGTAGTGTTCCCTTGGACGCTCAGATCCAAAAATCGGTAATGGTGAGAAGAGCCGCCTCCGAAAATTCCACCTATACCCTCGCCGGGCAATGTTGGAATGAAATAGCTCGTAATCTTTTCTACGCAATGAACTCCAATAGTCAAAAAGTTGATCGTCAATTTTGGCAAGAGTTTCTTAAAACGAAATCATCAGGCCATTTGCCTTCCTACGCAGTCAGTTAGCCTGTTTAAGCTTAAGGATGAGGTTCAACCATGAAGGGACTGGTAAAACGTTATAAGCAAGATACCCAAGGGGTCGATGGCAAACTGCGCGACCAGTTGATCATGGACTATGCCCCCTTGATCAGGTTCGTTGCGCAGAGAATTGCGGCGCGGCTCCCGTCGAACATAGATATCGACGACTTGATTAGCGCCGGCGTTATCGGTTTGATGGACGCGATCGAAAAGTACGATCCTTCTCGCGATAACAAGTTCAAGACCTACGCTGAATTCCGGATTCGAGGTGCGATTCTTGACGAACTTCGTTCGCAGGACTGGGTACCAAGGTCGGTTCGCGATAAGGCCAAGAGGATCGAAAAAACTTATGCGGAGTTGGAACAAAAGTTCGGCCGCTCCGTCTCAGACGCCGAAATTTCGACCGCGCTCGGCGTCGAACTGGACGATTACTATGAAATGGTAGCCAAAGTAAAAGCCGTAACGCTCTTAAGTATCGATGAAATGGGCGGTCCAGGACAACAAGAGAGAAAAAGTCTTCTTGAATGTCTTGAGAACGTCAACTCGAAGAACCCTTTCACGCAGCTGAAGAGTAAGGGTGTCCGTGAACTACTCATCAAGAACATTGAAGAGTTGCCGGAGAAACAAAAACTAGTTCTGTCACTCTACTATTACGAAGACCTCAATTTAAAAGAGATCGGTAAAATTCTCGAAGTTACCGAATCAAGGGTGAGCCAGCTTCACACGCAGGCGGTTGAGAGACTCAGGGCGCGACTCAAACCAATTTTATCCGACTAGCAATATTTAAGGGGGAAAAAAATGACGATTTTTCGGCCAGATCTTAAGATTCTCGTAGTTGATGACTTCCCTACGATGCGTAGAATAGTTAAGACACTTTTAAAGCAAAACGGCTTTTCCAATTTTACCGACGCCGAGGACGGCCAAAAGGCTTTCAAGAAGCTCGAAGAAGAAGGCGACTTCGAATTCATCGTATCGGATTGGAACATGCCGAACATGACGGGTTTGGAGTTTCTGAAAGCGGTTCGAGCGGATGCTCGGTTTAAGCATTTACCTTTTCTTATGGTGACTGCTGAGGCGGAAAAGGAAAATATCATCGAAGCTGTCAAAGCCGGTGTTAACAACTACGTTGTAAAACCTTTTACAGCTACGACTCTCAAAGAAAAACTAGATAAGATCGATGCCAATCTAGCGGCTAAAAAAGCAGGTTGATGGAGTTCTATATGGGAGAGATCATGAAAAAGGATACGGAAGAAACAATTACAGCAGAAGAAGTTGCTGCGTCCTTCAATTTAGATTTGATTAAGAAGTACCCGAAGTCAAATCGAAGGCTTAGTTTGATGGTATCCGCATACGGTCTACATCATGAGGACGGGCAAGAACCAAACTGTACGACGGTGCACATTAGTCCCTACGGGATTCAATTTCGTTCCAATCAATCCTACCCTGAAGGTACTTTGCTCAAGATTCAGATAGCCATGCCCGACTATTGGTCCCGTAAACAAAAGTTTGTGGACTATGGACGCATTGACACACCCGAAGACTTCAAAGTTCTCGCGAAAGTTATAACGACGGAAGACGTTGGTAAGCGCGGCAAGAAAAAAATGGTGCTCGTGAAAACTGTAAACATGGATGATGTCGACGAAGAAGTTTTGAAATCTTATTTACAGGATAATTAAGAATGATAACTGCTCTTCTCGTAACGCTATTAGTTTTGGACGTATTTTTAGTTTATTCCGTATATTCTCTTTTTAAGAGAAATACCTATTCCACCGAATTGCTTCGTGAAATTTCCGAGGAAAGACAGCGACTGAATGAGCTCTTCGCCACTTGCAGGGACGAAATAAACATCGGAAAGAGTGAAATCAAGAAGCTGGTAGATAAGGCGTCCGCACTGGGCGCTGATCTCGAAATGGAAACAAGCGCCGGCAAGTCAGCCTTAACGGCGGAAATGGAACGTATTGTTGCCCAACTGTCTGAAAAGGTGAATCAGCCGTCAAAGGAACTCTTAAAACAGAAGCAGTCCATGGAACTCCTTCTGAGGAAGACAGATATCGAAAGGCAGGCTTTGCAAAAGGCGTTGGCTCGAGGAGAGACCATCCTCAAGTGCCTCGATCGAGACATACCATACGACACCGTGCTTCGGGAGCTACAAGAAAAGAAATACGCGGATGCGAGGGAACTCTTATCTCGTGGATTCATGCCTTCAGAAGTTGCTAAGGATTTAGGCTTATCTATACCGGAAGTTAACCTAATAGCTTCTCTCCGTTAACCTTCGATTTTCTCCAAAACCCATTGATAAAGCGTCTTAGGCGCCTCGGCTAATATCAGGTGCCCAACACCGTCCAGGCTCGACAGATCGGCATGGGCGCAATTGGCCAATTCCTCTGCTGCAGCATAGGGAATAATATCATCATCTCGCCCGTGTAATACGTGCACGGGAACGGCTATGGCACCGAGACCTACCCGAGCATCGAATCCGTCTAAAGCGTTTTTTTGCGCTATGGATCTTTTCACCAGGTTACCCTGCAACACGTCCGATAAGATCTGTTTGGCCATGGATTCGACAAGAAGTTTATTGCGATCTGTAAAAGAGGGGCTAAAATATCGACGAAGTTTCTGATAAACGCCTTGGTAATCTTCGGCCCAATTGGTTTCGCCGGAAAGCCAATGGGTTCGCGCTGCAGTTGAGACGAGAAGAAGGGATTCCACCACTTGGCTCTCGGAAAGCGCGACCGTCATGGCGATAATGCCCCCCATCGATATACCAAGAACGTGACTCTTTTCTATTTGAAGGTGGGACCAGAGATTGCACACGTCGGTTGCCATATCGGCTAACTTAAATGATCCGGTCGACTCACTCTGGCCGCTCCCACGGTTATCCAGGCTTAGGACAGTTAGCCCGTTTTGCGCGAGAAATTTCGCCATAGGACGGAAATCTTTATGCGTCCGGTTATGGCCATTGATAAGGGTAATGACCTTATCGCCGTCGCCTTGGAGGTCATAGAAAATTTGTGTGCCGTTGCTGCTGAAGAGAGACATTTGTTATAAAAGATCGCCCGAGTTACTATCCTGAAAGCGTTTTCTTGCGGCTTTCACCTTTTGTACCAGATCTTTGTCCAAAGTGACGCCTTTCGCAAGAAGTTCTTTAGAAGTATTGGCAAGGCTGGCGTAAGCCTTTTCAAACGAGGGTTCCAGCAGGTAAGACTCGCAGAGCTCTTGGAAGCAATTGATAAGATCGCCCTTTTTCTTGTATGCAAGACCAAGATTGTAATGCAAAAGATGAACCTTAGCCTTATCTGCTAGCAGTTTCATCGCGTTTCTGTACGTGTCGATACTTCTCTCGAATTCCCCTTTATTCACTTGAGAAATGGCGAGATTGTTGAAGACTCTTGCCAGATCGTCACCACTTTCTGTTTCTGCGATAAGTTGTGTGGCAAGCGATATATCGCCTTCCTTAAACGCTACAGTCGCCAAGGCGTCCTTCGCCTCTTGATTGTCACCGTCTAACTCCATTACTTCAGCAAGAACCTTCTTGGCGTCGTCATCTCGATCTGCTTGAATAAAAGCAGAACCAAGACTTATTTTATTTGTAAAATTCCTTGGCGATGTAGAAATCATTCCTTGAAGTATTTGGATGGCTTCCTCGTGTTTCCCCTGTCGCGAAAATAGCTTTGCCTTTAAGGCTAAAGCGGGATTATAGGCGGGATCGTGCTTCGTTGCTGCATTTATCTCCTCTTCCGCCTTGTCGAATTTCGCCATTTTGAACCAGATGTCTGCCATGGCTGTGTGCACCCTACTGACCTGTTCGGTGGATGTCAGGATTTTGTTGTCCATTAGTTTGAGTGCCTCAGAGGGTTTGTCCTCCAGAAGGTAGCCTTCGACTTTCCTGAGTTGAGATTCGATAGGGCTGAGATTATTTTCTCGTTCGATCATCTCCGTCACGAGCTTGCGTGCGTCCGCCTTATCGAAGGGAACATTTAAAATATCCTTATATCCCAACTCCTTTGTCAGTTGGACGTCTTCAACCGTCATCCTTTTCGAATAGATGATAGCGGGCAAATACCGCTTCTTTCGTGATTGTCTCGCTCTTTGAATAAAAATTGTCCCTGGGAGCCCGGTCATTTCCCACGTAACCACGAGAAACTGAGCATGTTCCTTCTTCGCAACTTCCAGACCTTCCGGCCCCGTCCTAGCTTTGAGAATTTTGGAAAAGCCAAGACCGCTTAACAACATTTCGAAAAACAAAATGTTTGCGTCATTGTCGTCAACGATTAGCACCCTTTCGAGACCCATACTTTCCTCCTTGGGTTGCTATCGGCCTACTGACAGAGAAATAAAGGGAAATTTATAAGAGGTAGAGAGTTTCTCCTACAAAAAAAAATCCTATGAATTCAGACAAGTAAGAAAGTTAATTCATTCTATCTTCAAGATTCATTTTTTTGTCCGATAGGTGCTTTGAAATCTGACTGTCTTCTTATTGAGAGAATTTAGTGGATCAAACTTTTGCAGATAAATCGGCTCGAGTCCTCATCGTTGATGGGTCCGGAGCTCTCCGCACCTTGGTTTCAGAAGTGTTGAAAACGAAGGGGTTCACGAATATTACCGGCGTTCCAACCATTAAAGACGCTCTGGGAATTCTTGAAGCGGAACGAGTTGATTGGATTCTCTGCCCTTTAATGGCCGGCAACCCCGAAAACGGAATGCATTTGCTGAAAATTGCCGTATCTGTCCCCGAGCTCAAGCATTTGCGCGTTAGCTTTCTTCTCGAAGAAACTGAACAAAATATATTGCCGCTCGCGTTTGAGTGGGGGCTCCTTTCTTTTCATAAAAAACCCTATACCAAAGACTCCTTGAACGACGATCTCTCCAAGCTTCTTTCTTCCTATGAAAAGGCAAATTGGGAATCCACACTCGTTTCTGGAACCTACTTGAGGACTTACTTCATTCAGTCTGGCAAACATGAAGAAGCGGTAAAACTCGATAAGAAATTGATTTCACTTTACCCCTCGCAAACGAGTTTGTTGCAAAACCTCATTCCTTCTTTGGCCAAACTGGGAAAGAAAGATGAAGCTCAAGCGATTGCCAAGCAGCTCGTGGCAATTGGAGGCGCAAAGAAGGAAGAGATGGAAGCTCTCCTCAAGGAAAATCTGGGCGCTGAAGTAACCCTTGAGGCCGACAAGTCTTCATCCGACATTAACATACTTGGGGTAGACACCGTACTGGTTGTGGACTCCGACGATGCAGTCGTAAAGGACGTTCGGACAGTTCTCGAGAACCTGGGCGTAAAGGATATAGTGTCTTTTTCGGATGGCGAGACGGCCGTGAAATACGTCGAGGACGGGGGAAAGGCTAATTTGGTGATTCAAGAATGGCGAATCCCCAAACTTCCGGGACCGATTTTTTTACAGCGAGCCAAGAGAGCCCTTAGCGTACCGATGATTCTGGTGACGTCTCTCGTTGGCAAGGACGATACTGCTTTCTTAAAGGAAATCGGTATTGCAACTGTCGTCAACAAGCCACTTGATCGAGAAACCCTCTTAAGATCCATTGTTACGACCATACAGCAGGAAAAAGTTCCGACCGACGTCGATTTCATGGAAAATAAGATGCGCAGTTTGTTGTATCGGAAGAAGATAAATGAAGCAGAGGAAATCAGACAGAAACTGTTCGAAAACAGTAAATATCCTTCCGACAAAAAGAAACTTGCGGAAGCTGAATTTGCCTTCGCGAAAGGCAAATTCGAAGAAGCAAAGAAAAAGGCGATAGAGGTTCTAAAAGAAAACGGTGATTCCATCGTGACTCTTAATCTTCTAGGCAAGACTCTAATGACCTTGAGAGAGTTTGATATCAGCTTGAAATGTTTTGAGAAGGCGCAAAAACTCGCTCCTCACAACATCGAACGCCTTTGTGAGATGGCGGAAGTGCATTCGGAATTGAAGAATGAAGCTAAGGCTGAAGAGTCCATAGATACCGCGAAAAGAATGAGCCCCGGCGATGATCGGGTGACGGAGGCTCAAGCTAAACTTGCAATCAACTCTGGAAAAACAGAGAAAGCTCAAAAAGTTCTGAAGCAATTGGAGAACCTGGATAACGTCGTTTCCTATATGAATAACCAGGCAATTGCGCTGTCCCGTTGCGACCGGGTTGAAGAAGGAGTGGCGACCTATAAGAGAACTATTGAGTCTATTCCCGACGACCGAAAGGAAACCAAGGCAATTGTTGTTTACAATCTTGCGCTTGCTTTCGTTCGCGCGGAAAATTACAACGAAGCGAAAATCTGGCTTAGTAAATGCTCCGCATTAGAGAGTCGCGTAAAAGCGAAAGCAACCTCTCTGCTTGCAAGGATCAAGAAAGCGCTCGACTCGGGAGAAGCGATCGACCTGTTCGTAAGTCAGGACGAAAGCAAGAAAAAGGTAGAAGAAAGCGAAACCATTACAGAGCAAGATGAAATGGTGGCGCTCGTGAAGGCGCAAAAAGGCGATATTGGACTCTACCTGATCTTCACTTCGGGGAGTGTGGAAGCTAGTTTTGCAGACCTTTTAAGCTCTATGCCAAGGTTTAAGTTCCGTCAAGCGATCGAAAGAGACGCTTCCGGCGGTGCCGACAGACTTATGGCCAACAAAGCAGGCTAGTCTTACAAATCAAATATCTTACCAGGGTTCAGAATATTGTTGGGATCAAAAGATCTCTTGATAGTCTTCATCAATTCCATCTGAACATTTGTAGAGCAATACTTGAGGTCCTTTTTCTTAAGAAGACCGATTCCGTGTTCCGCGCTGACGCTGCCCTTATAGTGCGTGATTCTTTCGAATACCTTGTTTTGCAGCTTCAAGCATCGTTCAGCAAACTCTTCGGGTGTGCAGGATTCGGCTCCTACGTAGTTTAAGTGAACGTTG
The DNA here is from genome assembly GCA_050251195.1 of Oligoflexales bacterium. Classification (GTDB taxonomy): domain Bacteria; phylum Bdellovibrionota_B; class Oligoflexia; order Oligoflexales; family Oligoflexaceae; genus JBFWNG01. The sequence goes on from JBFWNG010000014.1 coordinate 34,117, forward strand.
CCGTCGCCGATGTGACCGAAAAGGTAAACATCGACCTTCGGATCGAGTTCCTTCATTTTCTCGAGCTCACCGACAAACTCGGCCATATTGCTGATGGGGACAGATATGTCGTTTTTCTTCAGGAATTTGTTTGTTGAGAGAGATTCGCTGATATTTTCTCTGAGGGACCAGAGGTCTCTGAATTCGGAAGAATTTGACGCGATCACGGCATCCGACACTATGCCTTTTTCGAACAGTTCGCCCAAGAAGTCTTCAAAACCGCCGGGAGCGCCGTGGTTTTCCCTCTCGATGAGCAAATAATACTCCGAGGGCGCGGCAAAAGGAGACTTGAGCTTGCTAAACTTGCTCAAAACGAGATTTAAGCACTTGTTAGAGAAGAATTCGAATGCCGTGACGGTTAGGCTGTTGCGATTACATGCCTGAATGATGTCGGGTATCTTCTCGAACTGGGGAACCTGAAGGAGCGCGAGGTCCGTTCCCTTGAGCGGATTGACAAGGCGTACTGTTGCCTTCGTAATGACGCCTAACGTTCCTTCTGAGCCAATAAATAAATGTTTGAGGTCGTATCCGATATTGTTCTTCAACAGGTTATAGTTCAGGTCGAGGATGTCCCCGTTGGCGAGTACCACTTCTAAGCCGAGCACTTGTTCGCGCATTCCGCCGAAACGTATGAGTTTGAGTCCGCCCGCGTTCGTTGCGATGTTGCCGCCAACCTGACAGCTACCCTTGGAGGCAAGGTCCAAAGCGAAAAACAAGCCAACTTCTTTGGCTCTTTCCTGCGCAACCTGCGTGATTACGCCTGCCTCCAGCAGCATCGATTTTCCAACGGTGTCTACGTTGAGGATTTTGTTGAAACGTTCGAGGCTCAAGACAAGTTCTTCGTTTGTGGCTGTGACTGCAGCGGCAAGGCCGGTTCGTCCACCCGACGGAATAACTTTCAGGTTGTGCGTGTTGCAATAACGGAGGATCTTCGACACTTCCTCTGTTGTTCTTGGTAGGACAACGCACGAGGGCTTTCCTGGGATTTTTGTCCAGTCCGTTCCGTAAGGTCGCATCTTATCCGGGTCAGTTAAAACATGCTCAGAACCGACAACGTCACAAAAATAACTTCGATGAGTATCTGAAATTCCCATGGTTACCGCCTAAAAGCTTGGTTTGCTGCCAAGTAAATAAGGTTAATAGTTTCTTCTGTAGTCGCGTCACGTTCAATGATTTGTGCGACGTTGTTCAATCCTACCAGGATTGGTCCTGTCGCGGTAGCAGGTATCAAATTCGCTAAGATCTTGTAGCATATGTTTGCAGATGTAAGATCAGGAAAAATAAGGACATTTGCTCTTCCCTTAAGTTCGCAAAACGGGAAATACGCGTTTTGAAGACTAGGATTGAGCGCAACGTTTGCCTGAATTTCGCCGTCAAAGATAAAGTCGCGTTTCTTTTGTTTTAAGATTTCCACCGCGTCCGCAACTTTTTTCACCTTCTCATGTCGATTAGATCCGAAGCTGGAGAAACTGAGCATCGCTACTCGAATATCTTCGTCGGTATAGCGTCGGGCAAGCTGGGCCGTTGTGACGGCGATCTGGGCAAGCTCTTCGGCGGTCGGATCGATATTTACGGCGCAATCCGAGAAGAAATAGAGCTTGTTGTCGTACACAACCATTTGAATACCGCAAAGCATACTCTCCTTTGCGACTCCCAGGACTTCCATAAGCGGACGAAGCCCCTTGACGTAGGGTTCAACCAATCCCGTGACCATGGCATCTGCCAAATTGTTTTTTACCATCATCGCCGCGAAATAATCCGAATTGCGCAGCAGTTGGTGTGCAATGGTTCTGGTCACGCCCTTCCGCTGCCTAAGTTCAAGAAGCTGTTCCGCAAATTTCTGAGACCTGCTGTCATGCAGGTTGTCTATTATAGCGGATTTCTTTTCGATTTCACTGACACCGACCTGTTCGGCTTCTTTAACGATTTGATCTCTTGAGCCTATTAGAATCGTGTCAACGTCCCCGTCCGACGAAATCTGTGCGGCGGCCTTGATAACGCGCGCGTCATGACCGTGCGAAATAACGACGATAGGCTTACGTTTCTTGAGCAATGTAGTTTCATGAATTTCGTTGCGAATCTTGCGGAATATTCTTTTCGTCGGACCAAGTATGTTTTCGATTTGTTGGCGATATTGATCTATGTCGATAATACGTCGAGCGGCACCCGAGGCAATGGCGGCTTCGGCTACGGCGGGTGCGACGTGCGTTAAAACTCTCGGATCAACTGGCTTTGGAATTAAGTAGTCTCTACCGAATCCGTAGGTTTCTTTATCCGAGTAAACACGCAAAACTTCTTCAGGGACTTCTTCTTTTGCCAATGCCGCGATAGCTTTTACGGCTGCAAGTTTCATTTCTTTGTTTATACATCGTGCTTGAACGTCAAGAGCGCCTCTGAATATATAGGGAAATCCAAGCACGTTGTTGACCTGATTCGGATAGTCACTTCTTCCCGTTGCAATAATCGCATCAGGCCTTGCTGCCTTCGCTATCGCCGGATCTATCTCGGGATCAGGATTAGACAAAGCAAAAATAATGGGGTTAGGCGCCATCTTTGAAATCATTTGCGGGCTTACGACGTTCGGAGCGGATACTCCGATGAAGGCATCGGCGCCGGCGAGGGCGTCTTCAAGCGTTTTAGCGGATGTATTGGCAGCAAATTTAGCTTTGTAAGGATTGAGTTCTGCCATTCTGTCCTTGGTTATGACGCCTTTGCTGTCGCACATCAGAAGATTGGCTTCACTAAGACCTAGTTCAAGGAAAATATTCGCGCACGCTATCGCTGCAGCGCCACCGCCCGAAAAGACAACCTTCGTTGTCTCAATACTTCTACCTGTGACCTCGAGCGCATTCAAGAACGCCGATGCCGCGATGATGGCTGTGCCATGTTGGTCGTCGTGGAACACAGGAATGCTCATTGTGCTCGTCAATGCTTCTTCAATGTAGAAGCACTCTGGAGCCTTGATGTCTTCTAAGTTTATTCCGCCGAACGTTGGTTCAAGAGCTCTCACAGCTTTGATAAAGTCGTCTGTCGTGTCGCATTGAAGCTCAATGTCGAAGACATCGATGTTAGCGAATTTCTTGAAGAGCATTCCTTTGCCCTCCATAACGGGCTTGGCGGCATAAGGACCAATGTTGCCCAGCCCTAGAACAGCAGTGCCGTTTGTAACAACGCCGACAAGGTTTCCGCGACCCGTGTATGTAAACGAAAGCTCTTTATTCTTGTCGATCTCTCGGCAAGGACCGGCAACACCAGGCGAATATGCTAGCGAGAGCTCTTCCTGAGTTGTTACGGGCTTTGTAAGTGATGTGGCGATTTTGCCGGCAGGGAATCTGCTATGGTATTCAAGGGCTAATTTTTCGAAGTCGATTTTTGCCAATTTGTTTCCATTTCAAAATGTTTCTATGAACTTTTTAATAGCATGGTCTTGACGTTCTCTGAAGTCGAAAATGCTTGGCTGAGAACGCTTAGGTATGCCGTTCTCGAGGATGGCGAAGGCCACCAGTCCGTGCTTGGGGTGATTGAGATATCCGGCAAGGCCGGAGACGGCCACCGGTTCGGATAGCGTTCCCGTTTTGGCACGTACCAGAGTCGCCAGATTGAGCATATCCTTTTTAAAACGCCGTTCGAGGGTGCCCTCTTCGCCTCCGCTGGCAAGCCCGTTGATAAATTCGGGAAAGAAATCAAAGCGCTTCGTCGCGTAAACCAGGATCTGGACGATCTGTTCGGCACTTAGCCTGTTTTCTTCCGTCAGCCCGGATCCGTTGTTAAGAACAAACTTGGAACGAATTCCGACGTCGTTTGTTAGAAAGGATCTGATTGCTTCAAGGCCGCCGGCCGTGGTTCCTGGTTTACCGCTGCCCAAGGTTGCGCCTAATCTTTTCACCAGTACGTCTGCGATGTAGTTGTTGGAAAAATGATTCAGTCCAGAGACTATAAACCCGAGGTCGTAACTGGTTATCGAATGGACGTAGGTGTCGGACTCTCGTTTTTGCCCCGATTTTACGCCCCCCTTGACCGAGATGCCGGCTTCCTTAAGAAAGGATTTCAGGATTTCTCCGTTGCTCTGAACGGGGTCGCCTATGGAACGATAAATCTTTGTCAGTGGAGCCGTTGCCCCGATCTTGCCCGATCCGATAATTTCTGTCGAGTCGTCCGTCGTGCGGGTGATTTGTAGCGCCGTTGATTGTCGCCCCGGAACCGTCTTGATGTTGTTCTTTAGCTTTACGCTCTCGAGAAGATAGGGGTAATGGGTCATAAGCGCCTTGCCTCCGTCGAGGGCTGGGCTAACCGCAACCGAGTAGGTATTGAAATTGATTCCGAAGGGGGTAATTGGCGCGTCGTAGGCCCTTGAGGATTGCCGCTCGCCTCCGTTTCTTATTCCGCTCCTCGTTTCATCGTCAAATAGCGAATTATCGATGACGATGTCGCCCGAGATTTCATTAATACCCATTGCTTTGAGATCAGCGGCAAACTCCCAGAGCTTCTCGTTAACGAGAAAAGGATCTCCTGCGCCAACACAAATGAGATCCCCGGCAATGCGATTGCCGGTTCGCTTGCCCCTTGCGTAGAACTCGGTTTTGAATTTGTGTTTGGGCCCTAGAATCTTCAAAAGAGCAGCTGAGGTCGCCAGTTTTGAAACCGAGGCAGGATTTAGAAGACGTTGAGGCTCAATACTATATAAAGCCTTTTGATCGGCAACCCGCACGAAGAGGACTGATTGTGCGTGCTCTTGCTTAAGATTATAGAATAACTCCTCGGCTAAACCGGGAACTCCTCCCGTCAGTAGAATTGCGAGGAGAAACAAGGCCGGCGTGCGCAAGGCGGCATTCATGGGTGCTCCGAACATCGATTTTAACTGGGACTAGCATATCTCACTTTGCTTCTTAATAAAATCGCCTATGAAGGCGTTTTAATCTTTAGTATCTGTATCTGTGTCATTTGGAGGGTGCTATGAAGATTACGGGTATTAATCATGTGGGCTTAGCCCCGAAAGATCCTGCGAAAGCAAAATGGTTCCTAGAGGTGGCTCTGGGACTGCCCCATCTTGGCGAAGAGCTTGTGGCGTCGCAAAGCACTCTGACGACCATGTTTGATTCCAAGGGGCGGGGTGCTTCAGCGCGCCTGGAAATTCTCGAAAACGACGATGATAAAGACGGCCCGATAAGAAAGTTTCTTGAGAAGAAAGGTGCAGGCATTCATCACCTTGCAATGACTGTTGATTCCGTAGAGGAAGCTATAAAACGTATGGTCTCCCTGAATGTCAAAATGATTGATTCCCAACCTAGGCCTGGAGCGCACAATACGAAGATAGCCTTCGTGCATCCTGAGAGCACGGGAGGATTGCTTGTGGAGTTTGTTCAGGAGCGGGGATAATTCATGTAAAAATTCTTTGCACCACCGCATCCGCAAAATGAATATATCCTAAAGCGATGCGTCCCATCCAAGAAAGGCTGTTCGTGAAGAAGAGCGCAAGAAGGATGAACATGCCGTAAGGAGCAATATACTGGTCATACATTCCTTTCAGGTTATACGGCAAAAAAGCAGTGAAAACTGTGCCGCCGTCGAGTGGGAATAACGGCAAAAGATTAAAAATAGCTAATATCGCGTTTATAAAAATTAAAGGAGTGAGCAACTCGACGAGGGGATACAGAAAGTGTTCTGGAGATATCGTGTGAGTTCCATAGTTCTCGTACCCGCGAAGCAAGAAGATAGAAATAAAACAAAGTAACAAGTTGGATAACGGTCCCGCGGCAGCGACTAAAACATAACCCCACTTTTGGTTGCGAAGATTCCGAACGTCGACGGGTACAGGTTTTGCCCAACCGATAACCGCTCCGCCCGCGATTGCGCCAAGCAACGGGAAAACAATCGTTCCTATCGGGTCTATGTGCGGTATCGGGTTCAGCGTCAGTCGGCCGTCCATTTTTGCTGTTTTGTCTCCCTGAACATGGGCAGCGAATGCGTGTGCGGCTTCGTGAAATGATAAAGCAAAAATCAGCGCTATCATGTTGTTCATTACTTGAGCAATATCTGAAAAGTCCATAAGACCACTACTGTTAGACATTATTGTGTTGCGAGCATAAAATACTCTATCTCAATTTGGGAGAGATAAAAAGTGATTGAAGTTATTTCGTCAAGAAAATCATTTGAAATAAAAAGTATCACAATTCGAAGCTCTCTTCTCCAAAATCCGGCTGGCGTCGCCGATCAACGGGATGTCTCGGTGTATATTCCGAATGCAAAAGGCAAGCATCCTGTTCTTTATTACCTCACGCCGTGGACTCAGAGCGGGAAGCAGGCATTTGGATGGCAGGCGTTTAAAGAACCGCTGGATGAGAAGATCTCGCGCCTCATTTCGGAGAAGAAGATTCCTCCCGTCGTCGTAGTGGCCCCTGACCTATACACATATTTTGGAGGGAGTCAGTTCATCGATTCTCCCTTCTTGGGTTCGCACGCATCGTTCATAGTCAAGGAATTGACCGCCTTTATAGAGTCGAACTTCCCGGTGGCTCCTGGCTGGCACCACCGGGGGGTTTTTGGACGTTCGTCGGGAGGCTTTGGCGGCCTTCGTCTTGCCATGGACTTCGAACAAGCTTTTGCTTCTGTTGCGTGCCATAGCGGCGACCTAGGATTTGATGCCGCCTATCGGCATGACCTGCTTCTTCTTCCGCAAGAGCTTTCCCGCTTTGACAATGATTGCGACAGGTTCATCAAGTATACGAAGAGCGCAGCAAAGTTACGATCAACTGAAGTGCACGTTCTTATGCTCCTTGGGATGGCCGCAAGCTACAGCCCCAATCCTGAAATAAGTTGTGGTTTTGATCTGCCCATAGATCTCTGGACTGGGGAGATTAAGGAAGACGTTTGGCGCCGTTGGCTTGCCCACGATCCGGTGTGCCGACTTGACCAAACATGGAGGAATCTCACAGGATTAAAACGATTATTTATCGACTGTGGCAAGAAAGACCAATACAATCTGCATTTTGGGGCAAGACAGCTCTCCAAAAAACTTAAAAATCTAAAGGTTGAGCATTCCTACGAAGAATTCGACGACAACCACTCTGGCACAGAATACAGATTCGACGCAAGCCTCCCGGAGATCGTTGGGGTTCTAGTATAGGCCCGAAAAAGCTCAGTTGAAGTTCGGGTCCAATCAAGGTAGGATCCGACCTCTATCTTTCCAATCATCAAGAGTTAGCGATATATGAATGAAAAAATTGAGAAAGTTGTCATAGTTGGTACCGGTCCCGCTGGACTTACCGCTGCTATATATGCCGCTCGAGCGGCGCTCGAACCTGTGCTTTTTGCCGGACTTCAGCATGGCGGTCAGCTTACCACGACCACCGAGGTTGAGAACTTCCCAGGGTTCGCTAAGGGAATTCTCGGTCCTCATCTCATGCAAGAAATGACCGAACAGGCCGAACGCTTCGGCACGCGGATTATCTATGACGAGGTCACGAATGTCGACCTGTCAGGACCTGTTAAAACAGTGATTGGCGCGACGGAAAAGATTAAGACCAGGGCCCTCATTATCGCCACGGGCGCGACCGCTAAGACCATGAGTTTGCCGCACGAAGCTAAGCTTATGGGGAAAGGCGTTTCTACCTGCGCAACATGCGACGGATTCTTCTACAAAGGCAAAGACGTGGTCGTGATTGGCGGCGGAGACTCGGCTATGGAAGAAGCGACCTATCTGGCAAAACTCTGCCGTAATGTCACTTTGGTGCACCGCCGCGACACATTCCGCGCCTCGCCCATTATGCTTAAGAGAGCACAGAACGTAAAGAATATCGAATTCATGGTGCCCTATGCCGCGACTGAGCTGTTGCACTCTCATCAAGGTTTAACCGGGGTAAAAGTAGAAAATATGGAGACTGGGGCACAACGGGTTTTAGAAGTGGACGGTCTATTTTACGCCATTGGGCACAAGCCGAACTCGGAAATTTTCTTGCCGTACGTTGATCTCGATAAGAATGGCTACATAAAGGTCGAAAATTTCACGAAAACGAAAACTCCTGGCGTGTTTGCGGCCGGCGATATCGCTGATCCTACCTTCAAACAGGCGATCACGGCGGCAGCGATGGGTTGCCAAGCTGCCATTCAGACCCAGCACTATTTGGATACTCTCGATTAACGGAAAAACGAAATGTCACTTATCAAATCTATATCTGAAAAATTTCAAAAGAGTTCCCGCGGTGACGGAATTGTTTCGGAACAATTTATTAAGCAGGAAGTCCTTAATCGCCTTGCCACTGTGATGGATCCGGACCTTCATAAGGACATCGTTAGTTTAGGATTTGTCAAAGACGTAAGTTTTAGCGGCGGCAAGGTTAGTGTAACGGTCGAGCTCACAACGCCCGCTTGCCCAGTCAAAGAAAAACTCCGAACACAGTGTAAAGAGTTAATAGACGGGATCTCGGGCGTAACCAGCTCCGAGGTGACAATGACCGCAAGAACGAGAGCGTCTGAGCAACGTGCGACTCTCGATTCTCTTGCTCATGTGCGCAACATAATCGCCGTTGCAAGCGGTAAGGGCGGGGTCGGCAAGTCCACAACCGCCGTGAACCTAGCCTATAGTTTAGCAAAGGCTGGTTCTAAGGTCGGCTTGCTCGATGCTGACGTTTATGGTCCTTCGATCGTCAAGATGACAGGCGTCGGGGCGCCCAAGGAAATGCAAGGATCGCTTATCGTTCCGCCTGAAAAAAACGGCGTCAAAATTATATCGACGCCGATGTTCGGTACGCAGGATAAAGCCACAATACTTCGCGGTCCGATGGTCGCCCAGATTATTAAACAGTTTTTGACCCAGGTGAGTTGGGGAGATCTTGATTATCTCGTCATAGATTATCCTCCGGGCACCGGGGATATTCAATTGACCTTGTCACAGATTGCCCCCATATCGGGTGCGGTGATCGTTACAACTCCGCAAGAAGTTTCTATTATCGATGTACGTAAGGCCGTGGAAATGTTCGTTACGATGAAGGTGCCCATTCTGGGTATCATCGAAACAATGAGTTATTTTGTATGCGACGGCTGCGACAAGAAACATTTTATCTTCAAATCGGGCGGCGGAACCGCGCTCGCGCGACAGTTGGGAGTGCCCGTGCTGGGAGAGATTCCGATGGATCCGGCTGTGGCATCGTTCGCAGATCAGGGTACTCCGATTGTTGAGCATAACACGGCGGGCGCCAGTGCCTATCTTGAAGCGAGCGGCAAAGTTGCGGCGCAGTTGTCAATTCTGAATAGTTCTGACGCTAAGGGTCTGAATCACTTTCAACTAACATGGGAGTCGAAATGACGACTCCTTCCGACGAAAATGTGCGGGTTAGTAATATTTGGCAGCAAAACGATCGTACCCTAGGTATCGAATGGACGGACGGGAAGAAGTCGTTGTTTGATGTCGTCGAACTCCGACGTGCGTGTCGCTGCGCCGTATGTGTCGATGAATGGACGAGCGCAAAAATACTTGATCCCAAGAAGGTATCCGAACAAGTTCGTCCAAAAAATATTGAGTCGGTGGGGCGTTACGCTCTCAAAATAGATTTTACCGACGGACATAGCACCGGCATCTACACCTTCAACTACCTGCGACAACTGGGTAACTAATCCGCTCTTTTTATCTTTACCAAGCGTAGTTGCCTCATATTTCTTCTATGGTTACCGATAGATGGGTGTAACTGTCGGCGGACTTATGGCAGAAAACGACAACAAAGAAAATCAGGCGGCACCTTATGCTGAGGAAGAAGGTTTTACAGAAGCCCTCGCCGCAACCTCTCGTCTAGCTACCTTAGGCGAATTGACGGCTAGTATTGTGCACGAGATAAATAATCCGCTTCTGCTGATCCAAGGCTACGCTGACATCCTTAGTGCGAGTCTCGAGTCGGGACATGTCGATCCCAAGAAGTTTAAGAAGACTCTGGAAAAAATCAGCGATTCCGTCAGCCGAATTACGAAAATTGTAGGCAACATTAGATCATTCGCAAGAAGTTCGCATGAAGAAGAACTGAAAGAAGTGATTGTCAACGATCTCGTCCACGAAGCGGTCGCTTTTTGTCAAAAGCACGCGGAGCAAAACGGGGTTCTGATCAGCGTTGTGGCGAGTTCGCAGGATCTGCGCTTGCAATGTCGCCCGGTGCAAATATCCCAGGTCATAGTTAATTTTGTAAATAATGCTGTCGACGCCGTATCGGAATTCAAAGAGAAATGGATGGAGATCGTCACCGAATCCAACGGCAACGACGTTGTGATCACCATTACCGACAGCGGCAATGGCATTAAGAAAGAAATTCAAGAGAAGATTATGAAGCCCTTCTTTACGACCAAGTCGATTGGCAAGGGCACAGGCTTGGGCCTGAGCATTTCTCAGACCATTATCAATAGTCATGGCGGCAAAATAACGATCGACAATAGCTGTCGGAATACTCGTTTTGTTATACGCCTACCGAAAACCGCTCCAGCGACGAAACTCAAGTCAGCTTAGAATGGAACGGGAGCAGTTGTATTCTTGAACACAGTGAATTTCGAAGCTGACGCTGCCGATTGCCAGTTGCCCGCCTCGTCCCTTCCGATGACACAGACATAGATGTTCTGTTGGTGGGGATAAGTGGTAACGGGTATTTTGTCATCCTCGCCCTTTTCGATGCCGTACCCGGCGGCGTCAGCGCAATTCACCGCCGAGCTCGTGCTTGCCTTGTATCTATACTTCTCGACGCCTGATCCTTCCACCTCAATATAGTTTCCTGTTATCGAGGAGGCCCCTGTTGCAGAAGAATTTGCGACTTTTGCTGTAGGAGCAACTGTATCTTTCGTCCAAGTTTCAGAATAGAATTGTTCAACAACACTAATCGGATCTTTGGAATCATCATGTCCGATAATGCATAATTCCATCTTACCGTCACTGAGTCCGCTGATATTGTCCGTTATCTTAACGCTGGTGGGTATGATATCCGAATAGTCATCCATGATGGCGCAATCGGTCTCGCTAGCCTTGCCAATCTTGTATTTATAATGCGATAAATTGTCTCCGCCGCTTGCCTTCTTGACGCTAATACCAAGTGCTGTGATTCGCGATTGGTTCTCGGGCATGTTGTCGAGGTCAATCAGCGGGGAAGGAATTTTGACCATTGAATCATCTAAGGTTATAGGTTTATCAGAATTAAACTGAATAGAGGGTACGATGTAGTTATAGTCTTGACCCTTGTTTTGAGTTGTTGCATAGAAAACGAGGTGAAAGGCCCCTGTTCCCCAATTATCGTTCGACAAGGCGAAAACCTCTTCGTCCTCCTCGATGGCCTGGTCGAGTACGACAGTTCCGTCCTCTTTTTCAATTCGGAAGGCGCCTTTGTCGGTATCTACAGCACAAAGTTCGATGGTTAGTCCCACGTTTTCACTCTGGATGGTGAAAGGTACACTCACCTCGGCACCAGACGCTGAAATCGAATCTACGTTTTTTCCGACACATTCTTCCTTGTCCGCGATTTCAGCCAGGGGGTCTTCCCAATTGCCGATATGAAGACCGCGCACCTCTTCATTATGCTTGGGTTGGTCAACGCTGCCGTCTGGATGTTTTACAGAAGTAATAAGCTGCCTAGTCGCTTTCGTAGGCGTGTAGGTCAGGTTTGCTTGGACCTTTGCTTGGGATATTTGTGATGCTGGAAATGTCAAATACCAATGCCATTCGCTAACGGTGGCTTCGTCTCTGACGACAACTTTATCAATCACCCGATTAAAAGCGTCATAAGCAACAATGTCGCTTTGTACGTTTTCTCCCATCGGCATCTTCTCGCCGTGTTTGGTATCTACTCGGCAACCAACCCCTGACGCATCTTCGTCGATAATCACACATGTCAAATACGAACCTGCAATCATCGAAGGTTCATCGACTTCATCACCTTCGCCAGCCGCCGCAGTCGAATCAGAAGTATCCTCGTCTTCCTTTGGATCCAACGAAGGCACCTTGTTGCAGCTTAGGCAGAAAATGAGAGACACCAACATAGTCGTTTTTTTCATGCCGATTCCCAAATGGAATGTTTCTAGGTTAATGCCTCTATCGGCTTTTCCATCCGCAAACTTGACGGAAACCAAATTCTCGGTTCTTTTTCTTGGAACTTCCGAAGCTTATGCTGCGCCTTATCGATCGATATCGAACATCCTATAGAGGAAAGCAGCTCACTAATGGTTCGGTCTGTCGAGGCTTCTAAATTGAGAATTATAACTAACTGATTATATTACGTAAAAAAAATGACGAGTTTGCTTATTGTTCAGTATTTAGTCTGAGAGAGTTATAACCCATTGTAAAGAATAGGTTATTTTTTTTACGCAATAGTAGTCGAAGGATTGGGCCATACCTTTTAATTTACAATTCAAGGTATGTCAACTATCCGTACTTCGCAGGTAGCAGAAAAAATCCCATCCCTTCTTTTTCTGTTACCAACATGCCAATGAAGTACGACTTCAATTCACTCAAAGGAGTTCCCCTCCTTCAGCCGGCCAAATTGCTCGTTTGGCAAATCCCGCCCTCAGGGCGGGTCTCCCCTCTTTTCTTCAATCAAATTGGGAACAAATTCATGGTGAGTCCACCAAGGAGGTATGGTAACGTGTCTCTTCGACTATCAAAAATTAGTTTTTTGGGAGGCTTGGCAAGAAGTGAACATTCACGAATATCAGGCAAAAGGTCTGTTTAAAGAAAATAAAATCAAAGTATCCAACGGCTATCTCGTTCGGACACCCGTGGAAGCTGAATTTGCAATGCGTCGGTTGGGCGCGCCCGTTGTAGCCGTTAAGGCCCAAATCCACGCCGGGGGTCGGGGAAAAGCGGGCGGGGTGAAAATAGTAAAGACCCCGGAGGAGTGCCGGAAAGCCGCCGAGAAAATGCTCGGTATGAAGCTTGTCACTCACCAGACGGGGCCCGAGGGCAAGATCGTTAATAAGGTCTATATTGAAGAAGGTACGAAAATACAGAAGGAATATTATCTTGCTCTTCTCGTTGATCGAGAAACGGCAAGCGTGAATATTATCTTCTCGACAGAAGGCGGAATGGACATAGAAGAAGTGGCGGCTAAATCGCCACAGAAGATCATTTCTGTAGCTGTCAATCCGATTGCTGGTCTCAAGGATTTCCACATCCGAAAAATTCTTTTCGGTATGAATATACCTAAAGCAGAACACAAAGAATTCAACGATCTCATCAAGAAGCTTTATTCAATGTTCTTTAAACATGATTTCTCGATGATCGAAATCAATCCTTTAGTCGTCACCGACGAGGGGTCTTTTATCGCGCTCGACGGCAAAATGAGTTTTGACGACAACGCTCTGTATCGTCAAAAAGACATCGAAACTTTGAGGGATTTCACTGAGGAAGACGAAAGGGAGATTGAAGCTACCAAATACAATCTGAGTTACATCGGACTTACCGGGAACATTGGTTGCCTTGTAAACGGCGCCGGTCTTGCGATGGCCACTATGGATATTATTAAACACTATGGCGGAGAGCCGGCCAACTTTCTCGATGTGGGCGGTGGAGCCACGGAACAAGCTGTTACGAATGCATTCAAGATTCTTCTTTCCGACAGCCAAGTCAAAGGCATCTTCGTCAACATATTTGGCGGAATTATGCGATGCGACGTTATTGCAAACGGTATTATCAGTGCCGTCAAAGAACTCGGTTTGAAGGTTCCTTTGGTTGTGCGATTGGAGGGTACCAACGTTGATCAGGGCCGCGCCTTGCTCAATGATTCGGGTCTCAATCTCCACGCTCTTCAGGATATGGCGGAAGCGGCGCAGAAGGTTGTTAAGTTGGCTAGCAAATAGTTTAATTTCGAGGAAAACAAATGTCAGTTTTGGTTAATAAAAATACGCGAGTTATAACGCAAGGAATCACTGGTAAATCTGGCGAGTTCCATACAAGACTTTCACAAGAATACGCACCGCGATTTGTGGGAGGCGTTACCCCAGGAAAGGGCGGCAGTAAGAGTGTTTGCGATTTGCCCGTGTTTGATACGGTCAAGGAAGCCCGGGAAAAAACGGGCGCTAACGCTTCCATGATTTTCGTTCCACCTCCATTCGCGGCGGACGCTATCCTCGAAGCAATCGATTCCGAAATCGAACTCATCGTGTGTATCACGGAAGGCATTCCTGTCCTTGACATGCTGCCTGTTAAACATGCGCTGGCAAAATCGAAATCGCGCCTCATCGGACCGAATTGCCCCGGTATCATTACTCCAGGTCAGTGTAAAATCGGTATTATGCCTGGCTATATTCACGCTGTCGGAAAGGCGGGAATTGTTTCGAAATCTGGAACTTTGACTTATGAAGCGGTCAATCAGACGACCAAGGCCGGCATTGGGCAAACCACTTGCATAGGCATTGGCGGCGATCCCATTATTGGAACTGATTTTGTTGATGCATTGACTATGTTTGAGGCCGACCCAGAAACCAAAGGGATTGTTCTTATTGGTGAGATAGGCGGAGACGCGGAGATCAAAGCCGCAAAATTTATTAAGGAAAATGTGAGCAAACCTGTGGCGGCCTTCATTGCGGGAAGAACAGCGCCAAAAGGCAAGCGAATGGGTCACGCCGGTGCGATCATTTCTGGCGGTTCTGGAACAGCTCAGGAAAAAATCGAGGCGCTCCAGGATGCTGGCGCATTGGTCGCCCCTACACCGGCCCAAATCGGTGAAACTCTGAAACGCGCCATGAAGTTGTAAAATGCTCGGTATCCGTTTTTTCAACGGTGTCGCGATTGATTTGTTTCAAGGCGCGATGAACGAGTTCGTTTGTGACGCGATGGTGCAACCTGACGTGAATTTTTCTGCTGGCGAGACGGCAACAACGACCGCGGGAGAATTCCCGGCTCGGTGGTTGATTAAAGTAGGTGCTCTTGAGAACGCAGACGCCGTTGGAGTCGAAGCACTTTTGAAATCGTCTTACTCGAACTGTCTTCTAGCTGTTCAGGAATTGAACGCGCGTCACTTAGCGATCCCTGCTCTATCTGCGCCACAAGGGTTCACGTTGAAGTCTGCGTCTTTACTTGCAATGCGAACTGTTAAGGAGTGTCTGGGCGACAAGGGCAGACTGGGTAGAATAACTTTCGTATTACCTGATCAAATGCACTATTCAGCTTACAGAGACGCACTATTCGCAACTTTCGAAGAAACATGAACTATGCTTTTGAAGGATTTGGCATACTACAAGACAGGCGGGAAATGTGACAAAATTCACTTTCCGACCAATACGGATGAACTCAGTGCTACCGTCAAGGAGCTTCACCGCAGTGGAACCCCTTTCTTCTTGCTTGGGGGCGGCACAAATTCCCTCGTCATGGATGACCATTATCGCGGCGCTGTGATTTGCTTCAACAGTATGAATCGCGCTAAGGTGTCGAACGAGAAACTTTCCTGTCAAGCCGGGTGCGAAAACATCGAAATCACCAAATTGAGTGCATCGCACGGCCTTGAAGGCGTTGCATGGATGCATCGTTTACCCGGACAAATCGGCGGAACGGTTCGCATGAACGCGCGTTGCTACGGGGGCGAAATCTCTCAAGTCGTGAAGAAAATCACAACTGTTTCCCGAAAAGGTGAAATTATTCATTACGAAGGCAACACCTCCGTATTTCGAGGTTACAAGGACACCGTTTTCATGGCCAACGGTGACATCATCAGCGAAGTTACGATGCAGTTGAAGAAGGGTGACAAGACTGCCATCATGCAGCAAATGGACTTTTGCGAAAAAGACCGTGAGGGCAAGGGACAATTCAAATATCCGACTTGCGGCTGTGTCTTTAAAAATGACTATAGGCCCGACGTAAGTGTGCCAAGTGGGTTGCTGCTCCAAGAGGCGAATGTCTATGCGTTGAATTCCCCAACGGTCGAAGTGAATCCCCTTCATGCCAACTTCGTTTACAATAAGGGTGCGTCCAGTCGCGAAATCCTTGAGTTCACCCTGAAGATGAGAGAGTTGGTTTACCAGACCTACGGCGTTTGGTTGGAATACGAAATGGAGATACTTGGCAGCGTGCCGCCCGACCTAATTGCGGCCCTAACCGAGCAAAGGCCATCGAGCCCAAAAGCCGCTAAAATCAGCCCTTTGAGGCAGAAATTTCTCGCTAAAACCAAGCCGTCCGGAGTTTGACTAAACTTTTCGATTTGCCCGCCGATAAGGAGACAAAGGTCCAAAATAGGGCGGTTTTCATTGAAGTTTTTGCCTCTCATTATAATTGTTTTTACGAGCCTGCACTGCGCAAAGGGCGGTTCTAGTTCTATCGTCGGGGATCCCAATCTGGCATTCACATGGGAGTCAGATTGCATAACCGAAGGGGGGCGCAATTTTATCCTTACCCTGGAAAATACAGGAAAAGAGTCGAAGCGCACAAAGGCCTTTTTCTACGACGACAAATGTGAGAGTGCTTCCGACACCGACATATGGTCTACGCAATATGCGCTAGGTGACAAATTCGTCAATGCTCAGGACGTCTTCCGGATCAATTTCACGATAAAAAAAGCTGAAAAGATTTATACGAACGATGCTGAAATCAATACGGCAAACACGAGCTCGGCATACGGGTATGACGATTGGAGCGCGGACGAAAGCAAGGACGTTACGGGCAAGAAGTATGCTTCGACGGGTTCCGATGCTCAGCCAGACGAGGGTCAGATTGAATACCAAATTTTCCAGGTAGCGGATGACATCTTAACACTTGGTGATATGAGTTTAGCCGAAGGTACCTCCGAGGAAACCCGTCCGAAGAAACTCTCTACATTACTAATTTTGCATAAGCAATAAGCCCTTATCGAGTATATGATCGACCAATGGATACACACCTCGTGTATAGGTTATTGTTCTTCGTCCTCACGATCGTCGTTCTGTGCGGTTGCGAGATCAAATTCCCAAAAATGGATATTAGGGCTTCACGCCGAGAGCGCCTGAGGATTAACCTTTCCCTTATCGCAATAGATTGGGTTCTGGTTCGCCTCACCTTAGGAGCCCTTCCTATCGCGCTCAGCGCCGTCGTTCAGGAAAAGGGCTGGGGATTACTCAATTTGTGGAGCGGCAGCGCATTTTCAAAAATCGCGATTACGGTAGTTTTCCTGGACCTTACCATTTACATACAACACGTTCTCTTCCATGCAACGCCTCTGTTTTGGCGCTTCCACAAGGTCCACCATTCAGATCTAGTTTTGGATTTCTCCACGGGCGTGCGGTTTCATCCTGTCGAAATTCTACTCTCCTTGTTCATTAAATCGCTCGCAATTCTCGCCATCGGCGCGGAGCCATTAGGCGTTTTGATTTTCGAAGTGGCTTTGAATACGGGGTCGCTATTCAATCACTCCAACGTTTGCATTCCTGCTCATTTTGACCGTTTTTTACGCTGGATTGTCATTACGCCGGACGCGCATCGCATTCATCATTCGACCAAGATGCGGGAGACGAATTCCAACTTCGGATTTACTGTTTCAATATGGGATAGGGTTTTTGGAACATTGAGGAATACTCCCAATGGAGACGACCTCTTCCAAGTTGAGATAGGATTGCAAACCTACAAATCCAACGGACATATGGGATTGGTGAGGTTGCTTCGCCTCCCCTTTCTAAAGGAAGATCAAGGGTACTCCTTTGACAAGAATGAACAACCTCATGTATAAGGGGCTTTCGGCCGGATGATCGGCCAACCTACTTGGCCTGCTTATGCTCGAGAGTTTGTTGACCTTAGACGCCGCCTTGGCATTGCTGACATTGACCGCGATGGAAGTCGTTCTAGGAATAGACAACATCGTCTTTATCTCAATTCTTGTGGCGAAAGTTCCGGAGAACGAAAGAGGAAAGATTAGGTCTTTGGGGATTTTCCTCGCGCTCTTTATGCGGTTGGGCCTTCTTTTTTCACTTTCGTGGCTCATGCAGCTTACCGAACCGATTTTCACGATATTGGACCACCCTGTTTCAGGCCGCGACCTTATCCTGCTCGGTGGTGGGCTTTTTCTTCTTGGTAAATCCACCTTTGAGATTCACGACAAGGTCGAGGGCGAAGATCATGCTACGGCTTTGAGCCAAGGACCCAAACATGGCCATTTTTATATTCTCTTTCAAATCGTGCTGCTCGACATCGTCTTTTCGCTCGATTCGGTTATAACGGCGATTGGTATGGTATCTCAAATTAGTATCATGGTGATCGCCATGGTAATTTCAATGATTGTCATGCTCATTTCCTCTCGGTCGATCGGGGCCTACATTGAGAAGCATCCGACCATAAAAATACTCGCACTCTCTTTCTTGCTTCTCATTGGACTCATGCTTGTATTCGAAGGCATGGGCGGCCATATGGATAAGGGCTACATCTATTTCGCGATGTTCTTTTCTCTGGTGGTGGAGGTTCTTAACATTCGCTATCGAACTAAGCAGAAGAAAAGATCCTAATTCTCCGCGTCTTCCAAACTTCCGCGCTTCCGCGGCAAGTTTTGCTATATTATTTGTTCGGTTTTTGCCCCGTTGAACGCTTAGGCGCGGAAGTTTGGAAACGCGGAAATATTAGTCGAACCTATTCTCGCGTGGGAAGGGCGATTACCTTAAACCAGTATTCTTCAATGAGTCAGCTAAGGCGGTGATTTCCACAGAGCGAGGATTATTGCTCTTATAAATCAACCGAAAGTGATCCGAACCAACATCCACTTTGAGATTTAATTTTTTTATCTGTCCCGTCTTAATGGCGGGCTGAGCAAGGTATGAAGGAATAATGCCAACACCAAACCCCTGGCTGATCGCATCAAGCATTATAGCCGTTGATTGCAGAAACCAGACTTCGTTGAAGCGAAGTTTTGTCCTCACATCATTTTCGAGGTAGCGTAAAAAAGGAAAATTACGATCGTGTTCGATGAGTACGCAGCTTTCAAGGTCTTTCGGGGCCTTGATTTGCTGCGCGAGGTCCGGCGTTGCCACAAACGCGTATGTTTCTTCGCAGATTTCGATGGCCCGATAATCTCGAATGGTAACTGGGGCGGACGTTATGATGGCATCTAGGCTACCATGTCCCAGCTTTTGGATGATTTCGTCACCAGAGCCTATGTAAAGATGGTAGATCGTGTTGGGACTGCTTTTTTGCAAAGCTCTAATGCTGGGCCACACCCAAGACTCACTGACCCCCGGACGCGATCCGATGTTTACCGTTCGTGTACCCGTATCGAGATCGAGGGACTGCAATGTCTCGATGACCTTTTTGGCGCGGAGACAGATAGCTCTGCCGTCAGCGGTTAATTCTAATTGCCTTCCCGATTTTGTCAGGAGCGTCGTATGGAATATCGTTTCGATTTTCTTCATACGTTGAGTAATAGCAGGTTGCGTGAGGTTCAATTCTCGAGCTATGCCCGTAAGAGTCTGATTATTCAGGAGCATATCGAGGATGAGAAAGTCGTCGTAATTAAGGAGTCGCAGGTCTGTTGTCATAAACCCATCTAATGGAAGACATAAAAATTACTAAGAAGATATTATGAATAGTTTACAGTATTTTATGTCTCCGATTCAATGAATTTACTTTTATTGGGAGTAAGAACATGGAAAGCACAATAAAGCGACGAGCCCTTCTCAAAGGGACCGGTCTTCTAGGCGCGGGCCTGTTACTTGGCAACAAAGCCTTTGGCGATACCTGTATTGATGATACCCCCGTTCAACCCGAAGGACCATTTTATCCGACAAAAAGGCAGCAAGAAACGCAGCAAGACACTAACCCCGATTTGACGCAACTCGAGGGAAGTGTGGCTAAAGCCGCGGGGCAAGTTTGCGTGGTGAACGGTAAAGTCCTGGACGACAACTGCAATGCCATACCAGGTGCACTTGTCGAAATCTGGCAGGCGTGCGCTACGGGTCGGTATAACCACCCGAACGATCCAAACACTGCCGCTTTGGATCCCAATTTCCAATATTGGGGTCGCGTGACAACGAACGGTTCGGGATTTTATTCCTTTAGAACCATAAAGCCGGGAGCCTATCCGGCCGACAGAAATTGGATGCGCCCTTCCCACATACACTTTCGAGTGGTTGCCCCTGGATTTCCAACCTTGATCACTCAAATGTACTGGGAAGGCGACAGCGAGCTCGGTGACGACCAGATTCTTAATAGCCTCACCCCAGAGCAACGACAGTTGGTGGTAGTTCCATTCAAGGCAAGCGACATCGTTCCAGATGCTCTCGAAGGCCTGTTCAATATAGTTTTGAGTAAATCTTTCGGTCCGTTACGTACGCCCGAACTTGATTGACGTCATCCATCCAATTCGAAGCAACTTTCCTTGTGAAAGTTGCTTTTTTTTTGCTTTGAATGTTTGTAATCTAAGCGGAGCAATCATTCCGAAGGTTTTATGCTTGTTCACTTTTCTGTCAAAGATTTGGCTATCATCGATAATCTCGATATCGAATTTGAGAAAGGCTTGAACATAATCACCGGTGAGACCGGCGCCGGAAAGTCGATCATCATTCGAGCGTTGGGGTTGCTCTTTGGCGCAAAATCGACGCCCGAGTTAATTAGGGCTTCAAAAAAGGAAGCTTCCGTGTCGGGTGAATTTGTTGTGCGAACCACGCACAAAGTTAAGGAAACCCTAGAAGTACTCGGCATACCGTTCACGGCTGGCGGAGACGGTTGCAGTATTATCATTCGTAGAAGAATAACATTGAGTGCGCGATCGTCTGCATGGGTCAATGACGTCCCAGTGACTTTGGAGACACTCAGACAGATCGGTAATAGTCTTATAGATATCTTTGGACAGCACGAGAACATTAGTCTGTTCAATCCGCAATATCATCTTTCGTACCTCGACAAATTCCTGCAGGATAAAGATCTCCCTGGTGAGGTTGTCGAACTTTTTGATGATTGTGCCGACATAATAAAAAAGATCGGGCTCCTCGTTGAAGAATACGACAAGAGAAGCAGAGATCGTGACTATATCCAGTTTCGAATTGACGAACTCAACAACTTGAATCCTACGAAGGAAGATTATCAAACGACTCTAAACGCGTGCAAAAGCGCTCAAAATCGAGCAGTCCTGCAACGGAACCTCGTGGAGGCCCAACGCCATTTTGACGGCGGGGAGGACGTGACATTTCTCGATAGCGTGCGACGGTCAAGCGCCAGTATGGCTAAAGCTGCCCAGATTGACTCACGCTATTCGGATTTGGCTGTCCTCATGGACCAGGCTCTTGTAACCCTGGCAGAAATTAGCTTCCAAATGGAAAAAGCCGTTGGATTCCTTGAGGACGACGAAGAAAAGCTCGAAACTTACGAAAGGCGACTTGCAGATTATCAAGATGTTTTTCGAAAGCTTGGCGTCTCCGACATTGACGAACTATTGGCGCAAAGGGCGAAGTTCAACGAGCAGCTAGACTTTCTTGAGTTAGTCGTTGGAACGATTTCCGATCATCTGAAGGACCTAGAGAAAACAGCGACAGCATTGGACAAAATTGCATCAATCCTTTCTGAACAAAGAAGGAGCGCTGCTAAGAAGATTGGCGCAAGTGTGAGTCGTGAGCTAAAAGACCTTGGAATGCCTGACGCAAAACTTGAAGTGGAATTTTCGCCGGTTGAACGCAAGACGCTCGCAATTGATCTGGAGCGGTTTGAAAAGAAACTGGAAACCAGGTGGCGCGCCATCCAGACTGTTTTAAATCCTATTCGATCCGAAGGAAAAGAAAAGGTCTGCTTTCTATTCTCAGCCAACCCTGGCAATCCTCCGATTCCTCTTCACAAGGTAGCATCAGGAGGCGAGGCTTCCAGAATTATGCTCGCTATAAAGAAGTCGCTGACGGTGGGAGCAGAATCGTGCGTACTGGTTTTTGACGAGATCGATACCGGACTTTCCGGCAAACAGGCCGACAAAGTCGGTCTTAAGATTAAAGAGCTTTCCAGCAATTGCCAGGTTGTTTGTATATCCCATCTTCCCCAGGTGGCCGTATACGCTGACAAGCATCTCCTCGTCCAAAAGATCGGGAAAAAATCCGAGACGGACACCCGCATTATTGCGCTCGACATTGAAGCAAGCACAGGAGAGATTGCTCGCTTGCTTTCCGGCGAAGAAGTAACAAAGGCAAGCTTGGAAAACGCGCGGAATCTGAAGACTAAAGCAAAAGCAGCTTTGGCTTCACCATAGGGTACGTCTGAGGTCAACGTGATCCCGAGGTATACCCCATAATAACGAAAGCTCCATGCTGGGACCGGCTAGAACCTATTGAATGGCCCCGATCTGCCAAGCAAAAACCCTTTCAGCGTTTCCCAAACCTCAGCGTTTCCGCGATCTCTTAATTTAACGCGGAAGCGCAGAATAATGGAAACGCAGAAGGAATTGTCAGACAGGTTGGAGCGAAGCGAAGGATCTCACTCAATAACACTAGGAACAAGCGGCTTGTTCCGCACAAGATAACCGTTAAGAGCTTTCTTCCTTTTTACCTCTTTAGCGGTAGCTTCCTGAGTCTCAAGGCTAGCAAGTTTTTTTTCCGTTACATAAGGGGTGTAATGAATTTCAGTAACGCGTCCGGGAAGGACCTGTACAGAGCGTTTGTGATTAAGCCTATCCCCGTCGATGCTTGTAGACGAAACATAGTGTGCGAACAAGTATTGGCCTGCAATAAGAGGTACCTCTATTTCCTTGTCAAAAGGCAGATCCATGGTATGGCCTACAAACTTTTGGCTTCCTGGTTCGACTCGAACTAGGTCTGTGATTTGGCCGTTCTTGTGTTGCGGCGTCGGGATGAGTTTTAGAGTTCCGAGTTGGAGATTCACAACGTTGTCATTGTTCGAAATGATGTATTTGATATCTTTCGAGCCTTCAACGCTAACCGACATGTCTTCGTCGAAGAACAGAAGAGGTATATCTGTTGACCCTCTGGCAGAGACGAAAGTTTCATCGGCATGGTGCAGGTAGATATTCTTACCTCCGAGGCAATTCCAATCCCAGGGCGGACACATCAGAGATACGGCTACGCTCTTAGCAGGAATTGTCACTGTTTGATTTTCTTCGACGGTCACTTCCTTATCGACCATTGAGCCGTTGAGGCGAAGAGTCATTTGGCCCGGAAGAACAGGATAAACATTGCCGAGATCAAGCCAATGATTGCCGTTTAGTTCAACATAGAGAGGATTGCTCCCAATCTGCGAAGACAATTCGATATCGACATCCTGTGGTATCTCTATTTTGAGCAATCCAGGAAGTATTTCTCTTTCCTCGCCCTCCGCCAGCTCGACGTTTAGTTTGGTCCCGTTGGTTTCGACAGTGAATTGTCCGGGGAGCAAATAGAGCCAACTGCTAAACGCCTGCGATTCGGTAAATGGTGTCAATCGGTCCCGCGGAGAGATGAAAAACTCGCTGTTGCCTGCATAACCTTCTGGCTTCGCAACTCGTACTGCCGCTAATTTGAAAACGGTGTCGGTAGAGCGATGTGACGTATCCGACTGTAGGTTGATTGACAAAGGTTTCATACCAACCAATAGGTCATAGGTCCCCGACAAAACATGCAAGTCATACTTGTTGGTGAAATATTGCTTAGAATCGTTGTCGGCATGTCTAAAACAATGGATGGCAAACTTGTCGTCAGGACCAGGCGGATGTGGCGGAACAAACTTTACCTGATGAGCAACGAGATTTACCGTTTCCTTGGGGCGGACAAGCACTGTTTTGCTCGAACAGTCGGCCAACACAAGATATTGGCCAGGGGTAACCGGCGTATCTTTTTCGAACGTACCTATCTGCTCGGAAACATACTGCAGCGGCTCCTCTGATTCGATTTTGTAAATTTCATAAGTGCCGTGTTCGGGGCCGACCACGTTGATGAACCCGAAGGGCTGCTTTTCAGGTCTTTCCAAAGAAAATATTGTGAGCACTGTAAAAAATCCCAGCGTCACAAATAGATTGAACAGTTTCTTGTACCGGACAAAAAAACGGAAGTTAGTTTTTCGCAAGGAAGGCATCATTACTTAAGATAGTCCGTGAGATATAACTTATTGTTTATACCTCAATGACGTTCTTTTTAAAAGGCAAAGGCCGCGACCGCGCTCACACGATAGGATTGAAACCGCCCGAATCCGAAAGATACCCGTGGTCCGATCTTCACTTTATTAAGAGGCAGCCAGTTCAGACCGCCGCCGGCGGTGGCGGTCACGCCTCTCTTTTCGAGATCGCTATCCTTTGTAAACGAGTCGGAGGGTTCGAGCGTTACTTTCCAGTAACCTAGCTCTGCGGAAGCAGTGTATTCCCATTTCTCTTTCCAGGGGCGAACCATTTCGGCTCCGAAGTGGTATCCTTCTACAATTCCCGTGTAGGACTCGGAGGAAGACCGGACAACAACGTCAAAGGGAGTGTAACGAAAGGTTCCGTATAGGTCATATGTTCCTGGTTTTTCCTGAAATTTATACCCGACAACCAGGTGGCTTCCGGATGCTGCCGTCCAATCGCCCTTGCTCGCGGACAAAGCGCCAAGGTCGATACCTGTTCCGAGATACATTTTGTTTTCGATAGCCTTGCTAATGTTGCTTCGCTCGAATGTCGGCGCAGTTTCTACGGGTTCGACAGGCGGCGTTGCTTCGACAACCGGCGGCGTTGCAGCGGGAGCAGGGGCTGTAGGCGTTTCGGTTGCTGGGGCGGATTGACTCCCCTCTGTACTCGCCGGCTCTTTTGCCTCTTGTTCCGGCGGCGCAACTTCTGGAGTAAGAGAGTCCAAGCCTTTGCCAAAACTAGCAGAGGCAATCACCCAAAACATAAGAGTCAAGGATTTAGCAAGCATGTTTCACCTGTCCATCAGATAAGTAGCTTTAATTGTACTGCGTATCGTCTATCTTCCACTTGTCCAGCTACGGTACCGAGTTCTTCGGAATAGCTAACTGCGCGGAGGTTGAGTAATCCGACGTCAAGCTGTAGGCCGCCTGACAGATAGCCTTGGTGCAGGCCCGCTTGCACCTTCAAAATACTTCCCAGGCCGATCTCCGTTCCCAAATTGAATTTCTTCGAAAAGGAGTAAGGTAGGTTGACGGAATGAACGTCGAGAGATGTTAGAACGTACATTCTTTCCATCTTGATCGGCTTAATGCTCATTCCAATGTTGAGGCTCGGTGGTACCGCTTCGGGAACGCCCAGGGCTTTTCCTTGAACGTTGAATTTTTTGTAAGGTGTGCCGCCGATGTCCGTAATGCTCACCCCGAGCGTTGGCTCCATATCGTCTGTTGGCGTGAACAACATTCCGACATCCGCGCCATAGCCAGTTCCGCCTTCCACATAGTCGTCAATCTGAGGTCCTTCGGAATCCCCTTCTTCGTCTTTGTTATTACTAAAGGCCTCCATATCTTGGATGCTGAACTCGTGATTTACCCCGCCTCGTAGTCGGTACTTTACGCCGACACCAATGCTCAAACGATTTTCGAGGAAGTTATGGGCATAGGCGATTGGCAAAATCACGCGGGGACCGGCCTCAAAATCCACGGACGGATATCTATGGAAAACAAGAGAGCCGACAACTTCCGCACCTATAGCCAATCCAAAGTGCGGGAAAATGAGGTGGGGCGTCAGGCCAACGCTAAAGTATTGTGATTTTCCAGTTTGTTCTTCGAACAAGGCGAGAGTTTGTTCCGTGGAGTCCTTGCCTCCGGATGATAGTGACTGAGCGTCTTTTACAAAACTCGTCGTGTTCTTCGATACCGCCAGGGTTGGATTGAGTAATTCGCCGTCCCACTCCTTTAATCGGGCTAATCCAGCGGGATTATAGAATAAAGCGTTAAAGTCGTCGGCGACTGCCACAAACGCGTTGCCCATGGCCAAAGGTCTGAGTCCATACATTGTCCATCTTGCCTCGGCGGCCTGACTGGAAACAGAGTGAAAGAGAAATAGTAGAGAATAGGCACGAATAACTCTCAGGGCTAGCCGAGTCATTGAATCCTCGCAGTTAGGAGACCGTAATTTCCTTAGGATATAATTAAATAATGTAGCATACTTTCATGGGCATGCAAAATAACGCCGCCGCCCATTTCCAATTTGCCGAGCACAAGAATATAGAATTATTGTAGAAAGATGTTATACTTGTTGCTAAAGAGGAAATGCTACTTTTGACTCATTTGTTTACGGGTGACAAAAATGTCTAAACCAGACGTAACCGCAGAGCGTAAAGATCAAATTGTTAGAGCGACGGTTGATTGCATTACGAAACACGGTTACCACAATTTCTCAATGCAGGATGTCGCAAGAACAGCCGGGGTAAGCAAAGGCATTATCCATTACTACTTCCTGAACAAAGACGACCTCATGATGTCTGTTCTGGACAGAGTCGCCGGCGACATTGAGCGCGTCCTTTTGACAGAGATGGAAAAAGTAGACGATCCCATTCAGAAGATAAGGATCTTTATTAAGGTTGCCTTTAACGTCGTTCGCAGTACCAAAGAATACTACCAAGTTAATATGGATTTCTGGACCCAAATAAACCAGAAGCGCGAAGTGAGACAGATAATCTCGCGGCACTACGCGAAGTTTAGGGACAGCTGTATTAGAGTCTTAAAAGAAGGCGTTGACAAAGGTGTCTTCCGAAAAGTGGATCCTAAGCAGTTTGCATCGTATCTTATTGCTGTGGTTGATGGCTTAAGTTTGCAGTGGCTGTTCGACGAAACGGTCTTTAGTTATGATGACATGATTGAGTCTGCAAGCGACCTGATTATGCATGGACTTAAAAAGTAACCGGATGTAAGGCCTTAGTGGAAGAGTTGCGAATACCGCTTGATGAAATCAAAGCAAGTGTGCAAGCCTTAGCAAGCGGAAAAACACCGTCTCCAGAGCTCGAATCAAAACATCTCAAAATCCTGGAAGAGTACGAATGTTGGGAGCCGATGCTCGCTTACCTGAAGCGCAAGGTTTCCAATTCAAAGACTCGTAATTTCAATGACTACGTCAAAATCGCGCTTGTACAAGCTCAGTACTTGGAAAACATCGCTGGATGCGCGGAGACCTGTGCTCAGCTTGTCGTAGACGTACGTACTGGCTTTCAAGAGTTTTCACAAAAGGTCATCGACACTATTTTTGAGAAAGAAAATTATGTCGACGAAGCGGTGGTGCTGCGGGCCATTTGCGATAAACTGCCGCATGTTTCCGAGCAAGTCTTGTGTCTAGAGCGCTTGTGCCTAATTTATGAAAAGAAGTATTTTAACGAAGACATGCTCAATGCGACGTATGAGAAGCTCCTGCAAGTTGCACCCAAGAATGCCAAGGCGTTGCGTTATTTTAAGATGGTGTTCACACAAAATCATGAATGGGACAAAGTAGCGGACATTTTAGAAACGCTTCTCGAAAATTCATCCCACAGTACCGACAGGGCACGATTAGGTTTGGAGTTAGCGTCCGTCAATTTGTACCAATTGGATTCTCCAACTTCGGCAATTCAGTTGGTTGAGGAACATTGCAAAGGCGGGTTTCTCGATACATCGACGGTGTTGTTCGAAGCTTATCGCCGTCTGGGAGATTTGGAGAATTGTATTAAAATTCTCCAGTCTGTTGTACCTAAGGCCAAAAACGATAGAATGAAGGCGATTCTTTTTTTCAAGATTGCGACCTTGCACAAGCGCCTCAGGCAATGGAACGAAGCTGAGAACAACTATGCGACATCGATTGGCTTGGACGGAACCTTCTTGGAAGCTTTCGAGGGCATGATTGAGATCCTCATCGCGCAAAAAAAATGGCCCCTCCTAGAGGATCGCTTGGGTCAGGTCGCCGACCAGGTGCAGCCGCTTGATCTCAAAAAGAAGATCGGTGAGTGCCGGCAAAGGGTCCAACAAGCCCGTTTTGCGGCAAAATCTTAGTCAATAAGCGTGGTTCTGATGCAACGAGTTTGACAGTGTTTGTGGCGTTATCGACACACGCATCTTTTGGAGCCATCGGTTCGCGGTAAAAAATACAATAATTACATATAGTTATCTTTGTCCAACATAACCTTGGCATTGGTACGTAAGTTGCTGTATAAAGCATGCGATCCCGCATAGGTCGCCGTCACCAGGAAAAGGTAATGTTTATGAGTGTTTATCAGAGCACGCTTAGAGAATCAGCGCTTTTTGTGGGTAAAGGTCTACACACGGGTCGAATCGTGCGCATGGAAGTATTCCCTAGCGCCGAAAATACAGGCATCGTTTTCCAGCGTACAGACAACAGTGAATTTGAACCGATTCTTGCTCAAACCGGCAACATCGCTTCAACCGAACTTTGCATGACAATAGGCAGCGGCCCCAACCGAATTGCCACAATTGAACATTTGATGGCCGCTTTTGCAGGTCTTGGCGTTGACAACGCCTTGGTGAAACTCAATGGTCCCGAAGTGCCAATCATGGACGGAAGTTCCGGTCCATTTGTAAAAGGATTGCTGAAAGCGGGTCTTACTTGCCAGCCTGCGCTTAAGAAGTTTTTGGTTGTTAAGAAAGAATTGGAAGTAAAAAACGGCGATCAATTCATAAAAGTAGAACCTGCTGATGCGCTTACCATAAAATGTTCTATCGATTATGACCGAGGTGTTGTTATCGGCCGGCAATCTGTCGATTACCGGGCATCCCTTACGCACTTCTTAGATATCGCAAAATCCCGAACCTTTTGTCACATTAATGACGTTAATGCGATGCGACAAAAAGGTTTGGCGCTTGGCGGCTCCCTTGATAACGCTGTCGTGGTGACAGACTCGCAAGTGGTTAATAGAGAAGGTTTGCGCGACCAAAATGAGTTTGTGAAGCATAAGCTTCTCGATCTCATCGGTGATCTTTATCTTCTCGGATTCCCTATTGTGGGCAAAATCACGGTTCACAAGCCTGGCCACACGCTCCACGCCCAGTTGATGCGCGAACTGCTTAAGAACGGCAGTGACCATGCTGAAACTGTCCAGCCTGTGGGTGATGTCGTGGGGAGCATGAACGACGCTCAAAAAAATCTCGCCAAAATGGCAGCTTGGGCCTTCGGCTGATCGAATCAGATCGAGTCGGTAGGTATTTCTTCTTGTAGAATCTTCAGATAAGACCGCATGAAGAGGTCTTCGTCACATTCTTTGGCGACCGCTTCTAGAACAGAGCGAGCCAACGGAAAACATCCGATATTTTTACACGCCATTGCGAGAATCACAATTGTTTCTCTAGAGCAACAATCGCTGGCCATGAATTCGCCGATGACGTCATCATAGCGCCCTTGCTTATATAACAACATCATTCGAAGAAAATCGTAAGCAGCGCTCTTCGTCGCCGCTTTGAGAACGTCCAATGCTTCGCGTAGCGTTGAATTAAATTGCTCATCCAAAATCTCACAAACGTCCCAAACCATCGTAGGAAGCGAAACATCGAAGCGGTTAAGCAAACTCTCGAAATTGCTCTTCCAGGAATCATCAGATGCCATCAACTCCCCTACCGTGACGAGCTCGCGGAGAAATTGTCGCTGATCGGATATGTCCTTCTTAACGAGGACGTTGAAGGCACTTTGTATAAAGGAAAAAGCGGTAGGCATCAGTGTTGAAGCTGCTTTACTTAGTTCCGCGTATCGTTCTTCTTTGCACACCATAACTTCCAAAGGAGCGGGTAATTGCTATTTATCCGTTTCCAAAAAACTCTCGTGCTGTGGAATTTTATTGTAACACTTTTCTTCGACCTCTTCTAGAAAGCCACAAAGACGTACCGTGTCGTTCGCGCATTCGCTCGACGAAAGATAAAATCTCCTTTGTGATAATGACTTGGATATCAGGATTCATAGTTGGCAACGGAGTGGCGTACTACGCCAATCTGAGCGCCGCCCTTTTGACGTGCGTTTTTTCTGCGGCAATGGTGGTCTTATTTGCTATACGGAGCCATCTAAAGTGGAAGCTTGTGGTCTTGTTTCATGCGGGATTTTTTTGGGGATACGCAAACAATTTCGAAGTTCTTCGAATTGGAACGACAGGAATTGAATCGAATTCTTATTTTTGGAATCGCTTGCGCACAGGAATGTTGACTGTCAATTTTGACGGCAAGACATACCTTACTCGGGGAATTGCCGAGGTCAAAGCCAAGGGAGAAAACGTGTGCTTCGAATCGGGATCGATTTTGTTTCCTTGCACGTTTGTATCTCCAAATGGCGGCGGGCAACGTCCTCTGTCTCTTTTCGTTCAAAGAAAGGTAGAACTTCTGAGTCAGCCGATCCGTGGTTGGTTACTTGCTATTCTGGTCGGCAATTTTGCCCAAATGATGGGTTTTTTGACGAGAGCTTTTTTCTCGGTCGGCATTATCCATTTGGTTGTAATCAGCGGCATGCATATTAGCATGTTGATAAATGCCACCAATCGCATTTTTGGTCTCATTTTGCGCGTTTTCTATGTATTTAGAATTATCGGGGGAACACAGTTCGCCGGTCTCGCTGAAAGTTTTCGTTTCCTTGCCATGGGACTCGTCACTATTTTTCTTTGGGACGTTGGATTTGCGCCGTCCTCTCAGAGAGCGGTGATAGCAAGCTGTGTGACGGTGTTCTCATCGTTAATGTTTATTCGTGCGCGATGGTCTCGGAGGGCTTCGGCAGCTCTTTTCGTTCAAACTTTGATTTTCCCTTGCGGGTTTATTCACCCAAGCAACTTTTTGAGTTGGATCAGTTACACCGTGGTATATGAACTGGTGATTTCCGGTCGGTTTGCAAGGACCTTTCGGTCAAAAGCACTAGCTGTTCTTAATGCGCAATTAAAACTCATGTTTTTGTCTTTTGCGGTCACACAAAATTTAACCGTCATAAGTTTAGTGATGAATATTGTCGTGGTTCCCCTCTTTCCTCTTATCTTCCTCCTCGGACTACTATCGATGTTTGTGGAGGGGTTCGGGAATAGTCGCTTCACCGAACTCTTGCTCCTTCCGCAGCAAGGTTTTCTCGACGCGATATGGTCAACTTCACAAAAGAATGATGAGCTACTGGGAAGGCTACAACTTCGTTCGAATGTGCTTAGCGCTGCTTTTTTTGGGTTATGTATCTTTCTCTTATTGAAAACGATCACGAATATTAGGAAGATGGAAGAACCAGAAAAATTTGCCAGACTTTGAGGTGTGCATGAAGAGACTATGGGAAGGGCTAAGTATTCTTGTCGTCGACGATTCTCCAAAATTCCGTCAAACTTTGGTAGAACGATATACCAAGCTCGGATTCGACGTTGTTGGCTCTGCCACAAATTGCCCCGACGCCATCGACAAAGTGTCGGAATTGAAGCCAGACGTCGTTTCGTTAGAGATAATATTGCCGGAAATGGATGGCATAGAGTGTTACAGGAAGTTGGCGAAAGAATATCCGAGTATGAAATTCGTCTTCGTCACTGTATTGGCGTCCGAGCCCAGGGTTGTCGATTGTTACGCGGAAGAGATTGGGCAAGTCCGATTTATTCCGAAGAGCCTAAGCGAACTAGAGTTTGGCCGCAGAGTCGAGCTGGCTTTTAGTCCTCCGCAAGCCATTCCTGCCGGGAACGACAAGCAGCCGAATCCGCTTAATCCGGAGTAACATCGAGGCCGGCGGATCATGCTGTTTGTGGAGTTGCTTCGCCGGGCTTTAACTGATCTTCGATTTGCTTCCTCTTGGTCGCGCCGACATACAAGCTGATCAATCCTATGATCAAGGAAAAGAGCGCCGCCATCAGCAATGCCGGATGCCAGACAAGTCCAAGGACAAAGAAAATCAAGAAAGCCACACAACACACGATTCCGTTGATTGTCACTTTGTCATTGTACGCTATGGCGAGCTCTCCTTTGAGCATTCCTTTGCCATAGCCGTCAATGATCAGCCGTTTCTCCTGGGGCTTGAAAAAATAGCGCAAAGACGTTTTTGGACGGTACATGTACGTCACCTTCCAAAATGGCGTGTGTATGAGTTGAATGCCCGCAATCTCTAGTTCAGTTCGTACGTCCACAAGGTAGTCAACGTTGAGACAGGAGAGCTTATAATGATACAGCTCGATATGGGACTTAGTCCGGCGCAGAGCCTCGTCCTCGGCAGCCTGAATGCCGAGAACTGGTAAGCCGTTGGCAAACTTGAATTCGAAGTACTTACGGACTTCATAGGCCGGTTTTAGGTTTTCGCCAGCGACGAGTCGCCCTCTCGACAAAGTAGAGTCCAGGGGGAATCCGTCCCATTCCACCCCTAATTGCTCTGCGGGTTGGTGAAGGCGCGCGAGACCCCAAGTTTCGCAAATATTTTTACGTGCGGATATCGCCCACCGATAACTTCGGCGGAACTGGCCCTGTTCGGTCAAGTATTCGCTGCCTTCGCCTCTCGACATGAACTTCGAGTGCTTTTTGACCAGGCCTTTCCAAGAGGTATGCCCCTCAAGAGATACGATCCAAAGCGGGACGCTCATGCCTTGAATATCCGTAATAAAAAACTCGCTCTCGACCTGCCCCGGTTTATGGTGAAGGCGTTTCAACCATTCTATCGACAGGTCTTTGACCGTTGCGGGGTCAATGGTGTTTGGGATAATAAAGTGGTCACCGAAGAGCGACTTATTTCCGGTGGCTAAGTCCACTTTGAACGTAGTAGAACAAAACGGACACATGAGTAAGTAGTCCGAAAAATCGTATTGGGATGAGTTATTGCATGCCGGGCAATATAATTCATGCATGGTAACCTCCTTTTTTACTAATAATAGCATGTTTGCGGTTGACACGGTGGAGATTGAACTTAACTTAAGGTCAGGTTTGTGGCGGTTTTCGCACTACCTCGGAAAATCAAAATAAGTCAATTTTTTTAATAACATCCGAATTAGGAGAGAAAAGATGGGTAAAATCATAGGTATAGACCTCGGGACCACAAACTCCGTCGTCGCAGTGATGGAAAACGGGCAACCGAAAATCATCACAAATTCCGAAGGCAAACGCACCACCCCTAGCGTTGTAGCCTTTACAAAATCCGGCGAAGTCCTCGTTGGGGACGCTGCACGCCGTCAAGCAATCACTAACCCTCAGAAAACTATATACTCTTCAAAAAGATTCATCGGTTGCACCTCTTCAGAAAGGGATGAAGAGGCCAAGCTGATGCCTTACAAGGTGACAAAGGGCAAGAATAACATGGCTGCCTTCGACATCGACGGCAAGCTCTATACCCCCCCTGAAATTGCAGCAAAAATTCTCGCAAAACTCAAACAAGCAGCCGAGGATGAACTCGGAGAGACGATCACAGAAGCGGTAATTACCGTTCCCGCGTATTTTAACGATAGCCAAAGACAGGCTACCAAAGACGCAGGCCGGATCGCCGGGCTTGAAGTCAAAAGGATCGTTAACGAGCCGACCGCTGCGGCGCTAGCATATGGTCTCGACAAGAAGAAGGACGAGAAAATCGCCGTATTCGACTTTGGTGGCGGTACATTTGACATTTCGATTCTTGAAGTCGGTGAAAACGTCGTCGAGGTACTGGGTACTAACGGTAACAACCACTTAGGTGGTGACAACATTGACGAAATCCTGATCGACTTCCTCGTCAAGACCTTCAAGGACGAGTCCGGTATCGATATCAAAGGCGATCCCATGGCAATGCAGCGTCTAAGGGAAGCAGCGGAAAAAGCCAAGATCGAACTTTCGAGCGCGCAAACAACGGATATCAATCTCCCGTTCCTAACCGCTGACCAGACCGGACCCAAACACCTTAACTTGTCTCTTACGCGATCCAAATTTGAGCAACTTATCGAGTCATTGGTCGAGAAGACACTCGAACCTTGCCGTCTTGTGCTGAAAGATGCAGGGATGGATACCAAGGACATCAACGAAGTAATTCTTGTCGGCGGTTCCACGAGGATTCCGTTGGTTCAAAAGAAAGTGAAAGAATTCTTCAAAAAAGAGCCGAACAAATCCGTCAACCCGGATGAGGTTGTAGCTCTTGGTGCGGCAGTCCAGGGCGGCGTTCTTGCGGGAGACGTGAAGGACGTATTGTTGCTGGACGTTACGCCGCTTACACTGGGTATCGAGACCCTCGGCGGTGTTATGACAAGACTGATCGAGCGCAACACCACGATTCCCCACAAGAAGAGCCAAGTGTTTTCTACGGCCGCAGACAACCAGACGTCTGTAGAGATCAATGTTCTTCAAGGCGAACGAGAGATGGCAAGGGACAATCGACAATTAGCGCGATTCACATTGCAGGATTTACCAGCGGCGCCAAGGGGCATTCCTCAAATCGAAGTTACTTTCGATATCGATGCCAACGGTATCCTCTCGGTAGCTGCAAAAGACCTTGGCACTAATAAGGAACAGAGAATCACAGTTGAGGCTGGCACTAAACTTGACGAGAAAGAAATCGATCGAATGGTTAAGGAAGCCGAAGCCAACAAGGAAACCGACAAGGCACGAAGGCAAGCTGTTGAAGAGAAAAACGGTTTGGATTCGATGATTTTTACAACCGAGAAAACGTTGAGAGATAATGCGAGCACAATCCCCGACGATCTTAAGAAGGATGTAGAGGCAGCATTGGCGCAGGCTAAGAGCAAGCTGACGTCTGAAAATGTCGACGAACTTAAAGCAGCGCGCGAGGCTCTAGAAGCGAAAACGCATAAACTTGCAGAGCTTATTTACAAGCAATCGGCTGATAAGCAAGGTGCGTCTGCCGGAGCAGCGGATGACGCCTCTCAGTCGTCATCAAGCAAGGATCCTAACGTTGTGGATGCAGAATTCGAATAATTCGTCCTGCGCGACCGGGTCGTTTTTGGCCCGGTCTTTATGTGCTTAGTTGCTCAATGACCTGCTGCAAAGTTTTCCACGCAATTGCTTTTAACTCAGGTCTCTCAAGCATCTCTTGCGGGTGCGGTATAGCTAATAGAACGGTTTCCTTGTCAACAACCTCGTTGGCTTGATCTTTTACTTCATTTCCAAAGCAAATAACAAATCGCGGTTTCCTAGCCAGGGCTCCGGCAAGAGCTTCAGGCCCTTCAGCGTACTTTATTGCCACGCGGGACTCATCAAGTTTTATTGACCTGGCAATTTTTGCGGTCAATGCGGCTTCATCGGATCCAGATTTCGGTTGTAGGGTACCAAGAAAAATCACCGTGAGCGGGTTCGTGAACTTTGGCCGCGAAGCGTCCTGAAGCGACAACCCTCGTTCCTCGAGCCATACGCGATAACAATGCAATTGATGGGCGTGATTGATCATTAGTTTTAATTCTCTGCGAAAAGTATTACTACGTGGGTCTAAAAAACTCAATTTATAAAGTGATAAGGGCCGCGATCTGTTAGGAAACGAGTTTGCGTGGCGTGCGCTGCCGAGTTTGCAGCGCTTCTTTCAGGCTGCGGACGGATTCGTTGATTTGTGGATTGTTGGGTATTTTGGAGGCTAGTTTAAGATACAAGAAATAGCCTTTTGCATATTCCTTTGAATTTACGAATACCTGCCCCATTCGGAAGAGTATCTCTTTTGCCAACGCTGGATCGGCGTTCTTTATGCAATGGATAAGTGCCATTTCGGCTTCGGTAAACTTGCCAAGAGCGATGAGCAGACCTCCCAGATTGAGGGTTATCTGCGGATCGTTGCTGACTTTTCTTGCGTCGTTGAAAACCTGGACAGCTTGATCGTATTGGGCTTGTTTTATCAGTATTTGTCCTTTAAGGATCATGGCATCTACAAAGTCTGCCTTTCTTTTGAGAGCATCGTCCAGAATGCCGTGAGCTGCTTCAAATTCTCCCGTTCTCACATAGAGCGAAGCCAAGACGATATAAGTATCCAGTCTGTTGGGATGGGCCTTCTTTTCATCTTTCAGAAGGTTCTCGGCGAGCTTCCCTTTTTCGGCCGCCATAGCGTTTTTAACCATCATCTCCAAAGCTTTGGTAAATGTTGGATGGTGCTTGCGAGCGCGTTTCAAATAGTAAAGCGATTTATCGAGATTTCCGAGCTCGGCATGAGTAGCCCCCATGCCGACCAGCGCCGCGCGCAATTTACCATCCTCAAGGAGTGCTGCTCGGTAATGCTGAGTCGCCTCTTTGAGAAGGCCGTGCTTTAGGAGGAGATTCCCCAGCTTAATTTGCCTCTGCGGTTGCTTCGGGTTCATCTTCAATTCGCTCTGCATGTATTTGATTGCGTCTAGTTCTTCGCCAGCGTCAAGATAGATAGTGCCCAAGGTCGAATAGCTTTTGACAAAACTAGGATGGTTTTCGATATTTTTCTTCAAGGTCATGATCGCGTCTTGAAGATCTTTTTGCATGAGATAGATGTGAGCCAAAATGTGATTCGCTCTTGCGCTCAAAGGATCTATTTTTAGAGCATTCAACACCGCTTCTTTCGCCGTCGAGAGATCCTTCTCCAGGACGCCCCGTTCGGCTTTCCGAACATTGTAGAGCAACGGCGGAGGAGAATGATATTTGTTGAGAACCGCGAATATTTTTTTGCCGATATCGTTCGGATTGAACGGCTTGAGGATGTAATCGGTGGCGCCAAGTTCTGCGGCCTTAACAATATCGTCTTTTCCGGCTTCGCCCGTCACAATCACGATCGGAACGTCGCAGTTTGCGTCGGTATTGCGGAGAAATGATATGAGATCAAAACCGGTTCCGGCCTTGAAAAACAGATCGCAGAGAACAAGGTCCACCATTTGTTCGGCAAATACGGTCTTTGCGTCAGCGATATTGGTGCACTCTATGACGTTATCGAGTTTCAATTTTACGAATATTTTGGCAATCGACTTTCGAATCAAGTCGTGCTCGTCGACAATCAGCACTCTAATCTTGCCGGGGTCGAAATTCAATTTTTGTGGAGAAAAATCAACCATAAAGGTTAGATCGGCGGCCCGACTAAATGCTTAACCTCGTTTCCGCCTCTCCGTAGAATTATTTTGTAACTATATGTAAATATAGCGTAAATTTGTCATCGAGAGTCGAGATTATGCGTCGGTTAATGAGGAAAGAATCAGGTAAGTTTTGGCGGCTCGATCAGAATTTTGCTCTGCCTTGCGCCAGTGGTCCTTTGCGAGATCAACCTGGCCGGCCTTGTAGTAAAGAAGACCCATCAAAGTTCTCGCCTCGGAATGCTCGGGATCTGTTCTCAGAACTTCGCTGAGTTCGTTGTACGTTTTGTCAATTTGATTTTCATCCAAAAAAAGTTTGGCGAGCTTAAGTCGAGCGTCAACGTTTTGCGGATGAAGCATAACCGCTTGGCGATACTCCGACGTAGCTTGTTCAAGGAAGCCTGTTTCTTCGTAATTTATGCCGCTCGCAAGATGTTGCTGAGAAAAGTTTTTAAGGATTAGATTGGGAATCTTGTGGTTTGAATCAACGTACTTCTTCGCTTCTTCGAAGGTCTTTTGCGCCCTCTCATAGAGGCCAAGGTCGGAAAGCGTCACCACGAGATTGAGCGAAGCCTCTGTGTAGGAAGGATCCATTTCAATCGAACGCGTAAAGCATTCAATAGCGTCGTTGAACCGACTTTGCTTGTGATAGATAAGCCCTAGCGAGAGGTACAAAAAGCTTGAAGACGGATAGTCCTCCAGATGATTCAAGATAAGCTTCTCGGCCGCATCGTACCGACCGAGATTGGCATATAGATCAACCTTTGTTTTTAGGAGGTTTTCGTCGAGGCCCATCCTGAGATCTCCGACTAAGCTACAGCTGACGCTTCATACTTCCTAGATACGAGAACTTTTATCTGACCGGGGAAAGCGACCTCCTCGGCTATTTTCTTAGCAATTTTCTCAGTGAGGTGTTTCAGGTCGTTCTCTTTGATCCGGTTATTATTGACTTCAATATGGACTTCTCTTCCGCCGCTCATGATGGCCATTTTTTCGATTCCGTCAAAGCTTCGGACAACTTGCTCGATTGCGGAAAGCCGGATCTGGTATCCCTCTTCCAAGTTCACTCTTGCTCCAGGCCGGGCTCCGGAAAGGGTGTCTGCTGACTTAAGGACGTAGCTCATGGGAGTGTCGAGGATGAGATCGTTGTGATGTGACATTACCGTGTCGCATATGAGTTTGCCTTCACCAAAGCGGTCGGCGTAATCAGCGCTAATTACCGCATGGCTTCCCTCAATTCGGTAATCGATACCCTTGCCAATGTCGTGAAGTAAGCCACACCTTTTTGCTTTGTCCACATCAAGCCCAAGTTCGGTTGCCAGAATGCCCGCTAGTTTTGCCACTTCAAGAGAGTGATGGAATTGATTTTGGCGATAGCTTGTTCTCCAATTGAGAGCGCCAACCATTCGTTGAATTTCTGGATGCAGATCTCGAACTCGGAGTTCCTTTACCGCTTGGGCTCCCAAAATTTCCGCTTGTCGATTGAGGGCTTGTTTATGCCGGTCATAGACCTTTGCCGCACGGTTCCATTGCTGAGCTGGTTTGGTCAGCAGCTCGTTCAGGGTGAGTTTGACCGCTTCCTTGTAAATACCGTAGCCGCCGCCGAGTCGAATTGTCGGTTGAGCGACATCCTCGGTGTCGAGTTCGATTTCAACGCCCTCGCTCAATTCCTTGAGCTCTTCCAAGATTCTGAAGTTGTTGGCTTCCAGGGCATTCAATACTCTTCTGTCTTGCAGTTCAACATGGTTAAGGGACTTGGGCCAAATGAATGTAGGTTCGTAGCGAGACAACAGGCGGCTCAGCATGCGATCGGCGAAGCGGCGTCCGTGGGTCTCTAGATCTTCCATTAAATCTTTCGCTCTTTTTTGTTTTTCAAGCACGCGATCATTGGTGAGTTTTTCGATCAATTCCTCTTTTAAATTCTTCATATTGAGTTCAGATATTTTTTCCAAGGTAACAAGCATCTCGTTGCGCGCAGAACCCACCTCTTCAATCTTCGCCTCGTATTGTCGGGTTAGGCCAGCTACCTTTTCCTTATGTTGTTGCAGATCTTTTTCTTGTTTTGCGATCCTGCCCTCAGCTTGCTCCACCGATTCTATGAGAGACTCGAGCTCTTGTTCTTGTATCTCCAAATCTTGCTCTCTGTCGGCTAGCTGGGAGTTGATCTCTTCACGGTTGAGGGCGAGTTGCTCTTCGAATCGAGTCTTTGTTTCCTTGATGATTTGTTCTTTTCGCTTTTTGGCTTTCTCGATGACGCCGAGGTGTTGCTGCTTGTCCTCAGAGAGGAGACGCCGCGGCAGTGTCTTAAGCAGGACCAGAAAAAAGGCATAGCCTAAAACCAAGCCAGAAAGGAGTAAGTACGCTAAATTTATTGAAAAAAATGAATCTGTCGCCATTGATTAGTATCCTGCCATAACGTTGGTCAAAGAAGAAATACGGATTGATAAACCGTCAAATCGAGAAAAGTTATCCCACTTTATTGTAATATATTATTTGAGTCTTGTTGCATAATCATTATTTCCTGGGGATAACTTCGATGGACGACCGCCAAATACTCAGATTTATCAGCGATTCTATTAAATTAGCGGGTAATGAACTTATGCGTCTTTTTGCTCAAGACACGCAGGTTTCCGTAAAGGCCGATTCGAGCTTTGTGACCGAGGCTGACATAGCCAGCGAAAAAATAATCATTTCCAAGATAAAGGAAGCCTTTCCGGACGATATTATTCTTTCGGAAGAGGCCGGTCTTTCTTCCGTCTCCCGTGAGCCTGGGCGCTACATATGGATTGTGGACCCACTGGACGGTACAACCAATTTTGCCAACCGTTATCCGTTTTTCTGCGTTTCTTGCGGACGTGGGCAATTTTTGCCCAATGGTAAGATCGATATTGTTGCAGGCGGTATCGAGGATCCCATCCGTAAGAGGACTTACCTCGCAGGCAAGGGGTTAGGTGCGACCTGCAACAACAAGCCCATCAGGATTGGAAAGCAAAGAGAGCTTTCTCAGTCTTTCTTAGTTACGGGATTCTATTACAATCGCGGCGAAAGGCTCAAAAAGGATGTGGAGCGGTTCCAGAAGCTCGCAACCCACTGCCAGAGCATCAGACGTGACGGGGCTGCTGCCCTAGATCTCGCCTTGGTGGCAGAGGGGATTTACGACGGTTTTTGGGAGTTGGGGCTTCAACCTTGGGACATAGCGGCGGGGGCTATCCTTGTTACGGAGGCCGGAGGAATTCTCACAAACTACGGTTCTTCCCCCAACTCATTTTTTGATATTGAAGGAGAAGGTTTGGTTGCTGGCCACCCCTACACCGTGGAACAAATTTCGGCGTTGTTATAGTTTCGATTTTGGCCGTCGTACGCTAGAATAAAGGGACCTTGGCAAGAAATATAAGACGCGGAGAACAAAAAAATCAGATGAAAGCGGTACGGCTTATTTGCACAAAAAAAACAGTGATGTTGGTGGTGGTTTTCCTTGCGAGTCAAAATCTCGTTGCAAAGACCCTTGTTCAAAAAAATGATCGAATAGAAATCGATTGGTCGAATCAACGGGTTCGATACTTCGGACAAGCTAGCTCCGAGAACTTCCGAGAGGCTGAACTCGCTGCCTGGCAAGAGGGGGCGACATACCTGAATACGGCCCTCCCCAAGAGAGAAGAGAAAGACCTTTTGTCCGACGTGCCGCCTAAGCGGATTGCTCAGAGTTCATATTCCTATGATACGACGTACTTTGGCGACGGGACTGTAAAGGTTTATCTCGAAAGTAAAATGGCGAGCCTTTTCCATCAAGATATTGCTCAACTCAGGCCTATGACCGAAGCGGATTCTAAAGCGAAAAATTCGGCGCTCATAGTCCGGGTAGGTACAAAGGCGACGCCGTCCGCACTATTTAAGATTGTGTCGGGAACAGGCCAAACGCTTTATTCCGTTGAAAACGTCACCAAAGACGGATTCCAAAAAAATCTGATGGGAAGGTGGTTCGAGGCAACTGGCGGCAAAAGCTACACAGATTTTGCTGGTGAAAATCCCGTCCAGGTCGATGCCACTGTATCCGAACCCGGTGTTTTCGTCGTTTCCGAAAGCATGTGGAATGAGGCTATGACCGAAAATCCCGGTTTGCTTGCTCAGGCGAAGGTAGCTATCCTCGCGGAATGACGAAACCCTTACAGGCAACGTCTTTCCGCAGGGCTTGCCAAAAAAATAATCAAACTGTTATTGCTTCCCCACTTCTTAAGTGCTAGTATCCCGTCTTCGTGAGAAAATTTTTCACAGGTTGGTGGGTAAATGCCTAAAATTAAAAACAAAAAGTCTGCATCGAAGCGGTACAAAATTCTCGCATCAGGGAAAATAAAACGCGGTCACGCTGGTAAACGCCATATCCTTACCAAAAAAGGAAGAGCTAGAAAAAACAAGCTTAAAAAGCCAGGTTTTGTAGCAAAATCAGATTTTTCTTTGGTTTTGCGGTGTTTACCGAATCGATAGCCTAAATATAGCAACGTAGGGAGCTCTCAGCCATGACAAGGGCAAAACGAGGATTTAAAGCAAGAAGACGTAGAAACCGGTTACTTGGTTTAGCTAAAGGTTACCGACAAACTCGTGGCAACTGTTACAGAAGTGCTGTTACCGTAGTCCGCAAGGGTCTTACATA
This sequence comes from Oligoflexales bacterium, assembly GCA_050251195.1. GTDB lineage: Bacteria > Bdellovibrionota_B > Oligoflexia > Oligoflexales > Oligoflexaceae > JBFWNG01. Next base: position 75,530 of record JBFWNG010000014.1, read on the forward strand.
CGCATTCCGTGACAGACGAGCTAAGAAACGTCATTTCCGTTCGCTTTGGATTACGCGCATCAATGCTGCCGTTCGCGAGCAAGGTATGCGTTACTCAGATTTTATTTGTGCGCTGAAAAAACTTAGCATCAATTTGGACAGAAGCGCTCTTGCAGATTTGGCCGTAAACGATCCAGCTATGTTCAATGCGATCGTTGCAAAAGCAAAGACTGCCGTCTGATCTAGCTTAGTTACTAAATAACATTATCCACAGCTGCTGAAATGGCGCTGTGGATTTTTGTTTGTAATCTTAGTGCGATAGGATTGTGAGTATTTGTTCTAAAAGTTATCCACAAAAGGCCTGTGGATAGTATTAGTCTGACGAAAATATCGCAGGAACATTGAATTTATTTAGGTTGAGCAAGGAGTATGAATCAATTTATTGCGATTTGCAATACCAAAAGAGAGATTATCCAACCTTTTTTATATTTTGTTCTGAATGGTTGGTTTTAGGATTCATTTCAGGATGTTGTGTCCGATCAAGACCCTTCTGCTCCATGTCGAGACTCACTCGAATTGGGAGGAAAAAGTTCGTAATCTTCAGAATCAAAAAGGTCATGACAGCGGCATAAACGCTCACGACGATGACCCCAATCGTATTGGCAAACAGGACGGTAGTTTCGCCATAGAGAAGACCGTCCCTTCCAAGGGGATTGACGTCTTTTGTCGCAAATACGCCGGTCATGATGGCTCCGAGAATTCCCGCCACGCCGTGGCAGGCAAAAACATCAAGCGTATCGTCTAATCGAAGCTGCCTCTTAGTGAATTCCGCCACATAGTTACAGATTGCGCCGCAGAGGCACCCAGAAACCAAAGCTGCCGGAACGCCTACGTAGCCGGCGCCCGGAGTGATGGCAACAAGGCCTACAATGGCTCCAATCGCGGAACCAGTGGGAGATGGCTTGCCATAACGACCCCAATCGACGATTGTCCAGCCCAGCATGCCGCTGGCGCCGGAGAAGAAGGTTGTTGTTAGGGCCTGGGCCGCGGCGCCATTGGGAGCGAGAGATGCGGCTCCGTTAAAGCCAAACCAACCAAACCATAGGAGAGCCGTACCCAGGAAGACGTAACCAGAGTTGTGGGTGACTGCAGGTTGGTTATCAAAATTTTGGCGGCGTCCAAACGTCAATGCGCAAATGAGCGCGGAAACGCCCGCGACGGTGTGGACCACAAGTCCCCCCGCGTAATCGATCCCGCCCATTGCTTGTATCCAGCCATGATCGCCCCAAACCCAGTGGCAAACGGGGGCATAAACGATTACGGACCAAAGGGACATAATCAGCAACCAAGCGTTGAACGATACGCGTTCTGCGAATGCACCCGTTATCAATGACGGAGTGATGATCGCATACATACATTGCAGCAGCATAAAAGACAGATGAGGAATGGTCTGGCCGGTGCGCGCGGTAGTGTCGACTTCTGCTAAAAGGAAGTATCCGAGATTGCCTATAACGCCCCCAAAGTCAGAAGAGAAGGCGAGACTGTAACCAATGATGGCCCAAATAATCCCTACAAACCCGCTTGCAATAAAGCTTTGATACATCGTCGACGTAACGTGTTCAGGGCGAACCATGCCGCCGTAAAAAAATGCCACGCCTGGAGTCATCAGGAACACCAGGGCGATGCAGAAATACACCCAGGCAGAGTCTGGTCCTGATATTTGGGCAACAGCGCCGCCTGCATAAGCCGTTTGGCTTAAAGCGCAAATGAACGCAATGACGCTCCATAGTACAGAAGGCAAAATGCTCTCCGGATTTGTCCTGTCTACATATTCGGACGATTTTTTTAAAAATGAAGAAAACGTAATGGAAGTTTTGGGTAAAAGTCGGGAGACATTCGTATTAAGGGGGAATTTTGTCCCTCACCTTGATGGTGGGGAAAGCAGCTTTCTTCACTCTTGGTGGGGGACAGTAGCTCTCTTCACTTTTGGTGGGGGACAGCAGCTCTCTTCACTTTTGGTGGGGGACAGTAGCTCTCTTCACTTTTGGTGGGGGACAGTAGCTCTCTTCACTTTTGGTGGGGGACAGTAGCTCTCTTCACTTTTGGTGGGGACAGTAGCTCTCTTCACTCTTGGTAGTGGGTTTCTGGGGTCGATAGCATAATGGGATGGTCCAGCCGCATTTGAAAAACCGGCTTCTATGAGCCATAGTTAATGAACTGCTTCTATTAACTAATTCAATGCGGAGGACCACATGCAAGTTTCTATTATCGGAATTGAT
>JBFWNG010000015.1:0-76721 GCA_050251195.1 Oligoflexales bacterium
GCGTCCAAAAAAAGGGCCTATAACGATTTTCCCAAAAAAATCTCAAAAATTTGTACACGTTTATAAAAAAGGCCTCATCCCTTTCAGGACGAGGCCTTTTTAGAATTATTATTTAAACTAGCTCAAGGGACTGACCCCTCCCCTCCCTACGGCCCTACGACGAAAAAAGGCCTAAAGTTTTTCCCCAAAAATGCCGATAGAGGCGGACATTTTTTCTTGAAAAATGGACATTGACGAAAGTTAAACATATTACAAGCGGATGGAGGAAAGATGCGGAACCTTAATGTTTACACTGGGTTAATTTTTGTTGCGCTTTTAGGAATCGGCTGCTCGGTAGAGGAAAAAGAGCAGGACCAAATAAACGAAGGAACCCAGCAAAGCGTCTTCGCGCAAGACGACGGCCAAGATTTGGACCTTAAAAATTGCAAGCAGCCAAAGCAGCCAAAACCACCAAAGCCACCAAAGCCACCAAAAAAACCAAAACCGAGCGAGAACCAGGAAATTGGCGAAAGTGCAGCCTGTACTCAACACAAGATCGATATCGCAAATCAAGGTATCTTTATCCATAGCTCCGGTTTGAGAGTTAGATTCATTAATATTCGGCTTTCTTTTTCCGACGCGCAAGTCGCTTGTGCTAACTCCAGCACTGTTGCGACCCTGAAGCCTGCAACTCCAGACGAACTAGCTCTGCTGGACGATCTGTTTTTTACAGAGGACAATGAACCTTGCAAGACCGACGTTTGGGCCGAGAAAGTTAATAGCAAAGGCGTTGTAAAAGGCACAAGATATTTGATGCCTGACGTGACGGAGCTCGGAAAAGGCACGGACGCCAAAGTAATCTGCGTAGTGCAAGAATAAGTTTAGAAGAAAGAAACGAAAACGATTGGTCGTCTTTGATCAGTCGTTTTTCTTTTGTTTAAACATTGAATCCCCATCTATTTGAAATCCATCCGAGCAACATCGACTGCCTATTTGTTTAGCATCTATTTCCTGGTATAATTATGGAAATCCCTTGGAGCAACCTCATATGAAAAAGATCATTATCTTATTAGCGATCGTTGCGTGCTTTGGCTGTAAACCGAGGGGGTCCCGTGTAAAAGCTGATCCCGACGAAGTGAGAGAACTCGGCTACGGTTTTGAAAGCATTTCCAATAAGTTCAAGGTCGCGCCCTGCGTTGATCGATCGAAAACCCACATTGACCCACATGCTCGTTCTTCGCTGAGTTACAAGCGCGACATGGAAATGTCAGAATTTCAGCAAATCATCGGGGCGGGATTCGGGACGGACTTAACGCTCTTTAAATCGGCGGGGGCATTTACTAATCGCCAAGGATCAGCCGCCACTTCGACCAACTACACTTTTTATATTCAGTTGCTGGCCGCCCGTGAATATCTCGATGATACCAACCCTCTTGGCCTTACCGGTGAAGCAAAGAAGGAATCGATAACATTCCGACAAAACTGCGGAGACTATTTTTTAAAAACCATTTTTTACGGCGCCCTCTTGATGGCGCAGGTTCGAATTGATTTTGAAAATAAAATTGCGAAGAACGATTTTGACTCCAAATTCGACCTCAGGCTCGGTGCAGCTGGTGTTGACCTGGTCGGTATCAACGGCGGCGGCGAATTTGGCAATTCAGACGCCGGTAAAAATGCCAAAATAACTTTCTTTGCAGAGCAAGTCGGAGGAGACGGGGGTAAATTGGTGGCGGCGCTCGAAGCAGGAAGTACGACTGGCACCAGCACTCAAACGCCTGGTGCCAGCACCCAAACGACAGACACCAGCACTGAAATGCAATGCAACTCGGGAAATTTTGAGATGTGTTTAGCAGGAGTCAGCAACGTCATTAAATATGCTAAAAATGAATTCGCCAAAGACGTTGGATTTTTACCGTTTTCGAATTTTGGTTCAACCTTTGAAATTACCCATAATGGCGCATACAACATCGACAATAACCTTTCGCCGGTCTATACGGCGCCACAGCTAGCATCCTTCATAACTTGTGTCCTTCCTCCCCCCGCGACGCCTGCTGGTACTCCTGGAACACCTGCGGCCGTTCCTCCCGCAACCCCAACTGCCCTTGCCGATCCTGTCGCCTGCGTCCCTCCCCTGGTCCCTGCTATCGGTTGTGCTCCTCCCCGCGTTCCTGCTGTACCGTGCATTCCTCCTGTTCCTGAGCCTGCTCCAGCTCCAGCGGCCACAGCAACAACTACGCCGGTAACAAACCTAGCCGACCCAGCTCTTCCCGTGACACCGACAGCTTGCGATGCGGACCCCAATCAAGCGGATTGCATTACAAATAAACTCGCTCCGTCATTTTATCAACCTGGCGGACCAGAAGCCTTCATCGCAAAACTAGTGCCCGTTAAATACGAAATCATTCCCTATAAAGACTCTGGCTACCAAGACTCAATTAAATACACGGGAGTTTATCGTAAGGACGGCACCGAGGTGGATGACTGGGCCCTGTCGGACCTGTTCGTCGATCTTAACGCCAAAAAAGCCGAAGAAGAAAAAAATAAAGAAAACGCGACAAAGTACTTAGAGGTTTTGAAAGATCCTGCCATGGCCGCCGCTCTTGAAGGAGTCAAGACTGCGGCAGATGCAAACCTTACCTATTTGAATAGGCTCCTCCAAGAGAAATGCGAGATAGAAATAGCCGAGTGCCCCACCCAGTATGAAATCTCAAAGAGCCGCCTCAAGCCTTATGATCTCACCAAGCTACACGAAGCAAAAGATTTGGTGGAAAAATTAGAACCCGGCGAAGGCATTGGGGGAGAAAATACGTTTGCGAATTGGGCAGTCGGGGAACCGAACAACAAAGGTCCGCTTTGGGCTTTGGACGAGGACTGCGCTGCAGCGAATCCCAGCGGAAAATGGAATGATCAAAGCTGCACCATAAAACTTCCTTTCGCCTGCAAGTCGAAAAGCGGAACTTGGTATATCGATAACCATGGCCTCGGCGAGTGGAAACTAAACAGCCAATTTTGTAGTGGCGGCGGCAAATTTGCCAAACCGAATTCCGCAGAGGACAATCAAGCCCTTACCGAAGCGCTAAAGAAGGCGAGTAAGACGTCTGCATGGATCAACTTCTCTGACACCGAAATTGAAGGTTATTGGGAATCCGTAGAATAACGAAACCTCAAAGGATAACCATCGCTAGAATGAAAGACGGACTTGTCCGTCTTTTATTTTATGTAAATGGCTAGCGAACGCAAACTACTAGGAAAGCGGACGACTTCGATTCAGGTGTTTCTGGGTTTTAGTGTGCGGAAAACTCCACCTTAATCTCAATAGCGTCATACATAAATAAGTGAAAGGGAGGAGCATCCTCCCACATGCTGGAGGTTATTTTCTACGACGGAGTTTGGTCGTTTCGCCTTCAGAGGTTAATGATAGACTGTCGCCTTCAATCTTGTATGTTGAAGTTGAAGCATCAATAACGTCGCCTCCGCAGGCTAAGGCATCAACTTTCGTGCGTTGATTAGTTTTCCAGTCGTTTTTGCCGCAAAATTTTGATTGATTCAGGTAACTGACGGTGGCTGCATCTACGTATGTGTAAAACACTTCAGTCGGCTTTATTTGGATTGTGCTGTTTTTGTCGGTGTACGTCCCGGTTTGTTCAAAAACTAGATCCTTGTTAGCGCAATTGCTGTCTGCGAACGTTTCGTTTGTTATCTGATATTCAGCCTCGGCGATGTTCAGTACGAACTGTTGGCTGCCTTCCGATTCTGCGTCATTGATACAAGCACTTTCCCATGATCCTAGCAGTGCATTGAGAGACCCCTTTGTGAAGCCTTTGTCGCTAGTGGATTTTTTTTCGGAACCTTTGCCGCAAGCAACGAGTAATCCGACCGCAATGATTAAAGCATGTGTTCTCATTTCTATTCTCCTTTTGTTTGTTTCAGTTTGTTTGGGCAATATTGCCCGATCGGTGACCTTAATGCAGCTTGGGGGCAGAGTCGGGCCAAAACTCCGAGCACAACGCCTTTTTTGAACACTTGGGTGTTCATGGTGGTTAAAATATTAATGATTACAAGTTTTTATTCGGAGCCTAGAATCGACGAATGTTGGCATTCAGAGTATACGGAGCAGAGAAAAGTTTCACTGACCGAGAAAATTAGCTAAAATAATGCCTAATCATTAGTCAGTGCAAAAAATAGGAACAGACGGGGACCCGAGGCCGGATTGCGTAGCGTTGGCACCACTTCACCAAACCATTGTCTTGGTAAGCTGAATGATGCCATCCTACTTACAATCATTGCAAAACGATCCGTTATCGAGAAATCTGTTGGTCGTTTGTGTCAATTTAGAGGCGGCTTTTCGTTGAGCCGTCCTGTGGCAAACTCATCAGCTGTCCGCGATAGGTGGACAGCTTTCTCGTCGACATGGTCAACCCACTCTAACGGAATCCAATGGTGTTGACCGTCGTCCGAATCGGACTTTTTGAGTTTGATATATCGACCATCGACATGATCCACTGTACCTACGTGCACTCCATCAGTCCCTTTCATGCTTCCGGGACCTTGGGCGTGTATCATCAAATCAGGCTTAATTCCTTGGATGTTTTCCATAGCAAATCTCCTCTTTTCGGATTCAATAACAATCCCTTTATCCATTGCAACATATGTGCCCTCAATGGTTTCTTCTGAGCTGACAGGCGGTAATGTTACCTCACGCATGCCACTCGGAAAGAATCCGTTTTCGGGGAACTGCTGATGAGACCGACATAGAGGTGAATGACCCGCACATCGCCGGAGTCGGTTGATTTCGTGGTCGACGATACATAGTAAGTAGAGGATTGCAGGTTCAGCTTATTTGACGCTTTATGCGCCCAGATACCATCGATATGAGCCTGCATTAGCTCCTTTTGAGTTGGTACGCGCCAATCTGAATAACCACCGAATACTTTGGCCGAACACATATCGATTGCCTCTTCCCACTCATAACTAACGCCGTTGTCGGATGCCCAGTATAGACCAGTGGTTCGGTCGATAAACACACATTTTTCTGAACCATCACACAGACCGTTGCCAGAGCTACCGCCCCCTGCACCAGTATCGTTCGTTGAGTCCATTATAAAGCTTGCCCCGGTGTTTTGAGTCCATCCGGCGGGAGCTGACGTTGGGAAGGCTCCTCCGTTGTTATGGTCATCAATGGTGTCGTACATGTCCACTCCGGCCAAAGCATCGGTCCCCGAAGTACGGTTGTAGAAAGAGGTGTTAACCATGTTTTTGTTGAAGACCACGCTGCCGGTAATGCCGCCCGCCGATTTACCGCTGCGGATATCCCAGTTGGTCAAAGCGCTCGTATCAACACTTTTATAAGTAGAGGTTGTAATACAACTAGTTTGTCCGTCCGCGCTACAGTTGGTATTGGCCAAGGTACCCGTTGTGCCGAATATTACCACACCGTTACCAATGTTTCCGGCAGCAATATCCGCATCTCCTGCGCCAGTATGTCGAGTACCAGTAGAATCCCAATATTCAAATGCTGTCGCATCTTTGACTTTCGCGTCAAAGGTTCCGTTGGTAAGGTCGGCGGTACCTGTGGCACCGGTGATAACGACTGCGGAACCTGCTACCTGAGCAATGGTGACGCCTGATTTAATGTTGCCTGCAACAACTGCTGACATATTGGCTGCTTTGTAGGCGGCGACAGTTACGCAACCAACGCTTCCGTCTGCTGAGCAATCGTTATGTGATTCTGCTACAACTGAACCAGAAGTTCCGAAGATGTCAACTCCAGTCAAAACCTTCGCTGCGACGATATCCGCATCACCAGCACCAGTGTGTCTGGTACCTGTTGAGTCCCAGTATTCGAAGGCCGTTGCATCTTTTACCTTAGTGTTGAAGGTAGCATTGGTAAGGTCGGCAGTGCCCGTAGCACCTGTGATAACGACCGCAGAACCTGCTACTTGAGCAATGGTAACGCCTGATTTAATGTTGCCTGCAATAACTGCTGACATATCGGCTGCTTTAAATGCGGCGACGGTTACGCAACCAACGCTTCCGTCCGCTGCGCAATCGCTATGCGATTCTGCAGCTACCGAACCAGAGGTTCCAAAGATATCTACTCCAGTCAAAATTTTACCAGCGACGATATCCGCATCACCAGCACCAGTGTGTCGTGTACCAGTTGAGTCCCAGTATTCGAATGCTGTCGCATCTTTAACTTTGGTATCAAAGGTGCCGCTAGTAAGGTCGGCTGTGCCCGTAGCGCCCGTGATAACGACTGCCGAGCCAGCTACTTGTGCAATGGTGACACCGGATTTAATATTGCCCGCAACAACTGCTGACATGTCGGCAGCTTTGAAGCCAGCGACTGTCACGCAACCAACGCTTCCGTCTGCTGCGCAATCGCTATGTGATTCTGCTACTACTGAACCTGAAGTTCCGAAGATATCAACTCCAGTCAATACTTTAGCCGCGACGATATCGGCATCACCAGCACCAGTGTGTCGTGTACCAGTTGAGTCCCAGTATTCGAAGGCCGTTGCATCTTTTACCTTAGTGTTAAAGGTAGCATTGGTTAGGTCGGCTGTGCCCGTAGCACCTGTGATAACGACCGCAGAACCTGCTACTTGGGCAATGGTAACGCCTGATTTAATGTTTCCTGCAACAACCGCCGACATGTCAGCAGCCTTAAATTCCGCAACCGTTGCACAACCAACTTCGCCATCGGTTGAACAGTCGCTATGTGATTCTACGACTACTGATCCGTTGATACCGGCGATAGTAGCGCCTGTTTTGATATTCCCAGCAATAGCTGCCGACATATCGGCTGCTTTAAACGCTGCTACGGTGACGCAACCAACCTCGGCATCGGCCGAACAATTGTCATGGGATTCTACGACTACTGATCCGTTGATGCCCGCAATGGTGGCACCGGTTTTGATATTGCCAGCTACTGCTGCTGACATATCAGCTGCTTTAAATGCCGCGACGGTGACGCAACCAACTTCGGCGTCAGCTGAACAGTCGCTATGTGCTTCCGCGTTTACTGAGCCGTTGATGCCTGCGATGGTAGCTCCAGTCTTGATGTTACCAGCGATGGCCACTGCCATATCAGCCGCTTTAAACCCTGCTACGGTTATGCAACCCGTTTCTGCATCAGCTGAACAGTTGCTATGTGATTCTTCAACTACTGATCCGTTGACACCGGCGATAGTTGCGCCAGTTTTAATGTTGCCAGCTATTGCTACTGACATATCAGCTGCTTTAAATGCTGACACTGTGACGCAACCCACTTCGGCGTCAGCTGAACAGTCGCTATGAGATTCGAGTGATGCGCTACCTGCTTGGCCTGCGATTGTGACGCCTGACTTGATGTTACCAGCTATTGCTGCTGACATATCGGCCGCTTTGAAAGCTGCTACAGTGACGCAACCGACTTCAGCGTCAGCTGAACAGTCGCTATGTGCTTCCGCATTTACTGAGCCGTTGATGCCTGCGATGGTAGCTCCAGTCTTAATGTTACCAGCGATAGCCACTGACATATCAGCTGCTTTAAACCCAGCTACGGTTATACAACCGGTTTCTGCGTCAGCTGAACAGTTGCTATGTGATTCTTCAACTACTGATCCGTTGACACCGGCGACGGTGGCGCCAGTTTTGATGTTGCCAGCTATTGCCGCTGACATATCAGCTGCTTTAAATGCCGCTACGGTGACGCAACCAACTTCGGCGTCAGCTGAACAGTCGCTATGAGCTTCGAGTGATGCGCTACCTGCTTGACCTGCGATTGTGACGCCTGACTTGATGTTACCAGCTATTGCTGCTGTCATATCGGCTGCTTTAAATGCTGCTACAGTGACGCAACCGACTTCAGCGTCAGCTGAACAGTCGCTATGTGCTTCCGCGTTTACTGAGCCGTTGATGCCTGCGATGGTAGCTCCAGTTTTAATGTTACCAGCGATGGCCACTGTCATATCAGCTGCTTTAAACCCTGCTACGGTTATACAACCCGTTTCTGCATCAGCTGAACAGTTGCTATGTGATTCTTCAACTACTGATCCGTTGACCCCGGCGATAGTTGCGCCAGTTTTAATGTTGCCAGGTATTGCTACTGACATATCAGCTGCTTTAAATGCTGCTACGGTGACGCAACCCACTTCGGCGTCAGCTGAACAGTCGCTATGAGCTTCTAGTGTTGCGCTACCTGCTTGGCCTGCGATTGTGACGCCTGACTTGATGTTACCAGCTATTGCTGCTGACATATCGGCCGCTTTGAAAGCTGCTACAGTGACGCAACCGACTTCGGCGTCAGCTGAACAGTCGCTATGTGCTTCCGCGTTTACTGAACCGTTGACACCAGCAATGGTTGCGCCTGTTTTGATGTTGCTAGCTATTGCCACTGACATATCAGCTGCTTTAAACCCTGCTACGGTTATACAACCAGTTTCTGCGTCAGCTGAACAGTTGCTATGTGATTCTTCAACTACTGATCCGTTGACACCGGCGACGATGGCGCCTGTTTTGATATTGCCAGCAATTGCCGCTGACATATCAGCTGCCTTAAATGCTGCTACGGTGACGCAACCCACTTCGGCGTCAGCTGAACAGTCGCTATGAGATTCGAGTGATGCGCTACCTGCTTGGCCTGCGATTGTGACGCCTGACTTGATGTTACCAGCTATTGCTGCTGACATATCGGCCGCTTTGAAAGCTGCTACAGTGACGCAACCGACTTCGGCGTCAGCTGAACAGTCGCTATGTGCTTCCGCGTTTACTGAGCCGTTGATGCCTGCGATGGTAGCTCCAGTCTTGATGTTACCAGCGATGGCCACTGACATATCGGCTGCTTTAAATGCGGCTACCGTGACGCAACCGACTTCAGCGTCAGCTGAACAGTCGCTATGAGATTCAAGCGATGCACTACCGGCTTGGCCCGCGATTGTAACACCTGACTTGATGTTACCAGCTATTGCTACTGACATATCGGCCGCTTTAAATGCTGCAATGGTTACACATCCCACTTGAGCGTCAGATGAACAGTCGCTATGAGATTCAAGCGCTGCACTACCGCCTTGGCCCGCGATTGTGACACCTGATTTGATGTTACCAGCGATTGCTGCTGCCATATCAGCTGCTTTAAATGTTGGTAAGGTGACGCAGCCGACTTCGCCATCAGCTGAACAGTTGCTGTGTGATTCTACTGTTGCCGACCCGTTAACTCCCGCGATGGTAGCGCCTGCTTTGATGTTGCCAGCGATGGCCGAGGCCATATTGGCTGATTTAAAGGCAGCAACCGTGACGCAGCCAACGGAGCCGTCAGCCGTACAGTCGCTGTGCGATTCGAGTGGGCTTGTACCGGTAACGCCGGCGATTTCAACTCCGATTTTGATATTGTTTGCGTTGAGATTGGTCAGATCAGCAGAGGCATAATTTTGATTGGCGATACAATCAATTTGGGCATTGCCGTAACAATCAGGCAAATTTGAGCTTTTGAATTCGTCGGTCGTTATGCAGTCTGTTTGACCGTTGCTCGTGCAAGTTTTTGCTGCTTCGCCGCACTTTTTTGAGCCTTCTATTATGTTCTTTTGGTCATTGATAAATTTTTGGCCTTCACAAATGTTAGAAGCTTCGCCAGAAAAATAAGGATAAATAGCTTTGAGAGATTTGACTTTGATGAACTCGGAATCTTCTATTTCAACATCTGGGCTTTCTATCGCTTTTTCGCTGATTAGAATTTTGACATTTTCTTTCTCTGTCGTTGGCATAACGAATGTTGCTTCTGTATCAGAAATAAGGTCTGGCCTTACTTCTTTGCCGTCGATTATCAAGACCATTGCCTTGCGGAAGTTTTCTCCCTTGATGGTTACTCTTTGGCCAGGTGCAGCTTCGGGCGGCTCAACGCTGGTAATAACATAATCTGGCTTTTCGACCTTGGTGCTCGCTACTTGGACATTGGAGTCGCAACCGGCTAGGATAGCCAGGAACGACAGTGTCGCAAGATTTAATGTCCATATAGACATATAGGCCCCGATTTAGTGGTCTAAGGGTTAGATCGTACTATTGAGGGAGAACTGAAAGGCGCGGAAAATAGTTAGTGATATTATATAGTTAATTTCTGTCATTTCTTCCCGTTCCGGGGTCTTGGGGGCGTTTTTTGGAGGTTTTTTTGCGGGGGATCGGAAAGGTGAGGAGTCGAATTCCGAGCACGAGATCTCCGAGTTCGACGTGAAATCTGCGTTGCAAAGGAAGGGTCGGGAGACGAAGGAAACTCTTAGCCATTTTTTTCTTAAGAAAGAAGGCGAAAATTCCTCAAGTCGGTTGATTACTTTCTGTAAGTTTCATTTTGGATATTCTCCGTTACCGCATTATCGACCATTCCACTGATAGATTTCTTGGACTTAATTTTTAACATTGCCGGAACTGTGGCTGAAGTCGATAATTTGCGAAATTTCGCTACGCTTGGATGACGAAACGAAGTCCTAGCGTCTTCTAAAACTTGCTGGTATGGTGTTTCCAACAATAATCATTCACGGGAAATTGACTATGAGTAGACGTAAATTCATCGGCCAGTCGATGGCTGCTGTAGCGGCTGGAACGACGCTATTTTCCAAAAATCTCATCGCAAAACCAGCTAAATTTCGAATGCGGCTTGTGATGGTGGTCAACAAAACTCTACCCATCTGGGGACCTGGTGTTGTCAGCTTTGCAGAAAAAGCCAGGATAGCGACCGACGGTGCTCTCGATATCAAAGTATACGGAGCGGGCGAACTCGTTCCTGCTTTGGGAACTTTTGATGCGGTAAAAGCCGGTCAGGTTGAAATGGCGCATTCCGACGCTTATTACTGGCAGGGCAAAATTCCGGCAGCTCCGTTCTTCACCTCCGTTCCGTTCGGTCTGAACTCGGAAGGAATGCGATCATGGATCAATTTCGGCGGCGGTCAGGAGCTTTGGGACGAGCTTTATGCTCCCCATGGTGTTCGCGCCTTTCCAGCGGGAAACACTGGCATTCAGATGGGCGGTTGGTTTAACAAAAAGATTGAAACCCCTGCCGACTTCAAAGGCCTTAAAATGCGTATTGCAGGATTAGGCGGACAGGTTTTGGAGAAGCTTGGTGCAAAACCAATGTTAGTTGCGGGCGGCGAAATTTACACTAACTTGGCAACAGGAGTTATCGACGCTGCGGAATGGGTTGGACCATATCACGACCATGTCATGGGTTTCCATAAGGCGGCGAAGTTCTACTACTATCCAGGGTGGCACGAGCCGGGACCGGTTCATGAGCTGATGATCAATGAACAAGCGTGGCAGAAGCTTCCTGCTGATATTCAACAAGTTGTAAAGAGTCTCGCGGCCGAACTGGATCGCAACATCTATGCGGAGTGGAAGGCAAGAGACAGCGAGTACCTCAAAAAGATTGTCGACGAAGGCAAAGTTAAACTTCTTAAGTTCCCGGATCCGGTCCTTAAAGCACTTCGGGCTCAGGCTGACATAGTTAAGGCCGAAGTAGCTGCGACGAGTCCTTTGGCCAAGAAGATCTACACTTCGTTCACAGAATTTCAGAAAATATTCGAAGCACACGAAAAGATTACGTCTGAAGCCTATGATGAGGCACGAGGGTTAAGTTGAACAAAATCTTGAAAAAAATTAATGCCGGGTTGTTTCACATTTCAACGGTGTTGGTCTTTGTTCTGGTGTTCATGGTTTTTTCACAGGTGATCGCGCGTTATGTATTCAATGACGTGTCGCTCGCTTTGCAAGAATTAACATGGCACGTCTTCGGGGTGGTCATCGTGTTCGCCGCGGCTTATACCCTGAGCTGTGACGGGCACGTCCGGGTAGATGTTGTCTATGCGAACTGGAAACCTCGAACACAAGCTAAGGCCAACATTGTCGGCGCTATTTTTTTTCTCATCCCCTTTTGTATCCTAATGATATGGAAGGGGATTGAGTACGCATGGGCGGCACGCAGTTTCACCCATCCCAGTGACGGAAGCTTCTTAGCTTGGCTCGTTGCCGGCGAGGCTTCTGCCGACCCCGGCGGGTTGCCGGGCAGATGGATAATCAAGTCATTGGTGCCCTTGTGCGGCCTAAGTATGCTCATGCAGGCAATTTCCGAAATAATTAAACATTTCAAACTTTCGAAAGAAGAGAGACCCTCGTGACCTTTGTCGAATTACTTCCTTTGTTCATGTTTCCTGCTCTTTTGTTTTTCTTAATGCTCGGTTATCCGGTTGCTTTCACGCTCGCGGCGGTTGGAATTGTGTTTGGCGGCATAGGATATTTCTTCGACGCGTTTTATCTTTCGGATTTTGGTTTCATACCCTCCAGGGTAATGGGCGTCATAGAAAATTATACGCTCATGGCAGTGCCGCTTTTTGTATTCATGGGAATGGTGCTTGAAAGGTCGGGTATTGCCGAAGAACTTCTCCTTGCGGGAAGCGAGATTTTTAGAAAAACTAAAGGAAGCATGGCTGTTTCTGTGATCGCCGTAGGTGCCTTACTTGCCGCGTCAACAGGCATCGTGGGAGCTACTGTTGTGACGATGACAGTCTTGACCCTTCCGACAATGCTTAAGGAAGGCTACGATGGTCGACTGGCAGCGGGGACCATTGCGGCAAGCGGCACTCTAGGACAGATCATCCCGCCGTCATTGGTTCTTATCTTGCTCGGCGACGTTATGAATGTCGATGTTGGCGATTTGTTTGTCGGAGCGTTCATTCCGGGATTTGTTCTTGTTTCTCTCTATATTCTTTTCGTCCGCTTGGTGGCCTGGTTTAAGCCAAGCCTCTTGCCTCCTCTCAAAGAAGAAAGTACCTACAAAGGAACTCGCATGGACCTTTGGATGGCTTTTATACCGCCTCTTCTCCTTATAATCGTTGTCCTCGGAGCAATTCTTATCGGTATCGCATCACCGACGGAAGCAGCGTCATGCGGATCAGTGGGCGCATTACTCATTGCGTTCATGAAAAAGAAGTTAAATAAAGATCTTCTTAAATATTCTTCTCAAGAGACCGCCAAAATTACAGCCATGGTGTTTCTCATTCTTTTCGGTGCGCAGTTTTTCGGAATGACATTCCGGGGACTATCCGGTGATGTCACCATTGAACATATTATTTTTAGTTTTGAAGTTAGCCCGAACATCATTCTGTTCTCGCTGATGATGCTTCTTTTCTTCCTTGGTTTTTTCCTCGATTTTATGGAAATCTGTTTTATTGTCGTTCCCATAGTGCTCCCGATCATGCTCAAACTCGGCTTCAACCCATTGTGGCTTGCCGTCGTTATCGCCATGAACTTGCAAACTTCCTTCTTAACCCCTCCTTTTGGATTTGCCTTGTTTTATCTCAAAGGAAGCGCACCTCCTGGATTTAAGACGACGACGCTTTACCAAGGGGTTATTCCGTTTATTTTGCTTCAGCTGATTGGTTTGCTTTTGGTTATCATGTTTCCCCAACTCGTACTTTGGTTACCCAAGGTTATGGGATCCTGATCGTTCGCCTTGAGGATCCCACGACATTTGGTGGCCCTTTGAGACATTAGGGAGAAATCGGGTTTTTCACGTAATTAATGTTCATGTCTAGGATGTAGTCTTCGCCTCTTGTACAGTCTTCATCGTCGCCGCCGCCAACGACAATGAAGTCGAATTTGAAACTAGGCTTGCCAATCAGGTTTAGGGATATTGGCGCGATGTTTGCGCTCGACAGCGCTACCTTGAACGTTCCGAGGTTCAGCCTGGGAGAAAAATCACACTTGTCCGGTCCGCCAAGACAATATTTGTCGAAGGGTAGGGAGTGTGGTTGATCGATAATTTTGTTCCAATCCCATACGTACAATTCTCCCTCCTTAGTGAGGTTAGGAAGAACCTGAGCTAACTCAGTCGCAACGACATAGTTTTCCATTACAAAAAACAGTTCGTCCGTATGCGATAAATTGGTTGCCGGGGTATCAAGTGACACGTCGCATAAAATCATATCAGATGAAAGTGGCACAACCACGGTGTCCAACTCTCTCGCGGCTATAGGTCCTCCCATTCCGCTTTTCGGTTTGTTGGGGGCAACCCCATAGGTACATCCGCCGGTGTTTGCAGGGAATGTAATCTTTGTCTTCATATTCAGCGGCGCGGCTTTCGCGCACATGTCTTGAATTAATGCAGCTGTGATGGTGGGGTCCGATTTAGGAAGAGGCAGGTCTCCGTCTATTTTGACGGTAAAAATATTCGACTCGCCAGTTGGAACGTACAGGAATTCAACTTTCACTGATGCGCCGGCAATCTTGTCAGTCGCAAGGGTTAAGATCCAGTGCCAAGCATCTTCCGAAACTTGCTCAATTCCCATTGCTCCGATCAAAACGTCGAGAGAGTCGTATGCGGTTACGGTCACTTCAAATTCATCGGAAAAACTGGCGTCATTGCCTTCGGGGTCAAAAATGCGACAATCAACCTTGGTTTCACCAGATCCGGCAGACTTTTGTGAAGTGTCCGTCGAACAAACCAAATAGGATCCTGCTACCATTGCCGGTTCATCCGCTTGTTGAGCGGAATCAGCGGTCTCGTCGCTGGCCTCGGCAGGTTTGTCATCATCCTTGAAACTCGAAAGTGGCTCACAAGCAAAGAGCAACAAAGAAGGCAAAAGCATAATGATCTTCACAAAAGCCCCCAGCATTGTTTGGTTATTGCTGATAGGAATCTTATCGGCTCCCAGACGGGCTTTCCTGAGACAGTGTAAAAAGCGCCTAAAAATTTAGTAATAACAGGTGTTTATACATTGGTTCTCTGGGCAGAATTATTATTCTTCTAATCCGCCCGAGTCGTCACCGGTAGTGCCGGTGGTTCCAGAATCGCTGGGCGCGGGTGCGGTTGTGCTGTTACCATTTGTTGACGGAGTCGGCGACGGTGTGGTGGGAGCGACTGATTCTCCGCTGCTGCCGAAGGTTCCCGATGCTTGTGCGCCTTTGTTATTTGTTGCCGTCCACGTTGGGGGCGTTGTTGCGCCGGTATACGTCAAGGTTCCCGTCCAATTGTTAAAAGTAAAAGTCGCGTTTCCGCCCGAGAAGTACAGATCCGATCCATTTGCTCTGGTGGCGTTAATACTGATTTTACTTTTGACGGCGTATCGGTCAATGGAACCGTTTCCTGATGAATGACTTGTGTCTGCGGATGTCAATTCGCAGATCTTTTGTGTCGAAGAGAAATCGCATGTTTCTGTCTCGGTCGAGTGCGACTCTCCACTATAAGATTCTGCTAGGTTTTTTTCGACACTTGTTCTTTCTACAGTGAAGGATGACTTTGAACCTGGACCGCAAGTGTTAAAAGTCTCGTCAGGCATGTCTTCGAGAGCTTTGCCATTGTATTGAGACAAATCTAATCCCGCACAGGAAATTTTGGCAACGGTTTCAAACGTCAAAGTGCGAGTCGTTTGGTCACTGTCCGTGCATGTGTATGTGAGAGGCCAAGTGTAGGACATTTCAGCTGCCGTAGCTACAAGAGTAGGCGGTTTCTGTGTGTCCACATAGGCCTCCAGGCAATTCTGGTTTGAAGCAGGGGATTGGAGGCCAAATCCATGGAGCCGCCAGCTTCTTACGGTTTGTGACGACACCAAAGATAGAGCTGTCTCCTGAGGTTCCTTCGAATAGAATGATGATTCATCATTAATCGCCGCAATGAGCCCCTTCTTGGTAATAGAGAATGAACCACCTTCATCATCCGATTTTGAGCTGGAATCATCAATTTTCTTGCAGTTAACAGAAAGGATTCCAAGAATCAGTATTCCGATATACTGTTGCAACATATTATTCTTCCTCCCCGCTTCCCGTTTCTGCAGGAGCTGTGCTGGTTCCATTCGCTGGTGCAGTCGTTGTGTTACCGGTCGTAGGTGCAGGCGCAGTGTTACCGGTCGCAGGTGCAGGCGCTGTATTACCTGCGTTAGCATTGCCACTTGGTAAGGCTGGCGAATTGGCGCTCTTTCCGTATGTCCCGGACGCTGCTGTGCCGTTACCATTCGTGGCCGTCCATGTTGGTGGATTAGTAGCGCCAGCAAACTGCAGTGTTCCCTTCCAGTTGTTCATTTGGAAGTCCGCCGTGCCCGAAGAAAAGTACATGTCAGTTGGGGAAGATCGTGTGGCGTTCACATGGAGAACATAATGCTCATTGGTCAGAGATGTGCCACCCATTCCATACGTTTTATTTCCTTTGGAGTGTTGTTTGTCGCACTTCCTCATAGTTGGAGAGAAGGTGCAGGTTTTTTGACTGTCATTATTGGCAGTGATCCTTGTATCCTCTGGAGCATTGGCTATGGTGTAGTTCCAATTTGTTGTGGATGTTAGAGTGGAGCCTTCGCCACAAGCGTTGTAGGCATCGAAGGGAATATCTTTTAACTCCTTGCCGTTGTGTTGGGAGAGATCGCCCCCGACGCAGGTTACCTTTAGGTCAAAGTTAAGGGTGTAGGTATGGGTTGTTTGATCTGGATCTGTACAAGTATAGGAAGGCATGTTTTGGGTTACAGATAAATTCCCACCTTGAGCGACCGCCCCGATCTTTTGTTGTGTTTTAGTATATGCTTGCAAACAATTATCTTGAGAGGCCTCTTGGAGGCCGAATTCGGATGCTGTGGTCGATGCCAACCCCATAGTTATAGGAAGGCCGGAGAAAAAAAGTGCTTCGTCCGATATAGCATCAGCGAGCTGGACTTTGGAGATAGGTATCACATTCGCTCCATCGCTCGATTTCGTCTCGGATGAGTCTATTTGGTTGCAGGCGCCAATGATAAACATGCAGGCAAAAACCCGTACCATGCTGTTTCCTTTTGAAAATTATATTCTTCGTTATCGGTATTTCATAGGAACGCTATAGGCAAAACTGCACGAAAGGGGCAGCTATGGATTTATACAAAAAAATCACTTTTCTCTATCGTTAGGCTTACTTGGCATTAATGCCCCCGCGCATCCCCCTCTAGCTGCGGGATAGCGGAGCTCTTACCAACTTGTCACGGATCCGTTTTCATCGAACTCGATCACTGCCTCATCCCTGAACTCATGGAACGCGCCGTCGGTTCCACGAAGTTCTATTCGACCGCCTTCAGGATAGGTCATGAACTTGGCGTTTTTCACCTGACCATTGGGATAGAACGGCCCGCAGGCATCGTTTGACCGAAAACTTTTGCTATCGATGGTAATATTTTCCCAACGTCCGTCGATAGAGTCGACCCTCCCATCGTCAGCAAAGGAGATGCTTTTCATATTTTCGCAATCATAGCGGCATGTGACATAATGCTCTTTTCCCGACAAGACAATCGATTTTACATTTCCGCTTTCATAATATTCTATGGAATTCAAATCAAGGTCAGCGCCGGGGATATACGCTAGTCCTTTGGCGCAGGCTTCCTCCGCCCAAGTTTCAGTGCTTATACCTTCTGGCTTTCCCCTCAGCAAAAAACTATACCCCAATTCATCCTTGCTGAGGGGAGCATTTTTCCAAATCGGCATTTGCTCAAACATTTCCTTATCGTGAACTAGACCGAATCTGTTCGATTCAATTTTTCTTAGCTTTCCAGATTTGTAAAAGGCAAGATTTGGGATTGTCTCTAGGTCTTTCGGATCCGTATCACTGAAGATTCCAAGCAAATGCTTCATTTTCGGATGCCATACCAACGATCCGAAGACATCACGCACGTCATCACCAAGGTGAATCTTCATTGGAAAAAAAATGGGGGTTGCAGACGCTATGCTGCCGTCAGTATCTCTTTTAATCGACGTGCCATCGATGGTCGTTCCGTCCATTTTAACAACTGGAGGAATACCCATCACGTCTCTAATGAATTCGAAATACTCCTTCTCACTCATCTTTTTGACCTGCTTAGAAGCTAGAAGTGCAACAAAATGCCGAACTTCGAGAGAGTTCTCATGTCCTAGTGGTCTAAATTCTCTATATATAATTTCGTGCAACGCAGTGGCCGCTTGGCTGTCTGAATTGAGACGATCCCAAAGTTCCTTCTTTATTCTATAATGCACACCAGTAGTCACCTGCATTTGATACGCCAACTGATCAATCCAACATCGTACCTCTCCTGGAGGAAGATTATTGGGGTCTTCGCCCGGTCCGAGAACTTTCGCCGGCAATCCCGCCGGCGAACCTGAATCAGGCACATCGATCGAAAGATTTTCCTCAAGCTTCATTTCGCCGCCATCGACGAATTTCAGGAGCCAATCTCGATATCGATCATAGCGCTCTTGATCGAATTCCTTTATTTGGCTAATTGCATTGAGCGCTTTAGCAAGATACTCTGGCTCGCCCGAGGACACCTGTTCGAAATTCCAAGGCGGCAGATGGTACAGAGCTAGAGATTCATATAAGTCAAGAAGCACGATATCCTTTCCACCCATGGAATCGAATGGCTTCGTACAGCGAACTACATCGCCACCTTGCCCAACATCAACTCCCAATAGCTCGGATCCGCCGCTGGCTAATGTTTTGCACGAGGTAGTAATTACTTGAGCAATAACAAGGCTGATTATTTTGAAGAAATTTTTATGTCTGAACTTTTTCATTATGTTTCCTTTTGGTCTAATCTAACTAAGCAAACAGTCAGGTGATAAACGCCTTCCCTTTTTTTGCCTGATTCAAGCATTGCTACCATATCCTTTCTAAACTCAGCGATTTTTTTTCTACCTGAAGGCAACTTGTCTAAGTTCACTGCCATTGTGGTACCTGTGACCATTCGTTCCTCATGGTTCTCTTCCTCATCTAACATCTTTATAGCTCGCTGCAACATCCCTTTATGGAAAGACCTCAAAGCCAAAGACGGTATGTCCTTAAATTCAATATTCGGATTGGCTGTCACCATCGGGAAATTACCCCGCTTTTCAAGAAAGCCTAAACGAAAGAGTCTGTCTATCGCTAACTCCGTGGTAATAAGATCCAATCCTAACTTCTTCGCAATCCATTTTGGATCTGGTTTGAATGTATTAACCTTTGTTAGTTCCAGTATTCCAAAATGGAACCATTTGGCAAAAAAGTCATACAGATCTGGAGGGATTGCCGTGAAATGGAGTTCGTCTGGCATCTCCGCAATCTTAGCTTTTAGTTCTTCTCGCTTTGCGAGATCTTCCTCGTTGTCCAACTTTACAAGGTATATGAATTTTAGAGTCTTCTTTTCGCTCCAACGCAGTTTTTCAGCGATGGACATTCCCGCGTCTATACTCAATTTCCTCTGGTTGCGAAGAAGTCTGGTTAGGAAAGAAGGAGAAACACCAATATCCCGTGAGAACGCAGTCAAAGAATACGATTTGTTCTTCGCGGCGCGAGCAGCGATCTCTTCCTCAATAAGGATTCGAAAGTCCATAGATCATTCTTTTTGGGAATACCAAAATATTGTATCAAGAAAGGCGTAAGAAATTCAACAATATAGGCCATGACTCCGCTGGAACTGCCTCGTTACCCTGTCGCTAAGGAATGGAACACTGTCAAAAGCTTAGATAGGCGTTTTAACGAGCCAGGCGTCATCGTCGTCACACTGCAGGTCTGTGGCTTTGAATATTCGACCCCGTAAGTGGCCAAGAGGCTTCCACTTTTGCCACGTGGCAACGACTTCTCGGAGCCGTGCCAGA
This sequence comes from Oligoflexales bacterium, assembly GCA_050251195.1. Classification (GTDB taxonomy): domain Bacteria; phylum Bdellovibrionota_B; class Oligoflexia; order Oligoflexales; family Oligoflexaceae; genus JBFWNG01. Next base: position 19,555 of record JBFWNG010000015.1, read on the forward strand.
AAACGGCATTGGCGACAGCAAAACTTGCTACACTGAGTGCGCGCAGAACAAGCGCAAGGTTGAAGTCAAAATTCAAATAGAAAGGAAAACAAAATGATGATTTCAAGAAGAAAACAATTAGCGTCTGTGTCTTTGTTGTTGGCAATGGTGGCGTGCGGAGAAGGAAAGAAACAAAACAGCTTCACGCAATCTGTTTCCGATGTTGAAAGCATGGAGCAACGAAGTGACGGCCGTTATGATGTAACATGCAGCGCAGGCTATTATGAAGTAGTCACTGCGGAAGAAGTACAAATGAATCAGGTTTGTCCAAGTCGTCCAGCAGAACCTACTTCCGGAAGCTACATTGCAAGAGGCGAGGATAGACAGCTTGAGATTTCGCACGATGTTTCAAACACGTTCGGCAAAGGTCTGTGGGAAGGTTATATGTCGTTCACATTAGAGACAGGAACTAGCTCTTATACAGAGATTAGAGATGCATTGGGTGGTGTTTGGAAACCCAGTAGAGATAAAAAAATCGTATTCAGTCGTTTGGACTTGCCCGTTGTAATCGATGTGGACGGCTTTGCGCCGAGCGGTACATATGGTCATGTGAAGATATCAAACATCACATACGAGATTACAAAGGTAAATCCAATAACAGGGAATGAATTTCAGGGTCTAATGACAGGTCTGAACGGGTCGTCGCGACAGGTTGGTAGTATCGCCACTGACATTCCAGGGGTGAAGGTTTCTTTCCTAGCCAAACTTAGTTTGTTCGACAATTTTACCAATGGCACAAGCTGCGGTCGCGTGCGAATTAAAGATAGAGATCAGAAAGAGGTCTTCTTAGATTCAGAACATTCAGTCCTGAATATTGATAGCATGATCGCACCATTGAGCATTTCTGCCTACCCCACATGTGAATCTACACGACTCGCAAACCCAGAAAGTTCTGACCGCGATTTCCACCTCACGATTCCGAAAATCCAAATAGGAGACCCGGTCTAAGTAACGTTTTGCTGCTCGATAAGGAAAGCGCAACTTAGGAAGCGCTTTCTTTAGTATAAACAGACGCCTCGGGCAGATCCCGAGGCGTCTGTTTATCAACTTCTGCGCGAGCTGAGTCTTTACCTGGTTGAGCAGCATTCTGCGTTAGACCATAGGTAGTCACGAGACTGGAAATTCTTTGAATGAGGTCTGATTTCGTCTACCAAAGACTATTTTCAGTCATCCAACCGAAAAATAGTCATCAACATCAGTTTTCAAGAAAGCCAGCCGTCTCCCAGTCCTGCAATTTTTTCACGAGAGCTTCTTTGTCAATTGACCGGCTAGCGCTTTTCGGCGGCATTTTCCCGTCTTCGATCTCGCCTAAAACTTTTTCAAATCTGCTTTTCGTATCGGCATAGTCGACTTCGTATTCTTTGGCTTCCTTGCCGCCAGAACCGTGGCAATCTCCGCCCCCGCACCCACTATCGAGGTCAGAGCGAAGGCTGGCAGTGAAGCTGACTGTGCCGGTATTTTGATTGTTGTTGTTGATGTCGCCATTGTTTTGGGAATTGGTGTTGGTATTATATCCCGTGTTGTTTGTGTTGTTGGTTTGCTGAGTCCCGATTTGAGTTTGAAGAAAGCCCCCATCGCGCCATTTTTTAAGATCAGCAATTTGGGTCGCGCTAAGTGCCACTTTGTCGGTAGCTGTTACAGGAGGCATTCTCTTGGTGAGACCGTCAACTGTTCCTAGCATCTTGTCAAAATTGCTTTTGACGCCGTCATAGGACGTCTGAAGACCAGATTTTAATTCCGTCGAGCTGTGACACGCCGCGCCTTCGCACGAAGCGACAAACATGGACTTGATGTTCGGATCCCAAGCCACCGCCACATTGCTCGTTTGATTTGCCCCTTGCGGATTTGGGGTCCTGTAGCGCTCCGTGCTCGCTTCCTCTTTGCATTTTATGGACAGCGCAGAGACACCTAAAACTAGACTTAAAGACAGAATCTTGGTGTTTAACATTTTATTCCTTTTTTACAGGTGCTTACGGCAAGAGCGGTCAGTGCGACCTCAACGTCACTAACGCGCACTCTTCGGCAAAAACAGGATTTCCTTTAGCGAAATATGCTCTTTTTAAAGATTCTATCAAGAAACCGCGCGGTGGGAAAGTAAGGCGGACGCCATCTGCATCCCTCTCGATCGAATGTTCAAAGACCGAGATGGTTTTCCACAGCTTGTGCTGCGGCTCGAACACCTCCAGAAGCCGTGATAGCTTCTTGCACGACCCGAACCCGGCTCTTGGCATTTGAACTATTTGCCACATCTTCTACAGCCTGTCGGAGCAGACTCGCTTCTAGCTCTCTTCCATCGAGTGAAATTCCTACGCCCATTTCTTCAATCCGTCTCGCGGTAATAGCCTGCTCAAACATTTGCGGGAGAGCCACTAATGGAACGCCAAATCCTAGACCCTCCATGGTGCTATTCATGCCGCCGTGGGTCACAAACACGCTTGCATGCTGAAGCACTTCCAACTGGGGAACGTGCGGCCGTACCGTGAAATTTGTGGGGAATTTCCCTAATGCCGTTATGTCCACCCTTGTTCCTACGGCCATCACAATATTCCAAGACGTATTTTCAAACGCTTTGAAACATTCTCGATAAAATTCGGGATTATCGTTAAATGCGGTTCCTAAGGAGATAAGAAGTAAATGATCGCCCGATAGTATTTCTTGAGGGAACTCAACGTCAGCAGCACGCGTACCCAAACACGGACCCACAAAGATGAAACGACTATCAAAGGAGTCAACTTCGGGTTGCCAAATGCGAGGCATGAACACAATATTCAGAGCTTCGGGATGTGCAAAGATTGTCTCAAAAGGAAAGGGCCGGACACCGTACTTGTCAACAATTTCGGTCATCAATGCATCGAAATCGACGCGAGCGGTTTCTGGAAGATCTCCGAGTTGTGAAATCATGTTAAAAGTCTCACTCGCGGCATAACTCGTGAAAAGGCTGACGGACGGTATCTGACAAGCCTCCGTTATAACCCTACCGGCAATACACATGTTATCGTAGAGGAGCAAATCTGGCGGGTTTGAGACAAATTGAGCAACAACCTGGTCAAGCAGATAAATGGCTTCGCCCAACATTCTTCGCGGGATTAGTTCCAACATTGTCGCTTTGTCGAATTTCTTTGGACGCTCAGTTTTTGCGAGAAGACTATCAACCGCCTGGAATGAAACTCCAGCCGCTTCGACGGCGTGGCGGAATTCCTCCGTTACGAAATAGGTAACCTCGTGCCCCCTTGCCTGAAGTTCTTCGGCTAAAGCTAAAGTGGGATTAACGTGCCCATGAGCTCCGAAGCCCAAAACAAAGATTTTTGCCATGTCCGCCTCCGTGAATCCCTGCATTTGTTGCAGGAGATTACGGTGATTTAACACGGCAGTGCAGCATCGAAAAGCCTATTTTCTCTTGCCTGCAAAAAACGGTTCTACTTTTCAGTAGCGTGGGAAAGGCATGCTTTGTACGCGTCCATTTCACCGATGGATTTACACTCGCTCCATGTTCCGTCCTTCTTCTTCACCTTATATCCGTTTACCGGATCGCTTACCTGAGTCCCATTCCGACAGTAGTCCTTCAAGTCTGCTCGGGTCCCTCCGGGAAACATGGTTTTGAAAGCATAGCCAGCGCATGGATTCCCATTGGGTTGGCCTTCGTAATGTCTTGTGAAGTGCACTTCTGCGCCAGCTTCAACTTCTTCTTGGTCGCCTGGGATAACAGGTTTTCCTTCTTCTGTCGCGTAGGTAAGGCAAGCTTCATAGGAGTCCATATTGTCCACCGGTTCACAAGGGCCCGACGTGCCGTCGCTCTTTTTTATTTGGTATCCTTGGATTTTGTCTTTGACGACTCGGGTTTTGTTTCGGCAAAAAGTTTCCAAGTCTTCCGCTGTTCCGCCAGGAAATTTTGTCTTGAAAAGGTAGGTATTGCATCCATTGTAGTTTCCTGGGCCTTCCGGGACTTTTCCGAACTGTACTTCAGGTCCTGCGGCGATTGTTGCTTCGGAGGCCGCCTCTGTGTTGTTCATCGTTTTGCTTCCGTCCGTCGATTTGCATCCAGCGATCGAAGCCATTCCAAACAGACTAACGGTAAGAAATATTTTTTTCATGAGTGCTCCTTTTTGTTCTAGTTTACAGCACTTACTATAAAGTTCAAGGCGTCAGAAAAGAAGGTGGAACAGGGTTCGGATGATAGCAAGTGGGGGCATTTTTGCCTGCAAAGTATCGCGTTATTTTTGGCGGACGGGGAAAAAGTGGATATTTAACCTAAACACGTCGTCGTACTGCTCAGGATCTCCTTCCATTAAGAAAGCAGCTAATTCGCGCCTAAAAGATCGGATACGGTCTTTGGCGATACTAAGCTTTTCTTTCGACATCACAAATGTCACACCCGAAAAATCCGCTTCAGGGGAACCAAGGTTTAGAAATTCAGATCCCATTTGATTGTATTCCTTCAAACACTTCCGCACCGCCTCTGGAGAAATCCCTGGTGTGGTGGAGGTATTTACTTGGTTGGACAATTCAAATACGGAATTTTTCCGCTTCACAAACCCAAGTCGTTCGAGAGTTTGCAAGGTTTTTGCGACGGCAGCCTTAGAACAATTGATTTGTGCCGCTATGTCAGAGGCAGTGCTGACCGAGGGGAGTTCGAGAGCAGACAGAACCGCATGGAATCTCCAACTTGCCATTTGCCTTGTCTCTTCTTCACTTAATGGCGTCATCTCTACTTGCTTTGTCGGAACGGTTTGATTGGGAAACAACAAAGATTGTTGTTCGCGAGAAGGAAGACCTAATTTGTTTAATATCTCCACAGAGGCTTTAAAGCCCAAAGTCCTTTTGCTTTTAAGAATTTTGCTTAAAGTAGCGGAGTCGAGTTCTAGATCCCGCGCAAAGGCTCTAAGGGAATACCTGCGGTTCTTCCGTTTTCTGTTCTCATAGGCTTCTTCTATAAACGTGAGAATTGCTGGGTTCATTTAGTCTCCATGTTGACACCGGCCATTGTGCAAACAGCAAGGAGATCGTCAACCTTTTCTATGAAAAGTGATTTTTTATTAATAAAATCTACCTGCTGATGACTTTTTGTAAACCAACATCACCGCCTCTGCCAAACAAGGTCTTGACGTCGTCCATTCTTTAGACATCAAGGGCATCTTATAACCTAACGATATTATGACATTATTGAGAACTGGCCCGTGGTCCAGCTTTTGCAGCTACCCGTTGTACATCGTAAGCATCAACCTTTTAAAAGTCACTTTTTCGAATGAGGAGAGTCACCATGAAAACACATTTGATCGCACTGTCAGCTCTTTTAGTCGCCACCGTTGGCTGCCGCACATCACAATCTAGAGACAGCAATGTGATGAGCGAAGTGGAGATCACAGGTAACGAATTTGTTGCCATCCAACATGAAGGAAACTATCGCCTTCAGGAAGCGCTCAACACTGAAGTGGTCAACACGACTCCTACGAATGAGACCTTTGGCAAGCACATTGGATTCCAAATCTGGTCGGACGTAGAGGGCGACAAGAAGATCCACTGCGATATTTATCAGTTAAGCATCATTCTAAATCCTAAGTGTAAAGTTAAGCTCGGTACCATTCAAAACGGTTCTGCGGAAAGTCTTTACAACTCCTTGAAGACGAAAGAAGTCAACGCAGAAGATTATACCAACACCAACGAGCTTGGCTATCTCGTCGCTATTAAGCAACTTGACCTCGTTGACCACGAACTCAAATGCGAACGCCGCCGTTACAGCATTATGAATAAATTTATCTGTAGCATTCACAAAAAAGGCGAAGGTTCTCTCAAACCAACCAGGCCAGGCGTTGAGAATTTGGATCGCGCTAACTCCAAAACCCTTTACGAAGTTTTGGAAGCAAAAACTGTAAAAACCCCGCACGCCCCTGCAGGCCAAATCGACTTTAAAAACTGGAACGACGCCGAAGGCGAAACCCGCGTTCACTGCGAAAACTATGCTGAAAGCCTCTCCACATATCAAGCATGCTCGATCGCTCTAGGAAAACTGGACGGCGTTTCAGGAGAAGCTTTCTATAAGGCACTCAAAAAAGACGAAACCCAAACTGACGACGCAACGTACTATTCGAACTCAAACGTGTACGGTTATTTGGCCGCTACGAAGCAAATTGACCTCGGTACGGTCAAAATCAACTGCGAAAGAAGAAGACTCAGCATCATGAACAAGTTCATCTGCGAGATTGAAAAAGCAGGCAAGTAATTACTTACTCAAATTCATTCGAGAAGGCCGAAGAATTGTTCTTCGGCTTTTCTCTTACTGCAATCTCTCCTATATACGTTAAATCTAGACGTGTTATCTTCAATCGGTTTACAATAATAGGATATCTCTTCATTTTCAGAGAGTTTGCATGTTCGTCAATGCGATGCTGGCCCTATTTGCGGCAACTTTCACAATTGCAGTTCGGGCGCAACCGCTAACAGTTGTCCCGAGGAATACAGATGACAGGACGACATTTCTGGCGCAGGAAGAAGACAGTTCCCCTAAGAAGGAAAGAAGAAAGAATAAGAAGAAAAAGTCGGAACCGCAGAATGAGCCTCAGGCTGAAGCACAACCAGAACTGACCGGCTCAAGAGCCAAACGAGATTCCAGCCATATGTACTTCGGCGCGAGGTTGTCGCCATTATTTTACTGGGGCTCCGGTGCTTCGGTAGACGCCTATTCAGTTTTTAGCCACAAACTATTGCTCGGTGCTTGGTTGGGACACTCAAGCGTATCCCTCGATGACTATGAGGACGATGAAGAGAAGGAAGAAGACGGCGAAAGCGAAGCGCCTGACCCTAGAATAGAAGACGAAACCACCCGGATAACCAAATTCAATGTCGCCACGACACACATCATGGGGTCCGCACGGTGGTTCTTGGGTAATAGCTTTTTCGTTGGGGGAGGAGCCGGCTATAGGGCCTTCACGTTTGACGCGGAAGTGGAAAGCAAGACAACTCCGGGATCCGCGGTGCAGGTCGACGTTTTTGGCCAAGCCTTGCTTGTCGAGCTCGCAGTCGGTAACCTGTGGTGTTTTGATTTCGGCATGTGCATTGGGGCGGATTGGTTCGGCGCCACGATGCCGGTTTACTCCAGTTATGAATTGAATGCCAAAGCTACTTTAGGCGAAATCTCGGACGAGGATTTCTCCAATCTGGAAGATGCGGTAACTAAGGTGAACTCATCGCCGGCTTATATGTTACTTACATTCAATATCGGTTTTATGTTTTAGATTTCCTTCTCTTGAGAAGGAGACTTGCTAAAAGGAGATGCGATGAAAATCGCAGTGATAGGCGGCGGAGCTGCCGGATATTTCGGTGCCATTGCCGCCGCTGAAACAGCCAAAGAAGGTAAGGTCGTCATTCTTGAGGGAACAAGAAAAACCCTCACGAAGGTTCGTATATCGGGTGGAGGGCGGTGCAACGTTACCCATCATTGTTTTGATCCAGCCGTATTGGTAAAAAGCTATCCTCGCGGGGAACGTGAGCTGCGAGGACCCTTCAGTCGGTTTCAGCCGAGCGATACGGTCGCTTGGTTTGCTCAGCGCGGCGTCGACCTTAAAGCTGAGGCTGATGGTCGAATGTTCCCAATCACCGACAACTCGCAAACCGTTATAGACTGTTTGACGAAGGCATCCGCCAGTGCTGGAGTCGAGACGCGGTTAGGCATTATCGTTAAATCAATCATGACGTCGCCTTCCGAGAACGGATTCCTGGTTAAATGGCGCGACGGAGAGGAAGTTTTCGATCGCGTTCTGCTGGCAACCGGGAGTTCTCCCTCCGGCCATAACCTCGCTCAAGGTATTGGTCACACGATTACCCCGCTGGCTCCGTCGCTCTTCACCTTCAACATAGAGAATCAACGACTCAAAGACCTTGCTGGACTGAGCTTTCCGGATGTCGAATTAACGTTGCAACCACGGGATCAAAAGCAAGTCTTTAAGTTCCGTGGCCCGATTTTGATAACGCACTGGGGATTGAGCGGCCCGGCGGTTTTGAAACTTTCAGCAATAGCGGCGCGCGAATTGTTCGCGAGCGAGTATCGTGCGCAACTCAAAATTAGTTTTGTTCCAAAGCGCAAAGCCCATGAAGTGTTTGACGAGCTTTGGTCGCACAAGGGAGCCCGTCCGAAGGATATTGTCGCCAACTGCTTACCAGGAGATTGGCCCAAACGATACAACCAGCGCGTTTTTGAAATACTGGATCTGGAACATCGCAAGTTGTGGCATGATATTTCGCGTGAACAGCTCAAACGCCTCGTGACAGAGCTATGCGAGACCGAATTGCTCGTATGCGGCAAAGGCGTTTTTAAAGAAGAGTTTGTAACTTGTGGCGGTGTTGACCTCAGAGAAATTGACCTGAAGACAATGGAGAGCCGTTTAGTGCCGGGACTCTACTTCGCCGGAGAAATAATGGATATAGACGGTATCACCGGAGGGTTTAACTTTCAAAACGCTTGGACCACGAGCTGGATCGCTGGGCAGAACTTGGCCGCCAAAAATCTTTAAAAGACAGTCTTGGCAAGAAAGAAGATATTTCTAGTGAAACCAGCCTATTTACATGGTTACGATCCGTCCTCTTCCGATATGAAACGAATTAAGCGTTTTAGTCCTAAGGCGCACTAATTTTAATTAGAAAATGGCCGAAAAATTCCGTTATGGAAAAAAATTTGGCTGAAATTGAGATCAAGGACCTCTCGACTGCGGTTGATGCGGCAAGCCAGTTTATTTGTTCGGTTCTTAAAGCGACGAATTTTGCTCAAGAAGCCATTGACCGAGCAAACCAAGTCGTTAAAAGTGTTCTTGAAATGCTCACCACTGCTGAAAAGTCTTTTGCGCAAGAAGATGTTCTTCAAATCCAACTACGGATAGTAAGCGATACTTTGCAAATTGGGCTTCGAAACCTCGGTCTTCCGTTGTACCTGGTGAAGGACCAAGCTCTTAGCGTCCGGGATCAAGGGTTTCTCGAAAAGCTCGCCAAGGTCAAAAATCTGGTCGATTCAGTATCGTTTCTCAACGCCGGCCAGGATGGGCAGTTGATACAGTTGGCTCTCAAAATCCCTGAAAGCAAACGAGCGGTGGCGGCACCGAGACAATTGGTGGAGGTCAAACAGGACGACATAGAGGTGCGTTCTCTGAGACCAGGGGAAGAGGGGGATTTATCCCGGTTGTTTTATCAAGTTTACGGTTATCACTACATCAATGATTTTGTGTACTATCCGGACAAAATCAAGGCAAAGATCGCTTCACAAGAACTGATTTCTCTTGTTGCAGTTCATAAGAACAATCTTGTGGCACACGTTGCTCTCGTTAAAAAGAACGATGATCCACCGGTATATGAATCGGCGCTTGGTGTCGTCGATCCAAGAATCAAATCGCAGGGCTTGTTCGGTCGCGTGTTTAAGGAGACGATGACCATAGCTGACAAAACCCCCATGCGGTTTTGCGTGTATGACTTTGTCACCAATCATGATTATAGCCAAAGGCTCGTAGCGAAATACGGGACGGAGGAAATGGCCATTTTCATCGGCTGCCAAGACAAGGAGTTTCAAGCAAACATGGAAGCGCTTGGCATCGGTCAAAATCCTAAGCACACTGATCGATATTCGCTGTTGCTTGCCATTAAACGTCAATGCGATTCACCCTTCGGTAAAGAGGTTGTGCTTCCGGTGAATTTAGGCGAGATCGCCGATTTTATACTCGAGCCGCTCGGGATTGAATGGCGCCCTGCGGCGCGTTTCGTTCCCTTGGCGCCCAACGGTCGATACGAGGTAACATATCAGCCGGCCCAACGAGCGGCAATTTTTGATTTGGTAGAGCCAGGCGCAAAAGCTCTCAAGCAAGCAATGGAAGAATGGCGTTTCTTAGTTCGACGTGGTTATCAATATGCGGCCATTGAAATGAGTCTCTCCTTTCCTGGTGTCGGTCAGGTGTACGACTATCTTGGACAATTTGGTTTTTTTATTGCGGGATTCGTTCCCTACCGGATTACGGACAAACTTGGTTTTCGTTTTCAATTTATCGGACCTGCGAGGGTGGATTTCGACGAGATCAAACTATACTCAGAGCGCGGTCGAAAGTTGCTGAACCTTATACGCGAAGACTATGAAAAAAAGGCAGTGATATAAATGGATCTTATCTTCAACAACAGGAATTTTGCGTTTCTTTGGCTTTCCCAGCTTGTGAGTCAAGTTGGCAACAGGATGTTCCAAATCGCGCTGCTTTGGTGGATCATCGGGCAGGATCCAAATAATTCCGGAAAGTATGCGGCAGCGTTGCTCGTATTGGGCGTCATTCCTCCCATTATATTTCTCAATATCATTGGAAAGCTTATCGATCGACACTCTCCGCTTCGAATTCTGGCTCCCGGCGGCATCGCAGGAACAGTTTTCTCGGTCGTTTTGGCTTTGCTGACGCTGACAAAGATCGACTTGCTTCCGGTTCTGTTTGCTTCTGTATTTATCTTTGGCACAATCCAGGCTTTCATAGAACCGACGTTGATGAAAATGGTGCCTTACGTGGCGCCTAAAGAACAAACCACCGAAGCCGTCGCGTACTTGAGCTCCACTCAGACGCTCGCATTTTTTACCGGTGCGGTGATCGGCGCTATCCTCGTGGAGCAAGTCGGCATACTGGGCATTGTTCTACTCAATGGTGCCGCTTTTTTCATCTCCTTATTGAGTTACAGAGCAATAAAGATTGATGAAGATCCGTCGCCTGCTGGGACCGAGGTTTCGGCCAAGGGTGAAAGCACGCTCTCCGTCCTCAAAGGCTTGCCCTTGATTCGAAATTTGCTGTTAGGATTCGGAGCTATGAACATGTTCGGTACGCCTATCCTAGTTGTTCTTCCCCTGTACACGAAGAATATCCTGCAACAAACGGCTTCGATGTTGGGAATTTTTGAAGGTTGCATTTGGTTGGGGATCTTTAGCGGATCGATCATCGCTTCTCGGCTGGTGGTGGAACGAACACTTCTTTTTGTAGCGGGAAATGTACTTGTCTTTGGAATAATGATAGCCTTGCCAGGCGCTTTCATAAACCCATGGTTTTACGGGTTTTGCTTGTACGGTATGGGGACCTCGTTGGGACTCTTGAACGTGAAGATTGTTTCTTATTTTCAAGATGAGATTGAAAACGAGAAAAAGGGACGGTTTTTCTCTCTTCTTCGAGCCGTGACCATGGCCGCTATGCCCATTGGGTTTACAGTTTTTGGTTTCTTGGCGGATCAGATTCACTTAACGACATTGTGCCTTGTCCAGGGAATCGGGGTTATCGCAATGTCGACGCTTTTTGCGTTCCTAGCGAAGAACGAACAAGCTAAGAAAGGCGTATCGTCGATAGGAGGCGTTGCATGAGGTTTAGGCTAGCATCGTCTGCCGACGTATTTTCAATATTGAAACTTTTTCATAAGTCTAATACGGGTGCTTCTCCGTCGAGCGCATTTCTCGATTACAAAAAACTGTCTCATACCATCGATCGCAAAGACTCGCGGTGGATCTTAACCGAAATGGACGGTGCCCCAGTCACGGCTATTGGTCTCATGCTAGAGCCGAACCAAAAACTTTGCAAAATCAATAAGATCCTCGTCGATGCCGACAGCGCTAAGACGCAATTGCTGATTCAGGAATCCCTGCGCTACTGCCTACATTTTCTAGAGACAGAAACTGACATGGACGTCGTCTATACCACTACTCTGTCGTTGACCAGGCAGCAACAAGACTGCACTGCGAAGGAGGGGTTTAAGGTATTTGGAGTATTCCCGAACGCGCTAGGCGAGGACAATACCGCGCTCAACGGTCTGACAGCGTACTTTTTGAGAAACTCTCTGCAAGAGAAGAGATACACCAAGATAGCACTGCATCCCGTTGTGGCGAAGTTTTTCGCTATAGCGGCATCCCAATGCAATATACCGCAATTACCTGTCGCGGATTACGGAGCCATTCTTGAAGAGCTGAGAAGTTTTGAGAAGGAGAATGAAGGAGCGCCAGTTCCACAACTCGAACTTATCCGAGCGCCTGAGTTTGTTCGGGCTAAATTCCAAGATCTGATGGCTAAGAAATCGCAGATAGCCAATTTTTATCCGTTTTACAGGCCGAACTGTCTGATTACAGATCCCAAACAAGACATCGAAATATTCATTGATATATATGAAACCAAAAGGTTTGCTGCGATCATTGGCGAACACGTCAAAAAATCCGTGCATCCCGTGAGCCTGTATAATGAAGTGCAGAAATTGCTGCGGCGCAACAATGTCTCTTATATAGAAGTCATCAACGATGCTGGCGACAGCTTTGGCAACGAGTGCATCATCCGCGGGGGCTTTACTCCGTGTGCCTATTTTCCGGCTTTTAAGAGTCAAGGCAACGTGCGACGGGATTATGTCGTGTTTGGACGTTCTTTTGAATACCTATGCCAACCCGACACCAATGTAGGTAAGACCTACATGGAATTCTTTAAAGAATACCTGCGCGTTGAGATGCACAAGTACTTCGCCGATTTAACCCCGGCGAGTGACGGAATTCTCCAAGAAATTTTCTCAGACAGCACAAAGAAATAGGAGTCCCTATGTTGTACAAGGACAACAAATCGCCATTCTACGATCCTTGGGAATCATTAGCTCCTGGAAAAAGGGAACAGGAGGCCCGCAAGATACTCGACGAATACATTGAATTCGCCCGAAAAAACGTGGCTTGGTATCGGTCACGATTGGAAGGCTACAATAAGAACGCCCAACATCCCATGGCCAACGTGCCGGTGATGAGCGCAAGCGACCTGCGAGATCTGGTGCCGCCTGTTTCTGAAAAACTTTTGGTGCCAGGCGTTAAGGGATATACGGTGTTTCAGAGCGGAGGCACTACCGGAATCCCCAAGACTACTCTTTTTAGTAACGAGGAACTGGAAAAGCTCACTCATATGAACGCCCGAGGTTTTTACGCCGTTGGCCTTACCGACAAGGATCGCGTTGCAAATTTTTGGGCCGTTGGAAGCCTCTATATGACCTTTATCCACATGAATCGTATGATGCAGCAATACGGTTGCATGAACTTTCCTTTTTCCAATCATACGGACATAGACTTCGTGCGAGGCGTAGCTGAGTTGTTCAAAATAAATTGTTTTAGCGGCATATCAAGTGTTGTGCTAACCAATATGCGCAATCTCTACGACATGGGTGCGAAGGATTTACACATCGATAAGATATACTACGGTGGTGAACATTTTTATGAAGCTGACAAGGAAGAGGTAAAGAGAAAATTTGGCACGACTATTGTCAAAGCTCCGGGATATGGCACTGTTGATACATGGTACATCGGATACCAGTGCGCCGTCTCAGAGGCTCATGAGTTCCATGTTCACGACGACGAGTGCTTTCTTGAAATCGTTGATCCGGACACAGGTGAACCATGCGAAGAGGGAAGAGTAGGATTGCTGCTGGCGACTGCTATACCCCGGAGAGTAATGCCTATCATTCGCTATCGAGTTGGGGACCTCGGACGCTGGGTCGCAGAACCTTGCAAATGCGGCAGGACAACAAGAAAATTCGTACTATTGGGGCGCGGAGACGACGTGCTTCGGATTGGCTTTGATTCAGTGGATTACAACTATATTCAGGATGTTTGCCTTAAATCGAAGCTTGGATCAGGAACCATTCAGCTTGAGAAGCTGCGGCTTGAAGGTAAGGATCAACTGATTGTTCGGGTTGAAACCGAAGCGGATAAAGGATCTTGGGATCAAATCGCGCAAAAGCTAGCGACAATTATCGTTGATAACCGGCCTACTCTCAGGAAAGCAATTAGCAATAAATCGGTATGGCCAATAAAGGTGGAACTTATGGGTCTGAACACACTACCTCGAAATCCAAAAACCGGAAAGCTCATTCGTGTGATAGACGCAATCAAAGATAAGGCGTGACTATGCAACAATTTTCGGCTGCAGACAAAATATGCAAGATATCCAACCCTTTCGACTGGACGCCCGAGGGCAACGCATTGATGGTCGAAGCGTGCAGGGAAATGGCAAGCTTTCATTACAAGCAAAACCCCGACATTCAAAAGCTCTATAACAAGTATTCCTTTGATCCAGCATCTCTTCGCAGTACGACGGATTTAGAGCGAATTCCCTCCTTAGGCGTTCATGCGATGAAATACTTTCTGTTTTCCTCGCTTCCAGACTCAGCTGCTGTTTTGAAGCTGACTTCTTCGGGAACCCGAGGACAGAAAACGCAAATTTGGTTTGACCAACAGAGTTTGGATCGCGCGCAAAGCATGTTGGACGGATTATGGCGGCAACAAGGGCTTGTTACCGAATCGCCCGTCAATTACTTGATGTTTATATACGATCCCAAGGACGCATCCGATCTGGGCATAGCCTTTTCTATTGCTAACCAAATGCGTTTTGCGCCGGCACGAGATACATTCTTCGCGATTCGTAAGAACAAGGAAGGCCAATGGTTCTTGGATATGGCCGGCGTTATGGCTAAGCTCGAGGAATATGCTAAGACGCAGTGCGAACTTCGAATCCACGGTATTCCGTCGTTTATTTTCGAGGCAATGACCGCGCTTAAGACCATAGGAAAGTCATTTGAATTTCCGAAGAGTCACGTGCTAACAGGCGGCGGTTGGAAGGCCGCGGAAGACAAGAAAGTGACGAAAGAATATTTTTATGAGATGCTGCAAGAAACCTTGGGAATCAAAGACGAAAACGTTCTCGATGGTTACGGAATGGCCGAACATTCGGCTCCGTATATGGAGTGCCGGCTTCATCGATTTCATATCCCTGTCTACTGCCGAATCATCATCAGAGATCCGGCAACCATGCGTTCACTGTCTCTAGGAGAGCAAGGATTGATAGAACTCCTCACACCCTTCAATTCGATGATGCCAAATCTTTCGGTGCTTTCGACCGATATCGGCCAATTGGACAAGGACAAGTGCCGATGCGGTTATCAATCTCCAACGTTTACTCTGCTTGGTCGTGGAGGGCTTAAAAAGCATAAGGGATGCGCCTTAACAGCCAGCGAAGTTGTAAAGAGGCGCGCATGAGCATGCAATCACGTTACATCTTTGGAAGATGGGAAGCGAACTCTAAACCTCTCGACGCTGAAGACGCCCTGGAGATTTGCCGTGAAGCCAAAAAGGTGCGGGAAATCTATGGTTCGTATCCCCTTGAAAAGGTCTTCTTGTTGTTGGATGTTTTGAAGGAAAAATGGAAGAGAAGCGATTATCAAGGTCGGGTGGAAGCATTCGAACGCCTCCCCGCGGAGACGGGATTTTCGCCTGCCATGATCAAGATCGGTCTCGATTTTCTCGAACACCTACTGGATTCCACACAGCTTAAGCGGAAGTTGGAAGTGGAGTTGCGAGGTATACCGCGACAGTTTCACTTTCATTTTGACCCTCAGACCGTAACTCTCAAACAATGGCAGCCCTTGGGAACGATGTTGCATGTGCTAGCGGGTAACGTGTTTCTCGGGGGCGTTGGTTCGCTTCTCGAAGGGCTTATCACAGGTAACGTCTCGATTCTTAAGATGGCGTCACACGAAAAAGTATTCATGCCGCTCTTTATCAAAAGTATTCAGGAGTGCGACCGGGACGGAATTGTCGCAAAATCAATCTCTCTCGTTGAATACAGTTCCCACCAGACTGAGGTTATTGCCGCTTTTAAGAGCGAGGTGGACGGAATTGTAGTGTGGGGAGGCGAGGAGTCTGTGCGCGCATACCGAGATCAGCTGCCTGCTCGAACGAAACTTATAGTGTTCGGACCAAAACTCAGCCTTGCCTGGGTCACAAAATCGGGGCTTAAATCACAGTCTGCAAAAGCTCTGGGGAAACAACTCGCTAACGAATTGTCTATTTGGGATCAAAACGCGTGTACGGCACCTCAAATATGCTACGTCGAGGGCGAAGAGAACGCCGATACATTGATCGACGAACTTGCAAAGGCTCTCGAAGAAAAGCAGAAAGAACTGCCCATTGGAGAGGTCGATCTTCAGGCAGCCGTTGAAATAAGGAAAATTCGGACGTTGGAAGAATGCGCGGAGTTCCGCGGGAGCGGCAGGCTCAGGGCGTCTAAGGGCGGCATGCAATGGACCGTTTGGAAGGGGCGAGATCTAACATTAGAGTCGTCTCCTCTGCACCGGAGTCTGAGCATCGTGCCTTATTCGCAGGAACACGAGGTCTTGGAAGAAATCGCGAAATTTCGAGGTTACGTTCAGACTGTGGGGCTGGAGGCTGTTGACAGCCAGTACTGGGATATTCAAAGAAAACTCATGAATTTCGGTGTCGTGAGGATATTGCCTCTTGGACAGATGTCCGGCGGATACGTGGACGATCCCCATGACGGAGCCTACGACTTGCCGCAGTATCTCAACCTGGTTTTCACAAGGACGCCCGGTACGTTGCCGCAAATCGACCCGATCGACTTAATTCCCGAATCCCACCGGCTTGATATTATCAACCAGCGGCTGAGAGAACTGCTCTCAGAGGCAGCGAAGTCGGAGTACTATTCCAAATACGACAACCTTCGCAAAATCGACAACATCGGCGATTTGGTCATGATCCCCATATTGACCGGTGAGCAAATGGCGGCTTCCATGCCTCCCGGATCGACTGCACTGCAAACAACGAAGGACTGGCACGGGGGCTACGTTTCCCGAAGCGGTGGTTCTACCGGCGAGCCAAAATTTTCAATTTACGACGAGCATGATTGGAAGGCGATGATTCAGAATGCTGCAAGGGTTTTCCGCGCTCTTGGGATGCAGAAAGACGATCGGCTTGCAAACTGCATGTTAGCTGGCGATTTATACGGCGGCTTTATTTCTTTTGATCACGTCAACACCCTCGTGGGAGTGACGACTTTTGCAATTGGTCATGCACTTTCACCCGAATTGTTCTATAAGTTGTGGAAGAATTTTAATATCAATGCCATTCAGGGAGTGCCTGCTGCCGTTGTGCCGGTGCTGCGGACCATCAAGAAAGAACATTCTGAATTCACGCTTGAAAAAGTCATATACGCCGGTCAACCAATGAGCAAAGCAGATTGCGACTGGTTGAACCAGACCCTGGGCGTTAAGAGAGTCGCGAGCGTGGTCGGGGCGAATGACGGCGGCCAGATCGCTTATCAATGCGAAAAAATGTCAGGTGCAATGCATCATATCGTTGATGATTTTAACTATATTGAAATTGTTGACCAAGAGGACAATCCGGTTCCCGCTGGCATGGAAGGTCGCATAATCATCACCTCACTTCTCAAGAAGGCTTTCCCGCTGATTCGCTATGATATAGGGGATTGGGGGCGCATTGTTCCTGGACTTTGCAGTTGTGGTCGAACCAGTCGTGTACTGGAGTTTATGGGGCGCTCTGGAGATGACATGAGCCTTGGACTGCTCAACATAAAAGTTTCGGATTTTGAAGCAGCCTTGGATTCCATTCCGTTCACAGCATTACAACTTATCGGGGTTGGAGGAGACAAAGGCGAGATTCTCCAAGTGAACGTGGAAATCGATTCCGCCGAAAAAGACATTGGAGAAAAAATTCACAACCTGTTGGTCACAAAGATGGAGAAACTCAAACATCGTCTGCACGAAGGTACCTTAGCGAAACTCGAAGTCAAAATTTTTGAGCCAGGAACGCTTCCGCGAAACGCTCGAACGGGAAAAGTGAAGAAAGTAATTGATCAAAGAAATAGGGGACAAACGTAAGTTTTATCCAGAAACCTTCACAATCTGCACTCCTAAGCTACTGAAAAAACTCTCAACTTTTCAACTTTCGTTCCGAAGTTTTTACCAGAACTTTGGTTAATAAACATATCGAGTAAGTTTATGAGAAAAAAAATTCTAGCGGCAATTGTTGGCGTGACGATTTTGGCATGTTTCACTCTCAGCGTAGCGGAATACTTCGTCGAGAAAAAGATGCTATCCGAACAACTCGTCGAGAAGGCTATGCTCATCACCAAGTCGTTTGTGCCGACTGCCCTTGACGCAGTTTCTGGCGGTAACGTTATGCTGTTGCAAAGCCGCGATGCTGTTCTCAAATATGAAAGTTATTCAAACCTTTTGTTCATGAAGGTGTCTGGCAAAAGCGACGGAATGGAGGCGAGTTCTTTTTCGGAGGCGATTCCACCAACCGCAGTTGAGTCAGCCTATATAAGTCCAACGGCTTCTCCCGCGGTGCAACAAACATTGTCATCTGAAACGTCATTAAGATCCGCGGATGCTGAGGACGGTTCGTATTTGGACGGAGATTTTCTTCATGTCAAATCTACCCTCGGCACTAAAAATGGCGGTTACTTGTACGCCATTTACGATGTTTCGGACCTAGCTTCCATCGGTACGTCAATCGCTACTCGAAACGCCATGCTCAATCTCGGCGTCATAATCGCAAGCGGAATCATCGGCTTCTGGCTTACGGGGCAACTGGCCTCCACAATTAGCGGAGAAATCTCAACGTTGGAAGAGATCTCAGAAAAAACGAAGAAGGTTAGCAAGAACATGACCCATAGTGCGTCAAGTATTTCGTCCTTCTTCTCCGATCAGATGCGTTCCATGAACGATATGACTAAATCCATGCAGGAAATCGAAAACACCGCGCAGAAGACGATGGCTCAGGCGAAAGAGTGCTTTGAAGCGGTAAATAATGCCCGGAGGGAATCGGACTCGGGACTTCGAGACCTTGAAGCCGTGTCGGAAGCTATGACGGAGATTGCAAGGTCTAGCGCCGACCTACGCGAGTTTCAGAATAATATCAACTTGATCAGACAAAAGACTGGGCTCATCAACGATATCGTCTTTAAAACACAGCTCCTGTCTTTTAACGCCTCAATCGAAGCATCTCGTGCCGGTCAACACGGACGTGGTTTCGCGATCGTTGCGGGCGAAGTAGGGCAGCTCGCAAAGATGAGCGGTGACGCGGCAGCAGGTATCAACGAGATCATTGAAAAGACAGACCGGCAGATTCAAAAGTCCTTGGGGCAAATCGACGCCCGTGTTCATAGAGGCGAAGAGGTTACGAAGAAAACAAAGGGCACGTTCGAAATTATTAATAGGGAAATCAGTGTCGCCAACCAAGAGGTTTTAGCTACTCAGACCGCCGTGACAAATCAACTTAACCTTATACAGGCAATAACGAGTTCCGTGGGAAATGTTCTAGTGTTGTTAGAAGATCAACAGAACAACGTGCAGACGAACACGAAAATAGCCAAGGAAATTGATGTCCTTTCCTCTGACCTTTACAACCTTGGCAAGAAGCTTGGAAATATCGTGACTTCTAACAACCGAGCAATGCGCATTGTTGCGACACAGTTTATCGAAGAAGAGAGCGAATCGCTGCTTACCCAATCGGAAGCGGCTTAATCTTTTATAAAATTTTATGGAGGTCTCCAATGAAACAGCTCGCAATCCTTTTGTCTTTGTTTGCCATTGGTGCAAACGCCGCAGAATTACCTAAGGATTGGAAAACATGGAAAAGTGTTAAAACGCCCCTCGTGGAAGTTGGCGCTGTTCCTGATTGTAAAGCTGACGTCAGCAAACTGCCGACCATTTATCAAAAGACCGTTGCAACATATTGCAACCTCCGGCCACAGGGTCCTGGTAAAGTGCAGGTCCTGGTAAAACCCGATCAAATCGACGCTTATAAAGCGCGAAATGGCAGCTTCAAAGACGGCGCCGCCACGGCCCTCTATTTTCCTGAGATAAAGGCTATGCTTCTGACAAGTTATAAGGGAGGCCAACCGGTCTATTCGGTCCATCAAGAGGACGGCAAAGACATTACTGCTGCAAGCGGAGCATTGTCGGTTCAAGCATGCACGGAGTGCCACACCGGCTACGCGGCTTTCTGTAAGGGCGGTCAGTGCGGAACCTATAAAGGTGAGTAAGAACAGGGTATAACGGCGGCAGACAATGCCGTCAAATCGCTTGAATCCCATCTTTCCGTTGCTTCGATAGGGTCAAACTGTTAGATAAGATCCTTTACAACGAAGCAACGGGAGTTGGGCTTGAATAAGACAAATCTAAAGAAGGAAGTTTCTGACCTCACTAAGGAAATAGACTTCGCGAAAAAGAAATATCAGGTGACATTCGACACGACCGAGGGTCCCATTAAACTGGAGCTATATCCTAAGGTAGCCCCTAAGCACTGTGCCAATATAGTTGCTTTATCGAAGTTGGGTTTTTACGATAACCTTAATTTTCACCGGGTGATCAAGGGCTTTGTTATACAGGGCGGATGCCCAGTTGGCAATGGAACGGGCGGACCGGGTTATCAGGTCGATGCCGAATTTAGCGAGATTCCTCATGAAGCCGGTGTTCTATCCATGGCGCGCGCTCAAGACCCCAATTCTGCAGGATCACAGTTTTTCCTTTGCCTCGAAAAAGTTCCTTACCTCGACAGACAGTACACTGTTTTTGGTAAGACTGCTGACGATGAGAGCCTCAGCATAGTTAGAAAAATTGGCGCTACGGAAACAGATCCTAACGATCGCCCCAGAACAGAAGTAAAAATCAAAACGGCGACAGTCACTGAGAGTCCCCTCTAAGGGAATTCGAAGTACGGAAATAACGAAAAATGCAAAGTCACGACCTTTTGGCACTGATCCTTGGTCGTGACTTTCTTATTGGATTCCTCGAGAATCCGAAGGCTCATACTTCGGATTTCGCGAACAATGCTTTCGTAGGTTTCTTCATTACACGGAATCGTGACGCTGCCGAAAAATCGCTTCTGAACGGGCCACGCTAATGTTTCTAAAGCGAGTTTGAGATTTGCCATGTGGTGGCGCTTTATCTCGTTTTGATCCATGTCCCATTTCGTCGTGATGTCCGAGAGATCAAAATTGCAAGTATTACCCTTCATCGTCAACACGCCATGACGCGTCAATACCTCAAAAGCTTGTTCAAGCTGATCTAACTCAATGGGAAACGGACATGCCGCCAAGACAGCTGTTTCGACCTCGGCACGAGTCATTCCGTCAAACATCATAGCGGCCATCTTGATATACCATGCTACCGTATGGCCGATGATTTGATACTTTGTGTCCGCGAGATCAGGGCCTTGGAGGTTGCTGCGCATGGCCCGAAGCTGTTCAGCCAGTCCTTTTCGGGCTTCTTCGCTGGTTTCGCGATTGTAGAGAAACAGTGCCTTAAGATACTGTTTTTCCTTCGTATTTGGCTTCAGAAGATTCAACATTTTCTCAAAGTTAGGCATGGAAAAATGCCGCTTTTTCGATATGACAAGGTGGAAATGGTTGGGGGAGCTTAATTGGAGTTGTTTTGCCACAAAGCGAAAAGACATCTTTTTGTTCGCTTTTTTCAGCTCCCAGAACCAGTCGTGGAGCAGCTCCCGATAGTCCAAGTAACTTAGGATGTTAAGATCCATAGAAGGTTCCCCAGTATACGCTCTGAATACGGAAAGCTGCTGAAATCATTAAATAATATTGTCGATCTTCCGAAGAGTATACTATGCTGAGGGTATCAGCTCAAGGTGGATCATATGAGAATACAAATCCGAGGTCTTCATTCTTGCGCAGAAGTCATTCTGCTGGGTCTACTGCTCACGGCTTGCGGCGAACCGAATGGCGGCATCGTCGATAACGGTGTACGACCAAAAGACAAGGACAAAGAAGAGGTCGAGCCTCAGGCGGACAGAAGCGAAGTTGGCGAGCCAGACGTTGCAGAGTTTGCGACAGTTGAAGTCGTCTTGGATAATACATACGAGGTGCAACTCCCATTAGGATTTGCCCTCGATCCAGCTTCGAAGTCAGGCGAGCAAACTTTCAGGCTCGATGAAAAGTTTGTAACGTTTGCAGTGGCGTCAGAGGTCGTTCCAAGTTGTTCCGAAACAGCCCCTGCACCCAATGAGTTTGGTGTGGAAGTATCTGCTTGTAGCACAACTCTGGCTTACTTAACGATCCCTAACGTCAGTGTCGTCAGCATGCGGCATAATATAGGAATCACTCAGGCGGATATAGTCACATCAACATTCCGGCTGCCTCCTAAGTAGTTTTCTGCAAAACCTTTTCACACAAAAACGAGAAATTCTTCTCGCAATGGACTCGTACGTTTTGAAAAAGCCATAGAGAAAGGAGAGACTCATGAAAACAGTCATTCAAGGTTTGATATTGCTTTTGGTGACGTCTTGTCACTCGTCTTCGGGCAAAGACGCGGGGAACGGAGACGTGAAGGTCTATCAGGATCCAAAGTTTAGGGTCACCGCCGAACTCGAAAAGTTTGTGAACTGCAGTGAAATAACAAGGTACATAGAGGAGCGAACAAACGTCCCCAACGCATATCCACCCATGGCACAAGGAGAAGAAATGAGTGATTCTTCCGAGGGTGCGAAAACGACCTACACCAACGTGCAGGAGGTGTCGGTGGACGAGGGCGATCGAGTGAAGATTGACGAAAACTTCATCTATGCCGTGTCGCCGGGTTTCATCAACATTATCAAAAGAGACACGCTTGAAGTTGCTGGTTCGGTGGAGCTTTTGGACGGGGCTTATGAATATCCCGTATTATATTCCTCAAATGATCGGCTTGCAGTCATCGAACAATCAGACAAGGGGACGAATCTTCGGATATTTCATATTGATGCCGCTGCCAAATCCGATTTGATTTTGGAAAAAACGTATAAAGGCCAATATCGAGAATCTCGTTTTAGCGCGGGCAACATCCTCATCGCGGTAAACGACTATATCGTCGACTATCCCAACGATCAGCCGGAGATTAATCTAGGCGCCGACATCGAGTGCTCGGACGTCGTCAGGCCCTTCATTGACGACATGAGTTGGGGTATGACAAAAGTATTTTCGATCAACCTAACGTCTCCCGAAGAAGAGTTTAAGACTGCGTTCCTCGGCGGCACAGAGTACTTGTACATGTCAGAGGATTCGATCTACCTAACCCGTTCGGGGTCTCCATGGAGCTCTGACGGCAACTACGAAATCTCCACAGTCGTCGCACGGGTTGCCTTCGACAAAACCTCCGGCAACATAGCCCCCGTGTCGGCGGGGATTGTGCCCGGATACGTCGTTGGTCAATGGGCCTTCAAAGAGTTCGCAGATCAAGGCGTCGTCGCCGTTGCCACCACGACCTACGCGCCTGTAGGCGACCCTGATACGCCCGTGCAGAACAAAAGCGCTGTTATGCAGGGAACGGGTGAAAGAAACCACCTGTGGATATTGGAAGAAAAGGACGAAACTCTTTCCGAAGTGGCGAGGATTGCTGATTTCGCTCCCAACGAGGACATTCGAGCTGTTCGCTACGTCGGATCTATGGCCTATGTCGTAACATTCGAAAAAACCGACCCTCTGTTTGCATTCGACCTTAGCAATGCCCGCGAACCGAAGCTCGTGAGCGAACTAAAAATTCCTGGCTTTTCAATGTATTTGCATCCTTTGTCCGAAACTGAACTTTTAGGAGTCGGTTACGATGGTGACGATCAAGGAGACTTCTCTTGGTTCCAAGGCGTGCAAGTATCTTTGTTCGACGTTGCCAATCCGTCGAGCATTTCCCGAAGCGATGTTGCGATACTTGGCAAGCGCGGCAGTTTCACCGATGTTACGGGTGATCATAAGGCATTTCTCTTCGACAAAGAATCCGGCCTAGTTGGCTTGCCTGTCACCGTCTACGAAGGACAAATGACTGGAGGCTCGGAGCAAGCCACAGATCTGACATTCTCTGGAGCAATTTTCTACAAACCTGAAAATGGCTTATTAAACGAAGTTGGACGAGTAACTCACAGTGACCTTATACCTTCTGCGTGTAAGAACATTGAGAATTATCACTGGTGGGGGCAGGCGCGTAGATCCCTCGACGTTAATCGACTCTTCAGAGTGGACAATCGAATACTGACGTTTTCTCGCTTTGGTCTCAAAGCGTTTGATATGGCCATGAATGCCGAGACGACGGTCAAGTTTTCTGGCGCGAAAGAAGACTGCGGCACCTACGGATGGTCGACCTATACTTATCCAGTATTGGCGGAATAGACTAGGACCTTTCGGACCTCAAGGAGCCGAGCATTTGAGCGTCGGCCCTTTAGGAATCGGGGGATTTTTATAGTCGATCACGAGCGGCAACGTCACGCGATTGCCTTCGTGTTTGAACTGTATCCACATCTTATAAACAGCGTCGTCAAACGTCATTTTGTGGTTGTGGAAAGGAAAGACAAGAACATTATCGCCGTCTTCGGGCAAAAATGCGTGAAAATGATGGAATTTTTTCATGTTGCCTTCTCCCTCGTAGCTCACCAGTATTGCGTGGCCGCCGATTTCGAGGATTGGCTCAAAGTTTGTGGCCTTTATATAACTCCCGTTCTCGAGTTTGTAGACTTCGGCAAAGAATCGGGGGAACCATGAGGTACAAATAAACATTTGGTCGTAGCTGAAATTGATTCGGTAGTAGTCCCCAACATCGCCTTGGGTGCCGTCGGTCTTGTAATAGAGGATCGTATTCTTTTGCGGGTAGCTGATGTCTGCTTTTGGAGCTGGCAGCGGAATCTCCGCCTCGTCATTGACTTTAAATATTACAGTTTCGGGCATCTCGGCCCCTTGGGGAAAAATTTCGGTGAAGAGCAAATGTTCGCCCGGGATTGAGATTGCATGGGCGGTGTCTTGGTTGTCAGGATCGTCGTTTTCCGTATTGACCATGAGGTTAAATTCCCCCGAGTCTTCGGTCAAGTACGGGTGGATGTGAGAGAAGTGGCTGAGGTCTCTTGACACCAAAATCATGTGCATGCTTTTGCCGTGAAGTTTTTCAAACTTCGTCATTGGCGTGTGCGTCGTGTGATCAATGTAACTCATGGTGAGGAGAGCGGGAGCGGAAGGAGTGACTCTTCCGCCGACGCTTCCGTCTACCTTTAGCGTGCCTTTTATATGCCCGTGTTGGGCAAGAGCTATCGTTGAACACCAGGCGACTGATGCGATTATGATCCGTGAGAGACCCATGCTAACCATAAACCTGTCCTTTCTATTCCCGACCGAGATCGAATTGTACGACGTACAGGCCTGTTTCGATGCCGCTTATCAGCACTTTTCCCGACTTGAAGAAAGGATAAGCGCCCCATGCGTTGGGGGCATTGGCAGGCTCCCAGTAGTTTGCCACTTCCGTAATATTTGTGGGATCAGATATGTCGACGACGCGGAGTCCGTCGGCGTAGTGGGAAATATACGCATAGTTGCCTTTGATATGAGTATTGTGCGCCATGATTTTTTGTGGCCCGAGATATTCGCCTGTCATATGAATGTTGTTGAGATCCGAAATG
This sequence comes from Oligoflexales bacterium, assembly GCA_050251195.1. GTDB lineage: Bacteria > Bdellovibrionota_B > Oligoflexia > Oligoflexales > Oligoflexaceae > JBFWNG01. Next base: position 44,834 of record JBFWNG010000015.1, read on the forward strand.
TCCCACATCTTAACCGTTTTGCCAGTTGTTTCTTCGGTAGACATGAGATGTGACCCGTCCTCCGTAAGCCAGAGGTTGTGCACGTAGCCCGCATTTGGAATGCGGAACCGTTTTAAGAGGGTCGGTGCTGCGGGATCCTTCATGTCAAACAACGCGAAGGTTCCAGAATAGCCTTCTGCAATATAGGCAATGTGGTCTCTTACATAAATGTCGTGACATTCAACACCAAATTTTGAAATCTCAACTGGATGTATGGGATCAGCTAGGGAGAGAACAATAACAGGCTTTATCATATTACCTTCGAGGTAAATGAGTCCCGCCTCTTCGTCGACCCAGATGTTGTGCGAGGTACGGATTTCGGTATACGTGTTAACCAGCTTGACCGAATTGGGCAGATCAGAGAGATCAAGAACTTGTAAACCGCCACCGCTTTCATTAACGACATAGGCATAGTTTTTATATGTTTTTATGTCCTTCCAGATAGAGTTTGCGCTTTCGATGAAAGCCACTTCCCGAATGTTGGGTGCGTCCGTGATATCGACCACACTTGTGCCGTTCACGACTCCAAGAAGCGCATATTCCCTTCCGTTAGGGTCCGTGTACCCCCAAACATCGTTATACCCAGCGTACTTATTCATCTGACTAAGCAGTGCCAGCTTCTCGCTTGCCATGGATTTTGCGGTCCAGGTAAACGACGTTACCGTCATTAAGGCCAGCGCCAAAATTCTCATTAACCACCTCCTTGTAGTTGTTGAAAAATATCGGAAAGAGAAATGTACTATATTTTCTATGATACCAAACTTTGACTACTTGGCCAATTTGGCCGGGTTTATTATTTTTTAATAATGAAATCGAGGAATTGGTAGCGTGAGAAAAACACGAGGATGTAATTTTTGGTCGTTTCTCAAAGACTTATCTCATCTCTTAAGCGGGGCCTACCCACAAAAGAGGAAGTGCCGCTTGAGCAACCCGCCAGCTCTTATGCGGCTTTCTGAGCCCTAATCGACAGATCTATAGCGTCACGGATGATCCGATCAAAGTCAAAGCTCTTTGCTGTGCGCTTCACATTCGGCAAGCTTTCCTTCAGGTTGTTTTTGCCGTTGCGCGTGAGCAGTACAATGGGAAGACTCGATAACGATCCGGTTACGCCTTGAAGGATCACGTTCTCGTCAACGCCGGAAAGCGGTCCCAAGTCGAAATCAATGATCACGGCCGTGTATTTTCTCTGATCTCGGAATTCGTTAAAGTGCTCGACGCTCGCGAATAGATCAAGATGCGCCTTCTGCTTGCGCGCGGCCTCCCAGAGGCGGTGTCCATAGTTATGGTGATGGTCGATCAAAGCAAACTTGTAAAGAAATTGTGAGCGAGAAGGTAAGGCCATACTGTTCCTCCTTATGACCTGCATGCGGTCATGATGATGGAGATTTATTACTTCGATGAGCGAGATGGTCTTTTCTAAAAACAGCTTGGGCGGCATATCGCCTGTCACTATATCTAGAACATGAAGCGGTGTGCGCGGCGCTTCAAGTGGTATACCTGTAGGGTTGAGTATGACCAATCCGATTCTGCACAACTTCGCTAGAAGTTTGGGATGAGCTTGGCGGACAAGGACATTCCATGCGGGGCCGTCGATGATGCCAAGAAGAAAGTCCCAAATCTTGACTTCTTCTAACTGCGCAACAGACCAAAAAGAACATACACCAATCGAATATTTATGGAGCAGTTCTCCCAGGTAAACGTTGTGGTTTGCAAGAGAGCCGAGATGAAACACCGATGCCTTGATGGTTACTTCACGAAGGATTTTTGTGCCGAAATGGGGCGTGGATTCTTCAAATCTTTTCGGATAGAGGTTCTTTTTGTTGTCCCCGGACGGGTCGAGCGTGTTTGACGACCGTAGTGACATTCCATTTTCTTTGTTACCGCTAAACAACGCTTCCTCCAAGCGGAGATCCTATTCTCCCTATTCTTGTAAAGCGCGAGGCATTAAAATTCTATGAGACTTCGCCTATTTATCACCGAAGGATAATCTTTTCTCAAGTATGTTAGCGACGGTGGATAACGTTATAACGATGAGAAGATAACCAAGAGCTGCCCATGCGTAAACTTCCCACGGACGAAGATATTTCGCGCCGAGCCGCTGTGTAATGTAGAGCGTTTCGGATAACGCGATGACGGACACGAGCGAAGTATCTTTGGCAAGTGACGCGAGCTCGTTCACGACAGGCGGAATGAGGCGTTTGAATGCTTGAGGCAAAATGATGAGAAACAGAGTGGACGCGTAGCGAAAGCCCATGGCCTTCGCCGCCTCCCATTGGCCTTTGGGAATTGACGAGATTGCGGCTCTGAAAATTTCGGCTAAGTAAGCTGCGCAGTTTAAGGAAAGCGCAAGTACCCCCGCAGTAAACGCTTCGAGTCTTATATCGAGCAAGCCCGGCAATGCGAAATAAGCGAAAAGAATTTGTAGCAGCAGAGGCGTGCCGCGAAAGAGCGCGACATATGCTCTAGCCAAGTTCGCTAGTACGGGATGGTTGGTGAGACGGACAAGTGAAATAAATAGTCCGAGCGCAATACCAAAAAGACCGCTCAACAGGGTTAACTCTAAAGTAAGAGTCAACCCTTCCGTCAGTCGAGGTATGATTGTTTCTAACGAGAATTGCCAGAAACTCGGATTATCCGGCATGGCTAATCCAGATTGAGATGCCCGATGCGCTTCGCGCTGGGCATGACGGATGTTTGCATCCGATCAACAAAATCACGACCCAAGATTACCACCAAACCACTTTTGCGAAAGCTTTGTCAGCGATCCGTCTTTTTTCATCTTGCCGATGATCTGGTCTAATTTTTGGGTAAGAGCTTTGTCATCCTTGCGAATGGCAATGCCTATTGGCTCAGGGTCCATAGCGCGCCCGGTAATGACGAAGCTGTTGGGATCCTTCGCGGCGTAATAACGACCTACTGGTTCGTCGATGACGATGGTTTCTGCTTGGCCGGCAGTCACGGCGGCAAATACGTCAGTCGCGAGGCGGAAAGCCTTGATGTCTTTAATGGCGATGCCGGCTTTCTTTTGTTTTTCGACGAATTCAAAGGATGTGGTATCCGCTTGCACAGCAACGGTTTTTCCTGCGAGGTCCTTTACCGTAGCAACGGAGATTCCTTTTTTGCTCACAAACAGCTGTGACATTTTCGCGTATTCCACGAAGTCGACTTGCTGCTTTCTTTCTGGCGTGATGTTCATCGAGGAGATGATGACGTCATAACGTTTCGAGTTAAGGCCTGCCAAAATTCCGTCCCAGCCCATGACTATGAATTCCGCGTTTACGCCCAACTCTTTGGCGATTGACTTAGCAAATTCGACGTCGAAACCGTCAGGTTTGCCTTTGTCGTCTTCGAATTCCATCGGGGGATACGTCGCGTCAATCGCAACGAGTAATTTACCTTCCTTCTTTATTCTTTCTACGGCATCGGTCTTTGCTTGAGCCGACCCAACAAGGGTCAAGAACAATACGCAGACTCCAAACAATTTCCCAACGAACCTCATGGTTTTCTCCCTAAAGTTTTCCAAGTTACTAGCAAAAGAGGGTTTTTTTGTCACTAAGAATAAGGGATGCCCTATGCGCTTCGCACTGGGCATGACGTCTCATCATCTAGAACCTAAGGTGCCTCGAGGATCTCCCATTGAGATGCCCGAGCTCTATTGCATCCGGTTCGACAGCTCCGTACCGAGTCGGCTCGATAGCATGTCAGCGACCGCTCCAATGGTCAACGAAGGGTTTACTCCTAGTGCGCTCGGGATAATACTGCCGTCGATAACAAACAGGTTTTTGTTACCAAACACCTCGCCCCAGGGGCTGACGACTCCTGTGTCTTTGTTGGCTCCCATGGAACAACCGCCCAGCGGATGAACCGTGCCGACGGTCCCGCGAGTACGATACATATCGGCAAAGATTTCGCCGTCGAGGGCATTGAAAATGTTTCGGACATATTTGGTGGCGGTAGCCCAGCGCTTTTCTGTTTCAGGATGTGTTTCGGGCCATTCCACGAAGAGTCGGCCCATTTTAGTCATATCTCGATTGACACGGCCCTCACGGTTGTCGAGACAGAGGATGCCAACGGATAGGAGATTAGAACCGAACGACCCGGCAACTTTCATGTATTCACGTCCCCAAAAATAGGGGTTCCTTGCTTCCGTTGACGCGCGACCCGTTGCTTCGGGATTCTTGGGATAATCAAAGTCCGCGGGTTGTCCAAACGCAAATGGGAACGGAGGCGAGTCCATCGGGATGAGCAAGAACTTGTGATCGTTCCAGTAACTTGGACAGAAACTGGACATCGGTTTGCCCTTGTAATTGTCCGTTCGATATTGTTTGCCGATTGTTCCGGACAGTAGGTAATCGCCGTTTCCGGAGATGTTGGTTCCAAGCGTTTCGCTGAACGAACGAGTACCTTTAAAGTTTTCCTCAGAATCCAACAGGGCTTTCATGCTGCCCGTAACGCCTCCCGACAAGATCAGAATGCGACACTCGATGGTCCGCGTCGTGTTCGAACGATTGTCCTGAACGGTTAGGACATAGCCGTCGCCGTTGGGAGCGATCGATTTGACTTGGCAATCCGACTCGATTTCGACGCCCGCGTTTTTGGCTTGTCGCAGGTAGTTCAAGGGCAAATGTTGTCTTCCGCCGTGGCGGTGTCCGGATGTCCACCAGCCGTCGTTTGCATCCTTATGAGTCGCAACTTTGAGCGGTTCCGCCGTAACGCCTGCCGCGAGGCATCCTTGTGCAAAAATGTAGTCGCGCCGGGAGCATAGTTGCCAAGGTTCAGCGCCATCCCTGTCGGACCAAGCGAGGCGTGCAACTTTGAGATTTGTTTCGAGCCGCTTATAGTAAGGGTCCAAGGCTTGGCGAGAAAGGTGTGACGGCCACAGAGCTCGGCCCTTGTCGTCTTTTTGACCGAAGATACTGTTTGGGGCTCGCAAGCTAACGGCATAATACACGAGCGATCCGCCGCCCACGCCTCGGCCGTTTCCGATTACAAATTGCGGAAACTTGCGCATGTTGGTCAGGTCAGGGGGCGATACAGAAACGTCCATCAACCGCGACGTGTAAGCTACGTCTAGAGTTTGTCGAAAACCGTTACCTTGATCGTTACGGTATTTCCATAGGGTCTTTGGATCAAGATCGTAAAAATCATGACCCTTCTCAAGCATAGTTATTTTGAGATTGAGGTTGTCGCGCGCTGCGGCTTCTGCAAGGTTGACGGCAGATACAGAGCCTCCGAAACCCGACCCAACGATGACGATATCTGAAAACTCATTCATGTCCTGTTTTCCTTACGGGATATCCCCGTCAATTGACTCGTTCCACACTTCGACTCCGTTAAGCGATGGCACAACGTTGTCGGAGTAGTCCGCATACCCTCGGTTGTGCAATCCGTCGGCGAAGTTTTCATACCTGGGAAGACCAAGCATCTTCAGTCCGACGTCGTTCTTGATTGTGCCTACGATCGCAAAGAGACAAACTATACGAACAAGCTCGTATGCTGGTGCGACAGGGCTGTGACTGAGTCTTTCTTTGAGAACGTCAATGCGCTCTTCTTCATTTAATTCAAAGAACCGTTTAAAAATATGGCCTTTTACTTTCGTTCCCGCATCGAGATCGGCCGCAAGAAGTCCATGGATAAATATATTGAGATCGTTCATTCGGTCCGTAATGAACTTAGGCGGAGTTGATGTTAGGCCGTACTGTACTGCAAGCGACAAGAAATAGTTAGTATCGAGCAGGTCGTAACTTTTGGTCGCCAGACTGCCTGGAAACATCGTTTCCATAAGAAACTTTATGTTGAGCTCGGCATGGCCTAGTTTTTCCTCAGCAGCCGCCAGCGTGCTTTTCGAAAGAGTGCCGAGCACAAGACCGGCCTGGGAAAGGTACCCAAGAAACTCTCTGCGTGTTTTACTCATTCTCGTTTCCATGAGTGATCTTGATGCTTCGAATCATGCTGACGAAGTCTCTGATGGCGTCAAACTGAAGGTATGCAGTTCCGAGAACCGTGCCGTTGGCGTCGCGCACAGGGCCGGAAATGGCTGTCGGGTTGATGACGTGTTTTTTGCCTTCTATGGAGTAGCATTCAGAAGTTGGTAAGCAAAAGTTAAGCACGTACGTCATGATTTCGGTCGGAAGGAAAGAAAAACTAAGTTTGCCGGTCACGGGAACAGCGCTTTCGGTCAAACCGTCAACTGTAATTTTGCCGTTGATGTCGAGTGTTGGGTCTATGATGATCCGACTTAGATTGGGGTGCGACAATGTCATCGCGCTCACGACCGAACCCACGGTTGAAGAGTCCGAAGAGATCCAATTCCCCTCTAGGGTTTCTTCAAGGGAGACTCCGTAATTTCGGGGCTGGGAAAAACCCAGTGTTGATGCAAATAAGCCAAGTGCCAATAAGGCTGTCTTTGTACTCATAAAGTCGTCCTTTCGGGTTGTTTCAAACTGTTCGCTGGTATAGATAGTCGCTTATACTTCAACGAAAGATCGAAAGAAATAGGTTTTTGTTTCAAAAAAAATAAATACCCAGTATGTAAGACGCCCAGTAAAAGGGGCTAACACAAAGGAGCTCATAACATGAAAACTCGTTTCAATTTAATCAGTTTTGTACTTCTCTTTTTCGCTTTGCCGGTCTTCGCGGCAAACATTCAAACCAACTTTATCGCCCCGGACGGCGGTGACCAAAAGACTCCATATGCTTGTAGTTTCCATTGGTTCCAATTGCAGGACGGCAGGGTTGTTGGTCTAGACCTTATTCGCAGCGATGATACAGACAAGTATGCGTTGCGCGCTTATTATGAGGATGCCGCAGGCAGTTTCGTCGGAATGAACGCGGAATCGGCTCAGTCAAATTGGCTCCCGTTTGTGACAGAATCAGAAAAGTTGGGTGCTGCAAAGGAGTCGGGCAGGGATTTTCTGGCGAGAGGCAAAAATTGGATTGCGGGCAAAGTGACGACTCAGGGAAGCTTCCCTATTGAATTCAATTTGAAAATTACGCCAAAGACCCCGGGAATCGGCCTCGGCGAAATTGGCCTTATCTTCGCGAATCTTTCCGTTGTCGATTATACGCAGGTCGAAGTTACGGGAACAATCACCATCAACGGAGAGGTGCATTCCATTCGATCAAGCGGGAAAACCTCGGTACATTTTGGTACTAAGCTTCCGGACGCCGGCTTTCTCGCTACGGTTGGAACGCAGTCGCCAAGTTTGCTCATGGGGTCTGCTCGGTCGGACAATGCGCGTTTCGGCAACCAGTTGATCGGCGACAAAGCAGTGATTTATTCTTGGGGCGCGGGCGGCATCAGTCCCTTGTCCTTTAACATTACCAAATTCACCCAACCCATCGACATCGGTGCGAGCCAGTTTGTTCGAATAGACGAAGTGCTCGGCGCTTTCGATCACGTGTTACTTGGAGTTCCCACCCGAACTGGTTTGGCGAAGGCAACGCTCATCAAGAAGAACATCTGGGGTGAAACAGAGACGATTGATTTGGGCAAAGTGGTTTTCGATTTTCGCGGTGACGCCTATTTAAGAACGTTGCCTTAGTTGGCATTCTCGTTCATGGCTTCTTCGTTCAAGCCTTCGGTGCTGAGACCTGTCATTTTGTAGGCGACGGTGCCGAAGAATGCCTCAGTCTTAGCTACTTGAAGAATGCCCTTGATCAAGACTGCCTTGGGGCTTCGTTTGGGCGCTTTGTCGGCGTCCATTTCGACGAGAATCATCTGGTTTGACGGCGGCGGCGGCACATGGATACATGCCTGAACTGTCGGAACCAACAAAAACTGGTTGTAGGTTTCCGCCTCGTCATCGAGTGGAACGACAAAACCCTTGATCATGACGGGTTTGTTATCAAGTTCTGAGACCGGGGCGTTTTCGCCAGTAGTTTGGTCCCCGCCTTTAAGTTGCTTCCAACTCAGCGTCTCATAAACAGGTTCCGCAACCCTTTCGGCTTGACTCTCCGGTTGAGCCGGCATGGTTTCGTCAACGTTCATCATCGTACCTAGGACGATACCGAGAGCGGGTATGACAATGACCGCGCCCCAGAGAAGTGGTTTCTTCAGGTGTTGCACAAGGTATCCTCTTGTAATTTATCTATGATTTTACAGAAATAGGGGCGCAAAGGGTACTCTTATATACACGCGCCTCGTCGCAAGGCGCCGTGTGCCCCCTGCCTTTTCCCGAACCCTTGTCCGTTTGCCTAGACATTTCGGGTAGGGCAGGGCATGTGAAGGTATGCAAATTATTTGCAATAGCCATACGTTTCCGCTATATTTGGCAGCCTTTTGAGGAAACCATGTCCATCGAACAATGCAAACGAAAGCTCAAAGAAGCCGGCTCGCGAGTGACCAAATCTCGCTTGGCGGTGTGGCAAATTCTTGCCAATCAAAAGGGCTCGGCAAGCCCGGCGGAAATCTTTGAGCTCATCAGCGCCGATCGTTCGGTCGGTTCTATTGATCAGGTCACAGTCTACCGAATCCTCGATACTTTCTTGGAAATAGGCCTTGTTCATAAGGTTGGGCCAACAGGGAAGTTCATCCTTTGCGAGCACGTGGATTGTCAGCGCGGAATGCATGTTCTTGCTCGTTGCCACAGCTGTTCACAAATCGAGGAATGGGATGCGCCCGAGCCCATCACAGCGCCTATGATGTGGTATCTTAAGGAAAAAATGAACTTTCTACCCAAGGGCCATCTCGTCGAGGTTGATGGTATCTGCGGAAAATGTCAAAATGGGTCTTATCCTAATTGCAATTAATTTGCATTTTGGTTATATACCGGCTCTGGATTTTTCAGGTCTTTTTTTTGGAGAAAATATGAGGGTTGCGTCAAACCGCTCGAACGGTATGGACTTGCTGGGAATCGGGTTGTCCATTTTATGTATTATCCATTGTTTTGCCATGCCGGTTATCCTTATTGTTTCCCCGTTTTACCATCTTGTTCTTGATAATCTTCACTTTCACCAAAATCTCTTCGTCGTCTTGCTAGGCATTGCTCTCTGGTCGCTATACCGCGGATTTCGCAGTCACCAGAATCAGAACGTCCTCATATACGGCGCCATTGGGCTTTTTATTCTCCTTCTCGTGGCGATGATTCCCCATTCGCACAACACCTATGAGAACGTCCTTATCAGCGGGTTTAACAGCCTGGGCAGCGTTCTTCTTGTTGTGGCCCATGTCTTGAACCTTCGCTCGCATAAGCACTGCCAACATAAGCTTTGCCATTTAGTTCGCGATAACGACGAATAATCCGGGCATAAAAAAACCGGCTCTCTTCGAGCCGGTCCAACGAAAAGAGGGATATCTTTTCTATCAAAAGGCTTGTGGCCATTTGTTATCTTGTTCACCCGTTACATTGACCCGCTGAGACCTGTCGAAATCGTACATGATGTCTCTGTAAGTGCCTTCTTGTTGCATGAGGCCGTCAATCATAACAAGGTTTGATCTCGGATTCATATGGAAGTAGCTTGGCATCGCGTTGGTCATGATGTCGAAGTACTTGTCTGGACCAGCGTCCGCGTTTGCAGCTTGGTGCGCATCGCGAAGTGCGTTATCAACGTACGCAAAGGTATCGCAGCCGTTCACGAGGAATATCTGATACTGACCCTTGACGAATGAACCCATGCGAGCAAGCGCGCGGATGTTGGCGCCTAGTCCTGAGTGTCCGCTGTAGCTGACGAAGTCAGAGTTTTTTGTGCGTTCGTTGTAGTTAGCAATGAACTCATTGGAAACGGATTTGATTTCGTCGACGACGTAAAGGTGAACGTCCAAAGTGCCATTTGCCGTATCAAATTTCAGTTTCACGCTGTCGTTGGTAGCGCTAGGCGTTTGGTTAGCAGCGAGGTTCGATTCGACGGGAGTGCCGTATTTCGATATGAGCTCGAAATATGTTTCGCGGAAAGCATTGATGCCCGCATCACTGTTGTTGGTGGACCCAAATTCATTCTTTCCGAAGATAGCCGTAACGACTAGGGCGCCGTCTTCCCATACTTTGCTGTATTCAGGATATTTGTCTTCTGTGTTTTCATCGCTGATTGAAAGGTCGATGTTGAATCGCGTCGCATATTCGCTGGTCAAGCCTACCAGAGGACACGTAAAGTTCAGCGGTCTATAGAAGTACCAGAAATTGCCTAAAGAAACGTCATGGGCGCCTGCTGACATGCACACTCCCCATGCATCTTGACCGTATGCTTCGAAAAATTGCGAAAGTCCGTCTTGATCGCCGCGCTCAGGAACAGTCATATATATAAAGTTCGGGATATAGGTGAGACGTGGCCAAGCGATAAACATTTTTGCAGCGTAGGTAACGTCGTAAAGGCCGTCTTCTCTTGGTTGAACGTCGTTAATGCTTACTTGAACGCGGTTCATGTCCGGTCCAGCGTTGTACCCGTTGAGGTACCCGATGGAGTAGTACAATTGAGCGATTATCTCTTCTTTGATCACGTCATGATCTGTGTTTGTAGAGATTATGTTGCCGCTGCTAATTGTTCCGTCAAGTGCGATCGAATGTGCTGAATCAAATTTGAATTCTGAAGTAGGCTTGTTTAGTTTGCCGCAAGCAAACACAAGAAGCGATGATGCGAGCAGCGTCTTTACTTTTGTCATTAGCGTCTCCGAAACTGGTTGGTGTGAGGACAATATTTCCCAGAACGGAGGCGATACTAACTGCAACGTTACAGATAGTCCAGCGTTGGCCAGCCAGTTAAGATGACATTATTGCGTTGTTTTTGTTTGAGTTAGGGCTTTGTTAGGACAAGTATTTGAAAGTCAGTACACGAGGAGGCAACGGCCTCGGCATCGTAGTACCCGCAGCTTGCTCCGCTGCGTACGGTCATGCCCATAACTGGTTGATCTCCCTTGAGACAACGGCAAAAGAAGACCTCGTCCTTGGCGCCAAGGGGCAAGAAATACTTCTCTGTCGCGGCAAGCTTGATGCCAGCAGCTGGCTTAAAGGTAACGAATCCGGTCACGTCAGGTTTGTCTGACGCTAGAATTTCGAACTGAGGCACTAATGTCGCTTCTGTCTTTTTCTGATCCTGCGGAGTCGCAGGATTAGGGTGCCACACGGCACAGCCTTTCATGCCTGGCCCTGAGTAACCAAGGAAAGTCGCTTCCTTAAACTTTGCTCGACAAGGCACGGCCACCTTGCCGCTGCTCGCTTTAACATAAAGGGATCCTTTGGCAAAGGCTGGTCCGCTTGGGACCCACTTTAAAGCGGATGATGTATCCGATTTATCGCTTCCCGGGGTCGGAGTTGGGCCCGGAACGGGGGTCGGGTTCGGGGTTGGGGACTCCGGCTTTTTGTCTTCGTCGCCGTCATTTTTGTCTTTGTCTTTATCCTTATCCTTATCCTTATCCTTATCCTTATCCTTGTCGGTGTCTGTATCAGTGTCCGTATCCGTATCAGTGTCTGTATCCGTATCGGTATCCGTATCCGTATCGGTATCCGTATTATTGTTGCCGCCATTCCCCCATTGATCCGTGTTTGTGTCACCACCGTTTTTGTCCCAAGTATTCTTGTCACCACCGCCAAGGGTGTCCTTTTTCTTCGGCGGCGGCGTCGGAGAATCGGGCTTGCAACCATAGTTCAAGGCAAGACTCAGGATCAAGAAAATCTGGAGGATGTTGCTCATATGTTTATTTCTCTAACGTTAATGTTCTTGAATTCGACGTCTATCGTTCCCTCGGTTGAAATACCGACGACGGGACCGCCCCAGGTGATAAGTTCGTCCCACTTGCCTCCGCAGGCGCCGCCTGAGTCACCCCAACCATTGGTATCAGCGTAACTATCGATCATTTTCCAATCATTGGTCGATGCTTCGTCGAGCCAGATCTCGAGGTGTGGAATGGAAGCCTTAGGCTCGGCGACATTGCGCACGATAAACTTCGCGCCGACCCATTTACCTAACAATGGTTTGACTGTAACCTTGGGATCTCGTGAAAAAGATTTCTGCAACCACTGTTGTTTTATAAACGTGGTTTGACCTTGAGGTGTTATCGCGCCTTTATAGCCGGACACTTCGCAAGCGTGGGGAGGGATCGGCGATGCGCCGACATGCTTTTTCCCCGATCTTGCGCCAAAGACTACTCTGCCATCAGAGTTCGACGTGTTGATTTTGATATACGTCGTTATTTCGACATTTCTCCAGTCCTTAGCTCCCATAAGATACCCGCGTTTTGCGATAGTCGGGTAGTCGAAAGAAACATTGTTTCTATCATAGGGCTCCGATGTCGATATAAGAATAGATGACGGCTTTACCATCCGAATTGTCCCGGTCTCGCCAAAGGCGACAGATCCTTCCTCAGCGTTTTGGACGCGTGGATCTGATCCCGATTTTGGAGGTCCCCAAACTTCGGCCCCTTGTTTGGTTGGATAAACTTCTTTTGCCGGAGGCGGCGCGGGCGACGGATTGCCGCACGGTACTAGATCGAAAACACCGTCGGCAGCTACGACGAGGAAATCCCCGCAATAAGGCGAGGCCGCTTCTGTCCCGGCTTTGGTGGACGATCCATTTTTCTTGGCGCATCCAAAGCTTGTAAGAAAGTTCAAAATAGCAATTAAAAATAATGTCTTACTCATAATCACCAGTTAGATATTGCCTTTTTCCTTTTCGGAACATATTTTTAAAGCTTTAGGTCTAAATGCCATTTTTATTATGAAATTAACCAAAATTTTCGGAAGGACATGGGATGCTTAGAACCCATACGTGCGGCGAACTGAGGGCGAATTCAGTCGGGAAAGAAGTTGTGCTGAGTGGGTGGGTGGACCAACATCGAGATTTTGGCCAGCTTTTTTTCATAGCGCTTCGCGATCGATATGGCGTGACTCAATGTGTCTTCGAAGGTGACGACGAAAGCCTGGCACAGCAGGTAAAAGAACTTGGCCTTGAGTACTGTATTTCCATAAAAGGGGTGGTTCGTAAGCGACGGGACCAGGATATCAATAAGGACGTGCCGACAGGCGAGCTTGAAGTTGCCATCAAAAAAATTACGGTACTTAATAAATCAAAGGTTTTGCCTTTCTCCCTGCATTCGAAAGGGACAATCTCGGATGACCTCAGGTTCAAATATCGATATCTCGATCTCCGACGGCCCAAGATGCAATCTCACCTTGAAATCCGAAATAAAATAATACAGGCCGCCCGTTCGGCCCTGACGGATCTTGGTTTCCTCGAAATAGAGACTCCGCTTTTCGTGCGTTCGACGCCGGAAGGTGCGCGAGACTTCGTTGTACCTTCGCGCGTTCATGCAGGCAAATTCTACGCGTTACCCCAAAGCCCCCAGCTGTACAAGCAGCTGCTGATGATCTCAGGCTGCGACAGATACTTTCAGTTTGCCGCGGCGTTTCGAGATGAAGACTTACGAGCCGACAGGGTGCCGGTCCACACGCAAATCGATATGGAGATGAGTTTCGTCGAAGAAAAGGACGTTTTCCATGCGGTCGAAACGTATCTTTCCCGTATTTTTAAAGAAGTAAAAGACATCACGATTCCACTGCCGCTGCCTATCATGACTTATCGTGAAGCGATGGAGAGATTCGGTTCGGACAAACCGGACGTTAGGTTCGCGTTGGAGCTTCAAACAGTTACGGACCTTGCGCAGGCGACAGATTTTCCTGGCTTCAAGGAAGCGGCGACTGTGCGGTGTATTACAGTTCCTGACGCGCAATCTCTGTCTCGCAAAGATCTCGATGCGTTTGCGGAACTTGCTCCAAAATACCGCGGCTGTAAGTTTTACTTTGCACGGCTCAAAGACGGTGCTTGGACCGGAGGCGTTGCAAAGTTTTTCGCGAATGACTGCGGGAAAAAGCTTGCGACGGCAACTGGAGCAAAGGAAGAGAGCGTTGTGCTTATCGTAGCCGGGCCCTATGAGGAAGCGTCGAAATACTTATGCGCCCTTCGGTTGGATATGGGTAAACGCTTTGACCTTATCGATAAGAGTCGTTTGGCGTTCTTGTGGGTAAACGAGTTTCCTCTCTTTGAATATGACCATGATCGGGGCGTATACAACGCGATGCATCATCATTTTTGTCAGCCTATGGCGGAGGATTTGCAGTACTTAGAAACTAAACCTGAGAAAGTTCGCGGTCAACTTTATGATCTTGTGCTCAACGGCGTCGAACTCTTGTCGGGCAGTATTCGGATCAATAGACCCGAGATTCAAGAGAAGGTGTTTGAAATAACCGGATTCAGCAAAGAAGAAGCAGAGTCAAAGTTCGGCTTCTTGATGGAAGCGTTTCGATTTGGGGCGCCTCCGCACGGCGGGAGCGCCATGGGACTTGACCGGCTAACAGCTCTTCTGTGTGAGGTTGACAGCATTCGGGACGTTATTGCTTTCCCTTGCAACAACCAGGGAATTTTCCCTCTCGACGGCAGCCCTGCGCCTATCAGTGAGGTGCAACTGCACGAGCTGAGCTTGTCGGTAACGGCTCAAAAGACAGTTAAAGAATGATAGCAAAAAGAGCCCGCGAAAGGCCGGGCTCTTTTCTTACGGTGCTTATACGTCTACGCTGATTACCCGCGTTCTCGATCGACATTGACGATAATTTTCAAGATGCGGATATCACCGTCTAGATGGAGCTGCCATGATTCTTCGCTTCCGCCTCCTCGACTTGGATTCGCGAGGGGTACGTTAAAGTAAGTTCTCGCACTGTCGCTCTCAAAATCTTGAGAATTTCCGTCTATATACTCAACTCTGGTTTCCTCTTGCCCCACTTGCAAGCTGACACCCCCTTCGCCGTCGCGTGACTTTGCTAGAACCGTAACGGAAGACAGGGAAAGATTTTTGGTGTCAGTTCCGAGCTTGCGTTCGATTTCTCGTCGGAGCGAAAGAGTGTTTTTTCCTTCAAAGTATTCGCCGTTAAAATCCAGCTCTATATCTCTACCTTGGTTGTCGCCGCCTCTTCTACTTAAATAGACGATGATGCCTTTTACCTTAATATGCCCCTGAATTTGTATTTGCCATGGGCTGGTGCCCTGTCCGCCTCGGCTCGGATTCTCAAAGTTGATTTTGTCGTAAGTTGAAATGTGGTTGCTCTTAAAACTTCGAGCATATCCTTGAACGCGAGCGGTACGGGAAAGGGCGTCTCCTACCCGCAAAGCCGCAATGCCTCGACCATTGCGTGATTTTGCCACTAGCGTGATTCCTATGAGATCTTCATCGCGGAGTTCTTGCGGATCAATGCCGTGTTGTTGCCTTAGTTGTTGTTTGAGTCTGATAAAGTTGGTGCCTCGAGCTTCTTGGTCGTAGAAATCAAGAATGAGCCTTCTCTCATTATTGCCCTCTCGGTTGCCGTCTCGATGGTCGATCCACTGGGCCATTGCTCCCGTAGCCATGAAAGCAGAAAGCACTGCAGGAATTAACAAACCCATTCTCATAAAGCCTCCGCAAATGTGTGGTGGTTTCTGTAGTATTGTAAAGCAACGGCTATGCCAAATTAGTAGCGGCGGCGTTTCCTTGATCTGCCGGGACTAAAGATGAGATTAGAAAAAACTGCGGTATCGAAACTAAACTAAACCCGACAAAGGTTAACCGCTCATGGGGTAATGTGATAAGGTGAGAACGGAGGAAGTCCATGGGAAGAATTCTAATATATCTGGGAGTCACACTCGTGGCAGTGGGGGTTCTTTGGAATTTTGGTGCCAAGTTGGGATTGGGCAAATTACCCGGCGATATGATGTATGAAAAAGGAAATATGAAAGTCTATTTTCCGCTCGGTTCAAGCATCGCCATTAGCGTTGTCTTGACGCTCGTGCTTTGGATTATTGGAAATATCAGAAGGTAGGTTATGTTTTCGACCTCCGATTTGGAGGTCGAAAACTTGAGAGTGTTAGAAGTAAAAACCAATCCTGGTGCCGATGAAAGCACCTTGAGTCGTTTCGTTGTTGTTTTGGCCGTCGACGGTCAAGTCGTAACTCCGATGACGAAAGCCAAACATTAAATCAATCATCCTGTCCGTGACGTCAACGCTGACTGCAACTTGGCCGTCCTTGCGTTTGCCCATGGAAACGTCATGATCGGTGGAGTTCTGAGCGTTTTGAGTTTGATGCACGTTGTAATCCGCGCTGACCACGATGCGGTCCCACAATGGAACGTAAACACCGCAACCGGCTCCTACGCTAGGGCCATAGAGGTTCACAACTTCTTCACCGTCTTGGTCGATTTGAATGCGGGTCAGGCCTGCTGTGATTCTAGGATACACCCAACCTATTCGCCCTTGAACCATTGCGTCCCTCCAGGAGGTTTCCATATGGCTCTTATTGAGGGCGAAATCTACGTCATTATCTGTAGCTTGAAAGGCGAATCCAAGCTTGCGCGCTTCGCCTGCATAGCCGCCGAACTCCCATGACGTGGTGTTTAGCGTCTGCTTGCTATTCACGGCATCGCTTTCGACGGTCATCATGCCAACGTCACCTTGAAAATAAGCGGTCATGGTCTGTCTGTCGAGATCGCTGCCGTAGACCTGGCTGCGCGTTTGGCTATTAGCGTTGCTTGCCTGAAATAAAGCAAAAACAACGACAACAGCGCCGAGCATTACATTCCATCTTTTCATAGAAACCTCCAACAATTGCAATTGCAATTTCATTACGCATTCGGTTGATTGAGTCTGGGGTTTAGGTTTTTCGAACTCATAAACGCGCGAGAAGTTGGTCGTTTCGCAAAAATAGCGAATTACTGTTTAGAATTCACATGTGCCGATGGAGGCTAAGATAGAGGCAAGGTGGCATGCCGCATGCGCGGGTAAGGTCAAAAAAGGGTCCTGCCGGTTTTGACAGGACCCTGAGAAATTACATTCCTGGTTTAAACCAGCAAAGTGGTCGAGTACCAGTTTCAAAACCTTGGAAGGTGTTGCAAGTGTAACTGGCTGACTCTTGTTCGTTTTGTGGAATGATGTTGATGTCCCAAGCAGCGCCGCAGATCGCGCCTGCTGTGTAGGTATCAAGACGGCATTGAGCTTCTGGGTGTGCGTTGTTGGTTCTTTCAACCACAGATTGGTCTGGCGTGTCGAACGCAATGTTCGATTGTCCGCCCAAGTTGCCCAAAAGTTTTGCTAGAGAAAAGCCGGCCATGGCTTGGCGGTAGCAAAGATTTTGGCCGTTAACGTCGGCGTAAGCAGCGTCGCACATTGCTTGTGCAGCCGGATCCACGGTCTCGCGTGCTTTCGCGTTGCCAGCTGTGTCGTTGCCCCAAAGCGTTCGGCTGCAAGCAAGCGTGGAGAAATAGTCGGCTTGGCCTTCATTAGCCGCCCAAGCCATAGTTTTTGGGAAGCCCGCGAGGTGGTGACCCAACTCGTGACAAGCAACAAGAGTAAATCCGTCCTTAGTAACTTCTTCGCGACGAGCCAAACCGCCGTACATATTAACAAGCCATGTTCCGAAAATTTGAATTGCGCTTGCGTTAACTGTTGAGCTTCTCCAGAGTCTGCGGAATTTAAGTCGGCCGCCGTGGGACTTTACGATAGGAGCGTATACTGCACTCACTTGGTCGATGACCTCGTTAAATTCCTGCTCTGTAATTCCGGTGCCGCCGAAAAAGTTGTCTTGAAGGTGTAAGTCGTTGGGTGGCATGAAGTCTGCGTAAGCAAAACTCATTGTCGACCATGTGAAAATAGCTAATACCGTCCTAAGCATAAACGTCCTCCCTGAAACACAAAAATGATTAAGTTAGGGAAGAGCTTACCATGGTTGCAATTGGCTGAACAGCCAACATTATTTTATTTTTTTTGAATCTCTGACAATCGGTGCGATAAATGATTCTAAGAATCTTAATCTATTTCTCACCGCGAAATGCGCAGAATATAGAATATTGATTTTTTAGAGCGTCTGCTCTTATATAACTTTTGGTAAAAACTCAAAACTGGGGAGATTATGAAGAGATTTTACGGTTTTTTGGCAAGCATAGCGCTGTATGCGTCTGCAGCCTATTCCTACACGTTTCCTGACAACACAATGCCCATTAAGGCGGCGGACCAAGAAAGTCTCGCCAAGATGTCGTCGGTGGTTTCGGACATTTCTTCGAGCGCGCGAGCGGCTTTGGCCTTTATTTCCGTCTCAAAAACTGTGGCCGGCGGGCCTCCCATGATGGGTAACGACATATTCGAGTACTTCTTCGGAGGGCCCCGTCGAGGAATGCCGCAGCAACAACAACCCCGGGAGCGCAAGCAACAGGGACTCGGCTCCGGCTTTATCGTCGATCTCGATAAAGGCTATATCATGACGAACAACCACGTGATCGAAGGGGCCGACGAGATCAACATCAAGTTGGCAAACGACAAAAGCTATAAGGGATCTGTCGTCGGGCGCGACAAGAACACCGACATTGCCATAGTTCAGGTCAAGGAGAAATTTAAGAAAGACGGTTTGAAGGCTCTCGGGTTCGATACCAAAGGCGTCAATCCTGGCGACTTTGTGATCGCCTTAGGCGCACCATTCGGTCTTGAGGCTAGCGTCTCGTTTGGGGTTGTGTCCGCAACCAGCAGGGGCAACCTGGGAGATTTGACGTCGCTCGGTGACTTTATTCAAACCGACGCAGCGATTAACCCAGGAAACAGCGGTGGCCCTCTTCTTAACGCCTTCGGTCGCGTGATCGGAGTGAACTCCGCGATCTTTTCTCAAACCGGCGGTTATGCTGGTATCGGCTTCGCGGTTCCGGCTTCGTTGGCGACGACGGTGGGTCAGAAGTTGATCGAAGACGGCAAAATTTCAAGGGGATACATCGGTGTTGGCTTGCAGCCGCTTGATTCCAACCTTGCAGAAGAGATGAAGTATCCTAATGACATCCACGGCGCTTTGGTTGCTGAGGTTGTTGGAAACGGCCCAGCCGGGAAAGCGGGTTTGAGACAGGGCGATATTATTTCACAGGTAAACGGGCAAAACGTGAGCTCGATGAACGACGTTCAAAACAGAATCGGCTTATCCTCTCCCGGCTCTACAGTGAAGCTCACCATCTTCCGTGACGGTAAAGAAAAAACGGTGGAAGTGAAACTCGGAGAGTTTCCAGAGGACGAAGCCCTCGCGGCCGACTCGTCGTCTCAAGGTGGCAGTTTGGGCGTCGCCGTTGTGACGCTGTCCGACAATATTCGCAATCAGTACGACATCAAAAGCCAAGAAGGCGTCTTTATCTCTCAAGTTCAGGAAGGGTCCGCTGCGGAAGGTGCTGGACTGAGGGAAGGCGACGTCGTTATTGAGGTGAATCGTGCGCGCGTTAAGTCGAAGGAGCAATTCCAGAAGGCGATCAAGGGCAAAGATCGATTGCTTCTTTATCTCGAACGTCAGGGTCGATTCTTTTACGCCAGTATCAATATGACGAGCTGATTAGCATTTAGAGATTGAACGCAGTTTTGACGCCATTGATGATGAACTGGATGGCAATGGCGACAAGCAGAATGCCCATAATACGGGTGAGCAGGTTCAAGCCTGTTCGCCCCAAAACCTTCAGAAGTAAGTGAGCCGATCGCAAAAGCAAGAAAGCGCAAAACAGCGATAGCGCCACGGCAACAATCAGCAAAAACATCTGCCAAAAATTGTTAGCTTTACTTGATAGCAGAACCACCGTCGAAATCGCACCGGGACCAGCGAGCAGGGGAGTTGCGAGCGGGAATACCGAAATATTGTCCCGGTCGAGACTTTCAGATTCCTCCTCCTTTTTCACGCGGCGACGTTCGGCGTTAAGCTGGGCCAGTCCCAACAGAAGCAGCAGAATTCCCCCGGCGATTTGAAACGCCTCGAGGGTGATGCCAAACACCTTGAAGATCGAGGAACCGAGCAAACAAAACAAGACAAGTATAACGGTCGCAATGACGCAGGATTTTGCGCTCAACGCAGTCCGCTCCGTGGAAGTATACTTCTCCGTGATTCCGATAAAAATAGGGATGACCGCGAAAGGATCGACGATGACGAATACCGAAATAAACATCGATACTAAAAAGGAAAGCTCTTTCTGAAGTGCAAACATAACGCGTTTGAAACTTTTATGTTATGATAAAGCCAGGTTCTTTCTAAATATTGTAAGTTTTTTTCCATATGTTCGCAAAAAATAAAATTTTTTTGATCGGATCCGTCTGCGTTTTAGCAGGGTGCAAGCCAACCACTAAACGGCAGTATGCGCCCGTTTTCATGTCGTCCGCATCTGAGCAAGAAGGGGCTGAACTGAAGGCCGAGGCGAAAAAGCCTGAGCCGGTGCTTGAAGAGACCGTTAGAGAAGAACTCGATGCCTCGGCTCGTGCCGTAGACGTCGTCTTTGTGGTCGACACGAGCGGCAGCATGGGCGAAGAGATCGATTTTCTCGAAAAAAACATGACGGATTTTTTCGCCTCGATCAAGGATGCCGGGATCAACGTAAAAATTACCGCTATTGGCGGCGTCGACGAAGACGGGAATGATTTTGAGTTCCCCAATACTCTGAGCGCAAGCGACTTTGCGGTCATAAAGCAGCATGTCGATAGCCATGACGCTATCGCAATCCTGTCGAATTACTATTCTGGCAAATACGAATTCCCGCTGGCATTGAGAGAGAACGCCGTTTTAGAAGCCGTCATAATCTCGGACGACGACGGGGAGGGTAAAGGCAATGAGGCCGGAGATTTCAAACCGCCAAGCGGGAGAACCGCTTCCGTGAACGCGATAGTGGGACTAGAGAAAGGCAAGCACTCGAAAGTTTGCGAGATTGCCAACAAGGGCGACGAGCATATGACGCTTGCCAAGAACACAGAAGGCGAGGTCCTGGATATTTGCTCGGAGAACTGGTCGGACCTACTCAAGACGTTATCCAAAAAGATTATCAGTCGCACTGGGTATAAACTGAAACAAACCGTCGACGTTAGTAAAGACGTCAAGGTAAACGTGGGTTCCCGAGAGCTGAAAGACGGTGAATTCACCATTGATGAAGGCGAAAATTCGCTGAGCATCTCAGCCGATGTGGTGGTAAACGAAGGAGACAAGATTGTTGTTGAGTATTATCCGAAAAAATAGGATCGCGCTTTTAAGCGGTTTGATGGGATTGTCCTCCGCTTGCAAGGAGATGACTTCAGCTTCCTCGGACGATGACGAGCAAGCCCCTTATGTGACCCCTGTTTCTTTCAACGAATCTTACATTGTGTTCGAGTTCAATAATAAGGCAGAGATCGACGAAGCTAAAGTCGAATACTACCACCTCGTGGTGCAACCTCTTAACCAATGCAATGGAACGCAAGTTGACAAGATAGGCGATTGGCCGGAGCGCCTCAGCATCTCGCTTCGTACGGATTGTGAATACAGCTATCGAATCGAACTCGCGAAGAGCAAAGAGGGTAGCACTCTACAAGACTTGGCGTTCCGAGTGGACGGCCAACTTTCTGGTCCGCAATACAAAGGGGTTTCATCGTCTCAAGTGAATATCTCCGTCTCCAAAGTCGAGACAAACTAGATTCCACTCGCACTCCACGGAAAAGAAAATCGATTGTTCAACGAAGAAATCTTCAAAAAATGATTTCAGATTTTTTCATTTAAGTTTATTATTTAAGAAATAATTATCTCAAGTTAAGGAGAGTTTCATGTACCGACGTTCCGTCAATACCGCAGGAGTTGTGTTTGCTGGACTTTTGGGTTTTGCCGCTCAAGGCTTTGCCCAAGCGCCAAAACTTGGTTTTCAGTATCGAACCGACATTATCCATGACGACCATGGCATCGAAAAGACTGACACTAATAAACCGTCAAAAACCACGGACCTTTCACTGGAAGCTGCGAATCTTACAGCTACTGGAAGCGTTAACGAGAAGGTTTCTTATGACGTCAATTATTCATTGGCGGAGGGAGAACTCGCTTGGGGATTCGTGAAATACGCGATGATGGACATGTTGACTTTGGAAGTCGGTAAAGATTTTACCAACCAAGGCGGTTGGGACAATTACAACTGGCTCTACGACACCATTCTGGTATCGCCATATACGGCAAACAGTCTGCCCATTCCGGACGGCGACGTACTCGAAGCGCAATTTACCACACTTGGCCTTAACCTGCAGCTTATCAACGATACGGCGAGCGGCAACGGTAAACAGCCGGCCTGGACACTTGAGTACATGAAGGCGTTTGGTTCCATCACTCCTCTTTTCCAATTCGGCAGCTACGATTTGAACAAGTCAAAATTCTTTGTCCTTGGTTTGGCGTTTAATGCCAACAACCTCGACTTGTATTTCGACTATGTCATGGACCAAAGAGATGTGGGCGGCGATGAGCATGACACCCATTCCAACATCGTACTTGACGTTGCCTACACTGCGGGCGACTACAAACCTTTCGTGAAGGTTGCAAAGTATGATGTAAAACAAGCCGGTACTGACGCTAAGGAAAACGCAGTTCCTAACCCCGCCGCTGACGCTGATGGTGATGGAAACCCTGACGGTCTGCCGGAAATCAACGGATGGTTTACGGACCACGGAATGGCTTACACCGTTGGTATGAAATACCTCGGCATCTCTAAAGCGTTCACGCCGTTTGTTGCTTTGATTGCCCACTCTGGCAAGTTTGTTGACGCCGCGGGCGACACGAGCACTCGTTCTAATTCCCAACTGCGCCTCGGCGTTATGGGATCTTTTTAAGGAAAGTTTTTCCCCCAATACCCGTAACATTGAACTTTCGACCCGGCTCCCTCGGCCGGGTTTTTTGTTTTTGCAAAGAAGAAAATTTTATCCTTGATATAGCAAGATGTTGCGGCGTAGGTCGCTTCAACTTCTCAGTTTCTTTTCGGGGCTGTCGATAGCTTGTTCGGTGTTAGTAACGGCTTGTGACGGCTCAGGAAAGAAGTATGTTTTCAAAAAACAAAAAAGATCCTCTGGAAGAAGCTAATAAGCTGATTTTTGTCAAGAACTACACGATGGCTGAAAGCATTCTCGAGAAGTCCTTGGCGAGTGCTAAGTATGAAGATAGCCTTCTGATGCATTTAAGATATGTCGAACTTGCCCTGAAACTAGGTAAACTTGAGAATCTACAGAAGAATTACGAGAGGAAGCTCGGGAAGCATCCGGAGCGACTTGTCTACAGAATGGCGAAGATTCTTGTCGATCAACACGGCGAGTTTATAACGCCAGAAGAAGCAGTGGCGGAGTACAGCACCATTATCAAGGAATTCGGAGAATCTCCGGCAGCATACTACGGCATCGGATTTAGTATGGAGATCCTAGGTAACTTAGACCGAGCGCTCTTCAACTACAAGAAAAGCATTGAAATGGATCCTACATGGTATCCGTCCGCTTTTGGTCTGAGCCAAATCTATTATTTGAAAGGCGAAGATAAGACGGGCGATTATTACTTCTACATGTTCGAAAAGTCTGCTCCTTATAACGTTTATGGCAACTTCGAAACCCACAAAGAATTGTTTCAAGAGTTTCTCGATGAAGAGATGTACGACGAAGCCGCGAAAGCCATGTCGAGCCTTATTGAGTGGTGGGAAGAGACGAAAGGTCAGTGCCCTCTCGAGCTCCGGATTCAAGAAACTTTCGCCTTAAGTAAAGTTTGTTCCTTTAGAAAGGACGTGGAAGGGGAGGCTTATCACGTCTCCCTGGGTAAATCTCTCGTAGAAGATTACCTGTCGAACGAAACGCCTGTCGACAATACCCTCCTGTTCATCGCTAGAACCCTCGAAGAGTACGGTCAAGTCGAATTGGCCGCAGAAGCTTATCTCAAAATTGTGCGCAACGCAGGGACCAACGTTGATCTGATTCAAAAAATCGGCGGCCAGTTCCTGACCACAAACCAGGATCAAATGGCAAAGAGCCTTTTTGATGAGGCGTATCTCCTGCACCCCGATAACCCGGAGATCCGGTTCTGTCGGCTCGTCGCCAATCTCAAGGTTGCTGGAATTGATATCGAGTCCTATCTCGTAGCGAAAGAAAAGGCGAAGAAGCTCAGCGGTTCGGCCGTAGACCCTCTCGTGACGATCCCAGAATGGGAAAAGCTTGCGCGAATTTTCTATGAAGACCCGGACACGCATGCCGAGCTTGCGTCCAATTACCTGAAGATTTCTAAGATCGACAAGGCTAGAGAACACTTTCGTAAGATGTACGAACTAGATTCTAAAAGCCGGATCGCCATGCTGAAATACGCATCTTTCGAGACGCAACTTGGTAACATCGGTAGAGCGCGGGAAGCCCTGTCTCGTCTAAGTGCGAGTGACTTTAAATCTTATGCCGATCTGTCAGAATACTATTGGTTAAAGACAGCTTTCCATTCTCACGCCGGTGAAGGGGACGAATCCAAAAAGAATCTCGAGCTTGCGCTGACCGTGGAGCCATGGAATGTGTCCTTTATTCTCCAACAAATACTGCAGCTCTCTACCTTGCCTGAGCTGCGCGATGAAGATCCCGTTATTGAAAAGCTTCGTCGCAACGACGAAGACAACCTGGACTGGACAAGATTCGACTTGAGTACGGAGCGTGCCGCTGAAGCCCATGCTTACGAACTCGCCTATGCACGACAGAAATTGCGCTATGTATACTCAGGCGATCCTGCACAGTTGTCCAAGCTGATTCCATACGGCAAGAAGTTCAACCTGAAAACTTGTGCGTCAGATTTCCTCAAGCTCCTCAATACAAACTTCGACGGTCCTGACATTTATGTGTGTCTTGGACAGGTTTACAAGGAGATGTGGCAGCTTGAGGCGGCTTCGATGTGGCTTGAAGCGGTTCTTGGAAATCCGCTCGCGAGCGATCGCATGAAAGCCACAGTATATCTGGAGTTGGCGGACTGTCTGGTTTGGCGAGGCGTTGATCTCGGCAAAGCACGCGAATATGCAAAACTCGCCATCGACCTCGGGGGTGAATCTCAGCATCGAGCTTTCACCGTGCTTGCGCACGCTCTTCTTAAATCCGGCCAGGTACGAGAGGCGCAGATCTACCTCGATCACAATGACAGAGAAAAGGAAAACGACATTGAAGTAACTTATCTTAAGGGGCTGGTCCTCTATCGCAACGGCCTGTTCACTCAAGCCAATAAAATTTGGAAACCGCTTATAACCCACCGTATCGACGGCCTAAAGTTCTACAATATCAAACAAGAGATCATGCGTTACTATTATGAGAAAGAGCCATACCTGAAGGTAAATTAAATATTGTCTTAAGATTAGTTAATCAAATATTTTATAAAGAACAAAAAATAGTTTTGGTATTTGTTTATTTTAATAAAAAAATCATTTTCAAAATGTTTTGTTGTTGACTTAATCTCATCATTGGGCAAAATGATGTCGAGCATTAATTTACATTTGAAATCTGATTCGGACTCAACCTAGACATTTAGGATGTCAAAGGTATAGGCCTAAGTTAGGCCTGAAAAATCAGGGTGTTACAAGAACAACTTAAGTGCTCTCGGCAAAATGCCGATATTAAAAAGTTCTTTTTAGGACCCAAAGCTGTTTTGACAGGGAAGTAACTATAAGATAATACCCGCTTAAGGAGAAGAGGTTATGTATCAGACGAATCAAACTTGCGGCAACTGCAGCGATGAATCAAGGAAGACTCGCTACAGAGACTTTAACCCGCAGATATGGAGTCTGTTGGTCCAATGGCGGGAGGTTGACGATGGCGTTGTGGGCCGCCCTCTTTGTGATCCTTGCTATCAAGAGCTTCGGGAACTTCTTATAGATCGTTCGGAAGAAATGGAAATCGCTATCACAACGGGTGTTGTGAATGTTGAGCCAGAAGTCGTAGTTAGAAAACCTCTGCCAAAAGTGGCTGCTTCGGCAGCGTCAAAAGCCGCACCTAAAATGATGGCCGCGAAAGCCCCTGCACCAAAAGCTGCGGTTGCTCAGAAGAAGGCTCCGGCTAAGAAGGCAGCTCCAGCTCCGAAAGCCAAACCCAAGGCAAAACCAGCTGTAGCAAAGTCCGCGGCTAAATCAGCAGCTAAGAAGAAGGCAAAACCGGCACCAGCTCGCAAGACTAAAAAATCACTACGCGCTGCTGGCTAATATGAGAAATAGCGAGGACTCTGTCTTCGCTTGTCCTGCTGCGACGGCGTCTAGATTGTCTCTCATAAATTCCCTTCATCCTGAGCCCAAGGCGAAGGATCTCATTCCGCGATGGTTCCCATTCCGCTTAGGATCAACAATATTCCTGGGTGCACCGAAGGTCCCTCGGCAAACTTTTCCCAGTAAAGACCCCCTGTTCTCTTAAAGCCAGCGCATCTTCGTTCCGAGGAACCGGTATAGGTTTCACAATGGAGAACGTGAGATGGCGCTTAAAGGCAAAAAGTCTAAATCGAACAGCAACGTTGTTATTGCAATGCACAAGACGTCTAAAGCATACCTTTCCGCTTTATTCGCGTTTTGCGAAGGCAGACAAGAAACTGCGATCGAGAGACTAACTCTAGAACTTTCTAACGGAATCGACAAAACATCCCCAAAATACTACCGGCTCTGGATCGAAGTCTTAGCGAGCAACGGCGATATGGCGAGTCTGCGCGCACTTTCGGAGCATCTGGGCAGTTTGATGGCGATCGAATCAAACGTTGAATTGTCCGCTTTGCGGGGGCTCATACATTTAGAATTAGATGAGCCAAACGCGGTTGATCTGTATCTAAACGCCTTGTCCACACAAGCAGACAACCCGTATGTTGCCGAGCTAATCGCTTTGCAGGGACTCCGCCGATGCGAAGCAGACTGTGATGCCAGGCTATTCGCGTTGCGAGACCAACTTGTCGATTATTTCCACTTTCAAACTCTCGCATGCGTTCGTTCGATGACGCACAAGAGCTACGATGACGTGATCGCGGTTTGCGTGTCGAGGTTCCCACAATTTCCGTTAGCTGATTTATTTCGAATTGACGAGCTTGTGGCTGAGCAAGGTTTTAAGGAAGCTCTGGCCCTGTGCCAAGGTTTAACCGAGAGATTTTCGGCAAATCGCGCATTCCGGCTGAAACTCGCTCACCTCAAGTTGGACCAAGGACTGTTGGACCAAGCGTTGGATGAATTCCACAGGGTCCGCACATCGGATAAGGACCCTGATTTCGTGTACGGTCGTAGTTTGGTGTTGAGCAAACAAGCCCAAAAGGCAAAGACGGACGACAAAATAAAGCAGGCAAGGAAGTATATGGAGGAAGCGCTAACCTATCTTGAAGCGCGCGAGGACCTCGCCAAGGTCATACGTAGGGAGCTTAACCGTCTAGAGTTCGGTAGCGATCAAGAACTCGACGATGGGGCAAAACTATGGTTGGTGAAGGTTCCGGCCAATGTTTTCAACAGCGTTAAGACGCTGCCTCAAGAACAAATATCGACCTTGTCCATGCCGCTCGGAGCCCAACCAGGACGGGGAGATTGGTGCGTGATTGCGACAGATGATTACGTGTCGTCACATCTCAAAACCAGCGATACCACATGGCGGCTTGGCGCCATTTACCGGGTGAACGCTAATCACACGCATCCTATCGTTCGTCAGCAATGCCAGATGCAACTTGTCTTGAGGCCAGCGATTTCAGTGCCAGTGGACTGCGGCAATCTCGCGCATGATCCGCAATCAACGGCTTTCGTTGTCTGCGAACTTGACGAAAGATCTCAAAAAACTATCGAATCCGTGCTTGAGCATTTCGCTCACAAGGAAGATTCATCGAACGATATGCTTTCATATTTTAGAAAGTCTGTTTCGTGAGGTATTTTATGTTTGCGTTAAGATTGGTGTTCGTAGGTTTGTTCGTGACGACCGCATCCATGGCAGCTCCGCCTCTTGGCGATCCGGCCCCAGCTCAGACCGAATCGATTGCGGTGGACCCAGAAGCAACGGAAGCTCCCCCTGTGCCAGAGGAAAGCGCCTCTCGTGCGCCGACGCCTGCGCCGGTTAATGCAGAAACGTTTGCTCAACCTGAAATGTTTATTTCGAACGGCGACAGAGTTTTCTTGGAAGACAAAGGTTTCAGCATCATGCCGCCCGTGGGGTGGGAAGTTCACAAGAACATCCCCGGCATTAGTTTGTTATTTCAAGTGCCAAAAAAAGGTGTGAAATACCAGCGAACAATTCAAGTGGTTTGGGGTCAAGAAACCTACGTCATGGATGATTATACGGCCCAGGATTTTGCCAAAACGCTCATCGAACGCCGCAGTAAGGCTTATGGCAACAACGGTTATCGTCTTCGCAATCAGCTCCCCATCACGCTTGAAGACGGAACCAAAGCATTTCTCTACTACACAGAGTTCGAGTATGACACCTTTCCCATGATGGAGTTGCATATACTCATCTCCTCCGCCACCGGGCACTTCCTAATGACATATACCGACTTGGCGAAGTTCTTTGAAGAGCAGGGCGGGAACTCCATGCTCGATGTGGCCTACAACTCGATGATTTCAGCAAAACTCGATTCGAAACCGGCAGGACGATTTGACTTCCTCTATAAGGCTGGCGTAGTACTTCTTGCTTTCATGCTCCTCTGGACCGTCATGCGGTTCCTCCAAGGTCGGCATTCGTTTGACGAATACGCGGACGACGACTCTGAGATCAAAACCGGCAAGTCCGAGATGATGACGACTCGAGGGCAGGATGACGGCGGCGACTGGGGTACTCAGGTGAGCAATGAAAAGGCCAAAAAGAAGCCGGAGAAGAAACCTTTCCCCAAACTCCCGAAAAAGAAGGCTGCTTCGGACGACTACGACGACGAGGATTTCGAAAAGCCCTCGAAAAAGAAGGTCGCAAGCGCCTATGATGACGACGATGATTTTTCAGATGCCATGTAATTAGGCTTGAAGTACCAGGCTGACTGGTGTAAAACGATGATTCTCAGGGCGCATAGCTCAGTTGGTTAGAGCATTAGCCTTACAAGCTAAGGGTCCAGTGTTCGAGTCACTGTGCGCCCACCATTCCTTTCGGAGCCTTATGGCTCCATTTTTTTTCCCTAATCATGGGTGGTGCGGCACCTAACAAGTTTTCGAATGTAAATCCGGCAATCCAATTGTTAGTCACTTGACTGCCACCTCAGCCTTAAATGATTTTAATCACGCGAATAACGAGATCTTGTTTTACCCCCAGGCTGGTTTCATTGCATTACCGGGGGGCGAGTCGCGCCCAAATTTTTTGGGACGACGAGGACTATCGATGGTTTGTGAACATCAAGGCGCGCAAGCATCTCGCCTTAGCTCCAGTGCAGACCGGCCCTTCACGACATCGAATGCCTTGCGACATTTGTGCTGTTGATCTTGGGGCTTCGATCATTGCAACACTCAACCTTTGCATCATATAAAGAGTTATGCTTTACACCATGGAGCCCGGCTGGAGCCGCGATACTCGGGAAGTTCTTTAAAAATAAAACCGTCTTAATCAACCGACGAAGAAATTAGAAAGGGGCACATTGGTTTATAGCCCACTCACCGTGGACTTCAGATTTTGGCTTGAACACTTCGTTCATAAATGCTGCAACTTCAGCCGGCGAAAACTCCTTTTTCTCAATATTGGCAACGAAGTTTCCTGGAACTTCACTGTGCCCGAATCCGAATATCAAAGGTTGCTCAAGAGTACCGCTCAAAGCGTCCACTTGGCGGCGATATTGGCCCTGGATCGCCTCCTCCTTTACGATCAGAAAGAAGTCTTGGACCTCATGAATCTTGCCGTTCTTAAAGGTGCATTTCACTTTCGGCACGGAGATTTTGATTTCGCCGAGAGGCAATGGCTTGCCTGACCCGTTCACTAGAGCGACGGCATTCATTTTTCCTTTGACATACTCCCTCACCCAATCGCGGCATTGTGCCGTTATTTCCGTAACGGGTCTGCCTGAAGCTCGAAATATTCCCATTTTTTCGGTCCGGGTCGTGTTTCTAACGGCACCCAGATTGATGGCAGTGGCTGCTTCAAATCCGGCGACGAGCGCTTTTAGAGTAACTGAGCCCCGTGTTTCGTTGTTGATCGCGTTGATCATGATGTCTTGCCCGACACAGGTAAAACCACTTCCGGCATTGGCAACTACCATACAAACGCTTTTGCTTACCGGTAGACCTTTCCAAGACTGCGATGCGACGTTGACTGGATTAGCACATTGTTTGTTCGGATCTTGTACCTCTTGTAACGTCTCCACTTTTTGACGAGAATCGTCATAAACAAATGGAAATCCCCCGCTCGACAAAAACGACACACCCGTCACGGCGTTAATCGTAACGTTCATGGCAGTTTTGTTGGACGCTTCAGCGCCTACATCCACTCCAGGTATCCAGTCGAACTTGCCGCCCATTTTTAAAGTTACGTCGAGCGGGTTCCAGCTTCTTGACGTGTTATTGGTTTGGGTCACCTCAGTTGATGATCCAGCAATCGTTTCACCTAGCACCTCAAGTGGCGGTCTTGGGTCGCAACTAATGTTGTTGAGGCTTATTGCCCCGGAAGCCTCATCGAGATTGACTCCGCACTTGACGCCGTATCTCTTACACCATCGATTAACCTGGAAGGCGGCGTCTTGCCTCGTGCTGCACAAGACGGAACCGTCGTGATCGCCGTCGGGGCCTGGCTTAGTCGAGGCGCACTTCCAACAATCCGGTTCCGACACTTGACAAGGCGTCGTACAACCCGGGTAGTCGAGAATTCTCGTTTTATTGGCACCATAGGTCACGAGTCTGCAATTACCGCCGGCGGGGAGACTGTTGTATTCGTTAAGGGCCCCTCGAATGTATTTATTGAGATCCAAAACATACGCCTTCATTTTTTCACAGGTCTCGGTGACCACCACGCTTTTTCCCGCCTCTGGTTTGGGTGTCGTCGTCGGGTCGTCCAATAATAGCGCCGGTGACGCAGTCGAACCGCCTGCAAGACTTCCGTTGAAGCCATTATTGACTCCATTGCTAACCCCTGTCACGGGTGAAACGGGAGTTGTCCAGCCCAAGGTCGCGGAAGCGGTGGCACTGGAAAGGGCGGGAATTTCAGTTTCCGCGTTGTTTGCATCGGTCGCGCTTCGAAGAGTCAAACCTCGACGCGGAAGCTTGACAGTGCCCATTACTGCGCAACTATTTTTTTCGTAGGCCTTGACGGCGGCATAGTACTCGTCTTGGAGGCTTTCAAACATATAGGTCAGTTGATCGCAAGTTCGGGGATTGGTCCCTAGATCCTTAACGCTCGATCCCTTTTTATTGCATTGCACGGACAGAAAAAGTGCCGCGAGAACCAATAATTTTATGGAATGGTGTTTATTCCGCATGCCGTCCCTCTATAAACGTTGTTCCATGGCCTACTGATCGGCATGTTCGGGAAATACTTAAGTTTTTTTAACCAAATACATCTTTAGAAAAGGGCATATTCGCTCCAAAAATTGCAACGACGCCTCGCAAATTGAGGCTCCAAATCATGAAACTCTCGATCGGCTAGGTGACTAACAATTAACCGTGGATCAGAAGACATGGGATTAGTGCGTCCCAAAAATGGGGTACGAGCATTTTCTTCAGAAAACTCTCAAAATTTGCAAACGTTCATGAAAAATGCCTCATCCCTTTCAGGACGAGGCCTTTTTAGAATTATTATTTAAACTAACTCACTTGACTGTCCCCCTGAAAGACCAAGGCCAAGCCGCGGCATCATTTTACAACATGCCAATGATTTGGGATCATGCAATAGGTGGACTGGGGTTAGCGAAAATACTTGCGTGCCTTGTTTGAGAGTGTTCACAAACCATCGATAGTCGTCGTCGTCAAAAAATATTTGGACGCGACTCGTCCCACGGTTGATGCAATGAAACAATCTTGGGGGCATTCACGACCCGGTATTCGCGACATGAAAATCATTTAATACAAAATTAGGTAGCCAGCGAGCGTGAGGTGCCAGTCAAGTGAGCTAGTTTAAATAATAATTCTAAAAAGGCCTCGTCCTGAAAGGGATGAGGCCTTTTTTATAAACGTGTACAAATTTTTGAGATTTTTTCGGGAAAATCGTTATAGGCC
>JBFWNG010000016.1:0-72641 GCA_050251195.1 Oligoflexales bacterium
ATCAATTCCGATAATAGAAACTTGCATGTGGTCCTCCGCATTGAATTAGTTAATAGAAGCAGTTCATTAACTATGGCTCATAGAAGCCGGTTTTTCAAATGCGGCTGGACCATCCCATTATGCTATCAACTGGCGCGAAAGAGCATGAGTACTTAGTTGATAGTCGATTGTTCGATAGAAAAAGAGCGCTTCGCGCTGTCTAATTAATTGGTATCTAGATGTCACTGGCTTTCCCTATCTCCCTGGTAGATTTTCAAAACCTACAAATGGGAGCTTCTTATGGCCTTTTCTTTCGAAAACCTAAAAGTCTACAGAGACTCGCTCGCTTGGACGGAGGAGGTCCACCGACTCCTAAGAGATCTGGGGAACGCCTGTTCGAGATCCACAAGGGATCAACTCGCACGAGCTTCCTTATAGATTCCATTAAATATTGCGGAAGGCTGTGGCCGATGGCACAAGGCAGAAAAGAAACAATTCTACTGGGTCGCTAGAGGTTCCGTTTTTGATACCGAGGGCGACTGTCAACAAATATCCTGATTAGTGCAAGTAAAAGATTTAATTCAGTTCCTACAAGAATTTATCGATCCATTCGGTGAGACTATACAAAGCCCTTCTGCATAAGTTATCCCGGTGCATGGGCCAATTTGATTGCCAGCGAGGATGCATAAGCCTTCGCCGTATGTTCTACCGTCGCAGCTACCTATGGAGTTGCCAGACCACACACATAAGCCCTCTCCTTCGGCCGACCCCTCGCATTGGCTCTTGGAATTGCCTGCAAGCATGCATGTCCCCTGTCCAAGCGATACGCCAATACAATAATTCTTGGATTCGCCTTTAGTCATGCATAGTCCCTGCCCAAGCGTCACGTCAATACAGTTATTTTTTGACTCGCCTGTGGTCATACATAGTCCTTGTCCAAGCGTTACGCCAATACAGTTATTTCTTGACTCGCCTGCGGTCATGCATAATCCCTGGCCCACTGTTACCCCAATGCAATTGCTCTTTGATTCGCCTGTCGCCATGCATAATCCTTCTCCAAGCGTCACGTCAATACAGTTGCTCGAACTTTCGTTAGTATTTCTACATAAAGCTTCGCCTAACTCACTCTCAACACAAGGCGCTCCCGCGCCACCGACCGCTATGCATTTTTTGGCATCCTCAAGAATTTCCTCAACAGGAACGTTTGCATCCTTAACCCTGCTCCCTGAGGAGGAAGCGCAGCCAATTACTAAGACGCTAATCCACAAGAATTGCTTCATCGTAAATCTCTTCCTAGATTTTCCAAAATATAATCTCCACCCATCGAATATTCGTTACCATTACCGCTTCCAATATAGATTACGACGTTCTCTGGAATAGCACGTCCAATTCAAGAGCCCCGAGAATTAAGAATGAAATTCCTCCGTTTGCAGACATTAGTCCACGAGACACGAATTTTCCAACTCGTCCAAACGCTTGATCACCCATCAGCGTTTTTGATTTCGCAATGACCAGAAATCCCTGTGGCTTTGCCTTTAGGTGTATCAAAAGGCACGCTCATTTCGAAGGTTCCTTTGTTTTGGCCCTTGAGAGTTGAATTGTAACTCGGACCATTGTTAACACTAAACGCGACCCACAACAATTGGCCATCACCGTCTTCACTCGATGCAGATTCGTTCCGAGATTTTGCAATGAAGTCACACTTTACGCCCAAATCGTTATCTTCTCCCTGCACCTTATGGTCCCAGTCAAAATCTGAATCGTGTGAATAATCCTCAATTTCTTTAGGAAGCTTGATCTCGATAGCCTGGCCGTCCAACATTTTTACTGTGCAGCTACACAGTAAATCGTGATTAGATTCCACCGAAAAAGCTACCTGACTGATAAAACATAAGGCGATCAATAAGCCGGTGGATACCTGTAAAAATCCGGATTTCATATGCACCTCCTAATCTTCTGGTGAAAAAGGATAATATACAAACATGCGGCACCTTGCCTTCAATTCTTCCACAATCCCATTCGGTGTTTCGACATTGACTCCGTTCATCAGGACAGAGCTTTCTTCCTCCGGACGCAGAGGTCCGTCCGTTTTAGCGACGGCGCTCTCACCGTTCGGCGCTGTCAGCCTCACTTCTTCAATTGTGCCAAAATACCTTCTTTCTGACGAGTCACCCATTGATTCAGCATACGCTTTCACATAGAGTTTTGCGCTTGTCTTGGGATCGGTGTAATCAACCGTGTAACCGATACCCTGGTCGCGCCGCTCTTCCTCAGGGATGGCATCCCAATTTTCATAAATCGGGCTACCATTTTTGTCGTGATAGTAGATGGCACACGAAAGTCGAAACGAACCACCCATTGAAGGACTATCTTTTACGCCACTATTCTTATTTCCCGCCGTTTTACAGGAAAGCAGCGTCGAAAAGAACGTGAAGAGTAATAGATTTTTTTGCATCACTATTCTCCCAATAATTTTGATATTCAATCATATCATCCAGATTCGGAAAGCGACAAGTCGGCTCGGCAAATCTTCCGACTTTCTTATTTGAATTCCGAAGTCTTTCGCACAAGCCGTATTTGGAGAAAGAAATCCGGACTCATTCGGATTTTGAACAAATACTGATGCCCCACGTCGGGGGTCTTGAGCGCCGCCACAAGCCTAGCTAATTCGCGTGCTTTTACCTAGGTGGCGTCCAACCAAAGTGGAGTCGGAGCTCTGTGGAACACCAGCGACGATCGTCGTTGAGAATTTTCGGGATGTACCATCGGATATCGTTGAGATCTGCTATATCGTTGATATCCACAGCATCGAGTGGCGACTCTTCGCCGTAGATAATCTCGAACATTTCGAAATGCAAATTGAATAACCCACTGACTTTGTCTTTCACAATAGTAGCGACGATATGGGTGGGTATGGAGTAACGACAAATATTTTCGTAACATGCGTCCGACCTTGACCATGAATAGTTAAGTCACTCCACTCAAACTTCGTGCAGGGCTATCACGATACTTCCTGGCAGCGGATCTTTCGCCCGCGAGGTAGTGGGTGACCTCGTTATTTTTATTTTATTCGTATCCCTCGAAGAAATTTCCTTAGCAAATCCTGCTATCGAATCTCCATAGTCGCACAATGGACCGATCCTCTATAGGAAATCAAATCGTCCATATTAACGAACACAACTTCATAGCCTTGCCCTTCCATGACTGCCTTAACGGCATCTTCATATTTATCTAAAAGGGGGCCGTCGATGTAGTTAACAGTTTGTCGATACTTGCGATAACGAGGTACAATCGCTGTTTTATTGATCAACAAGGAATTGGCGTACGAGCGGTGAACCTGGATGCTAAACATATTTATGGGTAGCGGCATGGGGATGCGCACAACGCTATAACCGAGACTTTTGAAAAACTCCGCTTGATCGTTTAGGTATTTTTGTTCGTTTTTAACCGCGAGAACTTCAAAGGTACCGCCAACGTACTGCAGCGATTCTTGGATTATCTCTCCTACCAGAACAGTCTCATCGTTAACGAATTTTGCCCACATGTCTATATGCTGGGTGGGTTCATCGGGAAGATGAGGTAGGACATAAACATTCTTGCACCCCACGATGTCTTTATAATAACGTTCAATGTCGGCACGCGAGAGAACTTCGTCGTTTTCCATGATTTTTTCGTCATTGGCAAAGATAACACGGTCACTCATAAAACAATCACCTTGGCCGCTTATCATAAAATTGCCGCCTTCGTTGTAAACAGGCAGACTGATGCGTGTCCGGTTGGCTTCCTTTGACAACAAAGTGGGCAATGTGTCATCGAGAGTTCTGTCCGCAAAATAGTTGAAGTCAATAAATCGCAATTCGTCGTCCTCCGTCTTTGCCGACAATGGAGCCCAGTCTCGAGCCCAGGGCGTGGCAAAGCGCTCAGCGTCTCCCGGACCTTGCTCCCTACTCGGATCTTGCCACTCATCCCATGTTCCCGGAATGGGTTGGCGGATGAGCCGAACTTTCTCCTGATCTTCGGTTGAGAGTATCTCTGTAAGCTTAGCCTGAGCCTTTATCCAGTCAGGATGGTCGTCGTTGTCTGGAGCCACGATGTAAAGCTGTTTGACGCCAGCTTTGAAAGCTTCCTTGACGATTTGTGGGCCTTCTGCGTCAACAATCAGTAGCAAGTAAGAAATGAGAATCGACTGATCGGGAACATATTCTGGAATAACAGCCTGCTTGCCGATAAACTGCTCCAACGAGGATGCATCGAACTCCTCGAAGTGCCCTTTTGCACGGCTTTCATTGCGGCTACGACAGGCAACGCTCAAAGTTACAATGGTCAACCAAATTAGCGATTTTTGAACAGACATCGGTATTCCTCCCCTACCATAGCTCATGGTAACAACAATCCCGATTTTATAGAACAATGGTAGGTGTTCGATCGTTGCAGTTTAGGACATGCTTCGAACGATAACTGAGCATTTACACGAGAGAACTAATACGAGTATTGTTCGCAGAAGGATTTTTTGCTTGGACCAGCGACATGCTGGCACTCACCAGCGCCAACTTTATAACTATGAATGTTACCGCCATCACCTGCTTTTAGGGCGCAATACTCGCTCAGGGGTAGATCCCGGCGATCGCCAAGTATCATCACAATATCTGTGCAATCTGATTCTTGATAAGCCTCGATTAGATCTTGACCGAAATCCTTCTCTGCTGCATAGCTAGTGCACCCGCTCGAACTCGAAGCTTTGATACATTTGCCTCCTAATTTTATTGACCTCGTTGTAGGATTGCCCTTAGCGGTACAATACGTTTCAAGGTTCTTACCATCATGCCCCTGGGTTCTTAGAACTCCTTCTTGACAAGAGGATGTTTCAAAATATTCAATTGAAACCTTCTCGAGAGTGTCTCCTCCTCCTCCACCTCCCAATGCAATAATTGCATCAGCTAACACGAAGCCAACGCATTGAGCGCTGTTCCCGCAGTCTGTTATTTTTCTCTTAAGATCATCGCCGCTGCTTTGCGCATTGGCCAGGTTGCTTCTCCTGGATTTACATGCGAACGGAATCGTTAGCGCAGTGAATGCGACTATCAAAAGGATGCGTTTCAATTTCATACTTACCCCCAACAACATAGTGGGCCGAAAGCCCACCCCTTGTTTAATTGTATCAACAAACCATAGCTTGTGAAATGAACTTTGGTGTTCGACCGTCGCGCCTTACGACACGGTTCGAACGAAAATATAACCATTACATTTGTCGAAGCCCTTACTTCACTACTTCACATCTGTGACTTCCACTTGCGTCCTCAGGGAGTTTCAAGGAATTAGGAGAATCCACTTCGAAGAGAGCAGTAAATTGCGGCCAATATCTCACCGCGGTGTTTCCGTTGCGAGAAAGGTTGAAGAAAAAATGAATCTTCATGTAATCTCGTACGCCCTTGTAATTTGTTTCGGAAATTTTTTCTCCTGAAACATGCACCATTTCGTTATCAAATTTAATCCCATTTAAGCTGATAGGGAAATCGACCCCCGAAGAACAAAAGAATAGCGATGGATCTTCCTGAGAAAATTTACATTGGTTTTTTGGCATACTGAATTCGATCTTATTGGTCTCGTCCATATGACTTCTTGCGTCGGTGTAAAATTGTTGCAAAAAATCCAAGGGAACGAATTCGTCTCGAATCTGACCAGCCATCGTAACGTCAAACTTCTCGGCGTTCTCCCTAAGGTAGAACTGCTGTCCCTCGGGAAAATCTCCTGCTACACAGGACATAGAATAGCCGGTACCGGGTGCAGCAGCAAAAGCGTCCGACGCAGAGCTATTCTCACGCTGTTTACAGGAAACTGTGGCAACCATGAATGCGCAGAACATTATTCGATAAAGCATTCGACTATCCTTTCGATAAATTTGAAATTTGGAGCATTGTCAGTAGAATAGCACAGAGGCCTTACTGATGGAACCTTTGACGATATCGTCTACTACATTTTGTATTTCTTTCGTTTGCGAGTCGCTCGTATGTCGTTGTTTACAAGCAGCGGTGAAAGCCGAAACGATGAAAGCAGCTGCTAGCAGTTTCGTTTATGCTCTCCAATGAAGCAGCGATCGTATTTGGCTCCTCATTTCTGTATGGTTCGGCCAAATCGCGATGCCTATTGAATGCTCAGTTCTTTCATCTTAATTGTGATACGAGTTCCCTCTGTCAGCTGTTCCTGCTTGATATCGACGATTTGGAACCACGTACCAGGAGGAAACAAGACCTCCTTCTCCTCGGGAAAGGTACTTAACATGTCGACTGCTGCTCCGTGCGACGATTCGACAATGAATCTGCCATTTTTGGCACCAAAGCCCTGGCTAAGGACTTCTTCACTGCTGGTCGTCGACATGAAACCCAGCTCTTGTAGCGGCGTTTTATTTTTGAAGGCCGTTTGATATTTTTCGAGAATCTCAGGTCTAAGGTTGGTCCCTCGAAATACTGTTCCAACAAACTTAGGAAGCTTACGCAAACCCGAACCGGACAGATAAATGAGCGGCTGATATTTGTCAGAAATATTTTTCGTGCGGAGCTCAGCATTCATTGCGGTAAACTCCACCTGGGTATACGCGCTGATAGAAAGAATTTCTTCTCGCGTCAGGCCAAGCGCCATACCCGCGTCGATTAACCTAGGTTCCACATAAATTTCATTCCACTGCTGCGCCTTAAATAGGTCATACATTTCCTGCGGGGCATTGTAATCGTATGGAAACCACACGCCGCATTTTTCTGCCGCAGGTGGTGACCCGGGAAAACATTCTCCAGTGGCTTCGCTTGATAGAATATCGGATGAACCAGTCTTGTGCCGTTGCTTGCAGTTTGTGACGAGTAACAACAGGATCAAGAGGATAGTCGAAAGCTTGCTTTGCATAAGTAAACCCTTAACGATTGGCTAGTGACCAAAGGAAAAACTTTAGAGAGGATATCCATCTTTCAAAGCTGATTAGTAGCCGAATGAAAATACCGATTCAGCGATTTTAGCTGCAGAATAAGGGATAATTTTTTGGGTTTTCGAGATCTTTGGTATATATCTGCCGTTTTCTTTTACCCTTACGGTAAAGCTAATTTCTTCGCAAGCCCCGGGAACGGCTTCCCTGTGTTTAGCAGAGACCATCAAAGTTTGCTCCTGACCCAATTGACTCGCCCCTTTTCTCCTGACCTTGTATTGCACCATTGCTGGCTTCATCCCAGTATTGTGAAATATAAATTCTTTCTCAGTTAACCTTTCCGGTGGTTGATCCCCAGCTGTATCGGGACCGGAAGAATCTGAACTTGACATTGTTTCGCTTGATCCAGAATCGTTGTCATTCTTGCAAGCGCCTATAAACAGGACGGTTAATACAGCGAGTTGGGCGTAGCGCTTCATTCTATCCTCCTATTTTTACTAAAAAACTGCGTTTATCAGTAAATATCGGTTTTATAGAATAAACCTTTAGGCAAAAAAAACAGGCGAGAGCAGACTTTTGAATATGATCTCTGGGCCGCAAGAAGTAAGGGCGAGGACAGGTCGTCAAAGGTAGCTACGGCGGCGCAAGTAAATTTGGCCGACACAGGATGGCAAAAACATCGTTGTGTTGGGAAACCATGGCACTGTTTACCCTACCTTACATGTGAGTGCCCTCTGGGGAACGCTCGAGGAAATAAAATCAATGCTAGATTCGGAAAGCTTAACGCTGGAAAATTATTAAAAAGTTCTCTTTATCTGCCTTCGAGCAAGACATTAGTCGAGCAAGTGTTTTTCAACCGATACGTAATTACTCGAATGGCTGATTCTAAATCAGCGGGTTGAAGGTGGTTGTGCTGCGGATGAGACTGTAGTGATCGAATAATTCATTTACTTATTGCAGAATCGCCTATGGAGAAGGAGTAATGCCTCCCCGATCCAATTCACAGTTTTCATCGAGTCTAAAATTCTCCGCTTCAGCCTTGAGTTCCGGACTCTGGAATTTTTCGTGTTCAGGGAACATCGTCAATGTGAACTTTTCCAGAATCGGAAAAGAAGCGGCCTTAACTGTTTTAGCCCGCATCAGCAAATATAGGTCGTCAAGGTTGTTAATGACACTGCGAGGGTTGTTCCGGCATTGCTCTGTAAAGGGAAAGGTTGTCTTCAGCAAGTACTCGTCTTTTTCCTCCTGGTCATTGAAATTGACATTCGCAACCTCGGTAAGATTTTTCAAGAACTCTTTAGCTTCCGGCTCCGACCTGCTTTTCAACGTAGCGGTGAGTCGATCTCGCAATTGCGCAGGCGACGCGACGTCACGAAATCGATCTTCAGGCAAAAAGTTCCACACGGCGCATCGTCTCTTGGAGAAAACAGCGTTAGGGTAATCAACCATATAGGCGGCAATCACCAACTTGTTGTCGATCATGCCAGCGTCAAGGAGCTTGTTGGCGATCTCGTCGTCCAAATTCGAACGTCGGGGTGATGTGCCCGGAAAGAATCCGATGCGCATTTTATCGGGATCCGATGTCTTTTCCGCAAAAGGCACACTGATTCCTCTTTTCTTAAAGACTTCCAGCCATCCGGCCATTGAGACAGGAAAGGTTCCCGAAAAATGGCGCTGAAGTTTCGTATGCAGTATCAGACCCGGTTCGAGCTGTGCGTTGCCGTCGTTGACAAAACTTCCCAATTGAACCTTGGTGTCGCAAAATAGTGATTTCAGCACTTGTTTGATCGAAGCGTTGGCAAAGGGCTCGCGTCCGACCTTGACTCTTTCGGCGAAAGCCCGAGCTACGTCTTGGTGTGAAAAAAAGGCCTCCGTCTCCACCGTGGCGGCGTTAAACATCGCCTTTCCCTCGAGGAACTCCTCTTGCTCGATAAGATGCTTGCCGTTGCCTATCTCCGCTGCCCAGTTCTCCCAGGGATCGGGCATTTCT
The DNA here is from genome assembly GCA_050251195.1 of Oligoflexales bacterium. GTDB lineage: Bacteria > Bdellovibrionota_B > Oligoflexia > Oligoflexales > Oligoflexaceae > JBFWNG01. The sequence continues at coordinate 8,880 of JBFWNG010000016.1, forward strand.
TTGATATTGAGCTCACCCATCACATGGCATTTTTTACACTCATGTTGGGAAAACGAATCCCCCATAAACTTGAACTGTCCATCCCTTCCCTTATAAAACTGATGGGTGCTAGGTCCATTTTCTTCTGCGACCGTGGTTATGATCTCGTCTGGGCTTGCCAACCACACCTTTAAGCCCTCTTGACACTCGTACACGTCTATCTTTCTAGGTGTCACCTTAATCATATGCCCGCCTTCGCCCACGAGCGCACGTCCTAAAGCCTGACAACCCGCCGACACCATCATAGCGTCAAAGTCAGGGTTGCAATGTGACTTAACAGCTTTCGAGAGACTGTCTTCCACAGTGGGCTCTGGATTGATAGAACAGCCGCCAACCGCCTTTATTGAGGAAATCCTTGCCTTGCACTGAACAAGGCTGAGCGTCGCGGTAAACAAAAGAACATAAGGGATTTTCATGCGTCCTCATTGGGTGAAGGCAACGGTTATTTCCATTTCTATTATGCCAGAAACCGGGAATCCGAGTACAATAAGACTAAGGCGCATATATATCTTTATTCCATCTGCCTTGAATGGGTGGTTTAAGGTACAGCAATAGAATCTATCAATACTCAAAGAAGAACGACACCAATTTCATGACCGTCGTGTATGCCGAACGGTCTAGATCTTGGTTAAAACCCATCGGAATTGGAGTTCGTTATGAAAGCGTGTTATTTGATTTGCTTCAGTATTACCTTTTTAACCGCATGTATGCACAAAATGGGCTCGAAAACCAAAGATGATCAAACGTCCGGCGAATTGGCACCTCTGGTGTGCGACAACGGAGCGGACGTGACGTCTTTTACCCTCGACGCGACGTTTCCGCAGCCCAATCCCTCGGCCGTAAATTTCGGAGACCAGGTCACATATTCACTCGTCGACCAAGTACCTAACGGGCCGGGCGTAAGGATTGACCTATGTATTGATGACGCCAACGGTGCTGTCGAATTTAAGCGCATGCTCTATAGATGGGACTCGTCTAGCCAAACCGAAGATATTCGAATAGATAATACCGCCACGGAGGTTAGAAGAGAGGGTAACACTTATTTTATACCCTCTTCCAAAGTAAAAGCCGTGAATCTCGAACAAGCGATTTTCGGTGAGGTTGACGGACTTGATCTTTATGTTTCTTACCGAGAGGATCAGGGTATCTGGATCAAGGGGTGGAGAGATAATGACGATCTAAGTTTCGCCACTGCGGTGAACGCCGTGATAGAAAACGGTATGCGCAAACCTCTCTCCACCAGACTTATTGGAGGTACGTTCCGTCAAGGAAATCCGTTTACGAAAGGGCTGTGTCAAGACGGGCAGGTGCCGTATGACAGGACATTTAAGTTCGACAAGACGAGACTGAAGTTCCAGACCTGCACGTATGGTGGAGGTGGCGAAACTACGGGCTACGATATTAAGAAAATTCAGATCACCGATGAATCGACGCATCTGGGATCGGAAAATCATCAAACCTATACCCTTGAGGGTGATCAAATCAAAAAAGTGACTCAAGGAGATCAGCCTGGGGCAGTCATGAAATACTCCTGGAGTCACCATAACGCCTGCGACTCGTTTGTGGTGACTTTGCCGCATGCTACCTATGCGGCAACCGCAGCAGCGATGGCTGGTTGTGGACGTATCGTTGATGGTGCCCCCCAAAGGACTTGGGAAGATGAGCATCTTGACATTATGTACAAGATTACATACGCCAAGAGCGAGATCGTGGAAGGAAGAGTTGCTTGCTTCCATTACCTATTCAATTGTAGCCAGTAATCAGTGTCAGCCCCATAGTTGATACGCTGTTGAATGCGCGCCGGCCCGATCAAGAGCCGTCAAAATGCGAATGCGGCAGCTGCAATCAACGTATAGGGCAAAGCCCCAAGGAATAGTCCCAGGGGACTGATCCCTTCGGTCCCAAACGAATCCCGGAGCAGCCCGTAGCCGGCTGGGTTCGGAGCATTAGCTATAACCGTAAGCCCCCCGCCAGCAACCGCCCCGGAGACGAGCGCATACTTGGCTGCCATTGACAAGTTGGGGACCAGGCTACCCAGATAGGTGAGAGCCGCATTGTCCGTAACGGCCGTGAGTGATAATGCTCCCCAGAACATTGGAGTTTCTGACAAACTTGAAAGAAGCGGCTGAAGCCACCAATCCTGCATTTTGCCAAGGGTCACGAGCCCACCCAAGAAGAAGCCAACCAGAAGACTCTCTCTTATACGAAGTTCTTCTTGGTATTCTTTCGCGACCGAGCACCAACCGAGAAACAACAAAAATAAGGGAATGAAGAAGGACATATAGTGCACGTTCGAAATCGTGAGCAAGAGAAAAGCAAGATGAACAGCTATGACCCACGCAGGCATGGAAACATGTTCGGCTCGTTCATAGACGGAAATGTTGACAACGAGTTCCTTTCTGAAAACGAGGGCTGTCAAAATAGTACCCGTCGAGACCGCAATGGCGGCTCGCCAACCGAACGTTGTGATCATAAACGGCGTATCCCAGTTCCATGCTTCCGCGACCATTAGCACGGGTGGTGCCGCGAAGTGAGTAAGAGTTCCGCCAATCGAAACGTTCACAAAAAGAAGACCAAGGGTAGCGTATCGAAATTTGAGTGAAGATGTTCCTGTGAAGAACCGGTCTCGCAGAAGAATCGCCGTCACTGTCATTGCCGCCGGTTCCGTGATCAAAGAACCAAGCAGTGGGCCAAAGATAAGACAGGTACAGTAGAGTGCGACTCCCCGTCCGAAAGGCAGGGCCGACGCCAGTATATCAATCAATCGTTCTGCAAAGTGGAGAACCGGCCTCGTGGCAGCCATGCACATGATAACGAATACAAAGGCCGCTTCCGTGTAGTCTATTTCGGAAAGATAGTGAGCTGCGGAGTCAGTTCCCGATTGGATCGACCATATCCCAATAAAGAGGGCGGCCCATAGGCCAAAGACAACCTCGACCTCACCAAGAAAGTGAAAGAGATTCTCTTGCATGGAACCAGAAGGATAGCGACTCGCTAGATTCAGCAGCCTCTTGGTGCAGAAGGTATGTACGATTGCGCAAACAAAGAGAGTAGTGGCAACATATCTCATTTCTACCATCACGATCGCCCCGTCACCTTATTCCCATTCCGGCTGGTCCGCGTCATTTTCCCTTACCAAATGGCGAACAATTGCGTCAAAGCCATTCGAACTTTGACTCCTTTGCCTTACATAACTGGGGCCCTTGAGAGCAATGGCTTCCAAAAAGCTCCAAAATCCCTCATATCCTAAGATGCGGAGGACCTTTTCAGATGAGTCACGCATCATTCCTAAGACCTGCAAAAAAGGTATTGATGTTCCATCGTTATCCACGATCAGGTCGCACTGAACACCATGTCTCGAAGCCCTCCACTTATTCTCTCGAAGTATCCATTCAGGAGGCGGCAAAAATTTACGGCCAGCTGCTAACTCCCCGTCAATGAATAGCGCCAGTGCATGGATGAAAGCTACGATGGCTTCTACTTCAGCTATTGTGGGAGGGCAGTCAGCGATACGCACCTCGAGCGTTCCATAATCAATGTTGGGCCTTATATCCCACCACAAATCTTTTATCGAATGGATCGATTTGGAAGCGACAAGACGCCCAACGAGCATTTCAAACTCCTCCCAGTTTTTGAGAAGGTAAGGATGACCACCCGTTGGAATAGCCTCAAAAAAGGTAATCCGGCAAGACGCAAGCCCCGTCTCTTCACCATGCCAAAAGGGAGAGCTTGCAGAGAGCGCCAAAACTACAGGCAAATAGTGGCAGAGAGCATTGTTCATTGCTATAGCGTGATCGCCATTCCTCATGCCTATGTGGACATGAAGTCCAAATATTTGGAGCCTTCGAGCAATCCATTGGTTTCTATCAAGAAGTGAATGGTAGCGACTGGAGGGCGTTAATAATCTTTCTGCGTAATTGGCAAACGGATGGGTCCCAGACATCATAAGGAGTGCGTTATGCACTCCTGCAGCGCGCCGCGCCGTGGCTAGTGATTTGCGCAGAGACTCACCAACTTCAAAGGCATTTTTGCAAATGGGTGTATCGAGTTCAAGCATACTCTGAAATAATTCGGATTTTATATGCTTTGCGTCGGTCTCTGCTTTCAAGGTTTCGAGGATATTAGGGGCTACAGGCTTGAGATCTCCCGTAAGCGGATCAATCAGCTGGATCTCGACTTCGACGCCTAGTCCTAGGTTAGTATTCTGTGGAAAGTTCAAGTGAAACATAACGCCGCCCGCTTAAGTGACGACCCTACCACTCTCAACTTCGGAGCTATTTGTTCGCTCCGAACCCATATCTAACCCTGATTGTAATAGAAAAACCCAGACCTCAATTGTTGCGTGATACGCCCAGAAAATCAAGCAAGTTTTTCCGCCAGGCAATACAGATCATTTCGTTGGGAGAAATGATCATTTCCATTTCTGCTCTCTTTCTTCCATTAAATTAATATAGAATTTACTCGTCTGTATCTCAGACCGCTCGCTGTCTTGACCAATCGAGAAAAGCACCTGATTGGCCTGACATGCAAAACGCCATATTTAATTATCATTGCTACTTTTCTTCCAATAATGCAGAGGTAGTTTATTAAATGGAGAGGAGCGACGATGCAATGGACGAGTTAATTTCCGAAATTGAAGGCCTCATGACAGGGTATTGGCTGACGGATTTAGCGAATTTCAGCGCCCTAATCTATCACAGATTGCCCGACCTAAATTGGGCAGGCTTCTATCTCTTCGATGGAAAAACTCTTCGATTGGGCCCCTTTTCAGGCAAGCCGGCATGTACCGAAATTGCGCCCACGCGCGGTGTCTGCGGTGCGGCCTTTAGCAAAACCGAAATAATGATTGTTGATGACGTTCATTCTTTCGAGGGTCATATTGCCTGTGACCCTGATTCACGATCCGAAATGGTAATTCCCTTCAAGGTTGAAAACAACCTTATAGGTGTTTTAGATATAGACTCTCCCGTCGTTTCAAGATTCACCTCACAAGATGCTTCACTTCTTTCCGCTGGATTGGTGATCTTAGCCCGCCGCAATCCGAAGCTAAAATCATTCCCAACCTTAAGCCCTTAAGCCCTTAAGCCCTTAAGCCCTTAAGCCGCTTAGCCTTCAATAGCGGTAGGCATAGATCTTTTGGGAATAAGATCATATCTCCAAAGTATTGGCACAACCGTTCATCGACGATCTATGATGAATAGCCAACAAAAGGAGAAAGTATGATAAATCCACTCACAAAACTAATGCCTTTTATCGCCCTTATTGCACTTGGTTGCGGCAAGAAAAACGATAAAAAAATGCCACCTCAGATGCAAAGACAATCTGAAAATCTCGACCAAGAACCAGGTCCGGAAATGTACGTCCCAGAGTATGAAACGTCTGACGAATTTTTCACGAAAACCAGTCAGATATACGATGGCGGAAATGCGCACGGTAGAGTGCGGATCTGGTATTCGAAAAACATCGAGAGCTTAATCGAAGAGGAGATGTATACGGTACCTGTCGGGACCGTGTCCATAAAGCAAGGCTATTTTAACGAAAATGACCAATATCAGAAAATTGTAACAATGATTAAGAGGGCACCTGGCTATGATCCCGAAAATCATGACTGGGAGTACGAGGTGCGAGGTCAGGATGGGACCTTGCAACAAAACGGAAAGCTTGCGGGATGCATTGGTTGCCACAGCCATGCGCCTGAAACCGACTTTTTAATGGGATCGCGGGTGTCCAATTGAATGAATATCGAAATTTGGATTTATTGATATGTGTCAAAGGACGTCATAGTGTTTACCAACGAGAATAATCATGAGGACCTTGATTCTTGTAATCGCGAGCTTTTGTCGGGATATAGACGATTAGACAAAGAGTCACAGATCAGAGAATCAAGGGCATTCGTCGAGAAGATGGTGACAAGACGATCCATTCGCAACTTTTCAACAGAATCAGTCCCGCTAGAGATTATCCAAAACGCGGTTAGAGTTGCGGGGACGGCTCCAAGCGGAGCTAACAAGCAACCTTGGTACTTCGCAATCGTATGTAACCAAGCTCTCAAAACCAGAATTAGGGTCTGCGCGGAAAGGGAAGAAACACAGTTCTATTCGCATCGAGCGCCTACCGAATGGCTGAACGATCTCAAGCCTTTTGGGACGGACGCGAATAAGCCTCATCTTGGGAAGGCTCCGTATCTCATCGCCGTCTTCGCGGAGCTTTACGGAACTAACGGTCAAAGCGATCGAAAGACGAGCCATTACTACGTTAGCGAGTCGGTCGGCATTGCGGTCGGCATGCTCATTACCGCCTTACACTTATCGGGCCTTGGAACTTTGACTCACACCCCCTCCCCCATGCGATTTCTTAACGACCTCCTCGGCCTGCCGCGCCGATTTCGACCTATAGTCATCGTAGCCGTCGGCTTCCCAGAAGAACCCATCCTAGTACCGAAATTATCCAAAAAAACTCTGGACGAGATAAGCAAGGTTTACTAATCCCCTCCGGGGGGAATCTTTTGCGATTGAGTGTAACACCCGTCGCCCAAAGCAGTTGAGTTTAACTGCCGTGTTAGTTATCATGCTCCCGCATTTAGTGGTGACGACAATGGAACTTAGACATCTTCGATATTTCACGGTGGTAGCTGAAACCAAAAGCTTTACCAAAGCCGCGAATTTGCTTCACGTTGCTCAACCCGCCATAAGCAAGCAGATTATGGATCTCGAAGAGGAACTAGGCTTTCCTCTCTTCAATAGATCGACAAAGGACGTTGCTTTGACTGAAGCGGGCGCTTTCTTTTTAGGCAAGATTCAAGTCCTGCAAAGGGATTTGCAAAAGTCCATTCAGGAAGCACAATATGTTAGTCAGAATGTTGTGAATACCTGCTATATAGGTTTTTTGAGCACACCTAGCTCCTTTTTTTTGCCGAAGCTTGTTGAAACGTACCACGAGAAGTATCCCGAAAACAGACTGCGTTTAAGGGAGGGGAACCCGATTGATCACCTACGCTGGTTGCTAGCCGACGAAATCGACATCGCTATTTCCAGGTCCATTCCCGATCAACAAAAGTTCGAGTCGCTGCTTATTTACGAAGAACCCATTATTCTCGCAATTTCTCCAAAACTAGAACCCTCTTCTCTAAAGAGCGAAGCATCTTTGCCGAAAGACGCTATTCTCATCTCAAAAGAAGCGGCACCAGGTTTACATGCGATTACTCTTAATTACATAAAGAACACAGGCATCAAGGTGGCGAATCTTGTCGAGGTCGCTGATGTGCAATCGGCGTTAATGATGGTCGAGGCTGACCTAGGCATTGCCTTTCTTCCTTCCTGCGTCGCTAACATCGGAAGATTTTCCTCGAATTTTGTCCATTTTGATTCCAATGCCCCACGCATAGAGCTATTTGCCCTTTGGAAAAAAGACCGAGAAGCACATACTTCACAATTTGTGGACATTCTCCGTAATAACCTAACCAAAATTAGGACACACCTAGAATCAGTCATCACGAATATATCTTAAAGGTATAAACCCAATGGAATTTTGGTCATAGCTCTATAACGGCAATATTTGGCACTGAAGATTTGCTATAAAACGATTCCCGCTACTCGGAATCAAAATATGAAGGTTTGCTTTAAATACTACTTCGCCGGAAGGAGTTGTTTCACGGGTTGTTTGTATTTCAGCAAAACTTTGTGCAACCAATTGTCCTTCAATTGCCCCACAGGGATTTCCACGAACAGGGACCATTCGAATAAGCGCTGGCGATTCATTTGCCAATCGGTTTTGACCCATGACGCAGGTTTGCGAAACGCCTGTTGATGGGGATACCATTTCGATCATGGCAGGTTTAAACAGGCCGGGTTCTTCGTGGACCGCGTAGAACACCGATGCCGAAAGCTCTGCTCCCTGGAAGGAATGACATCTTAGTCCCATTTGATTCTGATTCGCTGCTTCGGCACTGACCGACCCGATAAGTAAAGCAGCCAAGGATAGAGATTTAAGCATGGTTGACTCCATAAGGGGTTAAGGCGTTGCTATTCTGTGTCGCTTTTGATGGAAAGTAAAATATATTTTTGCAGTTCAGTTTGATTTCGGAGGCAATTTTCTAGCGCAACTATATTATATAGTTTGTAGAAATAGAAATAAGGCGGCAGGTGATGACTCAGCATGTGTGGGAAGGCAAAGAAACCAAGTACTTTTATGATTTAAGTCCTGAAGCGATCCTGGAAGCTTTTGAGACCTCGACAGGCTTGCGCGCCACAGGCCGCAGTTTTATTTTCAACAGCATGGAAAACCGGGTTTACGAACTGGAAATTGAGAGCGATATCGAGAGTCAAGTCGATCCCCGTCGTTTTCGCATCGTGAAATTTTATCGGCCCGGCCGATGGAGCGAGCAACAGATTTTAGAAGAGCATGAGTTTCTTTTGCAGCTCGCTGAAGATGAAATTCCCGTCGTCGCGCCCATGCGCTACGTTGACGGCCGCACACTTCACTGTGATCCGAAGACGGGCCTATATTACGCCGTTTTTCCCAAAATACAGGGACGGGCGCCGCAAGAACTGGCGCGCGAAGATCTGGAGATCCTTGGGCGCCTATTGGCGCGAATGCACAACGTCGGCGCTACCAAGTCTTTTACCAATCGCCTGACTCTGTCGCCTGACACCTATGGCGTCCAATGCCTGGAATATCTGTTGGTCCATAATCTCATTCCCTTGACGATCAAGGATGCGTATCGCGACGTGGTCTTGCGCATTTGCGATTTTGTGCGCCCTTGGTTTGAGCAGATTGAAATGCGTCGCATCCACGGCGATTGTCACCTAGGCAATATCGTTCGGGGTAGCACCGGTTTTTCCTGGATTGACTTCGACGATGCCGTCAATGGCCCGTATGCCCAGGATTTGTGGTTGATGATTCCAGGTCGCGACGAAGACGCGATGGAACAGCTGGACGTATTGCTCAAAGCTTATGAAATGATGCGCCCCTTTGATCGTAAAACGCTACGTCTCATCGAGCCATTGCGGGCACTGCGCTACAATTTATTTAGTTTTTGGATCGCCAGTCGTTGGCAGGATCCGGCTTTCCCGCGGGCTTTTCCTCATTTCGGTACGGATAAGTATTGGCATGATCAGTTACGCGACATGCAGGAGCAGTGGCAGTTGATTTCTCAAGTTCGTTGACGCTGGACCCGCTACCTTGCCCGATTTTTTGGGCCTCGTGTATTCCATGCGTTGCATACACAATATACGCCATTCACATTTCGACTGGGATGCGGTAAAGCTGGATCGTCCGTGAAGGAATAATACGGTTATTGGCAGCCAACTACCAAAGAGAAGGATTGTCACACGAAGCCTAACGACTTGATTTTTATAATCTTATTATTTATCGCGTTTCATGGTTAGCGACACAAATGGATCGAAAGAGGAAAATCACTATGGTTAGAAGGAATGTTAGTTTTGTCACACTGATTTTTGCGCTAGGAGTTTCGGCATGTGGCATCGACAGCAAGAACAAGAAGGCTCCTAAGCCGGACCCCACATCTCCGGAAGCATCGAAGACCGAACCTGAAGTCAGTGATACTGACCTCAGAGAAAATGAAATTCTCTCTAAAAACAAGAAATTTGCCACGAGCTTAGAATGGGTATCTGAGCCGAAAGCTGAAAGTTACGTTTCGGCTCGGCTGACGTTTATCCTGCCTGATCGTAAAATCCCTGAGACGGTCTCAAATATCGTGTTCGATCCCCAAATGTCTTCAATGGGCCACGGAACATCAACGGCTGATCAGACAATCAGGCAATCTGAGTCTGCCACCAATGTATTTATTGTCGATCACATTTACTTCATTATGGGTGGTTCATGGGAAATTCGTCTTACCGCAAAAGTAAACGGTAGCAGCGATACGGTGACGATCCCCGTTGAGGTTCGTTGATGCCGTCTGGTCGTTTCTCGTCACTGGTCCATTGCCTCTTAATAGCGACAGTACTCAACATCGATAGTGTGTCCTTGGCTTGTGCTTCCTGCGGAAGTGGTGGCGACGACCCCCTGATTCTGTATCCAAACGAAAGGCTGAAGGTGTTTGTCGGGCTATCGGAAGCCAGAGACTTTCGAAATATCGATCCAGCAGGTTCTGAAGTAACCGCGGGAGGACCTACGGCAAAGCAGACACTCACGTCAGCAATTGGCTACGGGATTTCAACTCGATCTTTCGTTACCGCCACCCAACCTTATGTTCGCAATGTTCGTGGAGATGCTTCGCGCTCGTCCTTTGGCGATCCTTCCCTAGCGGGACGCTACAGCATCTTCCTCCAATCGTTTGACGACCCTTATTTACCTCAAGTACAAATTCTATATGGCTATAAACATGCCCTATCGCGTTCCATTCATGAATCAAAAGAGCTCAAGACTTTGCTGGACGTGTACGGAACTGGGTTTTCTGAAATCAGGGGAGGATTGGACATTTGGTTTGGCATCACGCCCATAAAACCAGGAATTTCACAAACCTTCTCGCTGCCGCAAAAGCGAAGCTTTGACGGTATCGAATATCGTCCTGGTTTAATCTCCAGGACGACTCTATCCCTTGGATACGGTTGGTCCGACAGCTGCAAAGTCACTGTTGGGGCAAACCGGGAAAGCCGGGAACACCTCAAGGTTGACGGCATCAAGCAAGATTCTTCAACGCAGCTAAATAATAGTGAATTCGCTTCTGTGGACATTATGACAAACAGTAATAATAGCTGGCGTCTCAGCGCATCTCGCCAGGCAGCTTTCGGGAAAAACTATAATACGAGCCGATCCAACAATTTTGGCATCGCCTATATGCACTCATTTTAAGAAAAGGAAATTCGTGTGGTACGGGCCGATTGGAAAAATATCTTTTTAACGTTGTTGATTGTTTTGAATACCAAAGTCTACGCCGCAAGTTGCCCGCGCGTTAGCTTCGAGCAGCTCAAGGCTGCAACGCGGGATCTCGGCAAAGTAAAGCTCGTCTTTTTTGCTTCCTGGTGTGTAAGCTGCAAACCTCACCTTCTCGAACCCCATGATAAGAAGACAGTTTTTGTTGCAGCATTTGACGAAGAACAGCGGGCAGAGAAGGTTCTTAAAGCATTTTCGGTCGAAGGCCTTTGTTTCACCAGTGACGACACCGCGCAAAAACTAGGTGTTACCGCACTTCCAGCCACTCGCGTCATCGATATTGACTAGCCATGATTGTTATTTCGCCAGTACCATGTACCCACACTCGATAAGAAGTGTGGGTACCTTAAATGACTATTGGAATGTTAAGTAAGCATCGGTGTTGCCGATAGCGACTTCGTACTCCGTACCTGCGTTGTCATAACCAATAGCATATATAGTGTTGTCGAGTTGGTTTGATCTCTCTTCGTTTGCAGAGTGACGCGGACGAGGCCAGTTATCCGATTGATATCTGACTACCAGCTCAAAATTCTCTATGTTTGCAGGTAAAACAATGGTGGAAAGAGGAATGCTGAAAGAATGAGAGTAAGCCGACAAGATGCTATTCATTCTAAAGGCCCAATTTGTACGTACTTTCGTTAGAGTAGTTTCACTCACCGCTTCTTTTCCGTCGATTATCTTTCCAAATGCCTCGAACGAACTGTAAGCAAAAGTATTGAATTCATATTTCTCAGTCGTTACCTTCACCTTGCCTTCCTTATTATTATTTGCGCAACTAATATTGGAATCGCCGCCATAGCAAGTGAGCTGATCCAATTTGTGTATTTCGGTAACGTCGACACAAATAGGTATATTGTCCGTCACTTTTTGGCCGTTGTCAGCGTTTGCGATCGATACGGAGATCGAGGAGCACACTTCTTTGGGCATATACTTTCGAAGTATCTCTTGACCCCAAGCTGGCCCGCTAGAAAGTAGAAAGACTCCTTGCAAAAACAAAATTGATGTCATCTTCATAATAATCCCTCAAAAAATGGTTTTTATCTATGCGGCCTTTTGGCCGTCGTGAAACTAAGTGCGAACAGACTAAAGCTGCTAGTGATTTGTTCTATATTGTGAACATCGGATTTGAAGATCACTCTAAAGGTTTTCTTCTTTGCCATCACGAATATGCCCTCAACCCGGTTATCGTAATACCTGGGGCAAACGGTCTTATACTCTGAGGTGGCCTTACATTCAGATTCGGAGTATGCGATCTCTTCGATCGAAATCACAAAGCCATTGGTCGTGAAATCATAGATATCGACCGTGCCTGGCTGCACCCTGGTGGGATAGGCAAAGCTAAACGTATAGTCTTTAACTGTATTGGTAATGTATGAATTGCCTCCTGATGATCCTGGTCCTCCGAGCGCGGCGAACGTGAAGAACCATATGATAACTGGGAGCAGAACGTGTTTCTTATTCATGCTGGGATCCTGCTTTAGCTGTTGTGAAAAGTTGCATGTTGATTTGGACGACGCGATCGCATGGCGCATCGTTAGCTAAGACGTCGTGCAGTTTGTGCCTGAAGTCCTTGATCATCTCCTTAGCGATTTGGTAACGGTCCTTGTCAATCGAGACACAAAGATTAAATACTTCGCGATCTTCCTTGGGTTGGAATTCGATCGCTTCGACACTTTTGGCAACAACTTGTCTTTGGAATCGATTGTAGATATGCGAGCCTATGCCGTCGAGAAGTTTGATTTTGACTCCGCCGCGAACCTGGCCTTTGAGGAGACGCATACGCTTGAGGGTCGAAAGAGCTTCTTCTATGGTTTGTTTACTGAGCTTGAAGTTGAGTCTATCTCTGATCCATTCGGCATCCTCTTTAAAACCATCAAGATAGGACATTTCTGCAATCACTGGTAAGTACCATTCGGAAAAGAACTGCAGGTCACCGTCGTCACCGAGTAACGACTCAGCGATCGGCGCATTCCGGACCTCGAGCATCTTACGGAAATACCGGTCTTTGTCGGCACTAGTCTTAGCCTTGGTAAATTGTACGAGGTATTTGAAATATTTCTTCTCGGTAGAATCGAGACCCAGCGCATTGGAGAAGACCGCGATCTTGGCGTCAGCAATATGTCTTTTGCCATCTAAAATATACTTAACGCCCATCTTACTCATCCCAACTTTTTTCCCAAGAGCTTCATAGCTGACTTTGCGTGCGCTATGACCGAGGCGATAGGCAGTCATGAAACTTCGGTAGTCGGAAAATTCTAAAATGGAAATGTGTTTACTTTTCATGGGTGGGATATAGCGAAATATCCGCACTTACGTCAAACGAATGATTGAGGCATTTCAAATTTTCGTAAACATATGTGTTTACTTTTTAGCGCCGCCGCCAAGTTAAAAAATCTATAATTTCAGTGCTTTGAAAGCGAAAAAGCCAGGCTAGATTCGAAAGGAAAATGGTTCAAGTTCAAAAGCAAAAGTTGATCGCCACAAACAGCCCACACCCATTATTTCCTTTTGAGAAATGATAAACAACTTTTGTTGCCTTTTTTAAACTTATCTAAAATGCATAATTGAGCACGGAAGAATTTAATCTTCTGCAGTCTGCACAAAGGAGATTTTATGAAAAATGTTACACTCGCATTATTGTTGATGACCCTCGGATCGACAGCTTTCGCGAAAGGCGGAGACAACCCTTTCATTGGCTTTGACGCTCTTGCAGCAAAGGCAAAAACGCACGCTGTGGCGGAATCTAAGGTGACGAAACTTTCCTCTGATAAAACCGCAAAAGCCCTCTCAACCAAATCGAAGTAGTATTGGATCTATCGCGGGAGTAGAGGAATGCATTTTCAAGTCTTCCAAAGCCTTAAAACCCATACCATGCTCCTCCAAATCGGTCTTTTCACTACAATGCTAGCGGGTAGCGCAGCTGCGTGCCCGCAGGCATCCCCCGAATGGAAAAAGCAGCTCGAAAATTTCGCCCAGGAATTGACTCCTGATTTGGGCAACGACGTCCTTTATAAATCTGGCCCTCACCTATTACCCGTAGATCGCTATCAGAAGGTTATCGATTTTTGGGACAATTGCTCGAAAGAGGCTCCCGCTGATATTTCCATCCTTTATCACAACATAGTCAAACACAGCCGCTATATGTCCGTGGCGCTTTCCTCCGGTCATGCTGGATTAACAATTTCAGATGAAGAATATCTTCTTGATTCGTACACGACCAATCGGGATTACGCAGAGCTTCCTAAAGTATTTTTTCAAGACAACTATTTGCCCCCTAACTGGCATGAAACTGTAGAAAACTGTGCATCTGAGCCGGGTCAAGACCTATGTCGAGCGATAAAAAGCTGGCGTTTCATTTCTTTTGCCTCCACCCTTGAGGATGGTTCCGGCCACCACGAAAGAGTCATCATTCAGATTCCTCATAAAACGTTTCAGCAGTATCTTTTATTCTTCCCCAAACACCCAGTGCACAAGGTTAGTAAACTCGTTGACATTATCGCAGTGCGAACACATGCAGAAAACGGCGAGCCACTTACGACCAATCCGCTCTATTTTTTCGAAAGGCATAACAAAGGTTTCGCCATGGATGGTGGACGTTGCTACGGCTGCCATGTGAGCGGCTTAAGGGAGGTAAATCCTATGCATGGAACCGTAATAGAACGTGCCGAAGCTGACACCAACCTTGCCTTTAACCAGGAGGTGCGAAAATACAAGAATGTCGACTGGCGAGGCACTTTGGACTTTGAAGCACTCGGTCCTCCAATAGGTGAAACCTGCGTACAATGCCACAGAATCGGCGGGGCTCGGGGGCCGCTAACCATCCTGACCAAACCATCTCTTATCCGATCCAAAGTCGTTGAGTTAGAAATGCCGTATCCGGGAATTTACCAGCAACATTTCGATTTGATGCGGAGAATCCCCAGTATTGAAGATTTTCAATTGCGTCATTCTCTCAGACAGATCGCCTCTGCAAAGAAAGCCGACCCCGAAAACGATTACCGATCGCCTGAAGATGTCAGGGCGATCAGAGAGGCCGTCCATAAAGAACTTCTGCAGCAAGGACAAATCAGTTATCCATTATTCATTTCCTTGAGAATAGTCGATAATCTTGCCGCTAAGCATATCGATTATAAACTCAAACACTTCTTTTCTAACTACAAAGAAAAATTCCAGCGTTGGTTACAAGGATCATAAACCATATTCTTTCGCACCCCGACGCCGAGCAAAAATGACGATAGCTATTCCAACGTTCGGCGAATGTTCAGAACAACTCTTGGAATTCCTAATGCAGCATCATATTCTACCGTGAGTTTTCCAGAATCTGCCATTCCCGGGCTCAATGTATATGTTGCTTGGCGTTCTTTGTCTTGAAATACAAATGTGTCAGTAAGGTTATGATGCGATGCTGTAAATTTCATCGCCGCTTCAATACTTTCCTTGGAAACAATTAGATCTATGGGGACTCGAAGCTTTGGGTTATTTTCTCGAATCAAGAGGGAACTTTGTCGGTCATATCGATAGTCCCTGTACCCGCCAGGTGCCAGTTTAACTTCGTAAGAAAACCTAAATTCTATTCCATCTTGCTGCACTGCATGTGTAGCAACTTGCCAACCTTTGTTGTCGTCGATTGGCTGTTCGAAGGAGGCAAAAGGGTTAGAGATTTCTAGCTCGACTACAGAGATAGCTGGTTTGTCACTGTTTGGGCCGGTTGGAGTGAGCAGATATGGATCATTCGTTCCGACGAAAGAGCTGATGGTCAAAAAACTCTTTCCTGCCTGGTCGGTGTGGCCCTTTACAAAATATGACGTAACCCATTCTGAGTTGCCGACAAATCGTGCATCTATCTGGGAATAATCTTGTTCGAACAACGCCTTCGCAAACGCAGAAGATACCTCCGGACGCGTAACTGTCAAGACGTTAAAGATCGGCTCCAAACCACCAAAGGAGTATTCACTCTTCTTTTGGATAATAATCCTTTGTAGTTTAAAAGTATCAGCATTGTCGAAGCAAAAGTCAAACCGTGCCAAGTAGTTTAACGATCTTTGATCGACACCCGGAATACTTTGATCCAAAGCAAGATCCGGAGGTTCGACAAAAAAACTTCCCTTGAATCCAACCTCAGCTAACGCACTAGCTCCAATCCGCTTAATGCCTGCTGTATATAGCTGCATCCCTTCGTCGCATTTGAGCGCATCGCTTGCCAAAAAGGGAAAAGTCCACATTGCAGTCCCAATAATTGGTTGGGTAGCTGCACTTTGATTCAGAGCTTTTGCGGACTCGGCAGTCTTGCAACCTGCACATAAGATAAGACCAAGCAGAACTGTTTCCCGCATAATTTACAATTCCTTTAAAAACACAATTAGCATTATTTCAATCGTACGGTGGTATGGGAACTTCGTCAAGGTTCTTGCTTCCCCAGCTCGCGAGCGAGATACAAGCGATTTTTTAGCATTTGAAAATGCAATGACATGAAAACATGGTAAGATTGCGGAAATGCCTTTTTTTGGAGCCCCTTTATGAAGCATAAGTTGGTGCTAACGCTGCTTGTTCTTTCGCACTCCGCAATATCTTGTAAGCCCAGAAACAGGGGGTCAATTACAATGAATGGCGAGGGGAAAATCTGCCAATTTGAGCCTCAAGAAGGAATTGAGGATGCCATCTCGGCAGCAGCGACTGCAGGCTGCAACACCGATGCCGAAAAAATGCTTCTTGCCGCACAGTGTGAGCCTGCCGGACGCAACATTATTGCGGAAAAAACTCGAGATCAAGGATTTCGGACAATTGACTCATTCAAATGCCCCTCTATAGACGTTAACTCGCCTGGGCAAATATCACCAAGCATGCAGCTCAAAGGTATGGTGTTTTTTTCGCACCCGGACGAAATGATAACGGAAGATCCCAAAACAGGAGCTTTGCATTTTTACAAATATGAGGAAGGTAAATTAAACTTTCAAGGAAACTCCTTTACCAAAGGCAACCCCTGCCTTAGGTGCCACACAATGGGTGGGTTAGTCATGAAGGAACTTGCGTTCCCATGGAGAAATTGGCTGGGTAATAGGTTCGACGACCCGACCGCAGAAGAAAGGGCGGCTGTGCACCCCAAACCCCTGTTTGCAGGACCGGAGGTTGAACAGACGGTTCGCATGTCCGATATGCAGGTTTCCATTGCCTATAAGGCCGGGTTACGCAACGGGAGAAAAGAGCTAGAGGGAGAGACGCTGAAGGACCTTCTGAAACCGCTTTTTTGCACAGTGGACGTCAATCTTGCGACACACATTGAAGGCATTACACCCAGCGCCCAATCACCGGCGGGTGAAGACGCTCCGCAACCAGCTGTCCACGCCCTCTTCCTAAGCGCATCATTGATCTTTGATCCGCAATTGGCGGCACCTATCGGAATTCAGGGGAATGAGTTTGCGGGTGCTCCGAGCAATGGAGATGTCAAAAAGTATCTTGCTTCTATTGGCGTTCCCGGTAGCGATATTGTGGCCATTCCATCTCCAGCCAATGCCTCGGTGATGCGTTTGTCTATGCTCTCGTCATCTCAAGAGGGAGACCCCATATTCGACCCAATCGTTATAATGGCAGCTCGTGCCATAGACTTCCCAAACCCCGTTTTCTCCAAGAAAAGATGTGGTTTGTGGCAATATATTCCTGCTACCCCAATGTCCCAACTCAAAACGCCAAAAGCAGTTTCGGACAAGTTAAATAGTGCCTTGGCAAACGTTCAAGACCCCGTAGCCAAAGAGTTTATTAAATACTTAAACATGGATCCGTTTTCGCCAGAGTTTTCTCAGGACCTCATGCAGAAAATGACAAAATTCATCAGCGCATGCTTTCAAGAGGGCGGGACCTTAAAGGACGCGGCTAAAGTATATCGGCTGATTCGCGCACGCACGATTCCGCTCTTACAAACCACCCCATTAAAGTACTTCGACAAGCTTAGCATCGTAGAACATTTTCCAGGTAACGAAAATTCACCTTCGAAAATGTTTCCCGAGTATCAAGCTATTTTGGACGGAAAATATGCCGGTGACGAAGGCCTAGCGTTGGACGAAAAATGCCAGCTCGTCAAATAGGCTTGACCCAATTTGATGGCACGAACCAGCGAGGGGTTTAAGGGTGCGATCAGGTTGCCCTTACCAATTCCAGTAATGTAAGTTCGGTCTTTGTGCCAAAGCGAATCGGAGGGCCCCAACTACCGGTTCCCGAGCTCACATACACCAGCATATCTCCTTGTCGAGATAGTCCGGCGACGTGAGGGCGGTGAACCATTTTCACGACGAGGTTCCAAGGGAAAAATTGACCTGCGTGCGTATGGCCGGAAAGTTGGAGGTCGAACCCTGCTTTTGCGGCAAGCGGTGCGATTTTGGGGTTGTGAGCCAGCAACAACCGAAATCGGGGAGCATTGTCGCGCGGCATAGTCGGAGTGATTCTTGCGGCCAAATCGGGACGGGGTTCCTGTTGAGGATTGAACCTTACTGCGGCTGGATCTAGGACGCCACCGATCAACATACTGACGCCATGGTGATCGATAATTTCATTTTCGTTGAGCAGGGTCTTGAGTCCAAGTGCACGAAATTCGGCGATCCAAGGCTCTGAACCTGAATAATACTCATGGTTGCCCAAAACAACATAGCTTCGCCGCAAGGGAGTAAGCTGCCCAAGAGGAGCGACGAGGGATTTTATTTTCGCTACCCCGCCGTCCAGAAGATCGCCGGTCAAAGCGATAATGTCGGCGTTAAGAGTGTTGGCTGTATAAACCACCTTCTGAACGTACCTCTTTCCAATGGTTAAACCTGCATGCAGATCACTTATCTGAACTATCCGAAGCCCGACGAGGGCGGAATCCAGATTTGGGAACGCAATTTTCACATGACGGATTTGAGGACCACGATATGCCGACCAAACTCCGAAAAAAAGCGCCACAAATGACCCGTCGAGAATAATCTCATTACCGGGATCAGTTAATACCGGGAGCCAACGAGTTTGGTTCAAAGACGTCGCCAAAAGCGAAAGTCCGTCTCGCAAAAGCGCTAGTAGCACATAAAAGTTAACCCATGCCATGCTCATGTAACTGCCGAGCTGTATCGTGTCTTGTAAACGGGTGTCGCGTCGCAACTCCAAGACCCAATAAAGAATCGGCACAAGCCAAATCAAAAGAAAGGGAACCAGCAGAAGGCTTCTACCTAGGCTACCAGCGGCAGTGGTGCTCCAAGCTGCATAGGCATAGATCAATGCCACCAGCAATGTAAAAAGGACAACAAAGGGATTAATGAGACGCCGCATAACCCTATAGGATACTACCAGTTTTCACAAACCACAATGCTCCTGTCACACTTATCAAATGAGGAAGTGGTTCTTGGAGGAATGACGAAAACGGTCACCTATATTTTTTTGATATAAATTAATCGCATTTTAATATTTTCGCCGCACCCGAAATTCTCGTAGGCTCTGGATACCAGGAGCTTCATCCTATTGCTGTCGGACAGGGATCAACGGAAAATGCGATCGAGAACTCACAACCAAAGACTGTTATCGAGTGCCACGGCATATCCGATAGCTCGAGCTAAAGGGGCCTTCTATGCATTACTTTCCAAGCCAGATTGAAATTTGGACAGCTGTTCATCTCGTTGGATTTGCAGTCGCTTTTGCAGCGGTT
This sequence comes from Oligoflexales bacterium, assembly GCA_050251195.1. Taxonomy (GTDB): domain Bacteria; phylum Bdellovibrionota_B; class Oligoflexia; order Oligoflexales; family Oligoflexaceae; genus JBFWNG01. The sequence goes on from JBFWNG010000016.1 coordinate 28,477, forward strand.
TCTTTTGGCGACTTTATAATTTTACGGGGGGTCTTTCGAAAAGGCGTTCTCCACCCGCCCAGGTTGCGTCGGGTTGGTGAATTGTCCCGTTGCGTTGTCGGAGGATTAGGTTTGATGACCGTGTCCGGTGGATTTCTGGCATGGTATAAGTTTGCAGCGAACGAAAGTTTACAAAAGTTTTTTGCAAAAATGACCATTGTGGCAGTCATAGTTGGAATAGGCATCATCCTTCATCGACATTTGCTTCCGAGCCTGAATAAATGCGCCGGAAAACCGCTGGCATTGGTACTCAAACCAAAGACTGTCGCTATTTTTGCTGCCACTGGCTCTGCATCCGGCATTTCGTGGTGGTCGGCATTCCTCTTAGGGGCTCTTCCATCCCTTGGGCGTTTTACGTATGTGGAAATAATTTCGGTCTACATTACGATATCTGTTATCGGCACAGCAACTACAGCGATTTGCGCTTATCTATGGGCATGTAAGGCTCAGAGAGCCATGAATCGCCACCGTGCTCCCGACATTTTTCCCTATTCTTTGTGGCGAAGCCACAAGTTTCCATGATGACTTTCGTCATCATGGATTCAACGATCCAACACAATGGCGCACATGCTCCTTTCGGCTCATAGGACGCAGAAAGCGTATGCATCCATAGAAATTTTGCAGACAAGAGAGTCGTTCAGGTAAGTATCACACTGAAACGAAAAATTTTTGCTGCTGTTTTGGTAGAATCTATGGGGATCGAAGCCGCGGTTGGCGATTTTGCTGTTTAGGTCTTCCAAGGCAGTCCTAAGCTCTGGCATTTTCTTAATTTCAGAGGAAAAATCAATGGACGCATAAGTGTCCAGGTAACTTCCTTTGTCATCGAATAAGCAGGAGTATACCTGACCGCTCTTCGAACATTCGAAGATAGCTCCTCCGATATTGAAGCCCTTTACTTCTATTCCAGAGCGGTTCTGAATCGGAAGATCAAGATTGTCAAAAAATAACTTTGCATCAACACCTTTCACTAATAAACTGCTGTCGATGATGTTAAGTTTTGGCGCTTCAATCCCATTGCAGCCTATTCGAGGAAGCGTGACATTCATGAAACAATTATTTTTTGATTCGCAAATGAGCTCGCCAGTTCCATCTTCAGTTTTAATAGACGCTTGACCATAGGCAGCGATAAGCGCGGCACGGATTTTTTTGATGCTTTTTTTGCTGAGCATCCGACTAAGATCTAATCTTGCACCGTCCGGAGCGAACTTTATGTCAGTAGTAAAGTCGGCCCTACCGAAACATCCAAACTGCGTGCGGGCATCCAGCGGCTTAATACAGGCAAAGGCTTCTTTTTGCACGATTTTGATCAAAAACGGATCTACACATCCTCCTGATTCGCTAGTTGGGTGGCATCCACTTACTTCGATAGGCTCCACATCTAAACTGTCGTATATCTTTTCAAAAATTGGGCCGTTCAACTCTATGGTCTCCTGCAACTTGAAAATTCTAGCATCGCCCTCTACGTATGTTGCAGCAGAGAGCGACGAGTTACATAGAAAAATTCCAGCGCACAGTCGCAAAAACACACCTGTTACTTTCATACTTGTCTCCTTATAATTTTTTTTCGTATTAATGCACGAGTGAAAACACAATGTGCAACACTTCTTGATATTTACGTACCAAGTGACTACTGGTCTGGCCAATATTCATTAAATATGAAACCATAACAAAAAAGAATAAACTCAGGCGTGGCGTGAGGACTGGGGATTGCAGAACGGAACCAATGACAGCAGTTTCTAGATATCCTTTAATATGTCGAGATATCCCAACCGTCGGTCAAAAGCTCAACGTTCAACTTACGACCTTTTATCCCACCTTCTTTTAGATTTCTGAGCGCTGTGCTTGCGGAGTTTGCTGCGATGGCAACATAGGCATAACGATCGTGAATCTCAATGTGGCCAACGTCGGTTCCTTTGATACCAACACGCTCTCGGGTCAGAGCGCCGAGAATGTCTCCAGGCCGCAATTTGTCCTTACGGCCAGCAGAAATATAGAGAGTCTTCATGGCGGGGAAAAGCGCCGCATTTTTTTCTTTGAGGTCTTTGCGTAAGGTATCAGCAGGCGGTAGGAGAATTTTTTCGTAGTCCGCCTCAATCGCGTTCTTGATCAGGTCCAGTTTGAAGGTTTCTGAACGCCCGAATAGGGATATCGCAAGGCCTTCTTTGCCGGCGCGGCCCGTGCGACCGATACGGTGAATGTAGTTCTCGGGCTTTGACGGAAGATCGTAGTTGATTACCGCTCCTAGACTTTGAATATCAATCCCCCGTGCCGCTACATCGGTTGCAATCACGAAGCGGACGCTTTGATTGCGAATCTGGGCCATAACGCGGTCGCGTTCGAACTGTTCGAGATCACCATGCAAAGCCAAAGCGCTGATGCGAGAATGCCTCAACGCGGTCGCTAGTTCCGAGACGGCCTTCTTAGTATTGCAGAAGATTATTCCAGACTCAGGCGTGTATGTCTGCAACAGCCACCGAATTGCGGCTTCCTTTTTCTCCTGATCGATTTCACAAAACACCTGACGTATAAGTGGTTTTTCTGTGACCTCTACGGCAATTTTCACCGCTATAGGAGCTTTCTGGTGTGCGGCGCTCAGTTCGCCGACGCTTTCCGGATAAGTCGCAGAGAAAAATGCGGTTTGACGGTTCTGCGGAGTAGCTCGCAAAATAGCTTCGACATCTTCGCGAAAGCCCATATCCAGCATCCTGTCAGCTTCATCGAGAACCACGGTACTGATCCGTTCTAACGGCAGAGCCTCGCGACTCAGCAAATCCAAAATTCGTCCGGGAGTCCCAATGGCTATATGTGCGCCCTTTTCCAACGCAAAAAGTTGTCCCCTAACCGGTTGTCCTCCGGCCAAAACGAGAACCTGCATGCCGGCGTGATCGCGTCCGAGTTTGCGAAACTCTCTCGCCACCTGCTGGCAAAGCTCGCGGGTCGGGCATAGCACCAAGGCCTGGATCTCCCGCTTCTTCAGTTTTAGGTTTGCGATAATGGGAATGGCGAAAGCTAAGGTCTTACCCCCGCCGGTTTGCGCCTCGCAGAGAAGATCTTTTTTACCGAACATGGGCGGTATGGCTTGTTGTTGCACGGGAGTCAACCATTCGTACCCAAGTTCTTTTATTACCTGCAGAAAATTGGGCTCGAGATTCAATGAATCAAAAGTGAGGGGGTTGGTTTTACCTGGTGAGGACATTCTGATGCTTCTGACGTTGTGATTTATCCATTGATGGCACTGCTATAGCTTACGGGGAACCCACAATCAACCGCTATTATGAATGAACGCCACGCCGACGCATTGCATAAGCCGCTGACATCACCGAATAAATTTTGAAACGCCGAATGGAAAAATCTCAGGGAAAATAATGCATATTTTAAATAGAGAGGAGCCGGTTTCCTCGACCTAAGCCTCTGATCATACTTCGTCTCTAATCTTCAATTATATTTGCAAAAATGACATAAAGCATGAGAAAATTTTCAAAACCTCTCAGGAGTTAGTCATGCTGGCTCGATTTATTGTATCGTTTGTCGTGATGCTTTCTATGGCATCGTGTAGATCCACAAACACTGGAAGTGAAGCCAAACAAATGGGGGTTAACAAGGGTATTCTTTGGGACTACCCATTCTATTGCAAGACGGAATTCTTGGACGACGAAGGTGAAGTTATCCATAGCGCGACTGAAGATACTCAATTCAAGTCCACCGACATTAAAGCAACAGGGGTGGAGACGAACGAGAGGCACTATTCTCTAAACTACACGGATCCACGGACTGGAGTTAATGTGGTGGCCAAGGCAACTTCTACAACGGAAGAGGAACCGGGAAAGGTGCGATACAGAGGAGTCGTTGAGAAAATGCAAGTGACCTTACCAGACGGTAAGACCGACATTGTCAAAATCGAAGACACTACGCCACGGCGAACTTTTAACGTCAAATCCACATTTTACGAGACCAATGTAGAGACTCCGGAAGGCACGGCAACAGCCGTCGAGGTCAAGTGCGGATTTTATGTTTGGGCGGATGAGGAGCCAGTGGGCGACTGAGCCGGTCCCATTAAGGCATAAAAATAGCGCCGTCTCCATAGGCTTCGCTATTCCGACTGCCGCGACCACCCCAAATAAACAGATGGTTGCCGGTCCACACACCGGCATGGTCACGCCTCTCAGTTATTTGCCCAGAAGATAATCCGTTCCAACGTTTCTCGTGAGGATCAAATCCTAAAACACTGTCGAAATTCGTATTCAAATATTGAGTGTGCCCACCCCATACCAACATCTGCGAACCGGTCCATGCCACACTATGCCCTAAACGATGAATGGCGAGATCGCTAGGAAAACTTTGCCACGTATCAGACGCGATATTGTATATACCAATTGTTCCCTTAAGATCCTTGTTGCCACCTTCGGATGTTGGTCCATAGACTCTACCACCAAAGGTCAACATGCTATCTCCAGTCCATATGGCCGATTGCTCTGTCGAAGCGCTAGGTGCGTTTTGAGTCGGTAGATCACGCCATACTCCCGTGCTCAATGAATAGGCGGCGCCCGATCTTAAATAATCATTGCTCGGTGCCATTCCCCCCCAAACGATCATCTCCTCGCCTGTCCAAACAGCGCTATGTCCTGATTTCACCACCGGAGCATCGCCGCCAAGCTTGGTCAATTTGGACAACTTGTTGAGAAGCGGGTCAAACCGATATCCAAGCGTTGCGCCGTTCACCAATCCGCCAAAAATCAGGACCTCTTTGCCCGTCCAAATAGCAGATTGCACCTGATACTCGGCCACGAAATTATTTGTTAGTACAGCTGGGTCTGCCATAAAGCGAATGGTTTTAGCCGTCTTAAAGACAAGGTCAACGATGACGCCGCTATTTTGCCACGCAACATTGCTTGCTTGTACAAAGGAATATCCGCCCCAAATCAGAAGCCGATCATTTCCAATCGCCAAGATGGTCGCGCGAAGCCTTTTCGGCAATCCAGGCACTTCCCATTTTTGCCACATATTTGATTCGAGGTTGTAGCGATACAGATCGCTGAGAGCGACTTCGTTGTCTTCTGTTCCTGAAACTCCACCATAGATCCAAATATTTTTTCCGTCCCATTCCGCGCTATGATAGTAGCGAGGTGCGGGACTCCCAGAGGACCTCGGAACCGGAACCCAGTTTAACAAACCAAGCTCCCATACGGAAACGAGTGTCATCGCCACTTTGTCGGCGAAGGATTCGTCGCCAATTCCAAAGTGATGAACCGATTCATGTATAACAACGGAAGTTGCGTCGAGAACGTTTTTGATATGTGAGCGACAAAGCTCAAACGACAGAGCGATTTCAGCACCGTTCGGCGTGATCTCTCCGGGCAACGGTTGATGGGTTAGCGCGCATGTTTGTTGTTCGGGATCGGCCTGTTCGAGCCAATGGTATGGACTTATGAGGATATCGCTCGCCAGCGCTACGTGGTTGGCGAGGATCCAAGCTTTGACGTCCTCCCCTACGTTCATCCGGCTCAAAACCAACGGAGTTGCTTTTCGCGCAATCGTGCTGGCACGCGTTCGGGCCTGTTCCATAACAATTCGCAAATAGTCGCCGCCGTTGCCGACTTGGAAGGGGGCAAATGCTTGGTCAGTCCATGCTATGAAAAGTAACACTAACCCTAAGATTCTTGGCATACGCCTTCTCCTTCGTCGATTCTAAAAAATTGAATCGCAATGCAGTAAACGGAATCTAGCTCCTTTGCTTCACTTGTCTTTTTGCAAAACTTATTCCAGAAATTTTTTAGCTCCTGTTTTGCTTCGGGCAACTGGGATTGATCGATTGCGAGAAAGGCAGATAAGTATTCGCGTTGATCGATCTTTTGCTTGTCTAAAGGGCTCACCGCCTGCTCTAAGATTTGCTTATGAAACTTGCGAATGCTCTCAGACGGAACATCGCTCAGGACCGTCGAATGCGGCTCAGAGAGGACGAACTTACCGTCTTTTTGGGCAATAAATCCCAGTCTTTCGAGCCTTTGAAGCGCCAACTCAAACTTGATGAGCGGGATTTTTACACGTCGTCGAAGCCACTTGGCGCTCCCGTCGAAACTTTTAAGGAGCATCATTTCAAGAATGGCTCCGTGATACCAATCCGAGATCATTCGGAAGTCATCTTGTTCAATCTGGTATACTTTATGTACCTCGGTACGTCCTTCTAACCGGGTCATGGCTGCCTGCCGATCCTTGGGACTTCTCGCGTGTTGACTCTCAACCAAGTCAAAAAATAAATCCCGGCGCTCCCCTTCAAACCCCAGTTTCTTGGCAACTTTTCCAGCGACAACGAGAGACAAGCCCTGCTTAGCATTGATGATTTCGCTAACCCGCGAGGGCGACAACCCCAGATCGCGGGCGAAGGCACGGAGCGAATAGCGGGGGTTCTGTTCCAACCGCTTGGCGAGTTCGCTGCGTATGATCGCGCGATAATCCAGCGAAATCGACGATCCTTCCATATCTTATGCCCCTTACACGACTCACGTGATAACCACTCTATTGCGAGGGCCATGCCAAACATACCAATCCTCCTGGAAATGAAAGGGGGGCTAAGGGGTAAGCCCCCCTGATGACGAATCGACAGTTACGGACAAGGTCTGTAAAGGATTCGGATAAGGGCTTAGAAAAATCGAGAGGGACCAATTGGTCCCCATGCGAGTTACTGATGCCTTATGTGCAAGGTTTTACGATGATTTGGTAAACTGATTTCCAATTCATGGTTACCGTACCTTCTCCCTGAGGGAGGGCACGAACTGCCGCTGTTGCCGCAATATTGACTCTAGGAGCTTTTTTGCACTCGAGCCATGTTATTTGGGAAGCAGCCAGGTTGAAGGTTTTATCTACGGGGCCAACAAATGTCTTCGTCGATTTACCTGTAATGGGTGATCCTGAAAGATAGATCTGGGAGTCAATAGTTGCTTTCGCTCCCTGTGTGAGGGTAACGTCGCCCTCCATTTCAACTATCTTTACGCCAACTGTAATTTTTTGCCCTGGAACAAACGAAATCGCGATCTGACACCTCTTGCGACCTTCGCTGAGGAGAATCCCAGGTCCGCCTTCGGCAAACATTTCGTCAGAGAAAACGGTCAGCAGATTACCCGTAACCGATGTACTGGCTGAGCCTTGAGGGCACCCGTTTCCGCCCGAGATTATCGACGAAATATATTGCTTTGCGGATGCTGCCCATAAATTCGCTGAAGATACCATTGTAATTGCCAAAGTGATTTGATTTAAGAATCTGAGATGCTGTCTTTTCATGGTTTTTCTCCTGTTTCTGGTTGTTTTCGAACTCCATTGTTCGCACTCTCTCCTAGAGCCATCATGCGATACCGTACTGGTTCTTTCAAGACTGCCGGAACGAAACTATTCTGTGAACAACGAGCTCACAGAACACCTCTTTCGCCTGGAAGCTCGCGTTACCGATTGAAGTTGGCCAATTTCTGTGCGAGCATCTTATCCAGTAATTCATGACTCTAGCGAGGAACATATGACAAAGCGCTTCATCACAATTCTGACCTGTGTCTTTATCGCATCTCAGGCGAATGCCCAAAGTTCTGTGCCTTTTATCCAAGACAATGCCGTCAAAATAGAAAACTTGGGCGCATGGCCGCAAGAAGCGTATCCCGTGGTTGCAAATCATAAGATCATATTCATGGGCGAGGTACACGGAATACAAGAAGTTCCGCTCGGGGTATCGGGGTTGGTGAAACTGTTAAGGAGCAACAACCATCAAGTGACTGTCGGACTGGGAATTTGGTGGACCGAGCAGTCGCGAATCGAAGAATACATGAAGACTGGGCGTGCGGATCTTTTGAAAAAGTCGCCATTTTTCAATAGTCCTAAGCAAGACGGACGACGAAGCCTCGCCTTAGTTCAACTTTTAGATTCGTTACGTTCCATGGGTGACGTAAAAATTGCTTGTTTTGACCCGGTTGACGGACCAGGAGTGAACCTGGGAAATCCGCTTAGAAACGCTGGCATGGCCTATTATCTCGTGAAGGAGGCGACACAAAACCCGAATCGTACTCTGGTTGTCCTCACGGGGAGTCCACACTCGAGCGTTGTGGAAAAAAAAGGCGGCGACGGTGTCTCTTATTTCCCAGCTGCACGGATGATGACCGAGCTCCAAGGCTCCCCGTTTAAACAAGAGGACATCCTCTCCGTGATGGGAAGATATTTCGATGGAACGGCCTGGCTCTGCAAGGACACTTGTGGCGTTCAAGTTCTGGATCCTTTGACAACCAATTATTCAAGCGCTTTGGATTGGAATTCTTATTTACTGAAAGATAGCTCAACTTTTGACGGCCACCACTCTAGCTTCTTTGTTCGACACTTAAGTGCGTCGCCGCCGTATGTTCAGTAGGGATTATACCCCGTGACGATGGAACGAGGGCTTATTGGCATACCTCGTAGCTAAGAAAACCGTATACCCCGTGTGGCTCACCGCTGCATACCGACGTAACCTTTAGGCCAGGGGGAATTTGGTTGAGATCAGCGCGTTCGGCGATATAGAGAAGGTTCTTTGACTGATCGTGCCGAATAAAGAACATCACGGGAAATCCGTCTCTTCCGCGGCGACCGCGCACGCCCAGCGCAAAAACGCCGTCGCGCGTGAACTGGACGGTTTTGTTTCTGTTTTCGCCTATCATTTCCAAAGTATCAGGATCGCTTGGGATCCGGTCAAAGGAAAGAACACTTACTCCGGTAGTGTTGTTATTCTCGTATGCCTCCCGCCAAGTGCATTTCCATGTTTTCGAGAGTAGAACTTCTGCAGTCGGTTCGCTGGCGAGGCAATACTCTTCCCGCATTGCTCGGACGTATTCGTCTCGCCACGCCCCTCCCTTTGCCTCAGAACCTGAATTCATGGACTTGCAGGCCGCAAGACTTAGCAATAACAATGCAGAGTACGTCATATTGATACAGCGCTTCATATTTCCTCCATGTTATTCCTCTAGTTTACTTTGAAAACCGACTTAGGGTGTAGTAAGAAATAAACATTTTTTTGAACCTTTGTATATTTGAGATCAACATGGAAACATTCGACTACGACAGTTATCAGGTTTACTTGAAAGATCGGATCGAAAGAGAAAAGCAGCTTGGAAGTCCCATTAACTTTTCCTATCTGGCCGACTCCATAAAGGTTCAGCGATCCTATTTGTCTCACGTTCTCAATGGAAGAGCGCATCTTAATGCCGACCAGCTTTTCGAAATCGCTCATGCACTCAAACTGGGTCAAGATGAAGCGGATTACTTGCTACTGCTTTTGGAAATCGAGCGGTGCAGCAGCAACCGGAGAAAAGTCCTTCTCATGCAGCGAAGGGACGGGTTGCGGAAGTCTCAGATGACTTCGAGAAAGCACATGACGCCGAAAAGTTCCCGACTCGATAAGGAATTCCTCGCGGAGTATTATAGCAACCGCCTTTGTTCTTTAGTTCACATGTATCTTACGATCGACGAATTCCGACGAGATCCTCAGCCTTTAGTCAAGAAATTGAACATATCGCACCATCAGCTCGCCGATGTTTTAAAGGTTCTGGAGAAGGCGAAAGTCATCGGAATAGGAGCGAACGGAGAAATTCAATTAAAAATGGATTCTGTTCATCTCGACGAATCCTCCCCCTTTCGCGCAGCTCATGCCACTCAATTTCGACTTCATGCCCTTAACCAACTCCAAGAAAAGCAATCTGAGGCGGATTATTTCTATACCGCCACCTTTTCCGCAAATGCGGATACCTTACTCAAAGTGAAAAAGAAGTTTTTACAGTTTCTCAAAGAAGCAACAAAAGATATTAGCATCACCAAAGCAAAACAAGTGTATCACATGAACTTTGACCTTTTTGGCATGTAGGACGTCATATGTTAAAGACAAAGCGTTTCTTGGGTTTTATCGGATTGGTTTTGTTCGAACAGTTTGCCCTTGCCGGGGGCATAACCAGTTCGGGCGGCGAATTCATTACCACTGAAAAAAATCCGTGGTTTATCGGTAGCGAGCCTGTCAGATATTGTGTCCAGATTTCCTCGGATTTTTCGAATAGCAACGCAGATCGAATTGTACGGGACGCCCTACTCGACTGGTCTCAAACGATTCAAGCGTTAAAACCCAGGGCGATTTCTAAATTAGGCGGCAAGACCTTGTCCACCAAGTTTGCCGAGGTTGCTTGCGAGCAAGCGGAACTTGAGTTTCGTTTGGGCACTATCGACCAAGACATCGAAGACAATCTCAAACACCATGCGAGATATACAATTGGATTTGCATGGCTCAAGGACTACGACGACAGCATCGGTCGGGCGAAGAAAGGAATTATTTGGCTTACCCCGGATCAAGGACCAAAGGCTTATAGCGGCCCCGCATCTCAAGAGAAGTTTTGGTCCAAAGACCATACCTTTCAAACCGTCCTTACGCACGAGATCGGACATCTCTATGGATTTGATCACTTGGAATTCGGTGTGATGGACGCAAGTATTCCGAATACGGCCCTGACAACGGGTGCGAAATTATGGCAGGTCCAGGCTCGTGACTACCTTCGATTATTACGCTTAGCAGAAAACGACGTCCTATGTCTAACGGATGAATCCGATGATTGGGTGAGACTCCTCTTGAACCTTGATGAAACACCTTTGAGAATCTGTCTCCAAAAGCAGAAAAAGGTAGATGAATTAGACGATATTATGCGTATAAAAATAGATGTTCAAAGTAAAACGGGCTTGAATATAGGACAATTGTGGTTCGAGGGATTTTTTGGATCGATAACAGCGTTTCTAGAGGATATATCGGTGTCAGGCAATTTTCATTCGAATGGCCAGTATATCCGTCACACCTTTTTTACTCTACCAAAGAGCTTGAGTTACAGAGGCACTCTGAGAGTGGGTACAAAAGTGTTTCCCGCAATTTTGGATCAAGACGCCCGCAGATCTGAATTGAAGCTCACTATCATAGACGAAAGGCGGGTGCGACAACCATTTAGAACCTTGCTTTATGTCGATTTATAGGCAAGAAAAGGTTTCCGCCTAGCGCATCGCGCTGGGCGGAAAATAGATCATCCAGCGTAGCTTAGACAAGCTTCCCCTGCCCAGACTTCGGGAATATTGTCACACTGACCGTAGACCTTAATCGACTTAATTCGATTCCGAAGGCTGCCCGGGGTCACGCGTTCACAATATTCTGCGATGTTTCCGCCGCTAAAATGGGTTTGGAATGCTACGGCACCCTCGCAGTCGCCCATTGTGTAATAGCGCACAAGGAGAGCATCACCGCCGTTATCGCCGTCGTCTGGGCACTGGTCATGCCCATATGCTGCCACTCCAAATAATAGTGTCGATAAAACCAATAATCGCTTAACACATTTCATATAGTTTTCCTTTTTCCTTAGATGGTTGTGAAACTTTAAGTTTCCGTCTGACGTGAGGCATGATCAAATTATCTCGCATACCTCAGGCATGCATCGACGGGCCATGTTCCTGGAATATTGTCGCATTCGCCGTACACCTTGATCGAATTAATCCGATAGCTGAGACCTGAAGTTACACTGCTACAATATTCTTCAATATCGTCTCGATCATAATGGGTTTGGAATTCTACCGAGTTTTGGCAGTCGGTACTGGCGTAATACCGGACCAGGATGGCATCGCCCCGACTATGAGTGTCAGGACACTGGTCGTCGGCGTAACTAGGCACTCCGGCTGTAAATGCTAGCAAAATCATTAATCGTCTCATATACATCATAAACTTTTTCCTTTCTTGCCTTTGTCTTTCGAAGGCGCTCGAGTTGTTCGCGCTCCTTTTAACCATCTCGAGATGGCTTGTATAGTTATTAATAAACAACAACTGATATTTATGTTTACTATTTCTCACCATGCGGTGAGCTACCTAAGATCATCCCTGACAACGCTGGATTGGGTCAGAAATTAGTGGAATGCCAAGGACGTAAGGTCTATTTACGCCATAAGGATGTCGCTTATGGCGGATTTTGGAATGGCATGTAGATTAAGAGGTTTGGTCAAATACCCGAAATCATGCGGATGCAACTCATTCAGTAAGAATCTCATAATCCGCTTCTAGACTCCCATCCGAATAGGTCGACGTCGAAAAAGATACCATCGTTGTCCCGTCCCTACCAGAACGGACGGTTTCTTTAAATTCGTCCAAAGATAAGTCGGTACCCTTCAAAATAACAGTCGCTCCCGGTGGAGCTGTATTGCCAGTTGTTCCGTGGCAGGTGGAACATCGGCTTTTGAATGTGCTTGATAATCCTGCAGTCGTTTCTTGCGACTCTTCTTTTTTGTCCTCTTTAGTACTGCAATTGGTCATAACCGAGGCGATCCCCATTGCAGTGATGAAAACCATAATCTTGAATCTCATAAAAGTTCCCTCTACTTGCTCGCCTCATGTTACAATATGGAAGCATGCGACACCATTTATTTCCATTTCTGGTCCTTCTCAGCTCATTTGGCTGCAAAGAACGCTCGAAAGCCGCGTTATTCGATGATGATAGTGCAGCACAGGGGTTTATCTGTTCTGAAGGGGAAGGTGCGTCGTTCGCATTTGCGGCTTTGGAATATCAACCTGACCCGGCCGTTGTCTATGATGGGCTTGATGCAAGCCGTCTGGTATCGCCGTCCGCAGATTATCAAATACAGATCGACGTTTGTTACACGGAAACGAATAACGGTTTTGATTTCAAACCACATCGAATTATATTTCACGATAAGCAAGGCCAAACGATTTTTCGCAATGCGTCTACCTTCACAGGCTTTGCCGAGGGCGTCACGGAGGGGAAATGGGAAAAGTTACACATTGAAGCGGCGATCACCGTCTTTGCGCCCGACGGCGAATCAACCAACGGCATTGACATACGAGGATGGTCGGGCGCTGGAGGTAGTTTTGTAACAGGGACCAGAACGGTTCCCCATGGCATCACGAGCCTCAAGCTCATCACCGGCACCTTGGTAAACGGCGCTGTCATGGGTAACTTAGCCTGCAAGCCAGGGGAAACTCAAAAGAACTTAACCTACTCTTTTGGCACTGCTGAAATATCCACCATCGTATGTTCTTTTGATGACGGTGACCAAACCACGGGATTCCGCTATGCCCGCGTTAAGGTAAGGGACAAAGAACCGCAACTCACCGAGGAACAACGGCAACCGCAGATCATCGAGAATGACGGGATCGCCGCTCAGGTGAAAGCACAGTTCTCACATCACAACATGTATGATTGGGCCGTGTTCACCTTCCCCCACGCTACTTACAAATGGGAGAGGATTGAATACAATCTTGCTTGCAGCATAAAATATGGTCAGGGACCCGCAAAGGCAATAACATGCCCTGATGAACCAGAGATTTTGCCGTACGCGTTTTGAAGCCATCCCTAGATTGCCTTTAGGATTACTCGCGCACCTACCAACAACAATGCCGCTGCCAAAGAGCGGATAATCCAAACGCCGTGAACCCTTTGAGAAAGCCTTGCCCCAAGCTGAGCTCCAAAAACGACGCCTATGCCAAGATAAAGAGCGATGAACCAAAATCCGTTCAGGTTTCCGTGCCAAACGTTAATCACGGTCGCCGTGAAAGCGGTAATTGCCAGAACAAAATGTGAGGTGGCCGTCGCCATGTGAGCCGGAAAGCCCAAAACATAGATCAAAGCCGGGACATGGACTATGCCTCCGCCAATTCCTAAGAGGCTCGAGACGAATCCTACAACAGCGCTGATGGTTCCTCCAGCAGCGCGATTGTAATCGTGCCTAACAATATTGTGGGATGATGGATGTGTTCCCGGAGCTGCCTGAAACGACCGCGTCAGGAGATACGCGGCACCCGCAACGAGACTTGAACCTAGGATAAGATCGAAATACCCCCTAGTCAAAAATGCATTAACCCAAACGCCAAAAATCGCACCGGGAACAGCTGCTGCTGCAAACCACAATCCCGCTCTTATGTTGACCCGGCCCATCTTCAGGTAGGCGATGGTGCCGGAAAACGCATTGAGAAAAACTACTGTCAGTGAAACAGCAGTAAGCGTGTCAGGCGTGTTATCGGGAAATAGAATAAGCAATATCGGCATCAGGATAAATCCGCCGCCGGCGCCCACCAAAGTCCCCATGGCTCCGATAGCTAAACCTAATAAAATGTACCCAGGAATCTCGATCATTCTTTACCGGAAAAATTGAAACGACATGTGTTTTTCTTTGTAGACGACTGAAGGGACATATTCAAGGAATGAATTGCGCTGGATTACTCACTACACATGTCGATGCATCCATCTGATATTCTGGATATATTTTGTCGGCGTTGCTCCTCTGGTTTGTCAATTCTGGTTTAGAGATAGCGGAAGCTCTTGGAAGAATATGACTTGGAAGTCATTCCTGTCCAAAGTAACCTCCGGCGCAATCACTTGCTGGCCTTCCTCATTGCTTCTCGATAGAGATCCCTTAAGGCTGGTGGCGCTACCGATCTGGCTAATGTCACTAGGATCAAGCAGGAAAATGTACGTGTCGGATGGGTGTTCCGAGCGTGCTGTTCTATAAGCATCCAGCACTGGAGCCGAGAAGTTAATTCTTAGGATGACTTGGAAGTTGTGAGGTTGTTTGTAAACAATATGCGAAGCGAAAACCTCATCCACACCATACACAACCATATTGTGACGAGCGTGATGGTCATGCGATGCAGCCAAGGCTTGGACGGAAACAAATGCTAAAGAAGCGATAAAGGATTTTAGCATATCATCCTCCCGTCTTTACTTGAGAACGGCCGAGACCCTCCCAGCAATTACATTTGCAGAACATTGTCTTCCTTGCTGATGCAAATTCAAGTCGGGCAAGTTGTCTAAAAACGACGTTTAATTTGGCAATCATAAAAAATCCTCTGTTTTAGATTAAGAAACGCTCTAGAGGTTTATCTCAAGTCTAAAGGCCACGGAACTGCAATGATTGCAGGACACCACATGCAAATTTTGCAAGTGGAACAGTCCTTGCTTAGGCAAAGAGGGAGGATTCGCGTATGTCTATACTCAGTTGGATTTTGTTTGGTCTCATCGTCGGCGCCGTCGCCCGGCTCATCATGCCAGGAACCAAGGACATGGGCTTTTTTCTGACCATTGTCTTAGGTGTCGTGGGATCTGTGGTCGGAGGAGGTATCACTTGGCTCGTCCGTGGCGCGCCACCCGATGCGTACGATCCCGCCGGATGGATTATGTCCATTGTCGGGGCAGTGGTCGTTCTGCTTTTATATAGCGCCAGCAGGAGTCGAAGACGATCTCTCACCTAAGGTGACCGGAGAACGCTTCGTTCCAGGCTTAGGAGCACGAACACCTATTGTTTATATGGAAAATCTTTCCAGCCGAGGTCAAGCGCTTCGACATGAACAAAGGGAATCTCTTCCTTTTGCGCTTGCCCGGCGAGCTGGAAGATCATTTTTGCATCCGGATCGAGCGGATAAGATTTCTTCTTTCCGGCCCAGTCCTTAATGCGTAATTTCGGCTTTAAGAAAATGCCCGGAAATACCCGCCTTGACATCACCACCTTTGCGCTTTGGACGGACTTTCGTACCAATGTGGAGGGTTGCAAATGACTCAAGACAATACGATCGAGATCACCGTAGCACAGTTTTCCACCATGAAAACGCACTCGATCCCAAGTCGGAAGCAATTCCAAGGAGGCGATAACCGCGTTAAAATCGAAAACCTCCTTTCGTTTCTTTTGAAAAAATTTGCGCTTCGGCAAAGCACACTTGAAACGAGCCACATCTGCCAGAGTCGACAAAGGCAATACGGATGTTTCCTTTTGGAGACGAGCCCCTAGTTCCACTTGAGGATTGGTGAGCACAACCATCGAGTGAATAGCCGAAGACGAAACAAGATTGTCTCGCTGCTCGAGCCACCGTCCGAGGGCATTTGTCTTCTCTTGATTGAGCCCAATAGGATCTTGGAAAGTTTTCTTACCCTGCCCTCGGGTTTGAGTCCAACCGTCGGCATGTTTTTCGAGAGCCCCACCCCAATGTTTTACCTCTATCACGAGCACCGCCGCCCGACTAACCAGGATGATGTCGATTTCGTACTTTCCAGAACCATTAGGCTTAGGCACACGAACCGAGTTAAAAAGGCGCGCGCCGCGACCGCAATCCTTCAGAACGCCCTGCAAACATTCGTAAGCTAGCCGTTCTCCCAGTTCTCCGGCTTGGTCACTTTCCTCGGCGAGGAATTTCTTTTGCGCTTTATTGATCCATGCGAGTTTTTCTGCGAACATTCCTAAAACTCCTTACAGGAGGAAATAGTTCTTTCCATCTCCGCAATTTCTTTTTTCTTTACCTGATATGATATCCCATCGAATCCAGACGCAGTAGCCCATTTTCAAGAAGACTGTCCCACCTATAGCGGTTTTTGCTAGCAGCCGTGCAATAAAACCGGTATTGATAGAACAAATCTATTTTAATGGGCGCACGGGACATAAACCAAAGATGAAGGGAGCTTTTGTGGCATTTTTCAGAATGACGTCTTTCGCATTTTTTCTGACTCTAACGGTCAGCTGTCAGCCTAATTCAAAGAACGGTCTCTCTACGGGAAAGGGAACGGGCGATGTGCAAAGGCTTTTGTACGTGGCGAACGACAGTACCGCACAGATTGATGTTTTTGACATAAATGACAATCACACCAAAATCCGCTCCTTTGACGCGAGCGCGAATACTGGTACCGGACCTATGAGGTATCGAGGACTCAGCGCTCATCCCGGGACCGCTAGACTTTATTTATCTGATTCCAATTTTGGTGTCGTGGCAGCCTACGATCTCCTCACAGACAGCTTGATCTGGGTCAAGAAATACGACACATGTCCATTCCCCGATCGTATTAACGTTAATAGGAACGGAACGGCGGTTTTTGTTCCTTGCAAAATGGAACCTGAGCACCACATGGTTATCGACGCCAATACAGGTGATATCCTCAATACTTATGATATGGCCCATTTTCCGCATAATACTTTCGTAGGAGAACAAGGCAAATATATGTATCTCTCCGCATACCGCAATCCTGTAGTGTATGCCGTCGAACAAAATACTTTCGAAAAAGTAAAAGAAATAACCGGATTTGTGAATGACATCGGATCGGGTGTTCGCCCGTTCTCGGTAGACGAAGGCGAGCAATTTCTTTTTGCGACTGAAAATGACAAACTAGGATTCGGTGTCGGAGACATTGAAAAAGGCCAGCAGATCTTTTATGTTCCGCAAGTGACGCCGAGCGAGCGCACTCAGTACCCGGCGGCAGAAGCGCCTCGACCTCACGGTGGCCAGCCGCCAAGCCATGGCATGGCTGTACGCCCTGGCTCTAAAGAAGTTTGGTTCCTTGATGACGCCTGGGGTTATCTCTACGTGTACGACACTTCGCCGCTATACCAAGATCCTCCTCAAGTCCCCGTCTTTAAGACGCAGGTCCCTCTCTTTGAAGACATTACGAAGGTGTGGACCGAAACGCGATGGCGTTGGGTTGCTATGAGTGCTGACGGTAAGTTCGTGTATCCAGCGAGCGGTATCGTTGTGGACGGCGACACGAAGCAGCGCCTACCGTTTAAGATTACGCCGAGCGAGAAGCTTGTTGAAATTCAGTTTGAAAACGGGAGACCGATTCGCGTGAGTGGCCAGAATGGCGGCGTCTACAACTAAACCGGATTGCATTACATGCAGAAGAGAAAAGGCAATGGAACTCCATTGCCTTTTTATTGTCGGTTCAGGAACCGTCACCGCCTGGTTCGATTTCAGTTACCGGACATCCTGGAGCGACATGATCCACCTTAATGTAGTACGCATTTCCCCATGGAATCACTGGTGCCTGGGCAGGCACACCGAATGTTACTACTTGCATCGATGTTGGGCTATTATCTGATCGATCTTCCACACCGATGGTACCTCGTACCGCCTGCTCCGTATCGTCCTCGATACTCTTGTCTACTGCCGCTATGATAGCGTTCTTTCGACACTCACGACTGATCAAGCCAAACGCTTGCGATGTCGACAGGGCAATTCCAACTGCGATTGCAATATTTCTTTTCATAATATGTATCCTTTCGTTTACTGTTTCTTAAACTGTTTCAAGAACCATCGCCAGTTCGAGTTACGCTTTGAACCTTGCAACCTTTCAATAAGACGTTCCATTCGTCACCCCAAGGGATAACGCTTCCTTTGTCGGGGATACGATAGGTCACGACGTTAAATTCTTCGTTGCTCGGCACATACTTGATCGATACAGCAAAGCGCGGGAATGCTCCGACGGAAGTCAACTGCATTTTGTCCAAAGCCTTGTCCAATGCACCCGCAACGGCAGCGCGCTTACACTCTTTGCTCGGTTGAAAATCTTCCGACGGATCGGTACCAGTCCAGTCGTTCTTCATGCTACTACCGTTCCCCTCGGACGTGCGACAACCCGCAACGACCAACAAGCCGGTCAATAGACTTGGAATTAAAAGCCTCATTCGATGCCCTCCTCTCTTGCTAAAGTATTAGCGATCTTATTTAGTATGGATTATTGTACCTTCTTTCGAAGCTAAACAGAACTATGGACCCTCAACATTATTTGAGAGGTGGCTTTAATTTTTTTGAATTGATTCAATGGTATGCAGGGAAATCGAAAGGTTTCTACATCACCCTTCCAGAGCGCCTTTCCTCCGCTATCGCCGCATCGGGCCCGTACGGGTGGCCGCCGAAGCCGTGACGCATCATTGCGATGGCTCTAGCCCAACGTTTCTGCTTGTCTCTTGAAGAAAAAAGCTGGTTTACGGATTGGCTTATAACCGGCACTGGGACTTCCATTTTGAGGGCATCCGACACGAGCCAGTTGACTTCTCCGGTGTCCTCGACGTGGGGAGGAATGTCTTCCATTCCCTTATGTTCGCGATAGGCTTGTTCCATAAGTTCTATCAGCCACGAGCGAATGACCGAGCCATGCGCCCAACATTTCAATACGTCCGCAGTCGCTATCTCCGCGTGGGGCCAACGTTCCAACAGGTCTATCCCTTCACCAATAGCTTCAAGCATTCCAAATTCAATTCCGTTATGAACTAATTTCGTAAAATGCCCGGCTCCCGGCGGGCCAGCGTATACAAAGCCACCAGGCACTGCCAACATCTCGATAATTTTCTGCACAAACTCAACTGGTTCTCGGTCGCCTCCGGCCATAAAACAGGCGCCTTGGCGTGCCCCTGATACTCCCCCGCTCGTACCAAGATCAATGAAATGTATCCCATGCTGGCTCAGTGTGTGATATCGATGCATCGAATCGCCCCAGTATGAGTTCCCGCCATCGAGGACTATGTCTCCCTTTTCCAAAACGTTAGAGAGTTCTTCTAGAATCGCATCGACAGCCTTTCCAGCCGGTACATAAATGAAAACGACTCTTCTCTGAGGCAGAAGTTG
Source organism: Oligoflexales bacterium (assembly GCA_050251195.1). GTDB lineage: Bacteria > Bdellovibrionota_B > Oligoflexia > Oligoflexales > Oligoflexaceae > JBFWNG01. The sequence goes on from JBFWNG010000016.1 coordinate 47,924, forward strand.
TTTTAAAGCCGAGATCTCTGCAGCCCTTTGCAGTCCTGCCTCGATCAGTGTTGAACTTGGTTTGTCGAGCGTATAGCCCACAACGCCAATCCCCTTCTCCATGGCTTGAAGAGCGAGGCCGCCGCCCATTTTTCCCAGGCCGATGATACCGATGTTGATATGCATGAGCACTCCTTTCAACTGTATCCATAGAAGCAACTATCGTTCCATCATGGCACGCTATCTGCAAAATGATTCACGGAGGAAAAAAGCATGACAACAATCGGACGAAAAATGTGGGCGATACCTGAGGGATATATTCCACCCGGCAGCACTGGCCCCAGCCCTGAGATGCTCAGTCATGAAACAGCGTGCATTCTCAATACCAATAATTCGGACGCTCACATTGAAATTCAGATCTACTTTTCCAATCGCGAGCCTGCGGGCCCATATCACATCACTGTTCCTGCTCGTCGAACTCTCCACCTGCGTTTCAATTCTCTTGCGGATCCAGAATCAATTCCGAAGGGGATGGATTATGCGAGTGTCTTTTTGTCGGATGTGCCCGTTGTTATTCAACATACGCGGCTCGATTCCCGCCAAGAAGCAAACGCACTCTTGAGCACCATCGCTTTCGGAGGAGAGATTTGAAAGCATTGACGGTGTTTCCTGGAGTCAAAGGAGCATGCCTCAAGGATGTGCCAGAACCAGTTAGCGACAGCAACTCTCTCCTTGTGGAAATGGTGGCTGTAGGTATTTGTGGGACGGACAGAGAGATCGTCGAAGGGCATTATGGTTGGAAGCCTCCAAACTGTGACTATCTCATCATTGGACATGAATCGTTAGGACGAGTGATTTCGGCGCCGCCACAGTCTGGCTTTGAACCTGGCGATCTTGTTGTTGGTATCGTTCGACGACCGGATCCGGTGCCGTGTTCGTCATGTGCCGTTATGGAATGGGATATGTGCAGCAATGGACTGTACAGCGAGCGAGGGATTAAGGAACTCCATGGTTTTTGTTCTGAGAAATTTCTTCTAGAACCGAATTTTGCGGTGCGCACCGATCCAACGCTAGGAGTCCTCGGCGTCCTTCTTGAGCCCACAAGCATAGTGGCAAAGGCTTGGGAGCAAGCTGAACGAATAATGAGTCGAACGCATTATAGACCTGCGAGAGTTCTCATAACAGGAGCCGGACCCATCGGACTTCTTGCAGCTCTGATTGGACGCCAACGAGACTTGGAGGTCCACGTGCTCGACAAGGTAACCTCTGGACCCAAGCCGACTCTTGTGCGTGAATTGGGGGCCACATACCATAGCGACTGCGAATCATTGGCGCCGCTCAAAAATACTTTCGACCTCGTTTTTGAGTGCACAGGATCAAGCTCCCTAGTCCTTCAGGTGATATTGATTGCAGGGCCGAATAGCGTTACCTGTTTAACAGGAGTATCCTCCGGACATCGCAAAGTCGAGGTTGACGTCAGCTGCGTTGCGCGAAGCGTCGTTCTGGAAAACGGCGTCATATTCGGTACGGTCAACGCCAATAAGAGACATTACGACCTAGCGGCTCACGTTCTTGACGTCGCCGATCGCGGCTGGCTTGGAAAACTTATCACCAGAAAAGTAAAACTGAACCAGTGGGAACAAGCTTTGGCAAAAAACAAAGAGGACATAAAAACAATAATTGTTTTAGAATGATAAATCCAACAATCCTTTGTCTCATGCAGGCAGCCAAAAAAGTGACCTATATGAGAAACCATGATAGCCTATAGCCTAAGTACCGTCTTTCACTCAGAAATCTAACCAAGGAAGGGGTTGATCAATGCGCTATCATCATTTTGCAAAAGCTGTGCTTGTTCTGTTGGTCGTCACAGCGGCCTGTAAAAAAGAAGAAGAAAAAAAGGGAAAAGCCTCGGCTTCATTGATGAAGTCAGAGACCGTATCGGTCTCCCTGCATTCCCAGGACGGCAATGACTTGGTGGCCGAAACGGGCAGCTACGTTCAAAGCTTCACCCCCGAATCGCTCACCATTCCCATATTTAAAGTTAGCTTATGCGCTGGAGGTGACACCTGGAGCTGCCGTTCTATTTACCTTTGCGAAGACAATACCTACGAAGGCTGTGCCGTCGAACTTTCTGATATCGACGCCTTTGTCAATGCGATCAATTCATCGCCCACGGAATTAGAAGCTGGAAAAACTTTTGATTACATAGGGGTTGAGTTCTGCAAAGAAGACCAACGCGATGGAATTCAGCATATTGTGGTCAAAGGAACGGTGGACATACAAGGTACAACGTATGCAACCGATCCTACTGCCGGATTAGTAGAGGGCACTGAAGGCGAAGCTACCGACATCGAGGTAGAGGGCGGTTGTGCTAGTTACTATCCTCTTTCATCGCCTGTAACCATCGCCGAGGATGTGGAAGTCAAAGCACAAATCTTCTTTGACGCATCTATGGCGGTTTATGGAGGTGTCGCAGGTGGAGCGGAAAACACTCGTAGTTATAACGATACGGGCGGATGCGTTGGAGACGAAGACGCCTATGTTTGCGCTCCTGTCGTCACCGTGGTGTCCACCGTAGATAGCGGTGAACCTGAAGCAGAACATTATCTCTTGGCAAACATTGATTCTTCCGCAGATAACGCACCTACCGCGTCAGCCGTATTGTATTTTAACAGTGACGGGGAGCCCATTGGCGGTGTCCAGAACACGTATCGTCTATCAGGTCCGACGGTCGTATGGGGCGACGTTTCCATGGGCGGAGGACTAGGCCTAGCAGTTACGGAGGTCGACGACAACGCGGTGACCTTCGGAGAGCCAGACGAAAATAGACAGCTAGTTGATTGGTTTAAGGAGTTCAAGCGTGAGGACCATACAGGAACTTATACCTTTGACAACCGAGGCGAAGAAGCAGAAGGAACTTATAAAGCAACCAAATTCTAGTCAGACATTCTAATAATTGAGGCGGCTTTTCTTACGAACAAGCCGCCTCTTTTTATCTAAAAGAATTCTTCTCTAATTTAACTCCTCGTCTGTCACGGAGCCGCAGCCGGCGCACATCCAACAGGTGCTAAACATTTTTGTTTGTTCTGCTTCGTGGGCTCGCCGATTTGAGGCAAGAGAGAAATAACCTTTGGATCCATCTTCTTGACCTGTTCGGGCGGAATCACGACCGTCGGTTCGGAATCTTCGTTTGGAATCGCGCTTAGGTCAACACCGTCTCGGCTGCCTTCCGGAAACGGAGTTTTGGCGAGAGGTCCGTCCGTCAAACCGAAAGAGCTTCCCGATGGAGAAGATTCACCAGGAAAGCTGTTAAACAGCGCGGGATTTTGTCCCCAGAATTGGTCAAATGTTTCTGGACGTGTAAATACGATCGGAAGAAACGGAGGTTCGAAAACAATTTTCACCTTCGTGGGAACGCCTTCTGAACCGTCGTGGCTAAAGCATATGGGCGCCGGAAGAACGGCTGCCTCAAGCGCGATTGGCACGGAGAACGCGACAGATCCTTCGTCCGGCTTATAAGGCGGCGTAATTGGCCACATCCAGTCATTGAGGGTCCATTTCTGATTGTGAAATTTAGCGATATATCCCTTACCCGACGGAGTCACTGAAATTAAACCGTAAGCGGGATTGTAGTAATCGCCACCAAGACCTTTGCCAGGTGCCTTGTTGGGCCCCTTGACGTCGGAAAATTTGCAAAGCATCGTCATGTTCCAGAACTGTTGGTCGTTCGCCGTGTCAACATTTGAACTTTCTCCCATCGGATCCACAGGAGTATTAGGATTGACGACTCGTTCAGCTGGGTCATCATAGAATTTCTCAGGTGCTGGTTGACCTGGCAACCACAGAGCTCGGTACGTGTTGTGCATCATGTTCCATATGTAATCACGGTCGTTGGCTTCGTTGCTAAAAACGGCGATCGCTGTGCTGTCGTTAATGCCGTCGTCGGGGTTTGTGTCAAAAACATAATTGACTTGCATGGTGTAGCCTTCGACAATCCCCCAGTGATAAATGTGGCGCACGGTTTCGTGTCCTGGAACCGATGGATACTTTTGGCGGAAATCCAGCCAACCAAAGCCGATGAATTTGTTGCCGTCGCGATAGCGGTGATAATCCTGAAGCGCGAGTTCGAAGCTCTCTGGGCTAATGAGGCGCTTCCCGTCGATTACTCCTTTAGATGCCAAGAACAGAAGCCAGCGAGTGACGTCCGCAGGCGTTGTCATGATGGAAGCCGCTGGACCGACTTCGATAAGACCTGGGTTCGTGCGATCGATTTGATAAGAACCCAAAGCTCCGTCTTTCAGCATCCAGGAGTATCCTCTTGCAACCCTCTCTTCGATTTCCGGCCGTGCTCTATCAGCCAAGAAGTAAGAATCATTCATGCCAAGCGGCTTTAAAAACTCTTCGCGGATAACGTCTTCCCAACTGTTGCGTAGAGTAATCTTCGCGAGGATCTTTCCAACGATCATGAAGTTGATGTTGCTATAGTGAAAATCATGGCGGTTATGAAAGCCTCCCGGAGGATCGAGTGGCTTGAGCTCAGGAGTAAGATCTTTAATCGTTCGCAGAAACCTGAGACGGTTGAAAATTTCTTCTTTGTTCAGAGTGGTCAGATAATACAAAGCATTATGGGGAATCATACCGGTTCGATGAGTTAATAGGTCCGCTACTGTCAATTGATCGGTCAATTTCGGATAAAAAAGCTGGAAGTCCGGAAGATACTTTTTGACCAGCATCTTATCGGGCGGCTCTAGACCTTGGCTCTTCAGGCGATCATAGATTTTCACCGTTGCGAGACCAGTAAATCCCTTCGATCCAGAGCCGAAAGCAAATAAAGTATCAGGCGTAACGGGTATATTCTTTTTGCGGTCTGCTAAGCCGAAGGAGCAAATAAGGAAAACCTTTCCGCCCTTAACAATCGACACTGCTGATCCCCGAGGATAGTCCGGTACCGTCGTACCGCCGATAATATTTCCTTTGTAGAAATCGTAATAGGTCTTAAGGGCTTCGCCCATGCGCTTGGCTTCTGGATCTTCGGGCGTTGGGGAAATGCAACTTTCCGTAACAGGTTGACCTAAATTGCTTGCCATAAGCCCACCGGAATTTTGATGGATGCTTTTACAAGCAAGGGGGACTAGCAGCAATAGCCCTGACAACAGACATATTGACCAACGCATCATAAAAACACCTTTTTTATGTTTCCTTTATTATAACAACTGTCGGTTCGCTGGGCAAAGTTGGGGGGTCGCTTGCCTCATGTGGTAAGACACGTCAAAACGTTGAATTCTCTAAAAGTTGCAGCACCTTTGCGGGCTTTAACTTCTTTAAGGATAAATTCCGATTTTGAAAACTTTGCCTCCGATGTGATCGAGAAAGTAGAGTTCTCCGGCTTGGTCTTCCGCAAAGCTTGAAATATAAATCTCGGTATCGAGCAGCAGGTTGTTTATGGGTTCCGAACCGGGGGTTAAAGCCCATATCTTTCCACTGTAAAAATCGCCATATATGTATTGGCCGCGAATTTGCGACAGGCTAATGCCTGTGTAGACATATCCGCCAATGACAGAAATTCCCTCAGTTCGCGGATATTCCCAGACGGGGTACGTAAGCCCAAAAGTATTACATGACATAACCAAAAAACATGAAGACCCTTCCATGATTCGCCATCCATAGTTGCCTCCAGATTTAATGATGTCAATCTCCTCAACGCCTCTCTGCCCGACATCCCCCGTCCAGAGGTCTCCTGTCTGTCGATCAAAACTAAATCGCCACGGATTGCGGAAACCGTAGGCGAAAATCTCTCCGCGAGCATTCTGGTCATTAACGAACGGATTATCTGCTGGGATCGCGTAGGGAGTTCCGCCATCAACGTCGATACGAAGAATTTTTCCCAAGAGCGTGTCGAGACGCTGCGCATTGTTATGCGGATCCCCAAGCAAGCCACCGTCACCCACCGCAATGTACAGGTAGCCGTCACTTCCAAAATGAATGTCGCCGCCCTTGTGATTAGGATATGGTTGGGAGAACTCGAGGATTATCTTTTCGCTGCCAACATCCAATTTCCCATTCTTCATTTGAAATTCGCTTATCCGAGTTTTTATTCTCAAATAGCCCGTCGTATAGTTCAAATATATTTTCTTGTTGACAGTGAAATCGGGATGTAGCGCAATGCCGAGTAATCCCGTCTCATAGCCTCGCTGACTGACCCTGTCTTTAATGCTTCCAATAGCTATGGCTTGTTTTCCCTCTTCAACAGTCCAGAGTCCACCCCGCTGACCTATGACCAGCGCCGCCTTCGAATTAGGAAGGAATGCCATGCCAACAGGAAGGTTCGTTCCACGGCTGAACTCCTTATAAGAAATAGACGCGCCAAAAGCGTTAGCGTTAGCAAACATCCATAGTACGGTGATAATGGTCGACCAAATTTTTATGTTCATAATATTGCCCCCGGTGTGCCTTTGCTTTACCTGCAAACCAAAGACCAAGGGTTTATCCAAAGGCGCCGGGACAGATGAGCTTGTCGAGCCTAGAAACCGCCTTCGCATCTCCAAATCGGATGAGGACAGCTGTCCGGCGTCATACCCTCAGCGATGGCTCCCGAGGGATAATGAAACTTGTAGGCGATTCCTCCGTCACTGCTCGAAGTCGGATAGTTCGGCGCGCCTTCTGAGGGAGAAGGACATGTACCACCACCGTGACCGTGCTGAGAAGCGGTAAAACCGTAAACTACTCCGCTAGTACGAATGATGAGATTGTCGCAGACATTATGGTGATTCGTCACAACTTGAACTTGCTGTTCCATTTCATTGCGCGTTATCCGAAGAGGTTTACCGCGGATGGACTCGGGGGCATCGGGCGAGTCATCCTTTAGGACAATCTCGACAATGTCGGGATTAGATGTACCGCTAGATCCGCCGAGATCGCACGCCTTTGTTTCCATACGAAAGTTACTAAAAGTGAGGATTGTTTTCTTGGGCGGCGCATCACTAGGACATCCTTCAAAAGCAAGATTCCCTGGAATGATTTCACCCCTGACAATCGTGTAGCCATATATTCGACCCTGTTCAGGCGGACCTGCAACAATGGCTGCTCCTACGAGACGCTTTCCATCGGATTCACCCCCTTTGACAAGCAAATGGAACTTGCCGCTTTCAATAACGGGGGCGTTCGAAATGGTGCCGAACGGAATCTTCAAGATAAGGTCTCGCGGATCCCCGAAGACCGCCTTGTCGAGACCTCGGACCTCGGCGTCTGTTCCTACTCCCAGTACTCCCGAATAACCAAGGTATCGCGCCATTTTCAAGATGACCCGTTTAAGCTTTGCTTTATCGTCTTGAAGACAGACGTCCAATCGAAAATTGGCCAACGGCGGATCTTCCTCGTAGGCATTGCCCGAGGGTGCTGGAGGAAAGCCAAAGGAAAGAACCGACGGTGCGTCCGCGAGTTTCCCGAGAATGAATGTTTGATAGTATTCTCCGGCATCGCAGGAAATAGGCGGAAGGTTCTCAAGAGAGTTCAGGGCTTCAAACGTTTCAGGGTCGCTCTGACGGCTTGTGCGACAGCCACCGATTGCCAACATGACGCATATCGAGGAAAAAAACGCTGAATTGTAGCCTTTCATGCTGTCCCCCATTCTTTACTAACCTAATGATATGAATCATCTTACTGTGAAGCATCGGTGCCGACAACATCTACCCGTCTCTATAGCTTCTGGAAATACCCCTCAAGCCATTTTGCATTACCACCTCCTTTCGATCCCATGGTAGAAAAGACACCGGCACAAACTGGCTTAAGACAACCTCAACCACATTAATGAAATTGGAGTTTTTATGTTGAAAAAAATCTTTGTTCTAGCATCAGTCCTGGCATCTACTTCCTCGTTCGCTTCTTTTTATGAAGTCTGCAACTTCGTCACCACGGTGGAATCCGTCCAAAGGCTTGCTAAAGTAAACGGTACCGTGAACGAATCTGCCCCATTGGTCGCTGTGTTTAAAATTGTAAGTTCCGAAGAGGTAGCAGGACACACAGATTGCTCAGGCCACGAAGGAGAAACTAGAGTATTGTCTCTAGAAAATGAACGTTTAGAAGTAGGTCAGACTGTGAAGCTTCGCTATTCCTACATTGACGGATTAGGACCTGACGGCACCGTCTCTTCTTCGACCAGTTACTCTATTATTGAATAGATTGCTTCCAACTTCCGGCAAGGTGGAAGATGCTTATCTTCCACGCCGGAAACCTAAGGCACCTAAAAAGGTCGAATCTGCTTCATCTGAACTTTTCTATTTCCGTCAAGCTTGAATTCAGAATCGAGTAGTTTGACGTAGTCCGCACCGTACTCTGCTTCAAGCTTCTGCCTCATAACTATAAGTTGTTGTATGAGATCCTTAAGGCTTTCCTCAGACATTACGCGACCACCAATTGGATTTTGATTGCTATTGGATACAATATCAAAAGTGCTAATTTGACCTTGAAGTGTGGTCGTCACGACGATTTGCTCGGGGAACGCACCTTTTATTATAGGATTAGTAATACTGATATCATCCACTTGACTCACGACATTGAACCTTAGCCTGTCATGTTTTTCCTCGATAAGAACGACACCGTTCGCGGATTCGTCGGAAAAGGATGGGTGCGCCAAGATTGCCATGTAGATCTTTTTATGATCGATACGATAATAATCTCTCTGTAAAAACGCGCGTTCATTCCAAAGGCTCGCATACACTTTTCGAATCGCATCTTCAATAAGGCTCTTCTTTTTGAGATCCTTCTTGAGATCCTTGATCAAGCTCGCGTGCTCTGTTGGACCCGTAGCCTCCAATCGTTTGATGAGAGATTTTGTTCGTTCGACTTCCTTTTCCGTCATACAAGCAGAGGGACCTTCAGACATTGACCCGGCATCAGCAATACAACCGGCTTTGGATTCATACAGGCCAGCTCCCGTCAGTCCAGGGAGGTCCTCTGCGTTCGTGCTTGAGCGGAAACGAATCCGTTCCGTAGTTCCATATTTCGCCTTAATTTGATTTACGATCGTGTTCAAAGAGGCCTGATTGAACGGAGCGTTTTCAATGACTTCTTTTGCGTAAGTCAGGTAAGCCTTGCGATATTTGGAATCAGCGATCATATGGTTGTTGTTGTCTGGTGCACCTATTTCATTGAGGAATTCCTCAACGGTACGTCCTTGTCCGGCTAAAGAAGTACACGCCTGATTAGCTGTAGAACAAATTTCTGCAAAGTCTTCGCTGCATTTTTTCAGAGCTATTGCGCAAACAGGGGGCGAAAGTTTTTGTGAAACGTGCTGTTTATAGTAAGAAAACGGAATGAGAAACGATCCCTCGTAGCCGTCTCTATTGTAACCGGCCTTATCCAACGCAGTGTCAAAGAGGGCAAAGTTTGTTCCTTTCGCGCCATATGACTTGACCAAGTTCCTGGTAGGTGATTCATTTCGCCAAACGTAAAGGTTCTTGTTGTTTAGATCAGCCTGGGGCTCAGAAAGTTGAGGAACTCGAGAACCAAAATAAGCGTCGGCCAAGGATTGCAATTCGCTCTGCCCGCCCGAGAAATCTTCGGCAGCTCGCACAGTAAAACTACCGTCTACCTTCGCTTCAAATTCTACCAGATGATCTAACCTAGATTTGATCTGTTGATGATCCTCCCCGTCAGGAAGGAACATGTTGGGAATATTCTGGTTTTTTGCCCTCAAATACACGTGGCTTGCGCTAACCTGATGTCGTTTGGTGATAACGCCTGATAGTGGCCCGATGTCGATTGGAAGGTCGTCAAAGATCAGAATATCCTTTGTAGTAAACTCTCCGTCCTCGTATTGCTGTGAGGTCAGATATTTAAGAAATCCGTAGGACTTCGCGGAGTTATAGGTCGTTGGTTCGTTCTTGAACTCAAAGAAATCATCATAAAGCATATAGGGAATGCCTCTTGCCTTGAGCGCATCCTTATTGGCTTCCACTTGTGCTTCGCAGTCTATCAACATCACGAACTTTCCCTCCATAAAGGGGACCGTCTCTTTCAGTCTCTTATGCTCGATCACCACTTGTTCAAGGTCCTCTGGCTTCATCTTTGCCGATTCTCCGTCTTCGCAACCGTCTATGGTGTATTCGTCTGAAAGGTAGTGCTTTACGGCCATAAAGCCGCCTGTTGGAAACGCATCTATTTTCAAGGTTGGGGAATAAAACAACACCCCCGCAGCCACCAATTGGGGCGCCGGGGGCGTCATCATCTCATACCAGTTATCATCATTTAGACCGGGATAGTCTGCCTCAGGAAACCCGTCGAGGTCCATTATTCCATCATGTGTGTCTGAATGATATCCGTTCATGAAAAACATCGGGTGTGCCGTTTTGCTAAAGCCCATCACCCATTTAACTGAGTCGTCAAACTCAGGAGGCGACAGCATATTAAATTCTTCCAAACTGTTGATGCTAGTTACTATCTCTGGAGAGTCCTCATTCTTGACTTTCGAATGCCTTGGTTTGCAGCCAAAGGATAATAACAAAATTAGCAAGGCGGACATTTGAACGATAGACATAACTCGTACTCCTAAATTGAGAAGTCTGACCCGCTTCGCGCTGGACATGACGTAACGCATTTCATAATAAATAACGTTGTTTGCTCTATTTTAAGTTTACATGGATTTCTTCAGGGCCAAAACAAAATAGTTCATTAGCGAAAAACGCCGCTTCATCGAAAGCCCTTATGCTCTAAGGGTGTCCTATCCGGTGGGACAGTTTTTTCCGAATAAAGAATTTCGGTAGACTAATAGCAAATCTTTCCAACGAACAGTTCGCAATTTTCCAACCGTCCGTCTATTATATTTCCGTCGCCATACCTAACCTTGTAGTTGATTTGTTCAAAGTATCCGTCATTTGGCGGATGCGGTGCACCCGGCAAGACGTCTGACTTGAGACAGTGTCGCCATTCCATTGCCATCGTTGCCGCGCCCGTCGCCCAGAATTCGCGATCAGGAAGCCGAAGATGCATTGAATCGCAAAAATTATGATGAGTGATTTTGAGAGCGAGGACCTTGTTGATCTCGTCTGCGCCGGTCAAAACTACTTCTCGCTCTTCAGAGGCTAATTGTTCCTCTGTATCGGTGATTGTTAGTTTGATGAAACGGTAGCGGGTGGTGCCTTCCGAAAGGTATTCTGTGCAGTATTCGGTCGCAAACTTCGCAGAGCCTAAGCGAAAAGAACTTCTTTCAAATGTCTCGCCGGCAGTGCAAACTGCGTTGAGAAAAGGATCTCCCATTTCCCAGGTACCCGCAGAGATAAGATAGTGCATGGGGACCCATTCGACGGTCGCTTTTTGTCCCGTGTAAAAGTATGAAGTGGTTTTCATTCCGCGTATCACCAAGCCCCTAACGGATTCTACATCGCCCGGACCGGTTTCGACTTCGATATTAAGACCATCCTGCGAATTTTCAAAGACGAGGCGCTCCAGCCCCTTGATCTTGGGATTCGACCAGTTTTCCCATACCAAGTATTTCTCGCGGCGCGACACCACTTGTGCCAAGCGTGCCGTGCCTTTTCCTTCGTTCACACAAATTCCCAACCGTTCGGTCTTATTGGGATCAACGATGTCATATTGGTTGGGTGTGTTGGGCCAAAGGGAATGTGGAATCCCTAGGGTTTCGATGCCGGGAAGGTTTTCCTGGGCTTTCATCCCAAAGAAAACTGGGGTTTCTCCGCTTTCACATTGCAGAGTAGGAGGTGTGTCCTGAGCAGTCATGGCGGACGACATACTATCGCGCATTTTGCATGACGTTGACCACAGGATGCACAGTACTACGGCTTTACGACTGAAATACTTCATAGCTTATCCCCTTCGTATTTTTATCCTAGCACAATCCCTTCATTGATTCTTTGCTGTTAAGTAAATAAAGTATCTGAAGGAGGAACAAAATTTGAGTTGATACAAAACTAGGAGCGATAATGCGAAACTTGATTCTTCTATCTTTCTTTATTACGTCTAACCTTTACGCCATTTTCAACGGCCAATCCCTCGAGGATTCTGATCTGTTATCCAAGAGCCTCGTAGCTCTCCAAGTAGCAAACCCTGAAAAAGCCGGAATTGTGTACTACAAGAGCTCAGGAGTAGTCCTCGGCAAAAGGGCAATCTTGTCTGCGGCGCATACATTCTACTATCGAAATCCCGCCGCAGAAGTGTGGGCAATATTTTCGACGAATCCAAGTTGGGGACCGGACAAAGGTACGGAGGAGCGGATCAAGGTGGCCCGCATAGAGCTTCATCCCGACTTCTATATGACGGCAACAGGCACCGAGAACGATGTCGCCGTATTATTTCTCGAGGAGGACATTCCAGACACTTATCGTCCGCTGCGTCTCGCAAAGCAATCTGATATTGCACCGGCGCAAGGTAGTCACCTCATGATTGCGGGCTATGGCCGAAGCCAGGAAAATCCAGGTCCTAGTGACTTTCGCCTTCGCGTCGCCGTCCGTCCAATTGTCAGCTCTCCAGAAACCAAAGAACCTGTCCCCGGCTCAAAGCTTTGGGTGGATCAGCGCAGCGGCGGCTTCTGTGGAGGAGATTCTGGTGGACCGGCATTGCTACAGTCGGCACAGGAACTTATCATTTACGGCATCGCTATCCATCCTGGTCGTGATGAAAACAACGAACTTTCGTGTCTAACGAAAGGCGCGTACACGCGAGTGCAGTTTTATGAAGATTGGTTGGACTCTGTGGGCACGTCACGCTGAGCGGCGAGGGTTGATCTCAATCGAGATGTTTCGCTGCGCTCAACATGACGGCGATATTGGTCAACATGAAGGCGGCATTCGCCAACATGACGGCGGTATTCGTCATCCTGAGCGACAGCGAAGGATCTCATCTTAAAGAGACTCAGGTAGCTCAATCTCCAGATCGTCAAAATCTGACGGGAGAATCCAAAGGTCTGCGTCGCTGTACTCTGGCGTCGAGATAAGATCCGACGACGAGTCGCAGGTTGCTCCCCATTCAGTGTCATCAGCTGTCACACAAAAATTGTTCTTATAGAGATCTGCGATAGGAGATGCCGAACCGAACGCATAACCATTGTTGCATTGATCGCTGTAATTAGTACAGAAGTCCGACATTTCATAATCGGAGAATGAATCCGCATTAGACACCGAATCTTTCAAAGCATAAACTGCAGCCGTGGTGTTCGTATCGTCGCCAACAAAATCCGTGTAAATAAACGCTTTTGTCTCCGATGTCGGGGTTGATTCGCAGGTGTTGTCTCCCATCCAACGCGGCATATACATCATAGCTTTGCCTTGGGCCACACCATCGGTATGTTGGATGTTTATGGCGATGGCGCCCGGTGCTTGAACGTCGTCATCGTTGCATTCCATGCCGTCCATAACGAAATCAACCGCGAAATTTTCTTCGTCGGTATAGGTAATCGTTGCCGTAACTTTGGCTATTCCTGCATCCTCTTCGCCCATATTGGCGGAGTCAAATTGGATTTTATAAACATTGTCGTTAACATCCAAGTGGACAAATGGACCGTCGGCGCTGCTGATCAGCAACTTGAATTCGGTGCTCGATGTAATGTCATACTCGAGCGACTCGCCGTCGTCTCCCTCAACTGTGCCCTTATTGTTGGGAAGATCTCCGAAGGCCTCGGTAACAGCTGAAATAATTGTATTGGATTGTTCCACCATGGTTTTGCCAAGTCCCAGATACAACTTTAAGAGATTGGGTTGGCAATCAAAAAATCCATCCGTCCCTTCGCAGGGGTCGCCTTCAAGCCGAAGCTCCATCGATGCCTCCAACGAACCAGGAACCATATTTTCACTTACAGTAGAAATGTTTGTCGTGGTGTCCTCCACGGCTGGTTCTTCCGTCGCTTCAGATATTGAGTCTTCTTCCTTCTTGCACGCTGACGAAACGAGATTTAATAGCATCAACGTTGCCACTAATTTTAAATTGATCTTCATAAGACGACCTCCGTGAAAAAACGGCCAAATTTGGCCCGTCAAATCCTATCGGGTCACATTTGGATATCTTGAAATATTTGAATAAAATTCTCCTAATAACAGGGTGTTATTAGGCAAAACGCTGACGAAATTATCTCGTCTAGAACACCCGAAGAACCATTGACCAAAAGTTATCAGTAATTAACCATTATTAGCTTTTAATTCATTGTTGAGCTGATAAGATGCCGCCATCAAAGGGAGGACGGAATGGATATTCTTGAACATTTGAGCAAGCACCGGTCTATTCGGAAATTCGGCTCGCAACCTATCGAGCAAGACAAGATGGATCGCATTCTGCAAGCAGCAATCCGAGCATCGTCCTCTGGCAACATGCAGGTATATTCCGTTATTGTTACCACGGACCCGAGTTTGAAGCGGGAACTTTTAGAACCACACTTCGATCAGGAAATGGTTATGGAAGCGCCGGCACTCCTGACCTTCTGTGCGGATTTCCATCGGATGCGGGAATGGTTAAAAATCAGCGACGCACCCGAAAATTTTGACAACTTTATGAGCTTCATGATCGGCGCTATCGACGCTATATTAGCCAGCCAAAACGCTGCGCTTGCCGCAGAAGCCGAGGGCCTCGGTATTTGCTATCTAGGGAGCACACTCGCGAGCTGCGGCCACATAGGCCGAATTCTAAAGTGCCCCGATCAAGTAGTCCCCGTGGTCGGTTTTGTCATGGGTTATCCTGGCGAGAACCCTGCATTGCGGGACAGACTTCCAGTTCAAGGTATGGTTCATCGCCAAACATATAACGACTACGATCCGAAAGAAATTCGCGAAACATACAGCGACCGAGAAACCAAAGGCTGGGAAAGGTACATGACAAACCCATCCCTGCGCGCCCGGGTGGAGAGCGCCGGCGTGGCTAATCTAGCTCAGATATACACAAGGCTAAAATATACTAAGGAATCGCATATTGAATATTCGGAACATGTCCTAGACTCGTTGAAAGAAAAGGGCTTCTTCAACCACTGATGGCCTGGCCGACTCTGACGGTTTCACCAAGCGGGTTATTAAAATCGATGACATTTTTCATACAAAGTGGTATATAAACCCGCCCTAGTTTCTATGTTTTATTGATATATACGATTTTTTAAGGTTATATATATGAAACTCCAAGGATTTTTGACTGTCACCTCCCTCTTTTTCGCGGCCACTGCGCAAGCGGGCTTTGTTTCGAGCAATGGGGAAACGGTTCTGGCGGGGATTGTTTGCCAAATGAATTCTAAGGATGGTTCGAAGGTCCAACTTCAGGTTAAAGCAATAGAAGGATTCGGCAGCATGAGGGCTCGGCTCGTGCAATTCGAAGGAGAAGAAACCCAGGTTACTTACCTAACCGAATCAGTCGCTTGCGAAGTTTCGCGCTATCCCGATGAACCTCAAATTGAAAATCGTTGCAAGAGTGTCGATGGCGGATCGTCGGAACTTCAGGTCGTTCCGCACCGCGACAGGCTCTTTATGATGATCGAGAGCCCGCTCATTTTAGGTGGCAAAGCGTGGTATAACCTGCCCCTAAGCGACTGCGAAGTAATCGAAAATACGCTTATTCTCCCATAGCAAAATAAAAAGAAAGGGGCGCAGGCCCCCCCTTTTTTGTTCCTTGTTGTTTATAATTTATAATATTTATCGATTATATTTTATAACTGTTTTCTATTTTTTGGAGTGGCCTGGGGTTATAGTCGCTGCCGGTCAGCAATAGAGCGGACCACAAACAAACTCACAACAGGAGACACCATTATGACAAACCTCAAGAATTTTTTTGCTGCAGCCCTTATCAGCGGAATGTCCGCTCAGGCATTTGCTTGCTCGTACTACATCGACAATCTGCAAAAACGAAACGAACTGATCGCTGCCGTCGCTAGTGAACTCAAGGTTGGCCTCGAAACTACAACCAAACTTGCGATCGACAGCTATAAATGGTGGGAAAGCATCCCAACTCCAATGTGTCCAGACGAACTAACGTTCATTGCTAACGTAAAGGTAGAGTACATCACCATCGGCGAAACATCAGACAAATGCGCGGCATACCTTGCTGTAACAAAAAAAGAAAACTGGAAAGAAAACTCTGACAGTTTTTCATTCGAAAAGCTTAGCGAAGTTGTGTGCACACCACTCTAAAATGAAAAAGGGAGAAGACTTTGGCTTCTCCCTATCTTGCATCTTTGCTTCCCTATTTACTCGCAAACCTTTTCCTTAGTGATGAACTCATCTAACGATTGGTATGTGAGCATCATGTCCTCCAATGGATCAACGCCGGGTCGATACTTGGGATTGCGTTGCCAATCTTTTGAATCCTGATGGCGAATCTTCATGACCGATCCCGTTTTTTCCATAGCGAAAAGACTATATTCGGCAAAGGGACTGCCTTCTTTCCCGAAGCAGGGATTTGCAATGACGTCGGTCATCCTATTCCTTAGATAATGGAAATTGCGATTAGTTTCCGTACTTGTGGGACAACCTGAATACTGTGCCTTGCTATGCGAATAAAGACTGTTTCCCAAACTATGGATAAAATAGACGCCAGCAGCATCCTCCGGGTTTACCGGTCTAAGGATCATCAAAACGCCGTCTTTCAAGAAGCATTCACGACCATCTCTGACGCCGTAAAGCTCACCGCTTTGGCTCAGACCATAACTTTCGAAATAATCACCAGGCGTGCTGGGAATTGAAGAACTCTCAGACATACCGGAACCAGCAGTTTTGCAACCGCTGAATGATAACACAATTGAAAACAACGCTGCTGCGCCAACTGTTCTTCGCATAATATCTCCATGAATATTCGTTTCAATGATTTTATCACCCGTGTTCAGCTCGAACAAGGGCGATAAAGCCTTCATAATTCCATCGTCAACGGCATATTCCGCAATTATGGGGCGATAGGCTCTCTTGTTCGTTTGATGGGAATCGAAAATGGCTCGATGCCTAAGCCTTCTTTATATCGAACCTCAAGAAAACCGTCGTCTTCACTAAAGGGTTTAAGAATATAAGTGGCTTGACCGTTCGGGTCCGCAAAGGTGAACACGTCGTCCAAATTATGGTGGGAATGCTGGTATTTGAACGTATCCTTAACTGCATCTTTTTCTGCCGTTATCTTAACCTTGGAAGCCAACTTGGGATTGTTGTCCGTGATCTGTACCTGTGCCTGCTTATTGTACCGGTACGTCCTATAACCGCCTTCGCGGACCCTTACTTGGTAAGAAAATTTGAATGACAATGTCTCCTGAGTAAGGCTGTGAGTGGCGAACTCGTAGCCCTCGTTTTCGTCTATTGGACCGTCGAACGCTTCGAATGGATTGGATGGCTCCAGTTCGGCGACGGTGATCGCGAGTTTGCCACTGTCGCTATCGGAAGGAGGGGCCACAATGAACGGATCCGCTCCTTCCTGGAACGCGCTTATGGTCAAGAAGCTCGCTCCTGACGCCAGCTTATGACCTTTGATAAAGTATGACGGCGCGTCGCCGGAGCTTCCGATGAATTTGGCTTCGACGTCCGAGTAATCCTGTTCAAACATCGCTTTCGCAAACGCTGGCGAAGGCTGCGGATCTTTTACTTTAAGAACATGGAAAACGGGCTGCAGTCCTCCGAAGGAATACTCGCTCTTTCTTTGAATGATAGCTTGGTGCAGAACGAGCGTTTCCGCATTGTCAAAACAGAAATCAAATCGGACCACGTAATTCAACGAATTGACGTTCACGCCGGACACATTTTCATCGACCTTCATGCCCTGCTGTTCGACATAGAGGTCTCCCTGAAAGCCAGCCTCCGCGACGTTAATACCGCTCAACCGCTTTATGCCGGTCGTCATCAACTGTTGACCTTCAGGACAAACAACTCCAGCACCCGGAGAGAATGGAAACCCCCATTGTGCCGTGCCGGCCGTTGCACCGGCCGTCTCGGTATTCATAACTTTGCCGTGCGTCGTTTTGCAGTTTACCAGGAGCATCAATCCAGAAATTGCTAAAGCGTGTTTGATCATTTTGAACTCCGTGCCTAACATATTGTTTTCTCGATTATACTTTGCAGCAGGTCGAGCACGCAAGCTGGAGCTACCGCAAAATGACGGACTCGACTTCGCGCCGTTACTAATGTACATTTTGCCGCCACTTTAAAATGAGGAGAACATAATGTTAACGAGGGCACTTCTAGTTTCTATTGGAGCTTCGATCGGTTTTACGCTTTTTGGTTGGGGCGCTGTTAGCGCGCATGCTGCGGAAATAAAATACTGCGGTTGTGACGGTTACAACGATGCCTTCATTGTTTTCAACAGTGAAAAGAGAACGTGGGGTAACTACGATTCTAAGTCCGAATGCTTGAATGCATTGGCCCAAAATCCTTCTTGTTCGACGACCATTGAAATGAGTCAAACACCGAATATCTACTGCGGATGTGACGGTTACAATGACGCCTACATTATTTTTAACAATGAAAAACGAACATGGGGCAACTACGACTCTTCCCAAGAATGCTTGGATGCTCTCTCCAAGAACCTGTCGTGTAGCCCTAAGTACTGCGGGAATTGAAAAACTTAGAAAGCTCGAGACTGGGCCGTAGCCATGACTTTAGACGGCTCAGTTTGAACCGCAGGATTAAGGCTACTTCGGTATTGATCAATGTAGAGAAGCGCAATGGGGATGCCGTAATCGCCCCATCGTTCGATCCACTCGAAAATATTTGCCAATGGTCCGCTCGTGACATAGAGGAACTCGGTGGTGAGTTTCCAAGCTAAGATGCACCAGAGAGTTGTCCGCCAAAACTTCGTCTTGAGCAGCACCAAAGATGCCAAAAAAACTTCAAACACGCCAACCCCTACAATAAAGGATTTGGAACCCGGCAAGCCAATGGAAGCATAGTGAGCGCCGAACATCTCCTTCTGCACGAAGACGCCAAAGGCGGCATGCCCCAGCAACAACAAAAACAAAAACCCTCTGAGCAGAATTTCGACGGTTTGCACTCTTTCATTTGTAAGAGGAGCAAGCTGCATGGGTTTTAAGAGATCCTTTGGTCGAAGTAAGTATGCGCCGCCGACGACCAAGAGAACCAACGGAGGGCCAAAATTGCCGCCGCGCTCCCAGACCTCCCACATGCTAGCTCCGGACAAGGGGCGAAGAAGCGCCGTCCAGACACACCAGGCACACATCCACATCATAAGCGCACGGTAACCCGTGATGACCAACAATATGGCCAAAGTAATATCTATCGTTCCGATAATCGGCATAAGATGCCATGCCCAGCTTTCCGGGATTCCCATGCTTGTGAAAAACGGGAGCCACCCAGCTTTGGTGATGACACCCCATGACCCGTGTCCGATGAAACAAAGCGCTGCGGTAACGGTGAGAGTCGATGCCAGCCGCTTCTGCAAAACATCGATATTGCCGTTGTCCTCACGGCTGCCAAAAAGGCCAGCACCTAGGGACTGCTTAATCGTTTGTGCGAAACTCTGCTGTAGGTATTGCATAATGACTTAATATCAGAAGGGGCAAGGAAGTTCAACTTCAACTTTTTTTCTCTACGCTGTTCTTGCCGCTACCTCCGGATTATAGTATTGGCCATAGACTCCATTTGGCGAGGAAGCTCGTGAAACACACTATCTATTTTTTATTTCTTCTTTTCTTGGCAAGTTGCAGGACATCGTCTTCGCAAGAAAGAATTCTTGCGGAAACCAACTCCGTCGACTGCGGCGAACTCGAGTGGGTGCCTATTGGGCTGAAACCTGTTGGCGGAGACATTCCGCCCGTAGGATATGACCAAAACCCCTCCTCTCCCTATGTCGTCGTGGGGCCTGACGCCAAGAACAACTTGCGGTTGGATCTCTGCGTTAACTGGGCAACGGAGGCAATTGAGCTTCGAAAAATTATCGTTAACAACGATGACGTGATAATTCCTCTCGGTACACAGGGGGCTGAGATTTCTGGCTTAGACTCTCTGTTGTTTAATGAGGGGAAGGATTTTAAATTCAAGGGCAAACCGTTCTTAGGAAGTTACAACGAAGTTCGGGGTTGGCCCGAGGGCGTGTTGTCGTGGGCTTACATAAGAGACGGTTTTCCCGACAAGAAAATCTTAGTAGGCAAACCCGAGATCTACAATGACCCTTTTGGAAACAGGAACTGCTCCTTCGACTTGACAGACGTTACCGCAAATTTCAAAGCGGGGAGTCTTAAGATTGAAATGGGACATTGTGTAGGGCACAGGGGCGATGGGCGGACGAATTCCTATAAACCGTACTTTTTGAAGATTGAGGATACTTCCACTGGAGAAAGTGCTGTTTATGATACGGGGGAGGAACTGCAAACCGTACTAACCTACGAAATCCATCACCACAACTCGTGCGACGCGATGTACCTGAACATTTCACCTTTTCCTTATGGCTTCCGAAGCGAAAACGTTACGGGGTGCGTAGAAGACGAACCAGGCAAAGTCCCTCCGCGTCCGTCCACGGAAGATGAACCGCTCTCTCATCGCAACAAGGCCATGTATTTTAAGATGGACGGGTCAGGCGCGGTTTTGGATAAAGGGTATTTGGATTGTGGGCAAATCTACAGCTGTAAGCCAGCCCCGTAAGATTATACTGTGAAGAAATCGCAAATAAAGCATGCTAAATCTTCTTCAGGAGATTCGTTGACCACTTCCTGAGCCTTCTTGATAAACTCTCTGATCATGTCTTGAATGCGACTGATATCCTTCCTTGCCAAAGAATGAACTGCCGCATAATGCACACTGTCGCCTAACCCAGCGTTAACGTCTTCCAATGCGAGTAAATGCCAATTCGTCAAATGGGAATATAGAAGTGGCGACGATCGAGGCAAATGAATTTTCGGATCCTCGGAAACATACCAGGGTCCTCGCTTTTCGATAATCTGCATGCTCTCAAGATCCGCAATGACACGACTTGCGACTTCTACGGATATCTGCAGTCGTTCAGCGACCTTGTTTACAGTGGAATATTCTTTAATAGAGACGAGCATGTGAACGGCAGCGTAATGCCATTTCGAGTAGTATTTCGCTTGCTTCTGCAAATTCTGCAAAGAAGGGAGTTTAACGGCCGCATCTATCTCTTTCTGTCGCGCGCGGATCGCTGCAAGGGATTTCCGGACAACTTTCCGCAATTCCTCGGTGCCAGCTCGTTCAAGATGCACCAACTCGAGAAAGTATTGGCTTTGTTTCTCATCAAAGTTCCAAAACCTGCAAAGTCCTGCGGCGTGTTCTGGAGTAAGGTGAAGTGTGCCATTAAGTACGCGAGAAAGATAAGAAGTTTGGCATCCGGCGGCGGAGGCTAACTTCGACTGATATCCCCGCGGAGTCCCGGCTTCTGCTATCTTTTCCTTGAGTATTTTCCTGTATTCCTGATGGGCAAAAACATCCATAACACTCCTTTACAAAATAGCAACAAACTGAGGTTGTTTTTAACAACAAATATCTATTCAAGCAACAGTCTTTGGGTTAAAACTGAAATATCTCAGATGGAGGATTTATTGATGTTAACCAATTTTAGAAAAGCCATACCGTTTGTCATTTCAGCCTTCGTAGGTTTTGAAGGAGCCGCTCTAGCCGATGGCGGAACTTCCAGCGGCGGCGATCAGCCGTTTCACTTTGTCCTAAACTGTTACGATGCGGCAGGCACAGCGAAAGTAACCGTCGAAGATTCGAGCCTTGGGCATGGTTCCGTGACCGCAGAGAACCTAAAGACCAAGGAAACCAAAACAGTTGCGGTTTCTTCGCACCTATTCCGATATCTCGGAGACAGCGATGCAGGTGAATTCTTTGTACGTTACATTCCTAGCAATACAGACATTTCTACTTTGCTTGATGTACAACTAGAAGAAACTACAAAGGGTAATCCCAAGCAATACAAAGCGTCCTGGTTTGGATATACGGGTTTACCCTTACCCGACGTTTATGAGCTTCAATGTGAGGGCGAATTCTAACAGTCTTCGCCACCATTCGATCTGGGGAACTAATCCGCAATGAATACGGATACGAGGCAACGTTCAAATGTGTATGGGGACTGTATCTTCACCTTTAGGGCAGTAATTTCGGCTTCGGTTGTGATCTGAAACTTGCCTGCCCCCAAGTCTGGAAGATCGGTTTCCCCTATTGAAACGCCGCTAACAGCCGAGGCACACCGTCGGTACGTTCCCAGCAAATCTATCCCGATATGATTTGCCTTAAACGGCAACAATTTTAATTCGACAATATTTTCCCCTTGCGGAAAGGAGATAAACTTTTCCGCTGTCCACTTAAGTCGGAGAGGTGTTCCCGTTATCTGACTCTCGATCCAGGATTTCAAATCGTATCGACCACCAGCATCTAACCTTGTGATCATACTATGCGTACCAAGACCATCGGGGTCGGTTCCGTCAAGTTTGTAGTTTGTCCAGGAATTTACGCCCACCACTTCGTACGCTCCTCCATTGCCGACGTATGCAGGTCCTCCCGAGTCTCCCGGACATATGCTTGAAGAAGAAGGATCCATTTGAATGCCTCGAGTTGAGAAAAAGGTATCTCGCATAGCCTTGAAACTTTTTGGTTCGATGCCTTCGACGTTGGTCGATCCCGACGATGCCCTAACCGCTTCGTCGTCAAGCAACGTTGCCTTTGCATACTTGAGAGGATGAACTCCTGGAGTGGTATCGCTACCGTCAATACTGCGTCCGCGTTCACAACCAAACCCGCCAACCAGTATTTCAGCTCCTGCCAAAAGGTTTTGTTTCGAAAGAGATGCAATCCCTATCCCGGGTGAATCATCTGCCACTGTTATCAGGGCTACATCCGGCCCCGAAAATGCTGAGGATAGCGCGTAGCGATACAAAGGGTGCGGGACGACCTTTGCGATAGGTACGGTGAGTTGCAAACCATCAGCGTTGCGCATCGCTATAGGACGCCCGGGCGCCAGTGCCTCATATATTTTCTGGGTCCCGTTATCGATCGCATCCGGCGTTTGTTCCAACACACAATGCGCGGAAGTTAGGAACACTCGAGGCGCTACCTTAACCGACGAGCAAAATTCCACCCCGTTTGAAGTAAGAGCCACGCTGGCAGGAAACTGTTCTGCGGTCACAGTTTCTCCGCCAATAAGCTTAAGCTCTGCAGAATTACCCGATCGCATTTGGCAGCCAATGATAGTTGTCGCCAAAGGTAGAAGCAAAGGAAGGTGGCGCGTCAACATACTTACCTCATGAGTTGCGATAGAAAAATCATATCTGATAAGCCTGAGTAAATCCATGATGAGATACCCAACCATTGGTTGGCCCTCGTCGATTTCGACGTCTGTTGACTGACCGGTCAACATGCTGAATTTTAAGCAAAAAATTGACACCTAATGTCGAAAAACTTTACTCCTCCTTGTCTATGTTCCTGTAAAGATAGGGCTCGTGACGGGTACATTCTTTGCAAAAGGCAGGATGGCTTTGATTGGTACTCCATAATCCAATTTAAAATATTTCGATAAAGGAGAACTCACTATGAAAATGATCGCTTACCTTCTCACTGCATCCGCCTTATTGGCTTCTTGCGGAACGGACAAAACTTCAAAGACAAGCAGCACTGGCGAAGACGTGACAGAATGCCTAAATAACTTTGCCGAAGCAAAACAAGACAAAGAATACACTGCCGATATCGAAGCAGCTCTGAAAAACGTTGAGGGCATGATTGTTACAAACTGCCGCGTTGGCATCCTCGCCGATCATACTAAAATAGATCCGGGCAACCAAATTTCCTGGTTCACCGAAATATCTTATGTTTATGGTCCTGAAGCAGATAGGACAGTGATGCTTAGATTAGCAGCTCAAGTAACCCCGGAAGTTAAGGTTTTTTCTTTAAGGAGAACAGAAGGCACTTCTGACTACGTTGCTAAGCAACTTGATGAGATCATCGCTCGATCAGACATCGCTAAGCAAGAAAAAGCAGAGCACGAGCGACTTGTGAGCGAAGGTTTCAAGAAAACAAGCGTAACCGCAAGAATGCACTACTCGATCGATAACAGCCCAATGCCAAACTCAGTTCAAGAATATGACGTTGAAGTTCGTTATGACAGAGCTGACGGATTTAACGTTCTTAGAATTTACAAGGTAAGAGAATTGATGGCTCCTCGTTATCCTTACTCTATCCTTGGCGTTGAAAGAGTCACAGGCGGGCATCTATAAGGCCGTCATCCTGAGCTTAGGGCCGTCATCCTGAGCTTAGGGCCGTCATCCTGAGCTTAGCGAAGGATCTCCGTTGAGATGTTTTCCTTCGTTTTCCTCAGGGTCAACCTAACAAGCAGGTAGTCCCAACCCAAGAGGTTGGGATTTTTTTGCGTATATTAGTCGTGACGTACGCCGCCACCGCCGCCGCCATGTCCGCCGCCGCCGTTACCGCCGCCGCCGTTACCGCCGCCGCCATGTCCGCCGCCGTTACCGCCGCCGCCATGTCCGCCGCCGCCGTTACCGCCGCCGCCATGTCCGCCGCCGTTACCACCGCCGCCATGTCCGCCGCCGCCGTTACCACCGCCGCCATGTCCGCCGCCGCCGTTACCGCCGCCGCCATGTCCGCCGCCGCCGTTACCGCCGCCGCCATGTCCGCCGCCGCCGTTACCGCCGCCGCCATGTCCGCCGCCGCCGTTACCACCGCCGCCATGTCCGCCGCCGCCGTTACCACCGCCGCCATGTCCGCCGCCGCCCTGTCCGCCGCCGCCGTTTCCGCCGCCGCCATGTCCGCCGCCGCCATGTCCGCCGCCGTTACCTCCGCCGCCATGTCCGCCGCCGTTACCACCG
>JBFWNG010000017.1:0-67764 GCA_050251195.1 Oligoflexales bacterium
CCCATGCCGCCCATGCAAGAGGTGGTACAAGCAGGATGGGTACTGAGAAGTATGGTCCAGTATTTACAGGTATTTAGAACGGCAATTTTCACCTCGGACCGGCACGCGATAGGTATTGATAAGTATCCTGGGGCATAGAAATCGTCCCAGTTTTGTCCCAGTTGCTATTTTGTTGTCGTTTTGAGCCCCAAGCTCGGCGCTGCAAAAGCGGTCGTTTAAAAACGAACCGACTTTTTGAAGGGGTGAAAAATCATGGCTACATCGAAAGTTCAACTGGTAGAGACATCGGAAATAAAAACGCAACATAAGCGCTGCGAAAGTGCATCATCGGCACCCATTCGAGTGCGTCAAAAGACGAAGGCCAAACTGGAACAATTGCTAAAACAGGCGAACAAAGAACGGCTGGGCCGGAGAGTCAAGCCAGACGATCTGATCTGCTTCGGTTTAGGTCTCATTACCGACGATCATATCTCCAACATTTGTTCCAGTACGCTTTCAAACAAGGATCGACTGGAGTTGCTCTATCTTAAGCTTTCTAAAGAGAAGCGAGGCATCACTCGCGATGAATTTCTGGGCTTACTCCTAGACGGCAAAGCGACAACCTAGCCTGGAGCTGTTGCCTGCTCCGGAACCCGAGTCCGGAGCAGGCGCTGCACACGCCTATGTCGCAATCGGCGCAGACTCTGCTTCAAGTTCACAGATCATTTGTTCGACATCGGGCAGCCAGTAGTGGCAATTGTTGTTGTCGAAAGTGATCAAGTTGCCGCCCTCTACTTCTGCATCAATCCATTCGCTGTGTGCGAGGTTCCACGATACTGGATCAAGCTCCTTGATGGCGGTGGCAGTGTCATATTCAATCCAGCCAATCTTGACTGTTTCTGGGTAGCATTCGGCGATGGATTGTTCGAATGCTTCGTGCGTATTGGCAGGCGTCAGGTGCTCTCGGACGATCTCGCGGATGATCCATTCCAGGCCATCCCCAACGCCACATCCTGGATACTCGCGCAGCAAGTCATCTGAGCCACAAGTTTGGCAGCGGCCACTCGGCGATCTGGTATAGCAGCTGTAACAGAATGGAATCGATTTAGAGATGGCGAGCTGTGCAAGTGATTGATTGATATCGGTCATGATTTGAATCTCCATGTATGAAGGAAAGAGGGCCGATTAGGCCCGTCCTCCTTGAGCGGTTGTGTCAGATTCGGCGGCGGCGCTGATGTTATTCAGAATCGCGCGGAAGTAGTTAAGCGGCTTGCGGAGAACCCGATTGCCAGGAAGGGCGATGATCAGGTAGCGCCCGTCTTTGCTTACGCGAACGCTGGTTGGATTGACGAAGGTTGCGTTGCTGGTGTTGCTGTTCTTGTTTTCCATTGTGAAACTCCTCTGTTCGTTAGTGGTTTTGGGCCGAAGCCCCTTTCTCGCTAGAAATTGAAAGGGGTGAGGTCAAAGCAGCGGACAGCCAGCCAGACTCAGCCGAAGCATGAAGACAAGGGACGTGCCGCAAGGCGGCTTTGCGAGTGGAGGCGCGGAACTTGTGCGGAGGCGGTTAAAGGATGGTGCCAGCGGGGAGCGTCACGGAAACGAGCCAGAGGAGTTTCGGTGGATTTGAGTGCGACACCAACGTACTGATTAAATTCAAGGTCAAACCGAAACGAAGAAACGACCGTAGGATATGGAAAACTATTACCGGATTATCAGCCCATGTTTGTCGCATACCGGGCAAACGATCTCAATGATACGGCCCAGCTTGTGAGAACTGCCAGCAAGGCTCCCACGACCCAAGAACCAAACCAAATATCGAGAGTCAATTCGCCGAAGCTTGCGAATCCAATAACACTCAAAACAATGAGTACGACTCCGACACTCCAGGAGCTTTTGGCGACAACACGGCGCTCATCGAAGTTGAGTAAATATCGAGCAAGCAAGTGCCCGCCCAGGATCCAAATTGCACCACAAATAGCAAAGCAGACTTCGGGGCCAAGTCTCATAAATAAAGCCATTAGTCCGTGGCTCCCAAATATGGAGACGCCAAATTGCGGACAAAGCGTGAGCGTTGCAACGCTTCCAATTGCATGAATTGCAAATTGCTTTGCGAGGGACCTTGGCAAGGGTGGATTGAGCGAATTTAGAATTGAATCGCGAACTGCGCGGTCAAGATTAGCTGGCGGCGCTGCATCGCTCCGTAAAAAATTCTGAAATTCTTTGTAATCATGGTCAATCAAGCTAATTAGTCTCCTTCATCAGGCTGCGGATCTTTTTTACCGCTCGACTTAGCATCTGCCTGACGTTGTCTTGTGTCGTGGCGAGTTCTCGCGCAATTTCTTTGAACTCAAAACCGCTTTCAAAACGCATGCGCAACGCCATTTGCTGATCGCTCGACAGCTCGCGCGAAAATTCGTCAGGTAACCTCTCTGAGGAGGAAAGCGCATCGTTATGAATTGCGTGCGTATTCTCGTCCAAGGCAACAGTGCTCAATTGACGGCCTTGCGTCCGAAAGTGATCGACGATCGCGCTTCTGCAAATTGCGAAAAACCATGCCGCAAAAACACGATCCGTTTGAAACTGCTCGCGAGATCTGTGCAGTTTAAGCATTGCGGTTTGAAGCACTTCAGACGCTGCTTCGGAGTTCCGAACCTGCTTCGAAATATATCCATAAGCCTTCGCTTTGTAGCGCTTGTATAAAGTCTCAAAAGCAATTTCATTTCCTGAAGCATATTGCATCATCAGATCCTCGTCCGATGGGTCCACGGATGCAGGTACGCTTGATGGTGCTGATTTGTGACGCTGTGTTTTTTGCTTTGTCATAACTCATTATTATCACGTATAATTTCGTTAATGTCAGCCATAAAACCTGAAGCTTGTCACAGAAGCTGCTTTGCTGGCGTACCTGTGTGGGAGCGGGAGGTGTTGATGGCTATTAAAATTAGGGTCCTATCGGTTGCGGCGATCTATCTAGGATTGGGGATCTCCAATCCGGTGATGGCCGATCATTCTGACTTCAGTCAGCTGAAGGCACAGCCAACATTGAATCTCGGGATGCTTGTTGAAGCGGCACTTCACGAAAACGCACAGTTGCAGGCGCTTCGTTCTGAGCTTGCAGCTAAATCGCAATTGATTAGCGTAGCGGGTGCGCCGCCCGATCCCGGTTTAAGCGTAGAGGCGATGAATTATTCCGCAGATTCCTTGTCGCGGGATCCGGGAGGCGCGTCCGGTGTTCAAGTGGCGTTAACGCAGAGCATTCCGTTTCCGGGAAAATTACGCTCTAAGCAAGCAGTAGCCTCCTATGAAAGAGGGGCCGAAGAGGCGCGCGTTCGCGAGCTTGAACTGGAAATCACTAAGAAGGTGCGGATTGTCTATTTTAGCCTAGCGGGCATATTTGCAAAGTTTGATTCCCTCGATGAAAAGAAAGCTGTTTATATCCAGCTGATCTCCAATTCACAGAAACGGTTTTCCCTGGGAAAGATGTCGCAAGCTGAGCTGCTGAACCTGCAGGTCGAGAACGCAACGGTTTACGACGAGGTCGTAAAAGTTGAGCGAATGATTTCGGATATGTTTGGTGAACTAAATCACCTTCTCGGTCGCTCTGATCACGGGTCCAAAGTCTATGGTCGTCCAGAACCCATCTCTCGTTCTAAGTACGCCCGAGGTCTACGAGAAGCGGACATCTTAAAGGTCGCGGAGGTTAGCAACCCTGCATTGAAGTCCTCTGATCAAGACGTTTTGGCATCATCGTCGAGAGTTGATTTAGCGCGGCGCGCGTTTTACCCGGATTTTGATTTAAAGGTTGGATACACGTTTCGTGAACCAACGGAAATGGACGATGGCAAGGATATGATCTCCGCCATGGTAGGGGTTTCTATTCCAGTATGGTCTGGAAGTCGCCAGGCTCCTGAACTCGATGCGGCGACAAGTCGTAGAATATCTGCGGAGGCAAACCGAACTGAAACCAAGAATGCGCTCGTACACGAAATTCACTTGGCATTTGCCTCGCTGTCAGAAGCAAGAAAGCGCATAGAAGTTTTTGAAACAGCAATACTGCCTTTGTCGCGACAGGCGCTGAATACAGCGAGAACGTCCTATACTACGGGTGGGATAAGTTATGACCTCATGATTTCGTCCATTACCAGGTGGTTTGACCTGGAAGTGGAATATGTCGATCTCCTGCGTGCGCACGAGACATCGTTAGCTCAGCTTGAGGCACTGGCGGGTCGCTCGCTTAAGGAGATCAATTGATGCAAAGAAAAATGATCATAGCTGTCGCCGTGTCTCTGTTGATGGGGATATTTGGCGTTGGTGTTTATAAGTGGAAAGCGGCTCGTCAACAGTCGGACATCCAATATATTACCGACACTTCCCATCATCACGACGTTTACTCATGCTCAATGCACCCTTCGATCGTATCGGACCATCCAGGAACGTGCCCGATCTGTAAGATGGATCTGCAAAAAGTTGAATCCGAGGTAACAAAGGAAAGCATTGGCGCAAGCAGGAGTGAAAAACGTCCTATATTTTACAGACACCCAATGCGGGGTGACATCACATCTCCCGTTCCCGCCAAGGACGAGATGGGGATGGATTACATTCCGGTTTACGAGGACGAAGAAACGACCGCTCTGGATTCCGGCGTCGAGGGCCGTGCGTCGTTCACTTTGCCCAAGTACAGACAGCAACAGATTGGAGTGACACGAGCGAAAGTTGAAAGGAAGCAAATCTACTCGGTGATCAAAGCTGCCGGCAAGATCGCCTTCGATCCTGATCTTTACACAGCCTTGGATGAGTACCGTCAGGCGGTTCTCTCCGCTGAGTCGTTGAAGAATAGCTCGTATTCGGTAATCAAAGACCAAGCAGAACAGACAATCGAAAGCGCGAAAACCAAACTCAGACTTCTTGGACTTGGTGACGGACAGATTCGAAAGCTTCTTACCAGCAAGACAGCAGATATAAGTCTGCTTTTGCCAAAGGGGCAGGTCTGGGTCTATTCCGAAGTATTTGAATACGAGTTGCCGCAAGTGAAGGAAAATCAGCAGGTCATCGTGAGAACTTCAAATCTTCCCGGCAAGACCTTCTCCGGAAAAATCGTAAGCATCGCGCCAACCGTGAACCCCAATACCAGGACCGGTAGAATTCGTGCTCTGGTGCCCGATCGCGAAGGCCTTCTTCGACCGGATTCATTTGTTGAAGTCGAAATTCGCGCTGATTTGGGCGAGCGCACGGTCGTTCCAATTGAAAGTATTTTGCATTCGGGGAGCGAGGACTTCGTTTTTGTTATCAGCGGTGATTCATTTGTACCAAGAGCGGTCGTCCTGGGAGCGCGCGCGGGTGACGAGGTGGAGGTGACGAGTGGCATTGATCCCGGTGAAGAAGTTGTGACTTCAGCAAATTTTCTAATCGATTCTGAGTCGCGTTTGCGAAGTGTCGTCAAGGGTGTCAAATCGCAGCGGTCCAACTCTGCAACCGATGGCGTTAACTCCGGATTAGGATCGGGAGCTGCCCCATGATCGAAAAGATAATACATTGGAGTGCGACCAATAAGCTCCTCGTCTTTATTCTAACGGGTGTTGCGCTAGGGTTTTCGTGGTGGACTGTGAAAAGGATGCCGCTTGATGCGATTCCAGACCTTTCAGATACACAGGTCATTGTGTACTCAAAATGGGACCGGAGCCCCGACATCATTGAAGATCAAGTGACATATCCGATCGTATCTTCGTTACTAGGCACACCAAAGGTTAAGGCAGTTCGCGGACTCTCAGACTTCGGATTTTCCTATGTCTATGTGATTTTCGAAGATGGCACTGATCTTTATTGGGCTAGATCTCGCGTGCTTGAATATCTGAGCAAAATAAGTTCTCAACTTCCGGATGGTGTCACGACTGAGATTGGACCTGACGCAACTAGCGTTGGCTGGGTGTATCAATACGCGTTGGTGGACGACTCCAAGAAACTCAATCTCGCGGAGATGCGTTCTCTTCAAGATTGGAACATCAAATTTCATCTGCAATCTGTACCTGGAGTTGCCGAGGTCGCGTCGGTTGGCGGGTTTGTGAAACAGTACCAGATCGTCGTCAATCCCAACCGCTTAAGCAGTTATGGACTCACGTTAGCTCAAATCACAGATTCCGTGCGGAAGGGCAACAAGGACTCAGGAGGACGAGTTCTGGAATTTTCTGAGACCGAGTATATGGTTCGAGGGAGAGGCTACGTCAAATCAAAGGCTGACATTGAGAACATTGTCGTATCGGCAGACGTCAAAACCGGTTCTCCTATCCTTATAAAAAACGTTGCTGACGTTGAGATCGGTCCTGATATGCGTCGCGGTGTCACCGACCTGGACGGAATGGGTGATGCGGTCGGCGGAATAGTTATTATGCGTCAGGGTGAGAATGCGCTGAACGTCATCGAGGCTGTCAAACATAGACTCGACGAGATTAAGAGTAGCTTACCGGAAGGCGTGAGAATCGTTGAGACCTACGACAGGTCCGACCTCATTACTCGCGCGATCGATACTCTTAAACACGAACTAACAATCGAAGTCATTGTTGTCAGTCTGGTCATTCTGCTTTTTCTTTGGCACATCCCTTCTGCAGTGGTGCCGATCGTTACTATCCCGATAAGTGTTTTGCTAGCATTCATCCCGATGTACTTCTTTGGCGTTACTACCAACATTATGTCGCTTGCTGGGATTGCGATATCAATTGGGGTTCTGGTTGACGGTGCAATCGTAGAGGTAGAGAACGCGTACAAGAGGCTTGAAGAATGGAATTCGGGTGGACGAATAGGAGATTTTCACGCAGTTCGCCTGGCTGCGCTGAAGGAAGTTGGGCCTTCTGTTTTCTTCTCACTTCTTGTCATTTCGGTTTCATTCCTGCCGGTATTTACTCTTATTGATCAAGAGGGGCGGCTCTTTCGTCCCCTGGCGATTTCTAAAACCTTGACCATGCTCCTTGCGGCGATTTTGGCAGTATCGCTCGATCCTGCGATGAGGATGATGTTTACCCGCATGGATCCATATTCACTTAAGCCTATGTGGCTTTCCTATCTCTTGAATAAATTTACCGTCGGCACTTACTATCCCGAAGAGCGGCACCCGGTCAGTCGCGTCCTGTTTAGACTCTATGAGCCGATTGTGCACTGGGTTATGAATCACGCCAAGCTCACCATCGCGATCGCGATGCTGCTTGTTGCAACGACGATCCCGGCATTTATGAAGCTCGGGTCAGAATTTATGCCGCCCCTTAATGAGGGTGCGATTTTATACATGCCGACGGCATTTCCGGGAATGTCCGTCACAGAGGCTAAACGAATCCTGCAGGCACAAGACCAGTTGCTTATGGAGTTTCCAGAAGTGACGCGGGTGTTCGGCAAGGCAGGGCGCGCTGAAACATCGACAGATCCCGCGCCATTTTCGATGGTTGAGACAACGGTACTTTTGAAACCGAAGGAGGATTGGCCAAAGTCTGAAATCGGTTTCCTTGGAATCAAACGTTCAAAGTCGATGCCGGAACTCCAGGCAGCAATGAATGAGCGGCTGAAATTTGCGGGAATACCTAACATCTTTACTATGCCGATTCGCAACCGCATTGACATGCTTGCAACCGGCATTCGGACTCCGATTGGTATTAAGGTACTGGGTTCCGATCTTGGTGAGATACAAAAAATCAGCGAGCAAGTTGAGAATGTCATGCGCGGCATGCCTGGAACCAGAAATGTCTTCGCGGAACGGGCAGCCGACGGCTACTACATTGATTTTGAATTAAAGCGTGAGAGCCTAGCCCGATACGGGATTTCGATCGATGAAGCTCAGAATGTCATCAGCAGCGCAGTAGGTGGCGAAAATATCTCAACCACGATCGAAGGGAGGGCTCGCTATCCGATCAGTGTCCGCTACGCTCGTGAATACCGCGATGACATCAAATCATTAGAACGTGTCTTGGTTCCGACTGCCGGCGGCGTCAACATACCGATAGTGCAGCTTGCTGAGATTAAGCTGGTCAAAGGCCCGGCGATGATCAGAAACGAGAACGGATTACTTGCCGGTTACGTTTATGTCGATACGGCGGTCAATGACATTGGTGGATACGTTCAAGAAGCGAAGAAATTGGTCGCGAAGTCCTTGCAGGTGCCCACCGGCTATTCGTTGGTATGGAGCGGTCAGTACGAAAATATGATCCGGGTGCGAGAGCGTTTGATGGTTATTGTGCCACTTACTATTTTTCTGATTGCGCTTCTTCTCTATTTGAATACCAAGTCTTGGGTAAAGACTGGCATCATCATGCTGGCCGTACCCTTTTCGCTCATCGGCAGCGTTTGGCTTCTGTATGTTCTCGGCTTCAACCTTTCAATCGCGGTCTGGGTTGGGATGATCGCGCTTATGGGACTCGATGCGGAGACAGGTGTCTTTATGCTGATGTATCTAGATATGGCGCATGCCGATGCGGTCAAAAAAGGAAGAATGAGCAACACTATTGAGTTAAAGACCGCCATTATTGAAGGTGCTGTCAAAAGAATTCGCCCTAAAATGATGACCGTGATGGCGGCTTTTATGGGGCTTTTGCCGATCATGTTTTCCACTGGTGCTGGGAGCGATGTCATGCAGCGTATTGCCGCCCCGATGATCGGCGGTTTGGTGACAAGCTTCGCGTTGGAACTTGTCGTCTATCCGGCCGTATTTTATCTGTGGAAAGCTATGGCGATCGCTCATGAAACATAGCACTTCACGTTTGCAGAACGCCTTCAAGTGCATCGGTCAACCAATTTTCAATGTAGTCCTGCACAACGATGGTCTTGGAGCCGAAAAGCCGAAAGCGTCTTAATAACGTCATGGAACTGTTGCGCGACGTCCAGTCATGGGTCTCATTCTGCCATTTTTAATCTTGAGCTTGAGCGATTCTCACGTAGGCATCCCCAAAAAAACCTTGACCGTGCCGCCTGTCCATTATCCGCCCAAGGCTTTTCCGGAGTTCGAGCCGCTCCGTATGAACAACGTGGGCTCATATGCAACATTGTGGCTCAACCTCTGAGTCGCCCTCAGTGTTTTCTAAGTCTCTGAATGCCTTGAATGCTTTCAATGCCCACATTTCACCGACGCAGCCGCCCATAGTCGATGCCACGGCAAGAAATTCGCCAATCTCCCCTTCCGTCGCCCTAAGCCTCGCAGCCTGCTGTACGTAGTAGCGAATACATGGTTCGCACCGCGCCGATATGGACCAGAGCATTGCTCCCAAAGCTTTATACTTCGCGGAAACCTGGCCATCAGAGAAGATCGTTTGTTTCCTAAGCTTTTCGATTAGGTCTGCACTGCCATTCGTTGCCTTGTTGAACTCCTTGAGCAGCGTTAAAGCCGGATCAATATTCTTGATATTCATATATCCCCCCACCAGTTAGGCATTGCATTGTTTGGCGGTTGCTTTATAGCCGGTTGAGTCAATCGCCTTTTTTATTTCGTCAGAGTTCGTTGATTTCGAGTCATAGTCGACAGTGGCACTCTTATCTTCGACAGATGCTTTAACAGTCGCGATACCCTTCAACTTGTTAACAGCGGCTTTGAGGGTAACGCTGCATGCGGCACAGGTCATGCCCTCAACCGCAAAACATGCTCTTTTCGATTTCTCAGCCGCTTGTGAATGCACTGGGAAAAACATCAACGCAATAGTAAGAGTGATCAAACGCATAGTGAATTCCTTTCCTTAGGGTTTATCCAAAAATCCATCCAACCCAATTGGGCGACGTGATGGCAGCGGCAGCAAGTCCAAGGCCCAGCCAATAGGCAAGAACCATGCGCTTGCGTTTCTTTGGGTCAGCGCAAAGCGAGCCTGGTTCGCAAGAGTTTCGCTTTCGATAAAGACTTACTCCCGCAAGAGAAAATAATGCAACAACCGCGATGATCATGGGCCAACGAAGGAAATCTAGCTGCGAAAGCACTGCGGCGCCAGAGACACCAATTAAAGTTAAGACTAGAGGACCAATACAGCACAGTGAAGCGATAAGTCCTGCAATGACGCCACCGCCAATGAATACACCAGATTTGTTTTCAAGATGATTCATGCAATTTCCCTATGAGCAAGTGCGTCTAAGATTGGGCACTCTGATGTTGTAGCCTCTACATTGCATGTGAACGCCAACCTTTCTAGTGCCGTCTTGATAGCGGCGAGATCAGCGATCTTGCGTTCTACCTCGCCGATCTTTTCAAGCGCTTTCGCTTTGACGCTCGCGCACTTTGCTTTTGTCTTTGCGCGAAGATTTAGTAGCTCACGGATCTCTTTCAGAGAGAATCCAAGGTCTTTTGCGCGACGGATGAATCCGAGTCGTTCGATGTCCGATTGCTCGTATTTGCGATAGCCGTTTCCGACTTTGTGAGAAGGTTTTTGGATGAGGCCCTCGCGTTCGTAATACCTTATGGTTTCGATGCCAATGCCAGCGGCTTTGGCTAGTTTTCCTATGGTCATTTGTTGCATTGTCGTCCTCCCGTACTTACAAATCACTCTTCGGTCTGTACCCTACTACGGGCTTTAGTGTTAAATCGTAATACCCTGTAATTAGTGATAAATACAGCAATTTGATCTAGTAAATTAGCCCTTTGAAAGTGAAGTTGCTGGGTCTCGGAACTGACGCACGAATATGTTAGCAAGGTCAGGAGACCAGTTTGACTTTGGACGCGGTGTCAAATGACGGGGCCTTTGGCAACTTATGATTTCGCACCACGGCATCCCAAAGGTCTGCGATATCCTTTTTGACGATGTACGCGTCTGCTCCGGCTGTTTTTGCTTCGTTTCTAAGCAAATCAATGTCAATAGAGCTGTAAACATAGATTGACGATTGGTCGTAGCGATTGTCTCCACGCAGTCTCTTTACCAGTGAGATACCGTCCATACCTGGCATTTCTATGTCGACAACAATGTGAGGGTACGTCTGAAATAAATTCTTTTGGCTATCTAGAAACCCATGACCAGAAGTAAAAGCGTCAACTTTAGCACCGTTCTTTGCAAAAATAGTTCTTACCTGTTCGCCGATGACGTGGCTATCATCGATCACGGCTAAGCGAACGTTCTCTAGAGGCGTTGACGCAACTTGGGTCATCGAGTTAGCACCGAGATCGAATACGTCTTTCAATAGTTGCGCGAAATTAAGCAGCTGAATCATTTGGTCGTCGACTTTCACCAAGCCAACTATTGATGGTTGGGCGTGCGATCCCGGGGCTAGAATCTCCGTCCAGAGTGCATAATGAATTCTGACGACGCGATGCACTAAAACTGCATATCGGCTGCCCATAAGCGACAAGACGATGATGTCATTTTGGGCCGCCTTGTTATTGTGCGGTGTGTCCCTGCCAAAAACTGCAGAGAGGTCGAGCAGAGGTACCGTTTCGTTTTTAACAACGATATTCCCCGCAACGTTTGCAGAACTCTTAGGAGTGCGAATGATCTGCGGGCATGGACGGACGTCTTGAACCTTCGCTATATTAACCAAAAATCGCGATTCGCTGTTCCCCTGTCCGAGAACAGTGAACTCAAGAAGCTCTGCGCGCTCGCTGCCAGAACTTCGAAGGATATTACTGCTGCTGATATCAAATGTTCGCTTGTCTTTCATGCGACATCTCCATCCTTCGATTGATGGCGAAAAAGAAGGACAGGGTCGATTACAAACATTCCGTTGTAAGCGCCGACGATAGACGGGTCATCGGCGGCATTACGTGTGTCGGTCAGTTCGTCGTCTGAGACTTCAACCAGACATGCGACATCTGTTACAGGAAAACCCAGATAACTAGCGCCACTATTGAAGAGCACTGCATTTGCAAAGCTGGCGGCCGTTTTGTTGCCTACCGCTACCTGAAAGGAGTCGATTCCTACTTCGGAAAGCCGGTCCCACCAGTGGAAGAGGGTGACACACTTTCCTCTGACTCCTTGGATCCAAGAGATGGGCGGTTCAACTCCGGGTATTTTAAATGGTCGGTCTATTTTAAAGTATTTGTCAACTGCATCAGCGAGAAATGCGACATTGAGAGTACCGACTGTAGCAATTATGAGTTTATGCTGCATGTTGGAACTCCCGGAACTGGAATGCGCTTGATTTCAAAAGTTCGTCAACATTGAGAATGACGCTTAATCCGCCTAGGTCAGTAGTAAAAATCCCAGAGAGATGCTGATGTGAGAGGTACGACTCGGGCGTGGGAGACACTATGACCTGGTCTTTTCTCAGGACGCGTTCAACCAAAAGGCCGGCTCGCCGTTCGCCGGATATTAACAAAAGTCCTTCGTATGTTTCTGCCTCCTGCAATCCTAGCAAGGAATTAATGCTCTGAATCGGAATGATCTCAGATTTTGTTTCGTAGAAAGGGTAACGAGATATTGAGTCTATATCATTTGAATCAAGGGGAATAATCGCTTCAACTGACATTAAAGGAATTGCGTAACTCTGGAGGGATGACTCAATTAGAACAACTTCTTCGACGGAGACGTCCGCAGGGAAAATGAGTTCGACTTCGGAGCCTTTGCCCATTTTCGAAGTCATAACAAGTTTTCCGCTTAGATCGCCAACCATAGTTTTGACGGCGTCCATTCCAACTCCGCGGCCGGAGACTGAAGTGACTTTCTCTGCAGTTGAAAATCCCGGGTGAAAGAGTAGTTCGATAGCTTGCGCTTCTGAAAATGACTCGCTCTGAGTTGGGGTTATGATGCCTTTTTCAGCGGCTTTCTTCAGGACGCGGTCTGCGTTAATTCCGCGTCCGTCGTCTTTTACAGAAATCAGAAGCTTTGAATTGCTTACTCGCGCAGACAAATTGAGCCGTCCAGTAGCGTTCTTTTTTTGGGCGGTTCTTTCGTCAATGCTTTCCAGGCCGTGATCCATCGCGTTCTTGACCAAATGCAGTAAAATATCGACTAAACGATCAACCATGGATTTTTTTATTTCGACACTTTCTCCAGTGATAATCAGCTCA
Source organism: Oligoflexales bacterium (assembly GCA_050251195.1). Taxonomy (GTDB): domain Bacteria; phylum Bdellovibrionota_B; class Oligoflexia; order Oligoflexales; family Oligoflexaceae; genus JBFWNG01. Next base: position 12,929 of record JBFWNG010000017.1, read on the forward strand.
AGCTGTTTTCCAGATGTGCGCCTATACTCGTCGACGACCCGATGAATACGTGGCAGGATCGAGCGAAATGGGATGAGCCTGAAAGAAATCAGATCTCTCTGCATTTGATTGGTTGACACTCTTTGCGACGATATAAGGTCCTCGAGCTTACGCTTATTTGCGCCTGCCAAGTTCCCAGTGTTCGCGAGTTCGCGAATGACCGTGTCAGATTCAGTTAGGAGAGACTGCAGGCGCTCAACATCACTATAGAGTGATGCAATTCTGGACGCGTTGATCTTGAGCGTGTCGTTGACCACCGGTTGGCCGGCGGATAGGGTCGACGTCACTTCATCCTGAAGTTGGGTGCTTAAGGGCTCAACCGCAAGCGCATGGGTAACAAGACGACTTAAGAGATCGTATGGTACTTGATCGAATTCGCTCCTCTTTAGGATCGGGAGAGAACGGCCAAGCACTTTCACGAAGGCTTCTATAGCAGGAAACTGATTCGCCTCAAGAGACACTTTCTCGCGTTGCGACGAAAGAAGATCCTCAAACTCGTGGATGCAGTGCGCAAGTCTCAGTAGTCCAACGCTAGCGGCACTACCCTTTATCGTATGAGCTGCGCGAAACAGGCTGTTGAAGTCGAGTCGTTCAACGACAGACGCTTCAATTTGACCGAGTGATGAGGCCAAAACATCGATGTGAGTTTCAACTTCCTCAAGAAAAACAGCTAAAAGCTCTGGGTCAAGATCTGTACTGTCCGCGACAATTTCTGACTTTGTCTCAGGTGGTTCGCTTTGGCTAATAATTTCAAAATCTGGAATCTCGGATTCCTCAAGAGTGGCAAGAGCGTCTTCAAGGTCACCAAATTTCAGAGCTCCGGAGCGTAGGGAATTGAATATTCCGAAAAGTTTGGCAAAGGCGACTGCGTCGATTGTCCCGCTATCGAGCGATGCCAGGATTCCCTGGTATAAATCGTCATCGAGTGGATTTAGTCTCAGACCTGAAATGGCATTTTTGAGATTCATCTACGCTGCGACCCTCAACTCCTCATTGACCCTGACCACTTCCTGCGGGATAGACTGAATCATTTCTTCTAGCTTTCTAACTTCCGTGGTTAGCGTCTCAATTTTTTTCAGAGTCTCAGGGGGTGACTTTCTATTGGCGTCACAGTTTGTCCGACTTGTTTCAAGCGCCGATTCTACTGTTGGGAACTCGGCGTATTGTCGCTCGAGATCAGTGCCGATTTTATTGCTTGATTCTGTGACTGATACTAACAAGTCGGTCAGGGCGTTCATGTTAGTGAAATTGTCTTTGGAAGACGCAAGTAGGTCTTCAAAGGAGTGGCTGACCTTGGAGATAGAGGCCATTGCCTGTTCTACCAATGCAGAAACATTAGCTGTCGCAGTTTTTGTGGCGTTTAGATCACTCACGCCTTGATTGACGCCATTCAACGTCTGAGTGATTGACTCATGATTAAGTTTGATAAAACTTCCGATCTCTCTGGTTGCTTCTTTCGTTTTGTCGGCCAATTTGCGGACTTCTTCTGCGACGACCGCAAACCCAAGACCGTGCTCGCCAGCTTTTGATGCTTCAATTGCCGCATTTATCGCCAGCATGTTTGTGTTGTTCGCTATTTCGCTGATCGTTGAAGTAATGTTTTGAATTGAAGTTCCGTTATCATTAAGCTTTTGCGTAGTTTGACGGAGGCCCAATAGACAGTTCTCTAGACCCTTAACCTTTGCGTTGGAAATCTGTACAGCCCGTTTGGTTTCTTCCAATTTCGACGATGCATCGCGTATTGAGTCAGCATTGCTGGTCAGTCCGGACTGGACGCGGTCTGTAGTGGAGGCAAGTGATGCGTTTGCTTGCTGCATGGCTTTGCTATTTGCTTCAGTACTTTTGCGAATTTGTGAAACAATGTCGTTCATCTGTCGTTTTACGGCGACGAATAGCGATGTTGCCTTTTCGATGCCGTCGTAAACGGTATTCGCGCGGACTGCGACTTGCTCAGCTCCCTCGTGCAGCTCTTTGGCCTTCGCTGCGATCTTTCCTACAAAAAGCTCAGCGCCTGAACCTGAGTTTTTTGCAAGCTCGACAGCGCTTGACTTCGCCTTCTCCCATTTTTCATTGTGTGCTTTCCCTGCGAGCCAGGAACTAGTCAGGGAAACAAGGAATGGCACAATCGGGGTAAGGGCGATCTTGAGCAGTAGCTGAGGAGAAAAATTCCCCGCCAGAATGGCATCTATTTGGTTTACAACGATTAGTATCGTTCCGACGAATAGCGCCGTTATGATGGACCTTCTAAGACTTTTCGACATTTGTGCACCTCCTGCAAGTCGCCGTTTCCTATCGGTAGATTTTGACGAAAGTTTATATATGAATTATTATGTGATACTGTGGGGTGGTGTGTAACCGGTCACAAGAACAGCGGAAAAGATCCTTGTCTTGTGTCGTTTTAAAATGTTGGAAAGTGCATTCGAGTTTAGGCTGAGCGTCTGAAAAGCAATTCGTTATCGTGGGGGATGGTTGAAAATGTTCAGAAAGTATATTTTAGGGATTCTTTTAGCCGCGAGTGCGGGAATGGCATCAGCGGAAGAAAAAGTTTTGGCAAGCGTAAAACCATACGGACTAAACGTTGGCGATGAAGCACCGGCGTTTTCAGTGAATGATATTCAAGATAAAAAAATCAATCTTGACAGGGAACTTGCGGCTGGACCCGTCGTCTTGGTTTTCTACCGCGGTGGTTGGTGTCCGTTTTGCAACACTCAGTTGCGTTCGATAGAGTCGAAATTAATGCCCTCTTTGAAGAGTTCAGGTGCGTCGCTGGTCGCGATAAGTGTCGACAAGCCGGACGAAGAGCTAAAGACAAAGCAGAAACATGGGTTGTCATTTCGGATCGTGAGCGATCCGAAAGCTGTTCTACTGGGAAAATACAATGTGAAGTACCAGGTTCCTGATGATCTGGTTGCCACTTACAAGGCGAAGCATGGGATTGATTTGGAGAAATCTTCCGGGGAGAAGCATCATATTATTGCAGTACCATCTGTATTTGTTGTGAACAAGGCCAGGAAGGTTGTGTACTCGTTTGTCGACGAGGACTACAAAAAGCGGGCGCCTGAAGAAGCCATATTAGCTGCGGTAGCTGCCGAATCTAAGAACGTAAAAAAGTAGCAATTCGATTGGATAATGCTTGAATATTGAATTTATTGCTCCCGAACATGCTGATGGCGAACTTAGGGAGATTTATCAGCGGCTAGGCGTAAGCAGAGGGAAAATTGCTAAGGTTCACATGGCGCACAGCCTCAATCCAAAGGTGCTAGCGACACATATGGAATTTTATAAAGCGACTATGTTTGGTGAGTCGCCATTGACCAGGTCAGAGCGGGAGATGCTTGCTGTCGTGGTGTCCTCTTCGAACGAATGTACGTACTGTCTTGAACACCATGCTGCGGCGCTCAACCACTATTGGAAGAACCAGGCGCGTGTCCAATGCGTGGCGAATGATTTTCGGTCTGCGGATATCTCTAAATTGGAGCGTGCCTTTTGCGCACTGGCTGAAAGTGTTACGAGAAATCCTAAAGAATGTCTGGGCGCGATAAAGGACATTCGATCTCTCGGAGGGACTGACCGAGTCATTCACGATGCCACAAATGTAGCTTCATATTTCAACTATGTTAATCGTATCGTTTTGAGCCTTGGTGTAGAGCTGGAAGCAGAAGGCCCGTCCGGTTTTACCTACTAGTTGGAGCTTGATAGATCTAGAATGTTATGCAGACTTTCTAGATTCTCTAGAATCAATAGTGCCGTCATTTGTCTGAACAATTTGATCTGGCTGGGTCTCTTTCCATGAAATTGGCGCCAGGAGTAGTGCCCCGAGTGTGAGGTTATTGGCGTCTTGATGGCCTTGTAGACCAATGGTGCGTGAGAGTTGGGTGCGTCGCGAAAGCGAAAGATGCGATCCAAAAATCCAGTCCCACCAGGGAAAATTGAATCCGTAATTCTTATTTGACTCTTCTTTGTCCACAGAGTGGTGCAATCGGTGCATATCCGGGGTGACTAGAAACAGGCGAACAATTCGCTCAATACTATCCGGTAATGAGATATTTGCGTGGTTAAATAGCGCAGCGCCGTTCAAAACCATCTCGAAGATCAAAACAGCCTCTGGCGGCACACCGAGCGCTGCGACGGCTGCCATTTTTAAAATGATCGAAAGTAGGATTTCCGCAGGGTGAAACCGCAAAGCTGTGGTTGTTGAAAAGTCGATGTCTGAATGATGAACGGCATGCATTCTCCAGAGGACCGGTAGGCGGTGGAACATCCGATGCTGGAAGTAGATTAGTAGGTCTAATGTTACGATCGATGCGGCTCCCGCGTACCATCTGTTCAATTCTAGCAGATTGAATAGTCCCCACCCTCGGTCCTCTGCCAGAACAGCGAGTCCAGCTACCGACATAGGCATGAAAAGCTTCGCTATCCCGCTGCCGATCATCAGTAAAGCGAAATTGCGGGTGTCATGCCGAAGTTTAGGCTGTCGGATAGGTTTAAATGGGCGCATGTGTTCTGCGCCGAGCATTGCGGCAAGTATGCCGGTAAAAACGACCAGTCGAAGAAGCGTTTCAGCTTCCAATATGTGATTTGCCATGCTTGCCACCTCAATCACCCAAGTTTCCCAGAGAGGGAAGCTTCGCCGTCTGGTTCGGCATAAATCTGCAAAGTTTAACCTCGGTGGCGTAGATTCGGACGCAGGCATAGAAAATCGGCCAATTAAGATCGGTAATCTTTAAAAGTTTATATATGAACTAATTTATGATATAGTCTGTTATCACAGGTGCGTATAGTTGGTGGAATCCGGGATAAACTGCTATCCCTGAGTATATGTTGAGGGGGAATTCATATGAGCCGGTCGTTAGGAAAAATCTTGATGTTCGCAGTGATAGTCCTCTGTGCCGCATCATTTCTCTATTTCGATGTTGGCTCCTACCTCACTGTGAATTCTTTGAAAGAGCGGCAGGGAGAGTTCGCTGGTATGTACCAAGCGAACCCCTTCGTGACGCTCATTGCCTACTTTGCCATCTATATCATCGCAACTGCGTTCTCATTTCCCGGCGCAACCGTTCTAACACTGGCAGGAGGAGCGCTGTTTGGATTTTGGACGGGTCTTTTTGTCGTTTCGTTTGCGAGCACAATCGGTGCGACGGCTGCATTTTGGATCGCGCGCTATTTCCTTCGTAACTTCGTCCAAAAGCGGTTTGGCGATCGGCTGGCGACACTCAATTCGGGGATCGAACGCGACGGCGCTTTTTATCTTTTCACTCTCCGGTTAGTCCCAGTTGTTCCCTTTTTTGTTATCAATCTCGGCATGGGTCTGACTTCGATTTCGACCCTTCGTTTTTTTGTCATCAGCCAAGTCGGAATGCTACTCGGTACTGCGGTCTACGTGAACGCTGGCACTCAGCTGGCAAAGATCGATTCCTTAGCGGGTATATTGTCACCTGCAATGATCGCGTCGTTTGCGCTACTGGGAATTTTTCCGATTGCTGCAAAAAAGCTGCTGGAAGGTTTGAAGGCCCGCAAAGCGATGCGTGGTTTTAAAAAGCCGAGGGCATTTGATTACAATGTGGTGGTGATCGGCGCAGGCTCTGGCGGCTTGGTTGCGTCTTACATTGCGGCGGCGGTGAAAGCCAAAGTGGCACTCGTCGAAAAGCATAAGATGGGAGGCGACTGCCTGAATACCGGTTGTGTCCCGAGCAAAGCGCTGATCAAGTCAGCAAAAACAGCTGCCTTGGCGCGAAAAGCGGCTGATCTGGGTATGCGAAAAATTGACGTGCAATTCGATTTTGCCGAGGTGATGGAGCGCGTCCAGCGGGTAATCGCCAAAATCGAACCGCATGATTCAAAAGAGCGCTATGAGAGTCTCGGCGTCGAATGTGTCACAGGAGAGGCTCGCATTAGATCCCCATTTGAAGTCGAGGTCGGAGCGCGGATTCTGACCACCAAGAACATTATTATAGCGACGGGCGGCAGACCTCTGGTGCCGAAGATTCCGGGGATCGAAGAGGTAGGCTACCGGACATCAGACAATATTTGGGAGATTCGAAAGAGACCAGAGCGCCTCCTCGTCTTGGGGGGCGGTCCTATCGGCTGTGAGCTCGCGCAATCGTTTCAACGTCTTGGCTCAAAAGTGTTTTTAGTCGAAATGGCCCCACGGCTACTCGGCAGAGAAGATGCCGAGGTGTCTAGTCTTGTTCAGAAAAAATTCGTCGAAGAAGGTGTTGAAGTTCTCGTCAAGCATAAGGCGACCGAGTTTTTCGCGAAAAACGGACAAAAGTTCCTGCGCTGCGAACATGAAGGTGCGGTCCGCGAAATCGAGTTTGACGAGGTTCTCGTAGCACTTGGAAGAAGTTCCAATGTGGAGGGATTCGGTGCCAAAGAGATGGGAATTCAACTTACTGATAGGGGCCGGATTGCTTCGGACAAATTTCTACGTACGAACATCCCTAATATCTTTGTTTGCGGGGACGTCACCGGGGATCTGCAATTTACGCACGTAGCTGCGCACGAGGCTTGGTATGCCGCGGTCAACGCTTTGTTCAGGCCTTGGAAGATGTTCGCAGCGGACTACCGAGTTATCCCAATGGTCACGTTCACCGATCCCGAGGTCGCTCGTGTCGGATTGAATGAGAGTGACGCCAAGGCTAAGGGGATTTCATACGAAGTGACCACGTATGGTATCGATGACCTCGATCGTGCCATTGCAGATGAAGAGGCTGAGGGATTTGTCAAAATACTTACGGCCACCGGGAAGGATGAGATTCTTGGCGTAACAATAGTTGGAATTCACAGCGGAGATCTTCTCGCAGAGTTTGTTCTCGCAATGAAGTACAGGATTGGATTGAACAAGATCTTGGGAACGATCCACGCATATCCAACGCTGGCGGAGGCCAATAAGTACGCGGCTGGCGTTTGGAAGAGAAATCATGCGCCGCAGGGAATACTGCGTATGGTAGCTAAATATCACGCGTGGCGAAGAGGTAGTGGCTTTTGAAGGAAAGTATCGAAAAAGATAGTGCTCGAAAGGAGTCTTGCTATGAATTGGTTAGGTGATTCGTTGGCGGGTTTAGTGGCTAAAGCAGGTGTTGGCACACTTTTGATACTCAGCTTCGTGGCAAAGGCTGAGGCTTTTGATCACAGCCATCAAAAGTGGACGTCGGTTCTGTCCCAGTACCAAGTGAATGGTGAATTTAGGTATGGTGAATTGAAGGGTGAAGAAGCAAAGGGCGGGGAGTCTGGTTTCCGTCGGTATTTGGCAGAATTGAATGGGGTTTCTGGCAAAGCTTATGAAGAGTTTTCTCGTGCACAGAAAATGGCGTTCTTGATCAACGCCTACAACGCGCTGACTGTGAAGCTGATTGTCGATCACTACCCAGTCAAGAGCATCAAGGACACTGGAACACTCTTCACAAAACCTTGGTCTATAAAATTCTTTGACTTGCTCGACGGCGCAATTAAATCGCTGGATCCGATAGAGCATGAGTACCTTAGGCCAAAATTTTCCGATTACAGAATCCACGCAGCCGTCAATTGTGCCTCTAAATCTTGTCCGGAATTGCGGGAAGATGCGTTCGTGCCGGAGAAGTTGGATGCGCAACTCGATGATCAAATGGGCAGATGGCTAACTGACCCCCATCGAAATCGAGTCGATCATGAGGATAAAACAATATTTTTATCAAAGATTTTTGATTGGTACGGAAAAGACTTTGAGTCTACCAAAGGAGGAGTCACTGCCATTTTGTTGAAACACGCGCCAGGATTATACAAAGACGCAGTTGCTCGCGGCTACGTGATCAAATTTCTGGACTATGACTGGGGTCTGAATGAACCAACGAAAAGAAAGTGAGTTGGTTTCAATTGGATCGAAATTGCATGACCTCATGCTCTATCTTAAGAGAGTTACGGCGCCGCCAGTTCACGGTGTGTCTGTTTCATCGATAGAGAGACTTCTAGATGATGAAAAGAAAAAATCGGACATAATAATTAATTTTATCCAGATGGGACTCATCGCTTTTCTTGGGCTCCTATGGGTCATTGCGCCGACGGCGCAGAATCGCAAGGTCGATTCCGTTCAAGTTATGCCGTGGATCATCGCCAGCTATTTGTTGTTTCTTGCGTTTAAGCAGTATTGGTGCCGTCGTGGTCATGCAGGGGAACGACTGCAAATTCTGACGACAGTCATAGAAACTGGTGGGTTGTTGGCGTTCATATGGTTTTTGCATGTGCAATACGGCGAGCCAGCGGGGTTCTCGCTCAGAGTACCTACTTATGCATACCTGTTTGTCTTTGTCTGCCTTCAAGCAATCCGTTTTGAAGCGCGACCCATTTTAATAGCGGGATCAGTTGCGGCAATTGGCTGGATGGCGCTAACGATTGCCGTGATAGCGAGCGGCGAGGTCGCGATTACACGCTCCTTCAGCGACTATGTGGATTCGGGCACCGTTCTGGTTGGTGCTGAAGTAGAGAAGGTTCTCTTGTTTGGTGTCGTGTCGGGAATCCTGGCGGTAGCGGCGGTGAGGGCTCGCTCCCTGATGCTTCGAGTCACTGACGAATTGCGAAAGTCGAGAGATCTTTCGCGGTTTTTCAGTCCAGATGTAGCGAAGATCATAACTGCGGGAGAGTCCGAGCTCAAGCCGGGCACAGGAGTATTGCGAACCGCAGCAGTGCTCATGATAGATATTCGCGGGTATACCAAATTATCGACACTGATACCTCCTGACGAAGTCATTGCAATGCTTTCTGAGTACCAGCAACGAGTGACGCCTGTGGTATTTGCTAATGGCGGCTCTATTGATAAGTTTATCGGAGACGGTGTATTGGCTCATTTTGGCGCCACGCAAGTGTCGCCTACGTATGCAGCAGACTGTCTACGGTCCTCGATTCTAATTGTCGAGGCAATTGAGAAGTGGAACCATGAACTTATGAGGCGAGATCTTCCTCGTATTGAGGTCAATCTTGCTTGTGCAATCGGACCAGTTGTTTTCGGAACTGTCGGTGACATTGGTAGGTTGGAATTTACGATTATTGGCGAGGCTGTCAATCTGTCAGCGAAACTTGAAGGGCATAATAAAACCATAGGCACGACTGCGGTTACGACGGTCAAAACTTTAGAGACGGCGAGGTTGCAAGGATTCTCTGGTGGCGAATCCTGGCAGATCAGAAAGTCTGACTCGGTATTGGGTTTGCCTCATAAAATCGACGTTGTCATTATCGACGATGGAGGAGGAACTCAGTGATCGATGGCCCGTTCAGGCGCTTTTTGCCGAAAATGACGGGGCCGCTAGTGCGACTGTATTCATTTTTTGGTCTTTCGCCCAACGCCATTTCAGTGGGATCTCTATTGATGGCCTGCGTCGCAAGCTACTTTTGCGCACGTGGGGAGGCCTACTTTGCCATCATCTTTTGGTGGTTCGGAAGGCTATTTGATGGAACCGATGGGATCTATGCCCGAGCGATATCACAAACAAGTGACTTTGGTGCATATCTGGATATCGTTTGTGACATGGCGTCGTATTCGGTCATGATACTTGGTTTTGCATTGCTTCATCCTCAACTTCAGTTCATGTGGTCGATAATTCTCGTTCTATATGTGCTTTGCATTACAAGTGCACTCGCACTCGGTTCTTTAGAGCAGAAACTTGGGATTAGTTTGCGGGACAATCGAGGTTTGAGGTTGGGAGCTGGACTTGCCGAAGGCGGAGAAACCGGGATCGCATACACTCTGTTTCTTTTATTTCCGCACGTAATTGTGACGACGGGATACCTTTGGATAGGGATTTTGGGATTGACCGTGCTCGCACGAACTATCTTGGCCCGCCGAATTGTATCTACTCGGGCGAATTAAATTGGTCGTCGACGTTTTGGTTGGTAATTTCCTAGGTTACACCTAATTCTGACGGTCCCCAGCGATTTAAACTCATGTAAGCCCTCAAGTTTAGGTGGTTTGTACCGATATAGTTCACGTATAAACTATTCTTTTCATATGGAGGACTACAATGAAGAGGACACTTTTCGGCGCCCTAATTGCGTCGTGCATTGTGGTCGTCAATTGCAAGCCAATGGAAGCAAAAAAACAGCGCAGCGGCGGTGCGGAGGCTCAATCTTCAAGCAACCAGGGACCTGGGAAATTTGCCGCTGATTTTAAACAAAATGGATTCTTCAGTCTCATGTCGGAGAAGATCCCTGGGAAGAGCCCGCACGGAAAAGTTAAGATCTGGTATTCGAATAATATTCGCTCGCTTATTGATCAAGGCTCGTTTGAAGCGCCAGTCGGGACGGTTTCTATTAAGGAGTTTGAGAACGAAGAAGGTACTGGTCTTGCGATTATGATCAAGAAGGACCGCGGGTACGACGGAAAAAATCGCGATTGGTACTATGAGATGCGTGGTTCAAACGGCGAGCTGATGCAAGAACCCGCGCCTGGCAAGGTAGCGATGTGCATCGGATGCCATTCGGCGGCTTCTGCGACTGATTATTTGGCGGGAACAAAGTTTGGCATCGATACTACACCAACAGTAAAGCCGACGAATGAGCCTCGATCAGGCAATGGCCCTGGAAAATTTCTGACCGAGTTCAAGAATTCGGCTGAATTTTTCACCAATATGAAAACCCCGTATATGGGGACGAGTCCCCACAAGGAAGTTCAAATATGGTATTCAGCGAACGTGCGCGACTTGATCAAAAAATCTTCGTTTGCGGTTCCGCCTGGAACCGTATCGATTAAAGAGTTTAACAACGACGGAAAAGCTGGTCATGATGGCGTTGCAGTGATGATCAAAAAGGAGCCTGGTTACGACTCAGAGAACAATGATTGGTACTATGAAATGCGTGATATGTACGGTGCCGTGATGAAAGATCCCGCCCCCGGAAAAATACAGATGTGTATCTCTTGTCATGCGGCAGGTAAAAGCACGGACTATCTTGCCGGGACAAAGTTAGATTCTTCCACAAGTGGAAGTAAGGGACCGGGGAGTTTTGTGGCTGACTATGCGAGTTCCAGCCAGTTCTTTACCCAGATGAGTGGCGAAGTCGATGGTAAGAGCCCCCATGGCCGTGTTCAAATCTGGTATTCGGCAAACGTGAAAAGCCTTATCAGCTCATCTGGCTTCAAAGTTCCCGAAGGAACGGTCGCCGTAAAACGATTTCATAACGCAGGTGGATCCGGTCTAGCTGTGATGGTTAAGAAGGCAGCTGGGTATGATTCAAGCGGCAATGACTGGTATTACGAAATGCGAGACAGCTATGGAAACGTGATGTCGGATCCGGCTCCAGGAAAAATAGAGATGTGTCGCTCTTGTCATGCTGCCGCTTCGGCGAAAGATTACTTGGCTGGAACGGGGATTAAGTGATGGCTATGATCGCTATAAAAGTATTGGTGCAATTGACGTTGTCGCTGGTTGTCGCTTGCGCATTCACGGGGTGCAAACCTCTGGAGCCGGAGTACGTCAAGTACGATGGAGAGAATAAAAATCAAAGTACCGAGTCCTCGGGCGAGGGCGCAGAAAAGTCTCCCTCAGGTGATGGACAAAACACTCAATGTGATCTCTTTACGGCGTACAAAACTCATTTAAAAAGTGGGATCGATAATGTATGCAGCGGTTGCCATGCGTCCATCGCAAAATTAAGCTTAAAGAAGGGGGCTGATCAAAGTAACCATGACACGCTTCTTCAATATACAGGCGCTACATCGACCAAGTTGTTTGAAAAGGTGTCAAATGCTGGTGGGAGTCATCCTGGCGGCGATCAAAGCAGCGTTTTGCCGAATGCGAAGATCGATTCTTGGATCGGGGGGATGTGCGACTGAGGGCGCTGTCAGAGAAAGAGATGGATCTGGCCTAAAACTCTGCGAGCTTCTGTTTTCGACTCTTCTTCAGATTCATTCTCGCGTTGCTGGGTATTTATTTCGTATCCAATCGAGAAGTCACTTCCTTTGAAAGCGAAGAGGCGCGTGCCGAGGCGCATTTGGGTTCCGCTTCCGGGTGACAGATCTTCGGCGCGATTTGAACTTGCATAGTACGCATTGAGATAAAGCTGTCGCCAAATTGACAGATAACCATCAACTGATAATACCGCGCCTTTACGAAAATCTTGGTCGGAAACATCGGCGATGATCGACGCAACTTCTGTATTTAATGTTAGCGGACCTAGTTGTCCTCCTGTCGCTACGGATTGAATCTGCACCTGTCGGGTAGCGTTATTCTCAAGCTCAGCCTCGGTTTGCCAGATTGAATAGATGATAGAAGCTCCTAAGGTTACGAACCTTAATCCTGCATTGGCGGCTATGCCCTTTACCGGTTCACTTCCTGTACCCTGCATCTGAAGCTGTCGTTTGATAAGATGAACGTTTACGAACGGTACGTTCGGAGATGCACCAACAGAGACTGACTCAAACAAAAGAGTCTGAGAACGCCCGTTACCTTGGAGGGCATACGAAGCCATCCGTTGAGGCAGACTTGTGTGATCTGCATTCCAATTACCAACGAGTGGGAGGTAATACCCTCCCATAAGGTACGTTGCAAAGGGCAGATCGTCGACGAGTGCATACAAAGACCTGGTGCTTGCTTTAGTTAACGTATCTGAGTACCGCGATTCAGGAGACGGGCTTCCGAAAATCCTACCCTCGTAAACCAGGTGGAGTTTTCGATAGAATGGGCGAAGATGTGCACCGAAGTCAGCTGACATTAAAAAACTCTGCCAGCGTTTTGAGCTTGTTTTAGTATCGCCGGTCTCTTGCGAACTATTCTCTTGCATAACTAGCCAGCGGATGTCAGCGCCTGCTTCTGCTGAGATCAAATCGGTTGTGCGATATGGATCACCCTTTGGGATTTGTGCGAAAAACTCTCTACGTGATTTTGCCGTCGTTTTGTAGGCGCCATCGCGGTTGTCAAAAGGTTTTTCGTTTGGGCTCGTTGCTTCAGAGAGTGCGAGTCTTGGTTCTTTTAAGGGTTCGGTATCTTCCTTTGAGTATGGTTGCTTAGAGTACGATGCAGGCGCTTTGTCGCGCCCGGAGGGGTCGACCACAAATGAACGTAACCATCGAGATTCGGTCCATTTCCCATATGAGCTACGCAAACCACCTCCGTTAGGGTTTACATGGCATCCTTGACACGCGAGAGTGCACCGGCGTTCCATGGGGGCAAGATTTTTTCTGCCAGGAGCGTGGCAACCGGCGCAATTCTGTGCAAATCGGTTTGAGAGCCAGGGTTCGGCTTTTGATATCTCGCAAAATAACAGCGCACCTAGAGCGCAGCATGTGACATGGGTCCAAATTGCTATTGAATTTATAGTCACTGTGCATCTCTCTGGGGCGAGGAATTGCTCCACTTCTGAATTGAGGTGCCACGGTGGAACACGAACTTCTCCAAATGAATCTAGGATCTTGACGCCAGGGATCTCTTGATGATAGTTTATATATGAACTAAAGTCAAAATAAAACAGTGAATCCAAGAGGGTGCGTCCGCAATATTACGGGGCTCTTTTAGCTGGGAGGGTGTAAATGATGCGATTAGTGTTTCTAGCACTGCTGGTTCATGCAGGGTGCTTGCCCCAAGGTGAAAAGAGGGTACAGAGGAAACCTTTGCCTACACCGAATCAACAAGGAGGAGCTGCGGTATCAAACGGACCGGGCTTTATGGATAGCTCGTTCGTATCGAGCGCTTCGTTTGTAAAAGTTACCGCTACGCCCTTAGCGACGACGCAGCACGGGGAAGGCCAGGGACGCAACGCCGAAATCTGGTATTCGGCAAATATTCGCCCACTATTTGGCACGGCCACTACTAGTGGCGTGCCCGAGGGAACAGTCGCAATCAAGAAATTTCTGACCGCCGATAATCAAGTCATGATTACTGGCATGGTGAAAAAGGGCGGCAGCTGGCAGTATTACATGGGACCCCAGAGTCCCTTTCCTACTACACCCGTAAGCTCAAATGATGCGCAAATGTGTATTGGCTGTCATCAGTCAACCGGTGCGCTAACAGACTTATTACCGTACTTGCCACACGCGCAGGCTACCAGTGGAAGTCAGGGTTCAAATGGTGCAAACGATTCGATACAGCCATCTTTGCAGAGCGGTCCAGGAACATTGTCTGCCAGTTTCAAGACAAACTCTCAGTTTGTAAAGGTGACGAAGTCGCCGTTGGCATTTACACAGCACGAGGGAGGACAAGGAAAGAATGCCAACATTTGGTATTCGACTAATATCCAGGCCGTTTTCGGTCGAAGCGCCGTTCAGTCGGTACCGACCGGAACTGTGGCGATCAAAGAGTTTCAGACACCGGACAATAAGACGATGATCACCGGTATGGTGAAAACATCAAGTGGATGGCAATATTATATGGGGCCGCCTTCACCTTTTCCTACAACGCCTATGCCAGCTTCTGATGCGCAAATGTGTGTTAGTTGTCATCAGAGTACGGGGCAGCCTACAGATCTGTTGCCTTACCTTCCGCGAGCTTCACTTTGATCTAATACTGTTGAGCATATCTCTTCTGCGTGTTTCTGGATCTTCTTAAGCTGTTCGATAGCGTCAGCTGTCATCGGCAATACTAGCGCCATGACACGTGACGCATGCCCAGGAAAAATTGCTTCAAATTCGCGCTTGCCCTTAGTTGTTAACGTATATTTGGGCCGACCTTCACTTTTGCCAGGCACCGTCTTGACGATGTTATCGATCGTAAGTCTTTTCAGGAATGCAGTAATATTGCCGCGTGTCACTGATAACACTTCGGCGATTCTAGATGGCGGCAAAGGGCCCTCAAAGTACAAGTGGAACATGATTTGAAAACGCGGAACCGTAAAGCCTTCCTTCTGGAGGGCTGACTCAAGCGCGCAAAGGATTTCCTTATGGGCGTCCATAATCGACCTCCAAGTCACGATTTCTGGAGACTTTAGGATCTCGATAAATTCTTCCAAATGTAAAGAGGGTCGTTTTTGCAACGATTCTACCTCCAATTTTCATAGTTTTAATTCTCTATTTTAGCATGGATACCCCTTGTTTACCAATCAGGCTCACAATCTTCGATTTGGCCTACCATCCGAGCATTTTGAAGATATCTCGAATGTCGAGTGCTAGAGAGACACACATGGTGAGTATCAGCAGATTTAGCCACACTCGAAACATGTGATCACCAATATTGACCCGATTTGTTGAATCTGATTGCCAACAGCGCAGCGTCGCAAAGAGATAAGGCGGCCAGCAGATTAGGTGCGCGTAAGCAAGCGCGTGGATGCTAGCCAGCGAATAGACGAGAATTGCTCCAACAGATAGCGTGGCAAATAGACAGGCGAGAAACCGTTTTGCTTCGCGTCGCCCGCAAAAGGGGATTGCTTGTGCAAAAAGTAGCACCATCCAACCCATCCAAATTTGTACCCCCGTACTAAGTTCAAAAATTTGATTTATGAGAAGACCTTTCCAGTCCAAGGGTTTTGCCCTCCTTTGTCGCGATAGGGTCCTTTGGTGATATTGACTGTCAGCGTGACATAGTTTATATATAAACTATAAGATGAAAATATCACCTATTACTAGAGAGTTAAGGAGGACGAAGTTGATTACGAAATTGGTGGCTGTCGCCATGATTGCGCTTCCTAGCGCTGGAGCATTCGCAAAAACCTACACAGTCGATAAAGAGCACACAAACGTCGGCTTTACTGTGAAGCACCTCATGATCAGTAAAGTCCGAGGCCGTTTTGACCAGTTTAGCGGCGAGTTCACCTACGACGAGAAGCAGAAAACGTTTAAAGACGTCAAAGCTTCAATCGATGTTGATTCGATCAATACGAACGAGAAAGAGCGCGACAAGCATCTTAAGAGTCCAGATTTTTTCGGGGTGGATCTCAAGAATCCCAAGGCTCCAGGTAACACTATGACGTTTGCAATGACCAGTTACTCACCGACCAAATCGGGAGGAGGCAAGGCTACGGGTGATCTGACGATTAAAGGCATTACGAAAAAGGTTGAGCTGGATATCGAAGAGGGCGGGTTCGCCAAAGACCCTTGGGGTAATGAACGTGCGGCGTTTACAGCGCGCGGAAAAATCAATCGGAAGGATTTTGGACTGAATTGGAACAAACTTGTCGAAGCTGGTGGCGTTATGGTCGGCGAAGAAGTGGAACTGATCATTGAAGCTCAAGGTATAGCGAAATAAGTGAAGATCACATTTTAAACTTAAAGGAGAACTGAGATGAGAAGTGCAATGTTTAAAGCAGCAGTGTCGGGAGTTTTAGCGATGGCAGCCTCGGCGGCAGTGGCTGACGGCGCCAAAAAAGAAACAGGCAAAGATGCAAAAATCGACGGCACCACAATGGGTGAATGTCACGGCATCAATAGTTGCAAAGGGCAAGGTGCTTGCGGCGGAAAAGGACACTCTTGTGCGGGAAAAAACTCGTGTAAGGGAAAAGGCTGGCTTCAGTTGTCTAAGGCCGACTGCGACACAAAAAAAGGCAAGTTCGTCGCAGAAAAAAAGTCTGAAGGCTAATTCGAAATTTCTTAACCTGGAAGGTAGTGCCGATGAAAAAGATTTTAATGTCGCTGTTTTTAGTTCTAAGCCCCGTCGCATTGGCTGATGGGTTCAGCGTTGGACTGGGTGGATACTGTCCGGTTGGGTTCGTTAAGGGTGGAAAGGCTGTTTTTGGTGACCCCAAATTTGCTTCTACTTACAAAGAAGTCATTTACTACAACTCAAGTCAGGAAGCGAAAGCGATGTTTGACAAAGACCCCGGGTCTTACATCAAAGCACTTAAATATGACGGGTATTGTGCTACCGGCATGTCGATGGGGAAAAAATTGAAGAGCGACCCGACCATCCATTCCGAAGTCGACGGCGCGGTCTACTTCTTCAGCAGCGCTGAAGCTAAATCGATGTTTGACAAGGGGCCAAAGGGGTTTATTGGAAAAGCTGACATCGCGTGGAAGAAAAATCGGTAACAACATAACAATTGGGAGAGATTTCATGAAAGAAAGTATTGCTCAATCAACCATCAGAGGCGTGTTTGCACTGGCCGCATCGGCCGCATTGTTGACGGGATGTGTAACATCCGGCAATAGCTCAACGGCATCTACTGACATGGGTGAGTGTCACGGGATCAATAGCTGCAAGGGCCAAGGAGCTTGTGGTGGCAAGGGCCACTCTTGTGCTGGAAAAAACAGCTGCAAAGGACAGGGTTGGTTAAAAATTAACGAATCGACCTGCAAAGAAAAGGGCGGCACGTTTAAAGCCGGCTAGAACTTTAGAAGAAAAAGCCTTGAGTCACAACTAATGTGATTCAGGGCTTTTCGAATTCCTGATTCATATACTTGACCTGATGGAGGTCGTTTTGCTTAGTGACCATGTTCAAAGAGTTGGAATCGGCCTGCGTCAACCGCATTATTCAAATTGGCTAAGCCGCGATACTGATGGGCTGTGGTGTGAAGCGATCTCAGAAAACTATATGTATTCCCAAGGCAAGCCACTTGCGACCTTGGAAAAAATTCGCGAGACAAAACCTGTAGCGCTTCATGGCGTGTCAATGTCGGTGGGGTCTGCGTGTACCGACCGCGCAGCCTACTTGAGTTCACTTAAGAATCTCGCGGATCGGATACAGCCATGGCTTGTCTCTGATCATTTCTGTTGGACAAGGGCTGCTCAGCACAATTCATTCGATCTACTTCCGATTCCGTTCACAACTGAAGCGGTGGGGGTTCTCGTTGATTCTATAGACGAGATTCAAAACGTTCTTCGGCGGCGAATGTATTTCGAGAATGTGTCGGCCTATGTTGGATTTAGAAGTTCGCAGTTAACCGAGATTGAGTTTATTAACGAAGTAATAGCGCGAAGCGGATGCGGTCTGCTGCTTGACGTGAATAACGTTTTTGTAAACGCTCACAATTTTGGGTTTGATCCTTATGCCTATATCGACCGCGTGATCCCCGAGTCTGTGGGTGAAATTCACTTGGCCGGGCACAGTGTCGTCGATGACTTCCTGTTCGACACCCATGATCAACCCGTCGGAAAAGAAGTGTGGGATCTTTACCGATACGCGCTCTCGCACGTCGGGGACGTCCCAACGCTTATAGAGTGGGACGAGGCTATTCCAGATTTCAATGTGCTAAACACTCAGCGTCTAGAGGCTGAATATCACCTTCAAGGAGTATTTAATGCACCTAGAGTCGCTACAGAAATCAATGCTTGAAGGTATTGTGGGTATTTCAATTGGCAAAGTGCCAGAAGACCTCAGTAAACATCTTGAGTTCGAGCACAGATTTCATATTTATCAGTCTGGTTACAGGGCGCGAATTCTTGCAGCTATCGAGGAAACATTTCCAAGAACTCTTGCTGTGATCTCACAAAGTCTCTATTCCGACTTTGTCGAGGATTTCATGGATCACTCACGATTTTCGTCATTTGATCTATTGGGCATTTGCGACGCATTCCCTGAGTTCGTTGATTCTTTTCAAAAATGGACGGACCTTCCCTACTTGTCGGACCTTGCTGCGGCCGAGTTTCAATGCGTAAAATCTTTTCACAAAGCATGCAGGCCGATTAAAACGTTCGCGGATATTGTCACGGAACTTCGATCTAATCCTAGTGCGTTGAAATTGCCCCTACAGCCATACGTTATGATTTTTGCATCAAAGATTAATATCGTAGTGACAACGAAACGAATTGCTTCCGGTAAGTCTTACGATGCAAGCTCTGACTTCGAAGAGACCAGCCAGGAAATGTACCACCATCTAATTTACCGGCAGGATGGGCAGACTAGAATCGAGTCTATCTCTAATCTACAGGCAGAATTTATAAATTCGCTATTGAAGACACCGGGGTTTATGGAAGCGTGCGAAAGTCTCGATCAGTTTATGCAGGGCGCTGGTCGTCAAGAGGCTGATGTTGTCCCGCTCGCCGACTGGCTCAAGACGTGGGCGGAGAAAGGAATGTTTGTGAATGAGGTAAAGTATGAGTTTGAGAAGTAACGAAAAAATGCAGCCAGGATTTCTTGGGTGGTTATCTTATTTGGTGGAAACACATCGGGCACGACTCGCCTCAATTGCGAGATCGCAAGGTTTAGATAGGGAAGATGCTCTCGATGCTGTTCAGGAAGCTTTCGAAACGTTCATGCTGCTGCCGCAGGCCCGAGAGCTCGTTGAAAGCGAAGAAGAGTCTGCGAAGTTTCTCTCGGTAATTGTGAAAAATGAAGCGCGAAATCAGAGAAGAAAAACGAAGCGCCGGGATGCATTTCGCGGAGAATCGGTGGAATCAGAAGGCGTTGTATACGCGGATGGCGATTCCCCCGAAAGTCTGATTTTGGAGGCTGAGAATCATATAGCTCTTCTCGGTTGCATGAAAAAGCTCAAGGAGATTCAGCAGCAAGTCATTACGTTGCGCATGCTGGATGGCAGCGGCGGCGCAGAGGTGGCGAAAGAGCTTGGTGTCAATGAGGGCAATGTTGCTACGATTCTCAATCGAGCGAAAGCGGCACTAAAGGCCTGTCTGCTCGAGTAAGTATAATCGCGACGATGCCCGAAGGCGGTCTTCAGGCAGCATTAACACCCTAATTACAATGGACAATATGCGAAACTGTAATGTTTGACGTTTTCGCGACCTACATCAGTGAAGCATTGATTAGGAGGCTACTATGAGTAATGTGCGTACATACGATAGCGAAAATAAGGAATTGAACGGTACATCGGAGTCTGGCTACACAGTAGTCGACTTCTACGCGGACTGGTGTGGTCCGTGTCAGTCCTTTGCGCCCAGGTTTGACAAGTTGGCTGCTGGGTTCAATGGAAAAATCGATTTCGTGAAGGTCAATGTGGATGCGGCTCCAGAACTAGCCCAAAAATTTGGGATTCGTTCGATTCCTACAGTTGTGGTGCTTAAAGGACAGCAAGAGGTCGTAAGGTCTGTCGGTGCCCCACGTGCTTCGGACCTGGAGGCATATTTGTACAAGCTTTTAGAGGGGACCGCGACTGCGTAGATTGCAGAACTCTTTAAGTTTATGAACTTCAAACAAAGGGAGAAGATGAATGGGAATCAGCGTCAAGAATCTTGAGACAGCTCCGGCAGGGTCCAAACCAGTGCTTGAGGCAGTAAAGGGAAAATTTAGTTTTATCCCGAACCTAATGGGACTTTTTGCAACGAACCCCGAGGCACTCAAGAGCTACCTAGCACTAACGGAGACATTCGCTAGTTCGGGGCTAAGCAATGTCGAACAGCAGGTAGTTGCTATTTCGGTGAGCAGGGAAAACAACTGCGAGTACTGTGTTGCTGCGCATTCAGCAATAGGTTCCATGGGTGGAATTGAACGCAAGTTGATCGACCAGCTTCGTTCTGGTGAACGACTCACAGATCCTAAGCTTGAGGCTTTGCGAGTATTTACTCAGAAAGTGACAGCTACAAGAGCTGTGATCGACGAGGAGTCAGTGCAGAATTTTAAGGCGGCAGGATATAGTGATGAGCATGTCATGGCGGTCCTGATAGGAGTCGCAATGAAGACACTTTCAAACTATGCTAACCATATCGGTAAAACTCCTCTTGACGAAGCGTTCGCGCCATTTGCTTGGAAGAAGTGATTTCGTTTCTAGGGGAGGACTGCGGCAGGTGCAAACTAGAACCCGGGCAGGAGATTGAAAGGTAGTTGGAACGAAATGCAGGCTTTGATAGGAATTTGTGCATTTGTAGGCATTGCTTGGATCCTTAGCGAAGATAGAAAAAAAATCAAACCTCGTCAAATCATAGCCGGTTTGCTCTTGCAAGCCGGCTTGGCGTTTTTGCTTCTAAAAGTTCCATATTTTCGTGGTTGGGTAGAGGTTGCCAATGCGTTTGTGGCGATCGTGGAAAATGCAACTCAGAACGCTGCCTCATTCATGTTCGGATATTTAGCGGGTGGAGACGCACCATTTGATATCGTTCGTCCTAACGCTGGTTTTATCGTAGCCTTTCGGGTTCTGCCCCTCGTTGTTGTCATGAGTGCTCTATCAGCCTTGCTTTTTCATTGGAATATTCTTCCACTGGTAGTTCGCAGCATGGCCTTCGTCCTGAGTAAGACGCTCAAGATAAGTGGCGCGTCTGGATTAGCAGCTGCTGCTGACGTGTTTTTGGGAATTGCTGAAGCACCACTGTTTGTTCGGCCATATTTGGGTCGAATGACTCGTGCAGAGCTTTTCATGGTGATGTCATGCGGCATGGCATCGGTCGCAGGTACTGTGATGGTTCTATATGCAAGTGTCTTGAACCCAGTCATTCCAGATGCAATAGGTCACATACTTGTGGCTTCCGTGATCTCAGTCCCGGCAGCTCTGGTGCTAGCCCAAATTTTGGTGCCTGAAAAAGATGAAACCGCGCTAAGCGGTGAAGCCTGGCGCGTCGAAAAAACTGCCGAGAGCAGCTTGGATGCGATCGTGAAGGGAACGAGCGATGGTATCCAGATGCTGATTAACATCGTAGCATTGATCATGGTTATATTTGCTCTAGTGCATCTTACAAATGGGATATTTGCGTTAGCGGGTGAAGTAGGCGGTGCGCCGATAACAATTCAAAGATTGCTTTCGTGGCCTCTTTATCCATTTGTATGGCTTATGGGCGTTCCGTCAACAGAAGTATCTCAGGGAGCAAATTTGATGTCGACCAAGATTCTTATGAACGAGTTTGTTGCTTACTTGGATATGGCCAAACTGGATTCTCAGGCGCTGTCGTCGAACGCTAGGCTAATTATGACCTATGGAATGTGTGGGTTTGCAAATCTAGCCAGTCTAGGGATTTTGATCGGGACGCTAACAGCGATTATTCCAGAACGTCGTAAAGAAGTGATTGGACTTGGCTTCAAGAGTTTGGTTGTAGGAAATCTAGCGACAATGATGACGGGCGCTCTTGCTGGACTGTTGCTGAATTAAATCATTTGAGATGTGGATTACATGATTCGTCGCATTTCTCGCCTCCCCACTTTGCCTGACGGCTCGGGCGAGGGAGGGCTCGAAATGACTCAAACGAATCAAATCCAAAAAAATAGCGACGATTTCAAGTTGGCGATTGTCATTCGCATCGAGGGTTACAACAGCAGAGCGCTGGTGCTCCGCTTTGCTGGCATTGCTGCTGCGATGATCGCCGTGGCGGCGAAAATTGCGGTCATGTTCATGGCGCGGGCGCATTAGGCGCCACTTTCCACGGTCTGGCTGTAATACCAGCGGGGATGGAATCCCGACATATCGCGGGCGTGCGGTTGTCCCGGGCGGCAATTTGCTGCTTTAGGGATTCCGACCTGTATGGTATCGTCACCCCTTATTTTGGCCAGGTGCGTTAAATTTGTAACTGGCTTTCAATAGATTATTGGAAAAACCGACGCGCTGTCCCTATTGGAGTCGTAAGCGAAACGCAAGACGGAAGCCGTTTGACCAGGGGGAAGATTGTGGGAATGCGCCTCGTCAGCTATCGTGTAACTGACTTTCGTAGTGTGAAGGACAGCGGTTGGATTGCAGCGGACAACGTGTCTGCGCATATTGGCATTAACGAGTCTGGGAAGACGAATCTCCTTCTACCTTTGTGGAAATTAAAGCCCGCAAAGGGTGGTGAGATTAACCCGATCGCCGATTATCCCCGCGCTCGTTATAATGAGATCCGCAGCCTTCCCGACAAAGCGAAGCCCATTTTTATTCGCGCCCGCTTTGAACTGGATTCTGAGGCCGCCAAGGAAGTTGCTAAACTCTCTGGGGTTGACCCGAAAGATGTCGCCGTTGTCGAGGTTTCGCGCAGATATGATGGCACGCACTTGGTGTCGTTTCCTGAGGCGTCGCTACCGTCCAGCGTCGATAAAGCGACGGTCCTTCAGCTGATAGAAGCCGCAAAATCCGAAATAGTTGATCTCCGCGAGGCCAATAAAACGGAAGAGACCTTCAAGGTAGCTCTTGTCGCCGCTATGACCTCGGCTATCACTGCTGTTTCCGCCTCTGACGAGCAAATCCAGCGAGATGCGCTTGTCGGTCTGATCGAGGATCTAAAGGGCACGGATCTCTCGAAAGCAGCTGCCAAGTCCGTCCTCAAGCCGAGGTTTGAACGGTTGCTTGCAGAGCTTGAGGTAGAGTGCAAAGCCATTTCGAGGCCACATCCTGATGCGTCGAAGGCTGCCCGTGAGCGGGCGTTATCTGAGCTTCCGTTCTTTGTCTACTACTCGAACTATGGAAACCTGGACTCCGAGATTTATCTGCCGCATGTGATCGAAAACATGAAGAGGACGGACCTCGCCGGCAAAGAAGAGGCGAAAGCGCGAACACTGAAGGTCCTGTTTCAATTCGTCAAGCTCAAGCCCGAGGAGATACTAGCTTTAGGTCAAAAGCACGTTACGGTGCCGAACCCCAATAAAGATCAGGTAGAACAATCGGCCATTGCCACGAGAGAGCGTGAGATCCTCCTGCAATCGGCTTCGACGACGTTAACCAGAAAATTTGGCGAGTGGTGGAAGCAGGGCGACTATAATTTTCGGTTTCAGGCCGATGGAAACCACTTTCGAATCTGGGTTAGTGACAAGCTACGTCCAGAACCCATTGAATTAGAAAGTCGAAGCACTGGGCTTCAGTGGTTCCTCAGCTTTTATCTGATTTTCCTGGTCGAGAGTGAGGATACGCACGAAAATGCGATTCTGTTGTTGGACGAGCCAGGGATGACGCTTCATCCACTGGCCCAGAAAGACTTGTCCGACTTTTTCGAAGGTCTTTCCGCGAGCAATCAGATTCTCTACACGACTCATTCACCGTTTATGATTGATGCTGACCGCTTGGATCGGGTAAAGGCTGTGTACGTTGATGAGCAAGGGATGACAGTTGTTTCTGCCGATCTTCGTGCGCCCAAACCGAAGTCGATCGAAGAAAAGTCGATCTATTCTGTACACGCGGCGATGGGACTTTCGGTGTCCGATGCTCTATTGCAAGGTTGTCAGACGGTCCTCGTCGAGGGCGCCTCGGACCTTCACTATTTGTCCGCGATTCGAAACGTCTTGATCGGAGCTGGTGCGATTAAGCCTTGCCGCGATCTTGTCTTTCTTCCTAGCGGAGGGACTAAAGGCATCAAGGCCGTTATCCCAATTATCTCCGCTAAGAATGACCAGCTTCCTTTTGTCGTGCTAGACGGCGACGAAAATGGCCGAGTGCTCGCAACTTCTCTGCGCAAGGACTTATTCGCAGGCGACCAAGAAGCGATCATTGGGGTGGACGAGTTTACTGGTATGGCATCGTCCGAAGTTGAGGATTTGATTCCGCAACAGGTCTTGATTGCTGTCCTGTCGCGCATGTTTCGGAGCGCTGAAGACGACTTCGACAGTGGAAAAGTCGACGTTTCTCGGCCAATCCTGCCGCAGGCTGAGGCGTTTGCAAAAGCCCATGCGGTCGAACTCGAAAAAGGCTGGAAGGTCGAGGTTGCTAAAAATGTGAAGCTTAGGATGCTAAAAGATCCAAAGGCACTTCTCGACGACGCAGAGAAGTTTTCGGCCTGCAAGAAACTCTTCGAACGCCTGGTGCTGAGGGCTAAGTAGCTCATAGGCATAGGTGGTATTCATGTTCGTCCCGCCGCCGATTGCGAAGTCGGACGAGATTAGTTGGAAAGTCCGCGCCCACTCAGCAGTGCGCGGACCTTGGCCGGCAATTCCCGCGCCAGATGCGGCTTATCGACGAAGCTGTCGAAGCCGGCGTTGCGGGCTATTGCTTCTGCGAGTACATCATTCGAGACCAGTAAGACTGGAACTTGATCTAGGTACTTTGTGCCTCGAATCCACACGAGCAAATCTCGGCCGGACATCTCACGCATGTGAAGATCTGTCACGATAATATCCGGCCTACAGTCAGAGGCGAGGCGTAGAAGAGCTTCTTCGGCGCAACATGCCTCATGGCAATGAAATCCTTCCTGGCGCAACACATGAGTCATGAGCCAGCGAAAGTCAGGATGGTCATCAACAATCAAGACGGTGACGCTGCTGGGCATAGATTCTGTCCTTTCGACCCCTTAGCGAAAAATACGCTAGTTTACTGACGTTCTATACGCTAGTCAAGAACGCTACGCTAGCTTTATGAGAAAGCTGGAGTCGTACCTAAAACAAGTTGGCCGAAACCTTAAAGCCGCGAGAGTCCGTCGAGGATACCGTCAACAGGATATCGAGGAACTGATCGGCCTGAACAATCGGCACTACCAAAGCATTGAGGCTGGCAAGGTCAATGTTCGGGTTGGCACGCTCCGAGATCTTGCCAAGCTGTTCAAAACCACCGTTGAAGAGTTGGTAAAGGAATAGCTACTCAGAGTGCAGGTTTTCACCGATGGCGTTCACTGCTTGTGAAAGGTCGAGCAGTTGGTCAGCTATCCCTTTGAGCCCCATTTCAGAGAATGGCGGCTCACCTGTGGCCATCAAAAAGACCTCTCCGAGTCCACGCAGCTTTTTCGCAACGTCCCACAGATCTCCGGCGTAATCCTGGAATCTGTTTACGGGCCTTGTGAGTTTGCTTCGCTTCATTTTATCCCAACGCGTTGATTAAATCACAATTATTTGTAGTTAATCACTTGAGCTGTGGCCCGTCAACAAAATTGAGTAAGTTAAAGTTTTAGTGATTTAATCGAGTTAGTGAACGCATGGCAAAAGTTAAGAAAACTAAGACCGAGGAAGCCAGCACCCCCGCAAGGCTTAAGGTTCTGCGCGAGGCTATGGGATGGTCTATGAGCGAGGTAGCCCGCCGATTCGGCGTCACGCCGAGCGCGGTCAGCAAGTGGGAAAGCGGCGAGATCTCAATGTCTGGCCCGGCTCTTAAGTTGCTTGAGATCTTTGAAGAGAAAGCTGCGAAGTTCGGCGCAAGTTGATCTACTCCTAAGTCACTAATATTACTTTCTATGTAAGCAATAAAACGATCCTCCCGTTACGAGCGGTCGACGGACATTTTTCACAAAAAGTTGCTACATTTGTGAATCCTGGTGCCCCCACCGGCTGGCTTTTTTCACAAAAAGTTGCTATATTTGTGAAATATAGAGAGGCTTGACTTGAAGCAAACTGTTGAAAATTCAGTAAAAAATAAGATCATTGGCCACGGTAGGGGGTGGTGCTTTACTTCGGGCGACTTCGAGGGCGTAGGGAGTGACGACTCTGTTCGCCAAGCGCTCTCACACCTCCATAAGCAAAAGATTATCCGACGGCTTGCACAGGGAGTCTATGACTACCCCAAGGAGCACGATGTTCTCGGAATTGTCCCCCCAGACCTGAACCAAGTAGCAAAGGCGATAGCTAAAAAAAATGGCGTTCAAATCCAACCCGCCGGAGCCCATGCCGCAAATTTAGCCGGCCTTTCGGAGCAAGTTCCTGGGCGCCTCATATTTTTAACAGAGGGGCCATCAAGGAAAGTCAAAATCGGTAATCAGGAAATTATATTTAAAAAAACCACCAGCAAGATCATGTCGTCGGCGGGAACGAGAGAGGGGCTTATTATCCAAGCCTTCAAAAATTTAGGTAAGGATCATATCGATAAAGTTGTCCGTGCGCGTACTCGCAAATTCCTTGAGCCATCAGGCGAGAAGGAAATACGGAAGAACATGAAATTCGCGCCAGCATGGATACGAGCGCTTGTTTTCGAGATCATGGAAATCACAAAATGAAAGAAATTTACCTTTTACCAAAAAGCGAGCGAGAACTTTTCTTCCGAGCTGCTGCGGAGGCGCTCAAAATTTCTTTCGATATCATCGAGAAGGATTATTGGGTTGTTTGGACGCTTGAAAGGGTGTTTGCGTTGGAAGAACTCAAAACGCACCTGACCTTTAAAGGGGGCACGTCTCTTTCTAAAGTTTATGGAATCATCGACCGTTTCTCTGAAGACATTGACCTATCGATTGAGCGAGATTTTCTTGGGTTTGATGAAAATAATGATCCAGAAAAGGCGGTATCTAAAAAGAAGCAGCGCGCTGTCATAGATGATTTGTCGAATGCTTGCTCCAAGTACGTTCAAAATAAAATGCTTTCTGATTTGAAGGCAAATATCGCTGAAAAAATCGGGACAACTGATGGCTGGCAGCTTGTGGTTGATGGTGATGATCCTGACGGTCAGACACTATTTTTTGAGTACCCTAGTATCACTTCCAAAGGCGGCTACATTCGCTCGTTTGTGAAGATCGAAATGGGGGCAAGGTCAGAGCACTGGCCTGTGAGCAATCACAAAATTCAGAGTTATGCGAAAGAGGCTCTTAAAGAAAAAATTCGCGAGGACGAAATTGTCGTCCGGGTGCTCAATGCGGAAAGAACCTTCTGGGAAAAAGCGACGATCCTTCATCAATATGCGCATTTACCCGAAGATAAAAAAACACCAGCCAGAATTTCGAGGCATCTTTATGACTTCTTTCGTCTCTTGAACTCGCCCGTCAAAGGAAAAGCGCTGAGCGAACTCGCGCTACTTGAGCGCGTTGCCATTCATAAAAGCGTTTACTTTGCGTCAGGGTGGGCGAGTTACGGAACGGCCCGTAAGGGCACTTTAAAGCTGTCTCCTCCAGCGCGGATAATCGCTGAGCTTGAGAAAGACTATGCCTTGATGGAGCCAATGTTTTTTAGGGAAATTCCAGAATGGAAGCTGATCCTAAAAGCTATCGACGAGTTTGAGCGTGAATTCAATGCCTAGAGCTAGCTCAGAGCCTGAAGCAAGTTAAACATTGGACGAAGCTGCATCGGTTTTGGCAGAAAATAGTCAGCACCTTTGCTGCTGCAATGCTCAGCAAGGTCGCCATGACCCCGGTTCGAGTGCATGCAAATCTTCGCCGTTATCCCACGTGCCCTTATAGCAGCGACAGCATCAAATCCATCCCGCTCCGGGTCGCCAAAGTCGATGTCCATAATCACCAGATCCGGCGCACATGTCTCTGAAAGGCGTACCGCCTCTTCCACGTTGTCCGCTTCAAAAAAATCGATGGCTGTCGCCAAACTCGGGCTATTTGAAATTTGTTCGATCAAGACCGTGCGATATAGAGCTTCGTCGTCCGCGATAAGCACTTTTAAATTGCGTCCTAGCTGCCGCTGCGTATCCAGGACCTTGCTCTCACAGCCCAAGACACTGACGGAGCCTTGCGACTCAGGCTGTTCGAAGAATGGTCGCGAGTATTCTGAACTGTGTATGGGCAGTATTCCGTTAAAGCATGGGCGCGTCTCGCTCGCTGGCAGAGTAAAAGC
The DNA here is from genome assembly GCA_050251195.1 of Oligoflexales bacterium. GTDB lineage: Bacteria > Bdellovibrionota_B > Oligoflexia > Oligoflexales > Oligoflexaceae > JBFWNG01. The sequence continues at coordinate 41,102 of JBFWNG010000017.1, forward strand.
AAACTCAACACCGCTGCCGTCAGTGAGATTTTGAACGTTAATTTCACCGCCATGCTGATTGATGATTTGTTTGCATATGGCGAGTCCGAGACCAGTCCCCCCGCGTTTATCCTTTGTGAAAAATGGATCGAACAAATGGGTTAAGTCGCTTTCGGGGATCGCGTTACCTGAATTGGACAAGCGAAATTCTACGAATACATTTTTTCCAACACGAATATCTTTCGTTGCGACCTTGATGTGTCCTTTTCCTCGCATAGCCTGCACAGAGTTACTGAAAATGTTATCGAACACCCTTAGCGCTTTGAGGCCATCAGCTAGCACTTGATGGGTGTGATGTAGCTGATACTCAAGAGTGATGTCTGCATTTTTAAATTCGCCAAATACGGCAGTTAGCGAGGCTTCTACCAACGTCTCTGGGTTTGCGGATTCCCGTTTGAGTGATACTTGATTTCCCATCAGATTGATGTCGCTCATGATCAAATTGATCTTCTTCATCGAACGTCTGACGTCGGGCAGATACCTTTTTGCCACCGACTGTAGCTGGCCTGGATTCTTGCTTGTTTCCAATAGTCCAAGCATCCCCTCAATCATTGTGAATGGTCGTCTTAGATCATGTGCCAGCATTTTGCTGGTTAAGGCGATAGCGTGATTGGTATGGACGTCTCGTTCCATCTTGGAAACTTTTGCAAAAATACTCTGATTATAGGATTCGAGGACCCGGCTAACTCCAAAAATCATGGCGCAGAGCATCATTAGAGCCATGACGATCGTCCATGGGAGCTCTTGAATGGCGCCAAGAATACTTCCGGCGTCACGGTATCGAGCTTTGATGATGACCCGATCGTCATCTTGCCCGGTTTCGATTGGGAACGTAATTTCGGAATAGCCGCTTCTCAGGTGTTCAGCACCTGATTCTCGATCTTCAGGAGCGCAATCGGACAATGTACTGGCCAAGATCTGCCGCCCCTGCGCTTTGTATAGGCAAATTCTAAAATCTTGGACGATACTGGAAGCGTCTTTGACGACTTCATCAATGCGCAGTTGATAAGCCCCAGACTTATGCAGAAAGACCTCTAAAGCGAAGCTATCTTTATGCTTCTCTAACAGCTGCACGACCGCGCGCTGAGTTGCGACGCGCGCCTGATCGGCCAATAGGCTGTAGAAAGATAACCCGACCAACAAAAAACCTGCGGCCAGTGCAAGGGAGATCCCGATGATGATCCGCCGAAAGCGTTTTTTTTCATAAGAAATAGAGGTCAAGCTAGTCATTGATGACCTCTCGCATTTTGAAGCCAGCGCTAGATATCTCATTTAGAACCAATGGACGAAGAAGTCTGTTGTGAGCATCAAACGTCCCTAGCCAGCCAGCCACGTCTATTGAACGTGGATGCTTGCTTCCCTTTTTTTGAATCAATGCATGCATGACCTGTGCAGCTTGATACCCTGCGACCGCTCCGGCGTTGGGATCTTCGCCGAATTTCTTCCGATACATCGCGGCAAATTTAGCCAGATTTCCCGCCAAAAGCTCTTTGGCGAAACCATTCGTGAAAAAGAAACGATCGCTCGGAATCCGCACTTTGTTCCCAAGCATTTTAAAAAAATCTTCCTCGGTGCCAACCGTATCACCACAAATCACGACAGGCATCTTGGACTTATCGGCGCTTGTCTCCCAAAGGGCTTGATACAGCTCAATCAGCTCGCGGTTATAGATAGGTAAGAAAAGTAATGTTGGCTCTAGCTTCTTGATCTTTTCCGCCATGGCCTTGGCATTAAATGAATCGCGTATATAGCTTACTTTTGTTGGCGTAGAGCCATTTTTGACAAGCATGTTTGCGAACAAATTCGCCATGTCCACCGAATAGGTCTCACTCTCGTTAACAACGGTGACGATATTTTTTGTGGAGACTTTATTTTTCACAGTAAATGCGACTAGCGCACGAATTTGGCGTTCATTATCAGGCCAAACTAGATAAACGCTCTCTCGAACAGATGTTAGACCTGTACTTGTCGCAAAAGGTGTCACGTAGGTTACTGGATAATCCTTTGGTAACGCACGTAGATAGGCTTCAGAAAGTCCGGAAAAATTATGACCAATTACAAAGCGAAGCGACCGTTTTACCGTCTCTTGTGCGGCTTTTCTCTGCCCATCCAGGTCATCGCTAGTCGAGATAAGATCGATCACGTAGTCTGGTTTGCTGTCGAAGAAAAGTTTTATGCCGTTATAGATCGGCTTTTGAATCAAAAAGAAGCGATCATCAGGGTTTAGAGCTATCCCGATGTGCGTGGGATTGGACAAGCTCGCGCCCTCGGCATGGGCGATGCCGACAATGTGAGTTAGAACCACACAAATTGACAAAATCGTTCGCTTAACCAACTGGGAGGTGCGTCTACTCATTGATAAACACCTCCGTTACGGATCGATTCAATAGACGCTTCATAAAAATCTGAAGACAGACCCGATCTAGGCTCGCAAGTTGTTCATTGATCGTCTTGGGCGCCCATTTTATCTGGGGCAACACGAACTCTAGCTCGTCTGAAGGCTTGAGGTCTGTCAGATGCTCGACCATCTCGATAGACTTCAAGAAAGTTGCATCAACGTTTGGCATGTCCTTGTAGCCGTTCAAAAGCATTTTTTTGTAATTTTCCGTCGGTCTCAAGCCAGAACGATGTTTGGTCGTCTGGTAGAAGAAAAAGCTTTTGCCGTCCTGTTGGCAGTAGATTCTCTTATAGTGCCGCATAACCGGAACGAGTTCGTAGTAATCGAGGCGTTTACTATCTTCGATTGAGAGTTCTAGGAGCTTGCCAACGACGATTGAACCAGCTTCCGACGCGACAGAAGCAAATCCCATTCCTTTGAACGGCCCCGGACGGGCAAATTCAAGTTTGAAATCCCTGAGTACGAACATCTCTTCGCTCAACGGCGTGATCTTTCTCCGTTTCAACGTTGCGGGGTCAAGATTTCCACCGAACGCAAAATACAGCACGCTCTGCGATGGTTTCTTCGCGATTGCTCTGCGCACGTTTGCGATTTCAAAACCAAGGCGCCAAAGTACAGGTCTTAGCATAAGGTCTCCAACTTCGATTCTGAGTTCGTAATATTTTCATCCGCCGCAGATTTATTTGAATTGATAAATCTGCGGAGGTATTTGACGACGTTTTTGTCGACAGAGTTTTGACCGAGAACTTTGACCATTGCCGCCAGATGCATCTTCTTCCAGTTTTGAAGCTCAATCTGAGCCTCTGCAATAGCAATGGCTACGTCTGGACATGCATTTGACGCTGAAGCGCGAGCAATCAATGTGTCCGCATTTCGTACTTTGGCAGCGACGGATGGATGCATTTTAAATAATAGAGATGACAGCCTCTCCTCGCTGGTCTCGCAAAGATGCGCCTCGCACAGGGCATAGTTTTCAGACTCAATTGCAGAGATATTGCCGGTCAAGGTTGTAAATTCGTGGAAGCCAGCTGTTGTCACAGCTGTCATTGTAATGCGGGTAGCTGATATAGCGATGTGGATAAACGTTTTGATGTCTTCAAGGCAAATGCTGATCGCCTCACCCTTCAACGCATCAATAATTTCGGCGAGAGTGCGTGCCGCAAAGAACGAGACCTCGCAAATTTGCAGCACTCGAATGAAACAAGCTTCGTCGCGGAGCCCTGTTACGGGTCGAAATGACGCTGCAACAGCTCTTTCAATAATGGAATCGTCGCAAACATTGGTTGCGTTCGCGGTGATCTGCCTAAAGCTGGCGGGAACCGGGATTGTCATTCCCGATATTTTTTCCAATTCGGAAGCCAGTGCCTTCACTAGAGCCACAGCGCCAACTTTGATTGGAAACGGAGCGATAGCCCCTATAAGTAGCGGGTAGAGTGTGTAGCTTTCATAGTTGAGTTTTGGGGATGGCGCGCTCACGAAGGCCTCCCATGATTGGTTCTGGGACATTGGCGTCTCTCGGTAAATAGGCGATGAAAAGATGCCACAAAACGTTGGATGCGTTCTTTGCTGTAACGTTTCTCATCGCTCAGAAAAACTAAATCCTGGCGCACCATCTCACGTAGTACCAGTAATGGTACTGGCGCCCGCATAGGCTGAAAGTTTGGATTGTGTAATCCAGAACCAGAGTGCTTTGGATGGAATTCACCAATCATCAGTCCCAAATCCACCAGCTCTTCCTTCAATTGATCTTGAGCCGTATCTATTGTCGCGGCGTCTGCTGTGGGGAAAAGCATAATCGTAACGTGTAGGGGGCGCTGATCCGGTCGTTCTTTCATTCGAACCTGTAATGCGCTCGCTTCGGCACGAGTTATTTCTTTGAGACGATCGATCGTGTCGCCGGAAAAGGAGAGCAGGCGAATCGTATCTTGAGCAATAGCTGAAGGTACGAACGGGCAAACTGCTCCGGCGCGTCCGAGATTTGCGTTTGGTTTCGCCATGAATGACGTCAGCCAATCTCGCACGCTTTGCGCATTTGCATCTATGTCCTGCTGCTTGTCCAAGAGGCCTCTCGCGGTATATTTTTGTTACTTCCCGACCAAAACGTAGCCAGTCTTGGTTGCATAAAGCAAAGCGTGTGCCGCGAAAAAACCCAGCAATTTCTTTCTAAACTTAGTTAAATTGATCCAGTTTCGGATCAAATTTGAGCTGTTTGATCCGTTTCCGGGTAGCGTGATCCGTAATCGGATCAACGTCTTGCACGCGTCAAAGGCATGCATTTGATTGTCCTTGCGAAACAAACCCTTGAGGCACATGGCATAGGAATTGCTGTTCTGCTTATCGGAGGACCGCCTTGATTAGCAAACTGCTTATTGTTGATGACGATGCACAGATGATTCGTGATCTTCTCGAAGAGACGTTCGCCGATCTTTCTGATTTTCAAGTGCGAGCTGTGACAACGACCAGCGAAGCGCTTTCACTGGCTCGTGGCGAAGTATTCCATGTCGTGCTCTTGGACCTCACTTTTGAAGGTGAGTACGGCAGCTCCGAGGACGGCATTAAGGCGCTGCCAGAACTGCGTAAGAGCTTGCCCGATGCTGAAATTGTTATTTACTCGAACGATGATGACCGGGATACCATCGCGAAAACCAGATCGCTTGGTGCTACGAGTTTTTTGGCTAAGCACCACTATTCCTACTCAGACATCGCGACCAAAGTCAGAACAGCGCTGCAACGAATTGTGGCGAGAAGAAGTGCCGCCGATGACGCAGTCGAGTTGGCTAAGGCTGTTGGCGCAGTTTTCGTTTCCAAGTCCATGGCGCAAGTCTTTGCGCAGGCCGCTAATCTTCGAAATAACGACCAAATCAACGTTTTGATCACGGGGCCTACTGGCGTTGGGAAAGAAGTTGTCGCTGAGGCCATAGGAAAGAAGCCAGGCAAGCGGTATTTCGCGATCAACTGTGCCGCTTTGACGGATACATTGCTCGAAAGTGAGCTGTTTGGCCACGAAAAGGGAGCGTTTACCGGCGCGTCCGCCAGAAAACCTGGCTTGTTCGAGTTAGCGGACGGCGGAACGTTGTTTCTAGATGAGGTCGGCTGTCTGAGCAGAAAAGCTCAAGAAACACTTTTACGAGTTCTGCAATCCGGTGAGTTCAAGCGCGTTAATGGCACGAGCAATATCAGGGTAAAGGTCCGGGTCATTTGTGCGACGAATGAAGTTCTGGAAGACATGGTTAAGCAAGATCTGTTTCGTGCCGACTTGTACGAGCGAATGGCAGTGGCAAAAGTCAAAATACCAGCGCTTGCAATGCGGCGCGAGGATATTAGCCCTCTAGTCATGCACTTCATTGCAAAGCATGGCAAACCATGCCTTACGATTGATCCGACTTGCTTAGATTTTCTTGAGCAATACCACTGGCCGCGTAACGTTCGGCAGTTAGAGAACAACATCAAACAGATGATCAGCCAATGTGCTGGGAATGAACTAGAAATCGCCGACCTTCCCGCTCGCTTCATGGATGATGCAGTTCAGTCTGATGCCGCTGGACATAGCGCGTCTTCGGTCATCACGCTTTCGAAAGATGCCTCAGATCAGCACTTCACCTTCGAGAACTCATTTGGCACACCTTTGGACGAAATCCTGGATAGATGTGCCGCCGCCTACATCCGAGAGACGGCCCAAAAACTGGGGCCAAACGCGTCGGTTCGAAAACTTGCCGCTGCGCTTCGCGTTCCCTATACGAATTTGCATCGACGCCTCGCCAAATCCGCCACCTCTGCCGAGGAAATTAAGGACGAAGTCGTCGTCGAGTAATTCACTTCTTTGATCCGCTTCTTGATCCGCAGCCGGTTAGCTTGATCCGGTGGCGGATCAAGTTTTTTTTCGCTTCAAAAAACTAATGCAAGATTTTCGCGCATTTGCGTCAACTCGCGCGTTGGCACGTCGTGTGCGTTAGTAGCTTTGTGTGGCGCGAATGATTGGCCGACAAAAGTCGATTGAGAGCGCAACAAAAATCAACAACGTACTGGAGGAAAAGATGTTGGATTTATCTCTCTATGGCGCATACCAAGGCATGATTTTCAGCGACAGTGCATACCGCTGCTGTCGCTGTGGCCAAGGTCCGGTAATGGGAAGCGACGGCTTCTTGATGTCTCATTGCATGAACTGCGGAAATTGGCAGGGCGCTGCTGAGCCCATCAATCTAGGGTTTGGATGGATGAAGGAGAGGCTGATCAACCTCTTCAAAAATATGAAAAAGCGCATCTTCAGCACGCCAGCCGAATCGTCGAGCGTTCCGGTATTAGCCGCTGATGGAGGCGGCCAATGAATATTCCAGAAGCATTTTTGGAGAAGGTAAAATGGGCGATTTACGAATGGCTCGGTTCCATCTCCGTAAAAGAACTCGCGGAAAATAGAAACCTAGCTGAGCGTATCGAGCGACTCAGCAAAACACTGCGTGTAGCGACCGCATAAGGAAAGGAGGAAAACCCATGGGAAAAATAAAAGCACTAATGATGATTGAGCAGGAGTTTATTGACGTGCTTGAGGCTCTTTCTCCCAAGGAATGTAAGTTCAACTACCGGCTTCTAAGCAAAACAAAGAAGGTTGCGGGTCTTCTCGGGAGGCTCGCGCGAGCGCGAAAGAGTTTCGAGCACGAAAATCAACAAGAGCAGGAAATCAAAGCCAGAGGGGAGGAAAACCGTGAACAAGGCTAATACGCAGAAATCAGATATCCCGCTGCCCGCTGCGGTGATTCTTCTCGTCGTGGTTCTCCTGGTAATGGCAAGCATCAACCGTGGCTATAACTGGAATGATATTGGTCTTCAGATCGAGGATTTTGTGGACCGTCATGGCGGCATTATCACGGTCTCAGTCCTGGCGATTTTTATGAATGTATTCTCCATCCATACTTATGTGTCGCGATATCTGTCGTATCGTCGGCAGGGTAGCAGACTTCGTGATTTGACCGGTACACGCGAGAACCCAACGCGTCACCTATGGCGCACGACTATGGTCGTGGTTCTTCTCAGCGCAGCCTACAGCGCTCTCCTTTATGTGGCGCGGTCACTTTACGGCGTTGTTGTGTCGCCGCTGGAACTGCCTTCGACTGCGCTCTATTTGATGATCCTGAATATGGCTTTGGCCACGGCCATCGTCACGCATTGGTTCTGGACAGCACGAAAGCGCATAAAGCAAAAGCGTAAAGCTTGCGGGTTCGGAACTGAGAAGATTCAACTTGAGCCTAATACCATCATGCTTGGTGCCGCATCAGTTGCCAAGGACTCTACCGAAGAAAGACACGTTGTTGTTGATAAGAAATCTCTCAACGGCAACATTTTAGTGACGGGAAGTATAGGTAGCGGGAAGACGCAGGGAACGATCCTGCCATACTTTGATCAGCTTCTTGATTCGTTTGATCCCGCCCCGTCCGTTGTAGCAATTGATCCAAAGGGGACTTTCATAAAGGACGCTTTCAAGATCGCAAAAGCTAAGGGTCAGCGAGGGCGTGTGCTGCACCTTTGTCTAGGTGGATCGGTGTCGTTCAATCCCATCTATGTTGACGGTGCGCTTAAAAATGGCCGGTTCCTCGATGTTGCCCAGATGATTCGGACAGCAGCTATCAACTTCTCTGGTCGTCCATCCGGCGACTCTCAGTTCTGGGAGCAGTCAGCCTTTAACCTCACTAAAAACGCTCTGGTCTACGTTGCGGCAGTTCATGGTTACTATACGCTCAACGATCTTTACACAGCCATGAATGACGCCGTCGACGACAACGCTGCATCAAAGCTTGAAGCGGCCCTTCGTGAGGGCAAATTTACAACGGAAGAAGCGGTCAACATACGCCACGCTCTTAGCTATTTCTCTCAAGAGTTCCGAAACTTCGATCCAAAAGTGAAGACGGGTATCTTGGCCACGGCGACGTCGTTTTTGAACCAGTTCCAGGAATTTCAAGCGAGCCAGATCTTTTGTCCGCCGAAAAATCGGCGAACGATTCAATCAATGGATGAGGTCGTGGACGAGGGGCTGTTTCTCTTCTTCGACATTGACAATCCAGGTCTGGCGCGGGCTCTCGGAACGTTTATCAAACTGCATTACCAGCAATCCATTCTAAGACGTCTTACAGACGAAAATCGCGGCAAGGTTAGGCCGGCAGTTTTGATTATCGACGAATACCAAGACGTGGTCTCGTCAGGCTATGGCTCGATGCTCGGCGATGACCGTTTTCTAGCGAAAAGTCGGGAAGCGAACGCCATCACTATCGTCGCTACGCAAAGTTTAAGCTCGCTTGAAAATAGTCTAGGCAGAAAAGAAGCAGCGAGAGAACTCTGCCAGAATTTTCGAACACGCATAGCCCTGCACTCAACGGACCTTCTTACGATCAATACGTTTAAGGAACTTGTAGGAGAAGAAGATCGAGAAAAAAAATCACACAGCTATTCCGAACTTTCGCATAACACGACAAAGAACTATGTCACCGGCAGCTTTGAGGCAGACAATGCGAATATTTCGGAGTCAATCAGCACTGCTGTTCACAGAGAGTCAATTGTAACCGGCAAAGAGTTCTCCGAGCTTGGGGCATTTGAAGCATTGTCGCTCGTCTATGACGGCTTTAAGACCAGTTTTTCGCGGCTCTATCTAAAGCCTCATTTTCTTGGCAAAGAGCGCAAAAATCACGCTGAGCTTAAGAAGATCCTTGCAGCGGGAAGCGCTGGGATCTTACTTGCGATCTCTTCTTTTCAGATGGCCATGGCGTTTCCAAACGTCTGTGATGTGGTGAAGCAACCGGCCTTCTCGTCTTGCCTTCAATACAAAATTGCCTCGTGCATGTGTCCTGGCACGCCGCCGCGACCGTGCGCGAGTTTCAGCTACTATGTGCCTGAGACTTATGTCGAGGTGACAGGAGAGCGAGGCAGCACCAAGTTTCATGGCCTGCCGGGCGTTGAAGCGCAGCTTTCAAACCTGCACACAACGGCTCTGCCTTTCGGAACGGAGGGTAGCGACTTTGAGGCATTTCAGGCTCGCACTCTGCCAGTTCCATTCGGGCCTACTATTTTTGAAGCGTTGCCTTGCTCCAATGGTCTCAGAGAGGCGAGTTGCTTTGGCGCAATGAGCGAGCACTTGGGGAGTAACTGGTCTACTGGCGCACCCGACTTAAGGCAGCCAAGTCACCTCTTGTGGGCATCCAATCCTAAGGCCTGTCTTCTAGTCGGCGCCGCAAGGTCCATCACTGGTGGTGGAGAGGCCGGTTATAGTCACGGAAGCGCTATGTGTAGCGTTCCAATGGAAGGACTAACCCAATATCCACCGTCTGCTCATTCCGCGTGCAACGGCTGGGGTGTCTTTTATCCCAGGGTTGGCATGTATGACGGTCCAAGCCAAACAACGGCAGCTTTGATGGTCGCCTCGCGCATGAAAAGTCTCTCGTCCGAGGTCTTTCAATCGGCACCGGCTTCCCCAGATGAAAAATGGCAGATGATTTTACCCTCCGGGTCGCAGTGCTTTCGCGAGGGGCAAAATGTCGCCATGACGGAAACAGTTGGTCTCGCTAATGATCGAGGTCGGCTCCAAGGGCGCCCGAAGGACTATCTTTTCGTGGTCTGGAGGCGTGTGAGTTGCTGCAAGGACTACTCGGATGTTCCAGCGGCTGCGGCGGTTCTTGCCGGAATGCAGGCGGCTTGCCAAGGCTTAGGAGGTGCGAATTGACGACAGCGCATATGGAACAAGCTGCGATATCGCCTTATGTGGAACTGTTTCGCACATGCGTGACGGCAGCATATGAAGCGGGCGCGAGTGACATTCATATTGAACCAACAAGAAATGGTATCGACATCCGGTTTCGAGTATTTGGCGACATGCGTCAACCATGGAAGACCCTCGGGGCTGAACACAGGCATAGCTTTACTGTCTCAGTGAAGAAAGAAACCAGATTAGCCATAGGGGTGAGTGGGCGCCCGCAGGATTCCAGATGCAACGTGGAAGGCGTTCCCGTCGATCTGCGTGTCAATCTTCTTCCCACGCTTTTCGGGGAAAAAATTGTGCTCAGAATTCTCGACGCTGGCCGCGAATTTGGCATCGAAAATCTAGGTATTCCTGAATCAACTCTTTCGGATCTGTTGGCGGCACTTAACTACCGTAATGGCGTTGTCTTGATTTCTGGCCCTACGGGCAGCGGAAAAACAACAACACTCTACAGCCTTCTTTGCGCGGTTGATCGTTCAAGGAAGAACGTCGTCACGCTTGAAGATCCCATCGAATACACGATAGCGGGGATCAACCAAGTAAGAATCGACGCCAAGGTAAACTTCGCTTCAGCGCTTAGGGCCGTCTTGCGTCAAGACCCCGACGTCATCTTGATTGGGGAAATCAGAGATGAAGAGACCGCTTCGTTAGCTTTTAAAGCGGCAGCGACGGGCCATTTGGTCCTTTCCACCGTTCATGCGAATGGTGCGACGGAGGTTATTGGCCGTTTGCTCAATCTTGGCATCGACAAGGATTCACTGAGAGAAAATCTGCGCTTCTCGGCAGCTCAACGTCTTGTGCCGAAACTTTGCAAAGATTGCTCGACACTAGCGCCTTCAGAGGTCGCGATGGCGGCAATATCTGAAATGCCACATCAGTTGAAGAGTAACACCCCAATGTTTCGCATCAAGAGCGAGTCGGGCTGTTCCAAATGTCATGGCGGTATTATTGGCCGCGTTCCGGCCATTGAATATCTGACCAAGACCAAAATTATGACCTACCTCGCGGGTTGCGATGGTGGAGCAAAGCTCGTCCAGTCACTTCAAGATGCAGCTCATGAGCTGGCCGTTCGTGGTGACATTGACGTGCGGGAGGTAAAGGCCATTGGATAAGAAAACCGCTATCAAAGTAGCTGCTACCGTGTGGCTCTTCGCCGCTACGGCGAACGCCGATGGTTTTCAATACTTTGAAGAAGGCATCAACTTTTGGGGCAGAGAAGCAAAGCAGGTTAAAGAGCAGTCAAAGCCTTCTCAAGAACCACAAAAAACGGAAACGTCGATCTCAGCAAAGGAGGAAAAAGACGACAAAAAAAAGCAACATTTCGATTGGAAGGCGCAGCTTGATCCTGCAAACGAAGAGTTCTTCCGCGAGGGCGAATACATTCCGCCAGCAGCGTTTATGGAACTTGTACGAAACCCAACAGATCAAAATATCCGCATGTGGTTTTCCTACGTCGAGAAAAAGAATGCCCTTGCAGAACGCCTAGCGCAGAGGATGCAAGAATATACGCGGGATAATCAAGTCATATTTTTAAAGGAGGCGAAAACAACGATAGCACAAAAAATAAATCAACTTCCAATTCCAGACGATGATTTTGAACGTTACCGATTCAGGATGTATTTCGATTCAACCTGCCCGCACTGCCAGAAGATGTTTGCGACCCTAAATGATCTCCAAGATCGAGGGTACTTCGTCGAAGCAAGGCAAGTGGACCGAGGCTCGCTTCAACACATTAAGTCCTTGGTGCCGATTGTGGCGGCATCAAGCGACGAGGTGAAGAAGTTTAACGTAAGCGCCGTGCCTCTACTTCTCGTTGGCGATCTAAAAAATAAGTCCGTCTATAAACAGACGGGATTTGCTACGCCCGAAGATGTACTGGCCGGATTAAGAGCAAAGTAACAACCCACAAAGGGAGAATTTATGACGGCAACTTGTATGCCGGGAGCACCTTGTTGCCCGGAAAATCTAAAAAGTAGTGCAAAAGGCGAAGGTCCAAAGTTTTGGATCTGGATTCTGGTAACGCTCGGACTTATTGCAGCGGCTCTTTGGTTTATGGCGCCAGAGGTTTTTGCCCAAGGACAACTTCCTGGCTCAGATGCCAGCGACAAGCTTGAAGCTGCGGGAACTTTGCTGCGACTTCTCGACACGGCCCTCTTCAAATGGGGAGCACGGATTTTTGCCGGTATCTGCATCATGTCGGCGGCCTGGTCGCTCAAAGAGCAGCGCTTTGGTGTTGCGATTATCTGCATCGTCGGCGCCTTGATCTTCGGTACTGCACCAACATGGGTGAAGAACATCTTCTCGATTGGTACAGGCGATAGCATCTTTGGAAACTAAAGGGAGGCTCGTGTGCATTCATACGATCAAATAAGGAAAAATTTTGGCACGCGCGTAAGTCAGACTATCGATTCGCCCATCACAATCTTTGACTATTGGGAGCTTGGCGACGCATTTGCTGCCCTCCTTGTCGTGTTGATTTTTGGTGTCGTCTTCTACGAATGGGCCGTGATGCTTCTTCTTCTGGCGCTCGTCCTTGGTGTCGGGCCAATGATTCGACGGCGGAACGAAAAGGGAGTTTTTCTCCATTGGCCGTATCGAAAAATGGGAGTGTCGCTTCCGGGACTAATCAATCCGCAGGGCAAAAAAACATATTCAGATTGAAGCGCCAATAAGAGCCAAATTTATTGTGTAGGAGGAAAAATGAAAGGGAAACTAAACGAGCTAGCGAACCAAGGGGCTGCGAAGCTGCGAATCGCTAAGACGCGGCTTGTTGGGGCCATCGAAAAGGGGTTTGAGCGAGCCAAGTTATCGCGGGTTCAGGTGTCGTCAAACCTGGATTTAAGCGCGATACCAAATTACGTCGCATACCGCGCAGCACTTGTGCGGGAAAAAATGCTCTTGCAGCATATTTGTGTAGGTCTCGGGATTGTTCTGATCGCTACTTTTGTTCTGAGTCGGATTGAGGTTTCTAACCTATCCGAACGGCTCAGGATGAAAGAATACATCTTAGCACCAGGTGTGAGTGACTTTATCCCGGTGGCTCCACAGTCCGTCCCGGATGCTTACGTTCAACACGCGGTCTCTGATTTTGTGGCGACACTTGGCAATACTAACCCAACCAACATCGAGGAGCGCTACCAGCAGCTTTCCTCGATGATGAGCCCAGCGCTTCAAGTTCAATTTATTGCAGAGGCGAACGACTGGATCGCTAAGGTCAGGGCCGAAAATATCTCCGAGATGTTGACGATACTCAATAAACGAATTGAAGCGGACGGTAAAGGCAGTTACCGCGCCACGGTCAACGTCAGGACAGATGCTTTCATTGGCAGCGAGGCAATTGGTTACCGCAACGAGATGATCGAAATGCATCTTCGTCTAACACCGCCGGATGCGGGCAGGCGGTGGTATCTGGAAATGATTGCTCTGACCAGACATAGCGCCGATGCGGCGAGTGCAGCCAAGAGTTTAGGAGGATCAAAGTAATGAATAGTAACTATCTAAAATATCTGATTGGTGTCCTTGCTGTCATCGGCGCTCAAATTGCAGTTGGGAAAACAATCTATTTCGGCAGCGGGTCGGAGACGGTTCCGATTTCCTACGGTACAGAGACGATTTTGCGTTTCGATGAGCCGGTCAAGATGATTTCCAACGCAGCCGACTTCATTATCAAGCCTGCTAGTGACGAAAATCCAGATTATGCGGCATTGACGGTTGAGCCCCGTGTTATGTCCGGCAAAGCGGACGCCGTATTCATCTTAGCAAATGGCGAGGAGGCTAGACTCAAGCTGTCGGTTGTTCCGCGCGAATCACGCGTCAAGACCGATTCTGTCTACGACATAAAATCTCGTAAATCGCTTATTGAGTCAGGCGCTGACTCCGCTCCAAATATTGGACGCCTTGATCTGATGACGGCAATGATCCGCAAGGATCAAGTCTCGGGCTATGAAGTCAGCAGTCTTCGCCGCCAAGTTGAAGGAATGCGCCAGGCAAAGGTCGTTCTTGACCGGCTATATAGCGGCGCAGAGTTCAAAGGTTACGTTTACGAGATCGAAAATCTTTCGCCGAAAAATACGCTTCAGGTGGACATTCGAAGGCTCGAATTTGGAAAACCAAACCAGGCCGTGCTCGCTTACAGCGATATTGACCAACTTGGAGTAGCAGGAAGTCCAACTAGTAAAACGCGACTCATCGTTGTGACGAAGCCTGCGGCCATGTACCGGGATGCCGTCTTGCCAGTACGAGTCACGACGAAGCCAGAAAAATCGGGAGGTGCGAATGATTGAACGCATCAAACAGACTAAAGCCTTCGTCAAAGATATCGACTGGTCGTTCATCAAGAGGATTGACAAGAAAACTTGGGGATTTGTCGCGGCATCGTTTGCGGTGATTTTGATCTACGTGGCAAGCAAGATCGGCGGTGGTGTACCAGAAAAGGTCATGGTTGAACGTCAAGGTGAGTTCAAGCACGAACGCGTGTTAGGCGACCCATATAGCGCGATCAATAAAGGCCGTGAGCGCCGATTTGATCGGAATGCGAAAGAGTATACCGAATCGCAGAAATCGGTTGTTGAGCGTCTTGATCAAATCAGTACCAAAATGATGGAGCTGGAAGGCAAGCTTGCAGGCCAAGTGCCAATACCTGCGCCGGCTTCAGTTCCGCTGACTAATGCGGGTAGTACACTCCCGACCGAACAAGGCGTGTCGTCTCCATCTGTAAGCAATAATGCCGTTAGTCCCCATGGAGATTTTCAAGGCAGCGGCCGTGAACCTGTGGACCTGCGTCCGGTAACACCGATGCGGCAAATGCTTAGTGGCTATTCCAGCGGCGGTTATGATGCGCGACCTCAGAGGGGGCCAGCCGTGATTAGCTTTCCGGTACCAGGACAAGAGCAGAAGGAACGCACCGAGATAGCTTTGCCACTCGGCAGCTACGTAAAGGCGAAAATGCTAACAGGCGTCGAAGCACCTGAAGGAACGCCCTATCCGGTCCTGTTGCAGTTGGACTTCGCGCACATCTTGCCAAATCGGAAGTCTCTCGACCTTCATGGCTGCTTTATGATCGCAAAAGCCCAAGGTGATCTAAGCACTGAACGGGTGCAGATGCAGGCTACTAAATTGAGCTGTGTCGCGCGCAATGGCGACATGTTTGAGCGCGACGTGAATGGATTCGTGGCCGACGCCGTTGATAACAGCTTCGCTGTGATCGGGGAGGTGAATAGCAAGCAGGACCGTGTTGCGGCAATGGCGTTTCTTAGTTCGGTTGTTGAAGGTGTCGGTAAGGCCATCCAGATGGCGCAAACTAGCGAGCAAACGTCAGCCGATGGAACGACCAAGCGCATCCTAACGGGTGACCAGCAAAAATACATCACAGCTGGCGGCGCTAGTAATGCCGCTGGGATGGTTGCGCAATGGTATCTGAAGCAAGCTCAGAATCTTCTGCCAACGATCAATATCGGTAGCGGCCAAGACGTCTGGATTGTCATGAATGAGAGCGTTTCCTTGCCGCAAAACTATTTCCGAGTCATCAAAACGGGGGCAAACAATGAAAAAGACCTTTCTATTGTCAATCGTCTGCTTGAGTAGTCTCGGGGCGAGTGGCTGCATGCATAGAGCGCCTTCGCTCAAGATGCTTGAGGAACGTGCGGACTACGAAGGCAAAGAAAAGGAAGAGGCCGCTGGTCTCCGTCTAGGGAGTAACCAGGCGCTAAGCGAGGTAGTCGAAGGCGTTCCAATGCGTACGCCGCCTCAAATTGCTCATATCTGGATATTTCCAGAAGAGATGGCGCCCAAGTCATACTTCTGGGGGGCCTGGATTACCGTCGAAGTCGAGGGCGGAAAGTGGGATTTTGATAGCACGGCCAGCCGCGTACCTGAAAAGCCACAATCAAAAACCAAACAACAGGCCGTACCCAAAGTGAAGGCTCCAGGAGGGAAATCTTGATGTTGTCTCAATTCGGTAAAGACCAAGAAGCAAAGGCGCTGAGCGCTTTGTTCAGACGACCCGACTCACTTAGCAATTATTTTCCCTATGAGGAAGTGCTCGCTAAGGAGCGAATCGTTGTGAACAAGGATGGATCGCTCGGTGTTGTATTTCGCATCAAACTGAAAGAACACGAGGCGATGAGTGAGGAAGCTGTCGTTTCTTCGGTGGCATCCCTCAAAGCATGGTTCTCGCTGCCTGAAAACGCGGTGATGCAGGTGATTTTTGAGCAGATGCCGCTATCGCCATTGGATCGAACGTTTAGTGAAATCGAAGGCAGGCATCCTTCCCCGCACCCGGTATCGGGGCTGTTGTTTGAAAAACGCCTGTCAACCGTCAGGGCGGCTTCGGTCCAGGAATCGGATCTGACGGCATTTGAACGACGCGCCTTTCTTACTATCCGTTGGTTCCCTCGCGGTCACAAAGGCGCTAGCGTCACGACTTTTTTCACCGACCCAAATGTGACATTGCATAAGGAGGCTGGCAAGGCTTCGGCAGAGGTAACGGAGTTCTTGCAATTGGTTAGAAGCTTTGAGGCTAGTTCGCAGCTCGATCTTTTGCGATTGAGCGGAGACGAGTTTCTCTCAGTCATGCGACGCTTCTTCAATCCTATGACCTACTATCAAAGGCAGTTTGCTGCCTATAACAACTCACAGTCGTTGGCTGAGCAGATCGTCTACACGTCACCTACGCTCAGTTTTGATGGTATCGAGCGAGAAGGCATCTTGACGAGAACGATCTCGCTCAAGACCAGCCCTAGTTTTGCATATCCTGGTGGGATGGCCTATTTTACGAGGCTAAAATTTCCCATGCGGATAGCTCTGAACTTCTCTTTTCCATCTAAAGCGAAGGTGAAGAAGTTTTTCGATCTTAAGGAGTTTTTCCTTGAGAACACACCATCAGCGCGTGCTCGTCGGCAAAAGGAGGAGATTCTTGATGTTCAAGAACGCCTCGTGCGTGATGACCGTTGTTTGCATCTAAGCTTTCATATCACGTTGGAGGGAAAGAGCACCGAGGAGCTGGACGCCAGAACGCGGGATGTACTTAGTATCTTTCACAACGAACTGGAATGCGAGGCGATTGTCGAAAAAGACATCGGTGCTGCCATGGCCCTAAATAGCTTGCCGCTATTTTACTCGCCTGCAAGCGATCTTTCGGCGTGTCGTTACATTCGCATTCTGAGATCAGACGTCATCAATTTTCTTCCGATCTTTGATTCATTTCAGGGATTAAAGAATCCACTACAGCTCTATCTTTCGCGTGAAAATAATTTGGTGCAGTTCTCTCTGCTTGAGAATGAGACTTCCAACCACACGGTTGTACTTGCCGATAGTGGTTCGGGTAAAAGCTCTTTTGTCATTGATGCCGTCCAGGCAGCTAAGCGTTTATCACCCGAACCATTGGTCTTTGTTATCGACAAGAAGTCGAGTTATCTCATGCTGTCTGAGTACTACGACGCTGACCTGACTGTTTTTGAGCGTGATGGTCAAATGCCATTCTCGCCGTTTCGCGGTGTTTTTGACGAAGAGAAAGTTATCTTCCTGACTCATCTCCTGGCGTCTGGAATCAAATTGATGTCACCTTCGTTTTTGGTCGAGAGCGATCACTATTCCGTTATTACGAAGGCCATTCGCGTCGCCCACGCAGGAAAGTGCCGTGAAGCAGGTCTGCGCCTAAATGGCGACGAACTCATAAATATTTCCGGATCAGAAGCGCCGACTTTGACGATGGAAGACGTCATTGCCGAAATGGCCGCTTTGACGGGAACCGAGGAGTTTGAAAAGTTTTCTCAAGTCATTGAAAATTTGGTGCAGAAGCTCTCACCTTTCTATGGCGACGGCATGTATGCACGCTATTTCAATGCGCAGAATTCGTCGTCAAAGACCAAGTCCAAGCTTTTCTATATCTATGATCTTGATGCGCTCGACTCCGATCCAGTGCTGCAAAGCCTTATGACCATGTCGGTGGTCGAGGAGATCCGTCAAACGATCAAACTCCACCGCGATGCTGGTAGGCAGGGTTTCGTGGTGCTTGAAGAACTCCAAATGCTTGGTAGAGGCAGCTCGGTCGGTAAGCAGTTTGTTCTCGATGCAGCTGAAACGTTCCGCAAGCTCGGCGTTTGGCTTATAAGTCTCACGCCAAGACCGCAGAACTACTTTGAAACTGAGGTCGGACAGGCAATGTGGGGCGTTGCCGATAACTTTATTTTCCTGCAAATGTCTTCTGACAACGTTGATTATGTGACGAAGCATTCTTCGCTTCTTGATGAAGCGGGATTGGAGATTGTGAAGTCACTACGAACGGTCAGGGGGTCCCATGCGGATGTGTTCTACGTGAACAAAAAGCGCACTACGCAAGGTGCCTTTCGCTTCTTCCAGACGCCCTATGATCGCTGGTTGGCGCCGACCAACGCCAAAGCGATGCTTGAGGCCCGGAAGGCATTGGCGAAGCATGGCGACAATAAATGGTTGGCCCTAGAAGAGCTGGTTGAGAAGTTCCCGGCTGGAGGAGTCTAGGACTAAGTAACTGAAATCCAACTTTTTGGCAAAAGGGAGGCTCAATGCTTCGACCTTGTAAGATAACTTGCGCCAGAATTGCTGCTACTAGTGCAATTCTGGCGGTGCTAGCGCTTAACGCAACCTATGCGCTGGCGCAAGACTATAGACGGTATCAGAAGTCCGGAAGCCTCAGCCCCGATGATTATCTGATGAAGTCTTTTAATGATCGTCACGATCCCGTCTTTGACGGCAATCCCAATGTTGTTGATCTGGGACTCAATCTTGGCATCGGTTCCGACTGCGGACGCGTCAATTTTGAGGGCACGATGAAGTCTACTCTCAAGAATTTACTCGATTCAAAGTATTTTGGCGATGTTGGAAAAGACATTATCGCGGCATCTCCGATGCTTCTCACATGCTACATGTCGCCCACGTGGTGTGCCATTCTCAAGCACACCCAGGTAAACGCCAACTTTCTTTCTCAGATGCGTCTTGACCAATGTGCTCTCGTTGATAAGTACGTTGATAATAGGACGGAAGACTACTACCGCGAGCGGCAAGACTGCGTGCGCCAAAAGATCGCCGATAATGGTGGCGACCTAGAGGCAGCGATGGCTCACTGCCAAAGCAATGTTTACAACGCCGATATCAAGAATTGGGCTGGTAATTCTTCTGGCGCAAAAACACCGACCAATAAACTGATTGAATCAAGCACTCAGTGGGCTGGCCTTACAGGACCAGATGCCGATCGAACGACTGATTTAGTCAAGGCCTTTGTCGGTGACACGGTGCTGACGCACGGCAATCTCTCTGTCGAGTATGGGACCAGGCAGAAGGCTCTTACGCCCGAAAGACACCTGAGAGAATTGCAGGCGTCCACCCAGCAAAAACTTTGCGACGGTGTTGTTCTGAAGGTTGAAAGGGAAGCTGGTCGTCGCACCGTTGATCAGGTGGTGACCCAATCTGACCTCAAAGACCTAGCGCCAGGCATGGACGAGGTCTTAGTAGATCGTCAGACAGTGGAGTCTCTCGCTTACATGCCGACAAGGCAGCGGCGGGCGGCTTGTAAGCGTCTTGCGGACACCATTGCCTTGACGATGTTCACCAAAGACGCCAACCGCTCAATGGACGTTCTGACGATTGCAACGCAGAACCCCAATTTGCCACCGGAGCGCAAGGCCGAGTTGGACGGCAAACGTCGAAATCTCAAAGAGTCAATCGATCTGACTATGGAGTTACAGCGCCAGCGCAGTGAGCCGC
The DNA here is from genome assembly GCA_050251195.1 of Oligoflexales bacterium. Lineage (GTDB taxonomy): Bacteria > Bdellovibrionota_B > Oligoflexia > Oligoflexales > Oligoflexaceae > JBFWNG01. The sequence goes on from JBFWNG010000017.1 coordinate 61,015, forward strand.
TAAGAGAGGTTTTAAGCGACATCAACAGCCAAGGTGAAGAGTACCGCGACCGGTACTCGGCACGTCTTATGCGCGATGATGCGGGCGCAATTCGGACTAAACAAGCGGGCCGAGTCTTCTTGGACTGCGCCGATGCCGTCATGTGCGGAAATGGGGAGTAAGCTATGTTTTCCAACACGGCCTATGAGGCGCTATTTGAGTACATTGGCCTTGAGCTGCATTCGCGTTTCATCGAGGTTTTGACATCGCAGCGCATGTTCATGGCTATTGTGTTCATGATCTTTGCAACGATGTTCTTCCTGACGACGGCTCACTTTTTTTCGCGGTACCTGCCGGGGACTTTGGTCAAACGACGATCGGTGCCGTTGTCCAAGTACGTCAAGGTCGTAGTCTGCCTCGTCATTGGCTTAAGCGTTCTTCGGGTGGGAAGCACCACGGAGGTGAAGCGGTTTAGCGGTGAGTCCTGGCACACCAATAGCTACATCACCAGCAAGTCACACAACGTCCAACCTGAGTATAGAGTCAGCTTTGTTTTTGACCTACTGAGTCGGACAGCGGAGGAAATGACGAGGCTTCTGAACCAAGTCGTTGACCAGATGTTTCGCTCAACCAACTCCGAAATCGAGGCGCCGAGCTTCTTCTATAAAGCCGTCATGTATGCCGGGGCGGCAAGCCTCAATGATCCCGACTTACGAAGTGATATCGAGTTCTATACAGAAGAATGCATTCCACGGATTCTGCCCCTTATTGGTAACAAGGAAAGCCTCGATCGTCTCGATGGTCTCTATCGAAGCGACCTAGCCATTGACGAAAAGCTGGCTGCTTTGAAGATTGAGGCGGACGGCACAACCACCAATTGCCTGGATGCCAAAAACGATATTCGAACGGGCCTGATCTCATACACACGAGACAATTCGGATACGTTTCGTTCAATGCTGCGTGGCTATGTCGGAGATTCCATGTCTGATCAGACGTGGATCAATCTTCAGGTATCGATGAACCTTGTTGAGCACTACCTAGAACAACGGGAGGGGTTTGCCGCGATTCAGAAAGGTTCCCAGCCCAACGGGGGCTTTGCCCGCATTTATCAGTACATGAATCGATTGTTTCACTTGGATACCTGGGTCGGCGGGCTTAATCAGGAATGGCACGGAGCATCGCTGGCCGCAGAGCGCAGTCAGGAGTTCAGCGAGAATTTGTCGCGTGCTCCCCATGTAGCTGGCTTTATCAAGCTTGCTCTGATCGCCATCTTCCCTTGGCTTGTCTTTCCCATTGTTGCTGGGCACTGGCGTGTTTTGATCTGGTGGATGCTGGGATACACCTCGGTCTTACTCTGGGCGCCGATCTGGACGCTGTTTTATCACGTCATGATGGGCATCACGCTATCCACCGATACCCTGGCGGCTTTCGGTGAGCTTTCGGACGGCATCTCGCTCTATAGCGCCAATCTCGTCACGTCGCGCTTGAACTATATGTATGCCGTGTATTCGTGGATTCAGCTCCTAATCGGCGCTGGTTTTACCGGGTCTATTCTCTGGTTTGCTCGTCCGATTCTGTCGGACTCCGAGCAAGATTCTGCACCTGAATTCGTCGGCGATGTGGGCTCTTTGACTAGGACAGCAGGGAGGATGCTGTGATGGGCTCTGGTTCTTTGCTGGCCGAGTTCTCGGTGCCTGCCTTCGGGTTTGGCCGCGCTTGCGCGGCCCTCCAAAGGGGATTGGGGACAACGTCACCAAAGCGCAGCTCAAAGGGGTGGTACCACACCCCATGCTTGCTTCAACCCCCAGACTCCAACACACAACTCATTAGAAAAGACCAAACACAGCAGCTCAAATCAGAACAAAAAAACAGGAGAACCCACATCAATGACAAAAAACTCCAAGAACATTCTCAATCTACTACTAACCACATTCCTCATTTCGGCATGCATCACATCCTGTCAAACGACAAGCGCAGCGGGAACCAAAGAGACGGTCAAAGTTCTCGACGCACAAGACCAATTGGTCGAGGCAGTCCTAAAAGAAAGAGAAAGCCAGAAGGTACAAGACGCAGTGAAAGACAATGCTGATCTGGCAAAAGCAGAGGCGCACCTACGGGCGGCGCTCGCAAGTCTCAAGGCGTCGAATCAAACACTAAAGGAGGTTCTGAAACATGACGCACATCAAAACCGCGACTAGCGACGAAGCGGTCGACTTAGGAGATGAAGTGATGCGCCAAGTCGGAAATTTAGATCAAGCAGCTGAGAATCTGGAAGGGCAAGACTTGGAGAATGAAGTCGATCCTGAAAAGGTCGGGAATTGGATCACGGTTATTGGCAAGGCGCTCATGGCGATTTTTAAGCCATGATTAGGTTAGGAGGATAAAGATGCGATCATCGGAGAAAAGACAAACTCACATCCGCTTTACGGAAGACGAATACAGCCAGCTTTTAAATGACTCCGAGGTGTACGGCGAAACAGTGCCGAACTTGATGAAGGCGGTCTACTTTCGCAAGAAGCTATTGCAACCAGTTATGAATCGTGAAGACGCCTTGCAGGTACTCACAGCGCTCAACCGCATTGGTAACAATGCCAATCAGATTGCGAGGCAGTTGAATAGTGGCTTTCGGCAAGGATTTAATTCAATGGTTGAAGAGTTGCGAAACGACATTCAATCAATGAAGCACTACATCTTGGGCTTGCGTGGCAATAGTTAAGGTCAAACCTGTGCGCTATTCGAAAAACCTAGGCGATTACCTCAAGAGGGAAACCGACCCAGGTGATGTCGTGTATGCGCACGATTGCAACGAAGAAGACGCGAGCGCTGACTTCGAAGCATTACGTCAATTTCATAAGGGTAAAGGCGAAGTGGAAGCTTATCACATCATCCAAAGCTGGAACTCGCAGGAAAGCAAAATGCTATCCGCAGAAGAGTTCAATGTCATTGGACGACAGATGGTGGAAGCCCAGTTCCCAGATCATCCGTATGTGGTCAGGACCCACGTCGAAACGGGAAAGACGCATAATCATATCTATGTGTCGCCTTGGAAAAGTCAGGGTGGCAACAAGATCGAAAATAAGAAACGTCTCTTGTATCAACTGCGCGAAAAAAGTGACGCACTCTGCAAGGAGAGCGGACTCTCCGTCATTAACGGTGCGGCGAAGGACAGGCAAGCGAAACTGCCAGAGAAGGCGAAGAATGCGGCGAAATACAGGGGCAACTCATGGCTATTTGACCTGACGCAAAAAGCCGACTTCGCTCGCTCATACGCCACATCATACGATCAGTATGTGGGCTTTCTCGGCGAGCTTGGCGTGCGTGTTCAGGTCGAAGAAAAGAACATCAGTTACTTTTATAGTGATAAGGCAAGGGGCAAGCGCGGTAGCAAAATGGGCGTTCGCTACGACAAAGAAGGTCTTGAACGAGCATTTAAATCAAACGAAGAGAAATTCGCGCGTGTTCCGGGCCTTCGCGAGCAGGTGCGTGGCTTGGCTGTGCAAGCGGCTTCTGGGAAAGATACTAAAAACGCCGCCGCAAATGCGCTTCTTGGTCTCCCCAATACGACCTATGAGCGTGGTCACAAAAACTACGGCGCCTACACGAAAGCAGCTCGTCCAGGTCGCCCGCAAAGATACGCCCACGAAATGGACGTGTCGCAATCGGTTATTCCCATGGAGCAACTGCGCAAGGCGCGAAATGCCAGCATCTTTAGCTACTGCAAGAGCAATAGCATTGCCCTTGAGCGCACAGATGAGGGGCGCTTTACGCTCAAGGGCCGGCCTTTTGTTGATGTCTCTGAGTTTGAGTGGGTGAACAAGCGCAATAAGACCAAAGGGAGCTTGATTGAATTCGTTGCTGCTCACAAAAACATGACGTTCTTGCAAGCTGTTGCCGAAATCAATGGCAATAAGCGCCTTCTGCTTCTTGAGCAGCATTTGGGTGAAACCAAGCGTTCATTTACTTCGTTCTACATCCCTAAAGAGAAGCAACTAAAGGAGCTAGATTCTCTCGTCAAGATTGGCCAGTTCTTGTCGAGCCACGGAGCCGATCCTCATCATGCCACCGCTCTTTTCAAAGCTAATCAGGCGCAGGTTCATGAAAGCGGGCGGGTGCATCTATTCGCGAAAGATGATGATGGCGGGACGTTCGAGTTTGTTGAAAACAGCGATCATAAGTGGAACCGAGCAAAAACGGGGGCGTTCAACAAGCCATTCTTTGCGGTGTCAACGAATAGCCGAAAGGCGACGGTATATGCTGATCCGTTTTCATTTCTAAAGAACGAGGGGAAGCACGCGCTTTGGCCTGCGAAGCACAGACAAGACGTGATTGCGCTGATGGAACCAGACGCCAAGGTAATTGGCCAACATTTAGCGGCGAATCGTCACATAACCCAGCTTGAGATCTTCACTGATTCGAAATCAAAGAAGAGCGCTATTGAGTTGGACTTTTTTAACAATCTGAAAGCCCACTGTGCTCCTTTTGGAATCCAAGTGAGGCAAATCGAAGGTCGGGATCGTGACAGAAGTCGCGAGCCAGAGTTGCCGTCATTGTGACGCGCAATGATGACGTATCAAACTGCAATCTGAAACAAACGAGGTGAGCAAATGGAAGTATCTACTAATCAAAAAGTTGCCAAAACAAAACTAAATACTGTTTCAACTGTCCCGCTGCGGGTGAAGCGCGAGACGAAGCGCCGCATTCAAGCCGAGTTGGCGAAAGTGAATAAAAAACCATTCGGTCGAAAGGTGCGAGTGGACGCATTGGTTTCGCGCGCTTTAAACCTATTGACTGATGCAGACATCAAAGCGCTGCAAGAAGCATCACTATTCAATGCTGATCGTTTGGAGATGGCTTATCTGGAGCATGTGAAAAAGCACGGTTCAGTAACCAAGGATGAGTTTTTGGGAAAACTTCTGTCTCAAGAAATTCACGCAAATTCTTAAGCGAAAGGCGACATTTGGAGATCTAGAAAATTTAGGAAAGAGGTGCTAATATGCATGACTTAAGTTCGACTGCTTTGCAGTTTGAGCGAGGGCTCTTTGACAACAAAATAGACGGGAGATACTTGTCGTCAGCGGAATTGGCTGCGTTCTTGGGTTTGTCTGAACATACCATCAGAGCGTGGCGAAAATTCCGCATCATCACACCTATCAAATTAGGCCGTTCCGTAAGGTGGCTGCTCAAGGAGGTCCTTGAGGAGTTAACTAAACGGAGAAGCTAAGCATGAAGTGTCGTGATGGAAAATCGAACTGTTACCAAACCGAGTGGAACAACTGGCGTGTCCGGTTTTTTTGCGAGGATGGAATAGCTCGAAACAAAATTTGTAAAACGAAGACGGAGCGTGATGCACTAGTCAGCGCAATTCGGCGACGTGATGACCTTGATTATTGGTTCCCTGAAGAGACAAGCAATATTGCAAGTCATGAAGTCGGAACGTTCAAGGCGCTCGCTGAAAAGTGGATGGAGCATTCCGCCAAAGTTCGAGAAATTTCGGAATCGTGTTTGATGAATTACAGGTGTCATTTGAAGCACCATATTCTGCCAATTATTGGCGATAGATTCCTGAGAGACTTGAACTTAAGGGCAATTGAAGAGGTTGCCGCCGTTATAAAAGAAAAACGCCCACAGACAAGATCCTACGTGGCAGTCCGGCAGAAGCGGATCGAAGATGAATTTTACGAGGATGACGATTTTTTATCGGCAGCCTACCGTAAGGAAATCTTAACCGTCGCCTGCATGGTCACAAAGTATGGATTCGAGCGCGGGTTTAACGCTGTTAACCCCTTTCGAGAATTCAAACTGCCAGAATGCCCCGACCAACCTTACGACTACTGGCGCCTTCACGAAGAGGACGCGTTTTTGCAATGGTTGGAGGAGGGCGGGATTGTCACTAAGGAAGTCACAAGGCCGCACAGTGTCAGACTTGGAAAGCCCGAGAAGTTCGTTAAGCGGTTCAGGACCCGCAACGTCGAAGACCTGCATGATGTCGTTTTATTTGCGCTGAGATCAGGTCTGCGTAAAGGCGAGATTGGGGCTCTCATAGCCCGCGATGTCAACTTTGCAAAGAATTACGTCGTTGTTCGTCGCTCCTATAGCGCCAAAGAAAAGCGGGTTAAGACGACGACCAAGGGAGGAACTTACCGGATCATTGAGATGAATGAGGATATGAGGAATATCCTTAAACGCCGATGTGATCGGGTGAAGGAAGACTCTGAACTGCTATTCAAAACGAATTCGTGGGCCATTAACAAGTTTTCAAAGTATTGCGCGAAAGCAGGGGTTCGAGAGATCCATTTCCATAGCCTAAGGCATACGTGCCTAACAAATCTTGCCAATGGCTACGGCATGGATGCAGCTTTACCGCTGCCCCAGGTTCAGAAAATCGCCGGCCACAAGGATATTGGCACAACCATGCGCTACGTCCACGTCGATGGCATCGAGAATACTGGATCAAGGCAGTGGTCACGCGAGAGGCGAAAGGCCCTGCGCGAGGAGCAACAGAACCCAGTCCCACCACCGGCTGTTCCAGCCCAGGCAGTGAGTTATGGCCGCCTTCGGGTGGTCAATTCCGCGAGTTCATAGCGACCTGTTACAATTTGATTTTCAAAATGTGACAAAAAATCCCAAGCCCCTGTTACAGGACTTGGGATATTTTTTGAGGTCAGAATCGGGAATCGTCCCAGTAAATCGTCCCAGTTGGTGTTTCGAGAGCCTTAAGCTCCCGAAACTACAAAGGGAAAATTACATCATCCCGCCCATGCCGCCCATGCC
>JBFWNG010000018.1:0-65454 GCA_050251195.1 Oligoflexales bacterium
GCGGCTTTCAAATCCGCCGATATGTCCGCAGCAGTTGCAGCCAATATCAAAACAGGCATTACGATTGCCGGAGTTGCAGGCTCGGCAACACTTGAATCCCACAGCGACTGTTCGACTGACGGAGACGTAGGTTGCGTCACCGTTGCGGGCTTTAAAGCTGCCGACATGAGTGTAGCTGTCGCCGCTAACATTAAATCAGGCGCCACTATCGCTGGTGTTGCAGGTTCAGTCGCGCAAGAAGCTCATAGCGATTGTTCGGCCGATGGATCCGTAGGTTGTGTGACGGTCGCGGCCTTCAAATCTGCCGATATGTCCGCAGCAGTTGCAGCCAATATCAAAACAGGTATTACGATTGCCGGAGTTGCTGGCTCGGCAACACTTGAATCGCACAGCGACTGTTCGACTGACGGAGACGTAGGTTGCGTCACCGTTGCGGGCTTTAAAGCTGCCGACATGAGTGTAGCTGTCGCCGCTAACATTAAAACAGGCGCCACTATCGCTGGCGTTGCCGGTTCAGTCACGCAAGAAGCTCACAGCGATTGTTCGGCCGATGGAGTCGTAGGTTGTGTGACGGTTACGGCTTTCAAATCTGCCGATATGTCCGCAGCAGTTGCAGCCAATATCAAATCAGGTATTACGATTGCTGGCATCGCGGGCTCGGCAACACTTGAATCGCACAGCGACTGTTCGACTGACGGAGACGTAGGCTGCGTCACAGTAGCAGGATATAAATCAGCTGACATGGCTGTCGCAATTGCAGGTAATATTAAAACAGGCGTCACTATCGCTGGCGTTGCCGGTTCAGTCGCGCAAGAAGCTCATAACGATTGTTCGGCCGATGGAGCCGTAGGTTGTGTGACGGTCGCGGCTTTCAAATCCGCCGATATGTCCGCAGCAGTTGCAGCCAATATCAAATCAGGCATTACGATTGCCGGCGTTGCAGGCTCGGCAACACTTGAATCGCACAGCGACTGTTCGACTGACGGAGACGTAGGTTGCGTCACCGTTGCGGGCTTTAAAGCTGCCGACATGAGTGTAGCTGTCGCCGCTAACATTAAATCAGGCGCCACTATCGCTGGCGTTGCCGGTTCAGTCGCGCAAGAAGCTCATAGCGATTGTTCGGCCGATGGATCCGTAGGTTGCGTGACGGTCGCGGCTTTCAAATCTGCCGATATGTCCGCAGCAGTTGCAGCCAATATCAAATCAGGTATTACGATTGCTGGCATCGCGGGCTCGGCAACACTTGAATCGCACAGCGACTGTTCGACTGACGGGGACGTAGGTTGCGTCACCGTCGCTGGTTACAAATCAGCTGACATGACCAAAGCGGTTGCCGCAAACATCAAATCAGGCATTACGATTGCCGGAGTCGCAGGCTCAGCAACACTTGAATCGCACAGCGACTGTTCGACTGACGGAGACGTAGGCTGCGTCACAGTAGCAGGATATAAATCAGCTGACATGGCTGTCGCAATTGCAGGTAATATTAAAACAGGCGTCACTATCGCTGGCGTTGCCGGTTCAGTCGCGCAAGAAGCTCATAACGATTGTTCGGCCGATGGAGCCGTAGGTTGTGTGACGGTCGCGGCTTTCAAATCCGCCGATATGTCCGCAGCAGTTGCAGCCAATATCAAATCAGGCATTACGATTGCCGGCGTTGCAGGCTCGGCAACACTTGAATCGCACAGCGACTGTTCGACTGACGGAGACGTAGGTTGCGTCACCGTAGCAGGATATAAATCAGCTGACATGGCTGTCGCAATTGCAGGTAATATTAAAACAGGCGTCACTATCGCTGGCGTTGCCGGTTCAGTCGCGCAAGAAGCTCATAACGATTGTTCGGCCGATGGAGCCGTAGGTTGTGTGACAGTTGCGGCTTTCAAATCCGCCGATATGTCCGCAGCAGTTGCAGCCAATATCAAATCAGGTATTACGATTGCTGGCATCGCAGGCTCCGCAACACTTGAATCGCACAGCGACTGTTCGACTGACGGAGACGTAGGTTGTGTCACCGTAGCAGGATATAAATCAGCTGACATGGCTGTTGCAATTGCAGGTAATATCAAAACAGGCGTCACTATTGCTGGCGTCGCCGGTTCAGTCGCGCAAGAAGCTCATAGCGATTGTTCGGCCGATGGAGCCGTAGGTTGTGTGACGGTCGCGGCTTTCAAATCCGCCGATATGTCCGCAGCAGTTGCAGCCAATATCAAATCAGGTATTACGATTGCTGGGATCGCGGGCTCGGCGACACTTGAATCGCACAGCGACTGTTCGACTGACGGAGACGTGGGCTGCGTCACCGTTGCGGGCTTTAAAGCTGCCGACATGAGTGTAGCTGTCGCCGCTAACATTAAATCAGGCGCCACTATCGCTGGTGTTGCAGGTTCAGTCGCGCAAGAAGCTCATAGCGATTGTTCGGCCGATGGATCCGTAGGTTGCGTGACGGTCGCGGCTTTCAAATCCGCCGATATGTCCGCAGCAGTTGCAGCCAATATCAAAACAGGCATTACGATTGCCGGAGTTGCAGGCTCGGCAACACTTGAATCCCACAGCGACTGTTCGACTGACGGAGACGTAGGTTGCGTCACCGTCGCTGGTTACAAATCAGCTGACATGACCAAAGCGGTTGCCGCAAACATCAAATCAGGCATTACGATTGCCGGAGTCGCAGGCTCAGCAACTCTCGAATCGCACAGCGACTGTTCGACTGACGGAGACGTAGGTTGCGTCACCGTTGCGGGCTTTAAAGCTGCCGACATGAGTGTAGCTGTCGCCGCTAACATTAAAACAGGCGCCACTATCGCTGGCGTTGCCGGTTCAGTCACGCAAGAAGCTCACAGCGATTGTTCGGCCGATGGAGTCGTAGGTTGTGTGACGGTTACGGCTTTCAAATCTGCCGATATGTCCGCAGCAGTTGCAGCCAATATCAAAACAGGTATTACGATTGCTGGCATCGCAGGCTCCGCAACACTTGAATCACACAGCGACTGCTCGGCCGATGCCGCAGTAGGTTGCGTCACCGTTGCGGGCTTTAAAGCTGCCGACATGAGTGTAGCTGTCGCCGCTAACATTAAAACAGGCATCACCATCGCTGGTGTCGCTGGTTCCGTGATCGAAGAATCGCACAGCAACTGTTCGACCGATGGAGACGTAGGTTGCGTCACTGTCGCTGGTTACAAATCCGCTGACATGACCAAAGCGATTGCTGTAAACATTAAAACAGGCGTCACCATCGCTGGTGTCGCTGGTTCTGTGGTCGAAGAATCGCATAGCAACTGTTCGACCGATGGAGACGTAGGTTGCATAACAGTCGCTGGTTACAAATCCGCTGACATGACCAAAGCGGTTGCCGCCAACATTAAAACAGGTATCACCATCGCTGGGGTCGCCGGTTCTGTAGTCGAAGAATCACACAGCAACTGTTCGGCTGACGGAGATGTAGGTTGCATAACAGTCGCCGGTTACAAATCCGCTGACATGACCAAAGCGGTTGCCGCCAACATTAAAACAGGTATCACCATCGCTGGGGTCGCCGGTTCTGTAGTCGAAGAATCACACAGCAACTGTTCGGCTGACGGAGATGTAGGTTGCGTCACCGTCGCTGGCTATAAATCCGCCGACATGACCAAAGCGATTGCTGCCAACATTAAAACAGGCATAACTATCGCTGGTGTCGCTGGTTCTGTGGTCGAAGAATCGCATAGCAACTGTTCAACTGACGGTACGACGGGATGCGTCACCGTCGCTGGTTACAAATCCGCCGACATGACCAAAGCGATTGCTGCCAACATTAAAACAGGCATAACTATCGCTGGTGTCGCTGGTTCTGTGGTCGAAGAATCGCATAGCAACTGTTCAACTGACGGTACGACGGGATGCGTCACCGTCGCTGGTTACAAATCCGCTGACATGACCAAAGCGGTTGCCACCAATATCAAAACTGGCATCACTATCGCTGGTGTCGCCGGAACTGTGGTCGAAGAATCGCACAGCAACTGTTCGGCTGACGGCATCACGGGTTGCGTCACTGTAGCTGGTTACAAATCCGCTGACATGACCAAGGCGGTGGCGGGCAACATCAAATCCGGTATCACTATAGCGGGCACCGCCGGTTCCATCGCGGATTGTTCGGCAGACGGAACCACGGGTTGTATCACCGTTGCTGCGTATAAATCGGCCGACATGACCAAAGCGGTCGCTGGCAATATCAAATCCGGCATCACCATTGCGGGCGCCGCAGGTTCCGCCGTCGTTATCGCTGACGCCTCGGGAACACCCGACCTTACAGCTCTCACGTTCACAGCCAAAATTAAAGACGGCTCCAACTCTTTCGAATATTGGGATTCAACCGGCACACGCCACACTGGCACAGGGGATACTGACCTTAACTCGGTGGGTAACGTCAAAAACGGTGTCGATATCTTTGGTACAACCGGTACGTGGGGTGCGGACTGTACGGGAGACGGACAAACAGCCTGCATGACAACAGCCATCTTTAAATCGGCTAATACAGGCGCTTATACGACCTGGGACATTCGTAAAGGCAAAACCGTTGGCGGAGTGGTGGGTGACCTAGTCTTTTATAGAAGTATGAAAGGTACATTCAACAGGACGGGCGGTACCGGAGGTACCTCTGGTGTTGACCCGTTCGATTCTATCGACGACGCGAATGACGAGGGTTCATTCCCTACGTCTGCTCCTGCCGGCTGGGATCAAGCTACGGGAGGCAACTGGATCATGGATCCGACTAACGACGACGGTTTACCCTCTGGTACTGCAGGAAATGGAAGTTGTGAAGGTACCGAAGCTTGCGTTTTCATAGATCGTACAACCAACCAAATGTGGGCAAAGGCGCTTTCAAGCTTAAGGAACTGGGAGGAGGCCATAGGAGACTGTGATGCCTTGAATTACGGCAACTATACCGACTGGCGACTTCCTACTCAAAAGGAATTATTGCAGGCCTATATTGACGGGATATACGCTATGAAGGGTTCTACAAAGCTTGGTGTAACGTATGACTATGAATACTGGACGGCAAGTACATCCTCCGGTAACACAGACGAAGCGTTCCAAATAAGGTTGCATGACACCAGCCAGGACGATGCGTCAAAAGATGACGATTACCGAGTTATCTGTATTAGGTAATAATAGTCGTAGAAGCCATACGGGCCATACGGGTCAGTCACTTGACTGTCCCCCTGGAAGACGGCGGCATCATTTATAAGCTTCGCTCGCACGGGATTATTCTCAATGTAAGCGCATATCACGCTTAACGCCTCGTCATCCTTCATTGAAAAAGACTTAGACTGCCCCTGGTATAAAGGGCCGTGGCCTCTTGTTCGATATTTAGCGCAATGGCGTCTCGTTTTATCGTTAAAAACCTCTTGAACATCGAGAACGTGTGCAAAACAACATGCCAATGATTTGGGATCATGCAATAGGTGGACTGGGTTAGCAAAAATATTTGCGTGCCTTGTTTGAGAGCGTTCACAAACCATCGATAGTCGTCGTCGTCAAAAAATATTTGGGCGCGACTCACCCCACGGTCGATGCAATGAAGTAGCCAGCGAGCGCCATTTGGTTGAGGTGCCAGTCAAGTGAGCTAGTTTAAATAATAATTCTAAAAAGGCCTCGTCCTGAAAGGGATGAGGCCTTTTTTATAAACGTGTACAAATTTTTGAGATTTTTTCGGGAAAATCGTTATAGGCCCTTTTTTTGGACGCACCTATCCCGTGTCGTTTGTTCCACCGTTAAATATTGGTCCTCTAGCCGATCGAGAGCTTCATGATTTGAAGCGCCGCTATGCAGCAAAGACCGAACATGAGGTGAGTCATGACTTTATTCGACCCTCGGACTCTTACATAGCGGCCGCCAAAGCTTTCTTTAAGCTGGCCATTTACTATCCGGCTCAAAATGACTGGGCAAATCGAGCCAATCCAGAACTATAATCACCTGCTTATGCTTTGAACTCTCAGGTTCCTGAAACTCTTCTCCATCTGAGAAAAAACTTGGTTGCACTCTTTTCCAAAAATGCCGTATTATCCTGCTCAAGATCGCCACTCCTTGTTCGTTGAACATGGTTTTATTTGCACGGCGATCTTTTCTTTTTTACTTTAAAAAGGCAAGCCCGGTCGAAAATCGGGCTTTTTTAAACTAGCTCAAGTGACTGACCCCGATGACCTATTCAGACTGGCGTCTCCCCACCCAAAAAGAGCTGGAACAGGCGTATATTCACGGCATGCGTGACTTGAAACGACGGCGATAACCTTGCCTATCTGCAGGGCGATACTGCAAAATCTCTCGACACGGAAAACTACTGGTCCGCGACGAGCTCGGGGTCAACACTAGCGAACGCGGCCGTTGTAAACGTCACTACTGGCTATTCCGAATTTTACCCCAAAACTACCGCCACCTATGCAGTTATGTGCATTCGGCCATAAGCAGATTTTAGGGACACCACCTGTCAATTGATCAAAAGTCGCGTAAGTGGACTTCGCACCGGCTTCGCCGTCAAAGCGATGATATTTCCAAAGGACCGGAGTGCCGAACTCTAAACCGCCCCAGCATTTTACGCCATCATCATCGATCGAGGACTCGGACATTTTTCGCAAAACGTCAACGACGAGACGGTGTATGTGCGCCGTCAACGTCATCTTAAGGAATGTTGGGATTTGCTATAGTCGAAATTTGGATGCTAAGTGGGAAATCACTATGAACGCAATCGTTGCTATGATTGTCGCCAGTTATGACAAGAGTGAAGTTAACCTCGGCCTTCTCCAGCAACTCCACGCTTAATGGCGCGATTTGAGCCGCCATGGCGTTTACTTGAAAGGGAGCGCCAAACTGATCAATGACGCATGTGTCTGGTCCGCCGATACAGTAATTTGTTTTTTGCCGCGGTTCAATCGTGCGGGTGTTGAACACCTTAGCAAAACTCCACATTGGCAGTGCACCCACTTTGTCAAAAGTCGCGACGGTATTAGCTACGTCTCCGGCAAGAACATACTTGTCCATTACAAAAAATAAATCGTCGTTGTGCGTAGTTTCCTCAGCCGCCGTAACAGTCACATCGCAAACAATTTCGTCCACATTAAGGGGTACAGTGGCTTGTTCTTCCCTACGAGCGTGTTGGTAGAAGTCCCGTCCCGGACCATTGCCGTTGTTTCTCCAATCGCACATCGTTTGTATAGAAGGAAATGTGATAGACTCAGTGCGCGTCATTTTTGGTGACGTGACGCAGAGCTCAGCGATTTTTGCCGCATCCAAGACGATCGGGCTGGGAGGTAGCAAAGGGACGTCGATTTCGTCTACCGGGATTTCTTCTTCCTCTTTTTCCGCAGCTGGAACGCTTGTCACGTCGTCGACCGGATCTTCTTCCGCCGCTATGTCCTCGTCTTCCAATAGCTTCGCTTCAGGCTCCGGCATTTCAGGCGGCCTAGCGCATCCTATGGCACTGAGAAGGAGAAAGGCAGATAAAAGCTGTGTGATAAGCATGAGAATCCCAAGACAAATAAAAGAGTAATTACTTTATCGACAGAACCTTCAAAAAAAGTAAGATATGTATTTTTTATTCATATTTACAGAATGTTACGCCATTCTTTTGCGAGTTCGAATTACGAGAAGGCTGACCAAGACTAGAAGGCATTGAAAACGCAAACAAAAGTCTACAGGAAGACGGAGTCAATCCATGCCGATCGTGGTTATGAAAAGATGGTGATATCTATGTTGAGAAACATGAAATGAAAATGGCGCGCGACTGATTTTTTCTAATTTGAGGTTTATTTGACCAGCATTTATTTTCATTTAAGTTTTGCGAAAGAGATTGATATTTAGCGCAATGGCGTCTCGTTTTATCGTTAAAAACCTCTTGAACATCGAGAACGTGTGCAAAACAACATGCCAATGATTTGGGATCATGCAATAGGTGGACTGGGTTAGCAAAAATATTTGCGTGTCTTGTTTGAGAGCGTTCACAAACCATCGATAGTCGTCGTCGTCAAAAAATATTTGGGCACGACTCACCCCATGGTAGATGCAATGAAGTAGCCAGCGAGCGCCATTTGGTTGAGGCGCCAGTCAAGTTGACTGACCCCGATGACTGCAGTGCAGCCTGCGAAGCAACGGGAAATGATTCGAACGGCGGTGTCGCGGATAACGGTGTCAAACGACGGCGTGGTTCATGCGCAGTATTTTTTTTCGCCAAAGCAAGACTTGTGGATTTTGGATAGATACTTGAGGTTGGGCCTTAGCCTGCGCGCAGCGCTCCTTAAGTTTGTGCTATTGCCTCTATCAACTATTATGCTCTCAACTCATGCTTTTTTCGCGCGGTCGATAGTCGATGGTTGATAGAGGATTTTTCGCTGCGCGAAAAATGGAGGTAAGGGAGCTCGAATCCCTAACCCCTGCCATGCCATGGCAGTACTCTACCAATTGAGCTATACCCCCAAAATCAGACTTGGTATCTTATAACAAAAAAGCGAATATTGCACTAATTCTCTGTTTAACTTAGGATAAAAATTGCGCGTAAATCTTAGGAGCAAGCGATGCAGGATTCCACAACCTCGAAAAATACCACCCCGCTAGAACTGTTTGGCTTCGTCTTGGCCCTATTGGGTGCGGCCGTTTCAGGATACGCCACCTGGCATCACTTTAAGGTTCGGGCTTCGGGGGCAACAGATGCGATCTGTAACATAAGCCAAAAGTTTAACTGTGACGACGTAGCCCTAAGTAATTACAGCGAACTTTTCGGTATCCCCGTCGCTGTTCTCGGTGTCGCATTTTTCGCAAGCCTCCTCGTGCTTCTTGTGACAGCGAAAGCAAAACCCCAATATCGTGATGATGCTCTCACAACGTTTTTCGGAATGACGATTGTCGGCGCCGTCACTTCCGTGGTCCTGGCTATCATCTCCGCCACGGCGATCAAGGTTTTTTGCCCAACCTGCATGGTCGTGTACGTCATTACCTTCTGCTTACTTGTGCTCGTTATATTGAGAAAGGCGGACTTACCTAAGCCAATGGCCTTTAAGCAATTAAGCAACGGAAGCACGTATGTGTTGGTCACCTCACTTGTAGTTATCGCACCCGTGCAAATGTTTAAGCCGCCCGCACAAAACCTCAAAATGGACTTGCCGCAACAAGCTAATGGCGACGGTCAGGATCAAATGCAAGGATCCATTCTCGACCCGAAAAAGACCGATATACCTCTCAATAAGGGACCATTTTCCGGTCTAGGAGAAGACTACCGTTGGGGCTCCGACGACGCCAAGGTCGTCATTGTGGAGTTTGCGGACTTTGAGTGCCCGGCATGCCAAGAGGCTTTTCACGTTCTCAAACAAATGAAGGAACAGTATGGGGACAAGATCCTCGTCGTTTTCAAAAACTATCCGCTCGACAACGCTTGCAACACCTCGGTAAGCAGAAAAATTCACGAGTTTGCATGCGATGCGGCAAGACTCGCCCGTTGCGCTGGTTCTATAGGCAAGTTTGCACCGTTTCATGATACGGTTTATGCAAATCAACAGGATCTTAGCCAGCAAAAACTTAGACAATGGGCTACCGAAGTGGGACTCACTGATACTCAAATCAACGAGTGCCTGAAGTCGCCCGATGTTCTTGCAAAACTTCAGGACGACGTCGCTCTCGGCAACCGAGTAGGAGTGCAAGGAACCCCGACCATCTTCATTAACGGTCAAAAAGTCGTTGGCGGCCGTTCTTACGAAGCCTTCAGGTCGGAAGTCGAAAAGTTGCTTTTTTAGTATGAAACTGAGCTTCGAACACAACTATCAGCACAAGGTGATGTCCATCAAATTTGATGAACACACGACGCTCGAATCTCCGAAAGATATTCTGATCTTTAGGCAAAGATGGCTTGAGGCTCTTAAGACCTGGCATTCGCCCTACAAGGCTCTCGTCAACCTCAGTAATGTTGAAATCCGCGATACAGAAGCAAACCGCGAAGAATTTCGCCGGATGGTTACGTTTCTCAAAGGCTTCTTCCTAAAGAAAGCAGTCGCGTATCCTGCCACGGAAGCGCTGAAGGAAGTTGTCCCCTTCGATTTGTTTGCGTCGGAGGACGAGGCTGCAACAGCCGTTGGTTTGCGCAAAGCTTCTAGTTCCAAGGAGACTTTGGATTTTCGATCGGCCATCACCTTGGCCAACGATTTTCAACGTCAACTCATGGAACTAACCTTTGCGTCGGAATTTGAGATATCGGCGAAGGAGCAAGTGGCCATGCTTCGAAGCAAGATCACCAACAACTTGATGCAGTGGCACTCTGCCTGGAATATGCTTGTAGATTGTTCTCAAATTACCTTTGACCCGGTCGGAAACGAAGAGTTCTCTCAACTAGTCCTCTATTTTAAACGATTTTTTCTAAAGGAAATCGTAGGTTATTCGCCTAAAGGAAAGAAGGAAACCTATCCGTTCCCCGTTTACCGTGCCCGCCACAATGCTGTGGCAAAGCTGGTACCGGAGGGAACCTTCTCGGCCGACGAGGCCAACTGCAGGTCCCGAAAGTGAAATACCAAGGAAACTGGTTGGACATTTTTAGGGACTACTGTATAAATCTTACGAATATTACCTGGTAAGGAGCGTATTTACTGTGACACCCGTAGAAATTCAGGCGATCCAAGGAAGTCTAATCCTAAGAGCTCGGGGATCGGAATTACTGATTCTTCCCCATCATGTTTCGGCACTCAAAAGCTTAAAACAGCCCACGGATTTTACCTCATATTTTCTACAAGACGCTCTGATCAACAGACCGGCGCGAAAACTTTTCGAAGCTTGGTTGCGCAAAGACGGCGATCTGTGGAAGCGCATTTACCGCACTATCCAAAAAGAAATGGCCGATGTGGAAGAACAAGCTCCAACTCCGGTTGCGACAAAATCTGAAAAAACCGTTGTATCCGCGCCAGCTAGCGAAAAGACGAAATCAAAAGAGAAAAAAGTAGAAGCGGAAACTCCGAAGGCAAAAGAAACGGCAAAGAAAGCTGCTGCTCCTAAAGCAAAAGCGGAAGAAAAGGAAAAGGCCGCGGCCCCCGCTAAAAAAGCCGCCGCTCCTGCAGCAAAAAAAGTAACGAAAGCTGCGGCAAAGGAAGCGCCCAAAAAGAAAACAGCTGCAGCGGCAAAAACAGCAAAAGCCAAACCAGCAACAAAGGCGGCTGCAAAACCTGCGGCGAAAAAGAAAACCGCCACCAAAGCGAAATCCAGGAGCAAGTAGCCTGATACGCAAGTTTTTCATTTGTGGCAAAAACCTGTATCTTCAAAGCAAGAACTCCGAAACGTATAACGAGATTGGCAAAGTTATCGAGCTTGCTCTTCCCCTAGAGGAATTTTGGACAATCGAGAAACTCATCAACCAAGCCAACTACTTGGTGGCGTCAGGTGAATCGAGTATCGAGATCTCCGAAGTATACAAAGATATCTGCGGTCGATGCGCAAAATACGCCGTGAAAGAAAAAGAAAGAACCTGGCTTTATGAGAAGGCAAAGTAGCGGCGTTCCCACGATTTTTCTCGACCGGGACGGCGTGCTGAACGAAGACAAGGGATATGTTGTAAAACCCGAGGACCTTCGACTCCTGCCTGGCGTTGTCGAAGGTCTCAAGACTCTCAAAAATCTCGGCTATAGACTTGTCGTTATTACCAACCAATCAGGTATTGCCCGGGGGTATTTCTCAGAACGGGAAGTTGAGGAATTTCATGAGCACATGAACCGGCATCTTCAGCAAGCTGGTAGTGTTCCGATCGACGCGTTTTACATATGTCCGCATCACCCCAAGGGAACTATTCCCCAGTACTCCTCAATATGCGAGTGCCGCAAACCCGGGACTGGTCTTGTCGAATTAGCACTTGATGAGTATGCGATCGATACGAGCAAGAGTTTCTTTATTGGGGATAAAGAGTCGGACATCTTGTGCGGAAAGCAAATGGGCTTGAGGACCATTCATGTTGTCGGACGGTACGAACAAAATGCTCAAGCCGACTACACCGTTGCAAACTTTGCAGAGGCGGTCCGCATGATTATTTCTTGCTCTCCTTGACCTCACGGATTTTTCTAAGAAGCTGTTTTATGCGCGGACCGCAGCGTTCGCCCTGGCACCCGCCTTGACCTGTTCCGGCCTTATTGTTCACTTCGGCAACGGTTTCGCTCGTTTTCAGGGCGTCCATTATTTGACCGAGTTTTATTCCCTTACAAATGCATATGACGCGGTTGAGCTGCTTCGCGCGCTCCAACTTCTTGTCAGCGTCGTCGCTTTCAATCTCACTCGTGATTGTTTTTTCTTCGTCCGCCATATTTCCTAAGAATATAAAAAGTCCAACCAGGCAAACCACCGGCTATCCGACAGGGAGAATACTACCACAGAAAAGTTGGCCACGGCATGAAATGCGATGGGAACAAGTATCCTGCCCGACTTAAAATACAGGTATTCGCAGATTATTCCTAGCAGGAGAGGTCCGAGCGGGAGGCCAATTTGAAGTGCCAGCACGCGGTCCCAAGTCGGCAGCGTGTGCATCAAAGAGAAAAATAATGCGCTAAAATAACCACCCCAGAATGGCCCGCCGAGCTTCCTGAAGGCCCTCCCGAAAGCTCCCCTGTAAACTATCTCCTCTACCGCAGGCACCCAGAGAACAAGTGCAACCCAAGTGTTCGAAAGGGGTTGGCCTGTCGGAGAGCCCACGAAACGCGAGACAAGAGCCGCTACTCCGATGACAGCCAGAAAAGAGAGAGAGGGGAGAAACCATGCGACCTGAGCCCCCGTCATCCTGAATGAAGCGAAGGCTCTCGGCCTAAGATTTTTCGCTTCGCTCAACGTGACGGCTGCGAAAGTAAAACTTAACACCGTATTCACGCATGCGATGAAGAACCAAGAGTCTAAGGGGAAGTGTGTCTGGAGGCCGTAGAGAAAACCCAGGGCCACGGCACAAATAATAGTGAAGGAAATGAGATAGAGTACCTTGCGAAAGGTAATCGCGGCAACCAAATTAGGAAGCCTTCGCTTCGGAAGGCGAGTGCTTTCGAAGCAACGACAACAGCTTTTTGTTATCGTTCTTTTGCGTATAGCCGTTTGCTCCTGCGGCCTGCACCGCGCTTGCTACGGTTTCGTCATTGACAGACGTGTGCACGATCACGGGAATGTTTTCGAGAATCTTCACTTTTCGAACTTGGGTTGTAAATTCGAGGCCGGTCATGATGGGCATCTCAAGATCCGTGACGACCAAGTCAATTTTGCCCCATTTCGAGTCTGGCCTGAGGCTGTCCATTAAGATATCAAGCCCGTGTCTGCCGTTCTCAGCAAGAATCGGCTTATATCCGTTATCGGACAAGAGCCTTTCCAAGCTTGACAATATCGCCCTCGAATCGTCAACGATCAGCACCGTCGGACCAAGGCCGGCTTTTCCACTTTCAGATCGGCTTGCTGAATGGGGTCGGTTTCCTTCCAGATGATTCAACAAACCATCCAGGTCCAAAACAAAGAGGAAGTCACTTGCGTCCAATAAGACCATGCTGGACATGAACGACTCAGCATTGGCCGAGGGCGGTAAAACCCTGTCCCAAGGCACCCGACGAATTCCCAACGTGGACGACACGATAAAGCCTGCTCGTCGCCCTTCCATTTCTACAACAATGATTTGTTGATCGGATTCCACCGTGGGGCTGGCGTCTTCTAACATCATCCGAAGATTGATTGCCGGAATGGGTACGCCGCGCAATTCAAAAACGCCAGTAATCCCCCGAACCGTAGATCCAAGCGGATTGATTTTTGGCATGTGTACAACTTCGCGCACATAGCCAACGTCTATGCCATATATCCCCTGCAATTTTTCGCCAGTGGGAAGCGTTCGATCGAGGACGAATTCAATAAGCTCCAAGTAACTTGAGCCTATTTCATACCTATTGAGATTTCGCAGATCCTTGTGTTCGCCCATGCCGTTACTCTACCGTTCCGTGACGTTATTCTATTACAGAAGACTCTCGCATCAATGAGAAAAGACCTTTTTTCTGTTGATCCGTCAACTTGTCAAACTGCAAACCAATAGTGCCCTTGGTTGCGTTAACCCAAGCCACTTTAGCCTTTATCTTGGTTGCAACGTCTTTATCCGCGACCAGTGTTTTCCTGGTGCTGGGAGGGGACGCTTTGGCGCCTTTTTTCTTATTGGCAGCAGGTTTTGGCGCAGGCGCCGCCGCAAGCGACACCACAAATTCTTGTAACTTTTTTACCTTCATCGACCCTTCAACGGTGACGCAGGCGCCGCCGAGACTAATGTTAAGCACTTTGCCTTTGACCTTTGGAGCTCGCTTGCCGCGACCGGCGGCCTTACCCACAAGTTCGGAGATGAGGTTCGTTTCAAAACGGCGGTCAAGTCGATGGCGTTCCACTAAAAATTGGTCGATTTTCTTATTGAGGTCATTGGTGTTGACAGGTTTTGATATCCAACCGCCTGCATCAGCGTAAGTAAAAAGGTGATCCGCTACGGCTTGGTTAACAATGTCGCCAGGGAACGCAGTCATCAAGATGGGACCTTGATAAATCTTGCGCATGGCGTCAATCAACGACGGACCGTCAACGTCCGGAAGATCAAAGTCGACGACACAAAGATCTGGTTTCGACGTAGCCAGCAAGTCGATCGTTTCCTTGCCAGATTTACTTACCAGCACGATTGCTCCGGGAATCTTGTCTTTGAAGACTTCGGATGTCATCACCAAGCTTGGTTTTGACGCATCTGCTATGAGTATAGTTGCCATAAAAAATTACCCCCTTTCAAAAGGGAAAATACCTGAACTGAGGTTCATGAAAATGGGTCAACGCCGTGAAGTGTCGAAGGGATGATCTGTATCAATTATAACTGAAGTCTCTAACAATTGGTATATCCGCGCCATAGCAAGAACAACCGCTTCAGATCTTGTCGGAAAATGTTAAAGAAAAATTCTTACGTGCCGAAAAACCTAACAAATGCAAAGACTTCTAGGTCGCGTTTCGAGGGAACTCAAGTTGCAGAAACCATTTAGTAATAAGGTAATTTTTTCGATTCTGTTGGGCATCGGCATGCCCGCATACAGCGTCACCGGCTATCGCAAGGAGGCGACTCACTTTCTTACCAACCCCAATGTCCTAAAGCCTAGTTTGGCACTGGATATTAGCGATTCCGTCGAAACCGTAAAAATTCCTATATCAAAAATCAAAGCACGCTTAGAGAGGTCGTCAAACGACCCTCGCATCGAGCCGTTACAGATTATTGTTCCAAAGGATTCCGCTCAATTGTCAAATTTAGTAAAGAGAATTGCCAACCCCGGCAAAGCGGATGAATTAGAGGAAGCCTTTATCAAAAAACTGCGCAGCAGAAAAACTTCCGACAACAATAGCGAAGCTGTTGAACTCGGCAAGAACGAACTCAAACTGATCAATCAAGCTTCTTACGCTCTCGAAATGGGAAAGTCGCATCATAACGTAAAAGTATCGACCGAGATTTTGCGAGACGACCCGAAAATGCGAAAAGAGTTCTTCATGCAGATGAAGGCTCACCTGAGTAGCAAGGAAATCGAAGCTCTCAGGGGACGCATCATGGTTGAAAAATCTCTGAGCTTAGATGAGGATCTTTTGCCGCCGTTTGCACGAAAGATGGTGAAAAAATACACAATCTATAGAGGTCCCAACTGCTTCCACGCCGCCTTGGCCTTTCACAGTCAGTATTTGACCCGCTCTCCTCTGGTAAATGTCAAAGAGGAAGAAGGTTATCACAAAGCCATGATCAATTATGACGAACTGTGGCGCGCCATTAACGACTACTTCTATGAAGTTGATCCCGCCGTATCGCCTTTGAAGTATGGCGATATGCTGGTATTCTTCAATATCCCTGACGACGGCTCGCCATGGATAAGCTACAAGTGGATTCGCCACACGGCCACCTATCTCTTCAATAACCTCACCTTTTCGAAGGGTTCAAAATCGCCCAACACGCCTTACACCGTGAAGACCTTGGAAGAAGAATGGAAGACCTGGGACGACTTTACCCAGAAGCTGGGCGTGAAGGTGTTCCGCCGTCACATGAACAAAATTAAATCCCCGCCTCCACCGTTAACAGACTGGATTTATTAAATAAACATCGTAAATTTGCTATTTGACCCATAAAGATGGTATAATGGAATCTCGTTTTTTCTTCGGATCTTTGAAAAATGAATCGTTTCGACCCAAAACCTAGAGTCCGCTCTAAATCGTTTGTTCGCGACCATAAGCCGCCCGGCTCCTCGGCTTGCGAAATCCAAAACACATGCCAGAGCTGTCGTTATATTAACCAACCCTACGAAGCGTCCCTTCAAGAAAAATTTCAAAATGGCGTTAGCGTCTTATCTTCGCAAATCGATATGACGGGTATACGGGTTCTCGAACCGACACCGAGCAGCACAACCCTCGGCTACCGCACACACGCCAAACTCGCCGTTAGGAAGCCCGAGCATTGCCTTAACCCCGAACCCGAATCCAGATTCGCGATCGGCATCTTTCGACCCAATTCGCATGAATTGGTTGAGATTCCCCAGTGCCCGCTCCATCGACATTCCATCAACCAAGTTGTTTTTGATCTAAAGGCAGAACTGAATGCCTCGTCGCTTACTCCGTATGACGAACAGAGTCACACAGGGGATTTGCGTTACATCGCTATACGAGCTTCCCATATCACACGGGAGCTTATGCTGACGTTTGTCACGCTCAATGAAAGCCCGAAGAGCGAGTTGCTTGACATTGTCCTAAAGCTCCGAAGAAAAGGACATTCAATCACGTCAAGTCACATGAACATCAACGCCGACGTTACCAACGTGATCTTCGGCAAGGTATCCAAACGCCTTGCCGGCGCAGACAGGTTGAGAGAAACAATCTGTGATCTTGACTTTGAAATCGGACCCTCAAGCTTCTTCCAAGTGAATCCTTGGCAAGCTGAGGTTATTTATCGACGTATTGAACACCTTGCGGGCAACTCCCAACCCGACGACGTTGCGTGGGACTTGTATTGCGGAACCGGCCAGATTTCGTTGATGCTGAGCCGCCTTGGTTATCGAACCCTTGGGGTTGAGCTTAATTCTCAAGCCACCCGCGACGCGACCAGCAACGCCATTAAAAATGGCACAAACAATCCTCCAACATTTATCGTGGGACGCGTTGAAGAGAACATCGACGATTTTCCCAGTTGGTCCCAAAATCCTAAGCTGATTGTCGTTAATCCGAGTCGCAAAGGATTGGATCAGAAGGTGAGTGAGCTTCTGCGAGATTTCGTCGCCGAGAAGAAAATTCGCCTTTTTTACATGTCTTGCGAGATGGACACGCTCGCTCGGGACCTTGCGATTATTACAGGCAAAGGCGCGCGCGTCCGACAGATCGAAGGCTACGACATGTTTCCATTTACTAACAAAATGGAATGGTTAGCCGTTATTTCCTAATCTCGGCATTTTGATCATGAATTTTCCCAGTAAAATTGCTAGTTTCTTGGTGCGTTCCGTACAATCACAAGGGGGAAGAAGTGAACCAATCTTTTGGCAACATAATTGAACCCGACAAAAAAACTCTGACCTACGAAAAATATCTGAAAACGGCCGAATTGCTTGATCTTCAGCAAATGCTGTCCGCGCCTCGAGAGCATGACGAACTTCTGTTCATCGTGATCCACCAAGTGTATGAACTTTGGTTTAAACAAATTATCCATGAAACCGCATTGGCAGCGTCTTGCCTCGAGCAAAACCATCTCATGCGCTTCTTGCACACGCTCAAACGAATTTGCGCCATTCAAAAAGTTCTCATACAGCAGATTGACGTCTTGGAAACGATGCCCCCTGACGATTTTCACAGATTTCGCAACCACCTGAATCCGGCGAGCGGGTTCCAATCGTTTCAGTTCAGATATCTTGAATTTAAATTAGGCATGAAGAACGTCGGGTACCTTCGATTCTTTGAACACGATCCAAAGCTCAAGGCCTTACTCACGCAGGCGTTATCCGAACCGACATTGTACGATCAGTTTTTAAGGTTGATGAAGAAAAAAGGCTACAACATACCCACAGAGGTTATCAACCGGGACGTCAATCGTTCCTATGAACTTAATCCGCAAGTGACCGCAGTGTTCCGCCAGATTTATGCGAAGCCTTACGAAAACAGCGAAATTTATTTGAGTCTCGAAAGTATGTTGGACGTTGACGAAAACTTTTTGCTCTGGCGACAGCGACATGTCAATATGGTAGAACGAATAATCGGCGGAATGATTGGAACCGGAGGTTCGACGGGAGCTGATTATCTTCGTTCAACATTAACAAAGCGATGCTTCCCAGAGATTTGGGACGTCCGAAACTTAATAGGCGGACAGGAGCAATATGGCCGTTAATCCGATTACCGAAAACCTTGACTTTTATCCCATGGAAGAGCTTTCTCGAATCAAGGCGAAAATCTTGAAGGAAGGGAAGCGAGTCTTCGACTTCGGAACGGGCGATCCGGCTATTCCCACGTGGACTCCTATCAAGGAAAGCTTGCTGCGCGCTGTGAAGGACATCAGCCAATATCCGTCGATTTCAGGATGCGACGAACTTACGGCTGCGATCAACGGTTACCTCAAACGCCGTCTGAACTTCACCCATACTTCCTCGACTAGCTGCCTTCCAACGAACGGAAGTAAAGAGGCTATTTTTCACGTAGCGCTTAGCCTTGTAGGCAGACAAGGGAAGAAGCGCATCGTTTATCCAAACCCCGGCTATCCCGTTTACAAAACCTCGATACAATTTGCCGGCGGTATTCCCGTTCCGTTTGACCTCACGGAAGACAACGATTACATGCTCAACCCCTGGGAACTCCCTCTCGACGTGCAGAAAGACGTTGCCGCCGTATGGATCAATTATCCGCACAATCCGACCTCCAAAACGGCTGACGCATCCTATTTTGAAAAACTTATCCGATGGGCCAGAGAGTATGACGCCGTCATCCTTTCAGACGATTGTTATATCGACATTTATTTTGACGAGAAGAAAAAGCCGCTCAACATTTTGCAATTTGACGCGAAGAACACTCTCGCTTTTTTTAGCTTGTCGAAGCGTTCGGGTTTGACGGGGTATAGAAGCGGTTTCATGGCAGGCGACAAGGCTCTCCTAGAAAAAATGAAGCACGCGCGAGCCAATTTCGGCGTCGCAACGCCCTCGTTTATTCAAGCGGCTGCAATCACCGCTTGGGGCGACGACCAGCACGTTGAAAAGCGAAAAAATATTTTCAAGTCACGCGCAGAGGTTGCTTACAAGACACTGTCAAAACTAGGAATGGTCCAAAGCCCCATTGAAGCCACCTTTTATTTTTGGTGCAATGTGCCGGCGAAATGGAAAAATGACGACGTGAAATTCGCGATGGATCTCGCTGAAAATGGTGTGATAACAAGTCCATCAAGCTGGCTCGGCGAAGACACCCGCGGTTATGTCCGTTTTGCGCTCGTTCCCGAGGAAAATGAGATACAACAGGCGATGGACGTTGTGGCGAAAGTTGTGAAGGGCTAAATCATGCAAAGACTTGAAAACATCATCACCTCGGCATTGGAGTTAGGTAAAGACGTCAACAAAGACCAGGAACTTTCCCAAGCCGTGAGAGAAACGATCCAGTTGCTTGACGAAGGCAAGATACGCGTGTGCACCCAAGAAAAGGGCCAATGGGTGACACATTCTTGGATAAAGAACGCGATCTTGCTCTATTTTAGGCTTGCTGAAATGGTCGAGTTTAACGTCGGACCGTTCACATACTTCGACAAAATTCCGCTCAAGAAAAACTACAAAGACCTTAAGGTAAGGGTTGTCCCTCCTGCGACGGCACGCTACGGTTGTTTCATGGAAGAAGGCGTCGTACTTATGCCTTCTTACGTGAACATCGGCGCCTATGTGGGAGCGGGCACGATGGTCGACACTTGGGCAACCGTCGGATCCTGCGCTCAAGTAGGAAAAAACGTTCATTTGTCGGGAGGCGTTGGACTTGGCGGTGTATTAGAACCGGCGTCCGCAACCCCCGTCATCGTTGAGGACGGCTGCTTCATAGGATCCCGGGCAATTATCGTCGAAGGCGTTCGAATTGAGAAAGAGGCCGTGATTGCGGCAAACGTGACGCTGACGTCTTCTACTCCCATTATTGATACAAGAAACAATAAGATGGAAGTGATCAAGGGCTATATTCCGGAACGGACCGTCGTTGTACCCGGAACTCGCGACAAAGTCACCGCAGGCGGCGTTATTCATACCGCTTGTGCCTATATCATCGGTGAAAGAAAGCCCTCGACGGACCTAAAAACCTCCCTCAACAACACGCTGAGAGAATTTGCTCTGTCTGTTTAAATGGGTGAAACACATGCCAACTGTGATTTTTTTGCCAAGCGGCATTCGGAGCGAGGTCGACGACAACACCAAGATTTTGCTCGCCGCCAAGAAGGCCAAGGTTGACATCCGATTTGGATGCGCTGCTTGCCGTTGCGGCACCTGCGGCATCCTGCTCAAGGATGGCAGAGCCAATCTTTCGGAGATGAAAGAAAACGAACGAGAATTGCTCGAACGCATCAACCTAACCACGGACGGTACCGTGCGTCTGGCTTGCCAAGCCCGTATCCTCAAAGACACGGCAACCGTAGACTTGGATTTTCAAAACACTTACTCGCCCGAATGACTACCTAGCGAAGCTGAGAAAGCAAAGCTTCGGTCGATAATACGATCGCGAATTCTCCGTTCAAACTTGCCAGACTCGTTTCGTGCATAACTTGCGCGGGAAACAATCTTTCGCCCATGCGCCTTTCGAAGGTTGCCGTCGCGTCAGAAACAACAGTTGCCTGAAATCCAAGATTCGCGGCCATCCTCACTGAAGTTGAGACGCAGTGGTCTGTCGTAAAACCGACAACGACTACAGAAACGATACTTTGCGAATGCAAATAGGTTTGAAGGTCGGTGCCAATAAAGGCGCTGTTGACGCATTTTTGGAAAACCGGCTCGTTCTTGGCCGGACCCAATCCATCCATAAACTCAACGCCAGGGGAATCGGGCCGAAGAGGCGAGTCCAATTCTTTGGACAGGTGTTGGACATGAATCACAGGGAGCGCTCGGCTTCGAAATTTTGCTAAAAGGTCTCCAATATTACGTTCAGCCTCTGGATTGTTTCTCGCTCCCCAGCGCACGTCATTAAATCCCTTTTGAACATCAATAAGCACCAATGCGGGCCGTTCCACTTTTTCTACCCCTACTGCGTCACGGCATGTATATACGTCAACCAAAGGCAGGTTGTAAAATTCATTATTATAATGTATTGATGAATAATAATGAGCTTACTACCACCCAATCTCAAAGCTTTTGTTTCGGTCGCCAGACTCGGCACAGTCCATGGCGCTGCCGAGGATCTTCATCTGACTCAGACAGGAGTTACGCAGCGTATTCGCTCGCTGGAGCGCGAACTCAGCGTCACACTGTTCTTGCGCAGCCGACGCGGTATGGAGTTGACGCACGAGGGAAAAATCCTGTCCCGGTACTGCACCAACGTGATTGACTTGGAAAGTCAAACGTTAAGCGGTATCGCGGGCGCGGGTCAGGAAGCGCCGGTTTACGTTACTGTGGTCGGCCCAACAAGTGTCATGGCAGCGCGCGTGATCGAGTCTTGCAAAGCATTGTACGATCGATGGCCAAAGCTGCAGTTGAGTTTTGTGTTTGACGATACGTCCGGACGGATCGATCGTATTCGTTCGGGTTCGGCGGCATTAGCAATTGTTCCTCCCGAAAGAGTCCCCCAGGAAATGGACTCCAAACTTTTGAAGCCGGATCGTTACGTCTTGGTCGCTTCTCCGAAGTGGCAGGGTAGGAAGCTGAAGCAAATTCTTCAGACCGAGAGGATTATAGATTTCGCCGAGGATGATCCGACCACATTGCATTATCTAAAAAAATTTGGCCTCGAGGCGAACGTTGGACAGCCTCGCCTCTATATCAATAATAACGAGGCTATCATAAAGCTGTTCAAAGCCGGGGTTGGATTCGGCACGCTGACACAGGAAATTGCGAGCCCCCATCTTGCAGACCGTGGCCTCATCGCGCTGAACAACGGGGCGGCGACGGAAGACAAACTTGCTTTGGCCTGGTATCCACGGCCGGAGATGCCGAAGTACTTTAAGGCAATCGTAGATGCTATAAAGTGATTAATATTTTCAGCGTTTCCATACTTCCGCGTTTCCGCGATTGATTATGTTGAACGCGGAAGCGCGGAATAATGGAGGCGCGGAAAAAGGAAGCCTTCAGATTTCTGAGATTCATGATTGACGGATTAACGTCGAGAAGCCAAAAATTGCGCTACCGCAACATATTCCTCAGGACTGACATTCTCGGGCCTCTTGTCGAGATCCAACGGAAAGTCTTTCTCGTCGATACCGGTGTGCACCGTTCTTATTGCGTTGCGAAGCTTTTTGCGCCGCTGACTGAAGGCACCGCGAGTCAGTGATTCTACCTGCGCCAAGATTTCAGGTGAAGGAACAGATGCTTTTGGTCGGAGAGTTACTAAGGCGCTATCGACTTTAGGAACGGGATGAAAACAGGTGCGATCCACTTTGCAGAGAATCTCGACGTTGGATCGGAGTTGTGCAAATACACTTAGGCTGCCGTAAGATTTTGTTCCGTGGTGCGCTGCCAAACGATTCCCGAACTCCAGCTGGACCATGAACACCGCTCCTTTTACTTTCGAAATGTGAGGGAGCAGCCACATAAGGATGGGAGTTGAAATCTTATAAGGTACATTGCCAACTATGGCCGTAGGTTCCGCCGATCGCTCAAGCCATTCTGGCAAGTCGAATTGGAGAATATCCCTGTGCATGATTTCCAAGCGATTGTTATTCGGTCGAGCGCGATCTTGGAAATATTCTTTTAGTCGTTCAACAAAGCGCTCGTCCTTCTCAACCGCAAAGGTATTGAATCCGGCGTCCACGAGCGCACGGGTCAAAACTCCTCCTCCTGGACCAATTTCGAGCACGCGCCGTATTTTCCAAGTCTCTAAATGTTCAACGACCTTATGAATAGGCCAATCGGTTTGCAGGAAAACCTGGCTGAGAGATTTTTTCTGCTCGGGCCAAAACTTGCGTCGCATCTTAAAGCTCAAATCGTGGGGAGTTTAGCTGAATTGAAAGCGCGAATAGGCGTCCCAATCGTCCGTCTTAAAAATGGTACCGTTCTTTTCTGCTTTAAACAAGTGGTGGCCGTACGCGGCAATCATCGCCGCGTTATCCGAGCAATAAGCGAGCGCAGGAAAGTAAGTAGGGAGCCCGATGTTTTCTCTCATCAAAGTGCGAAAACGCTGGTTTGCGGAAACCCCACCGCACACGACGATGCTCTGTGTTTTGGGTTTAACAACAAGAGCGGACTTGAGCTTGCGAACGATCTGCATGAGCGCTTCGTCTTGAAAGGCGGCGCAAAGGTTGGCAGCCATAGTTTCGCTGAGGTCGCCGTTGGCGCGCTCTTTTCTAAGAAAATTGACGATAAAGGTCTTTAGACCCGAATAACTGAATCTCAAATCGGACTTCTTGGCCATGATCGTGGGCATCGGAATAGCCTTTGGATCTCCAGCGAGCGCTTTTTTCTCGATTTGCGGGCCCCCAGGGTAGGGAAGGCCGAGAAGCTTGGCTACCTTATCGAAACATTCGCCGCACGCATCGTCAATACTGTAAGCAAGCAGTTCATAAGACGTAAAGTCTTTCATGGCAAAGATGTTTGTGTGGCCTCCAGAAACAACAATGGCAAGACACGGGAATTCCGGTTTCCCCTCGCTTAGTCCGAGAACGGCGCCGTGGACGTGAGCTTTGACGTGGTCAACCGGTATGAGGGGCTTCCCCGAGCCCAAAGCCAGGCCTTTCGCGTAGGCGATCCCGACAACCAGCGATCCGACCAGCCCAGGTCCTCTTGTCACGGCTAGGGCGTCGATGTCCTCCATCGTGAGGGACGCCTTGCGCAAGGCCGCATCTGAGAGGGCATCTATGGTTTCCAAATGCTGTCGCGCGGCAATCTCGGGCACCACGCCGCCAAATTGCGCGTGTATATCCGTTTGTGACGCCACCAGGGAAACGATAACGTGACGGCCATCCTCGACGACGGCGATGGCTGTTTCGTCACAGCTAGATTCAATTCCTAGAATTTTCATACAACTACATTTTTTGGAGGCGCTCTTTTGCTTTGCGACCTTCGGGCTTGTCAGGAAACTGCGACACCAATTCTTCATAATAAAGCTTGGCCGTCGCATTGTCGCCCAGTTGTCGAAAACAATCTCCAAGTCTCATCTTGGCGTGCGCCACACGATCCTTGGTAGGCTTAATATCAAGCAAGTCGTTATACTTCAACGCCGCATCGCGAAGTTTGTTTTCATGGAACAAGCTTTCTGCCTGAAAGTAGATAATTTCTTCCTTCTGCTTGCCGCTCTTTTCCTTTGCAAGAACCTGCTCACCGTTGTCGATAACGTATTTATAGTCCTTTTTATTAAACGCGGTTCGAACCTTCGACAAGGTAGCGCCTTCGGCACCTTTGCTCGATTGGGATTTCTGGGGTTTCTGGGATTTCTTTGACTTGGAGCTTTCGAGCGCCTTAACAGCCTCGAGCAGCTCTGCCTGGGTCGCTTCCAACTCGTCCAAATGCGCTGAGAACTCGTCTATCCTGTCCGATAAGCTGGGTTCCGTGGAGTTGTCGCCCGGAATCTTGCCCGTCTTTACCCCGACTTTTAGCCCGTCCATTTCGCCTTTGAGGCGTTGCAGTTCCTGTTGGAGCTGTTCGACCTTAACGTTCCCCGACGCAATCCGCTGGTTTGCATTCTCCTCGCTGGACTTAAACTCGCCTGTTTTCTGTTTCTGCTGGGTTTCCATCTCCAGAAGACGGGTTTGGAGGCTAAAAATATCGTCCCGCATTTGCTTCTTCTCCGCGGGCATGACGCACCCTACCATAAAAAGGACGCACGCAAACGCCACGACGGCTTGTCTCCCAAAAAGCATAGAAACCCCTGAATTTTTACACTATTTTAATGTAGCGCTATTTGTCTTTAGTGGCAAGTAGATCGATGTTCGCGGCTTTCTTCAGCCGTTTTCTTAGGATGACCAGAGATCGAAAATAGCAGTTGGAGTCCAACTTCCAATCGTTGAAGTAAATCCGACTCATTCTTACCCGAACGTACTCTAGCTTAAGCTTCTCCTTCCGGGTCAATTCGTCGTCTATTTGCTTAAAAAAAGCCCGGGAATTGGCTGTCACCTGTTCGATCGAATGACTATATTCCTTGTAAGGAGAGAATTGCTTCCTGCTCCCCGCT
This sequence comes from Oligoflexales bacterium, assembly GCA_050251195.1. Classification (GTDB taxonomy): domain Bacteria; phylum Bdellovibrionota_B; class Oligoflexia; order Oligoflexales; family Oligoflexaceae; genus JBFWNG01. Next base: position 25,303 of record JBFWNG010000018.1, read on the forward strand.
TGTGAAGACTGGTCGTTATTTTTGTCAGGCATGGTTATCTCGTTGTGAAATTGGTCTTAAAATATTACTATCCCCCGGAATGCAAGACTTTCAGGCAACTTATCGACAATTTACCGTTGTTTTTTAGAAGAAAATGGACCCAGAGCAGATGACAGATTCCTTGATCGAAGGCACAGATATAGACTCCTCTTATGAAGACGAAGAAATAACCACTGATTTCGCGACCTTAGGGTTGCACTCAGCTCTCTTGGACAGCATCTATAGCCTCGGCTGGACTGTGCCGAGTCCCGTTCAGGCCGAATGCCTCCCTCTGACTCTCAAAGGAGACGATATTGCGGGTTTTGCTCAGACAGGGACAGGAAAAACCGGCGTTTTCTTAATAACGATAGCCCAGAAGATACTTCAGGCGCGGGAGTCGTCGGAGAGTCTGAAGCACCCCGTCGCCGTCATCTTAGTTCCGACCCGGGAACTTGCTATCCAAATCCAGCAAGACGCGGACGCTATTTATGGCAATCTAAATATCAACACATTGGCGATATTTGGCGGGATGGACTACGAACGTCAAATGCAAGACCTGCGAAAAGACGTGGACATCATTGTGGCGACTCCGGGTCGACTCAGAGATTTTCATCAGAAAAAGCTCGTTCCTATTAAGAACTGCGCTGTCTTTGTCTGCGACGAAGCGGACCGCATGCTCGAGATGGGATTCATTCAGGATGTTGAATATTTCTTTAGCAAGGTCGACGACAAAGCTCAAAAGCTATTTTTCTCGGCAACGACCAACGACCGCGTCAAAGTCCTTGCCAACCGATATCTGCGATCTCCTCACTATATCGAGATTAATCCTGAAGTAACAACTCCCGAAAAAATCAACCAGCGGTTCATAATCAGCGAGTCAAAAGACAAACTTAAAGTGCTCCTGGGATTTCTCAAAACAGAAACATTGGATTGCGCGATCATTTTTACAAACACCAAGGCCGTCGCACAATGGCTTCACTTTAAGCTTTCAAAAAACGACATCCTTGCCCATGTTATCACGGGCGATCTCCCGCAAAAAAAGCGCGTGGCCCTGATTGAGAAAATTAAGGAAGGCGCAATTAAAGTGCTCATCGCAACAGACGTTGCAAGCCGCGGTCTCCATATTCCGGGCGTGACGCACGTTTTCAACTTTGACTTGCCTGACGATCCGAGCAACTACATCCACCGGATAGGCCGAACGGCTCGGGCCGGAACAAGCGGGATTGCAATATCTCTTGTTTGTGAAGATTATGGTCACAATCTGGAAGGCATCCAGGAAAAGCTCGACAGCAGCAAGAAGATCGAATGTGAATGGTATAATACCTCTTTTGACTCGATCATCGACAAGGCACCGAATCCTTATAAGATGAAAGAATCCGAAAAAGAAAAAGAAGGCTTTAACGACGCCCGCAAGGCACCAGGCAAGAGAACCCCTGAGAAACGCGCCGCAGACGGCAGGACGAGAAGCGGAGCAACGGCCAAGCCTGCGGATTCGCAGGAACGCGGGCCAAAATCACAGAGGCCGCGCAGCAGATCGGGAGGCCGTCCCAAAGAAGCCCCGGCTATTGCTGCAGCCGCACACAGGACCGTCAAGCCTGTTGCTCCCCAAGTCACACCTACAACTGTGACCGGTTTGCTGAAAAAAATGTTTAAGTCGATATTTGGCCGGAGCTAAGACAACTAACGTTCTGGATCTCACCCTTCTCTTTTCGCGACAGAAAGATCAAAACAGGCGGCTTAACCGCAAACAAGCTTGCCCAATTTAGGGTGGACGAACTCATTTGGCTTAGTCGTAAAACCAACGAGAGCGGATCATCGATGTGTAATGTTGTGAGTATTGACCCGTGGCCCGACAGTATTGCTTGATAGAGCGGATTTACTTCCGGACCTCGAACTTCTCCGACAACGATCCTATCGGGAGCTAGCCGCAGGGTTTCCCTGAACATTGTTTCGATGCTAACGGCTCCAAATCCCTCCAGATTGGGAGGTCTTGCCGTCAACTTTACCCAGGTCGGCGCCAGCGCTGGGATCTCGTCGATTTCTTCTAGAAGGATAACGCGTTCGCTAGTGCAGTATGTCTGCAAGATTCTCGTCAAGACCGTCGTCTTTCCAGATCCCGTCGAGCCGCAGACAAAAATCGGCCGTCCTTGCCGCAAAGCTTCGGCGATTTCCGGATGAGGCACATCGGCCGCCTCTTCATACTGAAGCCGAAACAAATGGCGCCGTAACGCCAAAACGGGACCATGGTTAGCCATCGGGGGGATCACCGCGTGCCATCGAACGGAGATAAGATCGTTATCATGGGGCACATGGGTCATACCGCCGGCATACGGTCGCAAGGGATCAAGTCTCACCGATTGCCGAAAACCAAACTCTTGCAAGGCGTCTACCATCGACTCTGAAGTACGGTATGGTGAAGGATGTACCGTTGTTGTTTCATCCGTGTACTTCTTGATCAGGACTCTTGTGTCGTTTACGAAGATTTCCTGGATTTCGGGCGCAAAAAGCTCAATGCAAAGATCTGAGATCCTCATGCTGTTGCTCCGTTATTGCGTCTTGGTAAATCTAGTGACAGCTTTCTGATTTATTGCCGTTCACTACGGCAAAGACCGTATCGATAACATGTTGCGGAAGGTGGTTTGACAGCAGGTCATGAAAAACGTCATCCACTTCCGGCGTCGTGAGGCCGCGCAAATCGAACAAGCGTATGCCTTCTACTATTCTCTCGAACACTTCAGAACTGATGACCCCTTTCTTTCGGCAAACGAGAAGTCCTTGCCAGATCTTGTATGGAAGGAGAGGGCTCTCGGCGGGATGTAAAATCCTAAAGTCGCTTCCCAACTGTTGCGTCATGGTCAGACAATCGTAGAAGTTTCCTGACAGGAATGCTTTCTCGACGCAGTTAATGGCCGTATTTACATCTGATTCGGTATGGCCAGCAGCCAGGAGGTCCTTCTTCACGTGACTCTCCGCAAGTTCTGACTGTTTAAAACCGTTGCTTTCAATCATGCGGGCAATTTCTTCTACAACACGCCACCACGGATCAGCTATTCTCGTCTCCACTGAGTCTCCAATTTTTCGTTGCTAAGCTCTCATAGCAACTCAGTTTACTTTTTGGCAAGCAGATTTATTCCTTATAATCTGCTCATTTATTGATCACCTGCCGATGGTTTTCGAAGAAAGTCGCACCTTCGCTGATTAGCTTTTCATTGCCGGATGCGCGCACGTCGCCGCTGGGATGCTTAAGGACCCAAACGTCCTTGCCCTGATCCAGCGCGAGATTTGCCGTTATCATTGCCCCGGAGGTAAGCGCTGCCTGCATGACAAAAACCTTTTCACTAAGGCCGGAAACGAGCCGATTACGGATGGGGAAATCAAACGGTCGAGGTTGATAGTTCCAAAATTTTTCCGATAAAAAAATCCCTCCCCGCTTTCGAATCATACTGAACAGGTTGTAATTTCCCGAAGGGTACAGCCTTTGCAAACCTCCTGCACAAACCACGATCGTCGGCACCGGGTCTTTCGGACACTGCAAGGCGCCCCAATGTGCAAACGAGTCGCAACCAAACGCACCGCCACTTACGATGGTCACGCCCGACAATGCCAGGGACAACGCGAGATCTCTCGTCGTTTGCTGCGCATAAGCCGAAGCCTTTCGCGAACCGATAACTCCCATGCATGTCTTCGTCAATAGAGATAGATCTCCTAAGACAAATAGAGCCATCGGGGGATCTCCTATTGTTCGAAGTGATTCAGGATAGTGAATACTATTGAAAGTTATGTAATGCCCACCGGCCGCCGTTATCCTGTGCATCTCTTGTCGAAAAAGGTCACAAAATGCCTCGACGCTCACGGACTCCTTCGTTTGACGAAATCTGATAACCATCTCGAGGTCGGGATTCATCCGGCGCAAAGAGCTCAGAGCTTCGCGGCATTCTGCTTGAGAAACGTCCTTCGGACAACGAGACGTCCTATCTCCTGGTTCGCTCTCGAACGGAATCCATTTCGAACAATACTGACTGATTGTATGTGTTAGGCCAAACATGAGAGTCGAATTCATAAGGATCTCCATACGCCTGGGGCATCCTAGGGCACGGTGAACGGGTAGGGAAGCGACATCTACGAGAATAGCTAAGAGGCAAAGAAAGTTTAAACGGACCCTTCAGCGTTTCCAAACTTCCGCGCTTCCGCGTTAAGCCGGAAAAAAACCGGGAGCATGGATAACACGTTATATCTATGTTCGAGTTCTTCGGTCTTGATCGCGGAGACGCGGAAGTTTGGAAACGTGGAAAATAGTCTCTACACTTTATTGATCGCGGAGGTGCGGAAGTTTGGAAGCGCGGAAAATAGTTTCTGACTATCTTCTTTACGTTCCTTGAGGTGGGGAGTTAGCCGCCTGTCTTGTCGCCAATTTCGACTTGCAACTTGTTTTGAACGACATATCCGAGAACGGCGGGACCGCCGTCATCGACAACGTGCACGATGGCAACATTTCTCTTAAGCGCGGGATAGTCTTCGCCGGCAACGTTCTTAAAAATTCGTATCGTTGAACCCTTTGACAACACGGCGGCACCATTCTCAAGCAAAACAAAGGAGCCTCGACCTCCGATGACTTGCTCGGGATAGTCAAAGCCAACCACACTCGATCCGGACGAACTCGTAGGGGATCCGAGGTATGCAGGTATACTTCGCGTCGTGGATTTGTATGCGATGATTTGATCGTCTGGCTGAACGCCTAAGCGCGTTTGGGTAACGTTAGCCACAAAATGTCCGTCGCCCAATGATTCTTCGACTTCCATTTGAGCGACGAATTCGTACCTTACTCCAACGAACCGTCCGTCAGCAGTGACCACCTTTGTTGCGCCGCGAACCACAGTATACCTCTCATGAGGAGACAGTTGGTTAGCCTTGACTAAAAACTCCTCGTTGTCGCTCATGAGGGTTCTTCCTTCGGTTCCCGCCACGACGACTCCCAGAGATTCCTGGGGGTCTTTGTAGACGAATGCCGGCAACGTAACTTTGATGTCCTTAGGCGCTCTCGGCTCGGGATAATCTATGAACAATCCTTCCGGAGGTACGAGAGTACTATCGTCAACCAAAGGAGTAGGACTGCTTTCGCCGAAATCGAGAAGCAACTTTGAATAATCTTCTGCGACAAGTTCCGCTTCCTTGATGCCTTCCTTGTCTAACGGAACGATGTCGTCCTCCGTCACAAGCAACAAACTAGGAGGCGTGCTTTCGTCGCCGGGGTAAAAGCGTAGCGTCGTACCTGGAAAAATAAAATGCGGGTTTTTAACCTCCGGGTTATATGACCAGAGCTTCGGCCAATACCCCGCTTCGTCGAGAAACTGATCGCAGATATCAAAGAGCGTGTCGCCGCCCTCGACGGTGTATTCCTGCGGAGCTTCTCCGTAGGCGAGGGTGCGCATAGATCCGGGTAGGGACGGAGCGCCGCCGAATTTGTTCTGCGGCTTGACGCCGCGCACAATGGGTGGAGCGCCATCCACGGGATCGCTTTCGGGTTCAGCTGGTTCCGTCACCACATCCGTAGGCGAGGTCTCCGATGTTGGATCGAGGGGCGCATCGATCGGAACTTCCGACCCATCCGGTGACGGTGTCGCACTGACCGGATTGTTTACGTCAATTCCCGAACCATCGCCCCCAGAGGCTGCATTGCTGGGGGCAGCATAATTGTTCGTCGGAGTTGTAGCAGCGGCGTTATTGGGAGTAGCCACCGGCGCAGATTGCGTACCGCTATCGTTGTAAGGCGCCGTTCCCGCGTTTCCTTGCTGCCCGCCTTCACCTTCGATGTCTTGAATCAGATCATTTGCAAAATCGTCTTCGAGGCTTTGGTTGAGATAGTCCTCAACTGGTTCCTCTTTGCCTTCGTTCCCCTCGTCGAAACTGTCGCCACCCTCGTCGAGTGAATAATTATTCTGCCCAAATGCACAAAACGCGCCCAACAGAGTGGCGCCAATACCAATCGAGATTTTCAACCGAAGGTCAAATTGAATCTTCAATGTCGCTAATCTCCCACTTCGCTATCTTACTGACCTCTGTGTTTGGATATTTTTCGATGATCGCTCGGAATTGCTCGAGAGATTTCTCGATGAGGCCCATGTCCTTGTCAATTTTGGCTATATGGAGGGACGCATTCGGAGTGAATTCATGATTTCCGGCAGCTTCTATGAACGCCGATAGCTTCACCCTAGATTCCATATAGTTCTTATTTTGATACAAACAAAGTCCCTGCCAATACGAGACTACGTTCTTTTCTTGGTCTCCGAGACTTGCCTTTTCCAGGTCCCTCAAAACTGCTAACGATGCATTACAATTCTTGGCTTTGTAGTGAGCTTCTGCTTTCGCGATTGCTGCCTTATAGTCTATCCCAGCATCCTTGGAACCCGCATCGACTTCATTAGCCTGGCCATTTCCCTCTGCGGCATCTTTCTTCTTCTCGACGAATTCTTCAGGAACCAAGCCGGTTAGCATTCCTTTCTCCAGCACCTTCGTTTTTTGTTTCTGCTCCTCGAGCTGTAGTTCCATCTCTTGCATCTTTGCCGTCATCTCGGCCATTTTTAGATCGATATCTTGTTGAGATTTAGGCTTACCGTCTGCCGCGCCTTCTTCAGAACTATCAGAAACGCCGGAGTTTGTTTTGTCCGAATGTTTGCAGCCTAACAAGGCCAAAAATACGATGATGAGCAGTTTCATAGCGATCCCTAAATAGCTTCCGACATGACGAGTTGCCGCATGAATTGACGAATTCTAACTTTGGCATGCTCCGACATTTCTCGGAATTCGATGCCGAAGCGATATTGGATTTGGCTCTGTTCGTCGCTGTTAACCTTAAGACGTTGGATCGTTCTCTTCGTCCAACGAAACTCCATGGGCAACTCGATCGGCGCTGAAGCCGGCAAAATGAGTTTGGCCTTTTCATCGAGTTTTCCCTGTTGCGCTATCGAAATTAACGATGGAAACCCTGTCAACAAGCATATCCCCCCGGCGCTCATATCGGCCACGGGAATCCACGAGGCCAAACTCTCATACGGAGGAAGCATAGGGGAACTCATCACATCTTCTTTATCTGCAGACCAGGCACTAAATTGAACGAACGCCATCTGTCGCATTGTCGTCGGATACCGCGCGTTCTTTCGTCTCTCCGTGCTAGCGAGGTACTTTGGCAGAGGAAGATAGACGGCGCGATCCGCTATACGAGCAATAGAACTCGAGAATACAACTCTAGACGGCATACCAAGGACATCGACCTTTACCTCGTCCGTTTGCGCCAACTTTTCCATACCGCGAACCGATATCTCGTTGAGGCAAACAAAACCACTTCCGTCAACGACGTCAACGATATGAAAAGTACCGCGAATTCCGAGAGCCGGATCGTCTTTTACCCGGATCAGCGCCTGGACCTTTGAACTGCAAAGCTTGTTCAAGATACGAGCGATCCTTTCGGGACTCACAATTTTTACTGTTTTATCGTCCAATGATTCCATACAACAACACTGCAGAAAAAAGAGAAAATCGTTGTTTTGGGGAGCTAGACTCTAGTTTCGCCTTCATCCAACAAGGAGAGTTTGCTAATGATCAGGACGTAGAACAAAGCAAAAACAAATTCACTGTCACGCAAAATGTTGTCAACAAAACCACATGCCAAGGTCGCGAGAAAAACCACCAAGAAAAGGCGAGTTGAGTTCTTAGCTCCATGATATCCTAAGCCACATAACCCCAGCAGAAAGGCGATCAAACCTGCGAAACCTACAATTCCGCTATCCGCCAGAGTCTGCAAAAAGATATTATGTGCTCGATACTTGTCCTCTTTTTCAGTGTAACCGGCACGATTGTAATAGTCTAGTGACGCACTGACGCGATTATGCAGGCCTACGCCTAAGAGCGGATGATCTGTGAACATTTGCCAATGAATTTTCCAAAAACCTATCCGCGGCATAGTTTCTGCCATTCGACTCGGCTCCAAAGACAGCTCGGAAATTCTTCTTATCGTGGATTGTTCGACCGCAAGAATCAGAACAATCGCTGCTAGAGCTCCTAATGCCACTTTTTTAAATTCACGAATTCTCTTAAATTCCCAAAGAAAAATTACGGCTATAGTCAATAATGTAGCAAACCTTGATACGGTTACGACTAACGTCAAGCTTGCGAGACCGAAAACCAATGCCCACAATCTAGAGTTCTTGGAAGGACCCATCCTAAAGGCAAAAAAATAAGCCATTAAGCAAAACAGCATAAGATTGTAAGCAAGGTTGAGGGGATGGCTCATAAAGCCGCTCACCCTGTAAACGCCATACGCAAATCGGTTGCCTGGCAGGACCGCATCCAAACCGTGCACCCAATCAATACCAAAATATCGCTGTGCGAGGACGTAAGACAGGTGAACAACCAAGAGACTCACAAGGAAAACCAAGCCATTGTCCAGTCGCCAACCCCGTTTATGCGCACAAACCAACGTCCATACCATTATGAGCGGCCACAGAAATTGTTTCGCCATCACATGCGCATAATCGCTGACGACGTCGGATCTCAACATCGGTTCGCGAATGACCCAAACCACCGCTAGCGCGCCTAACGTCGCGAGGTTCAGAGTCAGACCGTAAACAAACCTCTTTCCTCCGAACTCCACAACTTTTTTCCAAGGCGAACCCTGTTTGCAGACAATTGTACGAATCAGAACGACAAGGAGAAGAAGGTACTGAGCCCCAGGGGGCAAAAGGATAGAAAAGAAAACGAACGTAAATAAGATGTTTTCGAAATGCGAGCGTTTCGTTACATTAGCTTCCATAAGGACGTCTACTGATGGCTTCAACGATAGAAAAATTTGCCAGAAACTTATTGAAGCTGTTGCTGATCACGACCATTTTACAAACAATATCTAGTCAACATTGCCACGCAGAATCCTTGACCATGTTTCAACAGAACTATATTGGACTGGAAAGCGTGACAAACTACCCCATTATACATACGAGTGAGAAATTTTCGACCGGAAAGGCTTCGCTCTCCCTCAACTACCAACACGTTCTCGATGATTACTGGCTGATGAAACTCAATGCACACTTAAAGAATTTGGTGAACAAGGAGAACAATCAACAACTCAATCTTGCTAGCGTTTCGCACACGGCGTACTACATTATTCGCCTATACGCTGATACATATCTTCTGGTCGGGCCAAAATTCTCGTACCTTTATCCGACCAAAGGTCTTCAATTTCCGGCTAAGCGCAACCCGGACTTCGATACCAACGTCGAAGCGGCTGCATCGCTTGCATTCTCTTATTTTCCGGCAAAGAAGTGGATTGCCAATGCGCGAATTGACAGATGGCGAGGTACCGCAACCAACGAATTTCATGGCTACGAACTAGGAATTGGAATTTCTTACTCTATCTTTTGACAAAAAAAGAGGCTTTGAAGCCTCTTTTTTCATGACGATTATCTTTTAGAATCTTTTCTTGAAGCCGCCGCCACCGCCGCCGCCACCGCTGCGGAAACCACCGCCGCCTGGTCGACCGCCACCGCCGCCACCGCCGCCCGGTTTTCTCTCACGAGCTTCGTTAACAGTGATGTTACGTCCATCTAGATTGTGGCCGTTGAATTTAGAGATAGCATCAGTTGCTTCCTCAGATGTCGACATCTCAACAAACCCGAATCCCTTGCTTCTTCCGGAATCATGATCCGTAATTATTTTTACGGAAGCTACGGTTCCTGCCTGGGCGAACAGGTCTTGCAGAGTGTTTTCCGTAGTCGAGTACGAAAGCCCACCGATGTACAATTTAGTCGTCATTAGTTACCCCTTAAATATGAAAAAATACGCACCCGATTTGGGTGATAGTGAATAAAAGCGAGGTATTGAGTTTTTCGGATTTATGTTTTTTTGGGTTGGAAACATGGAAAACTAAACGAATACCTTTAAAGAATTTCTGGGTAGCGACACTTCAGGCAGGGCCACATCTCATAATTATAACCCAAAGGATTCCCGGGGGCAATTACTTTCTAATAATGGCGAGGTCGCTTTCTCCGCCCCGCCGTTTAATTGAGGTCTCAACGCCTCCAGGACAAGTGACTAACCGTTGGTTTTTTTTAAAGTTTTTAGGGACCCGCAAAAAGGTTCAATTATTTTAAAGAAATCAATCTGGTCTACCGATAAAGCTTTTATCGAATCCCTTAGAGGTTGAGGTTTGCTATGTCAAAGAGTCATCTCGCCAAAATGTTGCTTTTGGTTCTTGCGCTCGGCGCTTGTAGCCGTGGGGAAAAGTTCGCGGGCGGCAATAGCCTAAACGGGAGCACAGCCTCCGAGCCTGAAGATACCAATCAAGAAGGTACAATCGGAGGAGGCGACAGCCTTTCGACTGTGTTCAAGGTCGGGGGTGAAAAACTAGGTACAGACCTCCTATGGGTTATAGATAACTCCGGTTCGATGGCGCAAGAAATCCGCTTTGTCGAACAAAACTTCGCGAAATTCCTCGGCGCAATCAAAGCGGCAACAGACACAAAGGTCGGCTTTATATCATGCATCGACCCGCTTAACCCACTTTGCCTCAATCTTACCTCGTTAGGAGTTACAGCGTCAGAGGTCACAATTCTCAATCAAGAAGTAGGAAGCACGAACGGTTTGGCGCTTACAGCGTCTTCGCTCTGCGCTCCTGAGACCACGGTTATATCGGCAGATCCAGCCGCGACTTCGGCGACCGTCTGCGGCGAACAGGCGTTATTGCCTGGATCTATATTTGGAGGCGGACGCGGCGGACGCGGGTTTAACGCCCCCGGAGTGGACGCAGTTAAGGGCAAGCTTGCGGATTTTTTTCGAGCCAATTCACGGCGAATTTTTGTCGTAGTCTCGGATGACGGCGTGCAAACTTTCCTTGGACCGCAATTCGAAAAAGTAACGGATGCCAAGTTTGGCAAGGGCGGGTACGAGTTGTTTGGCTTTGTCGGCAGACCAACAAGCGTACCTAGCGCAACATGTACCGTGGCTGCTTTGAGCCCTGACTACGAAACGCTCGCAACCAACACAAATGGAAAGCTTTATGACATTTGCGCGGCGGATTGGTCGAAAAATTTCACCGAGTTTTCGGACGGCATCGTTATGGGAGCCCTGCGAACTTATGAGATCAAAGAGGAGGGCGAACTTATTGTGCTCGACGTGCTTCACAACGGGGCAAAGATCGACTCCAAATTCTACACCGTAACCGGCAACAAAGTTGTGATTAGTAACGACTATAAACTTGATGTCGATGATTCAATCGAAGTCATCTACGAGGTAAAGTAGATCAAAAAAAGCTACTCGTTTCCTGTTGCATGACCCCGTTTCTAAACCTCGGAAAATCACCGTCGAGATGCTTTTGTGAAGCCAGCACAAAGTCTGGCTCAAACACTCTCGCCGTCCGAGCTTCTTCGAGCGTCCAAGGGCGAGATAACGCCGTACTCATTACCTTAAGGTATTCTGCCAAGCCGGCCGTGCCTTCGTCCGAAGAGCCAATCTTCCGCTTTAAACATTCGACTACAGGAGCCTCCACCGACTTGGCACATGATGAAATTACCGATGCGATAAACGGAAGAACCTTCTCGTTCAATACCTCGACGTCCTTGCTCCTGTTTTCAAGATAAACGTCGGCATTAAACTTGGGAACCTGATAGTTCAATTCCTTTTGAACGACTCGCGTCTCATTATCATCAACCATAAAAACCTGCTTCAGATTCGGATCGAAGATTCGCAAATCCTTACTAGCTTTTGATAAGCCACCGTCAAACTTAAGGTAGTTGCGCGTGAACAGACCGAGCATGTATCGCGACAACGGGCCGCTTTCCTGCCGCCACTTCTCTACCACGGCCCAGGCAGCCTTATCTTCTTTTGCTGTAAAAATAATGAACCCCTTGAAGCCGGGGAGCGCCGAAACCTCTGTGAAAAACTCTTCCACGCCGGGTCTTACCATCACGGCACTTGGAGAGACGCTAAGGGTTGCCGAATCTAAAGAGTTGCCCGTTGCATCGTCAACCCAATTGGGAACCGTATCGGGAACGGAGGTTGCAAAAGTCATTACAGGACTTGAATTGGACTCCAGACCTTTTTGGTACCACTGTGCGAGTACCGTCTCGTCAAGATCGAGCACAATAGCGAACTCGCCTTTTTCAAAACTAAGATCGCTCAGACCGCTCTCAAAGATTTTACGATTTAGGACGTTGTCAACAGCGGTCTCAAAGGCTCCCTCCAGGTATTCCCCTTGTTCTATGAGCGAATAACTTTCGGACCGTGTTTCAAGCAAATCCCTCATCTGGTTCTGAATTTCATGTGCCTGCAAACGCGTGATACCGAGATTCTGCATCGTCTTATCGATGTTGAGGTAGTATCCCCCAAATCCGGAGTCGGAATGCTCGGATATGTAATCTTTCGCTTGAGTATTGTTGGGTAGATTAACGACGACCGATTTTTGCTGGGTTTGGCAAGAAACCGCAAGATAAACCCACAACGAAAAGAGAAAACGCGCTCCAGCCATGGATCACCTCTTTTACTTTATTACTTATTCCAGAAGAGCTTCATTATACCTTTTTGGGTTTGCCTTAGCAATTCGCCATCTTCCTCATGAAACTCCTAGCTCAACGAGAAAGAAAACCTAACGCATCAGCCCCTGTTGCACATTGTATTGGCCAAATTGACGTGCTATTTCTCCCGAGTGTGCGCAGGGCCAATGCACAGTTGAGTTCCGCCGGAGGTCTTATTTCTAACCGCAATCGCATGCAAAATATAATGTCAGCGCTAACCATGGTTATAGGCGTGTTGGCGTTTGGTTCGAGTCTTGGATTTCAATCGTTCGACATCCCAAACTCGCCTCTTCTCGCCATGGGACCAAGCGCTGCACTTGGTTTGTTCCTCTTAGGGCTTTCCCTGTACCTACTTTTCGCCAAACCAAATGTTTCCATGGGAAAACGAGCGTTGGGCATCGGAGCGGCGACATTCGTCGCTGGTTCCGGCATCATGGCAGTAATGCAAAGTTACTTACCTCTGAATTTCGGACCAATAGCAAACATTCCCTTCGTCATGGCCTTTTGTTTCGCTTGCTCCGGCACAAGCTTGATTCTCCTGAATACGAATACAAGCTTCACCAAACTACTTGGACATTGGCTGAACATCCTTTCTTGGGTTACGGCTTATTTTATACTTCTTGGCCACTTGACGGACCTCTTTGTCGATAACGAGCAACTTAGGATCTCGCCCTTCGCCACGGTAGGACTATTTCTGGTAACGGTCGGAATTTTCTCGGCTAGATCAGACGTCGGCTTGGGACGCATTATTGCAAGTCGTGGTTACGGAAGTTGCATTGCACGGCGGATACTCGCTGCAATCTTTGTCCTCTTCCCCCTGTTTGGCTGGGCTCAGCATGTTGCTGTCGGCCTAGGATATATCTCAAGAGATTTTGGTATTACATCTCTGATTTTCCTAAGAATTGTGATCTTCGTTCCTATTGTTTTAGGTATCGCAAGGTGGCTCAATAGCCTCCAAGACGAAATCGCCTCACGGGAGCAGATCTTTCGGCAGCTTATTGGCGGAGCGCAAGATTACGCAATCATTCTTTTGGACGCCGCAGGTTGCATCCGCACATGGAATTACGGAGCCGAACGTCTCAGCGGATACTCGGAGAACGAAATTGTCGGCAAACCTATTTCGATACTTTTTCCTCCAGATGAACGAAAGGATAACCAGCTCATCGCCGAAATTGCAGAAGCGCGTTCATGCGGGAAATTTGAAAAAGAAGCCCTCAGAGTTCGTAAAGACGGAAGCACATTCTGGGCTCAAATCTCCATAGCTCGACTGAACAATGAACGCGGCCATTTTATTGGATTCGCGAACATAACGCACGACATCACCAAGCGAAAAGTTGCAGAGGATGAAGCACGAAGAAGTGAGGCAAAATTCCGAACACTTGCCGACTCTATCCCTCAAATGGCCTGGATCGCCGACAAATGCGGCAGCATAACCTGGTACAACCAAAGATGGTTTGAATATACAGGCACAAAACCGGGCGAAATGCTGGGTTGGAACTGGAAATGCTTGCAGCATCCCGATCACATTCAGAGAACGATAACCAGCTTTGAGCATGCCCTGCGAACGGGCAATCCTTGGCAGGACACCTTTCCCCTCAAAGGTAGGACGGGTGAATGGCGATGGTTCTTGTCTCGCGCAAATCCTGTCCGGGATGAGAAGGGCAAAATAATCTCATGGTTCGGAACTAACACCGACATAACCGACGAAAGAGAAGCCCAGGCGGAAAAAGAGGAGCTCGTGAGAGAACTCGAAGCCAAAACGAGTTTATTGGAAACTATTTTCGAGCAAATGCCCACTGCGGTCATAGTCGGCGAGTCCCCAACGGGACGCCTCATATACGCCAACAAGCAATTGGACAAACTCTGGCGTCATCCCGTCATTCCCACACAGACCATTCCCGACTATGCCAACTGGGTTGGGTTTCACGAGGACGGACGCCGATACGAGGAGTCCGAGTGGCCCCTGGCTCGCGCCATCGGCAAAGGGGAGGTGGTTGTAAACGAAGACGTCGAGATTTTACGTGGTGACAACAGCCAAGGAATTATACGACTAAACGCCGCGCCCGTTAAGAATGCCAAAGGCGAAATCATTGCGGGGGTAGTTATTTGCCAAGACGTTACCGACGTTCAAAAAAGCCAAGCTGAACTTGTTCGCTCCAAGGAAGCCGCAGAGGCTGCAAACCAGGCTAAATCTGAGTTTTTAGCAAATATGAGCCACGAAATCCGTACCCCTATGAATGCCGTTATTGGGTTTAGCGATCTGCTTCTTGAGGAAAATCTTTCCCGTCAAGAACAGACCGAATATGTACAACGAATACGCACGGCTGGAGCTCACTTGATTCGCCTCATCGACGATATTCTTGATCTGTCCAAGGTTGACGCGGGCTACTTGAAAATCGAGAAATTACGTTTCTCCGTTGTCGACGTCATCAATGGAGTCTTTGACGCACTGCGTAGCGCTGCTGAAAGCAAGGGTTTGGATTTGAAACTCGTCTTTTCATCGCCGGTTCCGCAAGTGATCTACACCGACACAGCACGCCTTCGTCAAATTCTCCTCAACGTTATTGGCAACGCAGTCAAGTTCACAGAACGAGGTCACGTGCATGTACGCTTAAAATTCCATCAAAAGGATAAGCTAAGAAATGATGCTTGCCTTCTTATTGAAGTCGATGACTCAGGAATTGGAATACCTCCTGACGCGCAATCACGCCTCTTTCAACTTTTTGGTCAAGCCGACCCGTCGGTCACTCGAAAATACGGTGGAACGGGGCTTGGTCTCTTGCTCTCAAGAAAGCTTACGCACGCACTTGGAGGAGAACTTGAATTGGTCAAAAGTGTACCAGGTGAAGGGTCGCTCTTCCGCCTCACTATTCCCACGGGTGACGTGTCCGACGTTGGTTTGATCGAACAACCGAATACTCTGCCTCAGTGTGTGAAAGTAGGGGACAAAGACAAAGAGCCACCACAGCTCACTGGCACAAAAATTCTCGTCGCGGAAGACGCGCCCGATAACGCCATGCTTATGCGCATTTACTTGCGCACAGAAGGAGCCGAAGTTGACGTTGCCACAGACGGACTAGAAGCCGTGAGAATGGCGCTCAAGAAGGAATATGACGTTATCTTGATGGACCTGCAGATGCCAAATCTTGGCGGGCTTGAAGCCACGAGGCGTCTGCGCTCACAAAGTTACAGAAAGCCAATTCTTGCTCTCACAGCGCACGCTCTCAAAAATGAAGCCCTTCGTTCGTTGGAAGCGGGATGCGACGATCACCTCACAAAACCCGTGGATCGAAAACAGCTCGTCGACATCATAAAACGCTACCTTAAAACTGACGCCATCAAACTACCGCAAAGACCTACTTTAGACAAAGCTCAATAATTCGAGAACAATCGTCGTTGACAAGGTGGCGAGGAGGCAGTAAGCACCGTTACCTGTTCCTTGTGCAAATTAGGTTATGGATAAAAGCGGTTTACCAAAACAAGTTTTCCTATGTCTGGCGGTAGCTCTAACGCTTGCCGGAGGCGTTGCCACGGTTGCCAATTTTTACATGGGAATTGCGACAGGCGCGTACACTTTGATGGTTTCCGGACTGATCTTCCGACGCCGGCCAAAAATACACAGCAAATTTATGGCAACAGCCATAAGTCTCGACCTAGGGGTCCTGGTCACTTTAGAAATTCAACGACACGCCATTGACACCGCATTAAGCTTTTCTCTCAGCCCAATTCAGCAAATGCACGTCGCCACTTCATCCGTAGCGACGATATTGTATTTTCCGATCTTATTTTTGGGTTGGAAACAGCTTTATAGAAAGGCGACGGCGCGCGGTAGGTTGCTGCATATGCGCCTTGGCATAGCAGCATTTGTCTTTCGAACCTTCGGTTTCTTACTGATGTTTTCTTTACTTGGTCAAGAGACTGTTTAGCTCTAGTTGACCGAAACCGCACTCCAGGCCGCAGCTACGGCCTGTGATCTTTTTTCGCTGCGAAACGCAGCATATTGTTTCCCCCGAGTGGGTTCGATTGTTAGTCCTTACATTGTAGCTTAGAGTTCTGATAGTATCAAAACCATGAACAAAAAACGGATGACCATATCGTTGCTGAGCAGCCTGTTTGTCGAAACGATAAACAAGCTATCCCCAATCCTCGTTTTGCACCTTGCACAGATGCGTCTCGGTACCGAACAGTTTGGTTATTCGCAATTTGCAATAACTATAATGGAAACAGCAATCCCCTTCGTGATTTCCGGCTATTTGATAGTTGGCGCAAAAGAGGTGACAAGGCTAAAAGACGATCCGGACACATTGGGATCAATGTTAAGCAGCATGATGATCCTTCGTCTTGGACATGCTCTGATTACCTTCTTGGCTCTTGTAAGCATGTGCTTGATCCTGCCGCAATATCACTCCTATCTTTCCATAGTTTTAACTCTTAGCTTTATTTTGGTTGGGAGCGCCCTCGAAATGACTCATGTCTTGATAGCCCATCAAAAAGTACATTCCGTGAATCTTGCTTTGGGGGTAACCAAGATCGCCAGCCTTTACTTGATATATAGATTTATCACCGACCCAGGCGACGCGAATCTGTATGCGATACTAGGCATGGCTACAAACGGAATTGTTTGTTTGGTGACGATATTCCTAGCGTTGAAGCTGGTAAAACTACGACTCCCTAAATTTGCCATAATGAGAGATCTCTTTATGAAGGGATCACAGTTTGCACTTATTTACATAGGATTGAATTTATTGGATCGCTATGACGTTTTCTTGGCGAAGAATTTTTTCGGAGCGATCGGAGCAGCGCACTATATGGGACCTGCACGAATCAGTCAAAGTTTACATAGCATTGTAGCTGCCAGCGGCATCGTTTTTCTTTCCGAACTTATGAATGTGACCGACAAAGAAAGGTTTACGGCACACATTAAGGTCGCCCTTCTCGGGATCGGCTTCCTCGTTATCCCCGCATGTGCGGGAATTTGGTTTCTCGATAAATGGATTATGACTCTTATCTTCGGAGAAGATTACGCTGGTGTCGCAAGATTGTTAAGCGTATTAGTTTTAGCGGCAGGCATGCAAAGCCTAATAACGATCTTTGGTTTTCAAGTTCTCACGCTCAAGGACGAAACGAAAAAGTTCGCAGCATATCTCTTCGCGGGTATTCTGGTCGGAATCGTGTTCTCCTATGTCCTTGCTCCGAAGTACGCGTTATACGGAATTGGCATAGCCGCCGTTGCCGCTAAGATAACGTCTGCACTTTTGGTATCCAAGAAAGCGTGCTCCTACCTGAATGCCCTCCCATGGGCAAACCTCGGCAAGACCCTTTTTGCAGCCAGCGTGATGGCGGGCGTTCTCGCCTATTTCCAGCTGAGCAATCCGATTTCTATCGTTCTTGTTGCTACCTTAACCTATGGGGTGACATTTAGCATCGTAGCCAAACGCGATCTCCTCTCCATTTGGAAAAAACTGCAGAGAGCGCGTCATGTTGAGTGAAGCGAAAAATTTCGAGGATCGTCCTACTTCACAAGCAACAAATCCGTAGCAAACAGCTCTGCTTTCGAAAGACTCGCGGCATACTGCGCAATGTTGGCGGTTTCGCGCCTCTTTTCTCTTTCGTGGGTCAAATCATAGAAATAGCGAAAATGCTTTTTGATGATGTCGAGAATTTTTTCATACCCGCCTGCATTGCGAAGCGCCCAAGGCCAAAACTCCATAACGACTGGGATATTATGAGCAAGAACACTCTGTGCACCAGTAAGAACCTGGCCTTCATGTCCCTGCGTATCGATCCAAACCAAGGAAACGTCGGTTGGCTTAATGCCTTGTTTCGACAAATATCCATCCAGTGTAAGACATTTAATCTTCTGGGTTTCACCATTCCCGGTGCTGGCAGCGCCAGCAACTACTCTGTGATCGCCGCAATTCACACTGGACAAGACGATCTCACTCTCTCCCTCGCTATCCGAAAGCGCCACAGGCACAACCTCAGCTGCAGGGAGAAGATTATTCGCAAACAGATTAAGCTTCAACATGTCGATATTTGATTGCACAGGTTCAAAACAAAACGCCCTCTGAAACAATTTGCTGTGCAACGCGTAAATTGTCTGCGTGCCAATATTCGCGCCGATATCGAAGAAGATTCCATTTTTTTTAAGATTATAGTTCTTCTGCAACAATGAAATGACGTATAAAAGGTCTTCCTTTTGGAAGCCGCCCATCGCAATCGTGTAGGGGGTCACGGCTTCGTCCCGCGTAAAAAGAAATGTCTTTTCACCGTTAACGTTGACCCCAACATACTGAACATCCGAGTTGATCTTGCGAAGAAGAAACAAAATGGCGCGCGAAAGCACGGCCTTGCGATAATGAACGTCACATGCAAAATCGACAAACCGATGAACTTTGGAAGCTAAGTATAAGAACATGTATTTTATATGCGCCTACGCTGAAAGAGAATATATTATCAGAAATCGTGAAAAAGGGCAGGACGGAAATACTGAATTTTGCTTGGAAGTATACACAAAGAATACGGTAAGTATCTTGAAATACTAAATTTTCCACCCAAAATTCCGAAACGCATATCATGATGTAAAGGCACACCCTTCGGAGGCCAACATGAAAATAGTCACCATCTTCACCATCCTAGGCGCTTTGATCCTCTCGTGTTCAACGGAGCGGAAAGAGGACTCAAACGATACCTTGAAAGAGTGGGGGATATACGTGCCTAAAGTAAAAAAAGAGAAGAAGATCGAAGAGGAACCGACCAACGGCGAAGTCATTACTGAAGGATGTTACTGTGCCCCGGTAGAGGAGGAGGTATTGGCGCCGCCTTCCGAGTCTGTCGACAATGCATTGAGTTGCATAGAAGGCTACGACGTACCCACCCTCGTCCAAACCCTATCCTTGCCATCGATCTATGAAACAAAAATTGTCCAAGTCACCGATCGCGGCGAATGTCCTTATGACATGATGAAGATTCGTTTCCAAGAGCTTCAAACTGCTCCAACGCAGGTTGAACTGAGCAACCAAGCATTGACTTGCGACTGCGCCTACTTCCCACCGTCAATCTATGATGTTCCGCAAGAGACGGTTCACTGCGTGAGCCATGAAGCCATGCGCGAGGTCATAACAACCCCTTCTGCCAATACACTTGGAGAGTTCCTCATGGACAAAACCAAGGTTACTCCCTGGAGTCCCGACTTCGGCTGCGACTCGGACAGCCTTGTCGTGAAAACGAAAGCGGCATTAAGATAAGTGGCATCTTGATTTATCGTAGCAATGAGGTGAAATTTAGATCGAGATGGCTGACAGTAAATTACCAATTGTTCCGTTCGCGACGAGCCTCTTGTTCAACAAGTGGTTACGACAGAATTCCGAAAAGTGTGATGGAATTTGGTTGCGTATCTATAAAAAAGACTCCGAAAAAACTTCGATAACGCATCAGGAAGCCTTAGAAGAAGCCTTGTGTTTCGGCTGGATCGACGGTCTGAAGAAATCTTATGACGAGAACTCTTGGATTCAAAAATTCACACCGCGGCGAAAACGAAGTATTTGGTCCAAAAGAAACACCGTGATTGCGGAACGCTTAATCAAAGATAAACGGATGAAAGCTTCTGGACTAAAGGCGATCGCAGAGGCGAAAGCGGATGGGCGTTGGGAGCAAGCTTACGCATCTTCGAAGGAAATGAAAATCTCGGAAGAGCATTTGAACCAAATTAAGAAAAACCCAAAGGCCTACGCATTCTATAAGACTCTTAATAAGGCGCAGCTGTACTCCATTGCATTTCGCCTTCATGCCGCGAAGAAAGAAGAGACCCGGGCTAAAAGATTGAACAGTTTCATTGCCAAGCTTGCAAAAGGGCAACCGATTTGAAAGTGTTGATTGGATTTGGACTACAGAAAACCTGCTCCAGCGCAGGTTGAACTGAGCAACTAGCATTGGTTTGCGGCTGAGCCTACTTCCCACAATCAATCTCTATTTTGAAGCGGGCTTCGTTGTTTTAACTTTACCAGCTCTCGGCTTCGTGAGAGCAAACTCTTCGACGTACTCAACACAATTGTCCCAAGCACCCTTCTCGTCTATAAGTTCGTCGACGTGATCTTCGTCGCTAAAGTATTCATCGAACGACCAGTGTTCTGAAGCGTTGATCGCAAGGCAGCGACAGATGTCTTTCTCGTCGTCCTTTGATATGTCGGCGCCTTCGATTTCCACGTCGCAATTGTCTACAAAGGATTGTATTTGGTCTTCCGACCATCCTGATCCGCTACCACCACCGCTATCCTCTGATTCGTCATTGGCAGGCTCCAATGGTGAAGGGGCCTGAGTCTCGGGTGTAACGGTCGGGTTACCGACGGGAGAGGTATTCGCATCACCCGTATTGTTGGGGTTACTGCCACCGGTGCCAGTCGTCGGCGTTGTGTTGACAGGAGTCGGTGCGCTACTTAACCCACCGGGACTCGGTTTCTTTTCTTGCTTACAGGAAGCTGATACGGATAGCCACAACACCGCTGAAATCAAACAATATGCTTTCATGGGGATCCTCCTTTATAGGGATCGGCAAAACACGGAAAATCTTAAGGAAATAGGTCTTTCACTGCTGCAATCATTGGTGTTTCGGGAGACACTGCTGAACTCAGAAAATAATCACGGAAAAACGGGAGGAGGTTATTCGGGAGGGTTTTGGGCTACAGAAACAAATGGCTCCCCAAACCTGGGAGTAGGCTAACTCCTAGCCCCCTCCCGGAGATACCTGTAAGCATTGATTTTAATGCCTACCCGTTTGTCTCGGATAAAGATTTCCTACATTTACAGTATGTTGTCAACCAGAAGTCGACGAAACAGATCGCCAGAGAGCTAGGGTGCGCCCGATCGACTGTTTCGAAGTATCTTGCGGATCACGAAATCGAGATTCGGACTGGAGATACTCCTGGTCAGCGTAAGGGTCAGACGGGATTTGGAGAAAAGGTTCGTAATGGTAAGGTTGTACCCCATCTTGGAGAGCTGGCTCTTTTGGACAAGCTGCAAGAGATGCGAGACCGGGGAGTGTCCTATGGGGAGCTAGTGACCTGGCTGAATCAGAATGGCATAAAAACAAAGAATGGCCTGGCAAAATGGGATCGCCCGACTATCTACAAGATCCTCCAGAGGAATGTTTCTAGGCTCGACAACAAATAGAAAGAACAGTTAAGAAAAGTTTTCGGTGTCTAAATACCCATTAAACACCGGGAAAACGGCGGCGACGGCTTTCTCGAAAAAGTGACCAAATCTGCTTTTACGCTAACCTATTTGGAGACCAACTCTGAGGAAGTTTAGGGAGATTCGTAAGTGAGTATACAAGATCTGTCAGGTTGTTATGGCATGTGATCCTCCTTACAGACCCTATGTTATCAAACTCAATAGCAGAAAAATTAGACGGTAATGTGTAGGGGATCGAATTCTGCCCGTTCCAAATACTGCTCATTTCCTGAAAAACTTCTTCCGCGATGTTTGTGAAATTGTTGATAACAAACTTGGTTCTATGAATAACGTTTCCTCCACAATCAACGATAAGATCGCCAGGCGTTTGGTAAATCGGAATATGATTCGAGCAACTGTACGCTTGGTTGTTTGTCACCCTTAAATGCCAACTGCGAACGCCTGACGCCGAACACATGTAAACATTCGTATCCGACAGAGTCAGTGGATCACCCTTCGAACTCCACACGCTTCTCAGGCGGTTGGCGCATTCTACAAGTGCATCTCGGAAGAACGACGAATAACAATTCCATGGTATTTGCTTGGCTTCAGCCCATAGAACAAGAAATTCAAATGCGTTGGTGACTACCTCATCTCCACATATGGTCACAGCCATTCCGGCTTTAGCGTATAAATCTATTTTGTCAATCCTGTAGCTATAGTCCATTTGTCCATTATCCTGAACATGGCCGACAACACAGTCAGCGACGATTACAGTATTTGACCCGAACGTTCCCATTCCCAATATCGTCATATGCATTCCGAATTGTTTATCAATCTACTTACCTTCCTGCCCTCTAACGAAATGATGATCGAAGCAGCGGTCGCAATTTTTTGACCACCTTTTGTACAGCGGCGCCAACAGTTTCTGCACTTTTGTAGAAAGCAGGTTCATTTTTCTTGGCCACCCCAGATATTGCCAGCATAACCCTTGCGGCATAACGAATGTGCGTTTTAATATGGTCTTTGATCTCTGACTTCTTAAAATTAACATCCCGTGCAAATTCGCTTCGGACGAATCGCCACGATCCAGTTGCCTTCAGAGCCAAAACATATGCGCTAAAGATGGCGAAGTATGCAATCCTAGATCGGTTTTGAGTATGCTTCAACTCGTAACTCATGTAACCCCTCAACACACTATCAAGTTTTGCCAGCGTCATAGCATCATCCAGTCCACTCGACCGGTTAGCGTATTGACGCAACAGCGCTTTGGCATCTTCCTTTTTGAAGAGCTCTTGTGGTTTCTTTGCGCGCGCTGACCCAGCCTCATCCTCTACGGATGCCATTAGCTGCACCAAACGCTCCTTCGATATCCTTAGATATGGCCTGAATGGCGGCGTACTTCCCCTCTTGCGTTCCAAAAATAACAAATGTCGGCGAAACCCTTTCTCCAAATCTACGAGCGCTGGTTCAGCAACGGTTAAGTCACTAAAATCAACCTTGTTCTGAGTATTGCTAGCAATAGCAATATCAGTTTCAAGTTTCTCAAAAGGCGTCTCTCCACAAACCTCAATTAACTTTAATATCACCATCGCCTTTGGGCTAATGGACGAGGCATTAAGTTTCCCCACGCATGAAACAGTTTGCGCCCCATTTACAATGCTTGGACTTTCCAAAGAAAGGATGCCACGACGATAATTTGCGGACTTGGAGACTACAGTGATTCCATTGTGAAAATAAATAAACTCTTCTGGCCGGCTCCTAAGCGTTTCTTTAATACCGCTCTTTACCTTCGATGCATTTTGATTCCTCAAGGCATGTCGAACATTCCCGGCAAATAAATCATCGCCCCATTTCTCATATGCTTTGCAGAGTTCACGCAACTGGATAGAGTAACACCAAAGGCGATGGTCAGAAGTCTTTCCAAGAAGAATCCTGTTTCTTGACCTTAGGCGCACCTTTTCAACCCGTGGTGTTTGCCCTTGAACAAAACTTATAAATAGATTGCGAATAGGGGCCTGATCTTCAATAGTAACCCCTATCTTCTTAAAACTTCGGTGATCTTGTGGGCGGAGTCGAGCCGTCGTAATCAGAATAAATTCCAAAAATTTCCTATTGGTTCTTAGGCGCTTGTATTGGCGTTTATGCCGCTCATGTACAGTCTCCAGCCAGTCCTCGAAAACTCTCGACGAAGAGGAAGTTAAAGCTTCGACCGCGGAAGCGAATCGCACCAAGGAAACTGATTGGGGTGTGCCTCGAACATATTTACTTTGAATTACATAAATTTTCTTTGTATCGCCATTGCGAGGAGTTGCGATGACATCAATACCCCCATCATGCGCTCCATCAACCAACTGATTTTCATCGCCGGTCATATCGAAGCCGCGCGCCTCAAGGTACCACTTGGCAAAAGCAAGCCACGGTTTATCCTCAGGGTAGTTTTTCTTTAGCATTTCAGAAATTGATATTTTCGTCACCAAATACCCCCCTTCAAAACTCTTATGTTGCCACCGCAGGTTCGTCTCCTTGGCATCGCCTTAACGGAACTCCCGCCCGGAAAACGTCTAGGAAGGTCGCAAACACGTCGACAATTCGTTTTGCAGGCGAAGCCTGCCCGGTGCCCCTTTGCAGATTCGAGGCTCTAGACACGCCCTTACGCGAACCCTCTCGACGCCTGGACTTTTGGGTTCACAGATCAAACAAACGTTCCACTCGACATTCCTTCAATGGATACGAAGACCGGGGTAGCCGCTGCGTGCGCCATAGATCATTTTCGAACGGAAGCGAGAACGGATGAAAACCCTTTTGGTACCTTCTCCGGGTCCACAACATTTATTTCGACCCATCGAGAGGCCTTTTTGGCCAGCCACCCTTGAAGTAGTCGTCGAGCAAGGGCGATCGAATTCCTTTTGGGAGTTTGACGTCGTCAGGAATGGCCTTTAGATCCGCCTCAGATGTCAAATACATGCCTTTCTTCTGCAAGTACCATTTGTATTGCTGGGCATCATCACCGTATAGCTTCTCAAGAATTCCATCAACGACCTTAGATTGATTTTCTTCGTCGATGCTTCCCCACCGTCCCGCATTCCAAATATTCATCGCTGCTGCCTCTAGAGCGGCCTTCACAGCATCGTCTGCATCCTGCTTCAGGCGTTTTAACTCCAGATCTCCATACTTGAAACTGTCAGGCTGAAAGACTGACAGTCCCATGCAAACCACGCCAAGTGTCAGAAGTCCCAGCAGAGAAGTGTCCAACTTGTGATCCAACTTCCAAATAAGCAGGTATACAAACAGACCAACGCATAGGACCCCAGTGCCGAGTAACGAGCCCCACTCCCACCATTGCCAACGCATTCGATTCTCCCTATCCGGACGTCTTTTACAGGCTTTCCCCTTGAAATCCTTCGTTAGTCACAAAGCTCTTTCAAACTAATCCCACGGATTAGTCTTCAAAAGCGTTTCGTTCACTTGCCTCGGCCTCGGCTATCATTTCATCGGCAAGATCCTTGAAGTGTTGCGATTTTTGTTCTGCGTGAAGACAACCAAAAGCGTTAGCTGCTTCAACGATCGGGAGCAGGACTGCCCACGCCGCTTCAATTGTGACAGAGGTACTACTCTCGATCTCCGCCAATGATTTATCCATGTGCCTACACGCCGCATGTGCAATGCGATCGCGGAGCATTTTCATTTCTTCAAGTGCAGATGCGTCGAATTTGCCTTTGCTATCCTTGAAGACCGTTCGCGCTATAACCTTGAGCAACCGAGACCTGTGACCACGTGAGTCAGACTCAATTCCATCGATCAAATGCTCTACGACGGCCTGCTGCATCGGCGTTATAACTTCCACAGTGTCAGCAATCACTGATGTCGCCGCGGCCTTCAACGCAACTTCGATACAGCTGTAGATCATTAGTAATGATTCGGCCTCGCTGCGCCCCTTGAAGAAGTGATCCTTGCAGAACTTTTCGATACCCAAAAATTTTCCGTACTGATCGAATTTAGTCATTTTTGCCTGTGGATAACCTTGACATGCTGAATCCCAGCTATTACAATTACTATTAAAATAGCGCTTTTGTTAAAAAAATTCAAAATATTTGCAGCAATATTATGCTCAGGGAGGAGCGAATGAGTTCAAAGTCCAATCCGATAAGTGGGTTCGAGGCAATGAAATTTACCAAAACCTTGGTGGCCAACAAGCATGGGCGATATCATGCTCGCCTGGGAATGAAGCGGAGTGTTCGCTACTATGCTGTCTTTAAGGTAAAAGACGCACACTCAGGAACCATAGAAGGCCACGTTTGCGATCGAGGCGGGTACGACATTAGGTTCGTATGCCGGCCAGGAGGTTTAATTCACGGCTTCCACTCGATTTCAATAACGCCAGGCGAAGAAGGTTGGGGTGGGGCTTTTAGCCCGGAAAATAGCGTCGGAGTGGTTGAGAAACTGCTATGGCGCGCGATCGAAAATACGAAAAAGACGGGGCCAGTCTTTAGCAACAAGAATATGGACGGTTTTTACCTCACAAACACTCGTAACAATGAACCGGTTACCGCGAAGGGCGAGCTTTGCTTGCAAAAAGCAGCTACTACCAAATTTATCACTGAGAATTTCAAGAAAACTTGCCTTGATTGGCGTATTTCAATGCAGGAAAGGATCCCAGCCTAGAGGTTCTCAAAGATATCATTCCAGAGATTTCTTTTCTTTTCTGATCTCGGCCCCATGACGAGTTTTGTGAACCCAGGGCCGCAGCCGTGAATTGGGCTTTCTAAACCAGCATAATTTTTTGTTACGATCGGGATACAGGTTGGAAAGTCCTGGCCACATTTCGGGCATCGATACACCTCCACCGACAAACCAGTTTTTCTTAGCCACTCTTCCAATTTTGCTTCTGGATAGATCATCAAAACCCCTATTTCTTGCTAGTTAGTCCGGCCAAAACAAATCCGCTCTCGATCAGTAAGGTGACCGCTTTCATCAGCGTGTCATAGTTGTCGATCATGACCTGACACTTGGCGGCGTCATCCCTCGAAAGGCTGACCGTGGTCCTCTTGCCCTTTATTTTTCCTGTCCACCTATACCCCGTTGCATGAAGATCCTTCTTCGAGACCCTGCAGGAACAGTTGTCTTTCCCGCATTTCGTTCTGGTTTTTGTGACGGAGCCATTAATTAGCGGCCCATTGATCTCTAGTTTTGTTTTGCGTGCTTTCATCTTGATGTAATCTTACATCAAGATGAAAAGAATCCCAACCGTTGCTCGAACGGGCTGTCAATTAATTGTTAAACAATTTTATTGCGGATGTTGGCGATACTCGTTAACGTATTCAAATGAATCAAAAAAGCAAAAAATCACCGTCCGAATACCCAATGTTTGGGGTTCGTCTGACATTACAACAAAAAGCGAAACTAAACCGGATGGTGGAAGATACGCGCTCCTCTCTCAACCAAGTACTTTCCACTAACGAGAAATTGTGGATGAAAAACGATGTGATTTATGAGGCTTTGTTACTTGGCATTCCTCTGCTAGAGAAAAAACAAAACAAGGAAACTGAATTGTAATGCCCCGTTTAACCGAACAAGAACAACAAGACGTTATTCGCCATATAGAGGCAAACAAACCTTTACCAGACAAATATCGATTTTTGCTTTTTGATGATAAGCGCGAAGTGGAGCTTGTTTGGAATGGGAAAAATAACGACGTATGCAACGTCGTACTTCCGTTTCAAGTGATTGAGCAAGTTGACGAGCCCAGAGCAGACGATACGTCTCAAGGCCAGGGCCAGCTCTTTTCGATTGATGATCGAGGCAGACAAATGAAGGGCTGGACCAACAAGTTAATTTGGGGTGATAACAAACTCGTACTTTCAAGTCTAAAAAATGGTCCTATGCGTGAGGAGATTGATGCGCAAGGAGGGATAAAGCTCATATACATTGATCCTCCTTTTGATGTCGGAGCCGACTTCTCAATGGACCTAGAAATTGGAAGTGATACGCTCACCAAACAGCCTAGCATTCTTGAGGAAATCGCGTACCGAGATACTTGGGGACGAGGATCGGACTCTTTCATATCGATGATTTATGAGCGCATGGCACTAATGAGGGACCTTTTAGCAAAAAACGGAAGCATCTACGTACATTGCGACTGGCGTGTAAACAGTTTCATGCGCCTCGTTATGGACGAAATTTTTGGGAGGGAGAACTTCAGGAACGAAATCACGTGGGTTAGATCTACGAATCCTAAAGGTTCTCAACATAAATCCAATAAATTTGATGTCTATACAGATACAATTTTCCTCTATTGCCGCTCAGAAGAGTCGGAATTGAACCTTGACGACATAAGAATCCCCCTTACCCAAGAAGAACTTAATGATAAGTACTTCCGATCAGACGAAAAAGGCAGATACTATGATGGTCCAATCGTCAGGTCTCAATCGATGGGGCCTCGGCCCACTCTCGTCTATGAATACAACGGATACACACCTCCAACCTCCGGATGGCGATTAACTAAAGCAGATCTGGAAAAGCTCGATTTGGCAGGGGATCTGGGCTGGACTTCTCACGCGAAACCTTTTCGCAAGTTACGAATTCATGATGATAAAGGGAAGCCTGTTGGAAATTTTTGGAATGATATTTCACTGATCAACTCTCAGGCTGTAGAGAGGCTAGGCTATCCAACCCAAAAACCAGAACTACTTCTCGATCGAATTATACGCACTTCTTCCAGAGAGGGTGATCTAGTTGCTGACTTCTTTTGTGGGTCAGGAACAACTGCGGCTGTCGCAGAAAAACTAAATCGCCGGTGGATAAACGCAGACCTAGGTAAATTTGCGATTCATACTACTAGAAAAAGGATGATTTGTGTGCAACGGCAGCTCAAGGCAAAAGGGACAAGCTATCGAGCGTTCGAGATACTCAATCTCGGTAGATACGAACGCCAACATTACGTCGGCGTAAACCCGAATCTTCGAGAGGAAGAGCAGAGAAAACAAGCGGCGGAAAAAGAGTCGGCATTCCTTGAATTAATCCTAAGAGCTTACCGAGCCGAAAAGGCGGAAGGATTTTCAACTTTTCACGGGAAGAAAAATGGTCGATTGGTTGTAGTTGGTCCTATCAACTTGCCAGTCACTCGTCTTTTTGTTGAGGAGGTAGTTGCGGAATGTCGGCAGAAGCGAGTCACTCGCGTTGATATTCTCGGGTTCGAATTCGAGATGGGTCTATTTCCGGAGGCTTTGGAGCAAGCAAAATCAAGGGGGATCGATGTTGTTCCTAAATACATCCCCGCCGACGTCTTCGACAAACGCGCGGTCGAAAAAAATCAAGTTTCATTTCATGATGTTGCTTACATTGAGGTCGAAACGCTTATCAAAAAGTCGACGTTGGCTGTTGAATTAAAGGATTTTTCCGTGTTCTATTCACAAGACTCACTCATTTCTAACGAGACAACTCTCAAGAATAACAGTAGCAAAATTGTTGTAGAAAAAGGTCAGATTGTAAAAGTAAGCAGCGACAAATCAGGCGTCGTGAAACGAGAGGTTCTAACGAAGGAGTGGACCGACTGGGTTGATTACTGGTCTGTTGATTTCGATTATGAAAGCAAGCGCGAGATAATTAAATTAAAAAATGATCTCACTGGCGAAATGGAGGAATCGTGGACGGGCGACTATATATTTGAGAATGAATGGCAAACATTCCGTACTAAGACTGACCGAAAACTTGAGCTTGTAAGCTCATACCGAGAATGCAAACCCGGGAAGCGAAAGGTAGCGGTCAAGGTTGTCGATATTTTTGGTAATGACACAATGACTATTATCGAAGTCACAATCGGAGGGAAGACCTGATGGCATTGCACCCAGACTTCCCCGAGTCACCTTATGCGATCTTAGACCCATCTATTCGGTGGTTTCCCGCCGATGAGGCGCTACGTGAAAAATCTTTCGAAAAACTTCTCCCTCCTCTGGTTCCTGAACTTAGGAAACTAGTTAAGGCGTGGCGCGATAGTCGGTACGAAGGCGCAACAGAGACTAGCAAGGCGCTCTTACGGTGGTGGTTTGGGACGCCCCACCTTATGACGAAATCAGACGGCTCATTGTTCGAGTTCCGATACTATTTTGCGCAGCGTGAGGCCCTAGAAACAGTTGTCTATCTGTATGACGTTATCCGCATTAAGGACAAATTCGACCTCATGCGTTTTGATAAGTCCGGCGTCGTGGCAGCGAAAATGTTCGACGAGACTTGGCGACGTTTCGTAGTCAAAATGGCAACCGGCGCTGGTAAGACCAAGGTAATGAGCCTGATTCTAGCTTGGAGCTATTTTCATAAATTCTACGAGACGGGTTCCCAGCTTTCAAGAAATTTTCTTGTAATTGCTCCGAACATAATTGTTCTCGACCGGATCTATAAGGACTTCAGAGGACTGCGCATTTTCCTGAAAGATGACCCCGCAATTCCTGACAATGGGTTTGACGGTAGAAACTGGCGTGACGCCTTTCAGCTCACGCTGCACGTTCAGGATGAGGTTCACATCACGAACCCGTTTGGCAACATTTTTCTGACCAACATTCATCGCGTATATTCGGACAACGATGTGCAGGCCTCACCAGAGAATCTCGACACAACGGAATATTTCTTAGGTAAACGTCCCAGCGGCGCAACAAATGATTCAAAAATAGATTTGGGGGTTATCGTCCGAGAAATTGACGAACTCATGGTCATCAATGATGAAGCTCATCATGTTCACGATTCTAAGCTAGCCTGGTTCAAGTCGATTGCAGATATTCACAACCGCCTAACCCAAAAAGGCGCGGCTCTATCTCTGCAAATCGACGTTACGGCGACTCCGAAGCATGAAAACGGTGCGATTTTTGTCCAAACGGTCTCCGACTATCCGCTGGTCGAAGCAATTAAACAAAACGTAGTAAAGCACCCTGTCCTTCCTGACGGTCCAAGTAGAGCAAAGCTAAAAGAGCGTCAGAGCGTGAAGTTTACGCAGAAGTACGCTGATTACTTGAACTTGGGTGTCGTTGAATGGCGCAAGTCATCAGCGGAACACGCGAAGCTCGGCAAGAAAGCTATTCTGTTCATCATGACTGACGACACTAAAAATTGCGATGACGTCGCCGAGTATCTTGAGGGGCACTATGCAGATCTGAAGGACGCTGTTCTCGTCATTCACACGAAAGCAAACGGGGAAATTTCGGAAGCGACTTCCGGGAAAAACAAGGAAGAACTTGACAAGCTTAGACAGCAGGCAAATGACATTGATAGTGGCGAAAGCCCCTACAAGGCAATCGTTTCCGTTATGGTCCTGAAAGAGGGCTGGGATGTTAGAAATGTGACAACTATTGTTGGACTGCGATCCTACGCTGCTCAGAACAAGATATTACCTGAGCAAACTCTTGGCCGTGGTCTTCGAAAAATGTATTCCGTGGGAGTGCCTGAGTACGTCAGCATAGTTGGCACAGACGCCTTCATGGATTTCGTTGAATCTATCCAGGCGGAAGGCGTGATCCTCGAACGACGAGCTATGGGGGAAGGGACTAAACCTGTTGCGCCGATCGTAGTCGAAGTCGACAACGAAGACGTATCAAAGGATCTCGACAAGCTTGACATTGAGATTCCGATTATGACCCCCAGGATTCATCGTGAATTTAAAAACCTTGTTGATCTTGATGCCAAGTCGATTCAGTATCAGCGCGTGAAATATCAGCAATTCAGTGCAGAAGAGCAAAGGGAGATCGTCTTTAAAGACATAACAACAGGGGTTATCACTCACACCACACTTCTGGATTCGACGGGGGCAGCCGACTTTCGCAGCGTCATCGGCTATTTTACTCACGTTATCATGAAGGACTTGCGCCTCGTGAGTGGTTATGACGTCCTTTACGGAAAAGTGAAGTCTTTTGTAAGAAGTGACCTCTTTGACCTAGAGATGTCATTGGACGATCAGAACACATTACGTAATCTGTCCGAGATTACAGCATCGAAGACAATAATAGAAACGTTCAAGAAGGCGATCAACGCATTGACCGTTCGTGACAAGGGTGATGCTCAGATCAGTAATACGATCAAGCTTCGGAACACACGACCTTTCGTCGCGAAGGACCAAGGCTTCATTGTCCCGAAGAAGAGCGTCTTTAACCGCATCATCGGCGATAGCAATCTTGAGCTGCGATTTGCATCGTTTCTGGAGGAATGCAAAGACATCATCTCATATGCCAAGAACTATTTGGCAGTGCACTTTAGGCTCGATTACGTTGATGCTGACGGCAACATCTCCAACTACTACCCAGATTTTCTCGTCAAAATCACTGAGAAACATACGGTAATCGTTGAAACTAAGGGCTTAGAAGATTTGGACGTGCCACCAAAAATGGCACGTCTTAGACAATGGTGCGAAGACGTCAACAGAGTTCAGAATGCAATAAAGTATGATTTTGTCTTCGTCGACCAAGAAAGTTTTGAAAGGCATAAGCCGAATTCATTTCGACAGTTGACCGAGGCATTCAGAGAGTATAAAAGTTAAGAAGAGGTCCAATGAACGACGATAGTAAGAAACTTGACGAGTCCGACGTCTGCTCAAAAAACAGACAGCATCTTACTACTTCAACACTCTCAGAGAAATTGTCGAAAAAAGAACTTTGGCAAATGACCAGGGCAGAATACGAGGCTGCACATGGTCAATTGAGAGGCAATACAACGGTTACCGGTAAATTTTCCCCTCATAAAAATGCTGTCGAAGTGGCTATAAATCGAGGTCTGCCGGTTCCTAAAGAAGTTCTAGCCGACTACCCGAGCCTGGCAAGCGAATAAAGGGTCTTCCAATCCTAGGCCTACTATATAAGTTATTATAATCACTACTAAAACTTATCTTTGCTCCCATCTGCGTAAAGCACTGCACAGATAGACCGATCCCTTCTTCCGGAGGAATTATGGCTAATTCGCGCAATCGCTTTCTGACAAAATCTAGGTACAAGCTTGCATTAGAATGCCCAACTAAACTCTTCTATTCTGGCAAACGTGGAGAGTATGAAGACACTTCGGTTGACGACCCGTTCTTAATTGCACTTGCAAGAGGAGGCTTTCAAGTCGGCGCGCTAGCACAAAGCTACTACCCGAATGGAAATCTCGTTTCGGATCTAGATCACACTAAGGCCGTTGAAAAAACTAAGGAACTAATCCAGCAAGAGAACGTCACGATTTTTGAAGGAGCTTTTCAGTTCGAAAATCTATTCATAAGGATCGATATCGTCGACAAGATCGGTGACCGGATCCGCTTGATAGAAGTCAAATCAAAGTCATATGACCCCCGCGACGAAGATCAAATATTCGACAAGAAAGCCATTAGCAAAGGTCGCATAAAGATCAAAAGCGACTACTCAAAATACATTTATGACCTGGCCTTTCAAACACATGTATTTAAACTTGCCTTTCCGAACTTCAAAATTTCGAATTACCTCATGATGGCGGATAAGTCCGCTTCCACAACCGTAGATGGACTGAACCAGCTTTTCCTATTAACGACAAAGGAGGGAAGGACGTCTGTAACTACGAAACCCGGGATCACTGAGTCAATTCTTGGCAAAAAGATCTTATGTGAAGTTAATATGGACAAAGCGATTGATGCAATTCATAACGACAAGGATGAAGGCAGACCCATTGCGGACCATGTAAATCAACTACCATACGCCGAAGAGATCAAATACCTTGCAAAAATGTATGTAGCAGATAAGAAGGTTGCGACGACTCCCAACTCGAAGTGCAAAGATTGCGAATTCCGAACTCATCCCATTCCTCCACTAAAGAGCGGCTTCTCCGAGTGTTGGGTGACACAAGCAAAACTAAGTGAGGCAGAATTACTTCAGCCATTTGCCTTCGACGTCTGGGACTTCAGACGAGCAGACTTAATGATAGATTCCAAAAAGTTTCTGATGCAAGACTTGTGCGAAGAAGATATCGGTCTTAAGTCAGATCCCAATGAACCTGGCCTTTCCCGAACGGAGAGACAATGGCTACAAATTAGAAGCGCAACGGCAAGGCGCGAAGGCCCTTTCGTTGACCTGGGGGGTATTTCTTCTGCTGCATCTAGCTGGACATATCCGCTCCACTTTGTTGACTTCGAGACGGCCATGGTAGCGATCCCTTTCAATAAGGACTGCCGGCCATACCAAAGTCTCGCGTTTCAATTCTCACACCATATTGTCTCCAAAGACGGCAATATTGAACACACCAATCAATATCTAAATATGGAACGCGGGAAATTCCCAAATTTTGAATTTATTCGTGAACTAAAAAAGAGTCTTCAAAATGACTCCGGCACGATTTTCAGATACGCCCATCACGAGAACACGATTCTTTGCCAAATTTTTGAGCAGCTCAAGGTATCAACCGAACCAGACCGTCTTGAGTTGATGAAATGGATTCAATCGATAACCAAGTCTGGTAAGAATAGCAGCGAAACATGGGTCGGACCAAGATCGATGGTTGACATGTGTGACCTCGTCAAGAGTTTCTATTATCATCCAAGCATGGGTGGATCCAACAGCATAAAGAAGGTTCTTCCTGCAATCTTGGGCGACTCACCAGAGCTCCAGAGCCGATTCTCAAAAGCTATCTATGGGTCCAAGGAGGGAATCAAAAGTTTGAACTTTAAGAATTGGACTTGGATACGTTATGAGGGCAATAAGCTCCTGGACCCATATCGGTTCCTGCCTAAAGTCTATGGCAATATAGACGCCACGCTCTTGGATAAGGTGATGTGCGATGACGAGTTGCAAGATGGTGGATCAGCCATGACTGCATACGCTATGATGCAGTTCACTGAGATGCCGGATGAGGAGAGAAAAGCCCTCGGAAACGCTTTACTTAAATACTGTGAGCTCGATACTTTTGCGATGGTACTACTATATGAATATTGGAAAGAATTTGTTACAGGCAAACGTCTGCCCGGGGCCGCTTAACTTTGCAGAAAATCTCGCGAAAATAATTCGCTCTATGTCCATTCCGGATACACTTGTAATCGGAAGCGGAACAAGCCCAAAAAAATAAACCAAAAGTTTTAACCTTTAACCGCCGTTCTCTAAAAAAACAGGCGGCGGCGCAATGGTAACGAAAAATCAGCTTTCCACGATTTGCCAAAATCTCCTCCACGCAATGAATGGTGCATCGTTCAAAAGCCAAGTCATTGAAGATGTCATCACGATTCAGGATGGAATCGTAGTCGTTAGCGACAATCGTCAAATTTATCTAAGCAACTATGATGTTGAAACCCTATACCAGGAGTATATCTGGGAAAAGGTAGTAAACGGAGACGGCAATGAGTGAACAGAATAAGCGTGTAGCCATATATGCCAGAGTCTCTACGAATAAGGACCAGCGACCGGAGGCTCAAATCGATGAACTCAGAAAATACTGCGCCGCTAGGTGTTGGGCTGTAGTTGCCGAGATTGTCGACCAGGGCTTCAGCGGCAAAACGGACCAACGCCCAGGGCTTAAGCAGCTGATGAATCTGGCGCGCCGTCGCCACATTGATGTTGTTGTCGTAGCAAAGTTGGACAGGTTGGCGAGGTCACTCAAACACCTCATAAATACTTTGGATGAGTGGAATTCCATCGGCGTTTCCTTCGTGGCAATCAACAGTCCCTTTGATTTCACGAGCTCGATGGGAAAGCTTATGACCGGTGTCATTGCCTGCTTTGCCGAGTTCGAGCGAGACCTGATTGCGGAGCGGACCAGGTCAGGCTTAGCGATCGCAAGAGCTAAGGGCATAAAATTGGGACGTCCTCCGAGTAAGTTCATCGATGACATTCGGAGACTGAAAGCTGAGGGACTCAGTAACAATGCTATTAAGCGGAAGCTTGGAGTATCGAACGGCGTCTTGTGGCGTGCTTTGAAGGGGGACCCTAAAACCCCCCAAAATTCGGCATCGACAGACCCTGTCGTGGCGCCTGTTTCCAACGCCGCGAATCAGCTGGATAAGACAGGCCCTAAATCGGCCGATTTAGGGGGCACTGAAAATCGTTCAGAACGTCGTTCATCCATCAGGTGAGGAAAGGAAATGTCGCCTAAACGTAGGGATATTCGCAATAACTTCAATGGGGCATACCTGATTATGCGCTCATAATGCGCATAAAGTCAGGAAATATAGGCAACTATTCAGATTTTGATGAATTCCCATGGTCTTTCTGTCGAAATACTAAGAAGGACTAAAGTTGGTAATCATTTCCTGACGGGTTAGAGAGATGCGCTTAGGACGATGGTATGAGGGAAACAAATAATCATGACTAATACTTTTGGTGGGAATCTCAAGCGTTTGATGGAGGATGCCAACCTCAGTGCGAGAGAACTCGCACTGAAAATCGATGTCCCTGTTAAAACATTGACTGAATGGCTGGGGCCTGGTTACAGGATGCCTCGTAATCCGGGACACCTCAAAAAAATCAGTCAATTTTTTAACTGCTCGATACACCACCTCCTCTTTGGAGAAGAAGATCCTCAATCAATAATAGGCTCGATACTAGAGAAGACGGAGATACATACAGGCCTGTACGAAATCTCGATCAAGAAAGTCAGGGCCAAGTAAAGAAAGTAGAA
Organism: Oligoflexales bacterium; assembly: GCA_050251195.1. Taxonomy (GTDB): domain Bacteria; phylum Bdellovibrionota_B; class Oligoflexia; order Oligoflexales; family Oligoflexaceae; genus JBFWNG01. Next base: position 61,632 of record JBFWNG010000018.1, read on the forward strand.
AGAGGACACTATGAAATATCTGCTTTTAATGATGCTTGTTTTGGCTTGTGGCAAGAAGAACGAAAGTAAGAACAGCAGAGATGGTATTGAGACGGACACAGAAGTTACTACTACAACAAATGAAGAAGGTGAGACCATCGTATCAGGAACAATAGCCATTAGTATTCCAGAAGATTCAATAGCGATAGGCATAGAAGACGATGGATCCTCATTAGCCTTAATCGGTAAAATGCCAAGTGGTCCTGCAGTAGCTGTAAATGAAGAAGGTGTTACTACAGCAATTTTCAAGGATCTAGACGTTAAAGTGTTTCTGACTGAAGTCGTAGGGGACTACCTATTAATTGGCTTGTCTGAAGCCATAAGATTGGAAGACACAGATGAATATTGTTGGCTGTTCGCTGTTCCAGTAGAAGGTGGAGAAGCATCCTGTGCTGACCCAGAAGCATTGAGTGTTCCTATAGACGAAGGGTATGTGAAATTAGATTCAGAAGGTAATTTATACTACATTACCACAAGTGAAGATGAAACGCAGTTAAAGAGCATTGATATCAAAGGGAATGTCAAAGTAATTCTTGAAGAGTCTGTATATGACTTCACTCTTATGAATAACGGATCTGTAATAACCAAATCAGATGCTGGAATACGGGTAGATGGTAAGCTTATTAATGCCGAAGAAGTTTACGGTGTAATTGACGAGACAATCTACTACTTCGCTAGACCTGATATTTACTACGGAATAGAAAATGGTGGTGTGTGGGATAACGAACACAGAACCTACAGTAATGGCACTTATGCCTCTGACAAGTTTCCAGATGTAGTTCAATACGTAATTCCAGAGATATTCCAAGTAGGTGACATCGGCTATGCCTTAGACTCAACCCAAATGAAACTGAAACAGATCTACCCTACTGAATTACCTGCGGTACAGATTGATGAGTACTATAAGGAATACTTCCAAGCCAATGGTAAACTCTTCGCTCGTAGTTTCGATAAGATTGTTGTGCTAGACCCAACTACAGGAGTAAGTGAGCTGATCTCAGATGAGGTAATTTCGACTTCCATGTCTGCTTCTGTCTCAGGTGATAGCCTTGTAGCTGTAACAGATGATGGTATTATTGAAATAGATACTACTTCACTTCAGGTAACCAAACGTAGTACTGACAAGAAACTAAAAGCTGTTAAGAGCCTAAAGAAGTAAAATATGTTTAGGTTAGAAGGTACTAAGGAGTAGACTGAGTCGGTTGCTTTGCATGACCTTCCCCGGCGGAGAGCAACCTCAATCGACATCATCATGCCCAGTAACAACTCTCTTCTCCATGTCACGAATAAGATCGTAAAGCACGCTGGCTTTAGTCCTAGGTGTTACATTTGCAACAGCCTGCATCGCGATGGTCATTGCGATATCAACTTTCTTTGAAAGCGATTTGACAGATCGATACTTCTTCGCTAACAGATTTATCCTCATCATTACGTCAGCACTGATATCTTCCTCCACGACGTTCCTCCCTTTTCAAGTTCTACATACAAAGGCTCCTTTACACCTAAGTAAAACGCATTATCAGCGGGGCTACCACTTCACAAAGCTTCAAAGGAAGCACCGAACTGCGCTAGGTGACGATGTCGCCTTAGAGACGCAATCTTAAGTACCCATAATTTTGCAAACTACGCTTTTCACAGCTCAAAATGAACGCGTCCGATGAATGTCGACGTCCTAAAAGGCCTTATACCGCGTCCAAACAGTGTGGCCCAGCCCCTTGCCTTCCCGAACAGTCTAACCGTTCTGCAGCCGCAATAGCCCTCTTTCAATTGCATCAACACAAAAAGTTCGATTGGATGTCGTTAGTTTTTCAAGTACAATGGTGGACTAGAATTTGTATGTAAATTAAGCCTCGCTTGACAGATAAATGCGAAAAAGAAAAAACAAAACAGATATCCAAGGAACACCTGAAGATGAATATCTACTAGATATCTTGTTGAAGTATTTCGGCGATCGCAAACAAGTCCTCCGCATGATAGCCGAATTCGGCTCCAGTGGCCCAGACCAGGGGCTTATAGAATTTAATTTCACACCAAAAATGGCGGCGCTGGGGGTGAGAAGGTCCGTTTCAAAGTGGGCCGAATCCTTACCGAATTTTTCAAGCAAAGAAGCAACTCGTTTCAAAAAATATGTAACTTCCATGCCAACATTCACCCCAATATTTCAACAAATGTGCGAAGCAGAAATCAGTCTCCACATTTTTTCCGAAACCAGAGCCGACAAGGATTTTGAGGAGGCATGGACACGCATGCAAACCGTCACATCTATGTTTGGTAAATTTGGTGAACAATACTACAAGCAATTTATTAGTTCTTACTCGTTTTTGATCAAAGCAAGCGATTCGGAATCAAAGAAGAAGGTAGCACCTGGACAGATAAATGATATCCTTCAGACTGTCGTCGGCTCAAATGCAAAACGTCAGGGTCGAGAATGGTTCAACCGTCCTGCTTTAGATGCGAGCGTAATTAGCCTTTTTGAAAGCATCTCCAAGCAGATCAAATTTGTCCCTGACTCCAGAAAGAATCTCTATAGCAAGAAGGAAATTGCTGTAGACATTGCAGACTTCACAACAAAATACCTGCGACTTCGCCACGGATTTAGGGAGATCACGATCACGTCACGATACGTTTCAGACATCCTAACGACTAAATAGGTCGCCACGGAATTTTCCGATCCACGAGAATTATTTGTACTCTAGGAGACATCTCGCCAGTCCCTAGATACTTTTTCTTCCTATGAGCTGTCATAGCTGCAGCGCGAACAAACAACTTTGGAGTAACAATGAAAAGATTCTCATTTAAAGAAATGGTAGTGGTAGCGCGTTATGCGGCTAAACGCCCAAGCGCCCTAGTGGAAAAGCAGATGATTTTGAGAAGATATGTCGCACTATCCGGTGGTTGCCAACTGAAGGAACTGCTATCGAAGCTGAATTCCATCGCAGAAACCCATCACGAATTGGGGATCTATCCACATGCATCGTTGCGTGAATGTATAGCCCATATCGTTTACGTTCAGAAGCACCTCATGGACTTTGCGAGACACGGAAACATACTTCCGACAAAAGAGGAAACCGCTCACATCAAGAGAATGAATGAGCTCCAGGGGGACGTCGTCCAAAGAAGTTCCGACTTCAGCAAAAGTCCGAAGAAGAAGAAGAAGAAGAAGAAGAAGAAGAGTAAGGGTTCAGCTTCTTCCAGTCCTTCCCAGAATGGGGGATCACCAAATTTGAACTGAGTCTTCTGTGGAAGACTCCCTGCTTGCCATAATCATTAACAATAACGGGAAAAACATGTTTTCATTTGACGAGTTGATCAAGCTTATTCGACAGAGTCATAGCAGATATAGGAACGTTCGAATTCCAGTTTGCACCCAATGCAATGACATTTTCATTAGGCGCGCGGGTTACCGAGGACGATACTTTTGGGGCTGCAGAGATATTAGCCATTCAGCCACTCTTCCCGACGAGCGCGGCCTTCCGTGGATCCCGAGCGTAGAGAACGTCATTTGTCCATCGTGCCACACAGGAACGTTGCTCCCCTGGAACGGTTATGCTGAGGTTGATTGGAGATGCAGCGAGTATCCGAATTGTAAATACCACTGCGAGGATAAAAACCACAAACCCAATATCAGCAGAAAAGAGACACCTTCGGCATAAAAAAAAAAAAAAAAAAAAAAAAAATAAATTTCGAAAATTTTTCTGTTGGGGCAACCTTAACGGTTGGCCAACAAACCCCGCGAAGGAGGTGTATTATATACAACGTATAATTGCTGCACAAAGCCGAGTCA
>JBFWNG010000019.1:0-62320 GCA_050251195.1 Oligoflexales bacterium
TTTTGAGGTCAGAACTGGGTTCGATCCGTGATTCGTCCCAGCAAATCGTCCCAGTTGGGATTTCGAGGGCCGCAACTCTCGGAATGGTAGGGAAATTCCTACATCATTCCACCCATGCCGCCCATGCCACAGGAGGTACTATATGGTTTAGTACAGGAAAGTACAAGTTAGTATTTTTAGGTATTTGCAACTGAATGTCACTGATTAGATCTGCTCATGGCTGGTATTGATAAGTATCTTTATGTATGAAATTTGGCCCACTTTGGCCCACCTCTATTTGGAAGTCTCAAAAAAAGAAATTCTGCTGCTCCCTGCGAAAACGGTCGTTTTGGCACGGTAAACGATTTCAATTTTTATAGGAGCAAAAAATGCAGTTACAGGAAGACATCGGAAAAAGGACAAACTCGAGAACTAAAGGTGAGCGTTCGAGAGGGGACAAGTGCGCCAAAGTAGTAATTAGAATTGGTCAAGGAACCAGGTTCAAGCTCGAACAGTTGCTGGGCCATGCGAATAGAGACCGACCTGGACGAAAGGTTAAGGCTGACGACTTGATTCGCGCCAGCCTGGAATTGCTAAGTGCAGACAATTTGGAAGAGATCGGTGCACGGCTCCTGACAAACAAGGAGCGCATAGAGATCCTTTACCAAAAGCTTTCGAAGTCAAAACAAGGCCTAACAAGGGATGAATTTTTTGGCATGTTGCTTGAAGGAAAAGTGACAATTTAGAGCGGCAAACACGAGCTGCGCTTGGTATTGTCCAAGCGCAGCTTTTTAGCGGAAATTAGCTAAAAGCGGTTTCGATCTTGGCCAAAATCCTCGATAAACTGCTCCAGGTCGGAAACCCAATAGTGGTTTAATCCGTTGTCGTAAGTAATGAGATTTCCATCGCAAATTTCGGTGTCGATCCATTCACTGTGGGCCATATTCCAGGAGACAGGGTCTAGCTCCTTCAGAGCGCTGACGGTGTCATATTCGATCCATCCGATTTTAACAGTTTCCGGGTAGAATTCTGCAACGGACTGCTCAAAGGCTTCGAGCGTATTTGCATATGTTAGGTGCTCCTGGAGGATTTGGCGAAGCATCCAGTCCGTGCCGTATTCGACGGCTACCCCGGGCAGCTCAAACATTAGGTCATCGGCAAGGCAACTGGTGCATTGTCCGGATGGCGCTCTTGTATAGCAACCGTAGCAAAATGGTATCGACTGGCTTATAGCGATTCGTGTCAGAGCATTGGTGATATCGTTCATTTTAGAATTCTCCTTTTGGTTTGAAAAGAAAGGGCCGATGTGGCCCTTCCCGATTAGCCGACGGCATTGTTTTCGAGTGCGGTGGCTGCATTGTTTAGGATCGCTCTGAAGTAGTTGAGCGGTTTACGAAGTACCTGGTTGCCCGGAAGGGCGATAATCAGGTAGCGGCCGTCTTTGCTGACGCGGACACTGGTTGGGTTGATGAAAGTTGCGTTGCTTGTGTTGCTGTTCGTGGTTTCCATTGTGAATCTCCATGCTTGTTTGTGGTTTTGGGCCGAAGCCCTTTTCTCGCTAGAAATTGAAAAGGGTGAGGTCAAAACAGTGGACAGCGAGCCAGACTCAGCCGGAGCAATAAAACAAGGGCGTGAAGCAGTTTAGCGGAGGCGCGATCCTTGTGCGCAGGCGGTTAAGGGATGGTGTAAGCTGGTAGCGGCACGGAAAACGAGCATGGTAGGGTCACTGGGAAACGTGAAGCAGCATCCATTGCGGAACTTGTATTCAAAGTCCGAAAGTATCGCTATCTCTACCAGGGACTATTTCGCGTCGGGCGATCGTTGCAGCGTCGTCAAAATGCTCAGGCGATTCGTAACATTTCTCGCCTCCCTCTATGGCCTGACGGCGTTTGCGATTATCTGGCCAATTGACACGGATTATCGAGGAGCGTTTGACGTCCAATTGATGTCGAGTCCCGGCATCCGGCTTTTTTTGACTAGGGCTCAAAATATTTCGTCGAGATCGTCGCTTAATTTAGTCTCTGGTCGATCAAATTGTGAGGCATGGCATTCGTAGAATGTCATTTCAGCGATGCCAATATCATGATCGTCTGGGAGCATTACTCTCCGAGCTTCGAGGATTTCCTGGAATGTGGTGAGGAGTATGTCGATTAGCGCACTAAATCGATCCGCAGTCTGTTGATCAAAAATGTATAGGTTTTTGCCTTCGGGTTCTTGCATAAGTGCTCCTACGATGCCAGGATTATTCTGGCGTTGTTATACTTGCGACTTCGTCTTTGATTCGGCGCAGCCGTTTAATCAGCAGTTTAATTTTTCTTTGATGATCTTTTCCGGATGTTGCATTTTTAACCCACGCGATTACGTCGGAAAGCGATTCAAGGGGGTCACTGTCATCCTTGGTTGACTCTGAGAGTTTTCGAAGTTGATACTTGCTATCTAGCTTCGCCAAGGCCGCAAAATATTCATCTCGAATTGTCTCAGGAGCCACAGCCGCATAAAGCAACGTCATTCGTATGGATCGATGACCCAGAAGTTTCATGACGCTGACGAGGCTCATGCCACCGTTGAGAAGCGCGGTTGCATAGGTATGCCGAAACCGATGAATAGTGATGGGATCCAGCGAATTCAGGCCAGCGCAAATCTCGTGCAAAGCGATGCGAATTACCAAGGGCGGTGGGCGTTGGCCTTTTGCGGTGTAGAGTAAAAACTCTGGATCTCCGCGACGGCGAGCTTTTCGCCAGCTCACGCGGGCATGTTCTCGTAGACGGTCGATCACAGCCACACCTTCATCGTTCATCGGTACTAATCGCTCGTTTTCGAGCTTTCCTAGCGGCACTTTGAGGAGATGATGATTACCATGATCTTTTTGCACGCAGTCATATGGGAGCGCGAGAAGTTCTCCGAGTCGAATGCCAGTTAGCCGCATTAGCATGAGAGCGAGATAATAGGGGGCGCTCGTCTGCTGAAGGCGTTTGTATATTATGGAATCAAGATCAGCTGGTAGAGGCTTGGGTAGATAGATTGGTAGTCGCGGTAAATCAGCGGAGCGCAAGAGATGCTCCGGATCTCTCCGTAGGTGTCGGCGCTCTTTAAGCCAGCGGAGGTAGACACGTGACTTGAAGACAATGCTGCGGCGCCAGCTCGGACTGATCCTAATGTCTTTCAAATATTTCAGCCAGTCCTCAATGTCTGGACGATCCACATTTTTGACTTCAATCCCGCGCTTATCAAGGAAGCGGTGCAAATGGGAGATAGCGCTTTTGTAGTTGCTTTGAGTTTTTGCTTTGGAATTTGTTCCGGTGACAATTAAAAACTTTTTCGCCCACAGCGGAAGCCTGCTCTCATAAGAATCACACGGAGGTTTGAGGTCCGGCAGTGCTTCAATCCCCTCGACGTGAATATTCTCAACGTCGTTGAGCCATTGGAGGAAATATCGCAGGCAATTGTTAGCTTTGTAACGAAAGCGTGATTGATAATTTCGTTGCAAAAGATGGGTTTCAAATTCGCGCATATGCGCCACGGAAACTTTTTTAAGGGGAATTGATTTATTGTCCATGAAGTCACAGAAATGGCATAGGACGCGCTGATACCTCGCCGTCGACGAAGGCTTCCAGCAAAAACGCTTGTCGTTTAGGAATCGCCTGACGATTGGTGAAGGCAGGCGATGCCGCATCAGAAAGTAAGTATCAGGCCACAGCATCAACGGATCAAGCTTACTATGCCCTTCCCAATGAAGCCACGCAAGGTAGCGCCGAATATGCCGAATGCGGATCCTTTGAGAGGCTATTTTCCTTAAGCCGCCTTTTGCCCGACTTACGTAAAGTTCGACGTCGGTACGTGTTAATTGTTCCAAGTTCAAATCGTGCGTTTCAAGTCAATTGTGAAACGCTGTGAGCAGGTACTTTGTCTCGACGATGGTCTTTTGTTGCCACCGCGCCGCCTTCGCGTCGCAATAATCCCGTACCGTTTGCGGCAGGTGATCAGTAGCGCGACACATTTCCGCTGTAGCTCCAGGCCATAGCGTTGTCACATCAATAACGTCGTGACCATTTTGGCGAAGCCAACTGAAATAGCGGCGAATAATGCCAAGGTTGATGGCTTGATAGGCCGGCGCAGCAGGACGTCCTCTTGGTTTGGCGACGTGACTAAAAATGTCGTCGCGCGTCAAAATTTCAAGCGGTACTTGCTTCCGATCGAGCCATCGATGAAAAGCCACAAGAACATAGAGCACGCTTTGCCGTGTTTCTTTCGTCCAATGAGGCAATCTTGCATCGCTATACGATTTGAGTGGTTCAACCAAATCATTCAGGATGGTCATAGCGTTTCTTCAGCTTCTCCATCGCCTTGTAGTAATCGTCGGCGATATCTGCCATTGAGAGTTCAATATATTGCAAGGTTGTCGCGGCGTCGGCATGTCCCATCATGCGCTGTATTACCGGCAGTTGGACGCCGGATCTTGCCATGTCAGTGCCAAATGTATGCCGGAAGCGGTGGGCATTTGCTTGAGATAATTTGTGGTTTTTGCGACGATGCCGAAATAAACTGCGCAGTCCGGCTGGCGTCATGGGTAGACCGCGACGATTACCTTGCAGGATCAGAAAAAGTGTGGAGTCGACGTTAACAGGGCGTTCTAAGCGAAGATACTTTTTCAAGATAGCGATAGCGTGATCTGAAAGTGGTATCACCCGCTCCTTGCCGCCTTTGCCTCGAAGTCTTGCCTCTCGATTCGGGAGGTCAATATCCGAGGTCCGTAGCGATAGAATTTCGCAGGACCGGAGCCCGCTGAGTAGCATCAGAGTCACTATCGCAAGGTCACGGTAGCGCGACATCGTCTTAAAAAATGCGGCAACAGCTTCTGGAGTAAGAGGTTCGATAAGGGTTCTCGGCACCTTAACTTTAATATGGATTCCAGTGGGACGCCTGCGTACGAATAGTCCGAGCTGCTCGTAGCCTCGCCCTCGATAATAAGGGACAGCGCTGCTCATGCCTGGGGATCCGGGGATATCTTTATTAAATCCGAAGCGATAAAATACGTTGCAAGTAACAAGTCGTCGATTGATGCTTCTAGGGCGCGCTGAGCTTGCGCGTTGCGCAGCGATAAACTCGATGATGTCGGCACCCTTGAGACTCTCTAAGTAAAGCTTGGCACCCTTCAGCCATCGCAAAATGTACATGAGGTCATAAGCATATGATCGAATTGAGTGTGATGCCAGACCGCGGACTGAAAGGGCTCGCAGGAGGCGATTTGCTAGGAGGAAATCGATACAATCGCCGCCGATTACGCGATAAGGAGAGTCCGCTGGCAAGGTGGTCAGCTCGACCTTGTAGTTGTAAACGCTGCACAGGCTATTTTGGGACGAGACGCCGCTTGTCCCTTGCAGCTTTGACAAAATCCACCTCATTCCAAAAAAATGTTTCGAGCACTAGATGGCAGCGTTGACAAGTCGTTGCACCGTAATCATGGGTAGGCAACGCACTGTAGGCCAGAGTCACTTCTTTTGTTGTTGTCATTTGTAAGTCAGTGGATCGCAAATCGGAAGACGGATGCGTCACGGTATTTTCTTGTTCGATGCGATTTCGATGCCGGTGGCGGTAACGTCGCTGTCGTTCACAGTGATGAAGGCGGCCGGCTGCCGAAGTCTCATAGCGTTTGGTTGCGGATTTGCGCCGAAGGCGATAGCCTTCTCGCTGACAGGTGGGTGTGCAATAGCGCTGACCGCGCCAGCAAGCGCGGCAAATTGTGAAAGAGTCTCCGCAATGACGGCACAGTATTAATACGCCTTCTCGCGGGTCATCTTCGATAGTATTATTGACAAACTTTGAGGCCCCTGGGACAAGTTGCAATATGATTACCAGTAACTTATAGTCGGTACTTTGAATGAAATCTTGATCTTAGCGATAGATAAAAACGCCTTGGGGGCATCACTGGATGACGAAAATGACAGCTTTTAGCCATATTTCTCTTAACGTATCCAATCTTGAAATCTCTAGGAAATTCTATCTTGAAGTGTTGGCACCTCTCGGATTTTCAATAGCCGACAGCAGCGCGAATGAATATGTCCGATTTACAAATGGCTCAAGCCTAGTAATCGTCCTTTGCTCTGTAGAAGAAAAACATCGACAATATGCGTACCATCGTAAGGCAATTGGTTTGGGCCATTTTGCAATCTCTGTTCCGTCGAAGGAAATTGTCGATGCAACGGAGGCTAGCTTACGAAAGGGCGGGGTGCAAATCCTCGGCGACGGCAAAGTCGAGATCGGATATAGAAAGGGATACTATTGCTTCCTATTCGAGGACCCAGACAGGGTCATGATCGAAATTGTCTACCATGATCCGTTTTATTTCTCGCGAGAACCACCTTGACCGATTCAGCCGTCGACAATCACCTTAGCTTCAGGTCCCTAGTCCATCGCGTTTGATGGATTTCGGCCTGCCCTTAGCACTCAGTAAATACCTATTCGTCTCCTCAGTTCGTTTGACGTAAGCTCCCCAAGAGAACACGCTGCAGATCCAGGCGTCGTGAGTTTACTGCCGAAGATAAGTTTAGTCCCCACAAGAATGCTAGGCGAACTATAAAACAGGTATTCATGGTCGGGCAGCAGCTGAAGCTGATCAAACTCTTCGAAATGAGAAATACCCGCTCCGTTAAGAGCATTTCGCGCAATCTCTATATTTGGGCAGGAGCCAAAGTAAATCAAGACAACTGGGGCCATGGCCATCTCCTCCTTTGGTAATAAGTTCACAAACCACTCTGTTATTGTAATCTATCTCCGAAGACTAAAACTCCCCTAGCTAGAGCTTTAGACAAGGGGATTAGCTTTAAATTAGGATCGAGATCTGCCGCATCAGGTTCGATCGAATAAAACTTTATATTATCGCAGTCTTTGCAATCTCGATAAGCAACAAAAATGGACGGATCAGCCTTCAAGATTTCTTCCTTATCGATTTTAAGATTGATCAGCTTTCCGTTGTTTTCAGTAGTCCCAATAATATCTACCGGTTTATTAAACATTTTTGAAATACCGAGAGCATCAACAGCACATCTCGCGAATATTGGTTTAAACCCCAAGATATGAACTTGTATTCCAAGATTTTTTGCTGAAAAGGGCCAAGCGGTTACAATTTCCTTTCGACACTTGGACAGTTGAATGCCCTCAATTGGAGCCCACATAAGTTCTTCGATTATACTTTCGGTAAATTTATTGCCACAAAAATGTCTAAGCTCATCGATCGAGGGCGGCCGCCCTAGGGTCGGCCAAAGTTGATAAATAATTTTCCTCGTAGCACGTGCATCCTTTGATAGTTCCATAATTTGCTCCTAACAGCATGAAGGTCTCGAGTTTTTTCTTGTCGTATACCGTAGCAGCACAACGACGCTTAACACAGATCCCAGAGCAAGAAGGGGAACCTTAACGTGCGGCGCCCAATCGACAAGAAATCCCAAACCCAGAGTAATTAGTAGCGTTGAGATACTGCAGGCAAAGCAGGCAATACAAGCTAGGCCGAGGCCGAGACTTCCTATGGCTCCAATCGCTTGAGTTTTGACCGATAGAAAAAAATTCTTAAGGCGGAAAAATAATTGATTCATAAGGGCTCCTTTTAAGTTGTATATTACAACTAATGTGTTAAAAAAAAGTTTAAGGACAACATGGCTTCGATAAACAACAGTTTTCCAGGGCTTTCGTAAACAACTCTATCCCTTCCAGTACCTCCTTCCTCTTTGTCGTCGGGATTTGTTTCATTAATGCTTGAAAAATGTTTCGCTGGTAAAGGTTAATTTTTTCGTAAGTTTTCTCTCCATTGCTCGTAAGCTCGAGAATTATCGATCTTTGATCTTCACTGGATTTCCGTTTAACCAGCAAACCTTTTTTTACAATGGGTTCAAGGAGCCTCGTCGTCGTACTCTTCTCTACACTCAAGCGATCTTGCAATTCAGACTGGCTGAGCTCCTTAGCTTGTGCCACTAGATCCAATATCGTGAATTGGCCAAATGTAAGTCCCTCACAAAATAGGTCGTCCTGCTGCCAACAGCGCAAAGCCTTTGCTAAGTGTGTAACAAGTTTTAACGTCTCTCGATGTTCCGCATTCATCTTAACCTCACTACTAGTTGTAGTATGCAACTATATTCGGAACAAAGCAATATTTCTTAACAAGAAAGATTTAAGGTGTTGGAAATACGGGTTATTTTGGCGACCAGCGGCTTACTTACGATATGGCTGGACACGGAAGAATGAAGTTTTGTCCTGCAGTTCACCAAACCTTAGTGGGATAAATGTGGCGAAAATTCAGAGTTCTATTTCTCACGAGGACCGCCTTGACCGATTCAGACGCGTCGACAATAAGAATCCGCAATTGATTCAATTCTCAGTCTGCTTGGTAACCGGCTACCTGCAGTGTCTTTCAGTGCTACGCCCATGGGCCCATACTCCTTTGTTTCGGTGCAGCTGCTCCTCAATTCAATTCCTCTTTCGCGTTCTCATGTGCATGACCGTGTCTCCACCAGTACTGCATTATCTGCCGAGCATCTTTGATTCAACGAAACCTTGGCCAGTCGTCCCAGCGGCCGCTCGCAACCTCTCCTGACTTGGGTGAGAGAGGTCGCCTCGTCGGCCTCAAACCACCAACAAAGGAGCAAGGGCGCAATGAAACGTATTCAGAAAGCCACCTTGAATAGTAATTGGCCGGTTAACCAGCAAAGGGAGGAACTCGAAATGACTCAATCGAATCAAATCAAAAAAAGTGACGACTTTAAGCTCATGATCGTCTTGCGAGTCGATGGTCGGAATAGCCGCGCGATCTTTCTACGATTTATGGGAATTGCCGCAACGTTAATTGCTATCGGCTCCAAGATTGTTTTCATGTTCATGGAGCGCGGACCTTAGGGGGCTTGTCGCTCTTTAGGGGCGCAGCGGCGCCGATCGAGAGTAGAACGTGAAATAATTGAATCTCGCGCTTTCAGTAGTTGGGTCGATGAATGTTTCATAGAAAAAGTCGATTTCTAATCATCATAATTGCGTTGGATCAGGAATTGCTGCCAAAACTTCCTTAAGGTTAGCATTGCGCAAGAAGAAGTAAAAGGTAGAGTCAATCACGCGAATTGTTTTAGTTGTCTTATCATAATCAAATATTGGCGGGGAAATTGATTTCTCGCTCTGTAACCTTGCAAAGTTGTACAATAGGTTACTCATATCGCCGGCCCGAACGCTGTCGGCTCTGTGATGATGCTCCTTGATCTTCTCCTCCAGCGTATTCCTTTTGATGCCGGCCACAACATCATCGAATTTGAAATCTAGAAACGCTTTTACAGTATAGTAAGGGAGGTAGAGCGGCATGTCTTTTGGATTATCCGACTTTGGATTGTTGGTGGTTTTTCTTCCTTCAGCAATGGCCTCCAAGGCACGAACATGGCGAGCAGAATAGTACTGAACCTTTTCTTTAATTGCATTTTCCAAAAGATTATGGTCGGTAATTTGAAGAGTGCATTTTTGCGTTTCTTTAACATGAGCACACAAGCAAACAGCCTTCAAAAGCTCTTGAACCACACCTATGCTGTCAAACGCACTGCTGAATATTTTTTCGACCAATTCAGCTGAAAATTGGACATTTAAGTATATGGATCCATTTTCTACAGCTCTTTGAAAATCACTCTTTGCCCAAGGTTCAACTGGTACTTCGACCAATCTATCAAGGAGATCCCCATTAAACTGAATCAGCCTGTTTTTTTCTCGCCAAACTCCTAAAATCACAAATCGAATCCCAAGTTCTTGAAAAGACCGTAGATCAAATGAAAACTGTTTTTGAATTTCTTCATCAAGGTAGTGGAAGTTCTCAAGAATTATTACTTTCTTCGTGCCAGTTTTTTTAAGAATAGTTGCGACGTCGTTTGGAAGCTCAAGATTGATTTCTATGGGAGTCGACCTATTAATGACTTGTTCCTCGTGGGTGCCTTTCGCTCCGCCTGAACCTTCCAATCCTCCAAATATTGGCAACGTAGCTTTTGCTTTTACGGAACCGTTGATCTCGCTGGTTGACGCCGATGTTTTGGTTATTTCGATTGAGAGTTCTACGTCGAGCGCGTATAAAATCGATCGGTAGATGTCAACCAATCGAAATTTAGGGGTCAAACTGACCAAGATGTTTTTCTTGTACGGAAGATGCTTTTCGACAAGCGACGTTTTTCCCTGTTTAGAAGCTCCGTAAACAATGACCTGCTTGTCAGTAGCCATCGCCTCCAGAAACATTCCGTCAACATCAGTTCGTTCAACATAACTTAAGACAGGGTCTTTGCTAACTCCGAAAACTTGCTCGGTTTTTACAATTGATGATGTATACATTAGGATTTTTTCCTTATACCTCCGATGTCAGAGGCCCTAAAATGCATGGGGCGCCTGCAATGCAAAGAGGAGTTTTGCGTCCAGAGTAAATGTCCTTTACCACGTCGAATATAGCGCGTACCGAAACCTAGATTGTCATGACCGACTCCATATGGCCCTGGAGAAAAAATGTCCCAGGAAATAGGATACATACCTCCAGCTTTGTGGGCAAGAGTTTACTAAAATCAGTGACTGAACTTCGGGGCTAATTGAGGGTTGCGGTCAGAAATCAGGTAATCAGCAGGTCGGGGTTGGAACCATTGGCGTAGATAGGAAGCAGGATCGTGAAACGGGTCCCTTCGTCACTGTTTGATTGTACAGTGATTGATCCGTTATGGTCGTCAATAATATGCCGACAGATTGCGAGTCCTAGTCCGGTGCCATCGGGTTTGCCAGTGGTGAAGAAGAGTTTGAAAATGTTCTCACGGTCTTCAGGCGGAATATACGATCCAGTATTGGTGATCGTCACTACAGCGGTGCCATCCGATTCTTCGAAGGCGACAATTTCAATTCGATCGTCGGACCCCATTGCTTGGAGCGCGTTGGACAGGATATTTGCGATGACGCGTTCAATTTGATTTTGAACGCCAAGGATCTTTGCACTGGAATGTAATTTGAGCACTAGTCGCCCTGAGCTTTCTTCGTGAGGCGCGGTGGTGGCAACGCCTCCTATTATTGCGTCCGAAATCGTGAAAACTGCCTTTTCTGCGGGCGTTGATGAACCGACATTCGTCAGTTCTCCAATAACGCCGTCGAGATGTTCAAGGGACTTTTTAACCCCAGGAACAGTCTCGCTTATGAGTTCCTGAATGGCCCCGGGAGTATTCGTTTGGGTAAGCCCATCGAGGGTAGCCTTCAACAAGCTAAAAGGGCGGCGTATATCATGAGCCAACATCTGAGCGGTGCGAGTCACGGTTCGCAGTTGCGCAGTTTCAAGTCGCTGTGATTCTAACTTCCGGCGGTCACTCATCAGCAAGACAAAATCATCTTGAATTGATTTGATCTCCGCAAATGCGGGAGGTGGCAGTTTCTTGTCGGAATCGTCGCGAATCAGTGCCAAAAGATATTGGACCGGCTCCAAGATCAAGTCTTTCGGCGTTTTACTGGCAATTGGGAAAAGCAATATTGCCATTAAAACGCAAATCGCCACGGTAAACGCCAAGCGGTGCGTGAGGGTATTGAGGAGACCGCCTGATGTGAAAAAGTTTCCGCTAAAAATAAAAATCCCGAAGTCTTGATCTCCAAGACGCTTCAGTGGACGGGAGAAAGCCCATGTTCCAGGAAATTGCCAGCCGATGCCAGGGGTGACAGCCTTACCCTTAAAATCAGCGGGCGTGATCCAACGAACCGATTGGTCGGGCGTCGCGCGATTGGCATCGGCGAGAATATGATCAGTTGCTTCCTGATTGTTTACGAGAACTTCGCTGATGATGAGATCTTGTAAAGTGTCTGCTCGACGATCTAAGCGCGCAACGAGGTCTGAGTAAGAAAGAGCGGTTTCAAGGACCGTGACGATGATCGCGCCAGCAAAAAGCAAAGCCATCGCAGCAATGATCCGGCGTTGAATCTTTGCGCGTATGAGCCGTTCTAGAGATGGGAGGTGATTGTCCGTCATCAATATGATCTCGTGAATCCGCCGTCATGCATAATATTAACGCCGGTCATATGATCTGAAAAGGAGGACAGTAAGCCCTCAACCGCCATAGCAACTTCTTCGGGTTTCCCGTACTTCTTTAACGGGACGTTTGAAGTTTCTTCTGCAAGCTTTTGAGCAAAGTCCATACCTGAATTGGCCGCGCGCTTTTCAAGCGATGTCGTATAAACTGGGGTGAGAGTTCCACCCAGCGAAAGCGTGTTAACGTGGATTCCACGATCGCCTAGTGCGAATGCAAGAGTCTTCGCTTCTGCAAGCCAAGCACATCTAAGAACATTGCTCGTGGCATAGTGGCCGAGCACCTGGGCTGATGAGATCCCGGAAATTATGACAATCTTTGCGCGTCGGCCATTTGCTGGTTCGGGACGCATAGAGCCGATGGCTACTTTTAGCAATTCCAAAGGGCCAACAAAGCTGCTTTGAAATATTTCCCGCCAGGTCGAGCTTGCCGGAAGGCATTCGTTGGTTGGAGGAATTTGTGGAGGCATTATTACTGCCCCGTCTAGTTCAACCTTGTTGCTGGTCAAGAACCTGCCAAATTCGCCAACTGAGTTGTCATTGGACATATCAACTGAAACACTCATAAATTTGCCAGAGCCAATGGTCCCTAGTTCGCTAGCTAGGCTCTTTAGCTTCTTCTCATCCCGAGCGGCGAGAACTAAAGAATGACCTGACTGGGCAAGCTTTGTGCACAGGGCGTGTCCAATACCGCCAGTGGCGCCGGATACAAGAATGGTTTTGCTTTGAGTCATTTTTCGCTCCTATTCAACGCCGATACTTCGCCATCGAAGCGCTCGCCGGATTGATTTACTTTATAAACAGCATATTTTATTGGTCGATCATAATTTTTGTCTTGGCGACGTGCAACTTTAAAGGCTTCAAGGATCTGGATTCGCATAGATGTCGATGTAGAGGCGTGATTATTATGGGCGAGCGCCTTTAAGGCCGCTGCAAGAGTGGAGTACGAGAGCAGAGAAACTGCTCCACTAGGTTCTGCTTTTCGATATTTCTTGAATTCGTCCCGGAATTGTTTTGCACGAGCATCCGTTGCATCAAGTGACCATGGCGTGGCCCGGTATGCCGAATAAGTGAACGATGATTTTACTTTACCCACGTAGCTTGATGTCCAGTCTCCCCATCCGTCGCCGCCAACAAATACGATGGAGTTGTCTTTAAGATAGTCGGATATACGACCAACAAGTGTGCCTGATGTGTAAGACGTGTTGGGTAGAAGAATTACGTCGCCCTTTTTGTAATTCGCAAGGAGTTCGTCTGGCGCCGCAGACTCGGCATTCTTGTTAAGAAATGTTGTGGGTGGCCTAACGATCAGATTGGAAGTCTCAGCTGCGTCAGTGAATGCTGTAATAAAGTCAGTGCAGTTCTTGCAGTCAACCTCGCCGATGGGAGCTACGGCACTCTTCGGGAACCGGTCTCGAACAATATTGACGACGGCCTGAGTAAAATATTCGTTAGGAAGCGTCATGCTATAGAAATTGTCTGGCATCGACGAGACCTCAGTTGCCGTCGCGAATGGAGATAGCACCAATATGTCGCTGAACTGATCTTTGAGCATTAAAAAGAGTGATGACGATCTCGGACCAATAATGATATCGGGATTCCAAGCCTTGACGTCAGGAACCTTTTTCAGAATCGAAAGCGGCTCCTTGTCGTAGAAGAAAGTTTGGATTTCGATATTGTAGCCGTCTAATTTGGCGGCATCGACTGCGGTCAGCAGACCATCCATATAGTCGTTGGCATATTTGTCTGTAGAGAGCTTTTCGAATTTCAAATTCTCAAGGACGGCTACCTTGATGGACTTTGGTTGCGCGAATACCTGACCGTAGGTACCCAAGACTGCCATTGTCAAAAAGAGTCTGAAAAATAGCCAATTCATTTTTACCCCACTACCATGGTAAAGGCCAAACGAATCCCAAATAACACCATTGCGCCGCCACATATCCGATTGATAATCGTCATGGCATTGGGGGTGATTGAAGTTTTGAAACGATTAACGACCGTCGATAGGGAGATAAACCAGGTCGACGAGGCGAGCGCCAGGCCACCTGCAAATAATGTCACTTCTGCCGCTGACAGGGCGGACTGGTAGCCGCCAAGTAAGACTGAGCCGTCGATGAGTGCGTGTGGATTACACCAGGTCAGCAGAAAAGCTGCTTTCCATAGTGATCCTACCATAGAAGGTTTTGCCGAAACGGCGGCAGGGGTGGATTTGCGAAGAAGTCCGTAGCCAATAAATAACAAGAATCCCGAGCCAAGGGACCCGATTAAAAGGCGCAGAACGGCATGCGTTTGAATGAGATGGCCGACGCCCAGAATGCACGCGATACCGAGAGTGATATCCATGAGGGCAAAAATCAGAGCGGTGCGCATGGCGTTATCCATATTGCCACGGGACGCCGAGTTAATGACATAGAGGTTTTGCGCACCAATGGGCATGGCGTAGGCAAGCCCCAGCAGAAAACCCTGTCCTAAAGTAGCTATCATGCGTGTCTCCTCGTAGGATCGCCAGGGTTCGGCAAGAATGACTGAGCTATTACCGATCTATACAATGATCGGTAGAATTGCCAATAAGTGGGAACCAAGTGCTTATGTTGGCTTTGAATCTGTTTATACACATCGGGCATTTGATCCATACTTAGAGCGGGTTCTAAATGATGTTCAGTATGAAAGTTATTGAAGTTCGTAAACCAGTGGGAGAATCTCGAACCAACGATTGTCCGAGTGCTCCGGAACACGTCGGTGGTTCCAGAGTCGCAGCCTATGTGCTCGGGCAGCTCCACAAAAAAGTGGATCGGCTGAGCCACCAACAATAATGGCAGGACCCACAGTTTTAAAACTATCGCAGGCCCGAAAGCGATCGATACCAATCCCGCGCAAACAACCATGAATCCCATCAATCCGTAATCGAATCGCTCTGAAATGGTGCCTGAGTCATCGCCTACTGGGATCGAGATAAGGCGGGCATCGCCATTTCCGAAAATGGCCGACAAGGAAGCTTTGAGATGCGAAATGCCAAGCAAGTCATACGTGAACGAGCCGAAGGAGCGGTTCGTTAAGAATTGGTAGGTAAAGAATGGTGTATCAGCCGATGTCCCCAGGTTGCGATGATGCTCAAGATGGGACCTTCGATAGGCATGAAAGGATGTCAAAGTCGGTAAGCCGAGCAAGATTCCGATAGTTTTGTTTGTTCTTCGGGATTTGAAGGCGGAGTAATGCAGGCACTGGTGTTGAAGTTCAACTGCGTGGGCGTACATAGCGCCAATCATCAAGATACCAAGTGCTACGACTAAAAAGTTGTTCGACATCGCAAGTATGGCGCCTGCAAGGAGTAGTCCTGCTAAAATTGCGACCCGAAGTGCAGACGCCCTTGAATTGTATAGAGGGGTTATCATGCCTCGGCTCCAGGTTCCGCTAAGCCAAGGCGTTTTACGTATTTCCGCAAGGTGGTTCTCGAAATATTCAATTTCTCAGCCAGTTCTACAGATGATGGCTTAACCCTCAATTGTTGCTGACGGGCTTCAAGGAACGCCTTTAGAAAGTGGTTTTCGGCTACTAGTAACTCAGTGTCTAATGGAATCTCAATTCGGAGGGACGGACCCTCGATGGGGAGAGTGCCGGTCTGACGCTGCATCTCATTCGAGAGTGCTCGCATAAATTGCTGAGGCAATTGGCGAACTGTAATTGGGCTATTTGCAGCGGCGGATACCATGGCATTGACTACGTGCTCTAATTCACGAACATTTCCTGGCCATGAGTAAGCGGTTAACAGCGACATGCAGGCTGGGGCAATTACAAGCGTTGGTTTATCTGATGACGCGATAACCCCATTGGCAATGACGGCGATATCTTCTGGGCGGTCTCTGAGGGGTGGAATATGTATTACGATTCCCTTTAGCCGCTCCAAAAGGTCCTTGCGAAAGTTGCCGATCGTGGATTGTTTCTCGAGGTCTTCGTTCGTTGCCGCAATGACCCGCGCGTCTACTTTGACCGCCTTGCCGCCTACGGGAGTGACTTCCTTGTTTTGGATCGCCCGCAGAAGCTTTTCTTGGATTGAACGTTTTAGATTGCCGATCTCATCAAGAAATAGGTCGCCACCTTGAGCGGCGCGGAATTTACCAAGTGTGGTCCGGTCAGCCCCAGTAAAAGAGCCGCGCTCATGGCCGAAAAGCTCGCTCTCCGCAACTGATTCGGCGATTGCTCCGCAGTCCACGCTGACAAGTGGTCGTTTCATGTCGACCGATGCTATCGCGTTCGCTACGACGTCTTTGCCAACGCCGGTCTCGCCTGTGATTAGTACTGGAGTTCCTCGACTTCTTTGCGCCAGAGCGGCCAGTGCGAAGACACGGCGCATGCTGTCGGATGCGAACCGCGCCCCAACCATTTCGGCCAGTCGGAGGCCCGTGGCTTCGTCGTGCCTTTCCTGACCTTGCGACTGTATGAATCCTCGAATAATCTTTGCGATGTGTGAGATATCTATGTCGCGTTTTGAGATGAAGTCCGTGGCGCCTGCACTCATACAATTCATCATGGTGAGGTGGTCGTCGTGGGTCGAAAGCATGATGATTTTAGAATTTGGCTGCGCTTGGCGAAATTCGGTTAGCAGGGCAAATCCGGACAAGTCGTTTGAGCCAAATGAGATATCGAGCAAAATGAATTGAAATTGTTGCCCGGCCATCATCTGGCGGCAGAGGGCGGGTGTTGCCGCCGAATAGATCTTGGCTTCGGGTATGTCGCGCATAAACGGTTTGATAGACGCTGAATAGACCGTGCTATCATCGTCGGCAATCAAGATATTAAATGCGTTTTCCACTCTTTGGTCCCTCGGGCGACTTCGGGTCGCTGTAGAGCCATTAGGCAAGGTCTGTGCCGTTTTTGGATTGTTGCAGTCTATAGAATGTTTTAATGAAAATCAATCAAATAATATAACTATTAACAATATATAATAAATTATGTGATCGCATTCTAACCAAGGCCAAAAGCAAAATGGACAGAATGTGACCCACTCCTGGGGCAGTTCGGATAAAAGCAGCCATTACTCCGCGCAATAAAGGGACTTAGTGCTCCGGTAAAGACGTGATCTTTAAGACTGGTAGGCTATTGGGAGTGGAACCCGCGCGGATCCATTATGAAGGTTAAACGTTCGGTCGAATAACGGCTTCTGTTGAAGCCCAAAGACGATTTTCATGACCGAGAGTGCGCAAATCCGGTTTGGCTTGGAGGCCGCGTTCCTGTCTTATTCCCGATCTTAGGAAAGAAGGCTGGAGTAGCGGCCGCATACTCATCGTAGGCCGTGCCAAATTGAGTTCGAACCTCTTTTTCCTCCTTCTTTGCTAGTCGTACATACATCCAAACCAAAATGGGAAACATGATCAGCGTTGGAATAGTGGGCCACTGGAGAAGGAATCCAGCCATGATTGCGATGAAGCCGACGTATTGTGGGTGACGGACACGAGAATACGGGCCTGTTAAAGCTAGCGTATTATCTTTCTGCGCCTTAAAAAGTACACTCCAGGAATTCGCTAAAAGGATAAACCCACCGAAGATGAGGACATTGCTGAGTATATGAAGGATGTCCCAGTGCGGGTTACCTTTCAGACCCAATAAGGTATGCCAAAGATGCCCATTGTCATGGCTGAGTAAATTGACTTTCGGGAACCTGTCCCCCAACCATCCGGCAAGAAGATAAATACTAAGAGGGAAACCGTACATCTCCACGAAAAGCGCCACTATGAAGCCAGAAAATGCACCAAACGATCGCCAATCCCGCTTGCTTTGCGGCTTTGCGAAGCTAAAAGCAAAAATTATAAAAACAAGAGAATTGAGGATAACCAATGACCAAAGGCCATATGCTGGAGTTTCTTGCATGAGTTACTTCCTTCCGTTTAGTCCAATATCTAGTGGCATCCCTTGTGCCCTTGTTTCGTTTCAGCCTTTTCTTTGTCACTGGCAGATGGTGCGTGGTTATGGCCTCCGTGCATGAACAAATGCATAAGCGGACACACGAGGAGCAAAATATACGGAAGAGCACCGTAGAGATGCGCTTTGTGTTCCGTTATTAAATAGAACGCTAGTATAGCTAACGCGGCTACTATCACGAGCCGTTGCATAGGCAATTGAGTTCCTTCTCTTTGCATCAAAGTACCCCTCTAGTAATTATAGGGAAACCAACCATTTGCAAACAGGTGAATGCAATGCATGTGCCAGGGAGGGCATATTCATAACCATTGGAATATTCATGCATTTTCCTTGTGCATGCCCTGTTCTGCTCTGAACGCATTTTTCGCCGAGAGATTTACAGCTTTTTGCGTGAAACGACACACTGATTTTTGAAGAACTCAACGCCCGATTTACTAGGCCTAATCGATGTTTTCACACTTCGGAGAATATGCGATAAACATCAAGCGACAACACTGACTCTACTGGTATTCGAGGACAAGAACACTGATGGAAGCCAACAACCGACCAGATCACGAGCCCCAAAAATTCCTAAACCGAGATTCGGTCCTGGACCCCGTTTGCGGAATGGCCGTGACATCAGCTACGGCTAAAGGTCGCACAGATTTTGACGGCAAAACGTATTTGTTTTGTTCCACCAAATGTAAAACAAAATTTGACCAAGGCCCCGCTCAATACGTAAAGGTGAGCAAACCCAAAACTTCCGCCAAGGCCAAAGATGGAGTTGAATACACCTGCCCTATGCACCCTCAGATCCGCCAGATCGGTCCGGGCAATTGCCCCATCTGCGGGATGGCGCTTGAACCTGTGACAGCGACTGACGAGCATCCTGAAGAGAACGCCGAGTATCGGACAATGCTCAAGCGCTTCTGGGTCAGCGCGGCACTTAGCTTGCCTCTACTGTTTATTACCATGGGAGGGCGTCATATCCTCCAGGGTGAACAGACGGCGCGGATTCTTACATGGGCAGAAGTGATACTTGCAACTCCCGTCATCCTTTGGGGAGGTTGGCCTTTCTTTGTGCGGTTTTGGCAGTCACTTGTGAATAGCAGTCTCAATATGTTCACACTCATTGGCCTCGGAATAGGTGTGGCCTATGGATATAGCCTTGTGGCGGCTTTCTTTCCTCAGATCTTCCCAGCTTC
This sequence comes from Oligoflexales bacterium, assembly GCA_050251195.1. Lineage (GTDB taxonomy): Bacteria > Bdellovibrionota_B > Oligoflexia > Oligoflexales > Oligoflexaceae > JBFWNG01. Next base: position 19,126 of record JBFWNG010000019.1, read on the forward strand.
TTTCCGAGATCCCATGACAGGCGAGGTTGGACTTTATTTCGAGGCGGCAAGTGTCATCGCGACTCTTGTATTGCTGGGGCAGGTGCTAGAGCTCAAAGCGCGCGGTCAAACCAGTGCCGCCATCAAAGCGCTTTTGGGCCTCGCACCAAAAAGCGCTAGGCGGATTCGTTCGGACGGTTCAGAGGAAGACGTTCCCTTAGAAAACATTCATGTCGGAGACCATCTTCGAGTGCGACCCGGAGAAAAAATCCCCGTGGATAGCGTTGTCTTATCAGGAAGATCATCAGTTGATGAGTCGATGGTCACGGGTGAGTCCATCCCTGTGGAAAAGGAAACGGGAAGCAGTGTCGTGGGAGCTACGATTAATGGTACAGGTTCGCTCGTCATCCGAGCTGAGAAAGTCGGAAAAGACACGTTGCTTGCTCAAATTGTGCACATGGTGGCCGAGGCCCAAAGATCGAGGGCGCCCATTCAGAAGCTGGTGGACCAAGTCTCTGCCTACTTTGTTCCGGCCGTTGTCCTCATAGCTGTCATCACAGCGGTGGTTTGGGGAGTGGTCGGTCCTGATCCACGACTCACGCATGCCGTTGTGAACGCAGTGGCGGTTTTAATTATTGCCTGCCCTTGCGCTTTGGGTCTGGCGACCCCCATGTCCATCATGGTGGCGACAGGACGAGGCGCGACTGCCGGTGTTCTCTTTCGAAATGCAGAAGCCATCGAGCTTATGCGGAAGGTGAATACTCTCGTCATCGACAAAACCGGAACTCTCACCTTGGGTAAACCCAAACTTGTAACAATCGAAACCATGGGCACTATTCAAGAAGTTGAACTCCTATCAATAGCTGCAAGTCTTGAGCAATCGAGCGAGCACCCTTTGGCGTCAGCGATCGTCACTGGAGCAAAGGAAAGAAATGTTTCACTTCGGCCGGTAACGGATTTTAAATCAAACACTGGGAAGGGAGCTACCGCTCAGGTTGAAGGAAAATCAGTCGCGGTCGGAAATCTTGCTTTGATGACGGATCTCCTGGTTGATCTCAAAGGGGCCGACCAAAAAGCTGACAATTATCGCAGAGACGGTCAAACCGTTATGTACGTGGCGATCGATAAAAAAATCTCCGGTCTCATAGGAGTTATGGATCCCATTAAGGAGTCAGCCGTCGAAGCTATCCGAACCCTTCAAGAGCAAGGCGTGAAAGTTGTGATGCTTACGGGAGATAACAAACGAACAGCCGAGGCGGTCGCCAAAAAAGTTGGTGTCGATGACTACTTCGCTGACGTGCTACCTCAGAGAAAAGCGGAGATTGTGAAGGAAATGCAGTCTGCGGGTCGCTTTGTTGGGATGGCCGGCGACGGCATCAATGATGCTCCCGCCCTTGCACAGGCTCAGGTGGGAATCGCCATGGGAACTGGAACTGACGTCGCCATGAATAGCGCCGGCGTTACTCTGGTTAAGGGCGACCTCATCGGAATTGTCCGGGCCAGGGCTTTGAGTGAAGGAACGTTAAAGAACATCAAACAAAACCTCTTCTTTGCTTTCGTTTACAACGCCCTTGGCGTTCCCATCGCCGCAGGTGTCCTTTATCCGTTCACGGGGCTTCTTCTTAGCCCGATTATTGCTGCTGCAGCCATGAGTTTGAGCTCAGTTTCCGTGATCGGCAACGCCTTAAGGCTCAAAAAAATTAGCCTGTGAACTTCTCACGACTATAGATGATCGACGTCCTTTGTTGTGTGCTCGGGTAGTTGACAGAACCCCTCAGCAGGAACTCCTAGCGCAGCGTTAAATTTGCTGGACATGTTCTGAAAGCATATTAAAGCGGTAAGTTCCACGATTGCGTCGTCAGAAAAATGGCGTTTTAGACCATTCATGGTGGCTTCGTCCACTTTTAGGTTTGTCACCGTTACCCTTTCAACATACTCAAGTACCGCTCTTTCGCGCTCGTCAAATAACTGGCTTTCTCTCCAATCGTCCAATGCTTGCAATTTTTCCATCTCAAAACCGCGCTTTAATAAGGTGGAAGAGTTAATGTCGATACAGAAAGCACACCAGTTTATCATTGAAACTTTGACGGTTACCATAGAGCGCAGCATTGGGGTTAAGGGAGAATTTTTTCTATCCAAAGCTCCATAAAGTAGAGCTAGTCCGGCGAAAACCTTGGGTGATCGTGCCCAAAGGAGGCCAGGCTTTAGGACCCGTCCATAGCGCCTCCTTTGATTCCAAAAGAAAGGGCGCAGATACCAGGGGTAGTCCGTCAAAGATTTAGGCAATATGTACATAACGTCCTGACAAAAAACTTTGAATTGTAGAGCGCTAAAACCTTCTTAGATTTATCATGCGACATTGTTCTTATCCATTCAATTGCCCCGGGGAAACGATTTTGCCTGCTCCTTTTTGATTGGGATATGGGGGGCAGTTTTTTTTGACGTTATCTTGACCCTCCTCCTGTTAATGCTTGAAAAAACTAAAGAAAATGCTGATGGATGCCGATAAAGGTTGGTGTTGCTTCTTTGGGAAGTTTTGTGAAAGTTTTAAATGGCATCGCACTTCGTTGGTTACGAGTCTTAAGGCTTGTCGAGTTATTATCGTTCTTCCTTTTAGGGGCAGGGCATGCGACGGCTCTGGAGAGTCGGACAAGGCCAAAGACGTATATCAAGAAGAAGCCTGAAAATATTTCTTCGGAAAAACAGCTTGATCACCATCATGTCCATAACAGCCTAAACTATAACCTCGGCCTTAGCGCGACCAAATCTTTTGGAGACGAAGCTAGCGGAACGCCGCATGGCGAGCACGATGCTTCCGGTAATGCAGACGCTACCAAAAATGGCGATTCGGATAAGATCGATCCGATGCTAATGGCAATGGTATCATATCGGCTGGTCGAACGCTTTTCGGTGGATTTGATGGCCGGTACGATGCTCGAAAGCAGACTGATGGATCCCACACTTGGCCTTACAATGTCACTGCCTGTCACACAAGGCGTTACAAGTGTGAGTGGGAGCTCCTTGAGCGCGCCGGTGTCCGAGGCAAGTCAGGACGCGGGAAAAATAACGACGGCAAGGATATCCACGGGTCTTTTGCAGAGTGACCAAACGTTAGCGCTCTTTATTGCGGTGGATGGTTCGATGAGCTGGTATCAGGAAGCGAGCGATGAGGAAGATGGGACGGGCGAACCGACTGGTCACGAGGAACATGATCACGCTGCGGCTCTTTTGGGCCAATCTTTAGCCCCTGAACTTTTGGACACCAGAGAATTTATTCGCATCGGGGCCTTTGGCGGCGGATATTATGATATCTATCCAAAATTTCGACTGACGTCAGACATACGATGCGCGCGTATCGAAAGTGAATCCGGTGATGAGACATGGGAGACTAAATTGACCGTCCTCGACATCAGTTACTCAACCGGCGGGTTCATGAATATGGGGTTAAGTTCCATGCCCATGGGAATAGCCGCTAACGCTACTTTTGGGCTGGTCAGCTTTGATTCCAGTCCGAGTACTCCTTCAACACCAGAGATCACCTTGGGCGTATCATACGGTGGCTAGGCTGTTGCTCATTCTTCGAAATGATATCTTCATGACTTTGCTTGGATAGAAGCCACTCCATAGTCCAGGGGCTAGCTCATGGTTAAGCACTTGCGCCATGGCATATGTCACATTTTTTGGCAAGAGCAGTAATACAAGGTAGGTGATCGAGGGTATTTACCAGGGGGCTGATATGATCTTATCACTAAAATCCTTCACAGCATTTTTGGGTGGAGCGCTTATTAGCTGCACAACTACTCCAAAGGGCGGCGTTGTTATGCAAGTGGATGAGCAGCAAGCTCATGTCAAGTTAGGCAACAACGAAGTGAAACCCGGGGACAAGGTTGAGATACTCAACAAGGAATGCGAAGATACTGCCGCGGGAGGAGCTAGAGGCAAAGGCAACGCCACTCGTTGCCGTTACATTAAGACAGGCGAGGGTGTAGTCACGGAAACCTTGGACGAAGAGTACTCTGTCGTCAAGGTACCGAAAGGTACTAAGTTAAGACAAGGTACGCTTGTAAAAAAGGTACAGGGGAGCCATTAGCTGGCCGTGAATTGGGGAAGACGAGAAATGCCATTGGTTCAACTGTCTGTTTCGCTGCATTTTTTTTCTTTATGCGGCAGCAGTCCTTTGTCGATGACCGGCAGTTTTTGAAGTCTATGATACTCCATCCTTCCGGAGCAATTCTCATGTGTGAGAGGTCGACACTTTCCAACGGCGAAATCATAGCTCTTTGCAAGGCTATTAAGAGGAGTCAGCAGCAAGAAATAGATCAAATGAAAACAATCTTGAGCCGCTTGTAATATTGGTAGGTTTTATTGCCTTTTTATTTCCCATGTTTTCCATATTGCAAAAATGGCCGGGTAGACCAGAAGTTCAAGGATGCCAGAAGTAACGATTCCCCCGACCATCGGTGCTGCTATTCGCTTCATCACTTCCGAGCCCGTACCCGTGCTCCACATCACCGGGAACAATCCTATTAACGCTGCTGCGACAGTCATGAGTTTTGGCCGAACGCGTTGCACAGCTCCTTCGAAGATGGAGGCATCCAAGATCGCCATGCTGTGCTTAACGCCTTCTCGAATCCGTCGATCGTACGACTTAGTAAGATAAAGCAACATCACGACACCGGTTTCAGCATCCAGACCAGCAAGCGCTAGGATTCCCACCCATGTAGCGATGGACATCTTGTAATCGAGCACCCAAAGTAGCCAGAAGGCGCCAATGAGCGAGAAGGGGACGGCCAATAGCACAATTGCGACCTCGATTGCGGATTTCGTGTTGAAATAGAGTATTAAAATGATGAGCCCGATAGTCAAAGGTACAACGAGTTTTAGCTTCTCTTTGGCGCGTTCGAGCGCCTCGAACTGCCCCGACCATTCCAGTGTAATGCCCGTCGGCAGGTGCACTTGCTTCGAAATCGCCTTTTTGGCATTCGCAACATATTCAGACATCCCGACGTCTTTGTTTACGTCTATGAAAACAAAGCCCAACATCTTACCATTTTCACTTTGAATCATTGGGGGGCCCGAAGTCACCGAAATGTCAGCTATCTGCCCTAGTGTTATCTCGGCTCCGTTGGGTGCAGGAACAATGATTTTAGTGAGCGCGTCAATGTCGTTTCTAAAGTCGTGCGCATAGCGTACGGAAACAGCGTACCGTTCTCGCCCTTCGATCACTGTCGAAACGGCGTTGCCGCCTACTGCTGTTTCAATTATGGCATGAACATCGGAAATGTTAAGTCCATACAGGGCAGCAACCTTACGCTTTATTTCGACATCGATATAAGTTCCGGAACCTATTCTTTCGGCAAATGCAGACTTTGTTTGGGGCAAGTCCTTTAGCGCGGCCTCGATTGCTATAGATGCTTTCTCGATTTCGGCGAGATTGGCCCCAAGGACCTTAACCCCTATCGGTGTTCTTACTCCCGTTGAGAGCATCTCTATTCTCGTCTGGATAGGCATCCACCATATATTCGGCATCCCGGGGAACGTAAGTTTGTTATTTAATTCTGCGATGATTTTGTCGTACGTCATGCCATCGCGCCATTGATCTTCGGGTTTAAGCGTTATTAGTGTTTCAAACATATTGATCGGAGCTGGGTCGGTAGCTGTCGTAGCCCGGCCTGCTTTCCCGTAGACATGTTTGACTTCGGGCAGCGACTTAATAATCTTGTTTTGTTGTTGCAAGGTCTGGATAGCGGTGTCTAGACTCATTCCCGGCGTCGAAGTTGGCATGTAAAGGATGGTGCCCTCGTTCAGTGGCGGCATGAATTCAGATTGAATCTTCAGGGCTATCGGAATGGTCGCGGCAATCAATATGCCTGCCACACCGACAACCATATATTTGCGATGGACCGAGAATTCCACGATAGGAGCATAGATTCGATGGAGAAATCTACTCACGCGGTGGTCTTCTTCCCGAACAAACTTGCCCCTAAGAAAAAGTACCGCTAATGCGGGCGTTAGTGTGATCGCTAGGACAGCAGCCCAGGCCATAGATACTGTCTTGGTAAAGGCAAGTGGGCTAAAGAGTCGTCCCTCCCGACCTTCCAAAGCAAAGATAGGTAGAAATGAGACCGTAATAACAAGGAGGGAGAAGAATAGCGGTCGCCCCATATCGACCATCGCTTCGGTGATAATTTCGCGGCGTTTTGAGTCTGGGATGTCGCTGGTGTTGATGCCCTCTAACCTCTTATGCGCGTTTTCCACCAGGATAATGCCGGCATCGACCATGGCACCGATCGCTAGGGCAATACCGCCAAGCGACATGAGATTCACAGTCAGGTTTGTGAAGAGCATTGGAAGAAATGACAACAAAACCGCGATTGGAAGTGGTAAGACTGCCACCCAACTTGCTCGCGCATGCCATAAAAATATTGAGACGATAAGGGCTACGACGACAATCTCTTCGACTAGGACTTTTTTCAGCGTCGAAATGGCCCTATGAATCAAATCAGAACGATCGTAAACAGGGACTACCTCCACGCCAGCAGGAAGGGTTTCTTTAAGCTCCTCTAAACGTTTCTTGACTCCATCAATAACATTGAGCGCATTCTCACCGATCCGCATGACGATAATGCCGCTTACCGCTTCTCCGTCGCCATCGAGTTCGCCCCCGCCTGAGCGTGGTGCAGGTACAAGTTGGACAACTCCAATGTCGCCAACCGTAACAACTCGTCCCTTTTCAAGCGTCGTCACCGGAATGGACCTGATATCGTCCAGGTTCTCGACATATCCCCGGGCTCGTATGGCAAATTCACTGCCGCCGAGCTCGATCACGTTGGCGCCAACCTCTTGGTTGCCCCCGCGGATTGCGCGCGATACCTGTATTGGAGAAAGACGAAACGCCTGCAGCTTGCGAGGATCTAAGCTTACCTCGTATTGTTTGACAAAGCCACCGACGCTGGCCACTTCAGCAACGCCGGGAACCGATTGCAGAGCCAACCGGAGATGCCAGTCCTGCAACGAACGTAATTGCGCCAAATCGTTTTTTCCCGTTTTGTCGACCAACGCATATTGATAAACCCACCCCAGACCAGTTGCTTCAGGTCCCATGACGGGAACTACACCTGGAGGGAGCTGTGAAACAGAGGCCATCTTCTCCGCTATCCGAGATCGCGCCCAATACAAGTCCGTGCCGTCCTCAAAAACCACGAGTACTTGAGCCGCCCCGACCATGGAAAGCCCACGTACATACTTAACCTTAGGTGAGGCCAGCAGCCCTGTCACCAGGGGATAGGTTACTTGATCTTCTATGAGGTCAGGGGATCGACCTTGCCACTCTGCAAAGACAATAACTTGTGTATCCGTTAGGTCGGGTAGGGCATCTAGCGACAAGTTTCTCATGGAAAAAATCGTAAAGAAGACGCCTACAGCGATAAGTAACACTGTCATGATCGGATGGCTTGCGCACAAACGTATAATACGCGCTATCACTTCGAGTCTCCTTCTTTATGAGAGTGCGTTTCCTCCTTGGGAGGGCTACTTTTCCACTTCGGTAAAGCCGAACGAAGTTGTGCTTCCGATCCCACTAAGAATGTGCCACTTGAGACCACCCTTTCGCCTTCCGTGAGTCCATTTCGAATTTCAACCATTTCGCCAGCTACAACACCCACGTCGACTTCTCTCGGTTCGAGAACACCACCGCCGAGATCGACGAAAACGTACCTGTTTTTTCCTGAGTACAAGACCGATTCGGAAGGTACCGCAAGTCGGTCACCGAAGTTGACCGGAAATGTGACGTTCACGTAGGAACCAGGACGTATTTCTGGCAGGTAGTCGGAGACCTCAACTCGAACGTTTGCAGTGCCGGCTCCAGCCTCTATCTGCGCATAAATGAGGTCCAGGCGCCCGTTGACGGTCTCTTTGGTTCTTCCGGGTACGGAGACTTCCGCAAGTTGCCCCGCTCTGAGTTCATTAATGTCCTGCTGAAAAACCCTTGCAACGATAAAGCTCTTGCTAAGATCGCCAACCATATAAGCAGGTTGGCCCGTGCTAACAGCACTTCCCTCACGGACCTGAATTTCAAGGATAGTCCCCGATATGGGCGACCTAATTGTGACATCTCGCTTGACCTTTCCACTGCTATCAATCTGATCAATATCAGCCTGAGATAAACCCATATTTTTTAATTTTCCTTGGGCGGCTTCTCGAAGCATGGGTTCTAACTTATTTGCTAGCAGAAACTCGCTTTGCGCGGCCACCAGTTCGGGGCTATACACGCTGAATAGCGGGTCACCTGATTTAACGGAGTCTCCTTCTCTACCCTTGAACTGTTTGACTACGTAGCCGGAAAATCGAAGAGTAACTTCTTCTCGATGCGTTCGATCCTGCTCAACGATACCTACGGCTTCGATCCTTCTCGCGAGTGCGACTTTTTTCGCATCCGCAAAGCGTACACCGATTCTTTGCAGACGCTCAGGACCTATATCCATTGCGTTGGACGGCAGGTCGCCCTGCCCAATCGGCTTGCGAGATGAGCTCTTCGAAGAAATCCCGGCGATGCCCGTCGTGACACTGTGATACGAGACTTCGCTGCGACCGTCTCTTTCAACGGTAAGCATAAGTTCCCAAGTGCCTCCCATGGGCAACTCAAACGTAGCCTCGTAATAGCCATTCCCCTTGCTTGCGACTTGTGCTTTCGGTTCCATCCTGGGCATATTTCCCATAGCAGGCATAAAAATCTTCAACTCAACGTTGGCCTCATTAACTGGCTTACCTTCTGCGTCCGCAACCTTCACGATAATCGAGTTGTCACCTACTTCGGGCGGGTTAGGTTTTGGTTCTAGTGTAACGTCGTATGTTGCTAAGGCGTTTCCGAAAAGGAAAAGCAAACTACTAATGGTCGTGACAATAGTCCGGTAAAGAAAGAATTTTCGCATATAAGACATCCTTAGTTCGATCTTTTCATCACATTCCCTGCATCCCACCCGAAGGCGTCTTTTCCGTTTCCTCCCTTGGGCTGGAGTCGGCCGATGGAGGCGAGTCTGTATTCTTTTGTGTTGGAGCCTGGCGCCGCATACCCTTTCTCTCGCTCATTTTCGACATCTCGTTGCCCATGGACATGGTATTAGCGCCAGGCATGGGCAGCTGCGGCACAACAAAATCAACTTCGTCGATTAGGCCGACATCGATCTTCTGAGCAGCTATATTGGCTCTGTGCAACGCCTCCAGCGTTTGAACTTCTGCCATTTCCAAATTTAGTAGGTTGCGGCGCGCGTCGATAACAGAGTTAATGCTGGTATTGCCTTGGCTATACTCAACAGTCGCAGCTTGAGCGTGGCTTTTAATGGAAGGGATGATTTCCTCACGCAACGCCTTAAGGTTCTCCTCGATCTGTTGAATTTTTTCCTTTACCTGGGTGGATGCCAGTTGTTTGCGTTTTAGATGCCACGCTTGCTTCTGTTCGGCGTTGTCTTCGAGAAGGCTTCCCTCGTTTGATAGTGACGATCGCTGGATGTTCGAATAAATGGGCACGGTTATGCCCACCATCGCGCCGTACATGCGCATACCGGAATCCTGTTGCATGAACATCCCTGTCGCCATAAATGAAGGCAGAGTTCGGCGATAGTCTCTTTCATTGCGGGCAAGTTCGCCTTCTTTGGCACGAAGGAGCGACTTTTGCACAATATCTTTGGATGTAAGAGAGGACCCGGCATTGTCCGGCCAATTGAGGTCAAATACGAGGCTATCCACATCATCTTGATTCTGCTTTGTCATTTGCACAAGAATCTCACGTTTGATATTGCGGAGATCCGCCTCCAAATTGGCAAGATTTCGCCGCAGAACAGCACTTTCACTATGGGTTTGTAAAAACTCCAGATGACTGCCAATGCCTTGCTTAAATCGGTCATGCGAAAAATCCCTAATGCTCTCGACTACTTTGAGGTTTGCCTTTTGAATTTCGATGGTTTTTGACAGTTGCACCAGCCGCAGAAAGAGCTCCTTAGCGCCAAAAATTCGTTGTAAACGAGTTATTTCTGCGTTGAGTTTGGTGACATCGGTACTTGCCTGCGCGGCTTTCGACTCGGCTCCCAATGTACCTGGCCATGGAAAGCTCTGAGATAGGCTAATTTGCCATTGGGCCGATTCTTTGGCCATCTCCTCAATGGGCTCCGTTTGCATGCTTTGAGATAAAGGCACATCGTTTCTCCCGATAGCCAGCTGGGGATCAGGAAGGAGACCGGATCGCCTCTCGATCTCTTTTGCTCTTGCTAAATTACGCTCTTCAATGACAGCGTCGGGGTGGGTCTTTGCGACAGCTTCGATAAAGCTCGAAAGAGTTATGGGAGCCGTCATTTGTGCCATTGCCGTTTGAGGCTCAAGAGTCCGGTGTATAGCGAGAATGCAGATCGCAAGTTCTTTAAGGTACTGATATTTAGGGGACTTCATAGAGCCTCGATGGTAAACGTGTCATTTCTAATACTGATGGGCCTCACCATTTGTGACAAAAATATTTTTGATGTCACAAGAGGGGGTGTTCTTTCGTATAATAGAATGCAACAGAGATAGACCCCTTGAAGGATTGGCGTTTATTTCTGAAGAGGCGTATAGGATGTATTTTATGGTTAAAGTACCAGCCGAAATTAGCGAGTCCATATTTAGATCGGTCCAGGCAGACTTGGAGCCGCCACTCATAGGTTTGTACGCCAAGACAGGAACTGCGATCTTGGCAGGCGGCATCCTCTCTTTGTTTTTATGCGGCCAATTTGGTTTTGGCTTAAGTCCGATTGCGCATAGCACCTACGCTTGGATTGTTGGAATAGTCGGCAGCGCTGGGTGTCACGCCTTTTGCGGTATTTTCTTCGCCATTTTTCCCGTATTTGTCCTTCGGGCACTTTCATCCCCGATGCTTTTTCGCGTCATTTTGAGGAAGAAGTGGTGGATGCTTTATTTATGGACGATTGCCTTCGGTTTAGGGTTGCTCGCATTCAATGGACGGTCAGACACTATTACAAACGTTGGTATATGGAGTATTGCCGCAATGGCCGCTTTCGCTTTGCTTGCTAAAGTTGTTGACTCCATTAATGCAAGGTTTAATCGGTTTGACGCAGAATATTCCTAAGGTTCCGAGCTAGCCTCGATATCCTTTGACGCACGTTCTCTGATCGGAGGCCCGTCCGGGCCGCAATTTCTTCATAGGAATCTTCGTTGACAAATCGTGCCGTGAGTAGATCTCTATCCTCAGCTTGTAAGGTGGACATGATACTTTCAAGCTGTTGCTTTGCAATCAAAGCGATGTCTGGCAGCGGTTCTTTGGACGCCGGTTCATCTAGGTTCGAGATGTCTGTATCATTTCGGCGTTTTCGGTGAAGATCAATTGAGACGTTTCGCGCTATTGTGAATAGCCAAGGTAGAGCTCGTTGGGCTGGTTCATAGCTTGTGACAAACCGATGTAGGCGCAAGAAGGTCTCTTGGAACGCTTCGTCCGCATCGACCTGCCGTCCCATTCTTTTCAGAAGGTAATTATAGATTAAACCCTTAGTTCGTTGATAGAACTCTCGAAAGCTATCCATATCACCGTTTTTATAACCCTCCAGCAGTTGTTCGCTGGAGAGGTTTGTGGTTCTCCTTGCCAATGCTTTTGCCTATGGTTTCCGCTTTTTTAAGATTCTAACATAAAAGAAGGAGCCTGTGGCCCCGCTGTTATATTTGACCCTGCCATCGGCGTAGAAGTAACGCATTGCCAACGACGCTGGCGCTGCTCATAGCCATTGCCGCCCCTGCAAGCACGGGACTCAAGTAGCCTAAACCAGCGAGAGGAATGCCGATGACGTTAAAGAAAAAGGCCCAAAAAAGGTTTTGCTTAATTTTTGCATATGTTCGTCTTGAAACGTCGATCGCATCTGCAATTAAATTGGGATCGCCCCTCATAAGAGTTATACCGGAGGCGTGCATAGCAGCGTCGGTCCCTGATGACATTGCGATTCCTATGTCTGCTGCGGCTAATGCCGGTGCGTCGTTGATACCGTCGCCCACCATCGCAACGATTTTTCTGTCTCTCTTGAGACTTTGGATAGCGCCCGCTTTCCCTTCCGGTGGGATGTTCGCACGAACGTCGTCGATCCCTAAATCACGAGCAACGGTCGTTGCGCTGCCCTCATTATCACCTGTTAGCATTACGGTTTGTATTCCTAGCCTATGGAGCTTAGCCACTGCATCCCTGGCTGACGTTTTAATCACATCGCTAAAGGCGAGCAGGCCGAGGAGTCTGAATTGGCCGTGACTTTGCTCTGCAAGCCAAGAAACAGTTTTACCGGACCCCTGCAGATTATCTGCTTGGAACCGAAGCTGCGATGTTGGGATTCCCAATTCATCCATTAGCCGCTGGCTGCCCAGCAATACCTTCCGATTATCGATTTCGGCCTCGATACCTCGCCCGGGTAATGCCCGTAAACTTGAAGCAGTGTTGACGCTTAAAGCTCGATCGATGGCTTGTTGCAACACTGCCTGAGCCAACGGATGTTCACTTCCTCGTTGGGCGGTGGCGGCCAGTTGCAACACTTCCTCTTTTGTGCCTGCGGCTGCGATAATTTCAACAAGCGTTGGACGTCCCTCGGTCAAAGTTCCCGTTTTGTCAAAAGCGACGGTTGTTATTAAATGGGCAGTTTCGAGCGCCTGCGCGTCCTTAATTAAAATCCCCCGTCGAGCGGCTGTACCGGTGCCTACCATGATCGCTGTTGGCGTTGCTAAACCAAGCGCACAAGGGCAAGCTATAACCAACACTGCTACTGCGTGCAAAATAGCTGCCTCCCAGTTCCCAGTAACAAAGCCCCATCCTGCCATCGTCAATGCGGCAATGACAAGGACACTGGGTACAAACACCTCGCTTACTTTATCCACCGTCCTCTGGATGGGAGCTTTTGCGGCCTGAGCATCTTCCACAAGTTGGATAATTCGCGATAAAGTGCTTTCAACTCCGAGATGGGTGGCTTCAACAATGAGAAGCCCTTCGCCGTTGACAGAGCCTCCGGTGACCTTCTCCCCGACCGATTTGCTAACCGGTAAACTTTCGCCCGTGATCAAGGCTTCATCTAGATGACTACTTCCTTCCCGAACGATCCCGTCGACGGGTACCCTTTCGCCAGGACGAATAACCACCAAGTCTCCCTTTCGAACTTCGGATAAGGCCATCTCGAGTTCCTTGTTGCCCTTTCTTACCCGTGCACGTTCGGGACGAAGTTCTTGCAAGGCTCTGATCGCAGCTGTGGTCTGGTTTTTCGCCCTCGCTTCAAGCCATTTTCCAAGGAGGACAAGCCCAATGACAACTGCCGAACTCTCAAAATAAAGGTGCGCCATGCCCTTATCTAAGTGATCGCGGTGAACCAAAAGGTGGTAAACGCTAAGAAGATAAGCGGCAGAAGTTCCTATAGCGACTAACAGGTCCATATTCGCCGACTTTGCCTTTATCGCCTTATAGCCCGCCCGATAAAAACGAGCGCCTAAGTAGAATTGCACGATTGTTGCGACGGACAACTGGAGCCATGGGTTAGGCACCCATGAAAATCCGAAAGGCATTAAGAGCATAGGGAGGATTAACGGGGCCGCCAGGAGTCCCGCAAGACCGACTTTCCATGTTTCGTTCCCTTCAAGCTTCGTCCTGCCTTTTTCCGGGTGGCTGCTTGCGATGGGAATGGCCTGGTACCCCGACTTTTCAACAGCCGCTATGATGGCGCGAGCTTCGACGGAGTGAGCCATCGAGACGGTGGCCTTTTCGGTTGCTAAGTTGACTATGGCCTCGGCCACCCCGGGCACTGACTTGAGAGCCCTTTCGACGTGCCTTACGCAGGAGGCACATGTCATTCCTTCGATAGTAAGGTCTAATTTTTCTATGGCGGTATCGTTCATTCTTTTTTCCTCTTCTAATTTTATTAACCACGTTCCTATGGTAAAGACGATCGCTACCTAATTTTCTTACACTTTGATTTTTCAAGAGCACTGTAAGATCGTCCCGGATTAGGCGTTTTATAGTCTGTGTACTTAAACCAAGAAGGAGACTTAACATGTGGGAATTAAAAACGGAAGGTATGACCTGCAACCATTGCATCAAAGCGATTACCAATGCGGTAAAAGATATTGATGACAAAGCGGAGGTATCTGCCGATCTTACCGCTCAAACGATTAAGATCGACAGCTCTCGCAACCTGAACGACTTAATCAAGTCGATCGAAGAACAAGGGTATCCCATAAGGGAAAAAAAAGGACTCTAGGTATACATGGGCGCGACGGAAATCGACTGCCTGGCAAGTAAAGGCAGTCGAACTCCGGACTACCCGCAGGTGCAATTCAGGCATCCATGCTCTGCGCAGGTCCCACAAGATCTTTCCAAACTGGTTCGGAGTGCCTTCCTGGCCCTATGAAGCCGAACGTAAAGATTATTTTCTGTAACCCCCAAGTCGGACGCAACGGTGGTGAGGTCATCTCCTTGAAGATCGATTCGGTGAAGAAGATCTGCATATTCTGCTTTTAGAGTTTGTAAGAGTTGATTCATGCATTGACAGACCTCGGCTTCCAGTTCGTTCGAAGCGTCGTTTTGGTCCTTGCCCATATCTTCGAGACTTCGGAGGAAGGCGTCCTGTCCTTTCATTTCTCTGGCTTTAGAGCGATAATAGTCTATAAGGGTGTTCTTGAGTATTCTGAAAAACCAGGCGACCACTGTAGTTTCTTCCTGTGTTTTGGGAGGGACTTCTAGGGCTTTCCTTAGGCTTTGTTGTAGGAGATCCTCTGCAACTTCTGGGCTTCCGACGCGTTTTGAGAGAAACGATAAAAATCCCCTATGATTTTCCACAAGAACAGAGAGAAGTTTGGGGTCAAGCGGCCGAAGGACGGATTCTGAAACTGGATCAGCTGTAGGTGAAGGACACATGATGTTTGCTCCTGTGTTTTGAGTGGGTTAGGTGGAATATCATAGGGAACTTGTTGGGCCCGCTCAATATAGTAAGACGGAGTCGGTGGCGAAATCTTACACCGATCTGCAAAAAAAATCCCTATAAAATACAGCCTATTATACTACAGCCGCGTTTTGTAATTCAAAGACGCCATGATTTGCCATAATACTGGCATATCGACGTTTCTTTCAAGACGGTAAAAGTGTCCCGTCCTCCTAGGAGAAAAGCCTGATGGTGTTCTTTTTCGCTTAAAGTGAGATGCTTATGGCAATTTCGCGGTCAAAAAAAATAAAAGTGCAGGTAAGAAAATTCCATCGATGGCTCGGTATTGCGGTTGGTGTGCAGTTATTTTTTTGGACCGTCAGCGGCGTTTTCTTCAGCTGGGTGCATATCAAGAAGGTTCGAGGCGAGGATATCGCACGCGAGAAGGATGAGTCGTTCCTCGAACTGCCTACATCCGTTGTTTCGGCTTCCGATGTTCAGAACATACTTGGCCAGCCCGTGCGCGAATTACGGGTAAAATCGTTCCAAGGCAAAGCAGTTTATGCGGCTTACATTGGCGAGCGTTTACCGTTTGCATTGGTTGATGCCGAAACCGGAGGGCTGTTGGACGAGATAAGTGCAAACGATGCCAAAGTCTTTGCACTGCGAGATTATGCCGGGGACGGGGAAATCGTCAAGATCGAGAAGGTCGCAAAAAACAACGTGCCTGTCTATCAAGTGGCTTTCAACGACACGAGAAAGACAGAACTTCTCGTCCATCGAGTAGATGGAACAATAATTTCTAGGCGCAATACAATCTGGTATATTTACGACTTTCTTTGGATGCTTCATATTCTAGACTTTGAAGAGCGAGAGGATTTTAACAATAAGATTATTAAGGGAGTCTCCATTTTTGGTTTAGTGACGATCTTAAGCGGCTATGCCTTGTTTCTAAGCAGCAGGCGCCGAGACAAAACGGTAAAGAGCCCTGCGACTTCAACAAGCGTCAGTTAAAATCGGTACTGCGCTCCCACTCCGGCATCCGATTCTGTAAACATGAGACCAGCCGCCAAAGACCAGTTGGAAGCATACATGAGCGACGCCTCAAACTCGGGGCTAGCGCCCTGTCTGAAAGAAGCATCGATATCTGAGAATATATATTTTGTCCATTGGAGCCTTTTCTCGATATCCAAGCGGACCATGCCTTTGTGGTCAACGAAGAATTGAGTTTCGATAAGCATTGGTAACGTGTAGCCAACGCCTAAAACGCCACGTGTTTTGTCTTCGCTAAACTCGGAAAAGTAACTGGCCCCGCCGATGAGATAAAAAAATTGCGAGTACCAACGTTTGTACAGCAGATCCGCCTCGGATTCTTCAAGGTCTGTATATTTTCTGGATTCAAATCGAAGTCCTAATGAATCCCAAGTTCTCATCAGCTCAAACGCGCCCTGAATATGGTTAGTCGATGCTTCAGCCATTCCTCGAGAATAAATATGATCATGGAGATGCGGATCATGATGCTGGTATGGAGCGATTTCTTTACCAGGCGTAAAGGTGGCATACTTGACCACACGAGCCATGCCTGTTTTCATGTGATAGAGATTGTGGCAGTGGAGCATCCACTCACCAGGCTCGTTCGCGAAGAATTCGATCGTCCTTGAACCGTGTGGAGGAACGTCAACCGTATGTTTCATAGGTGAAAAATCTCCCGCCTCGGTCAACACGCGAAAAAAGTGGCCATGGAGGTGAAAAGGGTGGTGCATCATTGTTTCGTTGACAAAAGTGAACCTTACGACGTCACCTTCATTAATGATAATGTTGCGGTCCTGATCGATTGTTTTATCGTTGATAAACCAAGTGTATCGTTCCATATCGCCACCCAACGCCAGTTTTACGTCATGGATGCGTTTTGATTTTTCAAAGGCGGTGCTATTTGGCGAACGAATACCGTCAACAGTTAATGTTTCAATTGTTGAAGTTTCAGCGGTATCTCCGGTTTTCATTTTACTGTGGTCCATCTTGCTGTGGTCCATCTTGCTATGGTCAATAGCGCCGTCGGTAGTCTCTTGTGCCTGCGGTGGCGCAGACTCACTGTGGTTCATTTTGCTATGATCCATGCTGCCATGATCCATGCCGCCGTGACCCATACTGCTATGGTCCATCCCAGCGTACATATTCGGGAACTGTTTGTCAGGCGCGGGAACTTTTTCTCCGTCGCCGATCCAACCGGACGCATACCCGGTGACGTCCTGGCAAGTGGCTCTCAGTTCAAAGTTCTTCGCTTCGTTTGGCATTTCAAATAAGATGTCATAAGTTTCGGCCATTCCAATGAGGATTTCTTTTGCCATCACGGGCTCTATATCCACACCGTCCGCAGAAATAACTTTCATGGGATTTTGGCCTAGGGATAGGTAAAAGTAGCTGGAGCCGGCCGCATTGATAATCCGCATTCGAACTCTTTCGCCTGGTTTCGGAATTGCAAGCTGCGAATCTTTTTTGCCGTTTATTAGAAATGCGTCGTAACCGACATCGGAAAGGTCCATACCTCCCATACGAATCCATTCGTTCCCGAGGTGCGTCTTTAGTCCTCCGGCCTGGATTGCCCCAATGTAGGAGCGCATGGTGCCCTTCTTGTAAGTATAATAGTCACCATCTTTTTTTAGATTACGGACGATTTGGTCTGGATTTTCATCAGACCAGTCACTGAGGACGACGACGATATCCTTGTCGTACTGTATCGTCTTTTCTTTGGGATGAATGATTAGGCCCCCATAGACGCCTTTTTGCTCTTGGGTATGCGTGTGCGAATGGTACCAATACGTCCCATGCTGACGAACCTTAAAGCGGAACGTATAAGACTCGCCTGGCTTTATGGGCGGGGTATTCACATAAGGGACCCCGTCCATTTCTGGTGGGAGCAAGATGCCGTGCCAGTGGACTGAGAGTTCATCGTCCGGGATTTCGTTTTTCAGGACGATTTCGGCATCATCGCCCTCCGTAAACTCAAGCGTTGGAGCAGGGATGCTACCGTTAATCATTAAGGCGAAGTCAACGGTTTGCTTTCCGCTGAGGTTAACTTGCCCTCTTGTTGCGGTTAATTCATAATGGACCGTTTTAGCGAGTAAAGGCATGGAGACGAGGGCATTTGCGAGGGAGGCTAGTATGGATAGGAGCAACCGGTTGTATACCACTTTTATTTTCCCTTCTGTAACATAGTTTCGCAGCATCTCATATTACTGGGAATGGTCCGGATTTGTGACAGACTAACTAAAATTTAGCCAAGTGCAGAGAAATTCGAACTTTTGACTAGAAATTTCATGCTTGGTTCATCTGGGGCGACCTACGAGTGCCGACCTTACGCATCAGCCGAGAGAACCTTTGCCTTACGCTGGCGTTCGTCAGGCTTTTACTTTTGGCAATGTCGTCGAAAGCCTCGTTTCCCAAGAGCCTTCGTTCGAGCAATTCACGTTCTTCCTCACTTAGCCCTGCAAGAATGGTCTGAAGTTCTTCACGGGCCATGAATGAGGCTTCAAAGCTGGGATCGCAAGACCTTTCCAGCTCCTCAAACTTTATTTTGGACCTCTTTTTTGACCTGTCGATGAGCACGTTGGTAGCAATCGCAAATACCCATGGCAGGGCACGCTGGGCTGGATCATAGGTCATAATTGAGCGGTGCAGCCGTAAAAACGTGTCTTGAAAGGCCTCTTCAGCTTCCGTCCGATTTCCTATTCGTGAGAGAAAAAACTTATATATGATCGAATGGTTCTTTCTATAAAATCGATCAAAGGCATTAAAATCCCCTTGTTGGTAGCGCGAAAGGAGCTCGCCGTCAATGTCGGGATCCTTCGGGGATAAGCTATTGCCATTGTCTGCCACAATTTCTCCGAGTATATGTCACAAATTCGAAGTTTTTAAGTACTACACCATAGAGGAAAAGTAAGAAATGCCAAAGGTATCCGAGTCTATACGAAATCGAATATATACGATGGTGCAGCGGGATCTTGAACCCAGCCGAGTCGTCGTACATTCAAAGATTGCCGGAGCCATCTTCGCCGGGGGGCTATTTTCGTTATTTATGTGCGCCCAACTTGGGTATGGCCTGTCCGACTTCTCTCATGGGACCCATAAGGTCCTTATGGACTTTGGCGGCTTCTATGGGTGCACCGCTATTTGCGGGTTATTGTTCTCAATCGTTCCGGTCGTCGTTCTTAAGCTCTGCACGTCTGATGTGCAGTATTCCCTTTTGCTCCGAAGGGAACGTTGGGCTTTTGTGGGGTGGATTACGGTATTCGGGGCATTTCTAACGCTGCGGAATAGTAGGCCGGATTCAATCCTCGTATTGGCTTTATGGGGCGGACCTGCACTCCTTAGCTTCTACGCCCTGAGCCTATCCCTAAAATGGATTGTTTCAGCATCAAAATATTGTGAGAGTGAGCTTTGAAGGGAAAGAGATCTATGCCGGCACATCAAAATTGGGAGAATCGGCTTTGGCAACGTTTTTTAATGGCTTCGATAGGGCTCGGTTTTTTGACGAGCTATGAAAGCACGGTTTTGGCGCATGGGAATAAGCACCACGGTGAGCACCATGATGATTCCGAAGAGCACGAAACTTTGCTTCCGGCAGAAGCAGCCGAAACTCAAAAGGAAAATATTGATCACACCGGGCAAGTAAATACCAATTATTTGGCAAGTGTTAAGTCGATCTTTCAAAAAAGTTGTGCCAATTGTCATTCAAACAAAACGGTATATCCTTGGTACTATCCCCTCCCTGGGGTCAAATACCTTATAGATGGTGATATAGCGGAAGCAAGAGAGCACATGGAAATCTCAAATGATTTTCCTTTTGCCGGACACGGCTCTCCCGAGGAAGATTTGGAAGCAATCCGTACGGTGGTTGATGAAGGCACCATGCCCCCCCTATCTTACAGGGTAATGCATCCCGACTCTGCCTTGTCAGACCAGGAAAAGAAGGTCATTTCCGCGTGGGTGCAAGAGAGCCTGGAAGGATTCGAAAGGGCGGCCCATAAGCTAGGTGGAGGGCCTTGAACGCCCTCCAGCACATAATCGAGAAACTATCTTATAAATTAACAACGAAAGGGGCAGTCACGATTTTGCCATCGTAGCGAAATTGGATCCAAACCTTATACAGTTCTTCCGCAAAGGAATGCGGCTGATGGCCCGCAGAGAAGCTCAACACGCTGGTACATTGCTCCGCGAAGTTGTGCCCACCACCATGGCCTCCGCCGTGACCGCCACCAGGCATCGAATGCAAGTGCTGAAATTTCTTTTCTTGGGCGGACGCGCCAGCAACGCTCACCATAAGAGCATGTCCACACATCCCCAACCACGGCTGTAGGTTTGCGACTTGCACGTATTGTCCAGCCTGCAATTCAAGAATTGTCGCCATGAGTGATCTGTCATGCTGGCCGCCGTGAATCATGAATTCCACTTTATATCGAGATCCCTCACCACTGACTTCACCTTCGTCATCCAAAAACTTCACGATCGTACCGTTAGGCTGCTGTGGATCCGGTGTGACATCTGGTGTCGGTGACTCACCTTCAGCGCGTAATTCTAGATGCGTAGTTTCTGGTTCCGAACCCTGTGGCTTTGTCTCAATGAAAACGAAATGTTTACCACCTTGGGCAATTGCACGAGTAGAGTCTTGGTTATCAGGATCTTCTGTCGCCAAATTCACTCCGATGTTAAACAGACCGGTTTCTTGATCGAGATATGGGTGGATGTGGGAGAATTTCTCCAAGTCGCGGCTGATAATTACCATGTGCATGTATTTTTGATCTACGGGTTCAAAATTTACGACTTGTTGGTTAGTGTTCCGGTCTTTAACTTCGATAGTCAGGGTAGTGGGCTCACGAGGAACGACAATAGGATCGGTGGCGCCATTTACGGAGATGGAGTCTTGGAGATGCTCTCCTAAGGCGAAAGGACTGAATAGCCCTGCGCTTAAAAACAAAACGGAAACTAGAGTTGTTTTCATAATTTTTCCTTTCCAGTTCAAAAACACACACGGCCCTTGGGCACGCAAGAGCGGTATACAGGGAAAGATCGCCATAGGGAACAAAAAGTTAAAAAATGTTAAAGGGGTATTTTGTCCCATGTAATTAACGCTTTATCAGGCCATCTCTCAATAACGACGATGGGACGGGAAAAGCCCATACCCAAGCTTTCAATTACGGTCGCACAAGACCGGAACGACAACTAGGTTACCGTTGGCACCGAGTTCTTCGGCAATAAGCTGGCCAATGGGTTTGCCGCTTTTTGTCTTCAATGTAATAGGTGCAACAA
This sequence comes from Oligoflexales bacterium, assembly GCA_050251195.1. GTDB lineage: Bacteria > Bdellovibrionota_B > Oligoflexia > Oligoflexales > Oligoflexaceae > JBFWNG01. The sequence goes on from JBFWNG010000019.1 coordinate 40,329, forward strand.
AAAGATCATTTGGGCCTACGTCCGTTAAGATTGCAGCCGAGACTCTTTCGTTCATCGTAAGGGTTAGCTCAATGGTTTGCCCAACTGATGAATCTCGCACGGTTCCCTTGAGGTCGGCAGCGATGTCCATCATGGGTAGTTCTGTCGCGACGCCACGTTGGACTGCCGGTAGGATCTTTAGTCCACAAACAGATAGATTCGGGTAATGAACTTCCAGGAGCGCTTCGTTTTGTGTCGGGTTGATTATGCAAGCGTTCTCGCTAAAAATCACACAGGCGGAATTGCGGTCAATAGCGAAACCATTTGCTGAAAAAAGGGTCGCGATGGTCAACACGATAGATTTCATAAATGCCTCTCCAGAAAAAGTCCTTGATTGGACATCCTTCTGTAACGAAGTCGCAGCTATTTGGCAACTTATACAATCTGATACCATTCATAAGCTTAGGTTATGGTTCAAACTCGTTGCATTGAGGCAAAGGTAGGAACTACTCAGGGCGGGTTGTCGAAAACGCCATCTCATGCACTCAATGGTTATGAGTTTTTTGATATTTTTCAAAAGTAGCCTTGTTTTCAAAATAAACAACGGAGCCGTCCGTCCCGTGGGCGATGTAAGCTGTCGCTTTGTCCACCTTCTTCTGCGTCACTGGGTCGAACCCGGTTCTTGCCGAAGCATCGGTCTCAAGCGTCTTTTTACAGCCCTGGCAACAGCCATAGTAGGTTTTGTCGTCTACCGTCACCGGAATTTGCTCGGTTGGGAAGACGTGGTCCGTTACCATGCACACGCGGTTGGTTACAACTGGCGTTAGGTGATTTGCTAGGGTCAGGGTAGGAAACAAGGTCAAGAACAGCGCAAGTATGGTCCTCTTCATAGGATCTCCAAGAGATTACCGTTATCCTACTACGAAAATTATGAGAAAATCCAAAGAGAGTAACGTTCGATCGTCAGCAGCGCAAACTTGACGCTCTTAATCTTGCATCGCGATCATTTTCTGACCATTTTAATAAATAAATGGCCAGACTCTGTCCATTTATCACCACCTCTTTCGCGCTTAAGTATCAAATTTAGCTGGCGCCAAAAAATTATTTCAAAATGAAAACCGAAGTTTGAGGCCCGCTTTTAGCGTCGCTAAAAAAGTTGGCACGGTTCGACCCCCTTTACATATGAGGGCTAAAAATTCTCTCGGGCCGATGGCGACGCAAAAGAAATAAGGAGTCCAGTCATGCATGAAAAAAAATGCCGAAAAAATTTGCTTACAGTTCCATTCACGGTTTGTCCGGCATGCCTCCGAGCAGATCACCTTCATCAAATATCATTCGATGTCTTTTGCCTAGAGTGCGGTTGGAATAGCGCATCGGTGTTCGTTGAAAGCGGTGGGTTTGATGCGCTGATCTACGCATACGAAACTAAGCTGCAACGCCAATCCCAACAAGCGTCTGCCGTGCAGAGGAAACTGGAAGAAAAACAAAAACATAACAAGTGGCGCGCAGTTTAGCGATCGCCTCCAAATAGAAGGAAAAATTATATGTTGGACTATGCACTAATGGGATACCTGCCGGGATCAATTTACAGCGATCGTATGTACCCGTGCCAAGTATGCGGGCACAAATCTTTGATGACAGGTGACGGATTTCTCATGACTCGATGCATGAATTGTGGCCGCTTTCAGCATGCGATTGATTCGGTCGGGATGGATTTCAGTTGGCTGCAATTGAAGATTGTTGGTCTTTGGAAGCGTATCAGAGAAAGGTTCACGTCAGCACCAAGGGAAGCCCTTAAGGTTAACTTCGAATCGGGTGGAGGTATTCAATGAAAATCGAAAGCGATTTAGTCGAAAAACTTAAGTGGTCGGTCTACGACTGGATCGGCGCCATCTCTGTGACAGAACTGGCATCAAATCAGAATCTGCGCGGCCATATAGAAGCGCTTTTTAGGAAACTTTCTGCTCTCAATACGTTGGAGGCCTTATGAATCAGCATGAGTGCATGTCGGCAATAGCCCTTGATGTGCGGTCGCTTATCGAGGCGCTGAGTGATCGGGAGGTGCGATTCAACGCCAAGCTCATGTCGAGAACCGCAAAACTGTTGCGGCTAATCTCAAACGTCGACCTCGAAGAGTCAGGATATCAGGTTGTTAAAAAAGAAGAGGAGTAAAGGGTGAGTACACTGAAAGGCCAACGTGACAATATACCGGTGCCGGCCGCACTTCTTCTTCTCGGAGCGGTGCTGTGGGTTCTGATCTGCGACCCAAGTGCGGAGTCAATGACGAACCTTGGTGATCAAATCGAGTCGTTTATGGACCGAAATGGCACCATCGTGATGGTCACCGCGATACTTGCATTTTTTAATGCGTTTTCAGTTAGCACGTATGTCTCAAAGTTTTGGTCTTACAGAAAGCAAGGTAGCCGACTTCGTGATCTCGTGGGCGAGCGCCAGCAGGGAATCGAAGCACTTTGGTCGATCACCTACGGTGTTATTTCAGCGACTATCCTTTATTCCTGTCTGCTTTGGGCTGCCACGCACTTTCTAGGGATTCCTGGGTTGGCGGACGCTCTTCCAGACGTTGTGACTTTTTCTGTGATCGTAAATATTTCGCTGGCCGGAGCAATCATGACTCATTGGGGTATAGGAATTCTACGCGAGATGAGAAAGTCGAGTGCTAATAGCCTTGGCTTGGCGAGCCTGCCCCGTGAAAAAGATAGAATCGCAATCGGAACGGCGATGTCAGGAGGAGAGCCGTCCGTCGAAGAATGGGTGGTACTCAATAACAAGGCTTTGTGCGGGAATATCCTTGTAACGGGGAGCATCGGCAGCGGCAAGACACAGGGAACTATTCTGCCCTATTTTGACCAGGTCCTCGCGAATCAGAACCCAACTCCTGCTGTATTGGCAATTGACCCTAAAGGCACATTTATCAAAGAAGCGCTGGAAATTGCTGCGCGACATGGAAAAAAAGATGACGTCCTGCACTTGCGTCTGGACGGCTCCGTCACTTTCAACCCAATATATTTGGATAACGTACTAGAAATGGGCCGGTTCTTAGATGTTGCACAAATGGTTCGAGCGGCAGCCATCAATTTCTCTGGGCGGAGCAGCGCGGACTCGCCATTTTGGGAGTTGTCTGCTTTTAATTTGACGAAAAACGCAGTTATATACTGTGCCGCAGTGTATGGGTACTACACGCTTAACGATCTATACTGCGCGATGGTTGATGCGGTTGAAGGTCGCTCCAACGCAAAGCTTGAAAGCGTTATTGAAGGCGGGAAACTCAAAGGAGAGCCCTTACATAACGTGCGGCAAGCGATCATCTATTTTTCGCAGGAATTTCAAAGCTTCGATCATAAGCTTAAGACCGGCATTCTTGCGACGGCAACGTCATTTCTGAGCCAGTTTCAGGAATTCCGGGCGAGCAAGATCTTCTGTCCGAAGCAAGATGAGCGCACGATCTTGTCAATGGATCAGATCGTCGATAACGGGAAAATGCTTTTTTTCGATGTGAACTCGCCTGGGCTTGCTCGTGCCATGGGTACATTTATCAAATTGCATTTTCAACAGTCCGTTCTTGAAAGGCTCACCAATGAAAAGAGACTTAGGGATAGGGCGGCGTTGCTTATCATGGATGAGTATCAGGACGTGGTATCCACTGGTCGGGGGACTACGGCTGGAGATGATCGGTTTTTAGCCAAGGGCCGCGAGGCGAACGCTATAACGATCGCCGCGACACAGAGTCTCAGTTCAATTGAAAACAGTGTCGGTAAATCAGATGCGGCCAAGGAGCTGTTTCAGAATTTCCGTACCAGGATTGCATGCCATTCGACCGACTTGTTGACTATCCGGACGTTTCAGGACTTGATCGGTGAAGAAGATCGCCAGAAACGATCACACAGTTACTCTGAACTGTCGCAGGATACTCGCAAGAACTATGTACTCGGTGGGTTTGATGCCGATAACGCAAATATCAGCGAATCGATTAGTACTTCGGTACACCGCGAGTCGATTGTTACCGGCAAGGACTTTTCTCGGCTTAACGCGTTCGAGGCCCTATCTCTTGTATACGACGGCGTTAAAACCAAGTTTGTTCGTTTGAATTTAAAGCCATACTTCTTGGGGGAACGTAACGTTTCCCACTGTGATCTGCAACGTATCTTGAACGGAGCCGTTGCCAGTTGCGCTCTCGCCATTGCTGTCTCAGCTTCTGGCTTTCCTAACGTTTGTGACGTGGTCCAACAGCCGGCGTTTTCGTCTTGCATGGAATACCAAGTCAGTTCTTGCACCTGTCCAGGAATACCGCCACGACCGTGTGCTCGTTTTTCATACTACGTGCCCGACACCTTCATTGAGGTAACGGGTGAAGCTGGCAGCACCAAGTTTCATGGTCTACCTGGGGTTGAGGCCCAGCTGTCTAGCCTTACTGGCGTGAAACTACCGTATGGCACCGAAGGCGACGATTTTGAAGCATTCCAAGCAAGGACGCTAGTGGTACCGTTGGCATCGACAGTTTTCGAAGCTTTGCCATGTTCCAGTGGAATCCAGGACACAACATGCTTTGGGGCGATGAGTGAGCATCTAGGATCCAAGTGGTCAACAGGCGCCGCAGATCTAAGCCAGCCGAACTCCCTGGCTTGGGCTGCAAGCCCAAAGGCCTGTTTAATTTATGGTGCTGCTAGGTCTTTGAGTGGTGGTGGTGAGGCTGCATTTGGCGGCGGATCCGCTAGCTGTAGCGTATCCAAGGATTGGGTCACACAATATCCGCCGTCTGCCCACTCTGCGTGCAACGGTTGGGGTATTTTCTATCCCCGCGTTGGTATGTACGACGGGCCCAGCCAAACCACTGCCGCCTTAATGATTGCGGATCGTATGAAGAGTTTATCTACCGAAGTTTTTCATTCTGCGTCATCAACACCTGACGAAAAGTGGCAGATGATCTTGCCATCGTCGTCTCAATGCTTTCGCGAGGGCCAAAATGTCGGGCTCCTTGAGACGGGATTTTTAGTGAATGACCGCGGGCGATTGCGGGGGCGGTTTAAGGACTATCTGTTCGTCACTTGGCGACGAGTTTCTTGCTGCAAGGACTATACTGATGTGCCAGTTGCTTCGGCGGCCCTTACAGGCTTGCAAGCCGCCTGTAAGGGGCTTGGAGGTGTTCATTGATTCAGCAGTTAGAACCAGCGACAGATTCTGCGACGGGGTCGGCTTATGGTCAGCTTTTTAGATCCTGCGTGCGTGCCGCGCATGCTCAGGGGGCGAGCGATATCCATATTGAGCCCACAAAATCTGGCGTCGACATACGGTTTCGCGTCTTTGGAGAAATGCAGCCGCCTTGGAAGCAGCTCGCACTCGATCATAAGCAAAGCTTTATAGTAGCGGCTAAAAAAGAAACAAGGCTGGCAATCGGCGTAAGCGGCAAGCCCCAGGACTCACGCTGTAGCGTGGAGGGTGTGCCAGTCGACCTGCGCGTGAATCTTTTGCCGACCCTATTTGGAGAAAAGATCGTTTTACGCCTTCTCGATGCGGGCCGCGAGTTCGGCATCAAAAAACTTGGTATTCCGACCAATACACTGACCGACATGATGGCAGCACTCAACTACCGAAACGGCGTCGTGCTGATCTCTGGTCCAACTGGCAGTGGGAAAACGACGACGCTATACAGCATGCTTTGCGCTATTGATCGGACCCGTAAGAACATTGTCACCTTGGAAGATCCTGTTGAATATACGATTGCCGGAATCAATCAGGTCCGAATTGATCCGAAAGTAAGCTTTGCCGGTGCTCTAAGGGCAGTGCTACGGCAAGACCCTGACATTGTTTTGGTTGGTGAGATTCGCGATGAAGAAACTGCCCAACTTGCTTTTAAAGCAGCGGCGACCGGGCATTTAGTGTTGTCGACGGTTCACGCTAACGGCGCTGTTGAAGTTGTCGGACGCCTTCTTGGTTTAGGCATTGATAAGGATACGCTGAGGGAGAATCTTAGGTTTTCCGCCGCACAGCGCCTTGTAGGTCGATTGTGTCAATACTGTGCGATTAAAGCACCCATGACGCTATGTAAGTATGCCAATGACGCGGTGGAGCAGCCCGTCGACGCGAGCCGTTCCACATTTAGGATTAGAAACATGAGCGGCTGTGAACACTGTCATGAAGGTGTGACAGGACGAATACCGGCGATCGAATACATGAATGAAGCAGGCACTGCCCGGCTTCTTGAGGCAGGATCTTGCGCTCCGGCTAGATCGGGTGTTTTAAAGCAGACCCTAAGGCGCGCGGCTTATGATCTGGCGCATGTAGGGCTTGTTGACGTGAGGGAGGTAACAAGCATTGGATAAAGATTTACGGGTGACGACGAGGAATTCAGTATTGCTAACCATCTCATGGGTGATGGTATCGGGAATATGCAAGGCGAGCGAATTTCAGTATTTCGACGATTCAATCAACTATTGGGGAAAAGATGCGAAGGTCCAAAACGCTGCCATACCAAAGGAAAATGACGACATGCTAAAACAAGAAAAGGCGAGAGAGGATGGGACTACAAATGCAATAGCAAAAGAGAAAGAACAGTTTCAATGGAACAGATATCTGGACCCAAGCAACAAAGAATTCTTTCGTGAAGGTGATTACACACCGCCAGAACCGTTCATGGAATTGGTGCGTCGCCCAACGGACCAAAATATACGTATGTGGTTCGCGTATATGGAGCGAAAGAATGAGCTAGCTAGTCGTCTTTCCAAAAGGATGGAGGAATACGCTCAAACCAACGGCGCGGCTATACCAAAGGAGGCGAAGGAAAAGATTGTTAACGTGGCGAAGCAAATTCCAACGGCGGTGGACGATTATACGAGGTATCGATTCCGAATGTATTTTGATTCTCAGTGTCCCCACTGTGAACGGATGTTTGAAACTTTAAATGATCTGCAAGACCGTGGCTACTTCGTCGAAGCTCGCCAGGTTGATAACGGGTCATTAGACAGAATTAAGTCCCACGTACCGGTAGTGGCGGCAAAACCTGAAGAGATTAAACAGTACAACATTACGGCAGTACCACTGCTTTTGATCGGTGATTTAAAAAGCAAGAAAGTCTATCGGCAATCAGGGTACATGACGCCTGAGCAGATATTGGCTGAGATCAAAGAACGCTGAACAGCTGCTTAAGAGGCACGAATTAGTAAACATAATGGAGGGAATATGGAGGGTGTATTAACGCCCATGGCAGAAATTTGCCGGGGGAATGGGTGCGGTAGAAATGCCGAGCGCCAAAGTGCCAGAGAATTTTGGCGCGACCCAAATTTTTGGATTTGGATGGCGGCAGTAGGAGGTTTCTTTGTTGGAGTCTTTTGGCTTGTAGGTCCTGAGTGTTTTGCGCAAACGTCTCTTCCTGGATCGGACGCAAGCGATAAATTAGAGGCCGCAGGTACGTTGCTTCGGCTTCTTGATACCGCTCTCTTCAAGTGGGGAGCAAGAATCTTTGCCGGTATCTGCATCATGTCAGCGGCGTGGTCGCTTAAAGAGCAACGGTTCGGAATTGCGATTATCTGCATCGTGGGTGCAATGATCTTCGGAACAGCGCCGACGTGGGTGAAGAATATTTTCTCGATAGGTGCTAGCGACAGCATTTTTGGGAACTAACGGAGGTGGAATGCATTCGTACACATCCATGAGGGGAAAGCACGGTAACGCGGTTAGTCAGACCATTGATTCTCCCATCATGATCTTTGATTACTGGGAGCTTGGCGACGCGTTTGCGGCAATTGGGGTTGTCCTTGTCTTCGGCGTCCTGTTTTACGAATGGGGATTGATGATGGCACTGCTGTTGCTCGTACTGGGAATTGGTCCGGCTATCAGGCGACGCAATGAAAAAGGCATTTTTCTCCATTGGCCTTACCGGAAATTGGGAGTCTCATTACCAGGCCTGATAAATCCAAGAGGAGGCCGAACATACTCGGACTAGAAAGGGGAACATGAAGAAGAAAGTAGTAAATTGGATAAGCGCGCGTAAAGCTGACGCTATCATCGCGAAAAATTCACTGGTCGGTGCAATTGAGAAAGGTTTTGAGCGGGCTAGACTTTCACGTGTGGAGATTGCGACAAATTTGGATCTGAGCATGGTGCCTAACTACGTCGCTTATAAAGCTGCGCTCATTCGCGAAAAAATACTGTTGCAGCACATCTGCTTGGGTCTTTCGTTTTTTGTTGTTGTTCTTTTTGTTGAAGGACGAATTGAGGTGTCCGCCTTGGAAGGACGTCTGCGGCTCAAAGAGTATATCTTGGCGCCAGGAGTAAGTGATTTCATTCCTGTAGCGCCTCAAATGGTGCCTGACACGTATGTCCAACATGCCGTCTCTGATTTCATTGCCACACTTGGCAATACAAACCCCATGAATATCGATGAGAGGTTTAAGCAATTGTCATCACTTATGAGTCCTGCATTACAGGTGCAATTTAATGCCGAAGCCGCGGAATGGATTACTAAGGCAAGATCGGAAAATATATCGGAAATGGTGACAATCCTAGATAAACGCATCGAGGCTGATATGGACGGAAAGTATAACGCTATAGTCCACACCCGGACCGATTCGTTTGTAGGAAGCGAGAACATCGGCTACCGAAATGAAGTTGTTGAAATGGGATTGCGACTTGTTCCGCCAGATATCGGTAGGCGTTGGTTTCTTGAAATCACGTCACTTTCGCGGGAAAGCGCCGAAGCGTTCGATACCGCAAACGGACTAGGGGGAGATTCTCATGAAGAATAAAGCACGGGGTATTTTTGCCATCGTCAGTTTGGTACTCGGAGGCCATACGGCATTGGCTAAGACTATTTACTTTGGTGGGGCAACGGAAACAGTTCCGATTGTTTACGGAGGTCAAACAATCCTGCGTTTTGAGGAGCCTGTTAAAACGATCTCGAACGCAGGTGATTTCATTATCAAGCCGGTCAATGACGAAACGCCAGATTACGCCTTGCTGTCTATTGAGCCAAGGGTTATGTCGGGAAAATCCGATACGGTGTTCATGCTATCCGGCGGCGATGTGGCAAAGCTGCGACTTTCAGTCGTGCCGAGTAAAGCTGGAATGAAATTGGATTCTGTCTACGATATAAAGTCTCAAAAATCTCTGGTCGAATCTCGGGCCGAATCCGCACCCTATGTTGGCCGCCTTGACCTTATGGCGGCAATGATCCGCGGTGATCAGGTGGCCGGATATGACATGAGCAACCCAACGATTGACTTATCTAGTGGACCGGCATCAACCAAGGTTTCTTTGGTAAAAGTTTATAGTGGCGATGAGTTCAAGGGTTATGTGTACGAGATTTCGAACTTGTCGTCCGAAAAGACGTTTGATCTCGATGTGCGCCAGTTGCAATTTGGTCAACCGAATCAAGCGATTTTAGCCTATAGCGATCTGGATGTACTAGATAAAGTTGGATCCGGAAAGAATAAGACCCGGTTGATAGTTGTCGCGAAGCCAACGGCACATTACCGCAATGCGTTGCTGCCGGTTCGCGTCACTCGGAAGGCGGATAAGGCTGGAGGTGAGAATGAATAAGGCTGCCCTTGGGTATCTCGATCTTTTAATGGCCAGAGCTAGAGCAGTTTTGCAAATGGCCAAAGTTTGGTGGAATAGTGCCGAAAGAAACCAACGACGAATAGCTAGTGTAATAGCCATTTGCATTGGTATGTGCGGGATCTACGTAATGTCTAAAGGCGAAGAGGCATCGAAAACCAAAGTTCTTACTTCACGAAACGCCGAGTTTAAGAAGTCTCGGATTCTTGGAGATCCTTATGCTACTAGTGGCCGTGCCAAAGAGGAGTTGTTTAGCAAAACGGCGAAGGAGTATTCGGATACCCAGAAAATGGTTATGGATGGACTATCCGAAATCAACTCTCGCATTGATTTGATTGAGAAGAAGGTTGCTGGAATCAACGGGAACGATGCCCAAACGGCGAGTGCTCCTGGATGGGCAGAACCAGCGCAGGCCGGGCCAAGTCCTGAACCTTCATCAGGGGCAGACGTCACACCGTTACCTATAACGCCTGAAGCCGAATCTAGTCGCGGCCCAATCGATATGAGTCCAATCATGCCAAGAGCCGTCGAGCGACGAAGATATTCGGAATATGGCGGCGATGTAGACGAAAAACGTGGACTTCAATCGCCAAAGGGTCCGCCGATTATCTCGTTTCCAGTTCAAGGTGCGCCTCTGCGGGAGCGGAGCGAGGTGGTTCTTCCTGTAGGCTCATATGTAAAAGCGAAGCTACTTACCGGGGTTGAGGCACCTGAGGGGAACCCATATCCGGTGCTACTTCAGCTCGACTTCGCGAATATTTTGCCCAATAAGAAGTCGCTCGACCTGCGAGGTTGCTTCATGATCGCCAAGGCTCAGGGTGATCTCAGCACAGAGCGCGTACAAATGCAGGCCACTAAACTCAGCTGCGTGTCACGTGGTGGTCAGATGTTCGAACGCGACATTAACGGATTCGTGGCAGATGCCGCGGACAACAGCTTTGCCGTCATGGGTACCGTCAACACGAAGCAAGATAGGGTCGCGGCAATGGCATTCTTGAGTTCGGTGGTCGAGGGCGTTGGTAGGGCCATACAAATGGCTCAGACGTCGGAGCAGTCATCGCCTGAGGGAACTTCTCGTCGGACGCTGACTGGTGACCAGGGCAAGTACATAGCGGCAGGTGGTGCGAGTTCAGCAGCGGGTATGGTCGCTCAGTGGTATTTGAAGCAGGCTCAAAGTCTTTTGCCCACAATCAATGTTGGCTCAGGCCAGGACGTTTGGGTGGTTATGAACGAGACCATTGCGTTACCGCATGAGTATTTCAAAAAAGTTTCGTTAGGAGAGAGTCATGGGAAAGATTATTCGCTTGTTAACCGTCTGTTTGATTAGCGTCGCCCAGGCGTCGTGCATTCATCGTGCCGACTCCCTACGGATGCTAGAAGTGCGGGCCGATTATGACGGAAAAGATCGAGGAGAAGCCTCGGAGCTTAAATTAGGTGACCATGGGGAGCTGAATGACACTAGTGGCGCTATTCCAGTGCGCACGACCCCAAAGACAGCTCATATCTGGATTTTTCCTCACGAGACCCCAAGTAAGGAGTACTTCTGGGGAGGTTGGATTTCGGTCGTAGTTGAGGGTGATCGCTGGGAGATCGAACGGCCAGGAGGACTCGCTCCTGCAAAGCCGACGACGTCGCCAACTATGAAGGTGAACCAAGTAAAAAAGGGGGGGAAATGATTGCATCCATGAAACAAGATCAAGAAGCAAAGGCACTCAAGGCGCTTCTTACTAGACCTGAGTCGCTAAGCTCACATTTTCCATTCGAAGAAATTCTGGGAAAGGAGCGCATTTTTGTCAATCGCGACGGTTCTCTTGGCGTTGTCTTTCGCATCAAACTGGCAGAACACGAGCCCATGACGGAATCGGCAGTACTGAGTGCCGTTGGGTCTTTGAAATCGTGGTTCACATTGCCTGAGAATGCGGTAATGCAGATTATCTTTGAGCAAATGCCCCTGTCGGCATTGGATCGCCGCTTCGATGAATGGGCTAACGCTTATCGGGAGAGTCATCAAGTATCTAAGATGTTGTTTGAGAAACGGCTAGAATCAATTAAACACGGTGTGGTAGGTGGCGTGGAGGCTCTCGACCGGCGCGCATTTTTGACGATTCGTTGGTTTCCTTTAAGTCAGAACCCATCGGCGCTAAAGAGCTTTCTCAAAGATCCAAACGATACGCTTCATTCAGAGGCGAAAAGGACGTCGGCTGATGTTCTTGAGTTTCTGCAAGTCGTGCGCAACTTCGAAGCTAACTCACAAGTGGAGTTGACGAGACTAGACGGTGAAGAGTTGCTTGACGTTCTCCGGCGGTTTTTCAACCCTATTTCCTATTATGAGAGGTCGTTCGCACCTTGCAATCACGCCCAGTCGTTGTCGGATCAAATTGTCTATAGTTCGCCGACGTTGACGTTGGACGGCATCGAGCGCGAAGGGATCAAAAGTAGGACTTTGTCGCTCAAGACAAGCCCAAGCTATGCTTACCCAGGGGGGATGGCCTATTTCATCGGTCTCGGATTTCCTATGCGGATAGCTTTGAACTTTTCGTTTCCATCCAAAACGAAGGTTAAGAAGTTCTTTGATCTCAAAGAGTTTTTTCTGGAAAATACTCCATCAGCACGGGCGAAGAGACAAAAGGAAGAGATTCTGGCTGTGCAAAACCGATTAGTTAGAGACGATCGGTGCCTGCATTTGAGCTTTCACATTACGATTGAAGGTCAAACCGACGAGGAATTGGACGCCCGCATGCGCGACGTGTTGAATGTTTTTCACAATCAGCTCGAATGCGAAGCGATTGTTGAAAAGGACATTGGCGCAGCGCTGGCCATGAATAGTCTCCCACTTTTCTATACCCCGGCAAGTGACCTTTCAGCGCGTCGGTATATAAGAATTCTCCGTTCCGATGCGGTTATGTTCCTTCCAATTTTTGATTCGTTTTCCGGATTGCAAACGCCACTGCAGCTTTATCTTTCACGGGAAGGCAATTTGGTTAAATTCTCGCTTTTTGAGAATGAGACGTCCAATCACACAGTCGTCCTTGCAGATAGCGGATCGGGCAAGAGTTCATTCGTAATAGATTGCGTGCAAGCGGCAAAACGTATGTCGCCAGAACCTTTGGTGTTTGTCATCGACAAGAAATCTAGCTACATCATGCTGTCGGAATACTTTGATGCAGATCTCACTGTATTTAGCCGTGACCGAGACATTCCTTTTTCGCCTTTTCGTGGTGTTTTTGACGAGGAAAAAATTGCGTTTCTCACCCAGCTGTTGGGTGCCGGAATCAAGCTCGTCTCGCCATCCTTTGTGATGGAAAGCGACCAGTATGGCGCAATTACCAAATCGATCCGATTGGCTTATGCGCGAAAGGTCCGCGATGCAGGGTTGAAACTTCATGACGGGGAACTTATTCACGATGGCCATAAGGAGGAAGTTATTCTAACCATGGAAGACGTCATTGCAGAGATGGCCACCCTCCCAAGCATGGAAGAATACGAGAAAGCAGGCGAAATGGTGGATACCCTGATTCAGAAGCTTGCCCCATTTTACGGTGATGGGATCTATGCACGCTATTTCAATGCTACAGGATCCGGATCACGAGAGAGGTCTAAACTGTTTTACATCTACGACTTGGATGCGCTCGACGGCGATCCAGTCCTTCAAAGTTTGATGACAATGTCGGTGGTCGAGGAGATACGGCAGACGATCAATCAGCACCGGGACGAGGGCCGCTGTGGCTTGGTTGTTCTTGAGGAACTGCAAATGTTAGGGCGAGGTAGCTCTGTTGGCAAACAGTTTGTTCTCGACGCGGCGGAAACTTTCAGAAAGCTGGGAGTCTGGTTGATTAGTCTGACGCCAAGGCCACAAAACTATTTCGAAACTGAAGTAGGACAAGCCATGTGGGGTGTGGCAGACAATTTTATATTTCTCCAGATGTCGAGCGACAACGTGGACTATGTCGCAAAGAAATCCACGCTGCTCGACGATGCCGGTATTGAGATTGTGAAATCTTTGCAGACGATTCGTGGCTCACATGCGGATGTTTTCTATACCAATAAGAAACGCTCAAAATTAGGTGCGTTTCGTTTTTTTCAGACCGCCTACGATCGGTGGCTGGCACCGACCAACGCAAAATCCGCGCTTGAGGCAAAGCGCGCCCTGAAACGGCATGGGGACGACAGGTGGCTGGCGCTTGACGAATTGGTCGAGCAATATCCAGACGGTGTCATGTAGGGACAAAGGCTAAGTAACTAAAATTAGAACGTGGAGGAGGCTTCATGATCAAGCCCTTTGGGACTTATTGCGCAAAAAACCTGTGTCTAGGGATATTGCTGTTTATGCAGTCAAGCATCGTCCTAGGTCAAGATTACAAGCGCTACCAACGATCTGGACGCTTTCAATCGGATGACTACTTAATGAAGTCGTTCAACGAGCATCACGATCCTGTCTTTGATAACGGTTCGCAGGTTATCGACCTTGGTCTCAACCTCGGAATAGGATCGGACTGCGGACGTGTTGACTTTGAGGGGACGATGAAATCAACCCTCAAGAATCTGCTTGATTCGAAGTACTACGGCGAGGTTGGTAAAAACATCATTGCCGCGTCGCCCATGCTTTTGACCTGTTACATGTCGCCTACCTGGTGCGCGATCCTGAAACATACCCAGGTGAGCGCAAATTTCTTGTCCCAGATGCGGCTTGATCAATGCGCATTAATCGACAAGTACACAGACAGCCGAACGGATGACTACTACCGAGAGCGACAAGACTGTGTCAGGCAGAAGATCGCGGACAATGGTGGTGACTTAGAGAGCGCTATGGGGTCTTGTCAGAACGTCTATGGCTCCGATTTGAAAAACTGGGCCGGCCAATCGTCAGGTGAAAAGGTTCAAACCAATAAGTTAATCGAGTCTTCGGCGAAATGGGCGGGACTTACCGGTCCTGAAGCGGATCGGACAACGGATTTGGTGAAAGCTTTTGTTGGCGATACGGTGGTGTCGCAGGGGAATGTGTCTGTTGAGTATGGAACCCGTCGCAAGGCTTTAACCCCGGAACTCCATCTCAAAGAACTCCAAGGGCGTATGCATGAAAAGCTATGCAACCTCATAATGGTACGAATTGACCGAGACAATGGACGGAAAAGCGTCGACCAGCTGGTCAGTGATAGGGAAATTAAGGCACTGAACCCTGACTCAAACGAGGTATTAATCGATCAACAGACGGTTGAGGCCTTGGCCTACATGCCATATCGGCAACGGCAGGCAGCATGCAAACGGCTCGCTGATACGATGGCCCTTACGGTCTTTACCAAGGATGTAAATCGATCTGTCGACGTGCTCGCCGTAGCAACGCAAAACCCCAATTTGCCGCCGGAACGGAAGGCAGAAATCGAAGAGAAGCGTCGGCGTCTCAAGGAATCTGTCGATCTAACATTGGAACTGCAACACCAACGCAATGATCCACTTCGCAATGTGCTACGGGAGATCAATGAGCAGGGTGAAGAGTATCGCGACAGTTATTCGACGCAGCTGATGCGGGAAGACGACAGCGTAATCCGGTCACGCCAAACCCGTCGTGTTTTCATTGACTGCGGGGATGGGGTTATGTGCGGGAATGGAGGTTAACAAATGTTTTCTAGCACAGGATATGAGGCACTTTTTGAGTACATAGGATTAGAGCTGCATTCGCGGTTTATCGCCGTCTTGACCTCCCAATCGGTTTTCATGGCCATAGTTCTTATGATCTTCGGCACCATGTTTTTTGTGACTACAGCGCAGTTCTTCTCACGATACCTGCCTGGATCTTTGGTCAAGCGCCGGTCGATTCCACTTTCCAAGTTTGTGAAGATTATTGCCTGCCTGTTGGTGGGGTTGAGCCTGCTACGGATCGGAAGCACCACAGGGGTGAAACGGTATAACGGGGAATCCTGGCATACGAACTCCTACGTCATCAGCAAGTCGCACAACGTTGAAGCCGAATACCGGGTGAGCTTCATCTTCGACCTCCTAAGTCGGTCAGCTGAAGAGGCTAGTCGGCTCATTAACCGGATCGTTGACAAGATGTTCCGCACAACTAACTCCGAGCTTGAGGCGCCTAGTTTCTTCTATAAGGCGATTATGTATGCCGGTGCGTCAACCCTGACCGATCCGGATCTGCGCGGGTCAGTTCAGCTCTATACTGACTCGTGTATTGACCGGATTCTACCTTTGATAGGTAGCAAAGAGAGCCTAGACCGTCTGGATGGGGTATTTCGGAGCGATGAAGAGATTGACCAGAAGCTCGCTGGTCTCTCGATCGACTCCCCTGGACGGCCAGGCTTTAACTGTCTTGTTGCCAAGAATGAAGTGCGGGAAAGGCTGGCAGCTCAAGCTTCGACTCAGGGTGACGATGTTTCGCCATTGGTCGATAAGTACCTAAGCGTTACATCGCTCAACAAAACAACCTACCAGAATCTCAAAATGTCGATGGCACTAGTAGATCACTATCTGGGAGAGCGTGAGAGTGCCTTGGGTATCCAAAAGGGATCACAGCCCCAGGACGGCTCGGCCAGGATATTCCAGTACGTCAATCGCTTCTTTAGCTGGGACGGCCTAATGAGCCTGTTTGGCAGAGATACTCACGGTGCGGCACTGGCCGCGCAGCGAAGCCAGGAGTTCAGTGAGAACCTAACACGCGCCCCCCATGTTGCTGGATTTATCAAGATGGCTTTGATTGCGATATTCCCCTGGCTGATCTTTCCCATCGTGGCCGGACATTGGCAGGTCTTGATGTGGTGGATGCTCAGTTACACGTCAGTGCTTCTTTGGGCGCCTATTTGGACTCTGTTTTATCACGTCATGATGGGGATCAGTTTATCAGCAGATACCCTATCGGCATTCGGCGAGCTTTCAGATGGAATTTCGCTTTATAGCGCCAATCTAGTCGTCTCGCGGATGAACTATATGTATGCGGTCTATTCATGGATACAGCTGCTGATTGGAGCTGGCTTTACGGGATCAATTCTTTGGTTTGCCCGTCCGATTTTGGCGGATGCTGAAGAAGAGTCGACGCCGGAGTTCATCGCCGAAGCAGGAAAAGCTGCTACCACGGTTGGGAGGCTTATATGAGTTTTGAAACAGCGCAGTCGCTGCGTTCTTCCCGTGTCCTTTCTTCAAGGTTGGGGGCACTTCGTGCCCCCTGTGCCGCGCTTTTGCGGCTCTTCAAAGGGGGATTGGGGGCGAAGCAACCAAGTCGAAGACCAAGGGGGGGTGGCGCCACGCCCCATGCTTGCCCTACCAAAAACCAGCTCCAAAACCCAAAATTAAAAAAGATCAAACAGACAAAAACAAAGGAAATCAAATGAGCAAGGAAATCATACAAAAAACAGAAAAATCGCAATACAAAACCGACTTCATAACCGCAACACTAACAACACTAATCCTAATCACCGGCTGTCAAACGACAGGCTCAAAACAAAAAACGGCAATGGCGCACGTCATAGCCAAGCAGGAAATTTTAATCGATACACTAGTGGCAGAGAGGGAGCAGCTAAAAGTGAAATCGCAGATTAGAAAAAGTGAAACGCTAACCACAGCGGAGGCGCATTTATTTGCTGCGTTAAGCGCGCTCAAACAAAGCAGTCAAATTTTGAAGGAGGTCGTAAAGAATGAGCAACATTAGCGGCACAGAAATCAGCGAAGCGGGCGATCTGGTTCTGCAACAAATTGGCGTTCTGAATGAAGCCACTGACCATCTGGAAGAGTTAGATCTTGTTGAAACGGTGGAGCCGGAGGAGGTCGGGAAATGGATCACCGTCATTGGGCGGGCGCTTGCAGCAATTTTCAAGATTTGAATCAGAAAGGGGTGAAGACATGAAACTTTCCAAGGAGCGAAGGGCGAATATTCGGTTCGATGAACAAGAATATTTCCAAATTTGTAATGACGCAACAATCTATGGCGACACGGTGCCAGGTATGCTGAAGGCGGTTTACTTCAAGCGACTGCCACCAGCACCAAAGTTTAGCAAAGATGACGCACTTCACATTGTGATGGCGATCAACAGAGTAGGAAACAACATCAACCAAATTGCCAGACACATCAATAGCGGTGGCAGTCCTAATGCGGTGAATTCGGGTCTATCAGATGTCAGGCATCAGCTCAGTCTTTTGAAATATTTCGTCGTGGGTGTTGATGGCCATTGTTAAAATAAAATTTGTCAAACATATGGCTACGCTTGTGCGCTATGTCCTCGATGGTCGTGAACAAAACGATCCGGTGGATACGTATGATTGTAGTGCGGACCATGCAGCACAGGACTTCGAATCAATATCTCAATTGCACAATGGAAAAGGCGGCGTTAACGCCATTCACTTGATTCAAAGTTGGGGCGGCGACGAGAGCAAGTCGTTGACGCCAAAAGAGTTCAATGTTCTTGGGCGACAGTTGGTGGAAACGAAGTTTCCTGGGCATGCTTTTTTGGTGGTGACGCATACGGAGACCGACAAGGTTCATAACCATATTGTGGTAAGCCCATGGCACAGCGAGAGTGGAAAAAAGATTGAAAACAAAAAGAGGCACCTTTACGAGTTGCGGGATATCAATGACGCAATCTGTAGAGGGCGCGGGCTTTCTGTAATCGATCAGGCTGGCAAGGACAGGCAAGCAAGGCTACCCGAGAAGGTCCAAAAAATGGCGCAGTACAATGGGCGCTCTTGGATCATCGATCTTGCACAAAAAGCCGATTTCGCCAGAGCTTATGCAACATCTTTCGATGAATATACGTCCATTCTGTTTGAGTTTGGCGTTACGGCGCGGGTCGAAGAAAAGAACATCACCTATTACTACGGCAGCCAAAATCGCGGGAAACGTGGCAGCAAAATCGGACAGAACTACGATAAGAAAGGCCTCGTAGAAGCGTTTCGAACAAACGACCAAAAATTCTCGCAAATTCCTGGTTTACGTGAGCAGGTCCAGGGAATAGTTGGCGCAAGTGTCAGTAAAAACGCGAGTGCGGCTGCTACGAAGGATGCGCTGTCTAGGGTGCCCTCGACGACGTATGAGCAGGGCTACAAGGACTATAATCGGTTCACGAAGACGCAACGCCCAGGCCGAGCACAAGTAGCGGCCCCGCAAGTTGATTTGACCCAGAGTATAGTTCCTATTGAGGAAATTCGTCGGGCACGAAATAGCTCAATATTCGCCTACTGCCGCGCCAATGACATCGCATTATCAAAGCAGGCCGATGGTAAAATGGTGCTCAAGGGTCGGGAATTTGTGGAGGTTGGCGACTTTGAATGGGCGAACACCCGAAATCGCACCAAGGGTAGCTTAATCGAGTTTGTGGCAGTACACAAAGACATCACCCATCTGCAAGCAATTGCCCACATTAACGGCAACCCCAGGCTGCTGATACTTGAGCAACATTTGGGAGAGACCAAACGCAGTTATACATCGTTTCACATACCCAAAGAGCGCCAACTAAGGGAGTTAGATGCAAAAGTGAGCATAGCCAAAATGCTAACTAGCTTTGGCGCAGACGCGCATCAGGCGTCTACGCTTTTCAGATCGGGCCAAGCGCACGTGGATCAAAGTGGTCGGATCAGAGTCTTTGGAAAAGATGATGACGCCGGTGCATTTGAATTCGTCGAAAGTCACGACGGCGCATGGAAGAAGCATAAGGTCGGGGAGTTCAAAAAACCGTTCTTCGAATGTAACAATCACAATAAGAAAATGGTCGTCTATCTCGATCCATTTTCCTTTCTCAAGGACCAAGGAAGGCACGCATTGTGGGGAACCAAATATAGTCATGACGTTCTTTGTCTTATGGAGCCCGATGGTCGGATTATTGATCAACATTTGGCAAAGAGCCGGCACATTTCAGAAATACAGTTGTTTCTCGGTAACGATAATGGTGTGGGTGCGGTCGAACTCGATTTCTTCAACAACTTAAAATCTCGGTCAGCGAAGTTTGGAATCGAAGTTAAGCAGCACCATGGGCATGAAAAGGGCCGAGGACGTGAAGCGGATCTGCCTTCTATGTAACAGTTGGTAGACCCTAGGATAAATAAATTGCAACGTAAGGGAAGGGAAATTATGAGTCAAGCGATACAAGAAAAGACGAACAAAGGCAAATTAGTAAGTGCGCCAAGCGTAGGATTGCGAGTGAGACGTGAAACAAAGAAACGCATCCAGGTTGAGTTGGCCAAGATAAACAAGAAAGACTTTGGAAGAAAGGTTCGCTGCGACCAGTTGATTGCGACTGCGCTGGCACTTCTAACAGAAATCCACATCAAGGAACTTCAGCAAGGATCAATGACCAACGCCGATCGTTTAGAAATTCAATATCGCGACCACGTCAAGAGACATGGAGCCATGTCAAAGGATGAATTTCTGGGCATGATACTTTCAGGTTCTTTGGTCGAATCAGTCCAAGGAAACAAGGGTTAGGATGAAGAAATCTGCACACTGTTTTTTCTCCAAATACAGATACTGCGGTCTTTACGGATCGTAGATAAAAGAAAAAAGAGGTGGTAATATGTCAACGGTAAATGGCTCGACCGGTTCGCTGGGAGGGCAGATGTTCTTTGACAACCAAATAGAGGGAAAATACTTATCAAGCGCGGAACTCGCAGCGTACTTAGGGTTGTCTGAGCACACCATAAGGGCGTGGCGAAAATACCGCATGATCACGCCAGTCAAGTTTGGCAGATCTGTTCGGTGGCTTCTCAAGAACGTTCTTGAAGAACTCACTAAACGGAGATGATTAAATGAAATGTCGTGATGGAAAAGCGACGTGGCAAAAGACGCCTTTTGGACATTACAGAGTAAGGTTCCACTGCGTCGATGGTCAACGTCGAAACAAAGTATGTAAAACGAAAACGGATCGAGATGCGCTGATCAATGCGATTCGACGTAATGAGCAGTTGGATTTTTGGTTCCCAACAAGTACGAGCAATGTAGCAAAACATGAAGTGGGAACGTTCAAGGCCCTTACGGAAAAGTGGCTAGATCACTCGGCCAACGTTAGAGAGATCTCCCTGTCGTGCTTGATGAACTATCGGTGTCATCTCAAACACCACATTCTTCCCGAGATCGGAAGCAAGTTTCTGCAGGATCTGGACCTAAAGTCTATCGAGGAAGTCGCTTCTGTAATCAAAGGGAAGAGACCGCAATCAAGATCTTATCGAGCTGTGCGAAGAAACCGGATGAAGGAGGAACTGTTTGAGGACGACGATTTTTTGTCAGCGGCGTACCGGCGCGAGATCCTAACAGTGGCCTGTATGGTGACTAAGTTTGGGTTCGAGCGTGGCTACCTTCCGGTAAACCCGTTTAAGGAGTTCAAACTTCCCGAATGTCCGGAGCAGCCATACGATTATTGGCGTCTTGACGAGGAAGATGCGTTTTTGCAATGGTTGGAGGATGGTGGGTACATCGAGAAGGAAGTTTGCCGTCCGCACAGTAAGAGACTTGGTAAGCCTGAAAAGTTCCTGAAGCGCTTCAGAATGCGAAATGTAGACGCCTTGTATGACGTCGTACTCTTCGCGCTTCGATCTGGCCTTAGGAAGGGTGAAATTGGTGCTCTGACGCCTAGGGACGTTAACTTTGAGAACAACTGTCTCATTGTTAGGCGTGCCTTTAGCGAGAAAGAGAATGTCATCAAGGACACCACAAAGGGTAAGACGTTCCGCATAATTGAAATGAACGAAGATATGCGGAATATCCTGAAGAGGCGGATCGCCAAGACGAAGTGCGAAACGGACCTGCTCTTCAATACCAGGACATGGGCGATAAAGAATTTCTCTAAGTATTGCGTAAAGGCTGGAGTAAGGGAGATTCACTTTCATAGTCTAAGGCACACTTGTCTTACCAATTTAGCCAACGGCTATGGGATGGATACGCCATTACCGCTTCCCCAGGTCCAGAAGATTGCCGGACACAAGGACATTGGCACCACAATGCGATATGTCCATACTGACGGCATTAAGAACACGGGAGCAAGGCAATGGTCCAGAGATCGCCGGAAAGCCTCTAAAGAGCAAATTGCCATCTTGGGAACGCCAGCGAACTCTGAAAGAACAAACGTCTTTAAGGCGGTTGCACAGTCAGAGGTATCCCAACCTACAAAGCCCAGATCTGGTCATCTTCGCGTTGTCAATTTTTCGGATTCGTAAATTACTGTCACATTTTGATTTTCAAAGTGTAACAAAAATCCCAAGCCCCTGTTACAGGACTTGGGACTCTTTTTTTTTTAAAACGCGGAGGGATTTTCAAGCTGGCCCACTAATTTGGCCCACTTGAAGTTTTGAGAGGCGGAACCTCTCAAAACCTTAGAATGATTTCTACATCATTCCGCCCATGCCGCCCATGCCGCCCATTCCACCCATGCCGCCGCCGTGGCTGTGGCCGCCAGCAGGAGCTTCGTCTTGTGGTTTGTCAGCGATCATAGCTTCTGTTGTAAGAAGTAAGCTTGCAACAG
>JBFWNG010000020.1:0-60807 GCA_050251195.1 Oligoflexales bacterium
CCGTATTATCCTGCTCAAGATCGCCACTCCTTGTTCGTTGAACATGGTTTTATTTGCACGGCGATCTTTTCTTTTTTACTTTAAAAAGGCAAGCCCGGTCGAAAACCGGGCTTTTTTAAACTAGCTCCCTTGACTGGCACCTGGGAGGGGTCAGTCCCTTTGACTGGCACCTGTCTGGGTCAGTCCCTTGACTGGTACCTCAAACGAACATCGCTCGCTGGCTGCTTTAATTTTCTATTGAATCATTTCATGACGCGAATACCGGTATTTACCCCTAGGAGGCTTCATTGCATCAATCTAGGGACGAGTCGCGCCCTAATATTTTTCAGGGGGACGGTCAAGTGACTGACCCACTATGCCCACTATGCGAGAGCAGCTTTTATGGTTATTGTGAACACGCTACCTTTTCCCAGATAAGTTTCCGTCAGGTCTACGTCGCCTCCCAATGTTTTCGCCAATCTTTTCGATAGCGCTAAGCCCAAGCCGACGCCGCCAAACCTTCGAGTAACAGTGGTGTCAAATTTCCAGAACGGCGCAAACAGTTCCTTGACTGCATCAGGCGCAATACCAATGCCCGTGTCTGTTACTACAAACGCCAATTTACAGGCGTTACCTTCTTTGGATAACAGTTTTGCTCTGACGTTTACGTAGCCACATGGCGTGAATTTGATGCCGTTTTCGACGATGTTTATTAAAATCTGACGAAGTCGCACCGGATCCGTTAGCACTCGCTGGGGAACGTCCTTTTCAGCCTCCACTGTCAAACTCAAGCCTTTTTTTGTGGCCTCCAAATCCAACACAAACTTCACGCTGGTGAGAAGGTCTCGCAAATCAATCTCCAATACGTTCGCAAAGTTTTCCCCCCGTTCCATCGCGGCAAACTCGATGATACTTTCTATGGTCTTTGCCAACTGTGCACCGCTTTTCTTCATCTTTTCCGCATATTGGTTCTTTTCCTCGAGACTCAAGTCTTTCGTCGCTAATTCCCCGGAAAAACCCAAAAGTATAGCTAGAGGCGTCCGGATCTCGTGGCTAATGACTGACAAGAAATCGCTCTTCGCCGCATCTGCAACTTCGGCTGCGCCCTTTGCGGCTTTAAGCTGCGCTACCATCTCCTCCAGCGCTTTATTGGAACGAGTCATGACCTCCTCTTTAGATGCCCTTTCCAATTCTCGCTGCAACACACAACTTGCAACGATCAACCCAGTGGTTTGCAAAGTAGCCAAAAACAGGGACTGGTAGCTTTCGCTAACCACTCGAGGACTTAGGTCTGCAAACGGACCCAACCCGTTTGCGGTTTGCCAAATGAGAACCGACGCAAGTACCAAAGTGGTGAACGTTAAGCCTCGCTGGCCCGTGCGAAGTGTCACCCATAAGATCAATGGAAAGAAAAAGTAAAGGCGCGCTGGGCCCACCAACGTAGCAAAGCCCGTCATAACTGCCATACCGGCAACCAAAAAGGCACCTGCTTCGAGAAAGGTTACTTCTTGCAAAGCAACTCGACAGACCCTCTGGGAACTTGTCCAAACAAGGAGCAAAGGGGCCACAAGCAACACACCCATGCCGTCGCCAAGCCAGTATTGGGCGAAATAGTACGCGTCAACGTGTGTGTCACTCCAATAGATTATGGTAGGCATCGCTATTAACGTGCCGACAAATGTACTTGCCACCACCGCACCCAAAAGGAACCTGATAATATCGCGAAAATTATCCAGCGACCGACTAAAAGTCTTCGAACATAAGTAGGCACCCAACAAGGGTTCAACTGTGTTGCCCACGGCCGAACCCAAAAAAGCAATGGCGTCCCCCGTGGTGAGATGAATGGCAATCGTCCCCAAAAACAAACCAGGCCAAACGTAAGGCCCCCAAACCAACACAACCGTGAGAGCAAAACCGGCCGCCGGCCAAATCTGTGTGCCCATGCCCGTAGCGTGTTGGACAACCAAGCTAAAATGGGATAATCCAACGTACATCAAAAAGACAAAAGCGGTATGCCCAAGTTTTTCTTTAAGGCTGGAACGGTTAGATTTATCTAGTGGGTCCACATTTAGCTCTACAGTTAAATGCCTCATTTCCGGCTTGCGGATGCAAGATGAGCACCATTGAGGAGCCTATGCTGCATGCTCGGGCATACGTACGTACGGGTCAGTCACTTGACCGTCCCCTAGAGAAATATTTGGGCGACGCGCCCCTTGCTTGATGCAAGGAAACCATCCTGCGAGTAATCGAGATCTCAGTATTCGCGTCATGAAAATCAGTTAATACAAAATTAGGTAGGCAGAGAACAACATTCGGTTGAGGTGCCAGTCACTTGAGCTAGTTTAAAAAAGCCCGGTCGAAAACCGGGCTTTTTTAAACTAGCTCAAGTGACTGACCCAGGTGCGCCCAGGTGCGCCTCAACTGTCATCGGGGCCAGGGGCCTGCGTATGCCCGGCAGGCACTATCGAAAGGGTAGTCGGTAACGTTGTTACAGGATCCGTTGACAAATACGGACCAAATGTTTTCATTTCCGACAACACGTGTTTTTGCCCTCACGCAAAAATCCTCGACGGTTTCCTTGACTCGCGCAAACACGAAGGTACGTCCTCCACAGCTGTCACTCGATTGGTGATAGCTCTGAAACTGCGTCAAAAGAGTAATGACATCTGCCCCTAGGGGAAGAGTGACAAGTTGAAGGTCATCATCAAGTGCCCCCTCCTTTTGTCCATAGTCAACCACGAGGGTATATTTCCGCGCCAGGAGTAATTCTTTAAACGCGGGACTTTGGATCAATGTGCCAACCAAATTTTGGTTGATAAAAACATCGCAGAGCACCTTTTTTCTGACAACTTGAGGCTGGTTTTGTAAATAGGTAGCGGCATTGTGTGAAATTCCTATACTTACATCCGCGATAGCAGCTGGTAACGCCCCACACTCCGCCAAAAAATCGCCATTGCCGCCTCCGCTGCCTCCACCGCCCCCACCGCCACCTGATGCGTCTTCTTCACAGACGGTCGACAATTCTTCTTTAGAAACGATGACAGACCTTTGTCCATGGTGAAGTTTTCCTTCTCTGCATTTGACATAGAACTTGTTTTCAGAGGGAACATAATTAATTGCTTCCGTATCTTCGACGTCTTTGGTTGAGGAATGATCGCTATGCTTGCAACCCGCCAGATAAGAAACGAGAATGATAACCGTCAGAATTTTTGATGGGAACATGCCTTCACCCTTTTGTAAGTGTTTCTTATTCAAGTTTAGAACGTTTCTTGCGGTAAAGGAAGAATTTCCTCAGGTTCCCTACCTGTGGCCATACGGGTCAGTCACTTCAGGTAGGCAGAGAACAACATTCAGTTGAGGTGCCAGTCAAGGTGACTGACCCAGATGGACTATCCTGGAAGGTTCGATTAAGTCTTTCAATTCGTCCTTTCGTTTCCGGCGTTGAGGTTGCGATCACCGTTATCCCAATCTCTTGGCACGCTCTTTCGAATTGCGAGAAGTGGCGGCGCTTAGTTCCGCCAGACGACCAGCCCGCTCGGTCTGTTAGAATGAACTCGGGCGCACATTTTTTATTATGGCTTCTTTTACCACGTTCATACAGCCCCAGGTCGTTTCTGAATCTTCGAATCGTGCGTTCGGAACTTTGCTCGTTGCATCGTCTATCAACGCTATCAGCGACCAGGGCGAGCTACCATTCCACTTCTCGGGAGATCCGTCCATCTGCCACATAAACCCAACTTAGTATAGCTCACCTTGGCCAGATCATGGTGCATCTCGATCATCTCCAATGCATGAGAGAAATTAAACTTGTGATATTTTGTCCTATATAGTTCCAGATATTGTTTCAGAAGAGTTTCGTCCTTTTTTTTCCAGGGCGTTCTCCCGGCATTTCCATGTTTGATTCCGGCAATTCCTCTCTGCCTTACTTTCCTGGCCATCCGGGAAACTGTCCTCTCAGTCAATCTCAGTTTCAAGGCAGCCTCCGACCCAGTGAGTCTCCCGGACCTAAAATCTTCAATTACTGAATAAGAAACCTTGCTCTTTTTTTGACACGGTTACCGCTCCCCGGTACTCCATTATTAGGTGTCCTTTCTTTTCTGGTATTGTGAGTAGTGGTTTACCCATTTTACCGCTTAAGGGGGGGACACCTGCCCTTTATTTCTCAATCAGATCCGACCTTCTACATTTCCGATCCCGAGACATTATCCCTGCTCTTTTGAGGGGAGACAGAATCGCTGATCTTCTTCAAAACGTCCCTTGCGAAGGGAGGCTAAAACCTTTGCTCCCATGCCTTTTGTTCTATTCAACCATTGGAATTTAAAGACAAAAACTCCAATTTGTGCGCAATCTGAATATTCTTAAGTTATTAACCGTCGGTGCCGAATAATAGGTAATGAATACTCTATCATCCAATATTTGGCCGATGGCGATTTTTGTTGCCCTCTCTATCGAAGGCTGCAACGCCAACATGCGAATTGATAGCGGGGCAACCAAGGGATCGGAATGTGCCAAGCGGCCAGACGCAAAAGCCTGCCTAGAAGAAACAGGCGAGTCAACCGATTCCTTTCGAATCGCGAATGACGAATATATTTTGAAACTATGGCGTCGAGGGTGACGGCTTTTATGGAATTCCGCTTTCAGAATGGTTTCCCTATAGCGTCACGAGGACCTGGCATGTGCAACTAGGGCTCTTCTGGATTGCCACAGCATGGTTGGCAGCCGGCCTGTTCATCGGCCCCTTGGTAAGTGGCTCAGAACCGAAATATCAAAGTCTTGGAGTAAACGTTCTTTTTGTTGCTCTTCTTGTCGTCGTTGTCGGGTCCCTCAGTGGCGAGTGGATGAGCGTCCAAAATAAGCTCTCCGATACAGCGTCATTCTATTTCGGCCATCAAGGTTATGAATATGTTGACCTAGGTAGAGCTTGGCAGATAGCTCTATTCGTAGGCCTGTTGCTTTGGTTCTTTCTCGTTCAAAGAGCCATTCGACCAGCGTTGAAAAATGGAGGTGAGCAAAAGCATCTTTTGTATCTATTCTTGATTTCTGGTGGGGCGATTGGACTTTTTTACGGCGCTGGTTTGGCATGGGGCCAACATACACACCTTTCGATAGTAGAGTACTGGCGGTGGTGGGTTGTACACCTATGGGTAGAAGGCTTCTTCGAGGTTTTCGCAACCACGGTTATTGCTTTCTTCTTCACTCGCCTAAATCTGATCCATCCAAAATTAGCCGCAGAGGCGGCAATCCTGTCCGCGTCCATTTATTTGGCGGGTGGGATTATTGGAACATGCCATCATTTGTATTTTTCTGGCACACCAACCGTTGCACTTGCATGGGGATCCGTTTTTAGCGCCTTAGAGGTGGTGCCACTTGTTTTGATCGCCTATGCAGCAATAGACGATCTGCGGCGTGTAAAACTTAATCCGTGGGTTCAGCGGTATAAATGGCCAATCTATTTTTTTGTGGCCGTTGCTTTTTGGAATATGGTCGGAGCTGGCCTATTTGGTTTCATGATCAACCCCCCGATTGCGCTCTATTATATGCAAGGCCTTAACACAACACCAGTTCATGGTCACGCTGCTTTGTTTGGTGTTTACGGAATGCTTGGTATGGGTTTGATGCTAGTTTGCTTACGGGCGCTTCAACCTCAGGTCACGTGGGATGATAAATTGCTTAAATTTTCCTTCTGGGCTATGAATATCGGCCTATTCGCTATGTGCGTTGGCAGTCTTTTGCCTGTTGGTTTGATGCAAACTTGGGCCTCTGTAAACGAGGGATACTGGTACGCACGTAGTCAAGAATTTATGGGCACGCCAATCATGCAAGCACTTCGATGGTTACGGGTTCCTGGCGATACGGTCTTTGCCGCCGGCGCGGTTACCCTTGTTTACTTCGTTGCAAAATTGGGTGCGTTAAAATGTTCAGACGAAAAACAGTGATCACCGGAAGAAAGGAGCTTGCATGATTTCGAAGTACGCTAAATGGATAGCTGGTAGCGTGGTTGTCCTCACACCAATGTTTGCCACCGTGCCTACTTTGGCAAAAGAACTACCTCCCATCTCAGGCGAGGAAAAAGCTATTTTGACTGACGCTCCTGAGGTCCCTCCTCCCATCACTCGTACAAACGCCACCAAAGTGATCGTTGATCTCGAAACGAGTGAGGTGCAGCTGCGGCTAGCCGACGGCGTCAAATACACATTTTGGACTTTTGGCGGAAAAGTACCCGGAAAATTTATCCGAATTCGCGAAGGCGACCTGGTTGAATTTCACCTTCATAATCACCCGGCAAGCAAAATGCCCCACAACATTGATTTACACGCGGTCACCGGCCCTGGCGGCGGTGCCGCATCGTCGTTCACATCTCCAGGCCATTCATCTATCTTCTCGTTTCGCGCACTGAATCCTGGACTCTATGTCTACCATTGCGCGACTGCGCCCGTCGGAATGCACATTGCCAACGGCATGTATGGCCTCATTCTTGTGCAGCCAAAGGAAGGATTCCCGAAAGTCGATCGTGAGCTTTACATCATGCAAAGCGAATTTTATACAAAGGGCAAATATGCTCAGCCGGGGCTGCAGCCTTTTAGTATGGAAAAAGCAATTCAGGAGAAACCAGACTATGTAGTTTTTAACGGCTCTGTTGGCGCGCTAAATGGCGACAATGCCATAAACGCGAAAACTGGAGAAACTCTGCGACTCTATGTCGGTAATGGCGGTCCAGGTCTGATTTCTTCCTTTCATGTTATCGGCGAAATATTTGATCAAGTGTACACAGAGGGTGGCGCTGTCCCCAATCAAAAACATGTTCAAACTACCCTCATCCCCTCTGGTGGATCAGCAATCGCCGAGTTAAAAGTCGACGTTCCCGGGACGTATATCCTTGTCGATCACTCGATATTCCGCGCGTTTAATAAGGGGGCGTTGGCACAAATCAAAGCCGATGGTCCTGAACAAAAGGAAATCTATTCGGGCAAAGAACGAGACGAAATCTATTTGCCAGAAGGCGGCAATATTCAAAATATTACAGCCTCAGCACCTCCTATTCCCGTGGCAAAGAATAAGGCAGAGCAAGTCGATTACGGCAAAAGGATCTTCAAACAAAATTGTGTCGCGTGCCATCAAGCTGAAGGCCAAGGCATCGAAGGCGCTTTTCCTCCACTTGCAAAATCTGACTATATCAAGAACCATAAGACGCTGGCCGTTGAAGCTGTCGTCCATGGTCTCACTGGTAAGGTCGTTGTTAATGGTAAGGAATATAACGGCGTCATGCCAGCCTGGGAGCTCTCCGATGAAGACGTCGCAAACGTTTTGACGTTTATCTACAGCAGTTGGGGGAACGACGGCACGATCGTCAAAACGGAAGACGTTAGAATAGTTCGGAAATCTGCACCTAAAGAGACAAAAAATCCGGAGTAACATTGTGCCGCGGACTATATCGGTAATAGCTTTAGTTTTACTGACCGGAAACACTCAAGCCATTGCTGAGCCGCGTTGGGTCGCGATTGCTGCGGGCGACTATCAGCCACTCTTTGTTTCTGAGCCGCCCAACTCAAAGAGCCCAGCGCTCCCGCAACCTGAAACGCGAAATTCAAACCTAGATGGGAAAGTGCCGGGGTCATCACTTGTTCATGTCAACCAGTTCCAAATTCAAAGGGACCCAGTATCAAATGGCGATTTTCTGAAATTTGTGATCGAAAACCCCGAGTGGATGAAAGGTCGAATCAAAGGTATTTTTTCCGACAAAATGTATCTTTATCATTGGAGTGGACAACGGAGCGTTGGAAGCGCCGAGATCCAAAGTCAACCGGTAGTATATATTTCATGGTTCGCCGCCCGAGCATATTGTAAATGGACGGGTGCCAGGTTGCCGACCTCAGATGAATGGGAATATGTCGTTAGTAAGGACGATGCTAATAAAAGAGATCAAATTATTTTGGACTGGTACTCAAAGCCGAACGACCTGCAGAGGGATTTTTCGGATTCAAAGTATATTGGCACACTCGGAGTTCGCGACATGGTGGGTAAGGTTTGGGAATGGACAGGGGACTTCAATTCCTCCTTGGTCACTGGCGATTCTCGTGAGGACGACAGTTTGTCTCGCTCAATGTTTTGCGGCGCGGGCTCCATCGGCGCTGCTGATCCAAGTGCGTATGCAACGTTTATGCGTTTGGCATTTCGATCAAGTCTGAAAGGTAACTATGCGCTCCCGATTCTTGGATTTCGCTGTGCAAAGGAGAGTTAAACAATGTGCTTTTGGAAAAATATAATAGTAGCAATTTCTTTAGGTTCGTCGGCACTAGCCTTTTCCGCCGAGGAATCGTTTCCTGACGAGTCGGTCTTCCACCTGACTGGCTCTTGGCAAAATGCCGACGGGCAAAAACTTACCTTGTCTTCCCTATCGGGAAAAACACTTGTTGTTGCCATGATCTATACGTCGTGCCAGTTTTCATGTCCCCTTATCGTCCAGGAAATGGAACGGGTGCGAATCCAGGTTAAAGATGCTCCTGCGGACGCAGTTCGGTACGTCCTCATAAGCATGGATCCAGTTCGCGATACGCCGACCGTCCTACAGACATTTGCGAAAAAGCGAAAACTCGATCCATTGCAGTGGCTTCTGTTGACTGCCTCGACCGAAGATCAAATCAGAGAGTTCTCGACGGTGATTGGCGTCAGCTATAAGAAGGCCGGAGAGGATTTTGCCCATTCAAATCTAATTACGGTTATTGACCGCGATGGTGTCATTAGATTTTCCAAGCCTACTCTGGGACAGCAAGTAGTCGAAACTGCTCAGGCCGTTGTTAGATCGATTAAGCCGAAGTAATGCATCTCATGCCACGGCATCATTTTGTAAAAATGCCATCTCTGGTTAAAAATTAATCAGACGACCGCTTTAGTCCAAAATGACTCGACTGTCTTGCCCTGAAGCGGCTCCCGGTTGTCCCCGAAGTAGCCATTTTTGCGGGTTCTTATCTAGCACTTTAGACCTAGTTTCCAACCACCTCGATTTTCTCTCTTTTGGCATCTCGTCCTCTTTTAAAATAACAAAAGGAAAAATCATGACTAATTTCCGAACATCGGAGTCGCAAAGAATCGTTATCATGCACATTTCATCCGAAACCAAAAGCATACTCGATCCAAGTTTACTCGACAAAAAAATTTCAGATCGGCACCAAGTCCTCGTTGCAGGCAAAAGATGATTCCCAGAAATCCCGCGGATCTACCGATTGTTGCTCGGGTCAAAAAGTGCTATGTTTGCGACGTTGAAAAGCCGGTCGATAATTTCGCTCGAAAGCGAAACGGATGGGATACTCGGTGTAAGGATTGTCGAAATAATTGGTTTCGCGAACGCTATAACCGTATTAGGAAGACAAAGAAGGAATCTAACCTGCTTCCCATTCAAAGGGTCATCGATGTGGGTTTGCGAGACTCAGCGATGTCAGCACTTCGTCGGAAGACTTTAGAAGCGATCATCAGCGATATAGTACTCGATGTCTTTACGGAGAATTATGGTTATGAATAAACGCGTGAGAGCATGTCAATCTACTAAGATAGGTTATGGGATAGTTAGAGTCTCTTCGGCCAAGCAGGCCGAGGTCCAACACGGTTCACTTGAACAGCAAAGACACATGATCGAGCGATGGGCGAAGGATCAGTCGGAAGCCAACGGACAGAAGTTTCAAATCGCAAAAGTTATTGAAGAAGACATCAGTGGAAAAGGCTCATCACTTCATAAACGCAAAGGACTCAGGGAACTAGAACGTGCAATTGAAGCTCGCGAAATTGATTTTTTCGTTGCTGAAAAAGTCGATCGCATCGCTCGCGACCAAATCTACAACCTTAGCCTTGTAAAAATGGCTCAGGAGTTCGGCGTCGAAGTTTACGAAATCGAATCAGGGCTGATTGATTTCCGAGATAGGGGAAGTCGGTTAGGGTTTAACATAAAAAACATGCTAGCCGAAGATTATGTCTTAGAACTGGAAGAAAAAGTTACTAAGAAAGGTCGTGAGGCACGAGTCAACAACGGCAAGGACAAGAATACGGTTCCTATTCTCGGTCTTGATCCCCATCCCAGCAAAAGCTGCGTTTATGTGCGCAACGAGGACGAGATCAAAATCGTAAAGGACATTTTCCGGGAGTTTCTTAAAACGAAAAGCCACAAGTCAACCATCGATTATTGCAATGCCAAAGGATACAAAACTAAGGCGCGCATGACAAAATCCAAAATTGACCGGCAAGGAAATATAGTGCCTCCGCGTCGCATAGGCGGCGAATTCTTTTCCAAAGGGACTCTCGGAGGACTTTTGAAAAATCCCAAGTATCGAGGATGTTCAAAATTTGAGGACACATGGAACCAGTTTCCTCAGCTACAAGATGAGAACGGAATGGTTCGGTGGGATTACGCCCACGGTGTAATCATTGATGAAATGACCGCCGCGGGTGTGGACACGATCCTCTCTACCATGCAGCACAGGCATCCCAGAAGATCTAAATACAACGGATTTCTTTTGACCGGCATTCTGATGGCCGAGGATGGCAGCCGCTATCATGGGGATCCCGCCAAGAGTGGGGCTAATCCCTATTATTACAACAAGGCTCAGAAAAAGCGGATCCCATGTCAGGATCTCGACGAACTGGTAATAAACCGGGCTAAAGAGTATCTCGATAAGCGAGGAGTGATTGAGGACGTAATTAACAAGTATCTCAAGCACAAAAACGTGGGTGTGCCCTTCCTGGAAGAGGAAAAGGCGCGGTTTAGGAATAAACTTAGGGACCTGGGAAGAGTAATAGAGAGCTTTAGCGATACCTTGCGGCAAGCCGCTTTAGCTGGCCAGAACGTCGCAGAACTGGCGCAATCGCTGTTAGATGAACGTAAGAAGGCCGAAGGAGAGCAAATTGCTTTAAGGGCGCAATTAGAGCATCTGGAGGGCAAAACGGAGCAATTCAAACGAAATCTCCAGGGAATTAGTCTAAGGAAGTTTCTTGAGCGAGTGATGACACGGTTTGAAAAGTTGCCAGACACTCAGAAAAAGCAGGTTATTCAGGCGGTCGTCCCAAAAGCGATCGTAAGGACCGACGGGATTTTAGAAATTTACATCGATTTGGACCCGGAAAATCGTCACAAGGATGGACCTGGCGATACGAGTCCAACCCACTCCCTCCCCATGGCCAGCGGTGCCGACAGTGTTGAGTGCAAAAGTTGGGGATTGGGTGGAGATGGTGGGACTAACCTGACTCGAACAGGTGGCCTCTACGATGTCAACGTAGCGCTCTAACCAACTGAGCTATAGTCCCATAGGAAATAGAAGCTTATCGGCGAAGGGCAATCTAATATTTCGGGGAGAACAAGTCAATTGGATACCCCGACTAGCCGGTAATTTTCTTCAGCACCGCGTCTGACACTTGCTCGTAACGCGAGAACTGCATGGTATAAGTTGCGCGTCCCTGGGAGAGAGATCGGATCTGCGTTGAATAACCAAACAACTCCGAAAGCGGAGCCAGGGCTTCGACGACTTGAAGATGCCCCTTCATGGAAACGTTCGTGATCTGAGCGCGGCGTGAGTTGAGATCGCCCATAATGTTGGAAAGGTAATCTTCAGGCACCAATACTTCCATGGCCATGACCGGCTCGAGTAGAATGGGGCTAGCTTTGCGCACGGCTTCGCGTAGGGCGATCGACGCGGCGATCTTGAACGCGTGAGCGTCGGGTCGCTCTGGGTCGAAAACGCCGCCTACAAGTGTGGTTTTGACGCCTATAAGCGGATATCCGGCGATCGGGCCAGCAGCCATCGACTCCGCAATTCCTTGTTTAACATTGGCAATGCAGTCGCGAGGAATTTGCGCCTCGCTCACTTTACTTACGAATTCCACTGTACCGCTCGGCGTGCATGGCTCAACTTCGATGGTCACGGAAGCAAACTGTTTTAGTTTCTCCGTCTCGCGTTCAAAAGTCTTTTCAAGCTTGCCTTTGCCTGAAATCGTCTCTCGATAAGATACTTGCGGCTTGCCGACGTTCGCAGCCACGCGGAACTCGCGCAATAAACGATCGGTGATGATTTCCAAGTGCAGCTCGCCCATCCCGCTAATAAGGGTCTGTCCCGTCTCGTTGTCGATTTTCACTTTGAAGGTTGGATCTTCCTTCTCTAGTCGTTCAAGAGACTTCACAAGTTTATCGCTATCAGCTGTGCTCTTGGGTTCGATTGCAATCGAGATAACAGGTTCAGGTGTTTCAAGGGATTCAAGGCGAATCGGATTTTTTTGATCACAAAGGGTATCGCCCGTCACAACTTCCTTTAGGCCTGCTAGCGCCGCTATGTGGCCCGCTTCAAGGCTTTGAACCTCTTGCCGTTGATTGGCCTGCATAATGAGTATCTTGGAAACGCGTTCACGTTTTCCCGTTCTGGAGTTGTAAACCGTGACGCCATTCGTGAGAACGCCGGCGTATACGCGCACAAACGCCAATTGCCCTACGAAAGGATCGGTCATTATTTTAAAGGCAAGCATCGTGAGCGGCTCGTCGACGGAACGGCGTCTTTCGATTCTTTTTTCCTCGTCGTCGGCGCTATACCCTTGCACCAGCGGCGTATCCAGCGGCGAAGGAAGATAGTAAACGATAGCGTCAAGGAGGGGTTGAATGCCCTTGTTCTTAAAGGCGCTGCCGCAGAACACCGGAACAAGCTTGAGGGCGATGGTCGCTTTCCTTGCCGCGTTTCGCAGCTCTGTTTCCGAGATATCCTTACCTTCCAAGAATTTTTCGGTCAAAGCGTCGTCGTGTTCGCAGATGGCTTCCACCATGATGTCACGAGCTGTCTGAGCTGAGTCTATGTATTCATCCGGAATATCGCTCGTCGTGAGTGTTTGATCAACGGCGTCGGATTGCCATATTAGAGCTTTCATCGTGATAAGATCAACGACACCCTTGAAATCACCTTCCTTGCCAATCGGAATTTGGAACGGGATCGCGGGGGCGTTAAGGCGCTTGCGCATAGATTCGACAGACATCTCAAAATCGCCGCCTACCCTATCAAGCTTGTTGATAAAGGCGATTCTCGCGACCTTGTACTTCTCCGCCTGTCGCCAAACTGTCTCCGATTGCGGTTCCACGCCGTGAACCCCGTCAAATACCGCAATGGCTCCGTCGAGCACCCTTAGTGATCTTTCGACCTCAATTGTAAAGTCAACGTGTCCCGGTGTATCGATGATGTTAACGCAGTGGTCTTTCCAATAGCAGACAGTAGCAGCTGAAGTGATGGTGATGCCGCGTTCTTGCTCTTGAACCATCCAGTCCATCGTCGCGGTGCCTTCATGCACTTCGCCAACGCGGTGAATTTTCCCGGTGTAATAAAGAATTCGTTCTGTGGTGGTGGTTTTGCCGGCGTCTATGTGCGCCATGATACCAATGTTACGAACGCAACTCGGATCAACACGCTTCGACATAGAATACCGGCCTTAACTCTAGAGAAGGAGACGAACGTCTACCATCTGTAATGTGCAAATGCCTTGTTGGCCTCTGCCATTTTATGCACGTCTTCACGACGTTTAATAGCTCCGCCTCTTTTATTAGCTGCATCGAGGATTTCAGCGGCGAGTCTTTCGCTCATGCTGCGTCCTGCTCGAGAACGAGCAAATTCGATGATCCATTTGATAGCGAGAGCTTGACGTCGGTCAGGCCTTACTTCGATAGGTACTTGGTAGTTTGATCCACCGACTCGTCGAGATTTAACTTCGAGAAGCGGCTTGGTGTTTTCAAGGGCGTTACGGAAAGTGTCGAGGGGCTTGTTGCCTTGACCTTCGATAATGTTCATCGCGCCGTAGAAAGCTTTTTCTGCTGCCGCTTTCTTGCCTTGAAGCATCATCCCATTAACAAACTTTGTTACAACCTCTTCCTTGTATACAGGATCAGGTAAAACTGCTCTTCTTTGTGCTGTATGGCGTCGTGCCATTATTTTCTCCCGTTCTAAAACAGAATATTAATTATGCTTTCTTAGGTTTCTTAGCGCCATACTTACTGCGGCTTTTCTTTCTATCGTTAACACCGGCGCAATCGAGCGTCCCTCTTACGATGTGGTAACGAACACCTGGTAAGTCTTTTACTTTGCCACCGCGGACCAAAACCACGCTGTGTTCTTGCAGGTTATGTCCTTCACCCATGATATAGGACGTTATTTCAACACCGTTGGTGAGACGAACCCTAGCTACTTTTCTCAAAGCCGAGTTAGGCTTCTTTGGCGTCGTGGTATAAACCCTGACACAAACCCCGCGTTTTTGGGGAGATGAGCGCAAAGCAGGCGATTTTGTTCGATTTTTTTGTAACGACCTGCCATTTTCAATAATCTGATTAATAGTCGGCATACAGTTCCTTACCAATCCTTTTAAGACGGTTATGAGTATCAATCTCTAGGCCATATTGCAAGCAGAAACCTCTGCTATTTTCGATCCCGTCTCTAAAAACGGGACCGATTTATGGACTCGTACCTTACTTTACGGCCACAGCACTTTCAGTGGCTACCGGGGCATGCGGAGCGCCCGCCTCTGAGGCCACTTTCGACTCGAGGTCACGGTAGTAGGAAAGCCCTGTTCCGGCAGGAATGAGGCGTCCCATAATAACGTTCTCTTTAAGACCTCTGAGGTAGTCAACTTTGCTGTTCATAGCCGCTTCCGTGAGGACCTTCGTCGTCTCTTGGAAAGACGCGGCTGATATAAAGCTATTGGTTGACAATGACGCCTTGGTGATACCGAGCAATACAGGTTCGAAAGTTGCCTCCTGGCCCCCTTCGGCTTTTACCCGTAGGTTTTCCTCATCGAGGTCCGTCCTATCGATTTGCTCAGAAGGTAACAAGCTGGTATCGCCAGCGCTCAAGACTTTTACCTTTTTCGTCATCTGACGAACGATAACTTCGATGTGCTTGTCGTTGATTTTTACACCTTGGAGTCGGTAGACCTCTTGGATCTCGTCGACAAGATACTTCGCGAGTTCTATCTTACCCATGATCGCCAGGATATCGTGCGGGTTCGGCGATCCGTCAAGAATCATCTCGCCCTTACGAACGTAGTCACCCTCAGTAACGATGATGTGACGACCTTTTGGAATCAGGTACTCGGAGTTGTTTCCTTCTTCGTCGGTAACAACAATCTTACGTTTGCCTTTTGTATCCGCGCCGAAGCTTACTGTACCGTCTCTTTCCGCCATGATCGCGAGGTCTTTTGGCTTTCTCGCCTCAAACAACTCTGCAACTCGCGGCAGACCACCGGTGATGTCTTTCGTCTTTGCTACTTCCCTTGGAATCTTCGCCAGAACGTCGCCTGGGAAAATCTCCGCGTTGTCTTCTACGAAGATCGACGCACCGAACGGCAGCTGGTAACGGGCTTCCTTAGCGCCAATTTTCACCACTTGACCTTTAGCGTCTACGATCTCGATCGACGGCTTCAAGTTAGCGCCACGAGTTTCGATAACAACTTTACGAGACAAGAAGGTTACTTCGTCCACGCGCTCTTCGATAGACTTACCTTCGACAAGGTCGTTGTATCGAATGCGACCGCCCGTTTCCGCAAGGATGGACAATGCGAACGAATCCCACTCAGACAGCGGACTACCTGCCTCGACTTCTTTACCCTCGGCTACGTTGAGGATAGCGCCGTAAAGAATCGGGTAGGTTTCGCGAACGTTGCCGGTATCTTTGTCGACAATCTTTATCGAACCGTTGCGGCTGAGAACGACGTTTTTGCCTTCTCTGTTATTTGCAATCTTAAGTTTTTCATCAAACTTTACGACACCGCTGAAGTGCGTTTCGAGAGTGTTCTTCTCAACTTTGTGGGTAACGGTACCGCCGAAGTGGAATGTACGCATCGTCAGCTGTGTACCTGGTTCACCAATTGACTGAGCAGCGATAACGCCGATCGCCTCACCAACGTTGATGAGATGTCCCGTTGCGAGGTCGCGTCCGTAGCAAAGGGCGCAAATGCCGCGTTTTGACTTACATGTCAACACCGTGCGAATCTTAACGATCTCGATGCTGGCTTTGTCAAACGCATTCGCGACGTCTTCTGTCACGGTGCTGCCTTCCTTGCCAAGAACTTCACCAGTGCTTGGGTGATTGACGTCCTTAAGAAGCGTACGACCAAGGGTTCTGTCACCGATGGTAACCTTAACCTCGGATCCTTCTCGGTGTGGCATCATGGAGATACCGTCGCGTGATCCGCAATCGTACTCTGATACAACCGCGTCCTGGGCAACGTCGACAAGTCGACGCGTCAAGTAACCCGAACTTGCGGTCTTCAACGCGGTGTCGGCCAAACCTTTACGCGCACCGTGAGTCGAAGTAAAGTACTCGAGAACGGTCAAACCTTCGCGGAAGTTTGCAGTAATCGGAGTCTCGATAATCTCGCCTGACGGTTTCGCCATCAAACCCCTCATACCCGCCAACTGCCTGATCTGCTGCGTCGAACCCCTTGCGCCTGAGTCCGCCATCATAAAGATAGAGTTGGAGCTCGGAACTTCTTTGGAGTCGCCCTTATGCGTTTTCTTCGTGGTTTTTGCAATGTTACGAATCATCTCTTCGGCGATTGCTTCTGTACTCTTCGCCCAGATGTCGATAACTTTATTGTATCTTTCGCCCTCGGTTAAGAGACCTTCGGAATACTGTTCCTTAATCTTCTTAACTTCATCGTAAGCAGAATCGAGGATCGCCTTTTTGCCTTCTGGAATAACCATGTCCCCGATGGCAATGGATACGCCGGCTTTAGTTGAATAACGGTAGCCCATCGCTCTCAATGAGTCCGCGAGAAGAACCGTAGTTTTTGGTCCGCAAGTTCTGAACACGATATCCACGATCTCTGCCAACTGCTTCTTGCCCATAGCCCTGTTGATGAAGCTAAACGGAAGTTTCTCTGGAAGAATTTCCTGGAGCAACGCGCGGCCGACGGTAGTGTCGTACATTTCGCCATTAAGTCGAAGTCTAATAGGAGCTTGAAGACCAACTTCGTTGTGGTCGTACGCAACGCGAACTTCCTCAACGGAGGAGAACGACTTGCCGGCACCTCTTGCTTCAATGTCCTCGCGTGTCATGTAGTAGATACCAAGAACGATATCTTGCGTAGGAATGATAGCTGGAGTTCCGGACGCTGGACCAAGAATGTTGTTGGTCGACATCATCAAGACCCGCGCTTCCATCTGCGCTTCTACCGACAACGGTACGTGAACGGCCATCTGGTCACCGTCAAAGTCCGCGTTAAATGCGAAACACACCAACGGGTGAAGCTGGATCGCCTTACCTTCGATCAGAACTGGCTCGAATGCTTGAATACCTAACCGGTGCAATGTTGGTGCACGGTTCAACAAGATCGGATGCTCTTTGGTAACCTCTTCGAGAATGTCCCATACTTCAGGACGTTCCTTCTCTACGAGTTTCTTCGCGCTCTTGATTGTTGAAACAATGCCATGTTCTTCAAGTTTATTGTAAATGAACGGTTTGAAGAGCTCGATCGCCATTTTCTTTGGCAAACCGCATTGGTGTAACTTAAGCGTCGGACCAACAACGATTACGGATCGACCGGAGTAGTCAACACGTTTACCAAGAAGGTTTTGTCTAAAGCGGCCTTGCTTACCCTTCAACATGTCAGAAAGCGAGCGAAGAGCGCGCTTGTTTGGACCTGTGAAAACTTTGCCTCGGCGGCCGTTGTCGAAGAGTGCGTCAACAGACTCTTGAAGCATCCTCTTTTCGTTTCGAATGATGATTTCAGGTGCCGATAGCTCCATGAGTCGCAAGAGACGGTTGTTTCTGTTAATAACCCTTCTGTAAAGGTCGTTAAGGTCAGATGTCGCGAATCTTCCGCCGTCCAGTGGTACAAGCGGTCTCAGATCTGGAGGAAGTACGGGAATTACCGTCAACATCATCCACTCTGGTTTGGAGTCGTTATGCTTAAATGCGTCGATAACTTTCAAACGCTTTTGTATCTTCTTGCGTGTCGCTTCTGAAGTTGCCCCGGAAAGCTCTTTGCGCAAATCGTCCGCCAAATCGTCGATGCGAAGGTTGCGGAGTAGCTCTTGAACTGCCTCAGCGCCGACGCCGACGCGGAAAGCGCCGTTACCGTGCTCCGTCAAAAGGCTTTCGTACTCGTCTTCGGAAATTACCTGACCAACGGAGAGACCAGTAACCTCTTGGTTGCCCGGATCCAATACAACATAGGATTCGCTGTAAAGAACTCTTTCGACGTCTTTCAGAGCGATATCTAGGATAGATCCGATTCGTGACGGAAGCGATTTCAAGAACCAAATATGAGCAACGGGGGTTGCCAAGTTGATGTGTCCGAGGCGCTCTCTTCGCACCTTAGAGTGGATAACTTCAACGCCGCACTTGTCGCACACGATACCGCGGTGCTTCATGCGCTTATATTTCCCGCAAATACACTCAAAATCTCTCACCGGTCCGAAGATCTTTGCACAAAAAAGACCATCGCGCTCTGGCTTGAACGTTCTGTAGTTGATCGTCTCTGGTTTCTTTACTTCACCATACGACCAGCTACGAATTTTCTCTGGCGACGCCAGTGAAATTTTTATTGCACTAAAACTTAGGGGATCGGTTGGCTTATCAAAAAAATTCAGTAAATCGCTCAAAGCACTTACCTCATATTGAAGATCAATTAAAAGTGCCTAGCCAATCTAGGCACCCAACACTTTAGTTCGAAAGTTCGTCTACACCCACCTCGGTGGTACCTTTAATAAGGTTCACATCGAGACCGAGAGACTGCAACTCCTTCACAAGAACGTTAAAGCTCTCCGGCAATCCAGGCATCATCATGTTTTGTCCTTTAACGATCGACTCGTACATTCGAGTACGGCCTAAGACGTCGTCAGACTTAACAGTGAGGAATTCCTGCAGCGTATTCGCCGCGCCGTATGCCTCCATCGCCCAAACTTCCATCTCTCCGAGACGCTGACCACCGAACTGCGCTTTACCACCGAGCGGTTGCTGCGTAACCAAGGAATATGGACCAATGGAACGAGCGTGAATCTTCTCGTCGACCAAGTGGTGCAACTTCAACACATACATCACGCCTACTGTCACCTTATTGTCGAACTTGTTACCCGTTCGACCGTCGAAAAGATCGACTTTTCCGGTCTCTTCTAGACCAGCTTGCGTAAGGTGTTTTTGAATGTCAGACTCTTCCGCGCCGTCAAAAACAGGGTTCGCAAAGTGAACACCTTCTCGGTATTTACGAACGAATGTTCTGATGTCTTCGTCAGAAGCCTTTTTCACGAACTCTGCAACAATTGGGTCATCTCCCCAAATCTTGCGGAACATCTCTTCGATGCTAGCTCTGTTATAGGTCTCGAGCATGGTGTTAAGTTTCTCACCAAGACCCTTAGCTGCCCAGCCCAAGTGTGTTTCCAAAACCTGGCCTATGTTCATACGAGACGGTACACCAAGCGGGTTAAGAACGATGTCAACAGGTCGACCGTCTGTCAGAAACGGCATATCCTCTTCTGGCAGAATTCTTGACACAACCCCTTTGTTTCCGTGACGCCCCGCCATCTTGTCACCAACTTGGAGCTTACGCTTGATAGCAACGTAAACTTTAACCATCTTGATAACGCCTGGAGGCAACTCATCACCTTTGGCAACTTTCTTAATTTGCTCTTCAGTGACGTAGCGGATCAGGTTGATTTTCTCGCGAAGGTTCTCAACAACTTTTCGGAGCCTGCTGTTCTTGTCTACGTCTTTTATGCTGAGATCATCCCAGTAGAGGTAGTCGAGTTTCGTAAGGAATTCATTGTCGAGAATCTCGCCGTTCTTAGCAACAACGTCACCTTTCTTGTTCTTAATATCAGAAGCAAGTTTTTGTCCGTTTGCAATGTCGGCAATTTTTCGTGCAGCTGAATCCTTGATGATCGTAATACGGTCTTTCTCATCCTTCTTCAGCTTATTGACTTCTTGCTCTTCGATTTGCTGCGTACGAGAGTCTTTCACAGCTCCTTCGCGAGCGTAGATTTTAGCACCAATCACGGTACCAACAACGCCCGGAGGAACGCGAAGAGATGTATCGCGCACGTCGCCAGCTTTCTCACCGAAGATAGCTCTCAACAACTTCTCTTCTGGAGTAAGCTGCGTCTCGCCTTTTGGCGTGATCTTACCTACCAAAAGATCGTTTGGCTTCACTTCAGAACCGATGCGGATGATGCCTGCCTCGTCAAGGTTTGCTAAAGCTTCCTCTCCGACATTCGGGATATCACCTGTGATCTCTTCTTGTCCAAGTTTGGTATCTCGAGAGATACATTCAAACTCTTGGATGTGGATACTGGTGAACATATCTTCTTTGACGACTTTCTCGGAAATGAGAATGGAGTCTTCGAAGTTGTATCCGCCCCACGGCATGAAGGCCACTACCACGTTTTGGCCCAAAGCCAACTCGCCCATCTCGGTCGCAAATCCGTCAGCGATAATATCGCCTTTTCGTACTCTTTCGCCTTTGTTGACGATCGGCTTTTGGTTGATACAAGTATCAACGTTCGAGCGCTTGTATTTTTCGAGGTTATAAATATCAACCTCTGCACCGACTTCTGTCTCTTGCTCGTGCTTCGCTTCACTTTTGATCACTATACGCTCAGCGTCGACGTCCACAACAATACCGTCACGTTTCGCAACGACTGTCGCTCCGGAGTCTCTTGCAACAACGCGCTCCATACCGGTACCAACGAGTGGTGCACGGGTTTTCATGAGAGGCACCGCTTGACGCTGCATGTTTGATCCCATGAGAGCTCTGTTAGCGTCGTCGTTCTGTAAGAACGGAATCAACGATGCAGCAACCGATACGAGCTGACTTGTTGAAACGTCCATAAGGTCAGCTTCGTCCGCGCGAACAATTTCTGCTTCTCCGGCTCTTCTTGCGTACACAAGTTGATCCGTCGCTTCGAGCTTGGAAGTCTGCGCAATAACGTGATCCGTATGCTCTTCAGCAGCCGTGTAATACTTCACCGCTTTATCGCGCTCTTTTTCGTCGAGTTTTCGGTACGGAGTCTCGATAAATCCATACTCGTTAACGCGTGCATAACTAGCAAGTGAAGAGATCAGACCGATGTTCGGACCCTCTGGGGTTTCAATCGGACAAATCCTACCGTAGTGAGTTGGGTGAACGTCTCGAACTTCGAAACCAGCTCTTTCACGACTCAGACCACCAGGCCCAAGTGCGGAAAGTCGTCGCTTATGCGTAACTTCAGATAAAGGGTTCGTTTGATCCATAAACTGGCTCAATTGCGAACTTCCGAAGAATTCTTTCACAACTGC
This sequence comes from Oligoflexales bacterium, assembly GCA_050251195.1. GTDB lineage: Bacteria > Bdellovibrionota_B > Oligoflexia > Oligoflexales > Oligoflexaceae > JBFWNG01. The sequence goes on from JBFWNG010000020.1 coordinate 21,255, forward strand.
CGAAGCTGGCTTGTTGTTGATGAAATCGTGTGGCAGCAAGGTTTCAACATCGCCGAGTTGCAAACGCTCGCGAATGGCTCTTTCAATTCTCAAGAGACCAATTCGGTATTGGTTTTCAAGAAGCTCGCCAACAGCTCGCACGCGTCGGTTGCCGAGATGGTCGATGTCGTCGATGGCGCCGATATCACTCTTAAGACCAATGAGGTACTCAACTGTCTTTAGAATGTCTTCTCGGGTTAAAGTTCGAGTTTCAACCGGCAATTCCAATCCAAGCTTTTCGTTAAGCTTCATCCTACCTACGGCGCTCAAATCATAGCGGTCCGCGTTGAAGAACAAGTTGTCGAAAAGAGCAACGGCTGGCTCAAGCGTGGGGGGATCACCGGGACGCATTCTCTTATAGATTTCGAGAATCGCCTCGTCTTTTGAATTTACTTTGTCGTTAACAAGCGTGTTTCTGAATGAAGCGTCGGCGTTAACACCGTCGATAAACAACATCTTAAACTGCTTCACGCCGTTTTCGATCATTGAATCGATATGCTCTGCTTCGAGCTCTGTATTGATCGGTAGAAGGACCTCGCCTCCTTTGCCGAGAATATCTTCTCCAACAATCTTTCCTATGAGGTCTTCTTTCTCAACGGCGACAAACTCAACGCCAGCTTGCTCCATCTTCTTAATGGCACCGGCGGAGATTCTTCGTCCTTTTTTCACAAGCACAGAACCTGTTTGGGAATCAATGATATCCGTAATAGCACGTTGACCGCGCAAGATATCGTAGTTGAGTTTCTTCTCAAACTTGCCCTTAACAACACGCACGAGCTCTTTTTGATAGAAACGATCCAAAAGCTCTACGTCTGTGTAACCAAGAGCTTTCAGAAGGATGGTTGCATGTAATTTTCTGCGGCGGTCGATACGGACATAAAGAATGTCTTTCGTATCGAATTCGAAATCCAGCCAGCTACCGCGATAAGGGATAATCCGAGCTGTGTAGAGAAGCTTACCTGAAGCGCTATTCTTGCCCTTGTCGTGGTCGAAAAACACTCCCGACGATCTGTGCAACTGGGAAACCACGACGCGCTCTGTACCGTTGATAATAAAGGTTCCGTCTTCGGTCATGAGCGGAATTTCACCGAAATAAACTTCTTGTTCTTTAACGTCGCGAATGCTTTTTACGTTATTTTCTTTGTCGACGTCCCATACCACCAAGCGGATAACGACTTTGAGCGGCGCAGCAAAGCTCATACCCCTTTGACGACACTCGTCAACGGTGTATTTGGGCTCCTCAAATGAGTAGCTGACAAACTCAACAGAAGCTGTATCCGTGAAGTCATGAATGGGAAATACGGATCTGAAAACTGCTTCCAGACCTACGTTTTTTCGCCGATCTGGCGCTGTCGCCATTTGCAGAAATTGGCCGTAGCTGAATTTTTGCAATTCGATGAGGTATGGTATGTCTATGGCCGACTCTAATTTTTCAAATTTTTTGCGAGGGCGTGTATAGCTACTAGCGAGGGAGGTCATATACCAATACTCCTACTATCCTAGGGATTAGTTGATGCGATTTTTTGTAGAAATTTTTAAACCAAATGTGCAAGAAAAACCGGTCCAAGAATTGCGTCTTAGCTTGAAATAAGCCAGCTATCAAAAAAAAGAAAGCCAAAAAGGAAAGAACGTCAACATCCTTCGATGAACAACATTCTTTCCAGCTTGTTGGTCTTATTTCAATTCGACTTTCGCGCCAGCTTTCTCTAGAGCTTCTTTGAACTTCTTGGCGTCGTCTTTAGATACACCACCTTTTACTTCTTTTGGTGCACCTTCAACGAGGTCTTTGGCTTCTTTCAAGCCGAGGCCAGTGATAGCACGGACTTCTTTGATAACATTGATTTTGTTATCGCCAGCAGAAGCCAATACGACTGAAAACTCGTCTTTTTCTTCAGCTGCGGCGGCTCCGCCTCCAGCTGGCGCTCCACCCATCATCATCATGGGCGCTGCAGCACTTACGCCAAACTTCTCTTCCAGTTCTTTTACAAGTCCTGCTGCTTCGAGAAGTGTTAAGTTCTCTAAGTACTGAATTACTTGTTCTTTTGTAACGCTTGACATGCCTGATTCCTCCCTTAGGCTCAATTCCAGAGCTTCTCTCGCAAGCCCATGAAATACTTTGAATACGAAAATAACATTGCTGTTACGTTAAATACTAAAATTACGCTGTCTTCTTATCCTTAATCGCACCGATAACTCGAACCAAATCACGCGCTACGCCGTTAAGCACTCCAAGGATATTCCTGTGCGGAGCAACAAGAGACCCGACGATTTGCGCCAAAAGAACGTCTTTGCTGGGCAAACTTGCAAGCGCTTCCAGGTCTGCTGGGGAAAGCAATGCCTTCTCTGAAAATCCAGCTTTGACTTGAAAGATTTCGTTATTCTTTTGAAAATCAAGTGTCGTCTTTGTCGCTTGAGCCACGTCACCGTAGCAAAGGATAAGTCCGATAGGGCCTTTCAACTTGCCCTTAACTCCGTCAAGATCCTTGACTTCGTTATCGATGGCTTTCTTCGCAAGGCGATTCTTAACGACCTTGTATTCAGCGCTAGCCTTTCGTAGCTCAACTCTAAGATTGGTGAGTTGCTCAACGGTTAGGCCGCGATACTCAGTTACTATGACCGCTTTTGCGTCGAGAAACTTCTTCGCAACTTCTTCTCTAATTTTTTCTTTTCCCTGCCGATCCATTCCGTCTTCCCCTTAGAGTTTGTAAGGTGCCGTATCCACTTTAATTCCGGGCCCCATGGTGCTCGAAATAGCAATCTTCTTAACGTAAGTTCCCTTAGCCGTGGAAGGCTTTGCTTTCAAGAGGGCATCCATCAACGCGCCGATGTTTCCCGCAAGCTGCTCGCTTGAAAAGCTTACTTTACCGACGAGCGTGTGAACGATACCTGCTTTATCCACGCGGTATTCCGCTCTACCTTGACGAAGCTCGTTAACGGCTTTCGCAACTTCGAATGTCACCGTGCCCAATTTTGGGTTAGGCATCAAACCACGAGGACCTAAGACTTTACCAAGCTTACCGACGACACCCATCATATCGGGAGTTGCGATAACTTGGTCGAAATCCAACCAGCCTTCGCTTATTCTTTTTGCTAAATCATCGCCGCCGACCGCTTCAACACCCAGACCATTTGCCTCGGTGGCCTTTTCGCCTTTTGCGAAAATAACGATCCGGACTTTCTTGCCTTTGCCGTGTGGAAGAGGAACTGCGCCACGAATGTTTTGGTCAGCGTGCCGCGGATCGACGCCCAGGTTAACCGCGAGGTCAACGGACTCATCCATTTTTGAGAAAGCTACTTTTTTTATGAGATTGCACGCTTCTTCGAGAGGGTAGGCCTTCTCGCGGTCAACTTGTGCTAAAGCTGCCCGATATTTTTTTCCTTGCTTAGCCATTTTTTTCTCCGTAGTTCGAGCGAGTTTTCTTCAAACTCTCCTACTTCAATGAGGCAACGAAGCCTATTTTACTTGGAGACCCATGCTCCGAGCAGAACCTTCGATAATCTTCATCGCAGCTTCTTCAGTAAACGCGTTCAAATCCGCCATCTTAATCTTTGCGATCTCGGCGATCTGAGCCTTTGTTACTGTACCAGCGCTCTCGGTTCCTGGTTTTTGCGCGCCTCTTTCGATCTTCGCTGCCTTCTTGAGCAAGTCTGATGCCGGAGGACTTTTCGTAATAAAAGAAAACGATTTATCGGTATAAACCGTAATAATTGTTGGTAAAATGGATCCTGCTTGCTTCTGCGTCTTAGCGTTAAACTCTTTGCAGAAAGCCATGATATTGACGCCCCGCTGACCCAATGCTGGACCAATCGGTGGTGCTGGGTTAGCCTTGCCTGCTGGAATTTGGAGCTTGATTAGCCCGACTACTTTTTTTGCCACCCTATGTCTCCTAAGTTCGGCAACAATTTTGCTAGAAAAACGGGGTTTATTCTACTTTACCGGTTTAGTCAAGCACTTTTGGGAAAGTAATTGACAAACCCAGGAATCAACCGCCCAATACCTTGATTTGGTTATACTCGAGCTCAACGGGCGTCTCGCGACCAAAGATACTCACCAAAACTCGAACCTTCGCCTTTTCCGGCTTAACTTCGTCGATCACGCCGTCAAAGTTACTAAACGGCCCGTCAATAACTTTAATGGCATCGCCTTTATTGTATTTAACCGAAGTATCGACTTCTTTTTTCACCTGGACTGATTCCGAATCAATCATGCGAAGAACTTCGTGATCCGGCAATGGCCTCGGCACTTTCGCTCCGCCAACGAATCCTGTGATCTTCGGCGTGCTCTTAACGAGATGCAACGTATCTTCGTCCAGTGACATTTGAACAATGATATATCCAGGAAACGATGTGCGGGACACAAGCTTCTTCTTCCCTGTCTTCGTCGTACTCTCCTTAACAACCTTTGGAATATGAATATCGCCGAACTTGCTTTCCATTCCGGCCATTTTTGCCCGCTCTAGAATCCCGAGTTTCGCCTTTTCTTCGAAACCCGAGTACGTGTGAACAACGTACCATTTGAGCGCGCTCGCATCTGTCATTGATGAACCGTTCTTAATTTCCAAAGTCTTCCTCTACACTTATGGCAATAAACTCTTCAGTACTCGGCCCCATACGGTATCGAATACACCTAGGATCACTGAAAATATACCTACGACCACACAGACCACGATCGTCATCCTTCGGGTATCGATCATGCTTGGCCAAGTTACCTTTCGCAACTCGCCGATGGAGGCCAAAAAATAATCATTTCTAGACTGATCTTTTTGAAGAGACCAAGTAATTCCTAAACCAATCACGATACTTACCACGGAAGCTGCAACCGGGAACGTTTCCACATGCTTTTCGCTAATTCCGGTATAAAGACCGATTGTTCCGACGGCCTTCCAAACGGTGTAGGCAAACAAAATCGTCGCCAACACATAGCAAATCTTTAACCACGTAGCATCGTCTTTTCCCATAACACCCTATCCCTATCTTCTTTGGATTTTTAGCTTAGACAACTTAGCTCAACTTTGGGATCTGAACTTATCTTTCTTACTTAAACTATGCAACGAAAAACAGGCGAGGAGGGACTCGAACCCACAACATGCGGATTTGGAATCCGCCGCTCTACCAATTGGAGCTACTCGCCTACAGATCGAGCAAAAAAGGTGGTTGAATGACCAACCACCTCCCTACTTCAACAGAACACGAATTTTACTTACTCGACGATTTCAGCAACAACGCCCGCGCCAACAGTTCTACCACCTTCACGAATAGCGAAGCGGAGCTCTTTGTTCATCGCGATAGGCTGAATCAATTCAACGTCGATGTTGATGTTGTCGCCTGGCATAACCATCTCAACGTTGTCTGGCAATTTGATGTTGCCGGTAACGTCTGTAGTACGGAAATAGAACTGTGGTCTATAACCTTTGAAGAATGGAGTGTGACGTCCACCCTCTTCTTTTGTCAAGATATACACAGAAGCCTTAAACTTCTTGTGTGGCGCCGTTGAACCCGGCTTCGCCAAAACTTGACCGCGCATAACTTCTTCACGCTTTGTACCGCGAAGAAGAACACCGACGTTGTCACCTGCGCGACCTTCGTCGAGAAGTTTTCTAAACATCTCAACACCGGTACAAATGGTTTTAGTTGTGTCTTTAAGGCCGATGATTTCCAATTCTTCACCAACTTTAACGATACCTCTTTCAACCCTACCTGTAACAACAGTTCCCCGACCTGAGATCGAGAAAACGTCTTCGATTGGCATAAGGAACGGCTTGTCGATGTCGCGCTCAGGAAGCGGGATGTATTCGTCAAGCTTGCTAACAAGTTCAACAACTTTCTTAACCCATGGGTCTTCTTTGTCGCCGGCTTCGAGAGCTTTAAGAGCAGAACCGCGAATAATCGGAGTTGTATCGCCAGGAAACTGATAGGTATTGAGAAGTTCGCGAACTTCCATTTCAACCAATTCCAAAAGTTCTTCGTCGTCAACCATGTCGCACTTGTTCATGAATACAACGATGTAAGGAACACCGACTTGGCGAGCAAGAAGGATGTGCTCACGAGTTTGTGGCATCGGACCGTCAGCAGCGCTAACCACGAGAATTGCACCGTCCATCTGAGCAGCACCAGTGATCATGTTTTTTACATAGTCGGCGTGACCTGGGCAGTCAACGTGCGCGTAGTGCCGATTTGCTGATTGATACTCAACGTGTGACGTAGCGATTGTGATACCGCGAGCTTTTTCTTCAGGCGCCTTGTCGATTTGGTCAAACGCCAAAGCCGTACCACCGTATACTTGTGACATAACTTTTGTTATTGCCGCTGTTAGAGTTGTTTTTCCATGGTCAACGTGTCCTATGGTACCAACGTTAACGTGCGGCTTACTCCGATCAAACTTTTCCTTTGCCATTTTTCTCTCCCACCAACGACAAAAATTTTGAAAACTTTTGAAACCTAGATCCTACTCTTAAAGAAAAAAGATTTCACCCTTTTATTAATCTATTTTTGGAGCCCAGAACGGGAATCGAACCCGTGACCTCGTCCTTACCAAGGACGTGCTCTACCCCTGAGCCACCTGGGCGCTTAGCGCGCTTAACAAATTGGAGCGGGAAACGGGATTCGAACCCGCGACCCTTAGCTTGGAAGGCTAATGCTCTAGCCAGCTGAGCTACTCCCGCTTTTGGACCAATTAGTGGTGGAGGGAGATGGATTCGAACCATCGTAGGCAGAGCCAGCGGATTTACAGTCCGCCCCCTTTAGCCACTCGGGCATCCCTCCATACTTCTAATTCGCGAAGATCTCAATTAAAAAATTGTGAATCTTCTCAAATCAGCCTACTTACACAGCCCTATTTCAGTGAAAATGGAGCTGGTGATGGGACTTGAACCCGCAACCTGCTGATTACAAGTCAGCTGCTCTACCAGTTGAGCTACACCAGCCCATCATCCACAGCACTAGGGTTTCACTGCGAATAGACGCCAAATTAATCGTATAATCATGAAAGTGTCAAGCAAAAGTGCAAAGAATATAGAAGATTGTCGCTCTAATAGAGTTCGCAAAAATAGTGGAGAAAAATGCCGGCGGCGACGGACACATTGAGGGATTCCAGCTTCTGCTTTCCGCTGAAAATTGTTGCCCGAAAATCACATTCCTTGAGGAGGCCTTGGCTAAGCCCTTTCTCTTCTGATCCCATAAGCACAACGACTCGATCCAGTTTCTTGGGAATTTTTTCAAAACTTTCGGAGTCGACATGTGTACCGACGATCCAATAGCCCTGCTTCTTCAGTTCACGCACAACTCGTCCTAGATTAGTGACCGCCCACAACGAGGTGCGGGAAAAGCCTCCCTGCGACACCTTTACGCTCGCAGGAGAGAGCAAAACTTGACGATCCTTGGGCGCGATAACGTCCGTCACGCCAAAAAAAGCGCACGTTCTCACTATCGCGCCTAAGTTGTGCGGATCCATAACATGGTCCAGCGCAACAATAATCGAAGGAGTTCTTGTCTTAATGGCGACAAAAAAGTCGTCTTCAGCTTTCGCCTCAAGACGAACATAAGCACAAATGCTATTTTCCGCCACGTCCTCAATGACGCTCAGTTTTATATTCGTGACGGCCTTTACGTCAATTTTGAGCTGAGCAATGATCGTGGGATTGCAGACAATTTTCTCGATTCGCTCGGGACAATTGGCCACATATTCTTTGATCGAAGCCCAACCGACCACAGCAAAAATACCGTCGGCTTTGCTTTGCTTCTGTTCTCTATTTCTTGACGACGGAGGTCTCATAAAAACGTCTTTTCACCGTACGAGATCATTAAAACGGCCTTGGAGGTCTTTGGCTTTAATCATCGGCAAAAAGTCGAAAGCCAGCTGTTGTAAAAACATGATGAGACTGTCCAGGCAAAACACGACGTTGTTAATTTGCTTCCGATTCTCGATGCAATCAAAGAAAATATATTGCGCCGACTCGGGAGTGATATCGCCCGTACTGTCGAGCTGCAGCATCATGTTGTCAAAATTTCTTGACTCATCAACAAAGTAAATGAGGTCAGCAACGGGAAACGTCGTCTTTTCTTCCTCAAAGGCTTTTGTCGCAGACTTCAACAGTATCTTGTAGGCGTCGATCTTTCCCTTAACCTGGCTCAACCCCATTCCATAATCCAATTGCGGAGCAGCCTCCAATTCTAAGCTAACCAGCCTGCGGTAATAGAGACGGAACAATTCGAGCAAGGTGTTTGTCTTCTGAAGTTTCGACTTTTCAACGAACTCCGCTATCGTCTTGCTGTTGCGAACGAGCTGAACGATATCGCCTTCGAAAGTGCCCGGCAGAGGCTCGTGCCAAGTTTTCTGACCTTCACGAAGCTTTATGGCGCCCCCTAACTTCAGCCGGTTCTGGAACATTCTAAACATTCTACCCAAACTGGACACCGTTTCTAATAAGACTTCCGGCCCCTCAGGAAAGATAACGTAGCTGTGAAGAGGTACTTCGCCGCTTTGAATTTGAATGTAAACGCTATCGGGCAGAAAAATTGATTGAACTATTTCTTTTACCTGGAGCTTGAGAGCGTTCCAGAGGTCATACGAGGAGAAAATATCGCTGTCGAGCAAGACCTTTCCGAATTTCTTGTCGCGCGTTACTTGAACGGCCGATTGAGTCATTTGGTCGATTTGGATGAGACCGAGTCGATAAATAACTTCCCCCAGACGATCATCTATCAGATTGGATCGCGCAAAAACGATTTTGCCGTTGTGAAGGTGGACACGCTTGCAACCAAACCCAGTTTCGACCGAAACAACGCCGGTAAAACCTCTCTTAATGAGACCGAGAAACAACGACGCAGCAACGTCGCTGTCAACCTTTAGGTAACCGTCATTGCAGTCTTCCATAAGCGACTGAGATTTCTTTGACGTCAAATGAATGCGATGGGCGTTAGCTTCTAGAACTACCCATTGCCCGTCGCCTAAGCCGCTAGGGAAGTCCAGTCCGTCAATTACCAGTTTCTTCGCCGTGAGTTCCGCACTTACCGATTTCTTGTCCATGCCAGCTATCCCTTCAGTCTTTTCAAGTCTATGTCAAACGATTTGAGTTTTCTGTGTAAGTTGCTTCTCTCGATACCGATCGCCTCAGCGGTTTTTGAAATATTCCATTGATGCTCTTCCAGCTTATCCAAAATGAACGCTTTCTCAAAGTCCGTTCGCGCTTCTTTTAGCGAAGTCGTATCCTTGATCATATATTGCTGGGTTTTGTCGTGAGCAATTGGAACTTGGTTTCTCAGATCGGTTGCCGTGATCTCATTGCCGCTAACGATGATGCAAAGGCGTTCAAGTAGGTTTTTCAATTCGCGCACGTTGCCGGGCCACGAATAACTCAGCATATCTTCTTCGCAATCACTGCTCAGGATCTTAACTGGCTCCCCGAGCTCCGAAGCGTTGACGTCCAAAAAGAACTTGGCCAAAGGCACTATGTCCTCTTTGCGTTCGCGAAGGGACGCAATATGAAACGGAATCACATTCAGACGATAGTAAAGGTCTTCCCTAAATTTGCCCTGGTCGATGAGTTCCTTAAGATTCTTGTTTGTCGCAGCCACAACCCGAACGTCAACGGCGATTGTATCGACTCCACCTACTCGTTCAAAGGTTTGCTCTTGCAAAATTCTCAAGATCTTCGCCTGAGTCTTGAGCGACATGTCTCCTATCTCGTCGAGAAATAATGTCCCGTTGTGCGCCATCTCAAAGCGCCCCATCTTGTCGCTGACAGCGCCCGTGAACGCGCCTTTGACATGCCCAAAAAGCTCGCTTTCGATCAGGTCATCGGGAATGGCGGCACAGTTGACCGCAACAAAGGGCTTCATGGCCCGGGTGCTGTTCACATGGATATTTCTAGCCACCACTTCCTTGCCTGTACCGTTTTCTCCCGTTATCAATACCCAGGCGTTCTTGGGGGCAATCACCTTTATCTGTTGCTTGATCTCGGCTATCGCCTTGGAGTTGCCAATGATTTGATAGTTCCCAGTTTTGTGTTTTGCCGCAGAACCTGACGCCTTCATGGCTTTGGCATGATCGAGAAGCGGCAAGATCTTATCCAATGACAAGGGCTTCTCGATAAAGTCAAACGCCCCTAATTTGGTTGCCTTAACCGCGGTCTCGATCGTGCCGTGCCCGCTCATAATGATAATCGGGATATCGGAATCTATTTCTTTCATTTTTTGCAACGTCGCTATACCGTCCATCACCGACATCCAAACATCGAGAAAAACAATATCAGGCCTATCCTTGAAGTAGCGGGTCAGGCCTTCCTTCCCATTTTTCGCCAATATCGGACGCCACCCTTCGTCTGCAATGACCGCAGCCAGCGTGTCTCGAATGCTTTTTTCATCGTCGACGATGAGGACCGTTAATTTGTCCATTGAAGATTCTTATCCTTGTATCGTGAGAGAATCGCTTTTGCGGCTCTCCGCAAATCTTTCTTCTCCCAATGGTAACTCAATTACTATAATCGCTCCAGCGCCCTCTTCGCCACCTATACGCAAGTATCCACCGTGGTCGTTAATAATCTGACTCACAATCGCCAGACCCAAACCGGTACCATCGGATTTTGTGGAAAAATAAGGCTCTATGACACGTTGTCGCATCTTCTCTGGAATGCCGACGCCGTTGTCCTTGATCTCAACTCGCACGGTGTTATAGCTCTCGAGATAGATGGTATGGAAGGAAATAAGTCCTTCCTTACGATGCCCGGTGATCGCGGCAATAGCATTCGTTATGACGTTTCTAAAGACCCGGCTCATTTGCTCTCTGTCCATGGGAACCATAGGGAGACCTGCCTGAAGGTCGTCCAGACGGAACTCAATTTGCGGATAACTCATACTGTAGGTCCGCACGATTTCGGCGATAACTTCATTGAGATTCTCAGTTTTTTTCTTGATCGACGGGAGTCTCGAAAATTTAGAGAACTCGTTTACTAAGTCTCGAAGGCCGTCAACCTCCAAGATGATAGTTTCAATCGCGGATTCGAAAACCTTCTTTTCCTCTCCGTCAAAATGATCGCCAAATCTTCGCAACAACCTCTGCGCACTCAGCTTAATGGGCGTGATTGGATTCTTGATCTCATGAGCCACACGCCGCGCAACCTCTCTCCATGCAACCATTCTCTGAACTTTAACCTTTTCACTCGCATCGTCAAAAACGATAACGACACCCAAGTTGGTGCTGTTCTCATCGAGAATTCTGCTCACGTCCACCAACAGTGTCAGGTTTTCGCCACCATGCTCAAAGACAATTTCTAGATTAAACGAACTGGTGATGCGCATTCGCTCGGCGATCGGTTTCCAGAAAACCTCGTTAAGATATTCCCCAACCGCCGATTCGACCCCCTGCCCGATGGCCTCGCTCGCGTTAATTCCCAGGAGCCGTTCCGCAGAATCGTTGACGGAGGCCACTTGCCCGTTCGAATCTATGGACATAACGCCTGCGGAGATGTTCTGAAGCACGACCTCCCAGTATTTTTTTCGCCGTTCTAATTCCTCATTGGTATTCTTAAGCTCGTCGGTAAACCTTTTAACTTTCTGCTGATTGACCTTTAAGTCCTTGGTCATCCTGTTAAAGGATCTAACGAGTTGGCCCGTTTCGTCGTCAGTCTCAACGAAGAGTTCAATGTCATAGTTGCCAAGCGCAACTTCCCTTGTTGCCACCGCAAGGCTCTGGATGGGACCGACTATGCCCCGGGCAACGTAAAACCCCAACCAAGTCGCAGAGAAAACGATGATAAGCACCATGACGAGCAAAAGAATTGTGTAGCTCGCACGGATGAGCTGCGCCCCAGGTTTCAGACCCGCAAAATCCGCCAGAATGGATTCCACGCCTTGGATGATCTGAGTTTCGAATCGTTCTTCGGCGACTATAACCCCTATGAGCTTGTGAGACCTGTTGTAGATCGGAGCTGCCGCGCGAACGACGTCTCGACCTCCTTCGACGTCAACCGCACCGCGAGACATCATCCCAACGTTTTTTCTAAACCGGTCGATCGCTCCCAATGTGAAGTAACCGATAGAGGAATGATTTACTTCTTCAGACTCAGATTCCGTTTCATTTTTCCATACGAGACTACCCGATAGGTCAAAAACTTTGACCGAATCGAGTCGGTATTCGGTATCAAATCCTTCAAGTCTAGACGCGTCTAGAAGATCTCCTCCCAGTTCGGGCGGGAATTCTTTGATCTGAAGACGCTGCAAAGCAATTCTAACGAGACTTTCGAGTCGGCGCTTATCTCTTTTGTAAACCAGAGCACCTGCTTCTCTAGTCTTGTGCATAGTGTCTTCAACTCTCGAAGAAAACCAGGTTTCAAAACTTTCCGTTAGAAATCGAGACGAAATGTAAAACATCAGAGCCGTTGGAGCGACAGCGAAGAATACGAGCGCCACCACGAGTTTTGTTCTAACCTTTGACCCGATTACGCCCCGGCGTCGGTCAATCACAAGCTTGATGACGTTCCGAAAGATGAGAAAACTAAGAACAAGAATCAGGATCACGTTGACGTTAATGAGGCCAAAGTAAATGACAGAGGTAAAAAAATCCTTGTTTTCCGACAGACGACTGCTTAGCCGAAACAGGTTGACTTCGAGATGCATCGTCGCAAGCAGGATCAGCGAAATTATGATTATCGAGCTGACCTCGAAAAATCGCCGTCGACTCGACATGGGTGAGTATTTGCTGATTTTATTTTTCAATCTTTTCTTCTTCTAAGATTCCCAAAGGAACGCTAGCAAAAATATTGTCATTACGTAGAAACCTTATTTCGTACCCGTACTGTTTACGGTCCTTTCCCGTTGTTCTCGGCACGATCTGAAAACGCAAATCCTTGGCCAAAATGGGTAGATTCGTTTCTACTCGATCCACTTTCACCATGTCGGCGCCCGCAACTTTAATCGGCTCGTTGTCGTGCACGATCTTCTCTTTCCCGTTTACCTTGATGACAGCATATTTAAGGACGGGCTGTGCAATTTGAATAAAAACTTCGCCAATCTGTCCAGATTTGTCCCCAATCTTAATCGCAAAAGTTTCGCCGTCGCCTTTAACTGACCATTTCTTAGTGAGATCTTTGTCCGATCGAATAACTAAATTGCGATCGTCATTGGGATTCGCGTTGCGTCCAGGGAACCCGATGAAATTTACTTCTGTTAACGACGATTCGGGAGCGTTGTAAAGGGAGACAGAACGAATCTTTATTGTATCGCCTTTGACGACTCCAATTTTCTCGTTGTTCCTAATTTCCGACGGCTCGCCGTTGACCTCTACGGTGACGATGTTTACTTTCCCCGGCGCTGGCTTCCCTAAGGCCGTGGTAGCAAGCAGTACAGCTAGAAAACGAAACACTTTTCCCCCAAAGAATGGTGTACAGAACGATAAATTTAAAATAATATGAATTACTTAAAATAAAAAGGCGGAGTTTGTCTGTTAACGAGCTTCGATCAAACAACGGTTGATCAATTTGCTAACGTTCTAAAAGAAAAGGGGAAACAACCCCCTACGATCGAGTCGTACTGCCGCGACGTTAAGAACTTCTTTGCGTTTCTTAATCAAAAGAGAGGCTCCCTTCAAACCTTTAGCGCTCAGAACCTTGTAGAATTTCAAGAACATCTCCTCCACATTCAGGGCGAAAGAGAAAATTCCGTCCGACGCAAGGTCATAGGCGTAAGACAGTTTTTCCGCTTCTTGAAAGACAGTCAAGTCATTGAATCTTCTCCGTTCGACGATGTGCCCATTCCAGAGCGCCAAGAACTGGTTCCCCAAGATATTTCAAGCGACAAAATCGACGAAATGCTCGGATTGTCGAACTCTAAGAAATTTAAGGACTGCCGCAATTCAGCCATTGTCTGTCTCTTAGCGTTCGAAGGATTAAAGGCGCACGAAATAATAAACATCGGCTGGCAAAACTTTTATTCGACATCCGACGGCGCCGCCTTTCTCTCCGTAGAAGGCTTACGCAGTCGCAGCATCGCGCTGAGCGAAAAGACCATCCGGTATTTGCGCAGTTATCGGAAGGCTTTCGATGACCTCGTGACCGAAAGACAGCTGAAAAACATGAAAACGATGTTTGTCGCCTTTCAAGGAAGAGACGAAGCAAATGTACTTCCCACTATGACCAGGCACGGGCTCAAGTTCATCGTTTACGAGGTCGGGGAAAAAGCAGAAATTCAGCGACTCAACACGGAAACATTGCGCCATTACGCGATAAAACATTTAATCTCGCGGGGATTCGGAGCCGAAGAAATCATGTCACATTTGGGCTTGCGGCGTATAGGCAACATCGCAAAGCATCTTCACAAAGAGCTCAATAAGAAAAATGAGCGATGATTTTTGGATGAGTCTGAGTCTTTCCCTCGCCGAAACCGCGATGCGTTTCGGGGAAGTTCCTGTCGGCGCCGTCATTGTAAAAGATAACAAGATAGTAGCAACAGGGTATAACCGTCGTGAAATGGACAACGATCCTTCGGCCCACGCCGAACTGATCGCTATTCGCCAAGCCGCTGCAGCCCTCGGATCTTGGAGACTCCTCGATTGCACGCTCTATGTAAACCTTGAACCGTGCGTCATGTGTTCCGGCGCTATTCAACAGGCCCGCCTTGCGCGGGTAGTTTACGCGGCCTCCGACCCGAAAGCGGGAGCTCTCGGGACTTTATATGAAATTCATCAGGACAAACGTCTTAATCATAATTTTGAAGTTAGTAGTGGTATCCTTGAGAGCGATTCGAGTAAGATGCTCAAGCAATTTTTTTCAAAACTAAGAAAGGAGAAAAACGTATGAGTTACAGCTTCTACAAAATACTTCACCTCTCGGCCATGGTCGCTGTCATCGTTTCTCTCGCCAGTCAATTTGCTCTGCAAATGTCTTCAGCGGGTATCGAGAAGTCTCTTCGTCGGTTCTTCGGCATATTTCACGGGGTAGGCCTTCTCCTGGGATTAACAGGAGGCTTTGGGTTGCTCGCGCGAACACAGGCGGGTTTCCCTGGCTGGATTATCTTGAAAATTGGCCTTTGGGTCTATCTCGGCGCCGCGATCGCTATCGCGAGGAGAAAACCAAATCTGGCTAAGGTTGGTTTATATAGTCTCGTTGTAGTCTTTGGACTAGCTGTTTACTTAGTACAATATAGGCCGTTCTAATCCTGATATCAAAGCGCTTGGCCGGGCGGCCCATGACCTGGCATGAGCGTTGCTCTCTTCTCTGAGTGCGAGATAATTGGAAGGATTTTCCAATTTCGCGTTAAAGGAGAAGTGCCATGTGTGTTGCAAAATTTTCCAATAGAATCAGAGTTGTAGGCAGAAGTACCGCAAAGGCCGGAATTCCGAGCGCGTTTTTAGGGCTGTCAATGTTGTTGACACCTGCTTCGCATGCCAACACCATCGGTTCTGATACCCAAAACTTCAACACGAACGGTACTTATACCGACTTCATAACCGTGCACTCGTCAAAAACGTTAGGCAAGCGCACCTTCAACTTAGGTTTGTCAGTCAACTATAGTACAAACACCCTTCCCTATTTCGAAGGTAAAGATCAAGAATCCACTGACGATTCTGATAAAGCTTATAACAACGCGATCACTGGAACAGACGTTACTTTGGGCTATGGAATCCTGGAAGACTTGGATTTGGGGATTACGCTTCCTTACGTAGTTCATCAGCACGTTTCTGGAGACGGATATAGGGGCCAGTTTCGCGAAACCGGGCTTACCGAAGTTCGCCTGATGTCAAAGTACAGATTCTGGCACAATGACAATTTTGGTTTAGCGCTCGTCGCTTCCGCGAACATCAATCAAATGGAAAACAACCCTTATACCGGCGACAATGCTAACCCGATTTATAACGGCGAGTTGGTTTTTGATACAACCTTCAAACCCGTAACGTTTGGCGTGAACGCCGGTTACCGTTGGAGAAAAGCAGGCGACGTCGTCCCAGCAGATGACGGAACGACAGTCGTTGAACCGTTCCAAAACCAATTCATCGCGTCCACAGCCCTAGGGTATGAATTGACGGAAAAAACTTCCGCTATAGTTGAAATCTACGGCAACAGCGCCAAATCGGATTTCGAAGACAACTCATTTAGGGATGCGACCACCGCCGAAGCTCTTGCGGGCGCAAAATATAAATTTTCAGAAGACTGGGTCTCCAACTTCGGCGTGGGCTCCGAATTGAAACACAGCGTGAGCTCCGCGGACCTAAGAGTCTTTATCGGAATTAACTGGCAACCCAAGTCAAAAGAATCTTCAACGCCAGAAATCGTTCCTTCAAAACCAGAAGAACACGCGTTTGCGAACCTTCCACCAGATAAGCACCTTGTCGTAAACGACGTTTTCTTTGCCTTCAATTCAGCTGATCTTTCTCACGATACCGCTGCAAAGAACCTTAAAGCACTTGCTGACATTGTCACAGGACAGAGAAAAGTAAAGGCTATCATTATCGAAGGCCATACATGCGAAATAGGCACAGCGTCTTACAACCAGAAGCTAAGCCAACAGCGAGCCTTCGCAATAAGAGACTGGCTGGTAAAAGTTCACAAAATCGATGGAAAAAAGATAATTCCGATCGGTTTAGGTGAATCAAGGCCGTTAGGCGACAATAAAACCCCCGAAGGTCGTAAAGTCAACCGCCGGGTAGAATTTAAAGTATTTTTTGAAGCTGACCGAGTTGCGGATAAGAAATAATGAGGTGGTATATGTTATTGCGGATTCTGAACAGCACGTTAGTAGTTTTGCTTGCGATCGTAAGTTGCAAAAAGGCCTCTTATGAAATTGTGAAGAAGAACAACACCATTAAGAACGTTGGTGCGGACGATTGGAGAATAGAAGTACCCTCACAAGGCGAAGTCAACGTTCCCGTTCCTGTTGCAGCTTTCGACTGCGGTGAAGGCAATCAAGGCATCGTTGACTGGATGGTCATCGAAATACAAGAGCGTAAACAAGGAACGTCTTTGTTCTATACGTTCCCGTTTGCTCGTACCTATATCGTCGAAGCAACATGCGAATTTTTTCCCAATAGACCGCTTAGAAAAACTATTTTGATTACGGAACCGTTAAACCCTGGTCAAAGCGGCAACCAAAACCAAAACAAGAAGTAGATCTTCACCAGCCCGGATATAGACTCCGGGCTTTTTTTTGCCTATGTCAAACCTGCTTCCACATGCTCATCGTTGACTGGATTATCCGCCTCGGCGACGCAACATTCATCGCTCGAAGAACCGCGTACAATGCCCACCAAGGGTTTCTAACGGAAGAAACCAAAAACCTCGACTCAGATCTAGTCGAAACACTCTCCTTTAGAGTTCGAAGGTTGAGAAACGGGAATATTTCTTGGGAATTTGCAACGCGACGAACACAGTGCGCGTAGGCAGCATCTAAATTATTTACATCGGTTTGAAAGCGAAAAGGGCAAAAACCTAGCGACAGTTCGCTTGATCCTTCCTCACGCAGGAGCGAATTTAACGCCACGACCGTTGCAATATAGACACCCCACTGTTTTGTTTTTTTGAAACGCAATATATTCAACAAGAAATTCCGATGCATCGTGTCGGATAGATAAGGATCTAAGGCGGTGAATCCAATTATTTGTTGGTTTTGAAGGAGAACAAAGAATCTACTCAACTGGTTGTCAAGGAATGCCATCGGTCTGTTGAGAAAGGTCATTTCCCGTTTCGTAGGGCTGAGATTTACAAAATCATCATTAATCTGTTTCAGTTGATTTAGCACACCGGGAGCGCAAGTCTTTAGGTCAACTTCCTCAATATGGAAGCCATGTCGTTGGGCAGACTTGATCGCGCCATTAATCTCCTTGCTGGCGAAAGGGCCGTTGCTGCTGGTATCGACAAATAAATCGGTACCTATTTCGCAAAAATATAATGGCCGTGTACACGACTTTGTTAACGCTTCACTCAGATCTTTACGGATATATGAAAAAACAACGTTAGAATATTTTTTGAGAAAATGATGGCAAGCTTCAACCTCGTGGCTGCGGTCGCAGACAGGCGGCCCCAAAACGACGGCTACGCCGGCTCTCTTCTGGTAAGCGAAATATCCCGAGGAAAAATCAAAGTATTTCAATCCAGGTTGTAATGTTGAATAGGAGATGGGATCAGTACCACATTTTTTAACAATGTCTTGTCTTTGGGGAAATGAATAATGGTAATATACTGAGTGGCCCATGTTTAACAATAGCCGGATATAAATTGATCGTAAACTTTAAAATTACTTTCCCACTCTTGGTATGGGCACTCACGTTCGGCGTATCCTCCGAAACGATACTAGCGGCTAACGTCGATGCGTCGCTTTGCAATTTTTTGGGAAAGGATTCGTACGTAACGACCTATTTCCCAAAACACTTGCATTACCTTTGCGAGAAAAACGGAATGCTTTCGCTTCAGAGCGATCCGTTGGCGAAGCAGCAAGGCTTGCTGATCGAGGCAACAGAGCGTGATAATACGACGGATATATTGTGGGGCACCTACCGAAAAACAGCCAAGTCTATGAATGCCGTAAAGGAGGCCATTCGTCTGTCTTGTGAGAATTTCAAGCGCTATCGATCACTTGCAAAAGAAGGAGCGTTTTCGGATGTTGAAGATGTTATTCATCGCTCAACTCAAAGCAATATTTGTAAATTCACGTTCGTTGGGAAACGATTCTTGTTTGTCAAGCCAGCCTATGACGGGGAAATGAAGGTAGCGGAAGAAGGTGAATACTTTCTAGCTGCTTCACGACTCACCAAGGCGATTTCCGATGTATCTGATCAGCGCAGCCTTTTCGTCGCATGGGCGAAAGGCAAGGAAGTTGAAATGGTTTCGATCGACTGGATAGAAGCCGAGGATTACGGACTTTCAAGCCTCACGCGAAACACTTTAGTCGAGGGATGCCAGAAATCCACGATTGACGGATTTTTTCATGTACTTGAGGCGTTGTGACAAATTTTGCCGGCATGACCGGCTCTTGGGGTACCGCCCTTTTTGACAATGGCCGGAATTAGTGTTAAACACCCCCTTTCCGTTCCCAAAGCGAGTCCACCCCATGATCCATAGTTACCTAGCAACCTGTCCCGAGGAGATTCAGTCTATCCTCGAAGAAGAGTTAGAAACTCTAGGCGCAGAGAACATTCAGTCAGGCTATAAAGCCGTAAAATTCCAAGCAAATCTAGAGACGGCGTACAAAATCCACCTCGAATGCGCTACCGCGAGCCGCATCCTTCGCATCCTTCGCGAGGGTAATGTGCGGGTTCTAAAACAATTGGACACGCACCCCAGGAAAATCGACTGGTCCAAGGTATTACCAGCCAAAACCAAGTACGTTGTAAAGGCGACCGTAGGCGATCGCAACGTTCACAACATGACCACCGGTAACATAAGTCATGCCATAAAAGCGGCTATCACCGAGAACTTCCCGAGAGGATCCGAACCCCAGCCGGACGCCAAAAACGCGCAAGTTACCATTGTGGGATTTTTAGCCCACGGCAAATTCACGATAGCGGTAGATACGTCAGGTAAAGCACTCCATAAGCGCGGGTACCGCCATACCGACCACGAAGCACCCATTAAAGAAACATTGGCGCACGCGATTCTAAAAATGGCCGGGTATAAAGGCGACGAGCCGCTGCTCGATCCGATGTGCGGATCAGGCACTATCCCCATAGAAGCTTCTTTCATTGCCCTTCGTAAATCGCCGCTCATCCATCGCAAGAAAGGCGAATTCGGCTTCGAGCATCTGGAGGATTTCGACAATAGTATTTGGCGAAAAGTTCAAGACGATGTGCGCAATCAGCGCGATGCAGAACCAAAGTACCCCATTTACGCCTCCGACATTCAGGGGTCTCACGTAAAGGCCGCTCAGAACACCGCGCTCAAAGCTCGCGTGGAGAAACATATTACCTTCACGACCAAGTCGTTCTTCGACTATGAACCTACGGAAGATCACGGACTTGTCATCGCAAACCTTCCCTATGATGAGCGCCTCAAGTTGCAAACCGATACGACCCAATTTTACAAGGACGTCGGCGATACGCTTAAGAAGCGTTTTAGCGGATGGCGAGCGGCTCTTCTCGTGGCGGAAGAATCACCCTACAAATTCATAGGTCTCAAACCAAGCAAGAAGTTTTCTGTTCTCAACGGCAGCATTCCTTGCAAGCTGCTTATTTTTCATATGTTCAAAGGTAATCTAGCGACGCACAAGACGTTGGCGAAGGGCCTCAAAAACAACGACTGAACCCGCTACGGAAAGATTTAGCGAATCCATCGCGCCTTGCATGGGGATTTTTACCAGTTTGTCGCAAAGTTCTTTAGCAGACTCCGTCATGCCGGCTGCCTCTTCTCCTAGTAGGACCGCACAATTCTTGTCGAATTTGACCTCAAAATAACTGTCGTCAACTTCCGGCGTCAAACCTATCATCGTAATCTTATTGTCGCCCAAGAATCGTTTCAATTCATCCTTCGTCACCTGGACAATGGGTAAGCTAAATACTGAACCAAGGCTCGATCGGATGACGTTAGGGTTATAGACGTCGTAATTGTTAAGAATGAGTATTCCACCAACTCCGGCTCCGTCGCAACTGCGTAGAAGGGCTCCTAAATTCCCGGGCTTCTCGATGCTCTCGACAACAACGACAAGACGCAAGTCTTGAATGTCGCTTAACCGAGCCGACTTGGTTTCGAAAAGAACGACCAGCCCGTCCGAATTTTCTCGTACAGCCAACTTTGGGAAAACCAGTTTACTTACCGGGTACGAAGGAACAGTCTTCAAGGCGAGGATCTTTTCGAGAGCGGCCTGCGCCTGAGAAGAGAGCGATTCTCCATAAAAGCACGAAGTCGCCTTATATCCGTGATCGATAGCTTGGCTTATCTCACGCGCTCCCTCCACCACGAAGGTATTTGATTTCGATCGCGCGCTTCTCTTGCGCAACTTGACGACGTTCTTGATCTTCTCGTTGCTGAAGCTTGTAATCACGGTGTCAATCTTTCAACGACAATACCAGCGCCGTGAGGCAACTCGCGGCCTGTTTCGACTTCCTCAATGGTCATCTCTCGGGCTTCATATCGACATTCTTTCCCGAAAAAATCGGCGACCAAATTCTGGAGCGCGATGGGCGTGTAGCCAGGCGTGTGCGCACTGAGCATAAGGAAATCGAAGCTTCGCTTGAGGATCATCTTGAGATTGGTGAGAAGCTCGGGCAAATCATCCTCTATCTTCCAAATCTCGCCTTTTTTGCCCCGCCCATAGGAAGGGGGATCAAGGATAATGGCGTCATACTGGGCTTTTCTCCGAACCTCGCGCGCAATGAATTTCTTCACATCATCGACAATCCAACGTATCGGTTTGTCGCCAATGCCGCACAGGTCCGCGTTCTCTTTCGCCCAGGCTACACTTGTCTTCGAAGCATCAAGATGAACGACCTGGGCGCCGCCCTTCGCCGCAGCCATCGTGGAACCTCCAGTGTACGCGAACAAATTGAGAACACTGTAGTCTCGTTGTTTGGAGATCTTTGCTGAGATACGCTGCTCAATCCATGCCCAATAATCATACTGCTCTGGAAAGATCCCAAGGTGACCAAAATCTGTCATTTTCATATTAAAGCGTAAATTCCCAATTTGAATGGGCCAAGAGTCGGGTATTCTCTTGGTCACTTGCCATTTGCCCGTACCGTCATTTTTTCTTTTGAAGACAGCATGGGCGGAATCCCAGGCTTTCTGCGGCTGTTTCGGTTGCCAAATAGCGCCCAAGGACGGCCTTACTATTGTGTAAGGGCCGACTTTCTCGAGCTTTTGAAAATTGCCGGAATCGATAACTTTGTATTCATCATTTGACATGCATACACTTCGGGTGCGGAGAAAACGCTAGTTTTGCATAAACGCCAGGGCTGCTGCCGTGATGACGACGTTTCCAAGCCCCACCGGCAACATGAATTTCCATCCGAGATTCATGAGCTGGTCATAGCGGAATCGAGGCAGCGTCCAGCGAACCCAAACATACAGCCACATGAAAAAGGCAGCCTTGGTTAGCACGACAACCACGCCAATAAGCGACGTGATGACGGAGCTACCAGTAAGGTTGAGAAGCAGCTCTTGGCTGACGAAAGGCAGATGCCAACCGCCAAAGAATACAAGCGCGGCAAAACAACTCAAAACGAACATGACGACGTATTCCGCGAAAAAGAATGCCGCGAATTTCATCGTGCCAAACTCGGTGTGAAAGCCAGCAACCAGTTCGCTTTCACCTTCGGCAAGGTCGAAAGGGGCGCGGTTGGTTTCGGCAAACATGCAGATCAAAAAGATAAGAAATGAAACTGGAGCAAGAAAAACGCCCCAGACCTGAGATTGTCCGTTCACGATCTCGGTGAGGTCCAAAGTGTTATAAATCATCACAATGGGGATCAGAGAAAGGCCCAGCGGTATCTCGTAACTAATCATCTGCGCGCATGCTCGAATCGCCCCGAGCAATGAATACTTATTGTTGCTGGACCAGCCGGCCATCGTGATGCCGTACACGCCGATACTGGATATGGCAAAGATAAAGAGAAAGCCGACGTCCAGATCAATGATGTGCAAAGGAATAGTTACGTCGCCAATTTGCATGGGAGGGCCGAAAGGAATGGCTCCGACAATAACAAACGCTGGGACAATAAAGAACACAGGAGCTAAATGAAAAAATATCTTGTTGGCGCCTTGCGGGAAAACTTCTTCTTTGAAAACGAGTTTGAGTGCGTCAGCTGCTGATTGCATAAGACCAAAAAGGCGCCACTTGAACAGACCAACCCTGTTGGGACCAATCCGACGCTGCATGAGAGCGGGGCCTCGGCGCTCAACCCAGATCATGATCGGTGGGATCTGCAAACAAAAACCTACGACAACCGCGACTTTAATTATCGTCGCCAGCAACTGCACGTCTAGACCCATTCTAAACCACCCCTCTTCCAAACATAGATGTAGCCGATGAAAAGGATAAAGATGAACAAGAACCCTTCAGCTACAGCGAACAACCCGAACGATTTGAATGTAATCGCCCAGAGATATAAAAAGATGGTTTCGATATCGAAAAGGATGAAGAGAATTGCCGTCATATAAAACTTGACGCTCATCTTCTCATTTCCGCCCGTCACTCTAGGCACACCGCATTCAATTGTGTCACTTTTCTCGGCATTCGGCTTTTGCGGACCAAGCAGAAACGCTAGAGCGCTCAGCGCGAGACCCAGACCGATACCCACCGCCATCAAAATGACTACAGGCAAATATGGACTCATAAATCAACCTCAATGGTTCTGATATCATTCAACTTTTTACCACATCCGCGAAGCAATAGCGATACTAAAAGGTCTGCGGTTGATACTGCAATCCCAACGCTTCGGCGACCGCGGAATGCGTTACCTTGCCTTCGTATGTGTTTAAACCCCTCGCGAGCGGCTTCGAGTCTCTCAATGCGTTTTTAAGGCCTTTGTTCGCAATTTCCAACGCATATTTCAGCGTGACGTTGGTAAGCGCATAGGTACTGGTCTTCGGTACGTCCCCAGGAATATTGGTAACGCCGTAGTGCAATACGTTTTCCTCGGTAAATATGGGGTCGTCGTGGGTTGTCGGTCGGATGGTTTCAAAACATCCGCCCTGGTCAACTGCGACGTCAACAATTACAGAATTTGGATCCATGGTGGCAACCATACTCCGCGGAACCAAGGTGGGAGCTTTTGCTCCAGTTACCAAAACGGCGCCGATAACCAGATCCGATTCCGCCACGGAAGACGCAATATTCTCAGGGTTGGACATGATCGTATCGACGTCGGTGCCAAACACGTCGTCGAGATATGCGAGGCGAGGCGCGCTGACGTCAAGGATTGTGACTCTTGCGCCCAAACCAACGGCCATCTTTGCCGAGTTAATACCGACGACTCCGCCACCGATGATGGTCACGCGTCCGCGCTTAACACCCGGTACGCCGCCGAGCAATAGTCCTTTGCCGCCGCTGTGCTTTTGCAAACAGAGCGCGCCGATCTGTACCGCCATCCTGCCTGCAACTTCACTCATCGGAGTCAGAAGAGGTAAGGAACGGTTGTCGAGTTCGATTGTTTCGTAGGCAATCCCGGAGACGCCTCTTTTCACCAATTCGTGGCCAAGTTGCTGAGCGGCCGCTAAGTGAAGGTAGGTGTAGAGAATCTGGCCTCTTTGCATGAAATCGTATTCTTGCTGAATGGGTTCCTTAACCTTAATGATCATTTCGGATTCGCGCCAGATGGTCGCTGCTGAATCAACGATCTTCGCACCCGCCTCTTGATATTTCTGATCAGGAATGCCCGCCCCAAGACCGGCTCCTTTTTCGACAAGCACGCGGTGCCCTGCCTGTGTCAAAACCTGAACGCCGCCCGGAACTGCAGAGACCCTGTTTTCCCTATTCTTGACTTCCTTGGGAACACCAATGAGCATATTTTGGCCCTTTCAATATATGCGTGCTTTCGAATGCGATGAATTATTACAGATACTTTAGCTTCTGATTTACGTCAATCACCATTCCGTCAAACGCGAATTCGACATTGGAGGGAAGTTTTTCTCTATCTCTGCGGTGATCGACACTGTGCGACAAATGCGTTATATATCCCTGCGTTACACCCAAATCCCTCATAAGCTCAACCGTCTCCGGGATAACGCTATGTGTCTCATGCTGACCGAAGTGAACGCCGCTTGCCACCATCGTATGAATCGAGTTGCGCAATCGCTGAATCGCGGCTTCAGGGAAGCGTTTAAAGTCGGTCGCGTAAACAAAAGAACCAATTCTAATCCCGCAAGTTGTCATGTGTCCGTGCGGAAGCCGAATAGGCTCAATCTCCATACCGCAAAAATGAAACTTGCCGTTGGGTATAGTCGTCAATTTTATCTGCGGAATTTTGCCTTTGTAACCGGTATCCTCGAACGCATAGCGGAATCTTGCCTTAAAATCTGCCACATGCTCTTCGAGCAACATGCATTCTATAGTTCTCTTGTCCTTAAAACTTAGCGCCCTTAGGTCGTCGAACCCGTGGCAATGGTCAGCATGAGTATGGGTGTAGAGGACACCGTCTATGCGCAGGATTCTCTGGGTCAGGACTTGAATGCGAAATTCCGGCGTCGTGTCCACGATCAGGACCTCTCCGGAATCGCTCGTTACGGCGATCGATGCCCGAGTGCGTTTGTTGAAGGATAAGGTACTTGTGCAGACTTCGCACTGACACCCGATGACCGGTACCCCGGTCGATGTTCCCGATCCCAAAATAACGACTTTCATGAATCACCCGATTTGCCCACGCCAGCCTACCACTAAAGAACTTCAGAAGAAAAGATAATGATTACTTCCGGTATTCTATGCTATTTTATAGGCTTAAGATTAGTTGGAGAATTCCGCGTTTTTACGCGGCTTGACGAAGATGCCAGAGACCCAGCGGCAATTCCCGAGATACGAAGTTCGCCTGCCTGTACGAATAGAGCCGACGAACGGGGATTCCTTTGAGCCGCAGTCGTTCGAATCCATTAATATCAGTCTCGGCGGCATACTCATCCGTGGAAATAGAAAGAAGCACGGTTTCCTAGCGGAGCCGACGGTAAAAGTTCTCCTTACGCTTCCTGCACCGCACGGCAGCGTTAGCTTTCTCGCCTCTCCCATACGTATGGGCGTTGACGGTTCCATCGGACTTTCTATTGTTCAGATCGATGCGGGCGATGAGAACCGCTACAAAAACTTCGCTAAAACCTGTAGCGCCACCAAGGCCTGACCTATGGAACTCGTAGTACAAAAATACGGCGGATCGCTCTTAACCTCGGTTTCAAAGTTTGCCGATCTTGCGGAGCATATTCGCCGTTGTCACAATAAGAAGCAAAAGATCATCGCCGTCGTTAGCGCCATGAAAGGTGAAACGGACCGCCTCTACAGTTTGGCGTATGAACTCAATCCATCCCCTCCCAAGCGGGAAGTAGACATGCTCATCACGACGGGCGAGAGGATAGCGATGTCCCTCTTGAGCATCGCTCTTGACAAACTTGGCATTAGCTCAATCTCCCTAACCGGCTCTCAGAGCGGCATATTGACCGACAAGATCCATGGAAACGCCCGTATCATAAAGGTGCTGGGCGACCGTATTCGCGACTGCATCAACAAAGTTGACGTTGTCATTGTCGCGGGTTTTCAAGGCATGAATCTCGAAACGAAAGAGATTACCACGTTGGGACGAGGCGGCACCGACTTAACCGCCGTAGCCATTGCTCATACTCTAAAAGCTACAAAGTGCGAATTCTACAAAGACGTCGACGGAATCTACACCGCAGATCCCAAAACAGTGCCGAATGCAAAGGTGATATCCAAACTGTCATGGGACACGCTAACGGCACTCACCTGGAACGGAGCATCCGTCCTTCACGCCCGAGGCGCTCACCTCGCGCATAAATTTTCTATTCCGCTTGAGATTCGCTCAGGATCTTTACTCGAAAAGAAAGGAACCATTGTGGACTCAATGTCAAACATCGAAAGCTCTTTCGTATCTGCGATCACTCATAAGAACAACCTTTGCTTGTTACAACTTGCCTTCCGTTCCAAAGAACCGACAAAGAAAATTGCCTCCTTTTTCTGGGATCGAGGGGAAACACCCATCATTTTCCAGCAGGTTCAGGGAAAATCTGGCGACACCACCGTGAACATTCTTGGCTCAAAGAGAAATACGGACGACTATTTACAATCTGTGACATCGTTGGCCTCAGGACTTCGCCCCGATATTTTGCACCATGTTCACAATCTTGCTGCAATTACGGTTGTCGGCGAAGGCTTTTGGCAGGCGCCGGAGCTGGTGAACGAAATCGTTGACATCGTCCACGACGACGTCGTTTTGTTTGAGAGCAAAAATACCGCGTTAGTTTTTGCGCTACCCTCGCCCCAACTCTCTCCTACGATTCAGAGGTTGCACGAAAAGATATTTGAGAAGTCACCGTCATGATGTGCGGAGCGATATGTCGGCAACCGTCAAATGAGATCCTTCGCCCTTGGCTCAGGATGACGGTGCGACAACCTTAAAGATTAAAAATTAGCCCGCCGGAAATTCCCGCGTTATTCGAACCCTGAAGTCGGAAGTAATGAGCCCCCGCGTAGGCGCGCATATCCCCGACCGCGAATAGAACGTCGCCCTCGAGGTTGCCGATGAGTCCCATCCCCTTGCCTACGCGGCCGTCCACGACGTCTTGCACGTCATACTCGCTATCGGTAGACACAGAAACATTTGCAAAGCCGAGGGTCGCCTCAGTGCGAAAGGATATGGGGGCATTAGGGAAAAAGGTATAAGAAGCTCCGCCAAGTGCTCCAAAAACCTGCATGCTCACGCCGACGTTCTCTATTTCCAATTCATTGATGGACGCGTTGCCGCTGCCCGTGAAGAAAATTCCTCGACCAACCCACGCGATGGTTTTCCACTTGTATTCGTAAAGTCCCTCTAGCCCATATGCCAAAAATCCTTCACCAACGCCAATCGAATGGATTGCAAGACCCCCACCCGCTCTATGCTCGGACTCAGGTTTTGCGACCTTGAAGTACTTAAGCGGACTCTGCGCTTCGTCGTCCTTGATCAAGATCAGATCGTGGGTTTTTTTTATGCGTCCATACCTGCGAGTAATCTTGACTTTGCGAGCGCCGGTGTCTTTCAGCCCTTCGATCACGCCGATCGCGATCAAATAGCCGTCGTCAGAGAAGATCCCAATTTTGTCGCCTGGTACGAGTCGTTTGGTATCGACTTCGCAGATGTCTTGCTCTTGTGTGCACTTAACTGAATAAGCAAAAGACAGCTCAGAAACAAACAACAACGCCAACAGAATAATCTTCACGCAAACCCTCTCTTCTGCTCGAAACTCAGACTTATTCGTCCATCCCTAGATTTTTTCGAATCGCTCGCCTTGCATTTTCGTCGAGTTCCACGGCTTCTATGTTTTCTTTGTCGCATCCAGCAAAATACTGAATCGTTTTCATGTAAGCGATACGATTCCGATCCCGCGGCATTGCCCTGATAAGTTCGGGCAGCGTTACCCATTCGTGGTTATTTTTGATTGTCTTGCGTTTCAAGACCGTCAGCACGAGTACCCCTGGATCGCCGTTGGGGAGAGTCAAAAGAGGCGTGAATTCGCCAACGACCTCTATGTCGACAGCTAATCCATCGTCTTCCAAAAACCGGGCAGCCTCGAGCGCGATAACGTCCTTCGATGCACCCGCATTGAGCGCCGTGACGATCCCAGGAATCTCGTTCTCGTCGTTGGCAAAACGCACGATGCCCGAAGCCGTATGATTCGCCAGTAAAATGATAATTTTATGATCTTGTGTTGCTTCCATATTATCCAGCCCGATTTTTTAAAAGTTGCTCTAATACCTTCTTTGATACCATCGCGAGCGTCTCCGCCGTGCCAAATCCTTTTGAGGCCACAGCCTCGCAGGTTCCTGAAAAGAAGGAACCGATCTCTTCCTTAAGGACACCTATGTGTTTGTCGTTTATAAGGTCGCATTTGTTGAGCTGAAATACACTAGGAAGCGACGCTGCATTGGGAACTTGCTCAGCAAGGGCACGACGAACGGACTCGTATTCACGAATATTCTCCGCAACCATTTCCATGCGCGAATCGGCTACGAAAACATATCCGTCGATTCCACGCATAATTGTGGAAGAAAGCGAGGGGTAGATGTTGTGCGTTGGCAGAGTGTAAAGATGGACTTTGATATGAAAATCGTCAACGAATCCAGCGCTCAGGGGCAAAAACTCGAAATAAAGTTGGCTCGCAGGTCCGACAAGCTGAAACAGGTTCGCTTTAACCTCCGGTGAAGTCTGCGCGTAAAGAGATCTAAGGTTGGTGCTCTTACCGCTCCCTTTTGGGCCGAAGTAAAGGATCTTGCAGTTAATCTCTTTCGTTTCTAAATTGGTAAATGCCATAAGCCAAAAATCGCGTTTTGTTTTTTATGAACCTACCTCTATGTTACCAACTTTTGCATTAAAAATCTTCAAGGCTTCTACGGTCAAAGGATGATTTTTAGCGTCTTCGCGCAATTTGGTATGCAACTCCTCTTTCTCTTTCTCCCTAATCGCAAGAAGCGACTCCCCTTCAACCTTTTGTCCATCAGCACTTGCCGGATCTCGCGCGACAATTTCTAAAACGCCCTGAAAGGTAAACAGCAGTTGGAATTGCTCTAGGAGTTTTTTCCGTGTCTCCTCCTTCAAAAGACGCGATCCGACCATGCTGTCTCTATCGACGGCGATGGTTATCTTCTGATCGGAGTAAGCCACCAAATATGCTTCTTCAAGCAAACGAGCCTGAAGAGGCTTGTTTTTCTTCCATAACTCCACCATGTCTCGCCATGAGGCCGGAAACGAACTGGCGGTCGCAGAAGCCTCCAGCGCAGGAGATTCGACAATAGGCGGCGTCTGTTCAGTGAAAGGCTGATCTTTTACCTCTTTCTGAAAGTCTGCGAGCTTCTTGAGCGGTTTGGCCGAGATCCCCGGCGCGCCTGCGGCGCTGGCGATGACGGTTGTGTCTACGGTGCTAGGACGTGCGGGCGCACCACCTTCATTGTCGATATGAGCGCGGGCTTCGTTGATAATGCGAGTGCCGCTGTCATACGGAGCGCGACTGCCGCCACGTACGCCGCTGTCCTGTCCACGGGCATCGCTGTTATTCCCGGCGCGAGCACCGCCGTCATGCCGAGCGCGCAGCGCTTCGGGCATCTCCATCGGCAATCCTGGATCAAGACACCATTCCATCAAATAATTTTCGACAACAAAACGGTCGAGGTTCGAACCATCAAGCTCGCCTAAACACTTCACTAGGGTTCTGAAAATGCGATTTAAGTCCAACAACGGCGCGTTCCTGGCGACCTCACTCAGCGATTCGACTTCGGTCGCGTCAAGGCCAAGGAGCGAGGTGGATAAATAGTCCTTACCGAGGTCCCTCACGACAGCCGCATGCCTTGTATAAGACGCCAGTTCTTCAATCACCTCTTTCCACTTAACGCCCTTTTCATCGCAAGTCCCGACCAAGGACACAATATCGTGCGCCGACTTTTTCACAATGTGGTGGAGAAACTGAAGGTAAACGTCCGCCGGCAAGCTGACCGTCAGAACTTCGAGGCTCTCTAAAGTTACCGCACCGTCGCCCATGGCGATCGCCTGATCAAGCATGGTGAGCGAATCGCGCATTGAGCCTTTGCCTTGTTTGGCGATTATAGTAAGTGCGCCTTCTTCGAAACGGATGTTTTCTGCCTGCAAGATGTCGCGCATGCGCTGAGCAACAATACCAACTGACATTTTTTTAAGTTGGAATACTTGGAGGCGGCTCAAAATTGTCGCGGGAATTTTATTGAGTTCGGTTGTCGCAAAGAGAAACACGACGTGTTCTGGCGGCTCTTCCAGCGTCTTCAAGAGTGCATTGAAGGCGCTCTGCGAAAGCATGTGCACCTCGTCGATGATGTACACTTTGAACTTTGATCTCTGCGGCGTGTAATCCAGCGACTGTTGCAAGGAGCGAATGTCGTCGACTCCGGTGTGCGACGCGCCGTCTATCTCAAAAACATCTTCATGGTTGCCTTCGCGGATCGCGATGCAACTGTCACATTGATTACAAGGTTCTACGGAAGACTGATCCGAGCAATTCAACGCCTTGGCGTAAAGTCTTGCTAAAGTCGTTTTACCGACCCCCCTGGTCCCGGAAAAAATAATGCTTTGCGGAACTCTCTTCAGAGTAAGCGCATTTTGCAGCACTCTAACTACGCCTGATTGTCCTAGCAGATCTTTAAAAGTCGAAGGTCGGTATTTTCGGGCAAGAGAAATATGGCTCACCTGTACCTCAAGTGATAACGGTAAAAAAGAAAGAGCACAATGCGATAGCTAGATGACCCAAACACCTACCAACAACCACTACCGTTGCTACCTTCCGGTCCTGGCGGGGTTCATGGTGCGATACCATTCGGGATCTAGCTATCGCATTATGCTCCGTAAGCCTGATGCGCGATCCCTATCACTCAAGACACTTCTCGACGTGACGAGGGACTTTAGCAAAATCCATAACAACTTGAAAGTATGGATATGCCAGGTCCGTCAAAATGTCAGTCTTTTTGACACCTCGGACCCGAAATCAACACTGTTGGCGACGAGCGCTCCAAAAAATCAAACAATTACAGTAACATACTTCTGGAACATCCCTTGCACAGCAACTGTCGGGGCAAAGCCCCATCGGATTTGAGCGGATTTGCTTACAGTTGTTGCGGAGGTTCCTATGAGCGCGGAAAGCAAACTTTTTTCTAAAAAAACACTTTATTTGCTGCCCCAAAAGTTCGAATACCCGGCCTTTTGCGTGAAATGCAAGACCCAGTCAAAAGTGCACTATGCCCACGGCGTGATTTTCAAAAACGGCCGCAAGGCTATGCGCGGACAATGTCAGAACTGCGGTTGCGAGGCATATAAAATTCTTCCAGATAACAAACACATACTCGTGAAGAGCTTGGTGCGCTCGTCTTTCGTGAAAGATGCGCTCCTGTATCTCGGCGCTTTTTCTGCCGCGTTTGGTCTTGGAATTCTTATTGCAAAAGCCATCTATAGCTGATCCAGCTTGGATTAGAACGATGATGAGAGGTCTTAAGGTCTTCTCATTTGCCCTGAATTATCCTATAAATCAGTAGCTTTCTAAAGCTTCTGAAACTTATGCAAAGAGGGGCAGTTATGAGAATATTAGTCGTAGAAGATGACGAAGCGCTATCGAGTCTTCTCACACGCGCATTACGTGAGGAATCCTACGCCGTCGATGCTGCCTTCGACGGTCAAGAAGGCGAGTGGTTGGCATTTGAAAACCCTTATGACGTTATCATCCTGGATCTCATGTTACCCATTCAAGGCGGCCTTGAAGTCCTAAAAAAATTGCGAGACGGCGGAGTAAAAACTCCAGTTCTCATCCTAACCGCAAAAGACGCCACCGAAGACGTCGTTAAGGGCCTTGATCAAGGCGCCGACGATTATCTGACAAAACCATTTTCCTTAGAAGAATTACTGGCTCGGGTAAGAACCCTGCTTCGAAGAACAGGGACAGACATTACCACCACTATCAAGGTGGGGCCTCTTGAGATCGATCCTGCCAAGAAGCAGGTTCTCAGAGACCAAAAGAAAGTCGATCTTACCGCGAAAGAATACGCGTTGTTGGAATACTTCGCTCGCAATGCGGGCACGGTATTGAGCCGGACTCAGTTGTCAGAGCACGTATGGGATATGAACTTCGAACCCAACTCCAACGTCGTCGACGTTTACGTGGGTTACCTGCGCAACAAAATCGATAGATCATGGGGATCGCATTTGATAAAAACAATGCGCGGTCATGGTTATATGTTGGATCCTGAGGGCGCTGGTAAGCCTCAGCCGCCCCCGCAATAGTTGACAAGCGGTGGTGTTGAATAACGAAGGCGCATTTAAGTAGTTTATGTTTTTTGAAAAAATTCCAGTCCGAGTCAGGATGTCACTTGGCCATACCATTTGGATGGCCATTATTTTTATCGTCCTAGGAGTCGTCCTCTATAGGTCTGTAGAAGATAATATTCAGCAGTCTCTCGATGCTTCTCTTTTGACCTCGGCGAGATCCATTCGAGATGCACAGTTTTCCCGGAAGCGATCTCTCGCACAGATCCTGATGGACGAACTCTACGACACAAATAGATTCGCGATCCACGCACAGATGATCGACATGTCCGGCCACGTCACGGCAAAGACCGGCAATATGCAAATTAACCTTCCCGTCACGCCGCGGGCGGTTTCACGTGCCGAGAACGGGTTGGAGACCTTCGAAACATTCCAACTCAGCAACGGCGACTTGCGACTTGTTACCATTCCTGTTTACCGGCAGGGTCGCTTCAAGGGCCAACTGATCCAGGTCGGCACGCCGATGGGCCCAACGTATGACACTCTCAAGAAACTTAAAGCGACGCTTCTTCTTAGTTTGTCGTCTTGCTTCATTATCTCGATAGTCTTTGGTTACCTCCTGACAAAGGGATCTTTTAAACCTGTTGCTCGGATCACGCAGGCTGCGCGCAATCTTAACGTTCACGATCTCAACGTCCGGCTGAAGCTACCGCCCGCGAACGACGAACTCCGCGAGCTCACGGCTACGCTTAACGGGATGCTGGATCGACTTGAAGACGCATTCCAAAGGCTTAGACAGTTCGCCGGCAACGTTTCGCACGAACTTCGTACCCCTCTCGCCGTTCTCCGAGGTGAAGTGGAGCTTGCGCTGAGGCGCGAGCGAACAACCGAAGAATACAAAACGGCTATGAGAACCATCGCTAAAGAAGCCGGAAACATGTCGACTATCGTCGAAGATTTACTTCTTCTCGCCAAAGCTCAAGGCAACGCCATCGAGCTCAAGAGACAAGATGTCTATATTCCTGAATTTGTCGCCGGCCTCAAAAACGATTTGCAGAAGCTATACAACCACAAGGGAGTCGAACTGGAAGTGGAGAATATCAGCGCCGACTATTTCCCGCTTTCGCCCGTCTACTTCTCGCTCGCTATCAAGAATCTTCTGATCAACGCATGCAACCACTCCAAGGCAGGCCAACCGGTGAAGTTGACGACGATCCAGACCAAGGATTCTCTCCAATTCAAAATTCAAGACAAAGGCGACGGAATTTCGGAGGACGCCCTACCCTATATTTTTGATGCCTTCTATCGGGCGGATACGGCGAGGAATCGGGCGATCGGCGGAGCAGGTATTGGTCTAAGCTTGTCACTCGCTCTGGTTAGACTGCACGGCGGTGACATCAAAGTTTCTTCGGTCGTCAACCAGGGAAGCGAATTCACCATTGTTCTCCCAACGGGTTCTCAAAAAAGCCAGGTCCCTGGATTGAATGCGGGTAAAAGCGAAAAAGTAACGGTTGTAAAAAAGGCTATAGTTAATGCATAGTTATATCTATGGCAAAGAAAAAACCACCTAAGTTGCCCTCAAAGGGCGTGCGATTCGAACTGGAAGACGACGCCGAGCAACTTTTTCTAGAATCACTCGAAAAAGTTAACCCCCAAGAAAAAATTGAAAACGAAGACTTGGGGACCAAATCGGCCAAACCTCGAAAAAATCGCGGCCCAAGAACAGTAACTATCGATCTTCATAGCCTCACGGCCGACCAGGCAAAGGATGTCGTAAGCGGCCGCCTTGACCAGCTTATCGCCCAGCGAAAGGATTGTGAGGTCGTCATCATCACGGGCAAGGGGATTCATAGTGGCGGTGAAGGCGGCGTTCTGATAAAGGAGATTCCCGACTTTGTAAGGCGGAAGTACCGCCCGTATATCGCCTGGATAGAAGAATCGCCGGCGGATGTAACCATCAATAACGTGCCGATACGAGGGCACTTCCGCTTGAAGCTCAAAACCCGCTCATAGGACATGAGAGTCAATGAATCTCGAAACCACCTACGAACTCACCATTAAGGTTCAGTCGCAGCCTGCTTCTGATACCAAAGAACTCGTAAAAGCCTTCCTCATAGAAATTGGGGAAAACACGTTTGTGGAAGGTTTCGTTGACAACCTCGACGTCGATTTCGATCATAACAACCCTGATCGCGACTTTTACGAGGAGTTTAAGAACGACGACTCTCCGCTGACAATTTACAAATATAGCAGGCCGGCCTTAGAACAAATAAAATCGTCGTTGGAAAAGAAATTTCCAAACGAGGTTACTTGCTCGATCGGCAATCTCAGCACCAAGGAATGGCAAGAGGGATGGAAGGATAGTTTTAAGCCCATAGTCACTTCTCGTTTTTTCATTCATCCTAGTTGGGAGCCGGTCACGAAGGAAAGTGCGGGCAAAATTCCGGTGCAGATTGACCCGGGTATGGCGTTTGGGACGGGCCAACACGAAACCACTATGCTCTGCCTTCAGGATATCGAAAAAATCGCGGAGCAGTCCAAGGGATCGAGGCTTAATCTTCTCGATGTAGGAACAGGCAGTGGAATTCTCGCAATTTGTGCCGACAAGCTTGGCTTCAAAGATATCTGGGCCACTGACATTGATCCCGACGCGCTCGTCGTTTGCAAAGAAAACGGCGCCATTAACAACGTGACACTGAACATGGCGCTCGGTTCTGTGCCGTATGAATTAAAGAAGGAGAGCTTCGACGTCGTCATCGCTAACATCCTTGCAGTCGTTCTCCGCAAAATGATGGACGACCTCGTTGCAACGGTAAAGAAAGGTGGCCAGCTCGTCATTTCGGGTATCCTTGAAGAGGACGTGGAAGAATTTCGCGAGCTAGGCGAAAGACTGGGAGCACCGACTGTTTCCGCGCAAAAACGAAACGGCTGGGCCGCCGTGAGATTTCAAAAAAAGTAATTATGAAGCACCTGTTTTGTTGTTTTGCCGAACCCACTGAAAACGATCTCTGGAAGATTGAACCCGAAGACGTGCATCACTTGCACTCTGTTCTTCGCCATAAGGTGGGTGACGAGGTGTTGTTTATGGACGGCAAGGGCGTCAAGGGCCAGGGCAGCCTCGCCGCTCTCGATCACAGACAGGGCCTGATCAAACCGACACACATCGAAAAAAACGAACCTCAAAAGTATCCGGTCGCACTCATCCTCGGCGCGCTCAAACCTAAAGTTCTCGACGAGTTGTTGCCTACTTTGAACGAGCTCGGAGTTGATTGCATTATAGCGTACCGGCAGAAGCACAGCCCCAAGTCCGCCTTCGAACCGAAGGTGATGCAGCGCTGGCTCAAGATTCTCCAATCTTCAAGCAAACAATGCAAGCGCAGCTATGTACCCCAGATTTGGGGAATCGATAGGATTGAGGAGATAAGAGAGCGCCTTGGTTCCGAATCCCTAGGCAATCGTTATCTGCTTCAAGAAGATGCTCCGGTCGCCCTCCTGGACGCTCCCTTGCGAACGGCCCCCGTTGTCATTGGGCTCGGGAGCGAAAGCGGCATGCCTCCCGATGAGACGGACTTTTTCAAGGAACTTGGCTTCCAACCAGCGCACTTGGGCCCGAATGTGCTCAGGGCTGTAACCGCTGCCACAGCCGCCCTTACCGTGGTATCTCTAAAAAGATCCGCATTTTTATAAAAATCTTATATTTTAAAAACTTACATGATAAAATAAAGCATATTCAATCCAAAATCGGAGCATGCGTTGGCGCGAACAGAGAAAAAAGGACGACGAGGCGGTTTTACTTCGTGGTTCGTCGAGCCTTACAAACAGGTAAAATTGGGCCTGGTGCTTTTGCTGGTGAACTTTGTTTTCTCAGCACTCATCTTAGGAATCATGGGTTATTACTTGTGGGACATCTACTCCACAATGGCCGCATATTTCGAACTCACCGCGGACCAAGGCACCCAGATGATGAGCAAGCTTATCGTCCCTGCCGCCGTAGTGGTGGGATTGATCGTTTTGTTCATCGCCACAACGATCCTTATTTCCGTAAAGTACACCTACCGAATCTATGGTCCCCTCGTGTCTATTCACAGGTTTTTGGACGATCTGCTGGCCGGCAAAACGGCGACCGCTCTCATTCTAAGGGAGTCCGACCAATTGTTGGATCTCGCTCGAAAGCTCAACCTTCTTTCCGAGCGTTTGCACGGCGACAAGCGCGGAACGGCACTGGTTGCGATCCATCGATATTTGGACCAAATTATCAAAGGTGATAAGCCCGAGCCTCTTAGTCTCAGAGACAACGATACCTTCAAGGATCTTGCAGACAAGATCAACAAGCTTGTAGTGATGAAAAAGCCCTAGACAACCGCGTCTGCTTCAATCTCGATTAGCATG
The DNA here is from genome assembly GCA_050251195.1 of Oligoflexales bacterium. Taxonomy (GTDB): domain Bacteria; phylum Bdellovibrionota_B; class Oligoflexia; order Oligoflexales; family Oligoflexaceae; genus JBFWNG01. Next base: position 58,063 of record JBFWNG010000020.1, read on the forward strand.
TCGCTGTCGATCAAGGCTTTGACCTCCACCATTGTCGTTGCAGGCGGATGCTCACCGAAATACTCAAAGTGCGCTCTACCAAACTCTTTCCAATGAGCAATATCCGTAACAAACATGCGCGTTCGAACAACGTGCAACGTATCGGCGCCGAGATCCTGAAGTGAGCGTTTGATTATTTCAAAACAACGGCAGGCTTGTTCGTAAGGATTTCCCTTGCCTACAATGCCTCCCTCAGGACCGACCGCCGTTGTGCCGGTTACGAAAATCATGTCTTTTACTTTGATAGCTCGACAGTAGCCAACTTTGGCCTCCCACGGAGCACCGGAAAATGTACGCTGAACTTGCCGCATGGAATTAGAGAACTCCTTCCATTGGTGTTTGCAGTTGGTTGACAAAGGTCGTTACAAAGTTGTCCGCCTTCTCCTCGAGATAGTCTCTGATCTCATCGTTTGAGGCCATCGGTGTGCAGGGATAAGTGTGGCGGGGAATGCGTTTGCTCTTGAGGATTTTTTCTTCCGGATTCCAGCTATAGTGATGGTCGCAGATAGTGAGGCTAACACCTGACAACGGATTGTATGGCTTGCCTGGCGAGGTATCGAGCTGATCGCGAATGTCCGAGGCGCTCAGGATCCACCTGTCGTTCGGAATTCCTTTAGGATCCAAGAGATTGCTCCCCTCCATCCAGTCCGGTATTGGTTGCTTAAGATAGCTTAGCAATGTTGGGGGAAGGTCGAGAAGTTGCGTCGTCTCCCTAATATGACCCCGATGTTCAGCACGGGGAAAACGTATCATGAAAGGCACTCGCTCGTCGACCTTGTGCGAATGGCTGTGATCCGATGAATAGACCAAGATCGTATTGTCTAGGATTCCCCTAGCCCGTAAGGCATCGACAAGCTTTTTGAACAACGCGTCTGCCTCGAGAATTGTGTCATCGTAGAGATCGTACATTTTGTCACTATTGGCCGAAAAAACCCGCGTCTGCGGATGGAATTCACAGCAGTGACTGTTGATAAGATGAATATGTGCGAACACGGGTTGTCCCTTTGCAGCCATAAAATCCAGCACATCGTCGACGCGTTGGGAGTCGCTGAAATCTCGGTCCTTCCTGGTCCCCATAAGAAAGTCATCAAATGCTTTCATCTTATTTAGGCCGAGCAAATGGAACGTTCGTTCCTGAATTCGAAAGTACATCTCGCGGATAAAAAAGATGGACCAGTAACTCTTGCCGTCTTTAATGACAGGATAATTTAAGAAATCAACTTTGCCGTTCACCCGGTCAAAGCCTTCTTTCATATTGATGTAGAACGCATCGACGTGATTGTTGATCGAAGACTGAACGGTCTTGTATCCCAGATTCTTCAGAATCTTAGGTAAATGCTTTTTGGCCGAATCTTCAGTCAGAACCTGTGGCGAAGACACGAGGCCACTTGCAAGCGGCGTTCTGCCGGATAAGGTGGAGAAAACAGATGAAACCGTCTTGGCAGAATTGGAGATGGGATTGTCCATGATCAGAAACTGATCGGCGATCGAGTTCATAAAGGGCGTAGTGTTGCGAGCGTAACCATACATAGGCAGGTTATTGGCGTCAACGCCGTCAGAGGCAAACATGATGATGTTAGGAAGACGATTGCTTTGAGTTGCGCGATTGCTCGCTGTGTTTCCGATACCGCCAGCAAAGTAGACGCCAAAAATTGCGACATAAAATCCTGCTGCGCCAGAGACTATGAATTTATCTTTCTTGGTTTGACCAGCATCAATCCTCCGCTCAAGAACGCCAGCAAGATAAGAATTCAACAAAGCGAAAACCAAGGCTGCCACAATACCATACAAAATTTTGCCATAGGTTGGTGCTAAAGTCACAATACCCCAGCGAAAGAGCGTGTAGGTGAAGTTGTCGGTGAGGAGTCCAATACTCACCATAAGAAAAAACGCGGGCAGTATGACTGCTACCTTGGTGCCAATTTTCCTTCTCGGAACAGCCACGCCCAAAGCGGCGAACCCAAGCTGCAAGGGAATGAGTACGAAAAAGACCAGGGCCGGACTGAGAACGAGAATCTCGAGCCATTTGCCGAAGCTTAAGGATTGGAAGAACGATGGTTTGGTCGTGAGAAACAGCCACTCGGTCAGGCTATGGAAGCCAATAACTGCGGCAAGCAGATAGAGAGAAAAAACAGTGAATGTAGCAGCGTCGCGTAAGGCTGCCCGGGATACTTTCATCGTCAAATCGGATACTTCATAACGGGTGAATATGACTTCTGCAAAAACTTACGCCAGCTGATCAGGATAGTCGAGAATTTAATGATCGGTCGGGTGATTCGGACGACGGTGAAATCCGAGTTGCTATGGGGTTTTGAACCTCTCAAACCTATCGAATTACCAACGAAAAAGCCCCAAAGCGGGGATCATCTTCCAAAACTGTTACAGTTTGACAAACCAAAATGGAAGTACTATAACAACCTGCTCATATCGTACCGCGGGGTGGAGAAGTCTGGTATCTCGTCGGGCTCATAACCCGAAGGCCGTAGGTTCAAATCCTACCCCCGCTACCAATTTCCAAAGGAAATTGGTCCTCTATCAACTCATATATGGTCCAGCCGCACCGTCAAGGGGTTCCTTTACAACCCAAATCTGAAATTCCCCCTGTGGAAAACCTCCGCAGGTCGAAGCTTTCGAGCTTTCCGACCTCGAAGAGCGTACCGGTGCGTCTAAAATCTGAAAACAAACCTTCCTTTCCGACTCTGTTGT
>JBFWNG010000021.1:0-55130 GCA_050251195.1 Oligoflexales bacterium
TTATCAGGTATGTTGGCATAGACAAGGATTCAGGGGAGGCGAACCCTCGAAAGGCAATTGATAATAGAGTTTCCGTACTTAGTGAGCTAAAGGAGACTCGTTATGAATAAGCTCTTGAGATCAAATAATACCTTCGATTTTGACCAAAGTGAGGAGAAAGTGAGTAGTATCTCTACTGCCTATCTCTCTGTAGCAGAAGTTGCCAACCTGCTGGGGAAAACCAAGAAAACAGTAACGGAATGGTGCAGGACTGGTGTTTTACCGGCAGTATCAAAGCCTTTTGGAAATAAGATGACTTACCAAGTCACGCCCAAGGCTGTAAAAATGTTTATTGAAAGCCAAAAAAACCTCAGTGCCGCTATCTCCAGAAAAAAACAGATAGACGACTATACCCCTTACCTCCAGGGCTGGAAGAAGGCGATGGAAGCCGGGCTGATGACGGGACGGGGGTTCAGTTCCCATACCGTCCGACAATACTTTTCCTATATGACCCTCTTCATTGACCGGTACAAGGTGCTGAATCTCCAGAACGTCCGGGAGGAATTGGCATCTATTCCGCCCATACAGTTCAGCAAGCGTTCCAAGTTCCATAGAGGAGTGGTCTCGTTTGCCAAGTACCTGTACCGGGAAAAGCTGCTTGAAAAGAAGCTGTTGGATGAACTGATGGACAAGACCCTTTATCCCAAGCGGATGAGACCGCCCAAGCAGATGACGGTTCCAGAAGATCAACTGGAAATCCTGATTGCTGCCTGCACAACCCCAATGACCAGGGCCTTGGTCATGTTGCTGGCCAATACGGGTATGCGGGCGGACGAATGTGCCCAGTTGAACCTGAAGGACATTGACCTGGAGAAAAAAGAGGTGGTCATCCTCAAGGGCAAGGGAGGAAAAACTAGAACCCTTGGTCTCAACGATGCCACCGTGGAGGCTATCAAACAATACCTCCAGTATCGCCCCCAGGTGAAAACGGAAAGCCTCTTCCTGAGCCGGTTTAATGACCGGATTCGCCGGGACTGCATCTACCAGCGCATCAAGAAGATTGCCAAGAAAAGTGGTGTTGACGCCTCACCCCATGCCTTGCGGCGGCGATTCGTGACCTTTCACCTGAACACCGGTAAGAACCCCAAGAAAGTTCAGATGGCATGCGGACACAGCAGCATTATGACAACGATGATGTATAACCGGACGGAGGAACGGGATGTTGTGGATGACATGAAAAATTGGTGAACCGGGTTTTCATAGCCTCAATGACTTCATCTTCCGTGGTCTGACAATAAGACCGGGTGGTCTTGATGTCCTGATGCCCGCAAGCGGTTTGCAGGTAAGGCAGCGGGACGTTGTTGGAAACGTTAATGGTCACAAAGGCACGGCGCAGGGCGTGAGGACTGACTGTAACGTCAGCCTTGCGCCCTAAGCGTCGGAGGCGGTCATACAAGCCGTTGCGATCCATCGGCTGGCGAAACTTGTTGAGGAGCAGATAGTCCTCCGAGGCAAGTTCTTTCCGTGTTCTCAGGTAGTTCTTCAAGGCCATATCCAGACCTTCATTGATGCCAAGGCGGCGTGACTTGCCCCACTTGCCCTTGGGTAGGGTGATGATGCCGCTCTCAAAGTCGATATCTCGAATTTTAAGGGAACAGGCTTCCGAGGCCCTCAGTCCAGTAGCCACCAGAAGAATCAAGATCAACTGATCCAGGGGCTTTGTGGCGACGGCGAAGAGTCGATTCAGGTCTTCCAGTTTGACCGTCATGCGTTTGGGCGGGATATGACGGTGGGGACGAATCTCTCTGGCCTGGGCCAGGAATGACTTGTTCAGGGCCTTGAACCGGATGAGGTACTTGGCAAAGCAGATGATGGCCCGGTAAACCTGATCTCGCTTGGCACATTGTTCGCTGGGAATGGCTCCCAGTTCCTTGACCAGGGTTTCAAAAGATACCTTCCCGTGTTGCTCCAGGAAGAGGGCCACGTAGTAGGCGTAGTGATCCTGGGTGCTTTTGCTGAAGGTTCGTCCATCAAAGGTACTGTTGGCCATCGCAAACCGCCAGGACTCCAGGTAGTCAGCGTGTTTCTTGAAGTTGAACATTTGTAATCCTCACATAGTTTGGCTGCATACAAAAAGACCGGCCTCAAAGCCGGTCTTTACTCGTCACAATCGCTTTTCAAGCCCACAGACATCTCAATTGATTGGTCTTCTCGATGATGTCTAGGCCAACCCCATTAGATGGATTGGATAAGCCTTAGAAGGCTGCCGAATTCTTATAACGGCGTCTGTAATATGGGATTCCGTAGATCTGATCTTCCAAATTTTTGAATTTCGTATCTTTAAACTGTTCTAAAGTAATAACACCGAGTCGGGCCAGACGCTTTGTTAGGTAATGAGAAGGCTATTCAATGGGTAAAAGAGGCAGACCAAGCTCTTTGAGGAACTTGTTATGATCTTTTGTGGCTGTAATGATTTTCCGTTGTACTGTTGTTAGGTTTGTATGCACTGCATTCAGATCGATTTCCTTTTCAGGTGATGCGGTGCTGATGTAGCGTGAAATATTTAGGTTATAGCCGTTCTTTTCAACGATTTCTTCAATAGAAACACGTTTAGAATAACGGTCTTCTTCTTTTCTGAATTGATAGGTTGAGACTATCTTTTCAATGTGTTCAGGGAGTAACTGGTTCTGTCTTTTACCCTTTTCAAAATGTTCGCTGGCATTGATGAACAGAACATCATCCGGCTTCTTGCACTTTTTCAACACCAGAATACAGACGGGGATACCAGTGGAGTAAAAGAGGTTGGCAGGCAAACCTATAACCGTATCGATATGGCCATCATCGAGTAGTTTTGTACGGATACGCTCTTCTGCACCGCCACGGAATAGAACACCGTGTGGCAGAATAATGGCCATTGTGCCTTCTGGCTTAAGATAATGAAAGCCATGCAGTAAAAACGCAAAATCAGCAGCCGATTTAGGGGCTAGCCCGTGGCTTTTGAAGCGTACATCATCCGCCATTGCCTCCGACGGTTCCCAGCGGTAGCTAAAAGGCGGATTAGCTACGATAGCGTCAAAATAAGGTTTTTTGGCGGGATTTGATTCTCGTAACATGTCCCAGTCATTCAACAGTGTATCGCCATGATAAATCTCGAACTCCGAATCCTTCATGCCGTGTAGCAACATGTTCATACGTGCCAGGTTATAGGTGGTGATGTTTTTCTCCTGCCCATAGATTTTGCCAATTCCATGCGGGCCGAGTTGATTCCGAACATTTAGCAATAACGAGCCTGAACCACATGCAAAGTCCAATATGCTTTCCAGATGTTTCTTCTTGCCTAAAGAAGGATCTTGGCTGTCGAGTGTGACAATAGCGGATAAGATACTGGAGATTTGCTGCGGGGTATAAAACTCACCTGCTTTTTTACCAGAGCCGGCGGCAAACTGACCAATGAGATACTCATAGGCATCACCCAGCGTATCTTTATCAGTTGAGAATCTTGAAAGCCCATCAGCAATCTTTGCAATGATTTTGCAAAGCATGGCGTTTCGATCAGTGTAGTTTTTGCCCAGCTTGTCAGAAGCGAGATTAATCTCAGAGAATAACCCCTGAAAAGTGCTGGCAAACGACTCATTTTCGATGAATTTGAAACCATCCTGAAGCGTACCCAATAGCTCTCCGTCTTGTCTACGAGCCATTTCGGCAATGTTACCCCAAAGATAATCGGGCTTAATCACGTAGTGTGTCTTGCGGCGCATTGAATCTTCAAATGCTTTTAAATCAGCCGGATTTTCTTCATACCAACGTTGAAGGGGCGTAGTATGGCCATTGGGAGCAGGGTACTCTTTGCCAAGCTCTTTTTTGGCGGCTGTCTCGTAATTATCAGACAGGTAGCGTAAGAAGAGAAAAGACAACATATAATCGCGGAAATCATCCGCATTCATGGCACCGCGAAGCTGATCAGCAAGTGCCCAAAGGACTTTACCCAGTTCTTTTTGTTGTTCTTCGGTCATGTTGTTGCTGCCTCCTGCTGACGTGCTATTTCTGGCAATTCAAAGCGGTAACGCTCTATAAACTCAGAATAAATTTTCTTGAAGAGCTCTTTGGTGTCATCAACCATTTCTTTGGGTTCATAAATGGAATATTTGCCGTGGCTTAAAAGATTTAAGGCACGAGTATACAGTACCTCGTCTTCTACTCCATGAATACAGCTTGAAAAATCCTTCGAGCCGAAAAAAATAGCGGTTTTTTCCATAATGCTGCGTAGCATGTTGAAATGATAGGTGTATATCCGGTCTGTCGTAACAGCCTTTTGCAACTCACTCAACATCGCCACATGATGGAAGAATGGGGTTTCGTCTGTTGCGCGTATTGTGTAAATATCCGAACTGCTTGCCCGATGATAAAAGTGTGTTTTGGTCTTATAGCGCTTGAGTTCGTTATACAGCACATTAAAAAACAAACCATGATGCGTAGAAATAATAGCCTTGATTTTGTCTTTTCCCTTTTTTAAAATCTGGGCTAAATCGCTGGCTACTGCGATAGCGTTGTTATCGTCTAGTGACGAGATGGGATCGTCAATATAGAAATTCTTTACCCATAAATAGGATTCTTGGCCATCAATAGCTAGTTCGCATATTGCCAGAAATATACACCAGATAAATATATTCTGCTCGCCACGGGAAACTTTGATGTTTTGAGTATCTCCGCGATAGAAGATCACTCTCCAATTTTCATAATCTATCTTGAAATTGAAATCAGCGTAACGCTCAAGAAAGGCAAATATTTTTTCCTCTAGGGCAAGTTCCTGAAAGCCAGAGAAGAAGATGGATTCCGAATTAATATTCAAATAACGTTCTGAATCGCCTTGAAGGTCATTATGCCAATGAAATAAGTCTTCCGTAAAGGCATTGAAGTAGAGGGTATCTTTACCGTTTTTTTTCTTTCCGGCATCTTTAAATGCCATAGAAAGCCGCGTTTTTCCTATACCGTTATAGGCAAAGAGCAGTACAAAATCATGATTGTTCAGGTCATCTCGGATACGAGTTGCCAACCCACGCAATGTCTTATATTGCTGAATCTTGGACTTGCCGCTCATTCCCGCACCTCACTCACAGCTGGAAAGAGCTTCTGCATTAACCCTTTTTTGTTCTCTTTCAGGGCATCCAGTTTTTGCTCTTCTGCCTCGATCAGTTTGTCGAGGGACGACAGGCAATCGGCGATTTTTTGTTGTTCCTGCTTTTTTGGAATCAATATTTCAATCTGTTCCAATTGACTAGGGTATAAATGAACAACAGAATTTCCTTGTGCTACTTTTGCAATTTCGCTCCTTAAGGCACCATTGAGGTAATAGCTAATAAAAACTCCATTGTGGCGTGGTCTGATAACATTCAAATCTCCACCTAAGGCAACATTGTCTAGCCTGACACAAGATGCTTTTGCAATATCAATTTTTGTTTCGCCAGAAGCTGGAATGATGACATCGTTATTCTGACTTAGGAATAGCTCAGATGTTGAACAATTTGTTTTTGAGAAAACAATATCAATAATTTCGCCATAATGGGTATAAAGCTCACCATAACGGATACAGGGCGTTTTTCCGTTTAAAGCAATGTCTGCTTTCGATATACCTTTCCCTTTATAGATAGATGCAAAGTCTTTATCTCCAATCTTCTTTTTCTCCCAATCCCCCACATCTCGAAACTCAGGGAAGCGAAGCTTAGGAATGGTTTCGCCTTCAGCGGGAAAAAGATGCTGCATCAGCCCATTTTTGTATTCTTTAAGGGCTTCGTACTTATGCCCTTCCGCCTCGATCAGTTCGTCGATGGAAGATAGGCAATCTGCAATTTTTTGTTGTTCTTTGGGGTCTTCTGGGAATGGAACCAACATTGGCGCGAATTTAGAAATCCAGTGCCGCTCATGTGTGCCTACTTCATACGAAATCATTTGCATTATTTCGTACATAAACTTGATGCTCGCCCCATTCTTTGCTTGCAAGATTTTCATTGCAGAAGATTTGGCTTTGAATGGGAAGTCAACAAACTGCGTAGCAGTAGTAAAATCATCAAAAATTATTACTGGAAGGCCATCCCGAAAAATTCCGTCTTGTTCATTTGTATAGCCCAGCAGAAAAGTTTTCCCTGCCGTTAATACAGGTGTTTTGTAGTCGTTGCTATATTTAGTATCCGCAACAAGATAAGGCGTGGGCTGCTGATAATCCAAGTATTTTTCCAAAGGCTGTGCTTTCCAACCCGCCGCATCCCGAAACTCAGGGAAGCGGAGTTTCGGCTGTAAGCCTTGCTTGGTAATTTTCTTTTCCTTCGTCTTGGCCTTACTGCTCATAAGCATTCAACCCCGAAATCTCGCGTCCTTGGGCCAGCTTGTGCAACATGGGCGAGAGATCTTCTACCAGTTCAAGCTCTTTTTGGGTACGGGCTTTCCAACCTAACCCTAGCGGTGCCAATAGTTCGCTAAGCTGTTCGCCGTCAAAAATCATTCGTCTGGTGATGTTATCCATAAAGGTTTGTAGGCTGCTTAGCTCTAGTTCATGCTTTTTCGCAATGGCAGCTAACTCCTTCGTATTTTTTTCAGCCTTAAAGTCTCGATACCCTTCACGAATTGTTTTCTCATCTAACCCTTTACCCTCTTCCAGGGTATTGATGTAATCCGCAAGATCCTCACGGTCGTCCATAAATTTGGCATCGGATTGAATGAGGCCGATCAGTTGCTCACGACTCATTTTTAGCTTGCCTGGCTTTTGCTGCGAGTATTTGGCGATCAACTGCATAATATAATCGTAATCAATCACGGCAGAAGCAAAAAGGACGAACTCAAAATCTAGTTGCTGCACTTCTGGAGAGATGTCTTTATCACCTTTATCTTGAAGCGCTTTGAGGTCTTTTGCGGTTTCCAGATACATTCCTTTAAAACCAAGCAATTGCTCTTGAGGAATGAGCTGTTCAATTGCTCCTTTTTGCTCTTCATTCAAGTCGGTGTATTGATCAAGCTGGGTTTTCAGACGCTGTACTTCCTTAAACAGGTTGACAAACGTACTTTGAGCAATATCTCCCTTAAGGTTTGGAACGTGTTCAGGCTTACTATCCAAACCTTCTGACTTCATAAAGTCAGTGAGTTTTTTGACGGCACTGTCCAATTTCTCAATCACTACCGGGGCTTTATCTACCAACCAGATTTCCCTGGCCTGTTCTGCTTGCGCTCCAGAAAATAAAGCAATCGCATCATTAACGGCATCTTGCTGGTGGCGGAAGTCAAGGATATTTCCATAAGGTTTGGTATCGTTCAGCACGCGGTTGGTACGAGAAAACGCTTGAATGAGACCATGATATTTGAGGTTTTTGTCCACGTATAGAGTGTTCAGATATTTGGAGTCAAAGCCGGTAAGAAGCATATCCACAACGATTATCACGTCAATCTTCTCTGCGTGTGGGAAGTCATTATTCGGATATTGCTGATCTTTGATACGCTTTTGCACATCCTGATAGTAGAGATCGAACTCACCGATACTGTGGTTCGTTTTATAGCGCTTGTTGTAGTCGTCAATAATCGCTTTGAGCGCCGCTTTCTTTTCTTCAGGGTCTTTTTTGTTATCTTCCTTCTCTTGCGGTAAATCTTCCTGAATCTGCTGCACATCCTTATTGCCCTCGGCAGGCGGAGAAAAGACACAGGCCACGTTAAGGGGTCTGAAGTCTGGATTGACAGCTAGTTTTGCCTGGACGGCTTTGAAGAGTTCATAATACTCAATCGCATCATTGATTGAGGAAGTCGCCAGTATCGCGTTGAATTTTCGACCTGCTGTAGCAGCATCATGTTTCTCCAATATGGCGTCCACAATGGCTTTTTTGGCTAATGACTCACCAGGTTTTAGCTTATCTTTTCCTTCCGGCTTGTAATAATCAACGTGAAACCGAAGCACATTACGATCATTAATCGCATGAGTGATCGTATAGGCGTGAAGCTCTTCCTGGAAGATGTCCTGCGTGGTTTTATAGGATGCCTGTTCACCTTCAATTTGTTTATAGGTCGCATTCTGATCAAAAATCGGCGTACCTGTAAAACCAAACAGTTGGGCATTCGGGAAGAATTCTTTGATTGCCTTGTGATTATCACCAAATTGCGAACGGTGACATTCATCAAATATAAATACAACACGTTTGTCTTTTAATGATTCAAGACGCTGCTTATAGGTTTCTTTACCCCTTTTCTCTCTGGCTTTATTTCTTTTACTGTTTTCGTCCAGTGCCAGCCCAAGTTTTTGGATGGTGGTGACGATAACCTTATCCGAATAATCGTCTGAAAGCAGACGTTGTACCAGCGTTTCTGTATTCGTGTTTTCCTCAACACAGTTTTCTTGAAAGCGATTAAACTCTTCCCGTGTTTGGCGGTCGAGGTCTTTTCGATCCACCACAAAGAGACATTTTTCAATATCAGGATTATCTTTGAGCAGCGTTGAGGCTTTGAAGGATGTTAGCGTTTTTCCGCTCCCCGTAGTGTGCCAGATGTAACCATTCCCACATCGTTGATGGATCGAATCTACAATTGCTTTAACAGCATAAATTTGATATGGCCGCATCATTAAAAGCTTTTGTTCGCTAGCCACCAAAACCATGTACTTGCTAATCATTTGGCCCAAAGTACACTTGGCAAGAAAACTCTCGGCAAAACTATCAAGCTGGGTAATCTTTGTGTTGTCTTCAGAAGCAAACTGGTATACCGGCAAGAAACGCTCGTCGGCATCAAAACTAAAGTGCCGTGTATTATTGTTGGCAAAGTAGTATGTATTGCTTCGGTTGCTTACCACAAATAGCTGCAAGAAGCACAACAGCGTTTTACTATAGCCATTGCCAGCATCATTTTTATAGTCAACGATTTGCTGCATTGCACGGCGTGGGCTAATTGAGAGCATTTTTAACTCAATTTGAACGACGGGAACGCCATTAATGAGTAAAAGCACGTCATAGCGGTGATGGCTGTTATCAGTGTTGATACGAAGCTGGTTTACAACTTCAAAACTGTTTTTACACCATTCTTTAATATTTACTAGCGTGTAGTTCAGTGGTGTTCCGTCATCGCGCTCAAAGCTATTGATCTCACGCAAGATACGCGCAGATGTAAATACATCTGGCGTAATTATTTCCTCCAAAAGACGTGAAAACTCATTATCTGTTAAGCTAACCCGGTTTAATTCCTCAAATTTTTGTCGAAAATTTTCTTCCAAAGATGCTCTGTCACGAATATCAGAGCGATAGGCATATTTGAGATCGGCCAGCTTATCGATTAGATGATTCTCAATTTCCTGCTCACTAATCATGCCTATTTCCCTCTACCTTAGCCTTTTTTTCTTGCTCTTGAATCCAGGAGTCAATTTCAATCTTGCGAAAACGCCAAGCACCACCAACCTTGAACCCTGGCAGTTTACCCTCGGAAGCTAACCGATAGGCTGTTTTCTCTGCCAATTTCAGGTAGAGAGCCAGTTCCTTGATGGTGAATATCTCAGCATTATCCATATTGAGCGAATGCACCTTTGCGAATTTTGAGCCTATATTAAGAAAATAGAGGAATTTTGAGGAAAGGGGAAGGGCTTTTCTCAAAATTCCTTTCACTCTTACGGTTACCGGTCATCCATCCCACTTCCACTGAGTTCATAGCTCATCAAAAACAGAATATCGCATCCAGCATGGGCTAGGTGACTTAAGCCTGATTCTGGGTCTTTGTCTTTACCTTGCATCCATGCAAACAGATGGCGAAGGATAGCCCCTACCAGTCGAGACCAGGCCATTCCTTTGCGCCAGTTATGGCGTCCGTACTTCTCAGCCCCGAAGGCCAGGACTTTGGCGATCTCGGTCAGGGCTTCGACTGGCAATAGTTCCAGGGGAACCTTGCCACTGTCGTATTTGAGTCCTTCGCTCATGGGTATTGCGTTCCGTCCTCTGGAATGTCGAGAAAGCGAAGGTCTTTGTAGGCATGAACTTCCTTATGACAGTTGCTGCAAAGTAGATGGCACCGCTTGGCCTCTGCCAATATCTTGTCCCAGGTCATATCCGTCAAAACAGCGGCATTGAGAGGTAATTGCTTGTCTTCGGCGCTTCGGTGATGAAATACCATCACTTGGGGATGGAAAGCCCGTTGGCACCGTTCACAGATACCACCTTTTTCGGCGATCAATTTGGCCCGTAACAGGTGCCGTTTGAAATTCCGGTCTTCAGTGTGTTTGCGCCCAGCTTTGCCCGATGCGGTATTCCCCGGTGATGGGACACCGGAGGCCGAAGTGTTGCCCGGCCCGCTCGAAGCACTGGATCGCGATTTTTCCGATTTCATCCGCAAATTCCTCTTTGATTTGTAACTGAATCTCGTCGTGAATATGCGCTACCTGCGCCCAGTCTCGGCCCCAGACATACCCCTTGGCAGTCAACTCCTCGTATAGGAAGACCGTGGCTTGTTTGACCACCAAGGCCCCTGCCGATTGCAGCAGGGTGTTGAGGGCGGCATGTTGAGAGCGCACATGCAGCAAGCGGCTATCCAGGCCCTTGAGAGTGCCTTTGGTTTCTACCTTGCCGGTAATCTCTTCCTTCAGGCGGCGAAGCGCCGGGGTCTTCTTCAGGAACTTTGCCTTCAGGCGCTTACCGATATCGGCTCCCTTGCTCATAATGGCCCCGATGCGGGCATCCCCAGCCCCATATAGAAAGGCATAGATAAACCGCTTGGCGATAATGTTGCGAATCCAGTTGTGATGGGGCAAGTTCTTGTTGAAGACCGTACTGGCCGCAACCAAGCCCAGGCTCTTGGCGTTACGCCAGTGAATATCGCCTTCCGCTACTTCCTTGGCAAAGGCCCCTTTGTCATACCGGGCCAGATAATGTCCCAGGCACCGCAATTCCAGACCACTGGCATCCACACCGACCAGACGGTATCCAGGTGGCACCGTAAATAGGCTTCGGCATTCCTCGCCGTAGGGAATCCCTTTGGCGGGAACCTGGGCCATGTTGGGGTTTTTGTGGGTGCAACGGCCTGTCACGGCCCCGTTGGTAATGACCTCGCCATGTATCCAGCCACTTTGCTGTTTCTTGAGCCAGGCTTGCGGGCCTTCGGCCAGTTGTGCAATCCGGTTCTGAATCATCAGATACTCGGAGAGGAGCTTTGCTTCCGGCCAGTCCAAAGCATCCAGAACGGATTCATCAATCTTGGGCTTGCCGTCTTCGGTGTATTCACGGGGCACCCAGCCCCGTTGGACTTGCAGCCGGAAGGCTATCTGATCCCGGCTGTTGGGATTGAAAGCCGTTCGCTTGATTTTGTTGGTCAGAACACCCTTTTGATAGCCGAACTTGGCATTATTGGTCTTGGGAACGAAGGGAATATACTCTTCCCAAGGCGGGAAGCATTGTTGCAGTTCCTCGACCAGCTCGTCTCGTTTTTGACGAAGCTTGGCATACAGCCTTTCCGCTGCTTGGATATCGAAGCAAAAGCCATGTTGTTCCTGTTTGAAGAGAATATGAGCAAAGTCATGCTCCAGCTTAATGGCCTGTTCACTGTACCGCTTGGATTCCAGTTTCTGCCAGAGCCGATAGGTAACTCGAACGTCCTGTTCGCAATACCGTTGCATCTCCTCAGACCATTGTTCCCACGGCCCCCGGAAGCTGTCCTTTTGGGTGTCCAACCGATGCCCCCAGGCTTCCAGGGCATGCTTGCCAATCATCTTGGTGGGGAAATCCGGGCGCTTGTGGCGATAGGAGAAATCCCGATCCTTGAGGTTGGCGTAGATAAGGCGACTCATTACCAGGGTGTCCCGGATGGTGCCCTTGGGTTGGAAATCGGGATAGAGCTTCTGGATCACCGGCAGGTCAAACTTAATAATGTTGTGGCCGATGATGAGATCCGCTTCCTGCAATAGAGAAAGGCCCGCTTCGATTTGAAACGGGCCGAAACTGTAGATGGCTTGGGTGTCTATGTCCAGGAGGACGAGACAGTGGATGGTGGTATAGGTTTCCAGGAAGCCATCCGTCTCCACGTCAAAAACGTAGCGCATAACGGGTTTCCTCCTGTAAAATTGGGGTATGGAAGTCGCGCGTTCAATTTTTTATTTTTTGCTGGCCGGTTTGTGTGAGATTGGCGGCGGGTATTTGGTTTGGTTATGGCTCCGCGAAGGAAAAAGTTTTTGGCTGGCCATTGCAGGAGCCGTCATTTTAGTGCTTTACGGCGTGATTCCAACATTGCAACCCGCCAACTTTGGCCGTGTTTATGCCGCATACGGTGGCGTATTTATTGTGCTGTCCATTCTGTGGGGCTGGAAAATTGATAAAGTGATGCCGGATAGGCCGGATGTAATAGGTGCAGCGATTGCCCTGGTTGGTGTTGCTGTCATCATGTACTGGCCACGAGGCAGCTAGTTTTTAGGCATTTTTCTCTGTTTACCCAACCCTTGTGCCCGACAGTCTAAGCAATAGCGCCATCGGGGCGGCTCTTTGGCGTTGTGGCGATCCACGTCAAGAAAAGCCCGGTTACAGGTCTTGTTCTTGCAGAAATGGACAACATAGGGGCGGTTTTCAGGTGTCTTAGCGTTATGAGGATGACGCATGGCAAGACTCCTGTTTGTTTTCAGGGTAGGGCTTTACAAATCCAAGAAGTTGGATAATAATTCTATATATGGCGAATTGAAGTAATGAGGTTTAACCCTTGCGCGATTTCATGAACGTTGTCAAAGCCTTGGCTGAAGAGAATCGGGTTCGCATTCTCTGTTTGCTTCAAGAACAAGACTTGTGCGTTTGCCAGATTATTGAAGTGCTAGAACTGGCCCCCTCAACGGTGAGTAAGCACCTTTCCATCCTGCATCAAGCCCGGTTGATTGATTCCGAAAAAAAAGGCCGCTGGGTGTATTACTCGTTGGCATGCGGTGATGCGCCTTCGGAAGTTTGCGCGGCTTGCCAGTGGATTTTTGAATCTCTATCAGACGAACCCAAGATTAAAGCC
This sequence comes from Oligoflexales bacterium, assembly GCA_050251195.1. Lineage (GTDB taxonomy): Bacteria > Bdellovibrionota_B > Oligoflexia > Oligoflexales > Oligoflexaceae > JBFWNG01. The sequence goes on from JBFWNG010000021.1 coordinate 12,961, forward strand.
GATGCCAAAAAACTAAAACAGGTCATGAAACTAGACCCGGAAGAATTATGCAAAGTGCAGGCAGGAAGATGTTAGACAATAAATTGAAAATCTTATTTCTCTGTACCGGAAACTCCTGCCGAAGCCAAATGGCTGAAGGTTGGGCACGGCACCTTAAAGGGGACGTACTGGATGTCTATTCCGCCGGAGTGGAAACCCACGGACTCAACCCGTCTGCCGTCCAGGTCATGAAGGAAGCAGGCGTGGATATTTCTGGTCATCGTTCCAAGCACGTAGACGAACTGAAGGACATTGCTTTTGATGCGGTGGTGACTGTCTGTGATAACGCCAGTGAGAGTTGTCCTTTGTTTCCCGGAAAAACTAAGGTGGTTCATCACAGCTTTGATGACCCACCCAAGCTGGCCAAAGGATTATCTGGGGAGGATGCCTTGAACATTTATCGTCGGGTTCGGGATGACATCCGAAAGTTTGTTGAAACCCTGCCCCAAAGCCTGAATTTAAACAATAAGGAAAGGAACGGTTAGATCATGCAAAGTCGCGTCCATATCAATATTCCGGTATCGGATATAGAACGGTCGGTTACGTTTTATAGCAAGCTTTTTGGTGTTAAGCCAAACAAAACAAAACCCGATTATGCCAACTTCCGGCTGGAAAACCCAGCCCTGCATCTTGCCCTGGTGCTGCGTCCTGACTATACAGGCAAAGACCCCGCCTTTGATTTTGACCAGCATTTTGGTGTGGAACTCTTTGATGAGAGCATCCTGAACACCTGGAAAGAGCGGGTCAAAACCGCCGGGATTTTTCCGCATCTGGAAGAGGAAGACGTAACCTGCTGTTATGCAGTAGCCAATAAATTCTGGATGCAAGACCCGGACGGTAACGAATGGGAATTCTGGGTTCGCACTGATGACGAGGGCGAAACACTCTACCGCTCATCTTCTGAGGAGGAAAGCGCTTGCTGCACACCCAAGCAAGAGGCCAAAGAAGAAACCTGCTGTGTGCCGAAAGCAGTAAGTACCAGTAGCTGCTGTTAAGGATTAGCCAATGGAAACGGATACTTGTTGTAATAGTCGTTGTGATACTGGCCAGACCGCCAATCTCAAGTCCCTGAAGATTGGTATTGCCTTGGTTGCCTTCACCATTCTCTATAACGTCCTGGAATCTGTTATTGCATTATTTTCAGGGTATAAGGCAGAAAGCATTGCTCTGGTTGGTTTTGGCTTTGATAGCCTGATTGAAGTTTCAGCGGCTGTCCTGGTTCTTTGGCGCTTAATGCTGCAACTGAGGCAGGCTAGTGACGAACGAGTTGAACAGGCGGAAACCGGAGTTCACAGATTTGTGGGGATCACGTTTTTTGCGTTGTCACTCTATATTCTCTTTGATGCAGGCATGGTGCTGTTTCATCAGGAAGCGCCCAAAGAGAGCCTGATTGGTATTATTCTGGCTATTGTATCTTTGATTGTCATGCCGGTTTTGGCCTGGGGAAAAATCAAGGTTGCAAAAGAAATCAACAGTGCTTCACTGGCGGCGGAAGCAAAAGAAACCATTGCCTGCTCACTTTTATCCTTGATCTTATTGATGGGATTATCGGCAAATGCCTTGTGGGGATGGTGGTGGGCCGATCCGGTGGCTGGGCTTGCCATGATTCCTTGGTTGATTAAAGAAGGCATTGCAGGAATCAAAGGAGAAGGCTGTTGTGGCTAATGTGTCTGACACCCCATTGTGCCGGTTGTCATTTCTGGATCGGTATCTGACTCTCTGGATCTTTCTGGCAATGGCTTTGGGCGTGGGTATAGGGGCATTATCTCCAAACGTCGAGCAATTTTGGAATAAATTCCAGGTCGGCACCACCAATATTCCCATCGCAATCGGCTTGATCCTCATGATGTATCCACCGTTGGCCAAGGTGAAGTATGAGGAACTAGGGCGTGTTTTCAAGGACTGGAAAATCCTGAGCGTATCTCTGATTCAGAACTGGGTCATTGGCCCGGTGTTAATGTTTCTGTTGGCCATTGCCTTTCTTTCAAATCAGCCGGAGTATATGGTGGGTCTGATTATGATCGGCCTTGCCCGGTGTATCGCAATGGTCATTGTCTGGAACGATCTGGCCAAGGGCGATCCTGAATATGCCGCTGGACTGGTGGCCTTGAATAGTATTTTCCAAGTGCTATTTTATAGCGTGTATGCGTGGTTCTTTATCACTTGGCTTCCACCCAAGATTGGCTTGGATGGGGCATTGGTCGATATCAGTATGGGACAAATCGCTGAAAGTGTTTTTATCTACTTGGGCATTCCCTTTATTGCAGGTATGCTAACCCGATTCTTTTTGCTCAAGGTTAAAGGGAAGACTTGGTATGAGGAACAGTTTATTCCAAAAATAAGCCCAATTACACTGATTGCCTTGCTGTTCACTATCGTAGTGATGTTCAGCCTCAAGGGAAATCTCATCGTCCAGATCCCGATGGATGTGGTGAAAATTGCCATTCCGCTTCTGATCTATTTTGTCGTGATGTTCCTGGTCACATTCTGGATGGCCTACAAGCTGGGAGCCGATTATTCCAAATCTGCCGCGCTCTCGTTTACGGCAGCGGGAAATAACTTTGAACTGGCCATTGCAGTTGCCGTGGCTGTTTTTGGGATTCATTCCGGGGCCGCGTTTGCTGCTGTCATTGGCCCCTTGATTGAAGTGCCCGCATTGATCGGCTTGGTCAACGTGGCCTTTTGGATTCAACGCCGGTTTTATGGGAAGCAGTCGTCTATTACTGCTTTACCGGCGAACAAATAGTATTATTGACTTTCGATATTGATAGCCGATAATATGGAGCAAGAGGTAAAACTATGCTCCGGGATATCGAATTAGCCTTTATCAAACTGCATATCCTCCACCACGCAGCGGAAGAGGAAGTTTTCGGCATTGGCTTGATTGAAGAGTTGGATACTCACGGGTATGACCTCAGCCCAGGTACGTTGTACCCCACGCTTTCCAAAATGGAAGACCTGAATTGGCTAACGTGTGAAACCCGAACCGTCGAGGGAAAACAGCGCAAATATTACCGGATTACGCCGGATGGAGAAGTATTCCTGAAAGAGATCAAAGGAAAGCTCAAAGAGCTTTATGACGAATTGATGGAATGAGGTAAGACCATGAACACGTCCAGACGACAATTTATCAAGCAAGTTGGTATTACTGCCGGTGTACTGGTAGGCGCTATGATGGTTCCTCAGTGGGTTTTATCAAAAGAGAAACATGAAGAGGAAGAAGTCTCTGCCGTTGAAGACTTGATGAGAGAACATGGCCTCTTGGAACGTTTGTTGTTGGTTTATGAAGCGTCTATACGTCGATTGACCGACAACGACGATGTGCCTTTAGAACTGATCCATAAAGCTGCCAAGATCAACCGGGATTTTATTGAAAATTATCACGAAAAACTGGAAGAGGATTACTTGTTTCATCGGCTGTTAAAAGCCAACAAACAAGTGGCTTTGGTGAATACCTTGATCGACCAGCATCAGGCGGGACGACGATTAACAGATAACATTTTGGATCTTTCAAACTCGTCAAATTCTTTCCAACGGGAGACTTTAATTCAAAATATCTCTCAATATATCACTATGTATCGTCCCCATGCATCCAGGGAAGATACAGTCCTGTTCCCTGCTTTCAAGGAAATTGTATCCGAGAAAGAATACAACGAATTAGGCGAACAATTTGAAGAAAAAGAGCATCAATTGTTTGGAGAAGGCGGCTTCCAAAGCGTTTTGGAAGAGGTAGCCGAACTGGAAAAACAATTGGGTATTGATGACCTGTCGAAATTCACGCCATCGGTATAGGAGAAAGAGACTTGTTGAAATGGCTTCTTGATTCTAATGCCCCCAAAGCAACTGTTTTAATCCGGTTGATGGTTGGTGCTGTGTTTCTTTCGGAAGGGATTCAAAAGTTTCTATTCCCGGATGCTTTGGGCGCAGGCCGCTTTGCCAAAATCGGACTTCCAAACCCGGAATTTCTAGGCCATTTTGTCGGCAGTTTTGAAATGGTTTGTGGGGCTTTGGTGTTACTCGGATTATTCACCCGGCTTGCGTCGATTCCGCTCATTGTCATTATACTGGTGGCCATTGCGTCAACCAAGATGCCCATTCTCCTGAACGAAGGCTTTTGGAAAATGGCACATGAAGCCCGGACAGACTGGTCAATGCTTCTAGGGGCATTGTTCTTGTTACTTGTAGGTGCGGGCGCTTACTCCCTGGATGCCTGTTTAAGCAAAAGGATGAAGTAGGGTGATGGAATATATTATTGTCGTTTTAGTCACCATTATTGTCTCTTCCTTGACGTTCTTATCCGGCTTTGGGTTAGGCACCCTTTTATTACCCGTCTTTATCGTCTTTTTCCCGATTGATATTGCCATTGCTTCCACGGCGATTGTGCATCTGGCTAACAATGTTTTTAAGGCATTTCTAGCAGGTAAAAAAGCGGATACCAACGTACTTTGGAAGTTCTCCATTCCGGCAGCCATTCTTGCGATTATTGGGGCCTTTCTGTTGAATCAACTGAGCGGTATTCCGACACTGCATAGTTATCAAATGGCAGACCACACATTTTCCATCACCCCGGTAAAGCTGATTGTGGCGGTGATTATGCTGACCTTCTCGGTTATCGAGTTTTTACCGGCCACCAAAAACCTAGCTTTTGATCCGAAGCTGATTCCAGTGGGTGGTGCTATCTCTGGGTTTTTCGGCGGATTGACCGGTCATCAAGGGGCTTTACGGGCGGCATTTCTGGTTCGCTTGGGATTGGACAAGGAAACGTTTATCGGCACCACGATTTTATCTTCAATCGTAATTGATGTCTCTCGCTTGGTGGTATATGGCGCAACCTTTTTTACCAAGGATTTCAGAACTTTGCTTGATCAAGGCCAAGCTGGTGTGATTGTGGCAGGGGTTATAGCCGCTTTTATTGGCGCGGTTTTGGGTTATTTCTTTGTCAAAAAAGTCACGTTGGAATTTATTCACAAGGTAATTGGCATACTCCTTGTTTTCTACTCAGTAGCCTTGGGGGCTGGCCTGATTTAGAAAAAATACCCGGCAGCGGAAAGGGAAATCCACTGCCGGGCGGGATAGGCTAGGAGTAACGGTGTGGGTTAGAAAAGCTGTGGCAATAAGCGTTTGGTGTGTTTTAAATACGATTTCATTTGGTGAATTGTCTTCACCTTAAATTGGTCTTTCGGTTCACAGCCAAGGTGATCAATATGACCGCTTAAGACATCCAGGTGGCTGTAGATGTTGAACCAGCCCTGGACATTGGGCCGTTGCCGATTGGGGATTTTAAGGAATCGCTTGACCAGGAGTTTCAAGACAGGCGATCCCAGTGTGCAGCCCAACGTAACCAAAATCCGGTCTTGGGCGTTTTTGGGATTATTCTTCAGCGTCTCATACGCCACAATACTGCCCAAGCTAAAGCCAATCACGGGAGCATCAGGATACTCTTTTAAGACAGCGACCAGCCGGTTCATAATCTTTTTACGGACACCGGGAACCACAAAATACATTAGGATATCGTCCACATAGTCCTGAACATAATTGGCGGCAAATCCCGCCACCGGCGTGGCATAGTAAGAGGCTGCCAGACGTGCCGCCACAACCAGAATACGGTTGATCCAGTTGTCTTCCATCAGGTCTTCGTAATTAAATTCTACGATGGCCTCTTGTGGCACACCCAGAATCTGGGCCGCTTTCATGTCAGCCGACCATCCGGGATTGTAATTACCAATCCCGTGAATCAAAATTATTTTCATGGTTTCCCCCTATCAGTCGTAGCGAAGCAAGGCAGTCCACGTTTTGGGGCCGACAATGCCGTCATCTATCAATTTGTGGTGTTGCTGGAAAGACACCACGGCCCGCTTGGTTTGAGGGCCGAAAACACCATCCACGTCAATCTTGGAAAAGCGGTTTAACTTGGCTTGCAGGGTTTTAACCAAAGGCCCGGTGGCCCCTTCACGCAGCACCGAATAAACCAAAGGCCGCTGAGAGGCTGCCTTCTCAATGGCTTCCGGGTTGTTCTGCATGCGGTTCCGGTTCCAGGTGGCCACCTCAAAGCAAGGGCAATCCCGTCCTGGGGTGACATCCCGGTGCCCTACTGTCTTGGCCTGTGGAAATTGTTCTTCGAGTTCAGTCACCAGTTTTTCAAGGGAAACCCACTGGGCGTTGGTGTAATTCTCCTGAGATGTTTTGTCGTCTTCAGCCACGCCGCCCACCATGCAAATGCCGACGCTTCGGTCATTCACGCCGTAGGCATGGGCACCGATTTCATTCAATTCCCGGCCATGCTCTATCGTGCCGTCTCGCCGGATGACAAAGTGATAGCCGATCTTGAACCAGCCTTTGGCGCGGTGCCAACGGTCGATTTCCTTGGCCCCGATATCCATTGCGGCAGGCGTCGCCGAACAATGAATGACAATAAAATCGGTGCGTTGTCGTTGCATGGCAATCTATCCTTTTTAAATTGGGGCTAAATCTTTGCTTGGCTCTTGTAGCCAGGAGTTGGGGATATGCATGGCGGCATAGCGAAAGCCGAATAGCGCACACCATCGGGCATACGTGGTGCTGGATTTTTTGCCGATCAACCGGTTGGGATCGGCGAACACAAAGCGAATATCCAAAGCCGGATACTGGGCTTTGATCAGCCGGTGCTTTTTGCGATCCGCTGAAGTAAATTCACCCTTGAGTTCCACGATGATGCCGTTGGCCAGCACAATATCCGGGACATAATGGTGGTTTCGTGGGTAAGGAATGGCAAAGGGTTCAAAATAAAAAGCGGCTTTTTGTGCCGCCAGTTCCTGTTGAATGCGTTGTTCAAAACTGGGATTAGAAATCCGATTCATCCGGCAATTCATCTTCAACCGGCGTGACCGTGCTGTCGTAACCCTCTTCTAGTCCAAAGCCGAATTGACTGGCGGTGGGGCCGTTGTACTCCACCAAGTCCACAATCTGAACCGCCTTTAAACGCAGTTTGACGCCCGCGCCTACCAAGTCCGTAAAGTAGGGCACCACCTCGGCGCATATTTTCATGCGGGTGCCGGTGCCAATGCGGACATCCGGCGAAACGGCTTGTCCTCTGGCGTCAAAAATGGCCAGCTTGATCCGAAAAGGCTCTGCCCCGTTGCGCGGTTTAATCTTGGCCTTGGCTTTAAAATTGAACCGGACGTTTCCCGTTTCTTCGCCCGCCTCATTGGTGAGGATTGAATAAGGCGGCTGGGCCGGGTGCACCTTGTCCGCTTTGGCAGGATTCTCAGCAACCGCTTTTTCAAGCGAAGCACTCAGGGCTGAATCGATGGTATCGATCAGCGCCTGAGCTTCCGCCTTGGGAAGAATCAACGTCACCCGATATTCCCCGTCCGGGTCAAAGCGGGTATGAGGCCGCAGCAGGAAGGGATATTGAGCGACGCCCACCGGTGTGGTGATTTGCGGGTGCCGTTGTCTATTCGTTGGATTTTTTGAATTCATGGCCCGTTACCTATTCCGTAAGTCCCACAAACACGGGACGGCTAAAGGTTGTAGTACCGGCTCTTGCCCGATGAGTTCATTGCCGATTACTTGCAGCGGAATCAGGATTTTTTCCGGCAGTTCGAGCCAGTCTTTTATGACAGGTGAGTTCATAATGTGCCTCCATTTCTGGGTTTTTAGCTCTCTATAGGGGAACCTATTTCAATTGCTGATTTAGAATCAGATGCTGATATAGTTAGGCAAAGAAAAACGCGCTCTGCTTCACCATCTCCAGATCCAGGGTGCCTTTGGAGGGGACGGGTGGAAGTTTTTGAGCGTTCTTTTCTGAGAGGAGTTCCAGCAGTTGCGTTCGGAAGTTGGCCAGCACATCGTCCTGATACATCCGAACAAAGACCTCCCGGATACAGCAGGCCGAGACCTCCGTATCCGCCGCCAATGTCCCGTAACTGTCATGCACCAGGGAGAAGGCATGCAAGCCATGTTCGCTGGCCAGATTGACATACAGGTGCAAAGCTGCCGCGTCCATCGAGTGGACAAAGTTGGGACTGATCCCATTGGCCTGACGCCGCTTGTCAATTGTTTCCAGATGTTCCTGAATAGTGAGTTTCACATTGCGGATCAGGTTTCCGGCCAGCTTGGTTTTAATCCGGCGGGTACGAACATCCCGGTACGCCTGTTGAACCGGAAAGCCGGAAGGTGTCATCCAGTTCACCGGCAAGCCTTCCTTGGCAGCCAGGGAAGCCGCCTTGCGTAACCAGTCCATGACATTTCTGGCGGCAATGACCACTTCGCCGATGCTGTCCCAGACAATCCCGGCCAGAAAATCGGAGGCTTCAAAAATCCGATCCCGGTCTCCGAGTTGAAACGGATTGTCCCGGTCTTTCAGCAGTTGGCGCAATTCGTCTTCGATGTATTGCCGACACGCATGCCGGGTGCCACCATACGGCAAGATCATGACCGGTCGTTTGGTGATTGTTCGGGTAATGCCCAGTGACAACCATGCTTCAGCCAGGTCTTTTTTGGGGTTGGCATAGGCAAGGAACGTGAGGAGTTTTTCAGCCGTGACATCCGCCACGCGCTGGTAAATATCCTGCGGTTGTTCGGATGGGATGAGATTGACGGCCAGCCCACCGGTTTCATCCCGGAGCATGGCCGAAAAATGCTGCAATCCGTTACAGCTACCATCCAGGGCAACCGGTAAGTGAGAGATAAACCCATAACCTTCTTTCAGGTATCCGGCCCACTCAAAGCAGAAGGCCAGGAACTGCCAGGGTTTATCCGCTTGTGTCCAGTCAGGGTTTTCAAACGGGTTTTCGGCAATGGCCAGAATAACCGGGTTCATTTCCTGAATGAACTGAACCCGCTCTTCCAGGCTCACCTTGTCATAGCCGTAAACATTGGCCCCGTGGATGGCCAGCCATTTGGCCGCTGTCTCGTTACCGATGGGTTTGCCCTCGGCAAACGTGAGCAGGGCTTTCGCCACATCCGGCCCTTGCGGGTTCAGAAAGTGAGGGACGGCGTAGACCCGGCCCCGAAAATCCATGCAGTGGGGAAAATAAATGCGCGATTCTTCCCGGAATTTATTGGCCAGATAAATTACTTTGCTGACCAGGAGCCGCTTGGATCGGTTGATGACGTTGGCGTCATAGATGCTGGCGGCTTCCCGTTTCCAGTCTTTGAAGACAGCTTGTTGTTCCAGCGTCATGACTTTGGGTTTGAGTTCCGGCGGGAAAGGACAAGCACGGGGTTTTCGATCATCCCTGGGTGGCAGATCGCCAATTTCATGATTGGCTTCCCAGACGGTTTCGAGAACATTCAACACGGGTTGGTTAATCTGCCATGCGGTTTTCTGAATCCGGTTGATGGCCTCATAGACCAGTGGCATGTCCAGATTTCGCAGCTCGTCCAGGTAGGCGCTGTTGTATGTTTTGACCAGTTGCAACCGGGATGCCATTGCCCCGATATAGCCGCCGTCAACCGGTGTCGTCCAGTCCTTGGGTTCCACCACCATTGGTAAATAGGTTGGGGCGAGGATTTCACACCGGGTATTTTCAATATCCAGCCATTCCAAAGTTTTAGACGTGGCGGTGATATAGTAGCGGGTTTTGTTCTTGCCGCTTCGGACTTCGATGCTTTCAATCAAGCCCGTGGCCTGCGTAAACAGATCGACCAGAGTTTTACCGAGTTGGATTTTATCCGCCGTTGTCCAGGCTTCCCACGTCAAACCGGCCTTGCTCATGGAATGCACCAGAACAGTGCGCTTGTATTCATAGGAGGATTTGACTTTCACCCGGTTATAAACCGTGTTGTAATAATCCGCTTTCTCGATGTCATAGCACCGGAAGCGGGCTTCGTCTTCAATGAGTTGGCCTACATGGAAGGCGGCATGGGTGAGGGTTTGCCTGCGGGTAACACTGTTGAGAAGGGATTTTGCCGTCAGAAAGGCAATGACCTCTGGCTCCAGAAAACCCATGTACCGATAAGCGATAGGCTTGGGGCCTTTGTTGGAACAGATCGTTTTGTAATAGGTTTCGATGGCTTCCACCATCGGATCAATGGCCCCTTTCAATAAATGCAGTCCGGCCTTGGTGGATGTTTCCAGTTGGTTTTCCGCCGCCTTGGCCAGTTGGTTTCGATACCGTGTGACTGTCATGCCCAGCATCTCGTTTTCCAGCGTGAGTTGCTGATCGGCTTTGGTGTCTGCGTATTGTGCTTTCATGATTTTGCTCCCTTCTTGCTTTGGGGGTTGCTGACCGTTACCGGTGCAAGCCGTTTTGTGCCCAATAGCGTCACCTATTTCATCATCTGATTCGTTATCAGCTTCTGATATAGTTGAGAGCAAAAAACGGGCAAAGCCCGGTGGAGAGCGGCTTCTGGCCGAATATCTCTCTAGCCGGGTTTTACCCGTTATGACAGCGTTTTAAACCTGTTTACAGGCTGAAAGTGCTTATTCTAGTGGATTTTAGCTGTTTTTAACAACTTTTGTCCGTAAAATGTCCAAAATTTCCCCTTTGAGTACCTTCCCCTTGTGGGTCAGGAAGACGTTTTTGAATATCCGGCTTTCCGGGTCTTCCTGGGTGTAAAGCACCTCATACCCTTTGTGGTACTCCCTGCCGTCGTATCGTTCAGCGGCCAATGCGTTGACTTGCCGGGATGTTTTCAAGGCGTTCCAGTCCAGCCGTTCCCCCAGTTCAGTGAGTGGGTAGTCTTCCTTGGTGCAAACCAGCAGATACAGGATGGCTTGCTCCAGGGAGATTTTCGGGGAGAGTTCCCCTGAGAGTGTTTCCAGGCATTGGATCAGTTTATTGATTTCCGGTTCGGACATGGCAAGTCTCCATCTCGGTATCAGAAGATGATATTATATCAGACTTATGCCCAGAATCCCGGATCGGCAAACATGGCCCAAAGGCTATTTTTTAGCCTTTTCTGTTAAAGCAGCAATCAATTTTTTCTTGATGTCTTTCCCTTTGTCCGTCAAAAAAGCATTTTTATAGACACGGTTGATTGAGTCGGTTTCTGTATAGACCACGTTATAGCCCTCATTGGCTTTGCCACCGGCAAAACGCCGATCCCCCAGTGCGCTGACCTTTCGGGAAGTATCTACAGTATCCAGATCCAGTTCATTGCCCAGTTCTGTTAAGGGGTATTCTTCCTTCAGACAAATATGCAGAAAAATCAGAGTATCAAACAAAGGGATCTTGGGGGACAAGTCCTGGGTCAGAATCTCAAAACACTTGATCATCTTGGCAATTTCAGGTTCATGCATAACAAATTAGCCTTTCAAACTTTGTTTGACTATCTTACAAAGTTTAACATTTCCCCGTGGTTTGATAAAGGGAAAATTCCCTCAATCCAGGGAGTCTCTAAACTCCCTGGGAGAAGGAACCAACCTTCAATACTCCTCCGGTAACAACACTACGGTTTGGTTTGTGGGGTCATAGTTTCCAGGGCTTTCATTGATGGCCCAGAATTTTAGATTTTCCTTGAGGTCGGTATAGTCGATCACTTGCCGGATTAAGACTTCTTCTCCCTCGGCCAAGCTATCCCGGATTTCTTGCTTGATGGTAAACAGTGCCGTTTTGTCCGGGTTGACTTCAACGGTCACGATCAGGAAGTAGTCAACACTCTTACGCTTGGCCAGTGTAGGGACATAGGATGCCACGGTATCCAGTGCCCAAAAGCACCGGTTCTTTTCGCAATAGTTCATGACGCCACTGGTAGCGATCCAGTTCTTAGCAAAGGGACTGAACCGGTAGTATGTATCGGCTTCATAGATCCGCGCTTCCAGTTCTCCCGGTGCCTTGTCTTGTGTAGGACTCCATTTCAGTGTTGTTTCCCTGGGATAGGATTGATGGGGACGGGAATAATAATCCTTCTTGAATTGTTCAAAGTTACTCACGGTTTGTTACTCCTATTACTTACTGAACGGTCATAAAGAGGGGATTCCCTCACGGCAGGGCGTATCAAAACGCCCTGGGTGAAGGAACGTCCCTACTTCACCTGAACCGGCATTATCAAGGCCAGATAATGCGGATCGTCTTGTCCGATCAAGATGGCCGGATGGAGCGGTTCACTCATGGACAGTTGCACCGTATCGCTTTCAATCACCTTGAGGGCGTCCAGGATGTAGGCATAATTGAAAGCGGTTAATAATGGCCCATCCTGATAGGATGCGCGGTAAGGCAGGGCAATCTCTGATTCCCCTATATCCGGCGTACTGGTTTTTAATGTGAGGGTGCCTTGCTCAAACTCGAAGCGGATCACGTTGGTTCTAGGGTTGGCAAAAGTCTTGATCTGGTTAATCGCCTTTTCGAGATCTGCTTTCTCGAACGTAAGCCGATGCTTGGCATCCGCCGGGTTTGGGATCAACTGGTTATAGACCGGATAGAAGCCGTCCAGGGTACGGATGATAAAGTGAACCTTGCCCATCCGTAGGGACGCCATATCAGGGGCAATCTCAAGCCGGATAGTATGATCATCCTTGTTACCTTGCATGCTTTTGTGGAACGCGGCAAGGTATTGACCGGGAATCACCGCTTCAATGGATTCATCCGATCTGACAGAGGGGTCGGTATATTTTCCAAGCCGTGATCCATCGGTGGATGCCATCTCCAAGCCGGTCTTGTTCACCTTCAGGCAGATCCCGGCCAGTATGTTTTGACTCTCATCACCGACACTATAGGCCAGTTTTTTAATGGCCGATAGAAACCGCTTGCCGTCCAGGTTCAAGGCATGTTTCACATCCAGGGAAGGAACTGCCGGATACTCATCAACCGGCATGCCCTTCAGGGTTGTTTTTAGGGAACCGGCAACCACTTTTAGATGGTGGCCATCCTGGGAGAATGCCACCTCATCGGTTTTAACATTCTTGAGCAATTTATCCAGTTGAAAAATGCTAGCCGTGGTGTTGATGCCGGTTGGCATATCAACAATCGTCCAACAATCCAGATCAGTTGTAACCATTTTGCCATTCAAAGCCACATTGGCCAGAATGGGTTGAATAACCCGGTGGCAAGCACCGGCTTTCAGGATAGTGATTGCTTGTTTGAGTTCCTTGGTTTTCATGGTGTTACTCCTATTTTTTTCTTACTGACACTGGAGGGTTTCCCCTCCCTTCAATTCCCAAAGCACGGGAACTGAAGGGAGGAGGTGGCCTAAGCCACTTCCTCCAGTGGTTGCGGTTGCTTGATCTCATCCGCTCCCTTGAGGATGAATTGATGTGCCTTGCTGGCTTCCGTTGCCGCTTTAAAGATTGCCTTTTTGTCGTTCTTTAGAACCCGCAACCATGAGGCAATGTAGGAATCGTGTTGAACGTTTCCTTCCAAGCCAAGATCGGCAAACAGGAACGCCGATCCCATTTCTGCTATGAGTTCCTCAAAAGCGTATGACTCATCCCCAAAGCGTCCCTTGAAATCACGCTCAAGCCGGGAATGGTGGCCCGTCCAGTGAGTCATTTCATGAAACAGGGTGCAATAATAATCCCCACTGGTTTTGAAACGTTCTTTCCTTGGCATGCTGATACAATCGAATGCCGGAACGTAGCAAGCCCGAACGCCTTTGTATTCAAAGCGTAGATCCACATTGTTAGCCTGAACAATGCCTTCAATCCGCTGGATATCCTCCCATGCTTGTTCAGGGGTCTTGATATCCGGCTTTTGAATTTCAATGCCTTCGCATTGCTCAACGTTGAACACGTTAAAGCATTTCAGAAATGGAATGCGCTTCACATTGTTGGGATCGCCGTCTTTGGGATCGGCCACATCGGTAAAATTCCAGTAAACAACCGAGGTGGATTTTTCGCCTTTTTTGATGTTTCCTCCCATTTCTGTAGCCTGTTTGTAGGTTAGCCATCCGTTGGAACCGTATCCCTTTTCCTCTTTTGTCATCCAAAGGATCGGAACGTTGATCCCGCTATAGCACCGATTCATTTTGGCGTTATGTGGCAAGCCTGCATGGCCACCATAGCGGGCTTGATCCCAAGGGCACTTCCAAGGGCTTACGCCCTTTTCAAGGGAAGTCACGATCTTGTCTGTGATCTCTTGATAGAGATCCCGCTTTGGTTTGTTTGTCATGGGTGTTACTCCTATTGTTTAACACTGTCTTATTATTTAACTTTGTTATAGTATTAGGGAAATAAAAAGCCCATTACTGGACTTATCATTGTTCAATAATATAACATTGTTAAACTAATGAAATCATGTAAAATGATTTTCGTCAACCCTCATGAAAAATATTTTTTTCAACAACGATTTTTTGGGCAAGCGTAAAAAGAGATTCCACCACATAGCGATCCAAGACAAAACAACAATAGTCCCTTGTGTTGAGCCGTCACCCAAAACGGGGAGGCTCGCGTAGGACATCGATGCTCAAGATAGATTTCTCCCAAGAATGGGATGCAGAGATAGAAGTCTTTTATCATTGGATTGTTACTCCCTGATAAGCTCTAACACCGCTAACTAAGCCCTTTATCGTTATTATTCCACTATTCTTTAATCTTTAAACGTCTATAACGCTGTCAGGGTATGGCTTATAGCTATATCAGATCAAACAATAGATAAGGGAAAAGCAAGTGAAATAAAAAATCAGGGTGATCCAGTGGGTTGATGGCTTGGTTATGATCTCTAGTGAGTAGAAAGTGAGTAGTTAGTCAATCTTGCTAGGGAGTGCTTCAGGCTGTATAGGCTTGTATATCAATGGTTTCAGGAATGAGACCTTATCCATAAGAAGCATGTGATCTCGTGTCCAGCTAGCGATCATGGGGCTATGGGGGGACGAGGCGGTTTCATTGTACGATATAGGCTTTCACAAATTGTTGCTAATTATTTTTTGTTCATTTTCGCTCGTTGTTGTTTGTAAAAGTAACTTGCCGTGGTTCGGTCTTACCGCTTCTCGGCTTTCTGTTTTAGTTCAGGAACATGTTCTGGAAAAGCTATCTTATCTCTAATTTAACTACTATATTCATGCTGTTTCTGCTCCTCCTACAGGGGCACCTATTTCAGATTCTGATATAAGTGCCCCTGTAGGAGGAAAGCGGCGCTGGTTTTAGTTCGCGCCTTTCCACGGATCGCCTGGAAGACCTTGAATAAGATTTTCAGAGACCGTTTTAAAGGCGGCTTCAAGATCCCATGAAAATCCAGGTACAAGCAGCGGGCTTATATCAGCAGTAAACTGAGGATCTCGAAGCTTTTGATCCATGTTCTGTTCAAACTGGGCACGGCTTACACGATGCCCGCTCTCTTCCATGTATTTTAAGAAAGCCTCAATAATGCGTGTGGGATTCACTGTCTGGTTTTCCAACGCAACAGCCAAGTCAAAGAGATCACGCCCCTTTTTACGCTGGTACAAAGCACGTAATTTTGTACCCAGCAACTCATCAATCTCATACGAGCGAATATGACAACTCCCTTCAAACCACCGTGATGAAACGGAGAAGGGAACAGACGTTAAGCCATAAAGAGAAAAATGTTCACGCGAATTGATTTCAACCTTCAGGCGTAACGGAATTGGTGGCATATCTTCCGAGTTGAATCGGTACACAAGCGTGACGCTGCTTTCGGATTGTTTTCGTTTCGGGTCACCGAGCCACGGTTCCAGAACATCCCGAAGCGCATTCATCGTTGGCCCGGCAGGTTCAGCATCGATCTGTACCAGATCAATATCCTCAGAATAACGGGCAGCGGGCTTAAGATGAAGCTTATAAAGCGCCGTACCCCCACGAAACGCCAATGACTTATTCAGAAGCGGATGTGAAAAAATATCGACCAGCGCCTTGCTGATAACCAAGTCCTGCTCAACCTGAAAATCCTGAACCCACGGTGCTTGCGCTCTCCATTCCGTAATATAGTCGCGTGGGATCATAGGTCTACTTCCACTTCAGCATTGATATATAATTTCCAGGTTTTGTTCCGTGGCGATTGCCTATATTCCTTTTTGGATAAAAGAGGAGATGCTAGCCTCGTATGCTGGTGGACATACGTCTTCAGTGCAAGCGTTTTTTCTCCAGCCCCAACCAATTCAAGCAGGTAGCCAAGACGTTGTGCCCAGACAATGGGTGCTGTCTGAGCAGCCAATACCAGCTTTTCAGGATCAATTTTTTCAGACAGTTCCATCAGAATGGTTGCTGCCTGGTCAATTCCTCCCACATGATAATGGTAGCCTACAATATCAACCGCTGTTGCTTCGGGTGACGAAACGAGGATCGTTCCCCGTGGTGTGTTTAAACTTTGGACAGGAATACCCGTAAGATGTTTTCTCGTAATAAAGATGACCGACACGGAACCACATTGGATGGGACGGTGCATTTTCTCAATCATCACTTGGAACTCCTGAGGACGGTGGTGAGCCGCCCCATAATATTGGGCCGCCGAAAGTAGACCGGCATAGTAGGACTGCCCCAAGTGCTCCATGAGCGCAGGAATGAATTGATCGGCAGGCAAACACCCTAGTGCCTGATATTCAGGAGGAAGGACAACATAGAATCCCCTGGACGGAGAAGCGATTAAACGCTGTTTGGATAATCGGTTCAATGCAAGCTTTGTAGCAGCAGGAGAGGTTCCAAGTGCAGACTGCGCCTGAGTAGAAGTGAAAGTATAGCGCCCGATAGCAGCACGGTCAGTGATGTAATCTCTCGCATTTGAATAGGTAGATGTATGATCCATTTTCACAAAGTATCATTTTTTGATACTTTGTGCAATTGTTTCATACAAATACTCATTTATAAGTGCCCCTGTAGGATCAATGAACCTTGTGAATTGAAAGTTATGTTTTAGATTTGCAAGCTGCCCCCCCTTGCAAGGGCTTAGGGGGGATTGACATCCAGCCGGGTATCGTCTAATCTAAAGTTGTAGTATAGATTGGACGGAAGCATGGGCGAGTATATACAACGGTCGCTTGCAAAAGTGGTTCAAGAAGTCAGTGCCGACTTTAAGGTGTTGCTGCTCACCGGCCCGCGTCAGGTGGGTAAAACGACGCTTTTGCGGGAAGTCCAAAAGGAAAGCCGCACTTACGTCACACTGGATGACCTGAATATGCGTGAGGCTGCCCAGGATGATCCTGCCAGTTTCCTTGAACGACTCCAGTTACCCGTTCTGATTGATGAAGTCCAATACGCGCCGAATCTCTTTCCCTACATCAAAATGATGGTGGACAAGGCTAAACAGCCGGGCTTATTCTGGCTCACCGGATCACAACAGTTTGACATGATGAAAAATGTCACGGAATCACTGGCAGGACGAGTTGCCATCTTGCAATTGCAAGGCATCTCGTTGGCTGAAGAGCAGGGGCGACTGGATGCGTTACCATTCCTTCCCGATCTCAAGCGATTAAAACTTCGTCAGGAAAAAGCAAAGTCCCTCACGTTACCAGAGGCTTATCACAAGATATGGCGTGGTTCCTACCCTGATATGGTGACGCAGGACGGTAAAAACTGGGAGCGCTTTTACGAGTCCTATGTGTCCACCTATATCCAGCGCGATGTCCGAGAGTACCTAAATATCAATGATATCACCGTATTTCATAAATTCATGCGGGTTGCTGCCGCACGGACGGGGCAACTTATTAATTACGCGGATATGGCGCGTGATGTGGATGTGAGCCAGGTGACCATCAAATCCTGGTTGAATGTGCTACACGCTTCCGGTATCATTTACCAGCTTCAGCCCTATTTTAATAATCGCACCAAGCGGCTGGTTAAAACACCTAAACTCTACTTTATGGATACGGGATTGTGTTCCTTTCTGACCGGTTGGCTAACACCGGATGTCTTGGAGCGGGGCGCAATGTCGGGCGCAATTCTGGAAACCTGGGTGGTCACGGAAATCATAAAGTCTTACCTCCATCAGGGGCGAACCCCACGCATCTATTTCTACCGAGATAAGGATAAGAACGAAGTGGATTTGCTAATAGAGGAAAACGGCATGCTCTGGCCGATTGAGATTAAGAAAACAGCCTCAATCAAAAATGCGGGATTCAAGGGATTTGATGTCCTGCAAAACCTGGACATGCCTATTGGGCATGGTGGTCTGATCTGCTTCATCAGTTCACTCCTGCCAATCTCCAAGGATATTGATGCGATTCCAATGGGATACTTATAGATTCGGTTTATAAAACCTAGCATTTACGGCAAAAATCGCCGTAAATTTGTGAATATTTAAACTGTGTCTTGATTCCATTCGCATAAAGTGTCATTTTTCGACACTTTATACAACCAAAATCGAATATTTTTTATAAATCGTGTTGCCAAAGTTTCAGATAAAGCAATTTTAGCAACACGATTTATCAGTCTTTCCTGCAATGTCGCCTGTATCAGATTCTGATATAGGTGCCCCTGTAGGAGGACAAACGATGCAAGAAAATAATTTTCCATTGATCCCCAAGCTACTCCTCGATGAACTGAACCAACGATACCCAGAGCGGTATCCTGAGATGGAATGGTCGGATCGAGAGGTTTGGCTCAAAGCCGGGGAACGTCGAGTGGTTCGTTTCCTCAATGAGATGTACAAGCGACAGACCGAAAATATTCTGGAGGGGCCACTCTGATGTGCAGTTCAAAGCCTAAAGTTCCCAAGATCCAACCGGTCAAGCCACCGGAATTACCGCCACCTCCACCACCACCGGAACCCACCCCTGAAGCGCCTGTCTTGAACGACAGCATTCGCAAAAGGAAAGATGACAGGAACGCACGTCGTTCCGGGACGCGCACTCTTAGGATTGATCTCTCCATCCCTGGTTCCGCCACTGGCATCAATATTCCGAATTAACGATAGCCATTATGAATATTGAATCCGTTGGGTCTGCTGAAGCCCGCTATCGTGAGCTTGAGCCAAAACGGAGTGTCTACCTGGAGCGGGCGAGAGAAGTTTCCAAGCTCACTATTCCCAGTTTGATTCCGCCTTCAGGTCAGACCGATACAATGCGCCTTGAAACCCCGTTCCAAGGGGTTGGCGCACGAGGCGTTAATAATCTTGCTTCCAAATTGCTCTTGGCCTTACTTCCACCGAACAGCCCTTTCTTTCGTTTAAAGATCGATGACTTCACCCTGGGCCAACTTCAGAACACAGACCCGGCGCTGAAGACTGAACTGGAATCTGGTCTGTCTCGAATTGAACAGGCCGTGATGACCGAGATTGAAACATCGGCAGATCGAGTAGCCGTTTTTGAAGTTCTCAAGCATTTGCTTGTTGCCGGGAATGTCCTGATGGATATGTCCCGCGATGATGGCATGCGCGTCTTTCACCTGGATCGCTATGTTGTCCAGCGTGACCCGATGGGGCATGTTTTGGAAATTGTGATTCACGAAACCCTGGCTCCAGTGGCCTTGCCTGACCATATTCGCAAGCTGATTACGGATCGGATGGACAGTTCTGAAAAGAACGTCAATCTCTATACCTGGATCAAGCGGACGGACAAACAATGGACGATTTCCCAGGAAGTGAAGGGAATCGTGATCCCCGAATCCAAGGGAACGTATCCACTCGACCGTTGCCCCTTTATTGCGCTCCGTGGAAACCGCATTGATGGCGAGGATTACGGGCGTGGGTATGTCGAGGAATACCTTGGCGATCTCAAATCTTTGGAAGGCTTATCCCGCGCCATTGTAGAAGGCTCCGCCGCTGCGGCCAAGGTTTTATTCCTAATCAATCCTAACGGGACTACCCGCGCCAAGACATTGGCTGAATCACCCAATGGGGCGATTCGGGAAGGCAACGCTGAGGATGTCACCGTTCTCCAACTGCAAAAGTTTAACGATTTCCGCATTGCGTATGAACAGATGGGGCGGATCGAGGAGAGGCTTAGTTATGCTTTTCTTCTAAACTCCTCAATCCAGCGCAATGCTGAAAGGGTTACTGCTGAAGAAGTTCGTTTCATGGCGCGTGAACTGGAAGACGCCTTGGGCGGACTATATTCCATTCTGGCCCAGGAATTTCAGTTGCCTTATGTGCGCCGGAAGATTCACCAGATGGAGAAAGCCAAAAAGCTCCCCTCTCTGCCCAGAGATTCCATTAAACCTATGATTATCACTGGCCTGGAAGCCTTGGGACGGGGGCATGACCTTAACAAGCTGGATGTCTTTATCACTGGATTGGCCAATACGTTGGGGCCGGAGATATTGGCCCAATACATGAACCTCGATGATTACATCACCCGCCGGGCAACCGCCATCGGGATTGATACCAAAGGTCTGATTAAGACCAAAGAAGAAATTGCAGCAGCGCAACAAGCCGCCCAGCAACAAACCATGCTTAGCCAGTTTGGCCCGGAAGTTGTCCGGCAGGTTGGCGGTGTCGTTCAGAAAGGAGTGTCTAATGTCTCTCAACAATCCCCAAAACAATCCGGTCAATAACCCACTCAGTGCCACGGATAAAACTGTTACTTCGGATGGGGCATCGATCTTAGAACCTGAAAACGTGATGTCCATTCAGAGAACAGTCGTTGCCGAGGCTAACGCCGTTTTGGCGTCCAATCGGAAGCGCGATCCTGTTGTCACTCTAATGCCTGACGGCACCCAAAGAATAGATTTTTAACCAATAGGAGATGCAACCAATATGGAACGCATTGAAATCAAGAGTCAACCCACTGGGCCGGATGCGCCGGTTGAAGTGATACCGGATATTGAAACGGCAACGGCGGAAAGCACCAGCTCGGAAATTAGAGCTGAAGAACGTCCGTCCTGGCTGCCGGAAAAATTCAACTCGCCGGAAGACCTGGCTAAAGCTTACGGGGAACTGGAAAAACAGTTTACTCACAAAGCTCAAACGGCAGAAGCTGCAAAAACTGATGAAACGAAAGCTGATGCTCCGAAAGCGGATGATGCGGTTAATCAGCTTGTAGAAAACGCCGGACTCAATATGACTGACTTATCGGCGGAATACGAACAATCCGGCCAACTGACGGAGGAGAGCTACGAGAAACTGGCCAAAGCCGGGGTCAACCGTGAGTATGTCGATGGCTACATTCGAGGGCAAGAAGCCTTGGCCGTGCAATATCAAAGCGAGGTCTTTGACATCGCGGGTGGCCAACAAGGTTATACCGAGATGATCCAATGGGCTGCCAGGAACCTGACCACTGATGAAATCAATGCGTTCAACACCAGTGTCAACAGCGGCAACCTAGAACAAGCCAAGTTAAGCGTCCAGGGCATGATGTCCCGCTTTACGGCTTCCGAAGGTAATGAACCCAGACTAGTTAAAGGCGTTGCCACCGGCGATGCTACAGCCGTCTTCCGCTCCACTGCGGAATTGGTCAGCGCCATGAAAGATCCCAAATACAAAAACGATCCAGCTTACCGTCAGGATGTCATTGAGAAGCTGGGTAGATCAAGTATCTTTTGATGAGGAATCAATACCTTTTTCCATATATTCTACAAATATTTTAGCCGAGGATAAAATCCGCATAACTTCATTTTTGTTTGTTGTAGCAGGTACTACGCCTTCATGAACAATTGTATTTCTTAAATCCCTAGCTCGGTTAAGATCCCCTATAACTGTTGAGTAATTAGGAAGTTCTGCAATATCACGCATGCTGAACACATGAAGATTCAACAACTGTGAGAATGTAATAGCTTTCCTGTTATCATCTATTTTGCTTTTTGTCGCATGTCTGCTTAGAAGGTATAGTTCATATTCTTTGGCTAATACAGACTCACAAGCGATGCAAATTTGAAGTATTGCCAAATCAATATAACCATAGTGCAAAAATGTTTCAGAAAGCGATAATGCTGATTCTGAAACAGTTATTATTGCTTCGTTTTTAAGTAAACTTCCCAATCTCCCAATTTGCTCTTCTTCTAAGCCAAAAGTTTCTTTAAATGCGCTTTGTCCTAAATCACCTACAAACTGCTGTATCCTTATTTTCTCTTTCCCTTTTACGGCTAGCCAGAATAGAGGGAAAGATGAAGATGAAAGTTTAGGTAATAGGTGCTTGCTTTTTGAACCACCTACAATCCGAATTCCATCAATAAGCTTAGCTATATTTAATATCAAAGTATCACGCCATAGTAGGAAATTCTCTTCTACACAATGTTCAGCGGTACTTCCTGAACCTTCAAACTTTTGTGAAATAAAAGTCTTTAAGGGTGCAGGATGTATTTTCCCTAATTCATTTTGCTGCTGTGCTTGCCCCAAAAAGTTCCGGTGAATTAACAGGTAATCTAAGCTGTTACTTGATTCAGTGCTATAAAAGCATTGTGTCATGCGGTTACAAACATATAACTGATCGCCCATAACCTCGACAGTGTATTCAGGTTTGTTTTTGAAACTTGGCAAATAATATGGGAGTACAGTAGCGAGTTCAAAATCATATTTATTGTTGTCGCTTTTAACATCTGACCATAATTGCCCTAGCGACTCATCTCGTCTTGTTCCCTCTTCAAGCTCTCCAACAACAATAGCCAAATTTACAGATTGAGCATATTCAAGAAAAATACTGGAGCCGATGGTATCCGTGTCTATAGAAGTTTCATCATGTGGCACTAATTGAATTTGAAGATAGTTAAATTTTTTTGCCATTAAAAATTTCTCACCCCAAAAAAGTATTCGCTCCTATAGCATTTTATCCTGCTTGAATTGCTTTTAGGCGTTGTTGGTATTCAGATTTGGAGAGAACAACGAGAGTCTCATAGTCCTTATCTTCTAATTCAATCGGAATACGTTTTTCATTACAGCAAGCCGTCCAAGCATGCGGATTCCCGTTTGAATCAGTATATAGCTTTGATACCGAACCACACTCTCCACATTTTGCTAAAGTCATAGTATCCATTTGCTTCTACCTCAAGATTAGTAAACCCTGAGTTCCATTATATCAGTGCCTATTCTAAGGCGCTAACCCACCACACCACCCGCCACGAGAAGGCCCTGTGAGCAACCCTCACGGGGCCTTTGTCTTGCTTGGCTCCCTGCGGGGAACAACCGGCGGAGAACAGTGCAACAGGTGATGTGGCCGACGTTCCCAACCCATAACGGAGAACAACGGCTATGTCCAATGCAACCCCCTCAAGGTTGGGCCAGATTAACCAAGCTGGCTCAACGGATGCGCTCTTTCTCAAGGTCTATGCAGGCGAAGTCCTGACCGCCTTTGAAGAGACCAACGTGATGATGGACAAGCACATCGTGCGGACTATCCCTCACGGCAAATCGGCCCAGTTTCCGGCGACCTGGAAAACCGATGCGGCCTACCATACGCCGGGGAACGAGTTGACCGGCTCCCAGAAGGTTGTTCATGCCGAGCGGATTATTAACATCGATGACCTGCTGGCATCGGACACCTTCATCGCCAACATCGATGAGGCTAAAAACCACTACGATGTCCGATCCATCTACTCGTCCGAACAAGGCCGGGCGCTGGCCCGCAAGGCCGATAAGCAGTTGCTGCAAATCGGTATCCTGGCAGCCCGTGCATCCTCAACGGTTACCGGCGGATTCGGCGGTTCAAGGCTGGTCAACGCTAACTTTGATGTCGATGCCGAGACGCTGATTTCCGGGATTTTCGCCGCCGCGCAAGCGATGGATGAAAAGGACATCCCGGAAGAAGACCGTTACTGCTTCCTGAAACCGAAGCACTATTCGCTACTTGCCCAGAACACCAAGCTCTATAACAAGGACTGGGGTGGTATGGGTGTGTATGCGGAAGGGAAGATCCTGAAGGTCTCCAACGTTACGTTGGTGAAGACCAACAACTATCCCAACACTAACATTGCTTCGGCGGAAGCCGGAACCAATAACACGTACCACGGGGATTTCTCCAACTCGATTGCGCTTGTCATGCACAAGTCCGCCATCGGGACGGTGAAGCTCCTCGATCTGGCCGTGGAATCGGCGTATGACATCCGCCGTCAAGGCACCTTGATGGTGGCCAAGTACGCCATCGGTCACGGGATCTTGCGTCCTGAGTGCGCCGTTGAACTGGCGAAAGCATAGGAGGACTGACGATGACGACTGCACTCTTATCTGCTCAAGCCTCCAACGGCTCCGGCACACCGGTTGTCTTAAGCGCCAAGGTAGATGGCAACGCCTTTGGTATTGCCGTTTACGGAACATTCGGCGGTGGTACGGTCACCATCGAAGTGGCGCTGGACGGCACCAACTACGCCCCCTTGGATACGTTCACGGCAGCCGGAATGAGAAATTACCGGATTTTCGTGGACAACGGTTCCAAGATTCGGGCAACGCTCTCCGGTGCCACTGGGCCAAACATCAATGCCCTCATGAGTGGTGCCTTCATGGGTATCACTCGAACCGATGCGTAATTCTCTCTCCCTGATGCTCCCACTCTACTCCCTGAAGGAGGCTGCCGGTCTTCCCGGCGGCCTCCTGTTTTTTTGAGGTGCTTATATGTCTATAACGCCCCCGCTTCTAACAGAACTGGAAGCGGTGAACGTGATGCTCTCAGTCATTGGGGAAGCACCCATCAATACGCTGACCGGTGCGGCCACGGTGGATGTGATTCAGGCTAAAGCCATCTTGAGCCAGGTCTCGCGAGAAGTCCAAAGCGCGGGCTGGCATTTCAACATGGAAAAAGACTATCCCCTGGTGCCGGACATCCATCAGGAAATCATGCTGGCAGCCAACATGGTTCAGGTGGATGCGGATCAGTATCCTGAATTGGATGTGGTGCAGCGGGGTTTACGCCTCTATAACCGGAAGGATCACACGTTCAAGTTTGATAAGACCGTCAATGCCGAAGTGATCTTCCTTCTGCCTTTTGACGAGATTCCCCAAACTGCCCGGCAATTCATTGTCATTCGGGCAGCCCGAATCTTTCAGGATCGCATGGTGGGTTCGGAAGTTTTACACGGCTTTACGGCAGCCGATGAGCAAAAGGCGCTCACCGATCTCAAAGAGGCTGAAGGCGATACGGGCGATTACACCATCTTTGATCATTACGACGCCTACCGACCTCTGGATAGGTAAGGGATAGTTGCTATGCCGCTGGTTAGTGGATCGATCCCGAATCTGATTAACGGGGTCTCACAACAACCTGCCCCCATTCGTCTGCCCTCCCAATGCGAGGAACAGATCAACGGATATTCCTCGGTGGTGGAAGGCTTGAAAAAACGTCCGCCGCTGGAGTTTGTTGCGAAGCTCAATAGTCTTCAGGTGGGAAACGCTTTTATCCATACCATCAACCGGGATAGCACCGAACGGTATGTTGTGATCATCACTGACGAAGATTTAAAGGTATATGACCTGGCTGGTGTTCAAAAGACAGTGACGTTTCCCAACGGCACGGCCTACCTGGATGCTGCCGTGCCCTCTACCAGCTTCCGAACTGTCACCATTGCCGATTATACCTTTGTGGTGAATCTTACTAAAACAGTTACATTTACCAGCAACAAATCCCCAATATACGGCAGCGCAGGACTGGTCTTTGTAAAACAGGCTAATGCAAACAGTAATTACAAAGTCTTCGTAGATGGCGTTCAAAAAGCCAGCCACGCCACGACTACCAGTAACATCCAGACCGAGTTTATTGCAATACAGCTAGCAACGCAACTGACCACCAATCTGGGAGCGGGATGGACGGTAACAAGGGTACAATCGACCGTTCAAATCAAGAAAAATGATGGCACCGCATTCGTTCTGGATACCGAAGATAGCAATGCAGGCAATGCCTTAAAATCCGCCAAGGAAAAAATTCAACGATTCACGGATCTACCGACGGTTGCACCCAGAGATTTCATCATCGAGATTACCGGCGATCAAAGTTCCACTTTTGATAATTACTATGTAATTTTTGAACCCAGTGATGCAGGCAGTAACTTCGGCACCGGTGTCTGGATTGAAACGGTCAAGCCGGATATCAACTGGGAACTTGATCCTGCCCTGATGCCACACACGTTGATCCGGCAATCCGATGGAACATTTATTTTCCAACAAGCCACTTGGGGAAAGCGGATTGTCGGAGATGAGGAGTCAGCCCCTAACCCGTCCTTCGTGGGTAGCATGATTAATGATATTTTTCTGTTCAAGAACCGCCTGGGATTCTTATCTGATGAAAGCGTGATTTTCAGCCGCGCCGGAGAATTCTTTGAATTCTTCCCGGAAACCGTGACCACCTTACTGGATAGCGATCCGGTGGATGTGGCGGCATCGAGCAGTAAGGTGTCCATCCTACGCCATGCCATTCCCTTTGACGAAGACTTGCTACTCTTTTCGGATCAAACCCAATTCATCCTCAAGGGTGGGGATATTCTCTCCTCCAGAACCGTTTCCATTACCCAGAAGACCGTGTTTGAAAACTCCCGAATCGCCAAGCCGGTGGGTGCTGGAAAGAATGTCTTCTTTGCCGTGAATAATGGAAGCTTTACCCAAATCCGGGAATACTTTGTGTCGGATCAGAATGAGACCAATGATGCCGCCGATATTACGGCACACATCCCAAAATATATTTCTAAGGATGTTAGCAAGCTGGCTGTCACTACCAATGAAGATTTGCTTTGTACTATCAGTCCCAATACGCCCAATGAGGTTTACTCCTACAAATACTATTGGCGGGGCAATGAAAAATTACAATCAGCCTGGAGCCGCTGGACGTTCGGTAATTGCACCATCCTCAATATCGACTTTATTGAATCCCTCCTCTATATCGTAACTCAGCGAACGGATGGCGTTTACCTGGAAAAGATGTCGGTAGCCCCCAAACAGGTGGATACCAATTCAACCTACCTAACCCATCTGGATCGTCGTCTCCAGAACAATACTTCCGGTGTTTCCGCTTCCTATAATGCAGGATTGGATAGAACCACCTGGACACTGCCTTACGCCGTTTCCGGCGTGATGCAAGTGGTGACAAGGGACAGCACCGTTGGGCTGAAAGAAGGCATGCTGATTCCGGTGATTGAACAAACCGGCAATACCGTGAAGGTTCAGGGTAAATATGATCTGGAAGACGTGTTTATCGGCCAGCAATACGAACTGCGTTATACCTTCAGTCACCAGTTCCTACGAGAAAGCTCCCAGAATGGCAGTCAATCCGCCTTGGTATCGGGACGGCTTCAGATGCGGGCCTGGACGCTTGTTTTTGAAGACTCCGGTTTCTTTTCGGTGTCCGTTACCCCAAAGTTCCGGGATACCTTCCTCTACAAATTTACCGGGACGATTCTGGGAGCCGGGAATAACACCATTGGATCAGTTCCTTTGGCAGATGGGAAGTTCACGTTCCTCGTCCAGTCCAAAAATGATCAAGTCACCATTGAAGTGATCAACGACACGTTTCTACCTTGTCACCTCCTGAGTGTCGAATGGGAAGCCCTTTATAACAGAAGGAGCCAAAAAGTATGAAGGCTTATCTCAAGCCTGCCACGCTGGAAGAGGCGATTACGCTTGCCCAGGACTTGAGGCCAGAAGACGAAGCGGAAATCAGGGCCATGAGTGGGCATGAACCAATCATATCCCTGAGTCACGGAATTCAATTCTCAGACTTACCCACCACAGTCATGGATGTAGATGGTTCCATTCTGGGGATGTTTGGGGCCGTGCCTGCTGGGAAAAATCCTTGTGTGGGTGTGGTGTGGATGCTTTGCTCCCCAAAAATCATGAAACACCGGCGGCAATTCGCCAAGGAATCCCGGCAGTGGATTGAAGCGATGCACCGGCGGTATGACCTGCTTTGGAATGTGGTGGATGAACGAAACGCTGTCCATATCCGCTGGCTCCAATGGTGTGGCTTTACGTTTATCAGAAGACACGAAGTATTGGGTATTGAAAACCGTCCTTTCCTTGAATTTGTGAGGATCAAAACCGACGATGTGTGAACCGGCAACCATATCCCTGGCGCTGGGTGGATTAGCGATTGTCACCAGTGCGGCCACCGGGATTGCCTCATACGTCGGTCAATCCCAACAGGCGAATGCCCAAGCTTCCTATCAAGCCCAACTGGCCCAGGCCCGGAACCAGGAGATTCTTGAAAATGCCCGGCTGGCCCAGGAAAGCTACCTCCGACAAGCCCAGCAACTGAACCTGCGGCAACAGCAGGAAGACGAGAAATCGTCCCAGGATATTCAACAAACGCGGTTAGACGCCGCGCAAGCCAGAGCCACCACGCGGGTAGCCACCGGGGAAGCCGGGGTATCCGGGTTGTCAGTGGATAACCTGCTTCGGGATTTCTACCGGCAAGAAGATGTCTTTAACGAAAGCGTCCGGCGCAACCGGGACTTTTCCAGGTTCCAGACCCAAGAGGATATGAAAGGGCTACAGGCGGAAGCCCAGGGCCGCATTGCGTCGGTTCGGCCCTACCTGCCTGAACCGGTGGTGCGTCCGAACTTATTGGGATCGGCGCTTCAGATTGTGAGTGATGTGGCTTCCCGTGGCTCGGATCTCTCTGATAAATACAAACGGTACAAGGACGGCTGGTAGCGATGGCCAAACGAGTTCAGATCACTGGGGAGATTCAGCCCCAGGGATTACAGCCGCAAGCCCGGCCCGTAGATACCTATTACCAGCCCCAGGAAAAACCGGTCGCCCCACCACCGAAAACCAATAGCTTGCTGCAACTGGCGGAATCCCTTCAATCGATCCAGCCAGGTTTAGACCGGTTTATCGCCAACCGGGACAAGCAGGTTACCGAAAAACAAAAAGTTGAAGCTGAAACAATGGCCGGGCAATTGGCCCTCCAAAACCAGTCTGATTGGAACTCCTCCATTCAATCCGTTCGCAAGAAACTGAGTGATCCAAATCTTGCTCCCATTGAACGGGAACGCTTATCAAAGCAACTCCAGTTGTTCCAGTCGTCCAACCCCTGGCTTCGGATCTACTTTGACAAAGCGCAACTCGGCCAAAAGGCGTTGGAATTTGATCAATCGGTTCGTACCGAATGGGCCAATAACCCGGTTCGAGACAGCGATAACCCGGCTGACTTTGACATCTTCTTTGAAGAGCGATTGAACAAGGCGTTTGAAGGCATTCAGAGTAAGTATCATACGCGGGCCTTTGCGGAAGATTTCTTTCCCCAGGCCCAGAAAACCCGTGATGCTTTATTGAATGAGCATATCAACTACCGGCAAAAGCAAGTCATTGAGAATGCCAAAAATGCTTTCAGCAGTCTGGCGACCACCAAGCTGAACGGGTTTCGGGAAGCCTTGCAAACAACCTTGGTTGATCGGGCACTCGCCATCGGTGAGATAGAAACACTGGATGGGAACCAAAAACTGGAGATGTTCCAGAAAGACCGGGACGCGCTTTATCAGCAATGGGCGGATGACTTATCCAACGAGGCGAAAAAGGCCATCCAGATGACGGGCGGCAGTGGCACCGAGATGAACGCCATTCTAGCCGAGTCCATCATTGCGGTGGCCTCCGAAGCCAAAAATCCGAAGATTCTGGATTTGGCCCGCTATGTTACCACCAGGGACAAAGCCAAACTCAGTGATATTGCTGACATCAAAGGGAAACTCAATGATGCCAGAAGAGCCATTAACAGCGAACGATTCACCGATGTTCAACGAGAAGACGCCTTGGAGGAGCGAGACCGGAAAGAATTCTTACGAAAAGCCCAAGTGGAAATCTTTGATAACTTGCATGGCGATCCCTGGCAGGATTTGTCCAAGTACCGCAAGGACTTCAATGAGAAACAGATGGCCGATGAATTCCTGGAAATATTGCAAGTCCAGCGGAAACTCCAGGAACAACGCAGGAACCCCATTCCCCAAGGCAGGGGCGGTACGGCAGATGTGGGGAATTACGTGTATGGCGGTGGCACCGATATTGGGAAAGTGAATCGAGCCTTTCTCAACAATGACATCACTGACGATGAATACCGCCAATACGGACAGACGGTGAACATAAACCGGGATCGGGAATTACGGGATTCCGGCCTATCTCAATTGAAAAAGGAACTTACCGAAACCGCCGTTCAAAACGCCATCGATAAATACAAACTCAACCTGTCCAGCTTTGCCGCTAACCGGGCTGAGAGGACAAAGAGCCGGAATATCCAAGTGGAAACTGAAGTCCGGCGATCTATTGATTCCTGGATACGAGAGCAAGAGAAGAAGAATCTCTCGCCTTCGCGGGATGAACTCAATGACTACCTCTGGAACAAGCTCTTTCCCAGATTGGATAAACAGTTTGGAGCGAGTCCCCAAAGTGGGACACAAAACCCCTCTCAAAATACCTCGCTTACGCCGGAACGAGGCAAGCAAATGATTCAGGAAATCAACCGTTCTACTCTCACGCCACAACGCAAGCAACAGGCCATCCAGGCCATTCAAAAGAGGATTAAATAGGTATGCCGAATGAATTCAGCCCAGAGCTTCAATCGATCTTGGAAGAAGAAGGAATTACGGAACAACCGGCTAAAGCGGCTGAAACACCCAATGAGCTTCCGGTTGAAACGCCGGAAATAGTCACTTCTGAACCTTCTGATGAGGAAGGGTTTGATCTCGGTGGTGCAGCGCTCGATGTCACCATTGGCATCCCGGAAGCGGTCGGCATGGGAGCCGTGAATTCGGTGGGAGAAACCATTGAAGGTTTATACGGCGCGGCGGACTGGGTATCTAATCGCTTTGGCGGAGACCTGCCCGATAAGGAGTACACACCCTATGAACCTAGCACCACCACCGGCAAGGTGCTGGAACCCATTGCCCGGTTTGTGGGTGGGTTTGTCGGAGCCGGAAAATTCTTGAAAATGGCGGGCTGGGCCAGTAAAGGGAAGAAGGCATGGGATATTACACGCGCCGCTGTTCAGGGTGGGTTGGCCGATTTCTTTTCCTTTGACGCCCATGAACAACGCCTTTCCAACTTGGTTCAGGAAAACCCGGCCCTCAGAAATCCGGTTAGTGAATACCTTCAGGCCAAACCGGAAGACTCGGAAGCCGAAGGCCGGTTCAAGAACGTGGTGGAAGGGATGGGTCTTGGTGTAGCAACCGAGGGGCTATTCACCGCACTCAAACAACTGAAGAGACTCCGATGGCTTAGAGGAACCAAGGGTGACGCGGGAGCCGCCGAGGAACTGGCCAAGAATAGTGACTCCATTGATGCCGAACTTGATATGCTCTTCCCCAAAAAAGTAACAACCAAAGTGGAAGGCAAAATTGTAGATCCCAGCTTAGCGCCTCTTCTCGATGAATCCGGCAAGCCAATCAATACTTATACCCCTCCGATTGATACCGCAAAGGCGGAAGCTTACGGCAAAGAGTTTAACCGGATTCTGGAGGAGGGTGGCGATCCGACCAAAATCAATCTGACCCCCTACCTCGATCCAACTGCTTTCCAGAGTGCCGATAAGGTGGAAGCCTTGGTGGATCACATGGTTCAAGCCATTCGGGAGAACGACAAGGTAATCTCCCACCCGGAAACCATTGAAGAGGCTGAGAAACAATTCAGTGACACCATTTCCAGTTTGGCCGACATCAAGGATGTTTCCAAGGAAAGCCTAACCCAGACACTCTTAAAAGATGCCGACACCATCCGGGAAGCAGGTGTCCGGGGTGTGGTGGTCTCCAACGTGTTGAACGCCATTGCACAGGAAGCCGACCGTTTGGCTCCCCTGGTCAAGAATCTGGATGATGATGCCGTCGCACAATTAGAGCAACTCCAGGAAGCAGCTTACCGGATTGTTCCGGCAGACAGTCTGGTTGGCACCGAGTTGGGCCGGAGTTTAAACGCCCGAAAAATCCGAAGCTCTTTTGCGAAAGACGCGGCGGAAATTCTCCAGAACCAAGGCATGAGTCCGCTGGAACTGGCCGAGGCTATCCAGAACGCCAAGAATATCTACGCCAAAAGCAAGGTGCTTCAACTGAGTCTGGATACCATTACACGGGTTCGGATCAATGCGATGCTCTCCGGGCCAGTGACCCAGATGGTGAACATCACATCCAACCTGATCAAGACCGGTCTCGCTCCCTCGGAATATATTCTGGGCGGGTTGATTCAATCGGCCAAAGGGCTTGAATCGGGAAAAGAATCCATTCGGCAAGGCTTGAGCCTCTACCGTGGTATTTGGGGTTCAATGGCAGATAGCTGGCGGATGGCCGGATCAGCCATCAAAAACCGGCGAGGCGTCTTCCGGGGCGGGGAGTTCTCCCAATTGGATGTCTTTGCCGAGTTGGACAAGGCTGAAAATGTAGTGACCAATGCCCAGGATGCTTTGAAGTTTTCAACGCTGGAAGACCTGAAAGCCAGTAGTGAAAGAATTAACCAAGCCATTCAGGAGGGCGATACCGGTAAACTCACTTCTCTCGTGTGGAGTACCGGTTTACGGACGTTGGGTGCGGTGGTGGATATTCCGACAACTCTTTTGAATGGGGCCGATGAATTTTTCCTGAACCTCAATGGTCGGGGCATGCTGTATTCGGAACTCACCGAACAGGGTTTGGCTCAAGGCTTGGCTCCCGGCAGTAAAGAACTGTCCCAATTTGTGGAAGAGAGCTTTCAAAAATACTTCAGCCAGAACGGCGCTTTAATTAAGGAAGATGAAATCGGGCGCCGGGTCTTTGCGTATGCCACGGATTCCAACTTCTCCAAGGCGATGACGGATGACACAATTTTCGGAAAGGTGGGCATATTACTCAAGAAAGGCTCGGAATCGGACGGCGTTTTCGGTTTTGCCATGCAGAATATTTCTCCTTTTATCCGAACCCCGGCCAATCTCATTGAAGATGTACTGAACCATGTTCCGGGCGTCAACGTGATGCTCAACCGGCAGGTGAGAAAAGACCTCCAGGCGGGCGGCTTAAAGCAGGCCCGGCGCATCGGTGAAATGATCACCGGTTCCATGTTTCTGGCGACAGCGGCAGGATTGGTTTCTCAAGGCCATATTACGGGTTCAGGGCCAACCAATCCTCAGCTCCGAAACCAGCTCAAACGTGCGGGATGGAAGCCCTATTCCATTCGTATCCCGGATGCCAACTCCCCCGATGGATACCGCTATTTTGAACTGGCCCGGTTTGAACCATATTCGACGTATTTCACGGTGGTGGCTGATTTTATGGAAGCCCAACAAGCCGGTGCCCGTGGCGATAGCCAAGAGTTTTACAGCAAGTTAGTGGGCAGCATCACCAGTAACCTGACCAGCCGGAAATATCTGACCGGTCTAATCGACACGATGGATCTCATTGGCGGGATGGCGTATGGCGATCTCGATTCGGTGGAGAAATTCACCAATGATCTGGCAGGGAGCTTTGTACCATCCCTGGGAAAAGCCGTGCGGGAAATACAAGATCCCATGTATCGGGATGCTCGAACCTTTGTAGATGCCATGCGGAACCGAACCCCGTTTCTTTCGGAGAATGTACCGGTGCATTATGACTTCCGGGGCAAGCCTTCGTTGACACCGATTTTGAGTCTGTACACCAAATCCGATATGGATGAGATTGACGTGGAAGTTTTGAAACTGTCTCAACTAGGTGGGCAAGTGGATACGGTCTCCAACCGGGATCGGCGCTTTCTCAGTCAATTCAAAAGCAAAGACGGAAAGACTGCGTATGAACGCCTGAACGAATTGATGGGTGAAGTGGGCTTGTTGTACTTCCGCGAGGATATGGAAGGCAAGACACTGACCGACATGCTCAAGGAAGTGATTCATTCCAAGGATTATCATGCAGCTTCTGATCCGTTTACCTCCCATGAGTTCCAGGGACAGGGTGGCAAGGTCTTCATGCTTCGCAATGAGGTTGCCCGTTACCGCGATGCGGCAATGGAGCAACTATTTTTGGAAGGTTTCAAGAATGCTAATGGAGAAGGGGTCGCCAAGGTTCTTGAGATCAAGAAAACCATTCCGAAGGTGCAAACCCAGGAGGACTTGCAACAGCTTCTACAAGGCGACACTGGCTCCTCCGGCGATGCCAATCCAGATGCTTACGATCCTATCTTTCAATTTGGGCAATAAAAGGAGACCTTAATGCCCCTATCCTTCGTGCAGTACACGGCGGATGGGGTAACGGACACGTTCAACATCCCCTTTGGCTATCTCAGTAAAACGGATATCCAGGTCAGAGTGGATAACGTTTTGGATGCAAGCGTCACCTTTCCAACGGCCTCCACCGTTCAAACTTCCAGCATGCCAGCCAACGGGGCAATTGTGGAAGTGAAGCGGGTAACACCCAATACCACCAGGGTGGTGGATTTTCAGGACGGATCGCTCCTGAGCGAAGTAGACCTGGATCAATCCGCCCTTCAAAACTTTTATGTCATGCAGGAACTGTATGATGACCTGGGCAACAAGCTGGGTCTAAACAGCGCCAATGTTTTTGATGCCCAAAACAAGAAGATTATTAACCTGGCATTGGCAACCGATTCTCTGGATGCGGCGAATAAACAATATGTGGATAATGTGCTTGGCACCTGGGCACCCAAAGATGCTTCCTATCTGACCCTTGCTGCTAATGGCTCACTGACTTCCGAACGTATCCTCACACCGGGCACCGGATTAACCGGGAACGATGGCGGAGCCGGAAGCGCCTATACCCTGGCCCTGAGTATTCCAGTTTCAACGGCTCATGGCGGCACGGGTCTGACTGCGATTGGCACAGCCAACCAGATGCTGGGTGTGAATAATGCGGCCAATGGTCTGGAATACAAAACCCTCACGGCGGGAAGCGGGATCAGTGTTTCTCATGGCGCTGGAACGGTCACGGTGAATTCCACCATTACCCAATACACCGATGAGATGGCCCAAGATGCCGTGGGTGGCATGCTTTCCGATACGGCCACCATTGATGCGACTTACAATGATGCGGGTGCCAGCATCACACTGGATCTGAAAGACAATAGCGTCTCCAATGCCAAGCTGAGAGACTCAAGCGGACTTTCCATCATTGGCCGTTCAGCCAATTCCATTGGCTATCCTGCGGATATTACGGCTGGGAGTGACGGCGATATCCTGAGACGTTCCGGCAGCACGTTGGGTTTTGGCAGCGTTCCTTTCACCAGCGTGACAGGGCTGGGTGCTTTAGCAGACAAGAATACGGTTGGAACATCCGATGTTGATAACGATGCTGTTTCCAATACCAAGTTGAGGGATTCTGGTGGGCTTTCTGTGATTGGCCGTTCCGCCAACTCAAGTGGTGATCCGGCAGATATTACGGCGGGCAGTGATGGCGATATTCTCAGACGTTCCGGGACAACGCTGGGCTTTGGAACAATTCTTTCAACCAGCGTGACTGGATTGGGTTCATTGGCCACACAAAGCACCATTGGAACTTCTGATATTGATGACGAGGCCGTTACCTTCGACAAGGTTCAGGATGTCTCGTCTCAAATTCTTCTGGGACGATCAACTGCCGGTTCCGGGGAAATCGAGGAGATCACTCTTGGGACGGGCTTATCCCTGGATGCCGGTGAACTAAGCGCAACCGGTGGCGGCGGTGGTGGTGGGGCACCGACAGACGCCACCTATATTACCCAAACGCCAAGCGCTGGGTTATCGGATGAACAAGCATTGTCAGACTTGGCCACCGGGCTTGTCAAAGTCACTACGGGTACGGGAGTATTATCCAGTGTTCCGGCTCCTACGGGGGATGTGGTTGGTACAACAGACACGCAAACGCTCACCAATAAAAAGATCAATCCCAGGGTGGTCGCCCTGACTTCCGGTACGACCGTCAATACAGATGCTTCGGCAGGCGATTTGTTCACATTGCTTCTGGCTGAGGACGCAACAATGGCGGCTCCCACCAACCCGACAAACGGACAGATTATTACTTACCGTATCCAGGAAGATACGACGGGTGGATGGAATCTTTCCTGGGATTCAGCCTTTGGCATTCTCAGGATCGATGCTGTGTCGCAACTTCTTGCGTATTTTGGTGCGCCGAGTTCGGGTCTTACCGCACAACCCTTTGTCTGGAATGATTCGAGTTCCATCAGTGATTTGCTGCAAGGCGCGGAAGCCGGAAGCGTGTTGAACGTCTCCTTCCAGTACAGCGCCACCAGCGGTAAATGGGAACAGATTCAGGTTGACCGGGGTTGGATTGAAGCGGAAGGCAGTTTCGTTGAAGGGGCCGTTGCCGGAACGATTGAAGATTTATCGGATGACCATGATGAGATCAGTCCCGGCCCTGGTACGACTGACTGGAGTAATCCAAGCAACGCCCTTACCAGTGATGATACTTACGCCACGGTCAGTCTGACGAATGGCGAGATTTCCTACTGGTTGAAAGTCTCTGACTTTGATTTGGGTATACCGCCGGATGGCGTGAGCGTCTCCTGTACGATCCGATTGCTCTTGGAAATTGAGGCCAAGGCATCTGCTGCCGGGGATTACATGTTTGTTGCGGCTCCTATGATGGATGCGCCTTCTGACTATGTTGGCAATTATGAAAACCAAGCTTTTTATTATGATGGCGACTTTCCTGCGGAATTGCCGCTTACCACGTCTGATCAGACCTTTGAACTGGCGATGGGATTATTCACCTCCAATGCCTGGGCGGCACAACCTGAATTCGGGGTCTCATTCCAGGTTGTGAATACAGCAGGTGTTGGCACCCAGACGATCTCGGTTGACCGGGTGCGTCTGAAAGCCACTTGGGTTGATCCAGGCTAAACAGACTTATTAAATCCAATCACGAGGACACATTATGAAAGACAATGATACGATTTTCCTTCATCTTGGTAGGCTGGAAGGGAAAGTGGATGCGATTCTTTCCAACCAAACCCTGATGGCGAATCAACAGGAAGACCATGATAAACGCATCGGAAAACTGGAACACCACCATTCTTGGTTCCTCGGCGCTTCCGCTGTGGTGGCCAGCGTGGTGGCAACCGCCGTGGGATTCATCAAGGGAGGCCACTGATGGAACAGAATAAAAAAGAAGAACAAATGAATGCGCTCTACGATCTGTTTCTGACGGATTTATTGGCGCTGGTAAAATCCGGGAAAGTGAAGGCGAGTGATCGTGCCGTGATTCGTCAATTCCTGCGGGATCACGATATGGCCTCCAAGCACCCCAAGCCCAGCACCCTGGAAGCCTTGGTGGACAGACTCCCCCACTTTGGCGATGAAGATGCTCCGCCTGACGAATATTAGGGCCAATGCAAAAACCAGTGAAAGACCCGTTGCTAGACTTCAGGGTCTTTTTGTTTGTCGTCTGGAAGTTCCTGGGACTACCTGAACCAACGCCCATCCAGTATGACATTGCCAACTGGTTGCAACAGATTTATCGCAAGCGCGGCCCGCGCCGGGCCATCATCGAAGCCTTCCGGGGTGTGGGGAAAAGCTGGATTACCGTCGCTTTTGTTTGCTGGGCGCTCTATCTCAATCCTCAATTGAAGATACTCGTGGTCTCGGCTTCCAAGTTTCATGCCGATAACTTCACCACCTTTGCAATGCGCCTCATTCTGGATATGCCCGAACTGGAGCATCTGAAACCCAGAGGCGATCAGCGAAACTCAAAAGTCAGCTTTGATGTCGGCCCGGCCACGGCTGACCTGGCACCCTCAGTAAAATCAGTAGGGATTACAGGCCAGTTGGCCGGTTCACGGGCTGATCTAATTGTCGTTGATGACGTAGAAGTTCCCAACAATTCTGCCACCCAGATGATGCGGGAGAAGCTGGCCGAAGCCGTCAAGGAATTCGATGCCATCTTGAAACCCAATGGCATTGTGATTTATCTCGGCACCCCTCAAACCGAGATGAGCTTGTACAATGTCTTACCGGAACGAGGCTATACATTGCGAATCTGGACTGCTCGATATCCAGGCAGTGAACTGGTCAAGTATTACGGTGACAAGCTCTCTCCCAAGATCCTCAAAGCTCTGGAAGCTGATTCATCCTTGGTTGGCAGCCCTACTGATCCCAAACGGTTCTCAGACTTTGACTTATTGGAGCGTGAGAATTCTTACGGACGTTCGGGCTTCCAGTTGCAGTTCATGCTCAACACAAGATTGAGCGATGCCGAACGATACCCGCTCAAGCTCAATGACTTGGTGGTGCTGGACTGTAATACCGAACTGGCCCCTGAAAAGATCATCTGGGCTAGTTCACCGGAACTGATTATCAACGAGCTTCCCAATGTGGGTCTGGGTGGAGATAAATATCATCGGCCAATGGCCATCCAAGGCCAGTGGATTCCCTACACCGGGTCAGTCATGGCCATTGACCCGTCAGGCCGAGGCAGTTCCGAGACTGCCTATGCCGTGGTCAAGATTCTGCATGGTTACTTGTTTTTGCTGGAGTCCGGCGGGTTTCTGGGTGGCTATACCGATGAGACACTGGGCAAGCTGGCGGAAATCGCCAAGCGGCAGAAGGTCAACCGAGTGCTGATCGAGTCCAACTTCGGGGATGGAATGTTCACGCAACTCCTGAAGCCGGTGATGGCCAAGGTGCATCCGGTCACGATGGAGGAGGTCAAGCACAGCGTTCAGAAGGAAAAGCGGATTATCGATACGCTGGAGCCAGTCCTAAACCAACATCGGCTCATTGTAGATCGGCGACTCATTGAACAGGATTATCTTTCTACGGAAAATCTCCCGTCAGAGCAGTCTCTCAGATACCAGTTGTTCTATCAGATGACCCGGATTACCAAAGAGCGGGGTGCCTTAGTCGAGTACGACCGGTTGGATGTTCTGGCAATGGCGGTGGCCTATTGGGTTGAACAGATGGCCCGTGACGTGGATATGGCCATTGCAGACGAGAAAGAACGCCGTCTCAAGGATGCCCTGGAGAACTTCATGGATCACGTTATAGGCCACAAGCCCAAGAGCGATACATGGATGTGATGTTTTATCTACAGGACAGCGCATATTCTTAGATATAAAATTTGAATGGTAACGGTGCTTTGTCTGTTAATGGGGCTGAGGTGAGGATTTCTCCAACCCGATCAGCGAATCTGAGTGTGACAGGCATACCATCTCCATAAAGGCATGCATTGAAGTTCACCTTTGTCAAAGCCATAACATCTTCCATTACTTGCTGGAGGTCTCCATTTCCTTTGTCAATTTCGACTAAGATAGGGTTAGGTACATCGGCCCCATAATACGTATCTAATCTTGCCACAAAGCCTCTAGTCCAAAGATAGCCAAGCTTATCGCTCAAATATAGAGCAGATCCCCGAATAACGGGCCAATCTCCCTCCCTAAATAACTTGATATCCTTGCTGTCCTGAATACGGACACCAACCAACTTGGTTTCTGGGGAGACTGCTGCCTGAAAACCTTGCCACTCATCATCCGAGAAATGACCTTTAGAATGGATGAAGAGTTCCTTGGGATACTCATCTGCTTCATTACGATAGGCTTCGACCGCACGGCGAATTAATTCTTCCGCCGCTTCACGGTCTAGGTGATATTCCTTTGTTTCCCGTGAATACCAAGGGCCGTCAGCACCTCGGAATACAAGCCCATCTCCTGAGTCGAGAAACATCTGGGCTGCACAACAAGCATTACCTTTCTCTTTCGCTCGTTGTCTTTTAAAAACAAGTCCGATATAGCAGACGCCCGGACGGATATCGGCTAGTTTCCAGGGCTTTCCTCCAGACTTGAAGTAAGCTGTCGTGCAGAGATTCCAAGCAATCGTTGCTGCATCCTGTACGGTTCTGATCAGATAGCCGTTTGCCTTGGTAAACTCGGTCGGAGCTAGTGTCGTTTCACGAATGATCTGGGTAACGATCTGCTTTCCCAAGAGGCGGGCTTTTAACTGATTGCGAAAATTTACTTCATATTGGGTTAGCTTCTCGGCTTCCTCTTGCCCTTCAAAACTGAGGAGTTGCTGTCCGCTAGCCGCCTTGCTTTTAATTTGGCGGGGGGAGAGATAATAATTAGAAGTTACTTGTTCACCTTTAGCTGCGTTGCTTTCGGGACGGCCATGCGTGAAGACATACTCCGGGATAATAACGAACCAAACTTTTGGCGTTTGTTCAGATTTTCGATGGTAGTTCAAAAGCTGATCGGCA
Organism: Oligoflexales bacterium; assembly: GCA_050251195.1. Taxonomy (GTDB): domain Bacteria; phylum Bdellovibrionota_B; class Oligoflexia; order Oligoflexales; family Oligoflexaceae; genus JBFWNG01. The sequence continues at coordinate 52,778 of JBFWNG010000021.1, forward strand.
TACAAGGTGGCCATTTTACCAACCCTCTCATAAGGATCAGTAATCCGACTATACTGGCGTAGAGTCTCTTCTGAAATTTCAATACTAGCTCCTTTTTGGTAGAACCAGTCTGCCTTAAACGCTGCTTTGAAGCCAGGAAACAAGCTGTATTGAGGCTTATCACTATCCGGCATGATAGGCCCTTTAATTTTTTCTCCCCAAGCTTTGAAAATCTTAATGCCGGAAGCAGTGCCAATTACACCGACATGAACCGAGTCGGGGTTATCTGGATGTTCTGGAGGGCCAAAGGAATATAAACCATCCTTAGGATGTTCCATTGTTTGTCCATAGCGAAAGGCAAGCAATGGCTCTTCAATGAACTCCAACGAGAGTGTGGTCATGCGGATGCCTCTGTAATAATGCTTTGTCCTGGGATCTGCTCAATCAAATCTCGGTCGTCCATAATCGGCTCATTCTTTGGCGGCAAAACAGACTTATTAATACTCATACGAATAGGGTCTGCTGAAACGATCATTCTGGCTTCCGGCCCTAAAGGAATGCTGATTTGTTGCTGACCGTCTGAGAGCCAATACAGAAAGCTCAGAAGCAGTTCTCGCCATTTGTCGTTTCGCCAATCGCTGCAAAAACTCCGCCGCTTTGAATGCATGGCATCTGCGGAAATGGTTCTATCTTTCCCATCTTCGGTGATGATTACGTGATGGCGCATAGTAGAATGAGGAACAGCATCCAACGAGATGGCAACACTAACCCCATAATGCCAATAATGCACTTTGACTGCTCGTTTGGAACGAGCACCAATCATTCCAATTAATTTTCTGCCACTTCGTTTTGACGGAGCATTCCGAAAAGACAGCTTTTTATCTGGAACTAGCCCCACCGGAATCCACCAGGCGGTGTTTCTTGTCCTGCTGGATAAGGAGTACGCTTTTAGCCCTTTGGATTGTAGAAAGTTATCCCATCCTTTCTTTAACAGACCAGTGATCTTGTTTCTGGCATCTTTGGGTTGTAGTTGGATCTCTTCAGGCCCTTCGCCTTGAAGGAAATTCTGCAAAGAGATTTGGAAAGCCGGTTCCAGCTTGAGATGATGAAATCCAGGTGCCAGAGAGTCCATATCGGCAAAACTGGCAATATATCCACGCAACTCAAAGCAAGGCCAGGAAGCTTCGCTTGCAATCTTAACCAGTTGATTTATATCCAGTCCACTACCTTGAACCTTGTAGAAATTGAGATGACGAGGAAGCTCCTTAAGGGAAAGCCAGTTGGAATCAAGGTTCTCCGCATCTTCCGATAGGGTTCTCGCTTTCCGAGTGAGAACGTGATGCCAGAACCCAGTAGTTTCTATAGAATCGGTTTCTTTTTTAGGGATGTTGTCTCTCTCCAAAACTTTCAGTATGTCTTCCAGGCCATCTTGCCAGCGATTGTAGCAATCCGCAGCGTTCTGGGCTTTGAGAACCTTAGGCAACGCATCAAAGGGAAGATTGTCGATCATGAGTGGATAGAGGAATCTGGGGTTTTGGATTTCATCCCTGACTTCCTTGGCAATCTGGATTTCCTTTTGTACGCCTCTTTTCGTCATGGAAACCTTCGAGCAGATGAAAAGGGCTTTAGCGGTTTGGTGCCGTAGCACATGCTCGATCTCATCCCAAAAGGGTTCGCTTCCAAGCAACTGCTCCTTATCTAACCAGACCTTATAGCCAGCATTGGTCAGTTGGATTGCAAGCCAAATGGCGAAGTGGTTGTCTTCAGGAGTGGCGTGGCTGATAAAAACTATTTCTCGCTGAGGCAGTATACCCGTCATTACGACTAAACTCTCTCCCTTTGTACTCGTACACTTACAAATACGAGATTTTGCCCATGCTACTACGCCTGAGTATATATTTATAGGTGCTTAAGATTTTATTAATGATCGAACAGACGTTGCCGGGGATATTCGGATTTAGGCTGTTTCTTCCTTTCAGACTTAAAAAACCTAAAAGCCCCTCTGTGAGGAGCTTTTAGAGGTTTTAGAAACTGAGTACCAACTGAGTAGTTGGTGATTTTTTCGGTGATTCTCCTGGCTATACTTTTTGAAGAATCGTTGTGGGAGAATGGTGGGCCATCGGTGACTTGAACACCGGACCTCACCCTTATCAGGGGTGCGCTCTAGCCAACTGAGCTAATGGCCCATAAATCCTTGTGTAGTGCTGGTTTTGGCTATTTGATAAACTGCGTAGAAACTGAGTAGTTGCCTCTTTTAATTTTATCAAAGACCTGTATAATAGTCATGGCCTTTGTGGCTGGAAACTCAATTCTCTTGCGCTTTTTGGGTTCCTTTCCTTTTTCCGTCTTGGTTTTTGCCAACATATTTATCAGG
>JBFWNG010000022.1:0-40126 GCA_050251195.1 Oligoflexales bacterium
CGTGTGAACCATGATGCTGTCATCCGGCTCTCAAGTCAATAGGGTGCCTAAAAGCTAATCAGTGAAAGGGTTTCCGAGATTACAGAAATCAAGGAGACTCAACAAAATGTTCACTAAAACTGTGGAAAAACTGTGGAATTTTGACGAAAGTGTGGAGAAACTGAGGAGTTTTACCTCCCCCTTTCTGACTGTCGGGCAAGTGGCTAAAATCCTTGGGAGAGATAAGAAGACCATCATTGATTGGTGCCGAACCGGCAAGTTGACGGCTGTTGCCAAGGCTTATGGGACGAAAGAGACCTACCATATAACGCCTAAGGCGGTAGAGATGTTTATGGGAAGCCTCAAGCTTCTGGCTGAACTGGAGCCACCCATTAAGCAGATCGATGACTATACGCCTCATTTGGAAGCTTGGAAAAAGGCGATGTCTGCCGGGCTGATGTCTGGCAGACAGTTCAGCCCGCACACTATCAACTGGTACAGTCGATACGCCTGCCGATTTTTGAGCAAATATGGAACCATTACACCAAAAACGCTTCGGGCGGCATTTCTGGAGTACCCTGATAACCCGGATATACAAGTAGGCATCTATCGGGCGATGATCTGTTTTTCAAAATATCTGGTGATGGAGGAACTCATGACGCAATCCGGTCTGGATGCCTTGATGAAAAAAGAGATGCGCCCATCTCCCAACAAGCGACCCAAGCGGACGTGCGTTTCCGAGGAGGGATTGCAAGCCATGCTCAAGCACTGCAAGAACAAGAAGGATACGGCTATTTTACTGCTGCTTGCCAATACTGGTATTCGAGCGGATGAATGCGCCAAGCTGAAACTCTCTGATGTGGACTTGGAAAAACAACAGATTGTTATCCGGCAAGCCAAGTGGGACAAGTCTCGGCGGCTGGGCATCAATGAGGAAACCACGAACGCCTTGAGGGACTATTTGTCTATACGCCCTGACGTAAAGACGGATGGATTTTTCCTCAACAAGTTTGGAAGAGACATCGAACGGAATGGGATCTTTCAGCGCATCGAAAAACTGGGAAGAAGGGCCGGAATTCAGGCTTCTCCCCATGCTCTGAGACGCCGTTTTGTGACCTATCACCTGAACCGGGGCGAAAACCCTAAAAAAGTTCAGAAGGCATGTGGTCATTCCAACATTCAAGTTACGATGATGTATGACCAGACGAGTGAGCAGGATGTTGTGGACTCGATGAAAAACTGGTAAAGCGGCTTTTCATGGCCTCCGCTACCTCTTCTTCAGTCACCTGGCAATAGTCGCGGGTGGTCTTGATGTCCGAATGACCGCAAGCAATCTGAAGATAGACCAACGGGAGGCCATTGCTCACGTTAATCGTTACGAACGCTCGGCGCAGGGCATGGGGACTGACTTCAACCCCGGCCCTGCGTCCGAGTTTCTGGAGACGCTTGAACAAGCCATTCCTCTCAATAGGCAGATTAACGCCGTTGACCAGCAAGAGATCGTTGGAGGACACCGGGCCTCGCCAAGCCATATACTCATCCAGAGCGGTCATAACCTCTTCACTCAGTCCCACTTGTCGGGATTTGCCCCACTTGCCTTTGGGCAAATAGACCTTCTTTTCCTCCCGGTTGATATCCTTCAGTGTTAAGGAGCAAGCCTCCGAAGCCCGAAAGCCTGTAGATACCAGAAAGAGGATGATGAACCGATCTAAGGGGTTTTTACAGACAGCCAAAAGTTTGAGAACGTCCTCATATTTGACTGTTGTCCGCTTTGGCGGAAGGTGGCGCTTGGGCCGAATGCGTTTGGCTTGTTCGAGGAAGCCCTTCTCCAGGGTGCGCTCTTCCTCCAGGTATTTGGCAAAGCAGACGATTCCCCGGTAGACAGAATCCCGTTTGGAGTATTGCCGGACGGGGATTCTGGCCAACTCGGTTTTCAGGTGCTCATAGCTGACTTTACCGTACCGGTTGAGGAAGTCCGTGACATAATAATTGTAGGATTTCTGGGTATGAGGACTGAACGGACGGCCATCCATCAGGCCGTTTGCCATCGCATTGTTCCATCCTTCCAGGTAATCACTGTGTTTTTTGAAATTGAACATACGGTAATCCTCTTTGTTCAGGGTTGCAACAAAAAAGGCCAGTCATTGGACTGGCCGCTAATCAGAGAATGGCTTAATGAAAATTTACTGTACTACACGTTCGGATGCGGTATTATTTAATGTTGGTTAGACAAGTTACTACGTAAGAGTAAGAGAGAGTTAAAGTTGAACTCCATCCCCTTTGTAAATTATGATTTTTTTGGCTATTTGGCGGGCGGACTGCTCACTGTCTGCGCTTTCGCCTTTATCCAAGATGCTCAGTGGGTGGTAGTGGGGGCCACCAGCCCTGTACACGCTCTTTTGGGAATCATCCTGGTTTATGTCGCCGGACAAGTCATTGCCACGCCTGCCAGTTGGCTTTACGAGCGTCTGTTAGTCCGGCAGGTATTAGGGCAGCCGGAAGTAATTCTTTTCAATGAGACAGGGGCCAGCGGATGGAAACGGGTATTCTTTGAATACTTCGAGCCGCTTTCGCCTTGGGCGCGGACGACGATTCTACGGAAGGCGGAGCGTTTCGGAATTGATAAGCCCGGTAGGGATTGTTTCATCATATCTGGAGCCAACTGAAGGATGATACGGCCATCGCCCCCAGGCTCTCTACGTTTCTGAACAATTACGGGTTCGCCCGTAATATGTCTATGGCCTGCCTTTTAAGCGGGGTTCTGATTTTAGGCGACTTGTGGTTGGGGATGGCGACTAATCCTGAGCAATCCTTTGTCTGGGGCTGGACGGCTATCGCGTTGGCGGTGGGATTGCTGTACCGCTATCTTAAATTCTACCGACAGTATACGTTTGAGCTTTTTATGACGTATTCAAAGCGCCCGTTGGAAGACGAGGGGGCATCGAGGTTGGAAGAAAAACCAGAGGAGGTAACGCATGGAAATTAACATTTTTGATGTTGAGCATGGCGCTTGTGCGCTTTTGACGGCTCCCAGCCTAGCGAGAATGCTGATAGACTGCGGGCACAACAACAATACGGGATGGAGACCGTCGATCTGCTTGCCCGAAAACGACATCACCTACCTAGAGTTGTTCGTTGTCACGAATTATGACGAGGATCACGTCAGCGATTTAGTCAACCTGCGTCGAACAGTGAACATCAAATCCTTGCTTCGGAATAAGTCCGTTAGCCCTAACGATATTAGAAAACTGAAATCCGAAGACGGTATGGGTGCTGGGATCGACGAGTTTTGCCAAATGGCGACAACTTATAATCAGCCGCCCGATCCGGTGAATTGGGGCGGTGTGGAGAGAAAGTCGTTTCATAACCAGTACCCCGGAGACTTCGATGACGAAAACAACCTCAGCCTTGTTAGCTTTATCAGCTATGGTGGACTGAAGATTGTCTTTCCTGGGGACTTGGAGAAGGCAGGTTGGGATAAACTGCTGGAACAAGAGGCATTCCGGCAAGAACTGGCCGGTGTGAACGTGTTTGTTGCCTCCCATCACGGGCGGCAAAGCGGATGCTGTGAAGAGGTCTTCAAGTATTGCCATCCGAATATTGTCATTTTTTCCGATAAAAGCAAGGGTTTCCAGACCCAGGAAACCGTGGGCTGGTATGCAAGCCGTTGCAAGGGAATCTCCTACAGAGGAAGCACCCGCAAGGTATTCACCACCCGGCATGACGGGAATATTAAACTGACGACCAATGGGTTCGGTTTTGATATTGCCACGGATAAAGGCTTGGCGTCCGATCCGGTTGCCGAAGCATTGGGAGCATTTTTGACTGGCGGAGTGCTTGGCATGGGCCTTGCCGCGCTAAGGATGCCTAGACTTTAGACAGGCTGGTTTTGGCGTACTGTTCAATCCATTCAAGCGCTGATGAGCGGAGGGCCATCAAGCCGCTTGCCATCGCGTTATTTCCTGCTGGTGAAGAATATACGGTTGTTCACCACGATGATTGGGCCATAATTGAGAAATGAAACTCCATATCCTAAGCGATGTTCATAACGAATTCTCCGTTCTTGAACCGCCAGAAACCGACGCTGACGTGGTAATTCTGGCCGGGGATATTGACGTGAACCTGAGAGCCATTCCTTGGGCCAAACGGTTTGACAAGCCGGTTATTTACCTTTTGGGAAACCATGAGTTCTATGGCCAGCACTATGAACGGATCGTTGAGGAAACGCGGATACAAACCGAAGGCACCCACATCCATTTCCTGGACAACGATGCGCTGATCCTGGACGGTGTTCGATTTCTGGGCGGAACGCTTTGGACAGATTTCCAGGCATTCGGTCAGGCTCGCTCCATTGTGGCCATGATGACCTGTCAGCAAATGATTAATGACTTCAAACACATCACTATCGGCTCAGAGGAAAGGCACCTCAGGCCAGAAGATACGGTAACGATGTTTGAGACAACCGTTTCCTTTCTCAAGGCCAAGCTGATGGAACCGTTTGATGGAAAAACGGTGGTCATCACCCACCATGCTCCGTCAATGGAGAGTGTGGCCGACCGATTCAAGCATGACATTCTGACACCGGGCTTTGCCTCCGATTTAACCCATCTGATGGGGCCGGATGTGGCTCTCTGGGTGCATGGCCACGTCCACAACAGCAGTGACTATGTTTGCAATGGGACACGGGTGGTTTGCAACCCTAGAGGCTACCAGAATCAGGGTGCATCGTCATCCGAAAACAAGGCGTTTAACCCGGCGCTGGTGGTGGAAGTTTAGGCGGAACGAAAGCTCTCTTCCAAGCGCTTTAGCATTTCCTGGTGTTTTATCGGATTTTCCCTGGCCAGTTTTTGAATGTTCTGGAGTTTCCATTGCACGGCGGGTAAATCTTGCAGCGCTTTGATGGGGCTGAGTGACCAGTCAGGCTTGCCCTGCTTGAAGGAAATCAAAAGCGCCTTATCATCATTACTCAGGCTGGCATGAATCACGTCTACCAATTGAATCCGTGTATTGATGTAATCTTCATACGTGAAGGGTGTTCTGGCCATCCCGGCAAACTGAGCCTGAAAGGCTTGTTCCTGATCCTGGAAACGGGGCCGAATAACTTCATGAAGGGGTCTGTCATGACTGAGTAAAGACGCGATAAAGCCGGGCTGGATTGCATCCGGCAAGGTATTTTGTTCAATCAAGGGTAGAACATCAAACAAGTCCCGTGGGTGTTGCCGATCCAAGGCGGCGCAAATCTTGCCGCCATAGAGTTCCGCATCAGACACAACCAGGATTTCCGAAAACTTTCCAAACTCGCCTTGAACCACATCCGCAACCGGTAGGAGTCGGGCAGGTTCAATATGCCCCCGCATGACCATATTGACTTCCACCTTGACCTGTACCCTGCCCAGCAAACACAGGAGCTTTCCCCTTGGACTGTCAGCCTGTACCTGGATGCCGGGTATGGATTGAGTCAAGTTCAGCCTGATCCGCTCCAGTGCTTCTGAAATATTACCGAGGGCTGTTTCCCGCTTATCAAATGGCAGGTAAACCAAGTCGATATCCACGGACAAGCGAGGCATGTCCCGTAAAAAGAGGTTGATGGCTGTGCCACCCTTTAAAGCAAAGCAGGATTCCTGGGCGACAAACGGGAGAATACGGAGCAATAAGTCTACCTGCTCTCGATAAACAGGCAGAATCATAGTTCCACAAGCTCCCTGGGGACGCTTATTTTGTAGTCGGAAATGTACACACCACCCTTGGTAAGGCTTCTATCCCCCTGCCCCAGGTTTAAAGATTCCCGCTTAAGATACTTGAGCCACGGATGTTTGGCTTTATCCGCCATATACAAGAACAGACGGCTCACCTTAACCGACTGGCAGACTTCCAGCAGTTCCTGTAGCTGCTTGGGCCTTAAGTTGACCATGCCTTCCATCAACTGGTAGCATTCCACCAGATCCATTTTCTCCGGGGCCATAAACAGGCACTCCAGGATTGCCCGTTCAGGCGTTGAGAGGGTCAAGGCAAACGTCTTTTCCTCATATTCAGTCAGCCCAGGCTGTTCCGGCAGGAAAGACGTTTTTATATGGTGAATCTGGTCTTTCCAGTCCTCATAATTCCGAAACCAACCGGGCAGATTGGTTTTCAGCGGGGAGAACAGATACACATCCTCCCGCCCCAAACGGAGATAGTGGCTAAACCCTTGCAGGGTTAAAGCCGTTAGCCCGCCGACATGAACCGGGATTTGAGCTTGTTTCTGTAGCGCATGCAAACCACCCTGCCAAGTAATAGGGTCTTCAAAGCGTTTGTAGGCTCCGTTTCCAACCCGTTCTATCCATTTGCTCTTTAAATACCGGGTTTGTAGCTGGCGGGATATGCCTAAACTCTCCAACCAGGCCGTTGTAGCCACAACCCCCTGAGGCCACTTTTGGAGGAGATTCTTTATTTTTATCTCATTTTGTAAACTCATAGTTTACTTATATAGCTTTTTTTAATGAAAGTCAAGAGTAGCAAACCTGCCTGGATTTTAATAAGCTTGGGGTTAGGCAACAGGCGTTGTTACGTTCTGGGTAACTTGGGATGCCAAAACGTCTATATCCGACCAACCCATTGCGTTTAAAGGTAACTCCTTAGAATGGTCGATAAGGGCATCCAGCAGTTGGGATACGTTTTTAAAGACTTCATCGTTTTGAGTCAATTGTAAAATTGCGTTATATGGCTTTTCTTTGTCAAGCACTTCTCCAAAAAAGGCTTCAATATTGGGAAGAGAAGCTACAAGCCTTATTCTTGCAGCATCAGGGACTTGAGAGATGATGGCCTGTATATTTTTGTTCTGCGTCCAAGCAGGATTTGTCATTTCTGAGCCATCTTTTTTTTGTATTTTAGGTTTGTCTGCATCATGAAGAACAGAATAAGACGCCGAAAACTGATTGAGAATCTTGCATAGGGAAACGATAGGGGCTTTCCCCCGCGCTCTGATAATATGCACATTTTTATAATTCTCAGGCGATTGAGCAATAACATATTTGAATGCCGTGTACTCTGTATCACCTTCAACTACAATGGTCTTCCCGCCAAAGAAAAATTCAGCGATATACGGATCGCAGATATTCAACATTTTCAATCTGGCACGGTCATCATCGTCTAAGTTGACTCGTTTGGGACGAAACAAGGTCGTACTCGTCACCGATCCATTTTCGTTTCTTTCTACACGAACAATAGAGGTATTATCACGAGATAAATCAATAAAGACAGGAGAGTGAGTCGTAACCATAACCTGCCAATTTCCAGCTTTAGGGAGGTCGTATAAAACACGGCATGCTTCCCGGATCGCATCAGGGTGGAGACATAATTCTGGCTCATCAAGCAGCAATAAATGCGGTCGATCATTCTTAGTAGTCCTGGACTGTTCCGAAAGAATACGCAAAGCAGCCCAAAGCAATGTTCTTCTCGCCCCGCTGCCTTGATGCTCAATTGCACTCAAATGTCCATTTTCTGGCCCCATGAGGAGTCTTGGGCTGGCTTTAAACCATGAGATACAATTTTCCAATTCTTCATCAGCGCGGGCATCAAAGCGTACTTTATAGCCAGGAAACACCTCATGAATTGTTTCGCTGATCTTGGTTTCTACGGATAAGATTTCACCATTTGCTCTTTCAACAACAGTTTGTTGAACAGTTTTCAATTGCTGCAACAAGGTAGCGTAAGATGATGTATCTTGCTCTCCTTCCTGGGATTTCATGTTTTTTATACTGTCATCAAGAACCTTTTTCAAGAGCTTGATAATCTCAGCAGCCTGTTTTTCCGGGCTGTCAAACGCCTCAATCCTATGAGGTTCTGGTCTCCGTTGGTTTGCAACATTGGCTGCGCCCCACGGGCCTTCATTGGCAGACCAATCATTTGCTTCAACTAGCCAGCCAACCTTTTTGGGTTCCCCTTCTTTTTCCCAAGTCCATTTTTCACGGACATACATTTCACCTGTTTGTGGATCAGTCCGAACCCATTTTTCTCCCGGAGCCTTATCGTAGACTACGGTTTCTAATTCAATTTCTGGGAGGGCATTCGGATCAACCTTCTTGTTTGGAAAGTCGTCAATGGTGAGATGCCCCTCTTTAGAACCATGATTCATAACAACCTGATAGGCTCTTAATATGGAACTTTTACCAACATTATTAGGCCCTACAAGAACAACAATATCATCCAATTCAATTTCAACCGGATCGGCTCCAATACACCGGAAATTCCGAATGGTTAATTTGTGAAGCCTAGGTCTTGGACTATCATCATCAATAGATTCTTCACTATTTGCTGCGGATTTTTTAGGTCTTGCCATTCTAATTCCCCTTCTACAGCCCCTATTGGTAATTCAACTTGTACAACGCCACGATAGTTTTGATCCAGTATTGCAGGTTGATTTTAGCCTGCTTCACATCCGTTAAGACTTCTTCCTGGTGGGCAATATAGGTGTTTCGGAAGTTATTTACTTCATCCACCATCTCCACCAGTTCGGAGTCTCGATATGGGGCAAAAGCTTCAAGGATGGTTTTAAAAACACCTTCCAGTTTCTCGCGGTTCTCAAAAGTGAGGCAGAATCGTAATAATCCAATTTGTGAAAATCCACTTTTATATACGACTGTCTTCATCAGGTTTCTTGCCTGCTGATCATAGCGGGTGCGAGAACCATCAAAGAAGGCTTTTTGTTCTATCGGGTTTTTAGGCACAAATGGACTCAGAGTATTAATGACAAGAGTTTGGCTTGCCGAATCCAACGGACGCAAGAGTGGGGTAAAGACTGGAGAAAAGGACATGTTTTCCTGATTCTCCAGAAATTTAAACAAGGTCACTGCTTGTTCGATACTGTTTTTATAGAGAGATGGCAAGGTTTCTAAGGCTTTTTCCGGGACAAACTCTTCCAATGCGGAAGCTGTCTCTGCCTCAGCCGTTACTTTTTCAAGAGGTAATCGAGGCTGAATAACTTCAGATTGATCGACCAACGTTTTAAGTTGGGGTAAGCATGTCCGAATCAAGTCTTCCAGATTGGGTTTTGAAAAGCCGTAGAATAACTCCTCTGGTACAAAGACATATTCCCAGGGATGCTTTTTGGAGGATGCCGATTTACACCATTCCATTGCAGCACGGGCCTTGATGGGAACATCCCGGTCTATCCGGCCTTTGGTTTCAATCAGGTAATGTCGCCCTTCCGGGGTACGTGCCACAAAATCAGGGGTGTAAAGCCCCAAGTGACCATTAGAACCCACATAATCAATCCGAAGGGCTTGTGGCCCCGTGTTTTTGAAAAAGGCGACAACATCCGGCGCGGTATCCAAAAACTTGGTCATCGCCACTTCCAGTTGAAAGGTGCAAGGAACCAGATTAAACAGCGTTTTCCGGGCCTCCAGAACCGGCTTGGAAGAGGTATTACTAACCTGAAAGGGTTTCCAGGTGGTTACGTCAACAGACTCATGGGTGCTGAGACGCTCCTCCTTAATGGTGGTTCTCGTCAAAATCAGCGGAACAAAGACAGCCCGAATATGCTCCCGAACATCGTCCTCTGCTAACCGGCCCAGAATTTCGGAATCATAAATATTCACCGGTTTTTCAAACAGACATTCCTGAATGAACCGTTCCAACAAGGGTTGGATAATATGAGCGGTTCCTGTCAGTTTCGTTGTGCGTTCCAATTCGACCCGATAGAAGGATACAGAACCTCCCGGTGTGGAAAGCAAGGGCAATTGAATCTGAAGCGATTCGATAATCTCATTGGTAATTAGATGACGGCCTTCATAATCAAGATGAGCGGCACCGGTTTCACCAATGGGTAGCGGTTTGTACTTGGAGAACTCTTTTTGAATATCCTCAAAGGTCAATCCTTCCAGCTTTGGTGTCCGGGTGAAACCGGGTGTCAATCGTGGAATGGTGAGTTTCAACTTTTCCAGGTCTTTGTTCTGGGCATCCGGGAAGATGGACACTGTAGTTCGGGGAACTTTATCCGCATCCACCACTTCAATCAAAACACCTTGCTGAGCCAATTCCTGCTTGTAAAGATGGGCGAACGACGGGTGTTCAACCACAGTCACAATTTCATCCGCCTGTCCCGGTGGGGTCATACGGCGTAAACCTCTCCCCAAAGTTTGTTCGGGCAAGATTTGAGACTTGGCTGTTAAAGCCCGTAAAGGAACAATGGTCGTCACATTTTTAACATCCCAGCCCTCCCGAAGCATCAAAACCGATACGATGCAGCGGTAGGGGCTGGCATTACTATCCAGTTCACGGGAGAGCTTTCTCAAAAACTCCAGGTCTTCATTCTTGATGTCTTTTTCCGTGGGGACAAACTGACCGGTTTTCTTGTTGATTTTCCCCTTCAACCGGGTATGCAGGTTGATGGTCTTGCCGTTAAGCTTTTCAAAGATCGTATTAGTATTGAGTTCATGGGCAATAGCATCGGCAGCCTCGGCGCTTTCGGTCATGACAAACATCAAGGCTTTCTTGCCGGATTGCTCCCACTCTTCAAACGATTCCAGCCAGCGATTATAACCCAGCATCAAATGTCTTTGATACCGCTCCGCCGCGTTATCGCTGGAAATCTCCTTGATGTTTCCTTGCCCGATGATGGGTGTTTTCACAATTCCAGCATCAATAGCCTCTCCCAAAGGCGTATCGCATACGATATCTTTGAACAGGTTTCCTTTGTTGTCTTTTGGTGTGGCCGAAAAATTCAGTTGAGCAACCAGTTCGTTTCCAGTCTTTTGCTGAATCGTGGTGTGAAGGAACTCAAGACACTGGTTCCAGGTGGAGTCAGCATCCCAAACGTGGTGTGCTTCATCATTGATAACCATAATTTTATTGTGGCCGGTAATTCGCTCCCGCAAGGCTTGCCCCATATCCAATGCTTTTGCCTTTGAAACCGCTGGCCCCATCCAGTCGTACATTTCTTCATTGCGGTTTTTGGCGCGTTTCTCAGGATCGTAAAGGCGGTGAATGTTCGTCAAATACAACACGCCGCCGGTACTGGCTCCGCTAGCTTCATCCTGAAGCACGACAGACAAGTTGAAATCCCCCTTCCATGCAGGAGGAATCAATGGGTCGGTGTCGAAAATCCGACCATTCCCAAAGTCGTCCCGGAGCCGTTCATACACGGGCAGGTTAGGCGCAATCACCACAAAGTTTTTGGCCATTGGGGAGTCCGATTCCCGTAAAGCATGGAAATAACTCCAAACAATGGCCAGAGACATGACCTTTGTTTTCCCGGCTCCCGTAGCCAACTTAAAAGTATAGTGCGGCCAGCGGTCTTCTTCAGGTGTTACCCCGAGCGCGGAAAGAGTCCGCTCTTCATCACTACCAGGGCCAAAATCGTGGATCAACTGGCTCAGGGTCAGCATTGCCCGGCATTCGCGCAGGTAGATGAAGGCTTCAGTAGCTTCTCGCTGGCAGTAATAATAGCGGAATGGGTGGCTTTCGCCCTGTTTGTCAGTTAGCCGGTGTTCCCGCTCGAACCAATGACCCAGCAATTCCCGTGTGGTATCGGAGGTTCCGGGATAACCACTCTCCCGCCATTCTCTCAAAACACCCCGCAGGTTATGGGCAATGTCAATTTCCGATGAGCGGCGACCTTCCACAATCCGAGCCGGATCTCCATCCCGGTTTGCTCTGATTCTATGTTTGTTCGGTTCCTCATGGGGCGCATACAAAGCTTCTATCGGAGAAGGAACCGTTTTTTCTTGAGATTCAACAGTCATAGCCCCTGCTCCCTAAACCGTGACTTCTAACAAGGTTGTGGTGTCACAACCAAAAACATCAATCACCTTGACGCAAACCGTGTATTTCCCTGGTTTCTCATAGGTAAACTTCCGATCACTGAGGGTAGGAAGCTTCCGGTTCTTACGGGTACGGTAGGTTTGCCAATGATGATAGAACGGCATATCCGGGTGGTAATCGAAATCCACCGCCCAGAAATCGATAAAATCAAACCCGCTTTGAATGGCTCGTTCTCTTAAAGCTTCCAGTTCCTTGCTGGGAACTTCTGCCAACGAAGGCGTAAAGCGAGTTAGCTTAATCTCAACCACTTTCTTGCCGTCTTCTTTTTGAATCACCGATTCGGCTTCCAGTTCGGCCATTTCCAAGAATGGCGGTGGTTCCTTACGATTTTTCTCCATAATTTCCCGTGGGATGGGAATGAGCCGGATGGATTGCAGATCGTAATCCTTCTCCAGTTTGAGCGCTTCTTGCTTGAGATCCATTTCAAATTCCCAGGCAAGACAATGGAGTTCCTTCCCGCCTGCGGCGTGGCAAGCTTCGGCCACGGCATCCAATTCATCACGTGTGAGCAAACTGTCAATGCTATCCACATGCACAAAAGCCCGGCCCTTTTTACCATGAAGCAAAGGCGAGACACTATTAGCCAAAACTTCTGCCTTATAGAAACCAAGAACAACCTTTCTGTGTTCCTCATCGGCTCCTTGCAGACGCTCCTGTTGCCACCACTGACGTTCGTAGCGGCCCAGATTGTAGACATCGAACGGGCGATAGGCTTCATTGGCTTTGTGCCGTTCCCGTTGGATTTCAATCATCCGCTTGCGACTGGTATGGATGGCAAATCGTCCCAGGTCTGCCCCAATCCAACGACGACCTAATTTTTCAGCTACAGCTAGCGTAGTACCTGATCCGCAAAAGAAATCTGCCACCAAATCCCCTTCATTTGAGGAAGATTGGATAATTCTGTCAAGCAATGCTTCTGGTTTTTGAGTGGAATACCCTAATCTTTCGTTCGCTTGTGAATTAATTGGAAAAACATCGGTCCAGACACTACCAATTGCTACGCCCTGATTACCATCATAATATGTCTTAAGTCTTGGTGTACCTTTATTCGTCCAAAAAATCCCATGATCTTTTATAAGTTTATTAATTCCATCTTGATCATACATCCAGTGCCTGCCTGGAGGGGGTGAAATTAAACCCTTATCTCCAAAATTCAAGGTTGGCCCTGATCCGGCTCCCGACAAATCCGAGTCTGTGTATCTTCTTCCATCAGATTCTACGTGCTTGTATTTTTCTTTAATATAACCTGCTTCGAAAGGAACAAACATGTTGTTGAAGGTAAAACTTTCACTCTTGGAATAGAAGAATATTGTTTCGTGAATATTTCCAAATGTTTTTGCATCAGTGTGTGCGGTGGTTCTTTTCCAAATTATTTGGCTTCTAAGATTAAAGCCTCCAAATACCTCATCTAATATTGATTTCACCAAGTTATCAACTTGCCACCCAAGATGGACATAGATGGAACCATCATCTGATAATAATTCTTTTAAAAGGTTTAGTCGCTCAAAAAGCATCTGTAAATATGAATCAGATCCTTTACCCCAAATATCTCTGTACGCAATCATCTCAATAAGAGATTGGTCTTTTTCAACTTCTTCCCTTTTGTCACCTATTGGAATACTCATAGTAAAATCTGCGCCCACGTCGAAAGGTGGGTCGATGTAAATCAGCTTAATCTGACCTTTGAACTCCTCCAACAAACTGGCCATCACCAGCTTGTTATCGCCCCATATCAGGCGGTTTCGGAAATCATCCGGGTAGGCTTTTCGGTCATCAAATAAACCCAACTGCTTTAAACGGTCGGCAGGTTCATCCACGGTTTCAATTTTCTGCATAGGCATGGCGCACCCGGCAATGTCCACCTCGCGCCGGTTGCCGTACTCATCGTACTTGCCTTCCCAGATGAGTTCCGTTCGCATCTGGCTGAGTGGGTGGGGATTATCTAACCCCCAGCGAACGCTTTTTTGTGGGTCTTTTTTTAATTCTTCAGTAACTACCATTTAAGAAATCCTTTGCTCTGGGTAATGATCTAAAATATGCTGATTAAAATAGGCACCGATGGATACTGCCGAACGGAACGCCTGATAAGTTGAGGCAGAAACGCCACCATAGGCGTAAATGTGACCGGTCTCTCGAAACTCGATATATAACGTTCCTTCCAAATAACCAATAGCAGAGATAGCACTGGACGAAACAGATTCTAAAGCAGGTAATGAAGCCATTATGAAGTTACCTCCTCTAGTTCAAGGGCATCCGCATCGTCAGCTTCCAAAGCGTGCTCTAAAGCCTCCACGGTTTCAAGAACATTCCCATTGCCTTCAGAATCAGTGGTCTCATATACCATTAAATCTTCGGGAATGTAGACTTCTTCTGGCAAAGCGCCGCCTTTGTCGCAGCCATATTCTGCCAGTTGTTCAATCCGTTTTTTTAAGCCGGTTCGTTCGCTGGTAAATGAAGTCCAGACGGCTTGGTATTTTTTATTAAGTGTTCCCAGGGTTTTACCCAGGCCAGACAAGTTATTAGTTACAGTAACTGCTTGCCCATGAAGGGTTTCACCTAGCTTGAGAATGTTTGAGGCATCTTGAGAAAGTTTATACATTTTCCAAGTACGGTGTACGAGTTGGAGCATCGCCATCATATTGAGCGGGCTGGCCAGAATCACTTTCTGCTTGTAAGCCCACTGGAAGATAGCCGGATCAGCGTCATAAGACAGAGAGAGCATGCCTTCGTGAGGCACATAAAGAATGACAAAATCTGCTGCTTCTTGATAGGTGGCCTGATACTCCTTTGAACTCAACCCCTTGACCGCAGCTTTTAAGGCATCTAGGTAGCGTTGGGTTCTGAGCTTGAAAGCTTCTTCCGTACCATCGTGTTCCGGCTCGTTCAAGTCAATTCCTAATGCCTTGGAATCAATAAAGAGGCTCCGGTTTTCCGGTAAAACAATCCTGAAATCAGGCCGTTTGCCATCACCTACGGTTTCCTGCTTAATATATCCCTTGCCTTCCACCAAGCCGGAATCTTCCAGAAGACGTTCCAGCATTAACTCACCCCAGTTACCTTTTCCCTTGTTGTAGGTCAGGGCTGAGGAGAGCTTGGTATTAATTTCACTAAGGCGTTTGAGTTCCTGCTCAATCAGCTTGGTTCCGGCGTGGTGATCTTTATCCACGTCCTCAACGTTTTTCTTATATTCCAGGACGGCTTTAGACAAGGGTTCCAGCATGCCCTTAATCTTTTCTTCAACAGCTTTTTGCTTCTCCTGATACTCGCCTTCTGCATCCTCTTTCACAGTCTTGATATTGGCCAGCAAGAATGATTCCAGTTGTTGCTTCCACTGCTCCTCAATGTTCTTCTTCCACTCATTATCTTTTTCTACTTCGGTTTTCAAGCTTTCCGTTTCACCCGTGAGAGTTTTAATGGTTTCTTGCTGCTTTTCAATACGCCGCTTTAGTTCGGCTTCCTCTTCTTTAAGAGATGTGAGCTGCTTATCCAGTTCATCGCTTTTACCTTCCAGCTTGGATTTCTCTCCCCAGAGGGTAGACTTTTCTTCTTTGATCTTGTCCAAGGTTTGCTGAGTTGTAGTTAGATTGTCCTGAATCGTTTTAAGTTGCTGTTGCGCTGACTCCAGTTGACGGGTTTGTTCGTTCAACTGCCCTTGAGTCTCCAACTGTTTTTGACTCAATGCCTCTTTGTGCTTGGCATTCAGTATTAAAGCGGTTACAATAGCTCCCAGCCCAAGGCCGACAAGCCCAAAAATCCATTCCATCGGTGTCACTGGTATAATCTCCTGTTTTTTGAAAAAATCAGGGTATCATCCCAGAAAATAGATGAGCTTGTCAAGAACTTTTTTTGAAAGGGGACTTCCTCCGGTGGGGCTTGCATTTTACCACCCATCCCGCCCATAATAGGGGCCATTTACTAATAATATTAGTGATATGCTATTACAAGCTGATGAGGTCTGCAAGCCTTTATGTCTGTGATTGACAGCTCAATTACGCCGCTTTTCCCCAGTCCCACAATGGTGGATGTCTTGAGGTTGATTCTCCTCAACTCTGATGCCTCTTTCTACCAGTCCGAGATTGTGAATCGGACTGGCCATGCCCTTCTCAAGGTTCAACATGCTCTGAAACGCATTGAGGGTGCTGGATTGGCCCTGAAGTTTAAACAAGGCCGCATGACCTGTTACCGAATTAATAAGGATCATCCTGGGTTTGAAGACTTGAAACGGTTGTTCTTGAAGGCAGGTAACTTGTAATAACTTGATGGCGTGACGGTGCAAGGGAAACAATGGCAACAACTGAGATGGAAACCCATTTGAAGGCTTTGACAGATAGCCTTGAAAACTCTATTACGAATGCCCAGCAAAACGGCGAGATCCAGCAACACGAGGAAACATACTACCGAAATGCCGTTAAGGGCGACCCAGATACACCTGTTGGAACTTCCTGGCAAAGCCAGAATCTTTATATCACAAGACTGGAATGGCCCAGCCAAAGTATCCATTTCATCCTGGATAAGATAAAGAAAACGGATAATTACCAGAAAACGCTGAATATTGGTGTTACATGGGTTGGGAACGACCATTCTGGTGGATGCAATTTCCAAACTTATCTTGACCAGTTTTTAATGGCACTGATTAGCAAGCGGCTGAGTGAAGGGCAATTATCATCCGAATATATTGCTCAAAAAATCGTTATCTTTATGAAGGAAGTTCAAGGCCAACCGATTAACTATACCGCTATTGTCGAACTGGATGGCCTGAAAGTTGATGTGCCTCGGATTGCATTGACCATTGACGAGATGGGCGTCCTGTTAAGACCTGTCTTAAATAAAGACTTGGAACGTGAGTGCCGATTAGACGCGCTGCCCTTTCAAATAAAAGACCCACTCCAAACCCCAATGGCGATATTGGAAATACAAAAAACGGTTTCATGGCCGAACCAAATTCAGGTTGAGACTGACAAAATACAAACGCTATTGTCACTGTATTGTGTCGTAAGCCTTCGGGATTTATGTACACGTTTTGAATCTGACTCCTTTAGCCCAATCAGCCGAGGTGTCTTACATTCAGGAGTTATGAAAAAATCCAGCCTTCATAAGGGGACACTACAGGAAAATGATATTGAACCCTTAAAACGATTTGTGGATCTTTTTTATTCCAAGCTACCTCAAAATATTTATGATGCCTCTCCTTTAAAGAAGGATGATTTTCTGGCAATTGCACACCAGCGTTATTGTGACGCTCTTTTGGAAGGCGGAATCATTGAAAAAAGAATCGCCACAATTGTCATGGGCCTGGAAAGCCTCCTATTATTTGAAAGTCAGGAAGTATCTTACCGGTTTCGTAAGAGAGGTGCAAAGATACTGGGCTTATTGATTGACTCGCCTTCGACAGAAATTCAGACAGTTTTGAAGGAGGCATATAACATACGGAGTACATTCGTACACGGGGAGCATTTATCGTCAAAGAGCAAAGAGAAAATCATCTCTAAGCTCCCAGCATTAGAAAGCCTTGAAGATATGGAAAAGCAATTACTGGATTATTTACGGAAACTGCTTGTGGTTTATATCGGAACCAACAAAGCAAAACAAGAACTGATGGCACTGGTTGATGATGCTCTGATTGAAGACTCGAAAAGTCTTGAATTATCGGAGTTTATGAAAGAATATAAGGTTTTCTGAACACCTAAAGAACTGGAAATGTTCTTACCTTAAAATCACCTTCATTAGCGGTATCTTGTGCAGCGAAGTCTTGCCGTATGTTTCTATCCGAGAACTGTCTTATCACTTCACCGGCAATATATTGGGCATTCATAACGATTTCTCCGATTTGCTGCCTAGTATAGTCTTTTACTTCATAACGCCTAGTTATTACGTTAGGTAAGCGTTTACAGACAGCCTGAACAAGTGCTCCATCCATTTGTGGATATAGGGTAGAAACCTCTTCAGAAAGCTTTTGGAGGTTATGGCCATATTTGTTTTTCAGGTCATTATCAGACACATTTTTGGCCGCTAAGGCCCCTTTCAGGATCAGCTCGATAGAATAAAGGCTGCTTTGAATCGCTGTGTATTTATCGAAAGAACCAAGAACCGTGGCGGAGGCTCCTTGTAACTGTTGTTTCCCCAGAAAGAAGAATTCTGTGACTCTATCCGGTTGAGATTCTTGTCCTTCGATATCGTCTAATCCATAAGCAAAATCGAACAAATCAAAAAACTGATCATAGAATCGCTTACCCGCATCCCGATTGCTAAACATCCATTCTGTCAGTCTACCATTGACTTTTGGTAATACGTCTTTAGGGCCAACTGCCGGACTGCCATATATTAGCGGAATCTTGATTTCCAGGAAAACATCCCTGAAAAGACAGCAACCAACGTGAACAGGAGGCCCTATTAAATCTTGAGGCCGATACAAATCCTCATAAATCTTATGAACGGCATCAACCAGTATAGAATTTCTCTGTCCAATTACAAAGCTGATTCCAAGCTTGTCCGCTATGTATTGACAGGCTCCTATCGGTCTTTGGTGCGGTTCTATGCCCTGCTCAATGAGCTTGTTATCCGCTTCAATAACCAGTTCATATAGATTTACGTCTATCATTGTCTGTGAGGGCATCCTCTATTCGATCTTTGATTGATTCAAAGACTATTCTATCGTAACAGGCTTAGGATGTTTGACGGTCTTTTTAGAAGGGCCATATAAAGTTGAAATCACTGAAACCAGAACGATTTCCATAGGATGATCTACTGGGAGACCGCTCCCTGCCATTAGCAGTAACAATATAAACGTCAATTTATGCTGCAATGCATTGAGTACAACATAAGGCATCATGGCCTGGTTTTATGAAAACCTAATCCGGCGGTCGGTTTTCAAGGGAGGGCTTTACAAACTCAAAAGGATGGATAATAATTCGACATATGGCGAATTAAAGTAATGAGGTTTTATCTCTTGCGCGAGTTCATGAATGTCGTGAAAGCCTTGGCTGAAGAGAACCGGGTTCGCATCCTGTGCCTGCTTCGGGAGCATGACCTGTGCGTGTGCCAGATTATCGAAGTGCTGGAACTGGCCCCCTCGACGGTGAGTAAGCATCTCTCTATCCTGCATCAGGCTCGATTGATCGATTCCGAAAAAAAGGGCCGCTGGGTGTATTACTCGCTGGCCTGCGGGGATGTCCCCTCAGAAGTTTGTGTGGCATGCCAATGGATTTTTGATTCCCTTACAGACGAACCCAAGATTAAGGCCGATGCCAAAAAACTGAAACAAGTGATGAAGCTAGACCCGGAAGAATTATGCAAAGTACAGGCGGGCAGATGTTAGACAATAAGCTTAAAATTCTGTTTTTGTGTACCGGCAATTCCTGCCGAAGCCAGATGGCAGAAGGCTGGGCACGGCATCTCAAAGGGGACGTGCTGGATGTCTATTCCGCCGGTATTGAAACTCACGGGTTAAATCCGAACGCTGTTCACGTCATGCAAGAAGCCGGGGTGGATATTTTCAGCCATCGTTCCAAGCATGTGGATGAACTAAAAGACATTTCTTTTGATGCAGTAGTGACGGTCTGTGATAGTGCCAGCGAGAGTTGTCCCTTGTTTCCTGGAAAAACAAAGGTAGTTCATCATGGATTTGATGATCCTCCCAAGCTGGCCAAAGGATTATCTGGGGAAGATGCCTTGAACATTTACCGTCGGGTTCGAGATGAGATCCGAAAGTTTGTGGAAACCTTGCCTCAAAGCCTGAATTTGGGAAATAAAGAAAGGAACGGTTAGATCATGCAAAGTCGTGTTCATATCAACATTCCGGTATCTAATCTGGAACAATCCGTTGCGTTTTACAGCAAGCTCTTTAATGTTGAGCCAAGCAAACGGAAATCGGATTATGCCAATTTCCGTTTGGAAAACCCGGCGTTGCATTTGGCCTTGGTGCTTCGTTCTGATTACACCGGCAAAGATCCCGCCTTTGATTTTGATCAACACTTTGGCATTGAACTCTTTGATGAGGAGGCACTAAGCACCTGGAAAGAGCGGGTCAAAACATCCGGCATTCTGCCCCATCTGGAAGAAGACAATGTGACATGTTGCTATGCCGTGGCCAATAAATTCTGGATGCAAGACCCGGACGGGAATGAATGGGAGTTCTGGGTGCGTACCGATGACGAGGGCGAAACACTCTACCGCGCTTCTGCTGAAGGTGAAAGCGCTTGTTGCACACCCAAGCAAGAGGCCAAAGAAGAAGCCTGTTGTGTTCCAACAGTGCCTAGTGCGAGTGGTTGCTGTTAAGGATTAACCGATGGAAACGGATACTTGTTGTAATAGTCGTTGTGATACCGGCCAGACCGCCAATCTCAAGCCCCTGAAGATTGGTATTGCCTTGGTTGCCTTCACTATTCTCTATAACGTCCTGGAATCTGTTATTGCATTATTTTCAGGGTATCAGGCAGAAAGCATTGCACTGGTTGGTTTTGGCTTTGATAGCCTGATTGAAGTTTCAGCGGCTGTTTTGGTTCTTTGGCGCTTAATGCTGCAACTGAGACAGGCCAGTGACGAACGAGTTGAACAGGCGGAAACCGGAGTTCATCGGTTTGTGGGGGTGACGTTTTTTGCGTTATCACTCTATATCCTCTTTGATGCGGGCATGTTACTCCTGCATCAGGAGGCACCCAAAGAGAGCCTGATTGGTATTATTATGGCTATTGTTTCTTTGATTATTATGCCGGTTTTGGCCTGGGGGAAAATCAAGGTTGCAAAAGCAATCAACAGTGCTTCACTGGCGGCGGAAGCAAAAGAAACCATTGCCTGTTCGCTTTTATCTTTGATCTTATTGATGGGATTATCGGCAAATGCCTTATGGGGATGGTGGTGGGCCGACCCGGTGGCTGGGCTTGCCATGATTCCCTGGTTGATTAAAGAAGGCATTGTAGGAATCAAAGGAGAAGTCTGTTGTGGCTAACGTGTCAGATACCCCCGATATTTCAATATACCGGTTGTCATTTCTGGATCGGTATCTCACTCTCTGGATTTTTCTGGCAATGGCGTTGGGCGTGGGGATTGGGGCATTAGCTCCAAATGTCGAGCAGTTTTGGAATCAATTCCAGGTGGGCACCACTAATATTCCCATCGCCATTGGCTTGATTCTCATGATGTATCCGCCCTTGGCCAAGGTGAAATACGAGGAACTGGGCCGGGTCTTCAAGAATTGGAAAATTCTGGGTATCTCCCTGGTTCAAAACTGGATCGTCGGCCCGGTGTTGATGTTTCTGTTGGCTATCGCATTTCTGTCAAATCAGCCGGAATATATGGTCGGCCTCATTATGATTGGCCTTGCCCGGTGTATTGCAATGGTGATTGTCTGGAATGATTTGGCCAAGGGTGATCCCGAATATGCCGCCGGATTGGTGGCGTTGAATAGTATTTTTCAGGTGCTGTTTTACAGCGTGTATGCCTGGTTCTTTATTACCTGGCTGCCGCCTAAAATCGGCCTGGATGGGGCCTTGGTCGATATCAGCATGCAACAAATCGCCGAAAGCGTGTTTATTTACCTGGGTATTCCATTTATTGCCGGGATGATTACACGCTTTACTCTGGTCAAAGCCAAGGGCAAGGCTTGGTATCAAGATCAGTTTATTCCCCAAATTAGCCCCATAACGCTCATTGCTTTGCTGTTCACCATTGTGGTGATGTTTAGCCTCAAGGGAAATTTAATTGTTCAAATCCCGATGGATGTGGTTCAGATTGCAATTCCGCTTCTTATCTATTTTGTCGTGATGTTCCTGGTCACATTCTGGATGGCTTACAAGCTGGGAGCCGATTACTCCAAGTCAGCATCACTGTCTTTTACAGCAGCGGGAAATAACTTTGAACTGGCCATTGCAGTCGCCGTGGCGGTTTTTGGGATTCATTCCGGGGCCGCTTTTGCCGCAGTTATTGGCCCCTTGATTGAAGTGCCCGCATTGATCGGCTTGGTCAACGTGGCTTTTTGGATTCAACGCCGGTTTTACGGGAATGTCTTGATGGCGGAATCGACGTAAAATGGAATGATGAAACTACGCCAACTCATTGAAAGTAACGCATCCAGGGCAACGATCCTCATCCGCCTGATAGTGGGGACTGTATTTTTGTTGGAAGGCATCCAAAAGTTTCTATTCTCGGATACTTTGGGTGTGGGCCGCTTTGCCAAGATCGGATTACCAAACCCGGAGTTCCTGGGATACTTTGTTGGCAGTTTTGAAATGGTATGCGGGGCTTTAATATTACTGGGACTGTTGACCCGGCTTGCGTCGATTCCGCTGATTATCATTATGCTGGTTGCCATTACTACCACCAAAGTGCCCATTCTCTTGAATGAAGGCTTTTGGAAAATGGCGCATGAAGCCCGGACAGACTGGTCAATGCTGTTAGGGTCATTGTTCTTGTTGATTATGGGCGCAGGGGCTTAGTCTGTAGATGCTTGTTTAAGCAAGAGAGTGAAATAGTGGAATATATTGCGGTCGTTTTAGTCACGATTATCGTCTCTTCCCTAACCTTCTTATCGGGCTTTGGTCTAGGCACCCTGTTATTACCCGTCTTTATCGCTTTTTTCCCGATTGATATTGCAATAGCCTCGACGGCGATTGTGCATCTGGCCAATAATGTTTTTAAGGCATTTCTCGCGGGTAAAAAAGCAGATATCAACGTACTTTGGAAGTTTTCCATTCCGGCAGCCCTTCTTGCTATTATCGGGGCGTTTCTGTTGAATCAATTGAGCGGCATCCCGACACTGCATAGTTATCAAATAGCAGACCACACATTTTCTATCGCTCCGGTAAAATTGTTGGTGGCCGTGATTATGCTAATCTTCTCGATTATCGAATTTTTACCGACTACAAAAAACCTGGCTTTTGATCCTAAGCTGATTCCAATAGGGGGAGCTATATCTGGCTTCTTTGGCGGATTAACTGGCCATCAAGGAGCGTTAAGAGCAGCATTCTTGGTGCGCTTAGGATTAGACAAAGAAACATTTATTGGCACAACGATATTATCTTCAATCGTGATTGATGTCTCTCGTTTGGTGGTGTATGGCGCAACCTTTTTTACCAAAGATTTCAGAACCTTGCTTGACCAAGGCCAAGCCGGTGTGATCGTGACAGGGGTTATAGCCGCTTTTATTGGCGCGGTTTTGGGATATTTCTTTGTCAAGAAAGTAACCCTGGAGTTTATTCACAAGGTGATCGGCATACTCCTCGTTTTCTATTCGATTGCTTTAGGAGCTGGCCTCATATAGAGGATAAAATATCCGACAGTAAAACAGGTAGCTACTGCCAAAAGGTGGATTGGAACTAACAATATCAGATTCTGATATTGTTAGGCGAAGAAAAAGGCGCTTTGCTTCACCGCCTCCAGATCCAGAGTGCCTTTTGCAGGTAATGGTGGAAGTCTTCGGGCATTTGCGTCAGACAAGAGGCTCAACAATTCGGCTCGAAACTTGTACAGCACATCGTCCTGGTACATCCGAACAAAGACCTCCCGAATACAACAGGCAGAGACTTCCGTGTCCGCCGCCAGCGTTCCGTAACTGTCATGGATTAGTGAAAATGAGTCTATACTGTATTCACCGGCCAGATTGATATAGAGATGCAGAGCCGCCGCGTCCATCGAGTGGACAAAGTTGGGGCTGATGCCATTGGCCTGACGGCGCTTATCAATGCTGTCCAATGTTTCCTGAATAGTTAGATGGACACCCCGGATCATATTGCCACTCAATTTGGTCTTGATGCGACGGGTACGAACATCCCGGTAGGCTTGTTGAACTGGAAACCCGGAGGGCGAAGTCCAGTTAATAGGCAAGCCTTCCTTCCCGATAAGGGAAGCCGCCTTGCGGAGCCAGTCCATGACATCACGGGCGGCGACCACCACTTCCCCGATACTCTCCCAGACAAGCCCGGCCAGAAAATCGCTGGCTTCAAAAATCCGATCCCGCTCCCCCTGTTGGAATGGATTTTTCCGGTCTCTCAATAGGTAACGAAGCTCATCCTCAATATACTGACGACATGCATGGCGGGTGCCACCGTAAGGCAGGATCATCACCGGACGCTTGGTGATGGTTCGGGTCACACCCAGTGATAGCCAGCCTTCGGCTAAATCCCGTTTCGCAAGCGAGTGCCTCAGAATTTTGTCCAGCTTATCCGATGTCACGTCTGCCACCTGCTGGTAAATGTCTTGCGGCTGTTCAGACGGGATTAAATTGACAGCCCGCCCGCCGACTTCATCTCGGAGCATGGCGGAAAAGTGCTGCAAGCCGTTACAACTCCCGTCCAGTGCTACCGGCAGATGGGAAACGAAACCAAAGCCTTCTTTCAAGTATCCGGCCCACTCAAAACAGAAGGCCAAGAACTGCCAGGGCTTGCTGGCTTGCGTCCATTCAGTCGCTTCAAAGGGATTATCGGCAATGGCCAAAATGGTGAGGTTCATTTCATGAATGAACTGAACCCGCTCTTTCAGGCTCACCTTGTCATAGCCATAGACATTGGCCCCATGAATGGCCAACCACTTGGCCGCCGTCTCGTTACCGATGGGTTTGCCTTCGGAAAACGTCAGCAATGCTTTCGCCACATCCGGGCCTTGCGGGTTTAAGAAATGCGGGATGGCATAGACCCGGCCCCGGAAGTCCAGACAGTAGGGAAAATAAATGCGGGCTTCTTTTTGGAATTTATTGGCCAGATAAATAATCTTGCTTACCAGCAACCGCTTGGAACGGTTAATCACATTGGTATTATGGAGATTGGCCGCTTCGCGTTTCCAGTCTTTGAAAATGGCCTGCTGTTCCAGGGTCATCGCTTTGGGTTTGAGTTCCGGTGGGAAGGGACACACACGGGGTTTACAATCATCCCTGGGTGGCAGATCCCCCATTTCCAGATCGTTCTCCCAAATGGTTTCCAAAACTTGTAGCACTGGTTGATTGATTTTCCAGGCTGTTTTCTGAACCCGATTGATCGCTTGATAGACCAAGGGCATCTCAATATGACTGAGTTCATCAAGATAGGCGCTGTTATAGGTCTTCACCAGTTTGGAACGGTTTGCCATCACGCCGATATAGCCGCCGTCAAAAGGGGTTGTCCAATCCTTCGGTTCCACCACCATTGGAAAATGGGTGGGAGCCAGTATTTCACAACGAGTGTTTTCAATATCCAGCCATTCAAGCGTTTTAGGTGTTGCAGTCACATAGTAGCGTGTGTTTTTTCGCTCCCGAACCACAATGATTTCTACAAGCTTGGTGGCGTTGATAAACAGGTCGATGAGGGTCTTGCCCAGTTGTAATTTGTTGTGGGTTTCCCAAGGTTCCCAGACAACACCCGCCTTGCTCATGGAGTGAAGCAGTACGGTACGCTTGTACTCATACGAGGACTTCACCTTGACCCGGTTATAAACCGCCCTGTAATACTCTTCTTTTTCAGCGCTGTAAAATCGAAAGCGGACTTCATCCTCGATCAGTTCCCCAAGCTGGCAGGCCGCATGCGTCAAGGGTTGTTTGAGGGTGACACTATTCAGAATGGACTTGGCCGTTAAAAAGGCTAGAACTTCTGGCTCTAGTAGACTCATGTACCGGTAGGCAGCCGGTTTTTGGCCTTTACTGGAATACGCTACTTGATAGTAATCCTCGATGGCTTCTATCATCGGATTGATACTTCCCTTAAGCAGGCGAAGCCCTGCCTTGGTAGAGGTTTCCAAACGATTTTCCACAGCTTTGGATAACTGGTTTCGGTAACGTGTGACTGTCATACCCAGCATCTCGGTTTCCAGTTGCAGTTGCTGATCCTGCTTGGATTGGGTTTTCATAATACATACCCCGCGATTGGCTAACCTGGTAGAAACAGCCGTTCCTGCCCTCCTAGAGGACATCTGGTATCAGAATCTGATATAAGGGGCGTCCAAACGCTTCCCGCCAGAGGGAAGGCTTTTAAACTTTGGACTTCCCACCCTTGCCCGCTTTACCGGTCTGTAAGCAGCCGAATTTAGCCGCTCTGCTCTCCAACAGTGCAACCTATTTCAGAATCTGATTAAATTAGCATTGCGAAGCGAAGCTCATAGAGAATAAGCTTCTGTCCTTGGATTTCACCCCTATCCTATGAGCGCCTATAAGGCGTAGAATTAGCCGTTCTGTTCTCCTACAGGGGCACCTATTTCAGAATCTGACTTGTAAAAAGCAAAAAAAGCCCGGTCAGAGAGCGGTATTTAACCGAGAATTCTCTGACTAGGCTTTACTTCTCATTATGAAAAGGGGTTTAATAAGAAATGATACTATACCAAACTCATGTCTACGATCCGGCATTGGCAAACCTATCCAGGCGGCTATTTTTTGGTCTTACCACCTTTGATGCCCTGAATTAAACTGTCTCTCAGTTCTTTTCCCTTATGGGTCAAAAAGGCATTCTTAGAAATCCGGTTTGCCTTGTCCTCCTGGGTATAGAGCACCTCATAACCCGCCTCATATTGCCCCCCTACATACCGATGATCTGCCAGGGTATTGACCTGTCGGGACGTTTTCAAATTATTCCATTCCATCTGTTCGGCCAATTCTACTAAAGGACGCTCTTCCTTTAAAGCCACCAGTAGAAAGACGATAATCTGTTCCACGGTTGCCTTGGGCGAAAGTTCCTTCTGAATTGCTTTCATACAATCCAGTAATTTAGTGAGTTCAGAGTGAGCCATGTTTGGGTGGCCTTCTATTGGCTATTATCACGTATGTATATTATGTATCGTTTTGATGATATTGCAAGGGGGGAGATAATCCCCCCTTGCCCCATTATTAATACTCCTCTGGTAGTAATACTACAGTTTGGTTTTTGGGGTCATAGTCTCCAGGGCTTTCATTGATGGCCCAGAATTTCAGGCTGTCCTTGAGATCCGTGTATTCAATGGCCTGCCGGATCAAGACCTCCTCCCCTTCGATCAGGGCATCCCGGATTTCTTGCTTGATGGTAAATAGTGCCGTTTTGTCCGGGTTTACTTCAACGGTCACGATTAGGAAGTAGTCAACACTCTTACGCTTGGCCAGTGTAGGGACATAGGATGCCACGGTATCCAGTACCCAAAAGCACCGGTTCTTTTCGCAATAGTTCATGACGCCACTGGTAGCGATCCAGTTCTTGGCAAAGGGACTGAACCGGTAGTATGTATCGGCTTCATAGATCCGAGCTTCCGGTTCTTTCGGTGCCTTGTCTTGTGTAGGAGTCCATTTCAGTGTTGTTTCCCTGGGATAGGATTGATGGGGACGGGAATAATAATCCTTCTTGAATTGTTCAAAGTTACTCACGGTTTGTTACTCCTATTGCTTACTGAACGGTCATAAAGAGGGGATTCCCTCACGGCAGGGCGTCTCTAAACGCCCTGGGTGAAGGAACGTTCCCTACTTCACCTGAACCGGCATCACCAAGGCCAGATAATGCGGATCATCCTGTCCGATCAGGATGGCCGGATGGAGCGGCTCACTCATGGACAGTTGAACCGTATCGCTTTCAATGACCTTGAGTGCGTCCAGGATGTAGGCATAATTGAAAGCGGTTGTCAGTGCCCCATCCTGACAGGATGCCCGATAAGGCAGGGCAATCTCTGATTCTCCAATATCCGGCGTACTGGTTTTCAGGGTAAGAGTGCCTTGCTCAAACTCGAAGCGGATTACGTTGGTTCTAGGGTTAGCAAAGGTCTTGATCTGGTTAATCGCCTTTTCCAGATCCACTTTCTCAAACGTAAGCCGATGCTTGGCGTCTGAAGGGTTTGGGATCAACTGGTTATAGACCGGATAGAACCCGTCCAGGGTACGGATGATAAAGTGAACCTTACCCATCCGTAGGGATGCCAGATCAGGGGCAATCTCAAGCCGGATAGTGTGATCATCCTTGTTCCCTTGCATGCTCTTGTGGAAGGCGGCAAGGTATTGGCCGGGAATCACCGCTTCAAAGGGTTCATCCGATGTAATGGCCGGATCGGTATATTTTCCAAGCCGTGAGCCATCGGTGGATGCCATCTCCAAGCCGGTTTTATTTACCTTCAGGCAGATCCCGGCCAGTATGTTTTGACTTTCATCACCGACACTATAGGCCAGTTTTTTGATTGCCGATAGAAACCGCTTGCCGTCCAGGGTCAAGGCAAGTTTCACATCCAGGGAAGGAACTGCCGGATACTCATCAACCGGCATGCCCTTTAGGGTTGTTTTGAGGGAACCGGCAACCACTTTCAGATGGTGGCCATCCTGGGAGAATGCCACCTCATCGGTTTTAACATTCTTGAGCAATTTATCCAGTTGAAAAATGCTGGCCGTGGTATTAATGCCGGTTGGCATCTCAACAATCGTCCAACAATCCAGATCAGTTGTAACCATTTTGCCATTCAAAGCCACATTGGCCAGAATGGGTTGAATAACCCGGTGGCAAGCACCGGCTTTCAGGATAGTGATTGCTTGTTTGAGTTCCTTGGTTTTCATGGTGTTACTCCTATTTTTTTCTTACTGACACTGGAGGGTTTCCCCTCCCTTCAATCCCGGACAATCGGGACTGAAGGGAAGGGGTGGCTTACGCCACCTCCTCCAGTGGTTGCGGTTGCTTCACTTCATCCGCTCCCTTGAGAATGAATTGATGGGCCTTGCTTGCTTCGGTAGCGGCTTTAAAGATTGCCTTTTTGTCGTTTTTGAGAACCCGCAACCATGAGGCAATGTAGGAATCGTGTTGAACGTTTCCTTCCAAGCCAAGATCGGCAAACAGGAACGCCGATCCCATTTCTGCTATGAGTTCTTCAAAAGCGTAGGACTCATCCCCAAAGCGTCCAGAGAAATCACGATTCAAACGGCTATGGTGTCCCGTCCAATGGGTCATTTCATGAAACAGAGTGCAATAATAATGCTCTCCACTGGTTCTGAAGCGTTCCTTCCTTGGCATGCTGATCAGATCCAGCGCGGGAACATAGCAGGCCCGAACGCCCTTGTATTCAAAGCGAAGATCCACGTTATTGGCTTGAACGATCTTTTCAATGCGCTGGATATCCTCCCATGCTTGTTCAGGAGTTTTGATATCCGGTTTTTTGATTTCAATGCCTTCGCATTGTTCAACGTTGAACACGTTGAAGCACTTCAGAAACGGAATACGCTTCACATTGTTGGGATCGCCTTCCTTGGGATCGGCCACATCGGTAAAATTCCAGTAAACAACCGAGGTGGATTTTTCGCCTTTTTTGACCGTTCCCCCCATTTCTGAAGCCTGTTTGTAGGTTAGCCATCCATTGGAACCGTATCCCTTTTCTTCTTTTGTCATCCAAAGGATCGGAACGTTGATCCCGCTATAGCAACGGTTCATTTTGGCGTTATGCGGCAAGCCTGCATGGCCACCATAACGGGCTTGATCCCAAGGGCATTTCCAAGGGCTTACGCCGTTTTCAAGGGAGACAATGATCTTGTTGGTTATCTCTTGATAGAGATCCCGCTTTGGTTTGTTTTTCATGGTGTTACTCCTATATTTCATTACATGATACTGAGTCATAACGTGATATATTAAGGGATTAAAAAACAGGAATTGCCCCATGCTTTTGGGTTCCTGTCTATTTCTCACAATTTGATACTGAATCAAAACGTGATATTTATCATGAAAGCAAAAATTTTATTTTTGTCAACCCTCATGAAAAATATTTTTTCAACTACGTTCTTTTTGAACAGTAAATAAACGTAATTCCATGCCGTAACAATACAAGGGAGAATACCTATCTGACTTGTTAATGGCTACTCAGTATAGTGACCGCTCTATAGCGCAAAACGATAGATAAGGGAAAGGCAAGTAAAATAAAAAACAGGTTAATTCATGGTTATAGTGGCTTGGTTTAGCCTATCAGTGAGGAGAAAGTGAGGAATGAGTCGTTTCAATTAGAACTATTAAAGACTGTATATGCCTTAAGGATAAGGGTTTCAGGAATAAGACCTCATCCCTATTGAGCAAGATGTGTCATGATCTACCAGTGTTCATAGGGGCTATGGGGGGCGGAGCCGGTTTCATTGTACGATATAGGCTTTCACAAATCTCTGCCAATTATTTTTTGTTCGTTTTCGCTCGGTGTTGCTCCAGAAAAGTTTGGTGCCGGAGTTCTGCTTTACCGCTGTCCGGTTTTTGCTTTAGTTCAGGAGCATGTTCTGGAAAAGCTATCTTAATTCTAAATTAACTACTATATTCATGCTTTTGCCCCTCCTAAAGGGGTTACTCTGTCAGAATCTGATAGAGTAACCCCTTTAGGAGGAAAAGCGGTGCTAAAAAACATATTTCCCAAAATTTCAGAAACCCAAAAGGAGTTCCTCATGTTCCAGCATAATTCAGACTCAACCCAATCAGCTAATGAAATCATTGCTCAACTCACTGCCCGACTAGACGCAGAAATCAAAGCCCGGCATGAAGCTGAAGTTCGTGCAAAATTGGCTGAAGTTCAGAACCCATTTGCTCCCAAGACTCAAACAATAGCTAACCAGAAACGGGAGCCCAGGGTTACGATTCTGGAAGGTGGCACCCAACGGGTTGATTTTTGATACTGGATCTATTTCAACGACATCATGATCGTGGATCGCTCTATCACCAATTCACCGCTAACCGAAATCAATTCCGGGAATGAAGAGCTAAGACCATAAACTCTATATCATCCTTGGTGAGTTCGGCAGCTAGTTTGATATTAAGGTTATGCTTCAATATAGCAAGTTCAGTAAGAATTTCAGGTGATCCGTTATTGCTTAGGACAGCAGGTGCTAAATAAAATGAAGCCGATTGTTTGTAGGAGCTTAAAAACCTGTCAAGATTTATATCACTGTCAGGAGTCATTGTTATTGATCGACTGGCCATTGTAACAATTTGATTAGGCTTAAAATCACTGGATTCCGGTAATCTAGAGGTAATTAGAATGCAATAATGATGTTTATTTTGCCCTGGCAGTTGACGGATGATGGATAGTGAAATCTCTTCATTTTCATCCTGAGTGCCAAAACGTTCTTGCCAGCGTTCAAAAATTTTCCTGCCACATTCTTCGTTTTCATAAAGAAATGCCATGTAGGGAGGCTGGTCAGGGCCATATTGAGCATAAGCCGTTCCTCTCCATTGAGCTTGATCCCAAGCGTGAATATCAAGAACTGACCGAACGCTATATGCTTTATGATTTCTTGGCAAAGGTGGCCTACCGCTTGGAGATTTTATATCATAATCTTCCAATGCCTTTTCCTCTACAAATGGAATAAGCGTTAAGGCCGGACGTTCCCCATTCAACTCATAAGATTGCTGTATAGCGTCTTGCCAGTCAGAGATTTGTGAAATGTACCGTGAGGCCACCCTGTGATAGCTATTTGATGCAAGTGTCACCATCGTCATTCTGTGATGTACCGCCTCATCAGCATAAAGTTTCTCTAAAAACTTCTTTACCTCTTCAATTACACAACATGTAGCAAGAACGTCGCCTGAGACTTCTGCCCAGAATTTGTAGATCGTGCCCTGGTTTTCAAAATTGTTTGGAGAAAGCTCAGCAGGCCAAATGATAGTACCGGTCATATCCATAGCACTTAGCTCAAAGGATGGCTTGGATACTTCTGCACTTTCTACCACATTAAGCTGTAATTTCTCTGTATGAGGCATGATCCGCTGTCCAATCGCAGTGGCAAAGAACGCTTCCAAAGAACCCAAAACTGCTTCTGCAATAAGGACGGAGTGAATACTGCCTGAAATATGGATGTCGATGGTCATGCCAAGAATGCCTGTGCTTAGAGTCTGTGGCCCCTCAGCGTTCAGGACAAGAGGGCGGTTCAGATTTTGTGCAACCGGCTGGCTTGCGAGCATTGAAAAAATACGATGTACATCTTCATCGGATTCAGACTCAGGTAAGCTGCCATCTTCCCGCAAAACGTTAACGTGACCAAGCGTATAAAGGAGTGAGGATCGAGCCATAAACAACCCCAATGCATCGAGAATGTCCGGTAGGTTCTCCAACTTACGGAGTTCGTTTTCATCCAAATTCAGAAACAAGCTACCCAGCGCCATATCCAGTTCTTGAATATTTTTACCGACTTTTTCCTTTGAGTTATCCGTCAATGGTAAAGTAGCCAACGCACCATTCAATAATTGAATAGCAAGCAGAAAATCAGGAATATGACCCAATTCCAGAGCTATCCATGCGCATATTCCCATCGTTGGAACAAAACTGACTGGCAATTCACTGTTTTCTTCCCCTTCCATGACAAGGGATGCAGCGAGAAAAGCACAACTTGCCCGTGCTGCCCATAATAGCCCGGCACTTCGATATGCAAGCATCAAAAGTTGAAGGGCTTCTATCAGTTGATCCGCATATTCTTTTTTTGTTAAACCTATCGCGGCTTTGCCAAGTAGGCGAATCATTTCAAAGTTGTTATCAAAATCAAGCTTTTTCGCTCGTGCAAGCAGTATCAAAGCACCTTCAGCTTCGCTTTTCCGACTGGAAACAAATTCGGCAGTTTTTTCAACCAGATCATTATAGGCGGGATCGTTTCCAGCTATATTCCCAGCGACTTCTACCATTTTCACTAGCCGATCAGCTTTAAACTCGCCAAGCCCATTTGCTTTTTCCAAAGCGACTGAAAAATCGTTCCAAATATT
Organism: Oligoflexales bacterium; assembly: GCA_050251195.1. Taxonomy (GTDB): domain Bacteria; phylum Bdellovibrionota_B; class Oligoflexia; order Oligoflexales; family Oligoflexaceae; genus JBFWNG01. Next base: position 32,385 of record JBFWNG010000022.1, read on the forward strand.
GGATAGCTCCTCATGCTTGTCATCAAGCAGTGCCTGGTTCATACGCATAATAAGGAGGGAGGTTTGTGCTTCCAGTGCATTATTGGGGCGATCTTTATCCTCAGCCAATTTTTCTAATGCTGCCTTAAGTTTAGCTGTACGCTCCTCAAATTTGCACTCTTCTCGTGAGAGATGATCATGGACAATCGAATTTACAAAAAGCTGAAGCAGATTACACAACAACTCCAAATTGGTGGCTTGGTCGGATTGAAGTGCCAGCGTTTCAATTGCTTCATATGAGTCCTTTAAAAACTGATAATCATCAAACCACCAAAATGCTGTCCAGATATGTTCATATTTAACTTCCAGTTTTTGCCGGTAAGTACCGTCCGCTTCTGCCAAGCGAATAGCCCGGAGAAATCTACCATCCGTTTCTGTTCGGGGACGTTCCATATTCCTTGAAAGGGTGGCTGCTAAAAGAGCCTCCGTAACCCTTTGCTGTTCCATCCCTTTGAATGAGTCAGGCTCATTCATTGACTGTTCAATATCTGCAAGCTGCTGGGTACGAGAATAATCCTTTGGCCCCAGTCGGAATGGATCGTTTTTTTGCTCGCCGATTTTCAGGTAATTGTATGCAATATCTTTACGATCATTTTCTATGATCTCTTTTACAATCCAAGACCGGTCGTGAATTGTAACCGGAATGCTATATTCATTTGAGAGAGTATCCTCTAAATCTGCGCGATCTTTATCCTTGGCAAACTGGCTCGTGACAAAGAATATCTTTTTATAATCTCTGCCAGTTTCAGAGACTTTCTTTACGTCGTCTTTTACCTTGGTTTTCCAATCTTCTTTTGCACTGAATGCAAAAGCCCATCTTTCCTGTGCGGCTCTCGCCTCACCGATGTAAAATAAGGCGGCAATTTCCTCTGCAACAGGATAGGTTTCGGTATCTACTTTGCTATCGCCTCCACCGTCCGGCCCTGTATGTGCCCGCAAGTTAGGGCAAATTGTTCGTTCACAGAGTTTCCGGCAAAATATTTCAAAGTCTTGGGTCTGATTACGGGAGGTAATTGAATCCAGGTGATATTCTAAGCTTGGAGCATCCAATAGATATGCTACTCGGTCTTCGGTATCCGAATAATTTTCAGGCCGAAGTTCTCTCATGAATTGAGATGGAGAAATCTTTGTCATTTACAAATACCCTACCGGAATAGCGTCCACGCCTTTTGAAAGTGGCAGCAATGCACTGGTAAAGCACAACACACCGCCGTGACCGATTGGCATGCCCAGCTTGTCGAGCATGTCAAAACCCTTAAACTTCATGTTCTGAATAGACGCCGTTTTCTTGATCTCAATCGGGTAAAGCGTGCCATTTTCTTCAATCAGTACATCAATTTCCTGCATATCCCTGTCACGATAAAAATAGATCCGGGGCGTGCGGCCATGATGCAGGTAGGATTTGATAATTTCAGAAACCACCCATGTTTCCAGCATTGCGCCAGCCATAGCGCCACGTTCCAACACATCCGCATTCAACCACCCGGTCAGGTATGAAGCCAGGCCCGTATCCATGAAATACAACTTGGGCGTTTTAACCAATCGCTTTGTGCGGTTATTAAAATACGGTTGAAGCAGTGTCACAATACCGGAGGCATGCAAGACATTCAGCCATGTCTTAACGGTTGGCTCGCTGACGCCGGTATCCCGCGCCATATCGGCATAGTTAATCAGTTGCCCGGTTCGGGCCGCAGCAATCTGCATGAACTTGTGAAAGGCGGCGGTATCGTTAATATCCAGGTATTCCCGGACATCGCGCTGAATATAAGTGGACACGTATGAGCTATAAAACCGTTCCCAGTTCTTGCCGTCTTGCGTCACCACATCCGGGTAAGAACCGCGCCAGATAATATGATAAGCATCCATTAAGCCGAGTGGCTTTGCTTTCTTGCGAGGTTTGAGCAAGTCCGGTGTCGGCAGAAAAGGCGGATCATTGGGACGGCCTTGTTCCTCAGCCAGTGAAATGCCTTGCAAATTCAGGATGGCCACCCGTCCCGCCAGTGATTCGGTTACATTTTTCATCATTTCAAATTGCTGGGAACCCGTCAGCCAGAACATGCCGGGCTTTTTTTCCTTGTCAACGACCATCTTGATATAAGGAAACAAGTCCGGCACATATTGCACTTCGTCAATCAATACAGGCAAGCTCAAACGTTCCAGAAAGCCAGCGGGATCTTGCTGAGCAGAAAGCCGGACTCCCAAATCATCCAGCGTGACGTAGGAACGAGCTGTTTTCTGTACCGCCTGCAATAAGGTGGTCTTGCCAACCTGCCTTGGCCCAGTCAGCAACAGCACCTTGAAGCTATCACTGGTTTCTTTAATCGTTTTTGTTAATGTGCGTTCAATCGTTAAAGTCATATCGGCTAATCCAAACTAAAATTTTAGATTAGCCGATAATCGTCCTAAAAGCAAGAGAAACTTTTCCTCTAAATTCAGTGCCCCTTTGGGCGCTAACCCACCACACCACCCGCCACGAGAAGGCCCTGTGAGTACCCCTCACGGGGCCTTTGTCTTGCCTGGCTCCCTGCGGGGAACAACCGGCGGAGATTAGTGAAACAGGTGATGTGGCCATTATCCCACCTCATAAAACGGAGATCTTGGCTATGTCTAATTCCACTCACCCCACTCTATGAAGGAGGTTACCGGTCTTTCCGGTGACCTCCTGTTTTTCCGAAGTGTCTCTACGTATGTCGTAGACAAGAGAGCGGATAAAGCCTCAGGGCTTAAAGTAAGCTACTACAATTTAGAATAATACCCCTGGAAGGCAATCTTTACTAGACTTCTGGGGCGAGCTGTCCGATAATTAATACCAATAGTAATGAGTTTTATATACTAAACAAATGGGTGAAGAATGAGCGGTTGGCCTGTCAATATCAGAGATCCTGTCCATAACATTATTTCCTTTGAGGATAATGCCTTGGATAGGCTGCTATTGGCCTTGATTAACACCAAAGAATTTCAAAGGTTACGAAGGATTAAGCAGCTTGGAATGAGTGAACTGGTCTTTCCAGGGACGAACCATAGCCGGTTTTCACATTCAATAGGCGTTATGAATGTTGCCAGAATCTTTGTTGAACGGCTTGAAAAAATTCTTGGAGCAGAAGCTGTGCAACAACAAAAAGATGTTTTATTGGTAGCGGCCTTGCTCCATGATGTGGGTCATGGGCCTTTTTCGCATGCCTTTGAGAAAATTACACAGGAAAACCATGAAAACAGAAGCAGAGAAATCATTGAAGATGCTTCTACCGAAGTAAATCAAAAACTTCGTTCCTATAATGAAGATTTCCCTAACAGACTCATTGCCTTTTTGGATGGTAACGATATCTTTTCACAAGTTATTTCAAGTCAGTTGGATGCTGATCGTTTTGATTATTTGTTGAGAGATAGTTTCTCGTCGGGCACAGAATACGGCCATTTTGACTTTGATTGGATTATTAGACATTTAAATGTGGATCAAACGCATAATAGATTTTTCTTAAGCCATAAGGCGTTTCTGGCCGCAGAAACCTATCTTTTTGCACGTTATCACATGTATAGGATCGTATATTTCCATAAGACGACACGATCCGCTGAAGTTATGTTAAAACTTATTTTCCAGAGATATAAAGAACTTCTTGACGCTAAAGAAACTGATGAAGAGAAGAAAGCAGTCGTTCCAGAGGTATCAAGTATTGTCCTATCAGCTTTTTCAAGCAATGGCAATATGGCGCTTTCTGACTATCTGCTTCTGGATGACTATAATATTACTGATTTTTTTAAAGCCTGCCTAAATGCTCAGGATAGTGTTTTACGTGAATTGGGACAGGGCCTTCTGGATAGAAAGCTTTATAAATGTATTGATACCTCAGATGTCCAGGATCAAGCCACTATTCAAACTTTTAAACAGCAAGCTGAACAGCATATTAGCCAGTACATTACTAATAATCGATTAAATCAAGATATCTCAAAATATTTGCTTGTTAGTGACAAAGCATCGGACACCCCCTATAAACCGTATGATCCAGATGCCGATCATCCAGCTACTCAACTATACGTTAAAGTCGCTGGTGAGGAATTAAGGGAGATTTCTCAAATTTCAGAACCCATAAAACCATTGCAAAGGAAGTATAATTTACTACGCTTTTATTTTCCCGAACGTTTACGGGAGGGATTAAAAGGCATTGCAAGTCAAACCTTGAAATAGGAGGTATCAACAATGAAAGATGATTATAATTACTTGGTAGGTATCATTGCTGCTCATAGTAATCATAAGGTTCCTGGTCGTTTAAGACTACAGAAAACTGTTAAATTATTACAAAGTCTGAATTTTCCGACGAGCTATAACTTCTCTATTCACTTTTATGGCCCTTATAGCGAGGATCTCCAGTCGGATATTGGTCTCTTGGAATGCCTGGGTTTGATAAAAGAGCATGAAACAACAAATGCTTATGGTTCTTCCAGCTATGTATTTGAAGCAGAGCCAAGCTGTGCTTCAGAAGATATGTCAGGATTCAAAAAATATATCGAAATCATGGAAAAAGCTCCTACTGATGCACTAGAGTTAGCAGCAACATATGTGGCTTACAAAGAGATGGGCTTAGAGCATCAATCGGCTCTTGAGAGTGTCAGACGAAAAAAGAAAGATAAACTTAGTAGCGAACAATCTGCCTTGAAACTGTTACAAGATTTAAGATTGCTCGAACCCTGTGTTGCCTAGTCTTTAAAAGCTTTTGGAGCCATGTTGGACTAGGTGGCTACTACCAATGAGAAAGAGCCGCTAGTTAAGGATGACGGAAATCTCTGCTACTATTAGGCTGCGTCCAACTCGGATTGGTTTTCTTGTCAGACCAACCGACATGGCTTCGATCCTCAAGATTATGCGGATTTGTACCTGTTTGTGGGGAGGAATCTATAACCCTATCATTCCTGTTTTTAAACGACCTCCTGAAGCATGGAGACCGGAGCCTCATGAGCGGGTAAAGGGACTTGCAGTTGCTAAAGGGTATATCAACTTCTTTGAGCCGGACGTATTTGTTGAAGCAGAAGAGGGGCTATTAGAAGAGTCTGGCCTCGGTGCTTTGCGAAAAGAGCACCAGCGTTGGGAGCAGGTTAAAACGCTTGATGAATTTCTCTCACCAATGCATCACGAATGGTCAGAGCCTGCGTTTGGACTAAGTATTTATGATGTGCTTAAACACCTTTATGAAACGGAACAGCGTTTTCAGTTACGGGAAAAAAGACCTGCTGTCTTCGTCCAGCCAAAACGTAATAACGGACTGGTTGAAGCACTATTTGGCGTTTACCCGAAAGAACAGGCATCGGAATATTTTGTAAAAGGTTATCAGGAGGTCTTAAGACCTGATGAAGTTGAAGCGAATCCAAATACCTGGCTTAAAGTTTTCTCTGGTTGTGCTTATACGCCACTGCAAATGACGGATTACGAGCTTGAGATCCAGCCTGTTGGCAGGAATGATTTGCATATCTATGTATTTGATCCCTCAAAACCCACGGACTTAATCGATTTGTGGAATCTACGCATTGAAGAAGAACGGCTTGTTCCTGTCCCGGTTGAGTGGCTGGAAGCCCTTACAGAGCATTTGTGCAAACTGATTAACGATGAATACCGGCCTATCAGAGGAAACCCGTATGGCACAATGCATCATTCCTTTATTGAATTTGGTAGATCTATTGGCAAAGAGCATGCTCAGGAATTAATTGGGCCATTTCTGAATAAAGTTCCTAAAGAAGCATTTTGGACACATTCCCGAAGTCGAATCTGGGTAAAACATGTTGATGACCGCATACATCGAAATCAAAGATTGCTTGTAACGGCCAAAGAGCGAAAATCAAACCTCGTCATCAACAAAGAAGATCAGGAGTTACGAGGAAGTTTTGAAACACTTGCACCTGAGTTTGCTTTTCAATATGAAGGAGACGAAAACCGTTGGGTCAATGCCGTTACATTTTCATTTTTAGATCAAGAGAAGGCGGCAACGGTATTTCCTTTCAATAATTTTGACAGAAGCTGGCCTCTCTTCAGAGGCTTAGGGGATCATGCAATTGTAAACAGCGAAGGCTGGGTGTTTGGGCAGAAGTTTAAAAATTGGAATGAAAGTATAAAGCTTCTTTCCAAGGAAGAGGCTTTGTTCGGCTTTTTCAAAAAACAGGGTATTGAAGCGAAACTTTTACATCCCGGTCAAGTCGCAAAGCAAATGCTTGAACATTTGGGAGGTCTTCGGGAAGTGATTCTCCTGGCTGATCCCGAACTTCTAAAACTCCTCAACAATATGGCAGGAGGAATCCGAGTCAAGAAAAATGATGCTGAAACCGTTGAAGAGAAATTCGAGTTAAGAAGTGCACCCATTGCGGATTGGAGTAAGCTGATTCCAAAGTTAAAGAAACGATTTCTAATTCAATGGTTGGAATTAGCGGATTTTACGAAAAGAAATATCATTCGCTTAGGTTCACAGACAGAATGCCCTCATTGTCAGGCTAAGAACTGGCATAGCTTAACTTCAGTTGATTATAGGCTCACCTGTGAACGATGTCTCAATAATTACGAGTTTCCTCAAGCTGGTCTCCGTAAGAATAATCAGAACTGGACGTATCGGGTTGTCGGGCCATTTTCAGTTCCTGACTACGGAAGAGGAGCATACAGCACACTCTTGACTCTGCGTTTTTTCAAAACATTCGGAGGCTCTCATAATGAGATGACCTTTTCCACTGCGCTGGATCTCAAGTTCGATAATACTGATATGGAAACAGATTTTGCAGCTTTTTGGAGGGACGATAAGGTCTATGGCTTTCAAGAATCCCCCGTTTTAGTTATTGGCGAAACAAAGTCGTTTGGAGAGGGGGAGCTTATCAAGGCCAAAGATCTTACCCAACTTAAAAAGTTAGGCACAAAATTCCCCGGAGCGGTCATTGTTATTTCTGTCTTACGAAATGACTTTACCCCGTTAGAAAAGGAATTACTGTCTTCTTTTGTAAAATGGTGCAGAAGATTGGACGAGTCTGGCCAACCCACCAACCCGGTAATCTTATTAACGGGTCATGAGTTGTTTACAGACTATCTAAAGACCGCTTGGGAGAAGCTAGGGAAACCTCACAGTGATTTTAGCGAGTTAGACCACTTGAGAAACCTATATAGCTTGGCTGACGCGACACAACAAATCTATCTTTCCCTTCCCTCGTTCGATCAGTGGCGTACAGATGATTGGAAAAAGCGTGTAGCTAGAAAGAAAGCTTTAGCTAAACGTTAAAACCCTAGGAGTTAAGGGCTTTTATAGAGCTTTTGGGTGCCTGAAACAAATAGAACCTGATATTGACCATGCCTGATGGACGTTTAATGCTTCGCCCATCTGTTTTTTTCAAAACTGTGGAGTCCTAAAAACGAAAAAAGCCCTATTTACGAGGCTTTTCGTTTCAAAGTGTGGAGTTCGTTTTGGTTGTTTTTAGTTGAATGGTGGGCGCAGTAGGACTTGAACCTACGACTTCCACCGTGTGAAGGTGGCACTCTACCGCTGAGTTATGCGCCCTTACTGGATTTTAGACCTTTTTTATCCTTCTTATCATACTGTGGAAAAACTGTGGAGTCACCCCTAGATTTTTCATTTTACTTGGGTCATGATGGGGAAGTCAGTGTTAGCTGAAACCCTTTCCTGACTTTGTTTTAAGACTCCTTTGATTTGCACCGCTTGGGGTCATGGCATCATACGTGTGAA
>JBFWNG010000023.1:0-35280 GCA_050251195.1 Oligoflexales bacterium
CCGAAGGACTTTCTCGTTCGACTTGCATGTGTTAAGCATGCCGCCAGCGTTCGTTCTGAGCCAGGATCAAACTCTAACGTTTTAATCCTAAAATCTTAACCCTCACGAGCTAAGATCTCTTGTTTAATAAAACAAAGCTCCGTTCTTTTTTCTCAAATTAATGAAAAGGACCATTAAAACTTAAGCTATTCAGTTTTCAAAGAACTTTCCCAACACTTTTTTTTCCACTTCCGTGGTCGAAAACTCTCAAGATATTTCTGATCTTTACCCGAGAAGTTGTTGGGGTAGAGAAAGCATATACGCGCATTTCCAAAACGTGTCAAACGATTCTGCCAAAAAATTTTAAATTTTTTTTGCGGGAATTATGGGGACAGTCGAACGCCCAACAATTCGGGAATTATGGGGACAGTCGAACGCCCAACAATTCGGGAATTATGGGGACAGTCGAACGCCCAACAATTCGGGAATTATGGGGACAGTCGAACGCCCAATAATTGTTGGGCCGGTTAACCCTGGTAACTCGGGAGGTTATTTCGTGAAGTAAAAGACCGTAAGGACACCCTTTTCCGGGAGGACGATGTCCTTGGATAAGGTCACTTGGCCTTTTTCGTCGATTGTGTATTGTTCGGGCGCTAGGGCAACGCCGTCGAGCTTCACGAGAACGTCCTGAGAGAGGTCTGGGGCCGAATCCAAGAAGAAGCTGAAGCTCCGTTCCACGATGTTTTTTGAGAGCTGGATAAGCAGCCCATTCCAGTCCTTTTCGCAAAGGTCGTACTTGCTTCCGCCGGTCAGGTCGGCAAGTTTTTGGTGTTCCGTACCTACGGCCGCAATGGTGCATTCAGGATTAGTTGGGCTAATGCCTGGGTTGATACCAATAATGCCGTTAACAATGGTTTTTTTCTTGTCGATACCCTTGAAATCCACCGCTAATTCGCCGGGTCGTTGGCCGTTGTCGTCCGTAATCATGACGACTTCGATATTGGCTCCTTCGCGGAAAGGCAAGGGATAGGCCCCGCCTTGAAAAAAGCCGGTAAGGATTCTTATCATATCGTGACTGCCAATTTTCTGGTTTACGACCTGAAATTTTTCGGGGGGGAGACCCACGGGAAAGAGGAATTCGGTACTTCCTATCGCCGTCACTTGCGAGTCGATTTGAGCTTTGGAAAGAAGGTCCATGAAGGTTTTCATATTTTGTTCGAGGAAAGCCTTTTCCGTATCCATACTGCCACTGGTATCGATCGCAAAAACGATGTCAACGATGGCGCCTGCTTTAACTATGTCAAAAGATTGTTCTCGTCCGTTTTCTGTTTTAAATTGCGCCTCGTCAGCATCATCCTGATCCGCGATGCCCTCATTGCCGACGCCGACAGTAGCGCTGCTGGAAAAGGAGGAGTTTTCACCGTCGAAAATCTGTGAACAAGAAGTCACACCCAGTGCCATCACAATACCTAACGCAATACGCCATTCCATCTCAGTCCCTCACCATTATTTCTCTATGTAACGGACAACCAAGTCCAAATCAAAATCGGTGTGCTCGCAATCACCCATGTCGTTGTCGCCCGTAGTCGTAAGGGTGAAAATAAGTTGGTTTTTAGCAAGCTGCGCCGCCGCCACTTCATATATAGATTCTGACGGAAACCGCACGTTAAACGGACCTTCCTTATCGTGGCCCGGAATTTCGCATTTTCCTTTGCCCAAGCAGTAAGACGGCAGTCTTTCGTCGAAGTCAATCGCCGTACCTATAACCTTTTGCCAATCCCAAACAAGCAGGCCGGCGCCTTCTTTGGGAAGCTGCGTCATCATGGTTCCATTGCTACCGACCAGGACATATTTGTCGAGACTAAAGATCAGAAAATCGTCGTACCGCAGAGACTTGCTTTGGGAGGTTATCTCGAGTTCGCAAATTTCAATGTTTGCCGGAATATTTATGGTAAGAGGGCTATCTAATTTCGCTGTGTGGATCGCGTCCTGAGCCGGCAAGTTGCCGTCCACGCCAAAAGCGCAGTTAGCTCCCGCCGGATATTTTAAGTCAAATGGCATTTCTTTTATTTCGGCGACCTTGCCTTTGCATTCGGCAAGAAGCGTCTTGGCTTCTTCGCTTGCTCCGGCCTCTGCATTGCCGGCAACGGTATCGGTTCCGCCGCCGTTGCCGCCGCCGTTATCGCCCTCAGTTGACGCTTTGCTGCCTGAGCTGGCGTCGAAAGAGCTTTCGTCGCAGGCCGCGAGGGTCAACGTTAATATTAATGATAAAAAACCCAAATACATCATCAGTCCTTTGATAGACACTTTGGATTTTTATCGGCATTTTTGCCCATGATCTTGATGGCTTTTAAAATAACATTGATTTTTTTAGCTATTTCAGTTACTTATATTCCCGCATTTGGGATATTTTTTCCCCACATCACTTTACAACTTGCGTCCTGCACGTCCGGAGCGCCAATGTGGCTTCGGCAGCATTATCTAAGAGGGTCAAATGACTGAACAAAAGATTATCTATTCCATGGTCAAAGTCTCCAAGAGGCACGGCGAAAAAGTCGTCATAAAAGACATCAGCCTCTCTTATTTTTACGGAGCAAAAATCGGCGTTCTCGGCTTGAACGGATCAGGTAAAAGTACGCTGCTCAAAATCATGGCCGGAGTCGACACACAGTTCCAAGGCGAAGCCCATCTCTCCGAAGGTTACACCGTTGGTTATCTGCCCCAGGAACCAGAGCTTCAAAAAGGCAAGACAGTAAAAGAAATTGTCGAAGAGGGCGTTGGCAACGTCGTTTCCCTGATAAAAGAATTCGACGACATCAACCTAAAATTTGCAGAAGACGTTAGTCCCGAAGAAATGGAGCGTCTGATCGCTCGCCAGGCTGAAGTGCAAGACCTTCTCGATCGGATGGACGCGTGGACTCTCGATGACAGATTGAACTATGCGATGGACGCTCTGCGTTTGCCGCCAGCCGATCAAGTTGTGGACCACCTCTCCGGCGGCGAGCGCCGTCGCGTAGCGCTTTGCCGACTTTTGCTGCAGAAGCCGGACATCCTTCTTCTCGACGAGCCAACGAACCATTTGGATGCTGAATCCGTGCAATGGCTCGAGAAACATTTGCAGGAATATGCGGGAACAATCATCGCCGTTACCCACGATAGGTATTTCTTGGATAACGTTGCCGGCTGGATCCTCGAACTTGACCGCGGTCACGGCATCCCTTGGAAAGGTAACTATTCCTCTTGGCTCGATCAGAAAAACAAGCGGCTTGCCAACGAAGAGAAAGCTGACGACAAACGAAGAAAAACGCTCGAGCGGGAACTCGAGTGGATCAACATGACTCCGCAGGCTCGCCAATCAAAAAGCAAAGCCCGGATAAAGGCATTCGAAGCCTTGATGAGCGAGCAAACCGAAGAAGTCGCTCGCGACTTGCAACTCTACATTCCCCCAGGCCCGCGTCTTGGCGATATCGTACTGGAAGTTAAAAGCGTCGCAAAATCTTTCGGCGACAAGGTTCTCTATCAAAACCTAACGTTCAATCTCCCGCGCGGCGGAATTGTTGGCGTGATCGGAGCAAACGGCACGGGTAAAACCACACTGTTCCGAATGATCACGGGCGAAGAATCCCCCGATAAAGGCGAATTTAAGGTTGGCGCTACCGCGAAGGTCGGTTACATGGAGCAATCCCGCCTGAGCCTGGACCCGGACAAGACGGTTTACGATTTAATTTCCGAAGGACAAGAAAACATTAAATTGGGCAAATACGAAATCAACGCGCGTTCCTACGTGGGCCGCTTCAACTTCTCAGGACAAGATCAACAGAAGAAGGTCGGCGTGCTCAGCGGCGGCGAGAGAAATCGAGCGCAACTTGCTTTAGTATTTAAATCAGGCGCCAATGTTATTCTGCTCGACGAGCCGACGAACGACCTCGACGTGAACACGCTACGATCGCTCGAAGATGGACTCTTGAACTTCGCGGGCTGCGCCGTAGTCATAAGCCACGACCGTTGGTTCCTCGATCGAATCGCCACTCATATCCTTGCCTTTGAAGGCGAAAGCCAAGTTTACTGGTTTGAAGGCAACTACAGCGAGTACGAAAAAGACAAAGAGCGAAGACTTGGCAAAGAGGCTTTGGTACCGAAGCGCGTGCGATACGCGAGTTTGGAACGCTAAAACCCCACCTTAAAGTCAATGCTCTTATAAACTTGTTTAGCTTTTACTTGAACAATCCGGCGCTCTGGCAACACCAGGGCGCTCAGTTCTTTTCCGTAGACACACCCTGAATCAAGACCGATCACGTTGTCTCTAACCACAAGTCCCATTGTTGCCCAGTGACCGAAAACGACAAGTTTTTGCCCTTTGTATAAATCAAACCACGGAGGATCGTCAGGATTATTGAGATCCTTGCCGATGCCGTCCCAAGTACGAATGTTGGTGATGATTTTTGCTTTGATTTCCTCAACCGGCGTATCGGGAATTATGCCCGCGTGAACCACGAGATACTCCTCGGTCTCGTGGAACAACGGCATGGCCTTCATCCACTTGCGCCAGGATTCTAGCTCTGCACCCATCTTGGCCTTGAGTTCTTCGAAGGCAGGGATAACCTTCCGAGGACGCTTCAAGTACTTTATGAACGCCCGCTCGTGATTCCCCTTAATAAAAATTGCCGGCAAAGGCTTTACGAATTGGAGAACTTCTAACGAATAGGGGCCCTTGTTTATAAGATCGCCGACAAAAATGAGCTGGTCGACATGCGGTTTATATTCAACTTTTTCGAGTAACGCCGTCAGCTCATCAAGACAACCGTGTACGTCGCCAACGATGATCGTCCGTGTCATGTTTCACAACTTAGGACAGGGCCGCTCGCCGGCTTGGGTGTAAGTCCTTGTCTCAGAGCCGTAACCACGTCTTTAACGCGCTGCGCGACGTAATCGACTTCTTCGTCAGTGTTGAATCTCCCAATGCCGAATCGTATGGTCGCCATCGCTTCATTATCCGTGAGACCCAATGCTCGCAGTACATGAGACGGAGCAGGCAAAGCAGAGGAACAGGCGGATGTTGCCGAACAACAGATTTCCTTAAGCGCTAGCATCATCATTTCGCCGTCAACGTTCTCAAAAGTGAGACTAAGGTTTCCTGGTAACCTTTCGTCAGGATGGCCGTTCACTTTAACGCCGCCGACTTCCTTAACGATAGTCTTTTCCAGACGGGCTCTCATCGAGCTCAAACGTTTTGTTTCACGCGAAAGTTCTTCCATAGCGATCTCGCAGGCCGTGCCCAAAGCTACAGCCATGGGAACCGCAATCGTTCCGGAACGGATGCCCCATTCTTGACCACCGCCGTGCATTTGCGGCTCTAGTTTGTCGCGCAAGGATTTGCGAACGAAAAGTGCACCGATGCCCTTTGGGCCGTACATCTTGTGGGCGCTTATGCTTGCCATGTCGGCGTGGCAAGCTCGGACGTCGAAAGGAATCTTTCCCGCGCACTGCGCTGCATCGACGTGAAAAACGATTTCGTTGTCTTTGCATAGAGTGCCGATTTCTTGAAGCGGATGGATTGTTCCGATCTCGTTGTTTGCCCCCATAAGAGAGACGAGCACCGTTTTGCCGGGACGCTTATCCATGGCCTTCCGCACGTCTGCCGCGCTCACACGTCCATATCTGTCGACGTCGAGGTAAGTCACAGTAAAGCCTTTAGCCTCAAGGAATTTACAGGTATCAAGAACCGCTTTATGTTCGGTTTTACAAGTGATGACATGGTCGCCTTTTTTCTTAAGGGAAAAGGCGACGCCTTTGATGGCGAGATTGTCGCTTTCGGTAGCGCCGCTGGTAAAAACGATCTCGTCGGGCCCGGCATTGATCAAGGCAGCAACTTGCTTTCGAGCTATGGCCACAGGACTGCGCGTCTCGCGACCGCAGAGATGCTCGCTACCAACGTTTCCGAACTTGTCTTTCAAAAATGGCAACATGGCGTCAAGAACTCGGGGATCGACGGGAGTCGTGGCGTGGTTGTCCATATAAATCGGAAACTTCATATCCATCTCGATTAAAAGTGTAGGAAAATACCCTTTGTCCGTAGTAATTTACCTTTTTGATCGGATTTGACAAAAGAATTTTGCGTTTTTTTGCGGCGGCGGGTATTTTTAATTAATGGCAATGAGCAGAATGGAGCGAATGTGACGGATAATGCTAACAAAACTGCAGTAACACCACGAAGATCGGAAGACTATCCTGAGTGGTACCAACAGGTCACCAAAGCAGGAGAATTGGCCGAAAATTCCGATGTGCGTGGCTGCATGGTTATTAAACCTTGGGGTTACGCCATATGGGAGAAAATGCAGGCGGCGCTCGACAAGATGTTTAAAGAAACAGGTCACGTGAATGCCTACTTTCCACTATTCATTCCACTCAGCCATCTTCAAAAAGAAGCTGATCACGTTGAAGGTTTCGCGACCGAATGTGCCGTGGTCACACATCATCGACTCGAGAAGAACGCAGAAGGCACCTTGGTGCCAGCTGGACCTCTGGACGAACCCTTGATCGTTCGCCCCACGAGCGAAGTTATTATCGGATCCACGTACGCGAAATGGGTTCAATCCTATAGAGATTTACCTATTCTCATCAATCAATGGGCCAACGTCGTTCGTTGGGAAATGCGAACCCGCATGTTTCTGCGGACCACAGAATTCCTGTGGCAGGAGGGCCATACGGTCCATGCCACGGACCAAGAAGCGATGGAAGAAACCCTTCGCATGCTCGACGTCTACGAAACCTTCTGTCAAGATTACATGGCCATGCCCGTGGTGAAGGGTGAGAAGCCGGCCCACGAACGTTTTCCAGGCGCTGTGAATACTTACAGCATCGAGGCGATGATGCAGGACAAGAAAGCACTACAGTCCGGCACGTCACACTTCTTGGGCCAAAACTTTTCCAAGGCCATGGGGATAAGATTCCAAGATCAAAACAGTACAGATCAACTAGCTTGGACAACTTCTTGGGGAGTTTCAACGAGATTAATAGGCGGTTTGATTATGACCCACGGCGACGATAACGGAATAATTTTGCCGCCTCGTCTTGCGCCAAAGCATGTTGTCATTATGCCTATCATACGCTCAGACAAGGATCAGGAAAGCGTTCTCAAGTATTGCAACAAAGTAAAGAAGGAGCTTTCCGAACAAAAGCTCTACAACGAGCCCATAGAAGTGTTGCTTGATGACCGCGACATCCGCGGCGGCGACAAGGCGTGGCAGCATATAAAAAAGGGCGTTCCCCTACGCATGGAAATTGGTCCGAAGGATATCGAAGCGGGTAAGATCTGCGTCATGCGAAGAGATCAAGATCCCAAACAAAAAGAGTTCGTAAACAGAGACCAATGTATTCGCGAAACCCCGTATTGGTTGCACGAAATCCAAAAAGGTTTATACAATCGAGCGTCGGCTTTCCGAAAACAAAACACACATGAGATTAAATCTCTAAAGGACTTCCGCGACTTCTTCACGCCGAAGAATGAGCAGAAACCAGAAATTCACGGCGGATTTGCGGTGAGCTACTGGAGTGACGATCCTTCTGTTCTCGACCTTTTAAAACAGCTTAAGGTCACGATGCGCGTCATCCCGTTCTCAGATCCCGACGAAGGCACCTGTATTTTCACCGGTCGCAAAGGCAAGAAAGCTATTTTTGCAAAAGCGTACTAATTGCCGAAGCTATTTTCTTATGACCTTCCGAAGAAGGATGTAGGCAATCGTTGGCCACATCCTCGGGCTCAAATTGGATTTTTGCTGTTTCCGTAACATGGCGAACGTGAACCTCTGGCACGGGAAGTTGAACAAAATATCGCACCATCTCGGCCGTCTTTGCGCGATATCCGAGGATGGCATTCGCCACCTCGCTTCTCGATTCCTCATCGAAAAACCTCGGGCAAAAATTGCGAGGAAAGTTCGTGAGCCATTCGCTTACCAATTCAATCCTCGGATCAACTCCACCCAATGAGAGTGGCTCCGGCGTGACGCTCTTATAAACGTCGCCGCACGTTAGGGGCTTACCCCTTGTGCTCACCACTTTTGTCGCAATTTTGTGGGATTCAAAGAGTTGGAGAACACCGATGGGGTCCATGAAAAAAACCTTAACCTCTTTGCCCGCAGGCTTGTTTCGCGCAATATAGCGCACGCCGTTGATAAGCTGCGCGTAATAGTCGTCAGCGGACGGTATGTCGTTGTGAGTCCAAAAACAAAAATCACCGAGATTGAAAAACACAAAAAAGTAATCCGGAAATTCACCTTTTTGTTCGAGGACTCTATCGACCTGACGATTGAACGAGCTCAACGGCGCTCCATCATAGGCCGCTATTCTCATACTCGTGATGTCGAGATGAGAATCGCTCATGAGTTGTGAGGCCCAAGCTCGACTTGAAGAGTCGAGATATTGCGAGGAAAAATGATACAACACGTTCTCAAACACCCAATAGACGCTCTGCCCGAATTCGCGCAACGTCGGAGGAAGTCTTACCAACTGAGGAGCTGCGTCCTGCGGAGGTTCGCCCGCAATATAATCACGCAAAAAAATTCGGTCCAAAATAAGTTCCGGATTCGCGAACGCGCCGGTGGCGTACGAGTCTCCAATAACCGCCGCAGTAGCGCCCGCCGCATGGGTTGGAGCCAAAGACACCGCCATAAACATGGCAAAATGGCGCAAAAATACCAACAAGGTCCAAGATTCAGCCGAGAGGTGTTTCTTTATTTTCATTTCATAATCCCTTAATATTCAAGAGCTTAATGGAGCTTTGCCAAATCTCGCTAATTTACAGTTAAACAAAAAGTTGCGCAAAAACATTTTTAAAGTTGACCTGTTGGCCAATTAAGTCTTGAATGGAGCTAACAAATGGGGAAAACACATGAGCGTTATAGGCGACAGCTACAAAAAGCTACGCATGCTGGACATGGATGATCTCATACTGCTCAACCATCTCCTCGAGGGCGGCCGACCTTCGACGGGAGCTGCTCTCCTTGGCCTAACACCTCCAGCAGTAAGCCATCGGCTGCGAAAAATCGAACAGGTCTACGGGATAAAATTGTTCGAACGAGTCGGAACAAAAGTCGGTCTCAACGAAGAAGCAAAAATTCTTTCCAAAAAAGCGAGCCAAGCACTGACACTTATGGCAAACTAATAGCAGAGGTTTGCCATGCAACGTATTGTTTCGACAGTTTTTAGTGCCATCCTTTTGCTAACGTCCGTGAGTGCAGCGGCTCAGGAATCTCCAGATCCCGATGCATGGTTCAAAAAATGGCGTGACACAAAGTCCAAGTCCGGAATCTTCCCCCACCGAATTATGGTACTGCGCTCCCTGAAACAAGGTGCTCAGCCCAAGTTCATGGAAATCGACAAACTACCAGATTTTGGCTTCATCGAACCAACGGCACCTGAACAGGTCGAAACCTTCCTGCTTTTAAATGAACGACCTCCCAATTTAGAACCTCTTGAGGAACAGAAAAACATCACCCCTGCAGATTGGGTAGGCATGTTGTTTGAGGTTTCAGGCGGCGACACCATCGCTTATTACGATGGCGCAAAATGGAATTTTCAAGGGGTAGTTAAAGGCAAACCGCGAAGTTTCTTTGCGATAAAGGGACCGGAGTTCGTTACGTTCTCCGAATTTTACGACTTCATGGCAAAGTCCATCGGCTACGACGGCGTCGTTCTCGACGTGGACGGGCAAAATCTCCTTATTGGCAGCTTCACCCCGCTTATTAAAGAGAACACTCAAGCGCTCGTTATCCAAAACTCAGCCGGCCGCTTTCGCTTAAAGGGCAAGAACAAGGAAGGCGCCGCACTCGTCGAGCTTGTCAAAAAAGGCACAACCGCATCCGTTTTTAAGGTCTTGCTCAAGGGGAAGACCAAAACGCGACTGGGATCAAAGCTAATCATTGAAAAAGCCGCACAAAATTAAGGTATCCACCTAACCTGTCTCTCATTGACAACCTGCTAAGAAATGCTAAGTTTAGCGTTCGAAGGCGGTGCTCCTATGGAAGAAAAGAAATCCCCCAGCCCTGAAGATATTCAAAAGGAATTTGAGGACTTTGTCCGCCGAAGGTTTGGAAGCTCTGTACAAATTTTTACCAATCAAATGAACCCACAGTTTGAAACGCAAGGTTCGGCTCATGCGAAACAAGAGGGCGAGCACGAATTTCAACATATTCTTGATTTCAAATTCAAACCCAAAGAAATCAAACGTTACCTCGACCATTACGTCATTAGCCAAGAGGAAGCGAAGAAGGCGCTCGCGATAGCAATCTGCGATCATTACAATCACGTTAAATTTTGCCTGAAAAACAATATCCAAAGGGATCCCGATTATTCCAAACAAAACGTTTTGCTTCTTGGTCCCACAGGAGTCGGCAAGACCTACCTGATTCGAAAGATTGCCGATCTCATCGGTGTACCTTTCGTCAAGGCTGATGCGACACGTTTTAGCGAAACAGGATATGTCGGAGCCAACGTTGATGACCTCATCCGTGATCTCGTGTCGCAAGCGGGCGGCGACATCAAAAAGGCGCAGTACGGAATCATCTACCTTGACGAAGCGGACAAACTCGCAACCACTGGCAGTGCCCACGGGCGGGATATCAACGGAAGAGGTGTACAGTTTGGCCTGCTCAAACTTATGGAAGACGCTGACGTCGATCTTCGATCGGGCAACGACATACAGTCGCAAATGCAGGCATTGCTCGATATGCAACGTAAAGGCAAACTTTCTCGGCAATTAGTGAACACAGGACACATTCTTTTTATTGTAAGCGGCGCATTTTCCGGACTTGAGGAAATAATTAAGAAGCGATTGGACACCAAGAGAATTGGATTTGCTGCGGAGAAATCCGATACGGAAAAGCTTTCGGTTGACGACATCTTCGCGCATGTATCAACGCAGGACTTTATCGATTATGGCTTCGAGCCCGAATTTATCGGCCGACTGCCGGTTGTCGTAGGGTGTCACCATCTGAGCGTCGACAATCTCTACCGCATTCTATCGGAGTCCCGCGGATCAGCCGTGAGACAATATGAGCAGGCTTTGCTTGCTTACGGTATCAAGACTAAATTCGAAGACGATGCGCTCCTCGCCATTGCAGAAAAGGCGCATAAGCTCAAAACAGGCGCACGGGCGTTGCTGTCTGTTTGCGAATCAACTTTACGACAATTTAAGTACGAGTTACCTTCCAGCGACATCTCAGAACTTAAGGTGACAAGTGATCTTGTGAATCATCCGGCCCAAACGCTGGATTGGCTCCTAAGTCATCCAGAAGATCCCGGAGAGCGGCTGATCAGATCCGGTATAGAAAAATATGAAAACGACTTCTTTGAAGGCTTTGGGATTGAACTAAAATTTGACGAAAATGCCAAAGAAAAGATCATTGAAAAGGTTCACGTCAGCGGCCTCAACGCCGTAAGATTCTTGAGCCAACTGTTCCAAGGCTACGAACATGGTTTAAAGCTCATCCAAAACAGCACCGGCCAATCAACCTTCGTCTTAGACGAGCAGGCATTGTCCAATCCTCAGGGCGTTTTGGAGGAAATGATCCGAAATTCCTTCGTAAAAGATAATAAATTCCACTCTTCCCAACCATCGGCGCACCCGTTTTAAAAAGTCCGCGGAGTTCACTCTCAACCGCTGATATATGTTAAAATTAAGTGTGCGCTTTGTATTCTAATGCGAATCATCAACCACATCGGAGACCGACCGTAATGAGCCTACCTTTGTCAACAGCAGAAGTTGTCTGTTACTTTGCGATCACCGCACTCTTCCTCGGATTTTTTAGTGCGCCATTGTTTCTCTGGAGCATTGCGGTAGCGGCAGTGGCAAGTCAGTTTGAACTTACTCCCGTCGCCTGGGGACTTCTTGGAGCGTTCCTACTAGTTTTCAACATACCCGTGCTTCGGCAGAAAGTTGTCTCGAAGCATCTTCTCGGTCTGCTGAAAAAGCTGAACGTGATGCCGGCGATCTCGGAAACGGAAAAAACCGCGCTCGAGGCGGGAACAACATGGGTCGACAAGGAACTCTTTTCCGGCAAGCCAAACTTCCGATCAATCCTTGAAGAGCCTTACAAAAAAGTTTCGGGCGAAGAGCTTGAGTTTTTGAACGGTCCTGTAGAAGAGCTTTGCCGTAACGTATCTGATTGGGATGTTTATCAGCAAAAGGAATTGCCCGACCACGTGTGGGCTTTCCTAAAACAAAAGCGATTCTTCGGCATGATTATTCCGAAGAAATATGGCGGTCTGGAATTTTCGGCTGTGGCACATAGCGAAGTCGTCGCTAAGTTGTCGGCGCATTCTACGGCACTTGGCGTTACGGTCATGGTCCCTAACTCACTTGGCCCTGCGGAACTATTGATTCACTACGGAACGGAAGAACAAAAGAACTATTACTTGCCGCGACTGGCGCGAGGAGAAGAAATTCCTTGCTTTGCGCTGACAGAACCCGAGGCGGGGTCGGACGCCGGGTCGATTAGCTCGCACGGAGAGGTATTCAAAGGCGACGACGGCAAATTGTACATCAAACTCAACTGGGAAAAGCGCTATATTACTCTCGCAGCTGTTTCCACAGTAATCGGTCTTGCGATTAAGCTTCGCGATCCCAACAAACTCCTTGGTCCCAAACGAAAAGAAGGGATCACCTGCCTTCTCGTTCCAGCGAAGACTCCCGGTGTTGTGTTAGGTCGTCGTCACGATCCCATGGGCGTGCCTTTCTATAACTGTCCAACGTGGGGAAAAGACGTCGTCGTTTCAATAGACAACATTATCGGCGGAGCGGACGGCGCAGGCCGAGGCTGGCTGATGCTTATGGAATGTCTCGCAGCCGGGCGTTCTATATCTCTCCCAGCGCAAACCACCGGCATTGCAAAAATGCTCTCGCGGGTTACGAGCGCCTACGCATCCGTACGCAAACAGTTTGGCGTGTCGATCGGGCAGTTTGAGGGAATCGAAGAACCACTTGCGCGCGTCTTCGGTCTCACGTACATCCTCGAATCTTCGCGCCTATTTACCGTCAACGCTGTTGATAAAGGTGTGAAACCATCCGTCGTATCGGCAATAGCAAAATACAATTCCACGGAACTTGGAAGAAAAGTTATCAACGATGGAATGGACATTCTTGGCGGAGCGGCCATCTCCCGCGGACCGCGTAACCCCATAGCAAATAGCTATATGGCCACGCCCATCAGCATTACGGTGGAAGGCGCAAACATTCTGACGCGGTGCATGATTGTCTTTGGACAAGGAGCTATTCGATGCCATCCTTTTGCCTATAATGAGCTTAAGAGCATCGAAGAAAACAACGTACCGGATTTCGATCGCGCTTTCTGGGGACACGTCGGCTTTACGATTCGGAATCTTTGTCGC
This sequence comes from Oligoflexales bacterium, assembly GCA_050251195.1. GTDB lineage: Bacteria > Bdellovibrionota_B > Oligoflexia > Oligoflexales > Oligoflexaceae > JBFWNG01. Next base: position 13,363 of record JBFWNG010000023.1, read on the forward strand.
TCCATAGTCCTCAGCGTCACCAGAGGATACTTCGCCTCTGTTCCGGGCGGATACGAAGCAAAATACTATCGCAAACTCTCGTGGGCTTCTGCGAGCTTTGCGGTTATGGCCGACATGGCTTTGGGTGCGCTGGGCGGCAGCCTTAAGTTCAGAGAAAAAATTACAGGACGTTTCGCCGACATCCTATCGTGGATGTACCTTGGGACGGCGACATTGAGAAGATTTAGAGAAGAGGGTTGCAAGAAAGAGCATCGAATTTATCTCGACTGGTCAATGCAGTATGCCCTCAATCAAATTCAGGAAGCTTTCGACGGCCTGTACGCCAACTTTCCGCTCAAAGGCCTACGCTGGTTTTTCGCCGGACCGATTTACTTTTGGTCGCGCATGAATCGAATCGGCCATTTACCTTCGGATCGTCTAGGGGAACGAGTTGCCAAGTCCTTCTTACAGCCCTCGGCCACAAGGGACTATCTAACCCCGGGCGTATACATTTCAACAGACGTCAGCCGCGGTATAGCCCGCTATGAGCATGCCTTTAGGCTCATGCACGAAACATCGCGCATTCACAAGGCGATCTCCAAAGCGTACAAACAAAAGATCATCCAGAAAGGTCCGACAATGACGATGATCAAGGCCGCCCTCGAGGCCAACATCATTACTCAGAACGAAGCCAACCAGGCGATCAAGGCTGAAGAGGCCATACACGAGGCGATCTCGGTAGATTCGTTCTCACTCGATGAATATATGAAGATAGGGGTAACACCGATCCCAAAGCCTCAAAAGGTCGCGGCAGTGATGTAGCGGCGGATTAGAAAAAAGTACGGGGAGCCTTCGGGCTCCTCTTTTTTTTGTAATTTCCGTAGCTTAGACACATTTAACCGTTTCCCTCAACTCTCCCGCCCAATTGGTCGATAAATACCTCAGGAATCGAGGGGGTTACCGTGGGCGCTCCTAAATACAGTTCGCAAGACAAAGCCGCCATTTTGCTTTTGGGGTTGGGCAAGGATCTCTCCGCCGAAATTCTCAAGAACCTGCCCGACAACGAAATCAAGAAGCTCCTCTCGCATCTGCAAAAACTTGGCGCGGTACCCAAAGAGACTCTCAGCGAGGTCGCTAAAGAGTTTTTACACAACTTCAAGTTCGAACCAACCGCCTCAATCCGCAACGAAGCTTCCAGCTCGGGATCATTTATAAAAGACACGCTCAACAAGGCTTTTAAGCCGGACAAAGCGCAGATGTTCGTCGAAGAACTTCGTAAGAATACTCCGCCCAAGTTGGAATCCGTCGAACTTTGCGACGAGAAAACGTTGGCCGCGATAATACGAAATGAAACGCCTCAAACCATCGCATTGATTTTCTCGCACTGCGATCCCAAGAAAAGTTCGCAGCTGCTCAAACTCCTGCCGGAGGCGATGCATCTTGAGATCATTTACCGAATAGCGCACCTCGAAGCGGTGCACCCCGACGTTATTGAAGATCTCGACAACCATCTCAAAAGCGAGATCCTGAAAAAAGGCGGACTCGGGCGAACGGACGCGGGCGGACTTGCCAAAGCGGCGGCAATCCTCAACGCCATGGGGCAAGCGGCGGAAGAAAAAATTCTCGAGACCATCGAAACGTCGAATCCCGAGCTCGGTAAACAAATAAAAGACTTACTTTTCGTATTCAACGACCTCATCCGACTGAACGATGCCCACATCCGTCTTTTGATAAAGACCGTGCCTCCGGAAACTTGGAGACTCGCGCTAAGAGCAGCGAACGCAACGGTATGTGAGATTATTTACCGGAACATGTCGGAAAGAGCTGCAAACCTGATGAAAGAGGACATTGCTTCCATGCCGCCAATGCCATTGGCAGAAGTGGAAAAAGCGCGGGCCAAAGTCATCGAGGCCGCGCGCAATCTTGAAAAACAAGGGTTGATTTCCCTCGCCAAGAGCGACGAGGTCTACGTCTGATCACTCAGCGGCAGGAGCGGCTTCTGCCTCTTTTTTCTTCGGCGTCAGCTTCTTGATGATCCCTTCTTTTTGCAGAATTTCAACCTTCTGCTCCGCCTTCGCGAGTTTGCCGCCGCGAAGCATCACAGCGTGGCGTCCTGAACGCTTCTTGATGATCTTGTATTCTTTGTTTGGCTTTGGAGCTTTCTTCGCTGCCATAAATCCTCCTTCGATTTTGTAACCCGCCAATTCGAATTTGTTTATCACATAAATTTGAATATGTACCGCTAAAACGTTGAGCTATTTTCAAAAAATCGATGACGTTTTCGACAAGCCCGTGCAAAAATCCACTGATGTGCTAAAATATCATTAGTTCCAACAAAAGCAAGACAATCTCAACCACCAATATCCCCTTTCGGTTGATTGCAAATAACAGGAGAGACTTATGGTAGCAGCACCATGCTATAAACGCCTCGCATTGGGCCTGATCCTTGGAGTGAATCTTAGCTCCTGCGCGATGCAAACGGCGCAACAGGTTCCTATAACGGGCCCGGTCAGCCTCGAACCTCCGCCTGCCCCGGCCGCCGCGGAAGAAATCGCGATCAACCCCGCAGAACCCGTGTTCGAAGAGGAAAACACCTATCCTAACAAGTCCGACGCCGACGAGGACACGAAAGAAACAAACAAGACTTCCGAAAATAACGAGATCACATATACCTTGTCCCACATGCCCGTCGAGATCAACGACGACGTAAAACGCTGGATCAAAGTGTTTACGGAACAAGAAAGAGCCATGTTTGAAGAGTACTTGCGCCGAGGCGAACCATACAAAAAGACGATCACCGACGTACTCCAGGAACAAGGCCTACCCACGGATCTCTATTACCTAGCATTGATCGAAAGCGGATTCAAAAACACGGCGACCTCCCACGCGAACGCGGCGGGCATGTGGCAATTTATGAAGCCAACAGGCAAGCGCTATGGCCTCCAAGTGGATCGCTACGCGGACGAACGCCGAGATCCTATTCGCGCAACACGTGCGGCAGCTCAATACCTCAACGACCTGCACAACGTCTTTCAATCCTGGTATCTCGCCATGGCGGCCTATAACGCAGGTGAAATGCGTATCATGACGGCCATCATGAACGGCAACAGCCGCGACTTCTGGACTCTCGTCAAGAACAAGAAGCTTCCGAAAGAGACGATGAACTATATCCCGAAATTCTTGGCCGCAGTTATTGTCGGCCACAATCCTGAGCATTACGGGTTCACCAATTACCAAAACAACAAAGTGCTTCCCGAGATGGAACTCGTTCAGGTTCCGTCCCCTATCAGCCTATCGACAGTGGCCAAAGTCGTCGGCATGCCTGCCAACGTCATCATCGGATCAAACCCGCATTTGAGAACGCAGAGAACGCCGGCAAACGTCCGCACCTACGACATCTGGGTCCCCAAAAATTCACTCGACCTCTTCGCCGACAAGGAAGCGGAATTAGGTCGTTACAGGGGCGCGTACAGAGCTAGCGAAGCTATCGCGGAAACATCGCAGCACCGCGTCCGACGCGGGGAAAACCTGGCTTATATCGCGGGCAAATACAAGCTCACCATAGCCCAATTGAAGGCTCTCAACGGGCTTCGCACCAGCAAGATCTATGTGGGACAAAAGCTAAAGGTAACAGGACGCCCTACTTCTTCGACAAGCCTAGCCGTAAAAGACTACCTCCGCTACAAGGTGCAACGAGGCGACAACCTTCACACTCTTTCTAAAAGGTTCAACATGCCTATTCATCACATCAAGAAGGTCAACCGACTCCAACGAAACACAATCTACGTTGGCCAAGTGCTAAAAGTTAAAAACGCGGGCTGAGATGCCCGACGCGCTGCCTCGACGGCCAAAAGGCCGTCGACTCTCCTAACCTAACGCCTGCATAAAATCTTCAAGCAAGTCTTCAGGATCTTCCAATCCTACAGAAACCCTGACGAGGTTATCCGTCAAACCCAATCTCTTTCGCTCGGCAGGAGAATAATTTGCAAAAGAAGTACTCGATGGTCTTGTAACGAGCGTTTCGGTACCGCCAAGACTTGGAGCCAAGTATCCGAGTTGCATGCGATGCAAACGTCTATCGATCTCTTGAGGCTCAAGATTGAGATAAAAACAGAGCATACCCCCGAATCCGCTAAAGTACTTCCGAATCAACTCATGGTCGGGGTGATTTTCGAGCCCTGGATAAACGACTCTTTCGACGCCTTTAATTCTGCCCAGCCCCGTCGCAAACTTCATGGCGTTGTAGTTGTGCTGGCGTACTCGGATTCCCAAAGTCTTCAGGCCGCGCTGGAGCAAGAAGCAGGAATGTGCGTCGAGACAGCCGCCCGTGATAATGAGGACACTGTTGGCTTTCGAAATGAATTCCTCAGTCCCCATAATGGCACCCGCGATAATGTCGCTGTGGCCATTGAGGTACTTCGTCGCGCTATGCACCACAATGTCGAATCCAAGGTCGATGGGATTGAAGTTGACCGGCGACGGAAAGGTATTGTCGATGATGGTAGCGAGTCCGCGCGATTTCGCAAAACTTACAATCCTCTCAAAGTCCGGAGCCCGAAGGAGTGGATTCTCCAAAGACTCGATGTATATCGCTTTGGTCTTGGAGGTAACCATCGACGGCAGCAGATCCAGATTGTCGAGAGAGAAAAAGCTTACCGTTCGATTGTAATTGCCAAAGTCGCGAAAAAAATATCCTGTCCCTCCATATAACCTTTCCTGACTCAAAAGATGTTCCCCCGGACCCACCGCCGCAAGAACCGCCGATGTGATCGCCGACATACCAGACGACGTCACAAGCGCTGCTTCCGAATGTTCAAGTGCCGCCAGCTTTTGTCCCAGATACGCATGATTCGGCGAGTTGTTCATCCTGTGGTACATGATGGCGTTCTTCTCGTCGTCCGAATCGTAGACGTAGGTGCTGGTTTGAAAAATCGGCAATCCCACAGATCGCATAATGGGTGGTCTGAGATCTCCGGCGTGCACGGCAATGGTGTCGAAGCGGTAGGTTTTTTTATGGTCCATAGTAATCCTGTTATGAAATCCTCAACGTGTTTCGCGTTGAGATAAGATCGTCTCTTTCAGCGTTTTCTTTATTCCGCGCTTCCGCGTTAAATCTTGATCGCGGAAGCGCGGAAGTTTGGAGACGCGAAAATGATAGCACGGAGCGTCCGGAACCGTCTTGCCCAGCGCCCGAAGCGTCTCCGGCATTTCTATCTAATAACCCTGCGAATGTAATTTTCCAAGAGGTTATCCTCCTCCTTGGACTTTTGGGTCCCAGTGGACTGAAGATCGTCCAAAATGTCCTCGCGGTAGCGCCGGCTCACCTCATATTCGCGTTTGATCTCGACGTCGCCGACGACCTGCGAACCGAAGTAGTTGTCTCCCGAAACACGGCGACGGCGTCCCCGTTTCTGTTTTTGATTCTGCGCTTTCTCAGCTTCACTCTTAGCTTGGCGCAGAAGCCTGCCCGCCAAATCCGAGGAACTCTCGGCATTAGCGAACTGCTCGCCGTTAGCTGATTCGGTGGTTTGCTCCATCGCTTCTCGCGCAACTTTGATGCGTTCTGCGGCAAGCGGGGCAAGCACCTGCATTTGTGCTTGGAGGGCACCGGTTTTGCGAGCATTTTCGTTTTGTTCCATTCGCCAGGCGGGCCAGCCGTCCTTCAACTGCTGCTGCTCCTTCTTGTCCGCCTGATCGAGGTAACCCGAGATTTGGCCTTGCTTGCGTTGGAGCTCCTTGAGCACCTCCTGGGCGTTGGCGAGTCCTTGCTCGTGCTTGTGTTCTTCTTGTTGCCGAAACGCGTCCTCGGCAGCTTCGAGCTCTTCAATCCACTTGTTGAAATCCCCTACGCTCTTGGACAACGCAAGTTGATGTTGTTCCTTGGCCATCGGTTCCTTGTCGTCGTCAATGATACCTTTGACGGCCTTATGAAACGGTTTTTGCTTAATCTTATTCCAACTCTTGGGCGGATCGTCCAATCGAGAAACCCGCGTCTGCCACCTTTTATGGCGAGCGTCCAGAAAACTATGAAGGCGTTCCGCCGCTCTCTTGACCTCGGGACTCCCATTGTCGGGCGCCTGTTCAATGACCCGCGACAACGCTCTCGCTGCAACGAAGAAATCCCGGTCTCTCTCGCGATCGTTAATGATTTCGTGCTCGAATAAGAAATCGCTCATGCGCTCTTCGACTTCGAGAACCTGTGCTTTTTCTGCTTTCGACGGAAGGTTTTCAAGCTGGCTCCGCAGGCTTTGAATATTGACTCTATCTAATCCGTCGAAGAACGGCGAGTTCCCCGCTTTCCTGTCGAAATCTCGAGCTAACCGTTTCAACTCTTCGCTGCGATCTTTGGATTCTTTGTCGTCGACCATTTCTTCCAAGATCGATTTTGCTTCTTTCATGGTGTTTAATGTGTCGATATACCGCCCGTAGGCTGAGACAACCTTCACCACGAGTGGTTTGCTTCGACCGATGAGGGGGCGCGGCAAAGAACGATCGACGGCCTCGGCAATGATCATGACTTCAGAAACATCGCTTTGGATATATTGTTCAAAAAGGACCTCATACTGGCTGTTGAAATCTGTCATATCGTTGGCAAGAATGTTGTTCACAAGCTCGGTGTATTTGCGTCCTTCCGATTCGATCTGCAACCTCACAAGCTGCAAAGGATTCTCTGATTTGACGTTGATGTTTAGGTTTAACGGTTCGTCGTCGGACCACGAATCTTGAATGGGCTGGGAGGGTTGTAGCGTAACTTCCGGAACAGGCAGGTTCTTAACGACGATCCGCGCAAGAGGCTTGTCGGAGAAACTTGGAATAAAGACATAGGAGGATGCCACTACCGAAAACTCAATGAAAAACGCGCCTTTCTTTTCTGGGGAATTAACGTCTCCTGAGCTTGTCATCAAAAAACTCTGTAGTTTCTTGGCCACTTTGGGATCTGTCTTAGCGTCACGAAGCTCCACAACGGGATTGTGATTCAACGTATCCCCTGCGAGATCGATGCGCACCATATTTTCGGACAAAAGTTCCAACTCGATGACTTTGGAGTCACTCAAAGAAAAGCTCGTCGCGCTCTTTTTCGGATCTTCAAAACCTTCGACCACCGACAGAGTGACACCGCGGTTGAGGTGCTGCACAACTTCGCTCACTTTGGTCAATGCGAGACCTAAAGCGCTTTGCGACGACGACGAGAGGAGGAACGCGAGGACCAACGGGATCGGTAGAGTCGAAAGGAGGTAGACGAGCTTCTTCCCTTCCGATCGCTTCTGAGCGGACAATTCCCCGGCGAGAATCTCCTTCCACGCGGGTGGCACCTCCGCCACATCGTTCTTCAGCGCTAGTGGGGACGGTACGACGTCCTTATATCGAATCTCTAAATAAGTGAGAAAATCTTCCAGGAGAAGCTTGGCGTAGAAATTCTTGGAACTAAAAAATATCCCGATAAGAAGGCTTGTGACCAATAAAAGCAACTGCCCGGATTCGTCGCCCCGCCAAATCAGTGTCCACAGGCCAACAAGGACATAGGAAAGAATAGTTGCCCGAACAATTCGCACGATCCAGGACAAAAAATAGCTAATTTTCCGAACGGTATTTATTTCTTGAACTGTTTTTAGGGGAGTCGACATTATTCCGCATCTTTATACGCTTGCATCGAATCGCGCACGGCAGATCCTGCTCCGGCGTTTCCCGCACTTTTCTTATTCAACCAATCAACGATAACTTCGAGAACTGGCTGCACATCAGCTTCTTCGCCTCGCAGCAAGTAATGGTTCTCTCGTTCGACCTTCTTAAGCTCGAACAGACTGTTATTTCCATTTTTCTCGATTATCTCCTCAAGCATCTCGTAATCGCATACATCGTCCTTTGTCGGACAAAGAAACAGGGTCGGTAATTTATAAGTGTTGAGGAGAGATTGAGCTCCCTGCAACGCATTGAGAATCTCACGGGCGAATATCGATGTGATTCCGAAATAGCCCAATTTTTGCTGCGTCGTCGTTGTCGACATTCCATCCGGCCCAAAAAGCAAAAACGTCGGAGTGAATTTTCGCGGCAACCTGAGATTCGGAAACAACTCCGCCATCGAGCGGATCAACACTTTCGCCGGCACCTTCAAACGTTGCTCCAAGAGCAAGGGTGACACCATGACGGCGCCCGCGATATAGCCAGGGTATTGTTTGGCGAAATAGAGCAAGGTAAGAGCACCAATGCCTTGAGCAATCACATACGGCTTCTTGCGATTCGATTTAAACCGCACCCAAGAGACAACCTGTAAAATATCACTGACCAGATTCTTGAAATCTCCGACATGACCCAACATTGCCCCGCTTCGACCGTGGCCGCGCATGTCAAAACTAAAAACATTAAAGCCGAGCTTATGGAGCGCTGCGGCAAAAGTACGATACTGACTCACACTCTCACCTAATCCGTGAGCGATAATAATAGGCGGTTTTGTGGCGTTAGGATTGAACCAGCATTTCACAAAAACGCTAGTTCCGTCATGATCGACAGGACAAGAAAAAACCTGTGTTTTTGGGGCATTATCATCCTGTTGAGGTTCCGCTTGATCGTCGTCGTACTCAACAACACTGAAGGATTCATGAGAAAAATCCTCCGTCGAATATCCGCGAAATTTGTCTTCAGAAGATGTCGCCGTACCCACGGGTTTTGACCCGTTCGCCGTTGGGCTCGCTTTTTTGTCGTCCACCATGCGGAAGCACACCTTAGAATTTGCTTTTCGATATCTATTCATCATAATATAGAATGTTGGGCTAGGAGTAAAACCCCAAGTCCTTGATCTTTGAAAATTCGACGTATCTTTACCTCCATGGGGGCGCCATGGTTTCGACGGGTATGGACGTTGCTGTAAGGAGCATGTCCGGGATCGGTGGGTGACCCGGTTATTAAACGCGCACCAACGCTTAATCGGCAACGATTACGCTCTAGCTGCCTAATTAGGTAGCCGTTAACTCGGAAGCTGCCGTTGCTTCCGGGAAGGCGTCAGCGAAACGGCTAGGTTGGGGGGGCTTCCGTCTGTAGCCCTTCAGGCGACAACAACCAGGCTGCGGCAGTGAAAGCCTGTTCGTGGGCGGTCACGGCAAGAGGATAAATCACGATACTAAGCATGTAGCAGCCTAACAGGACGTGTATTCGGACGCGGGTTCGACTCCCGCCGCCTCCATTTTTCGCGCAGCGAAAAATCCTCTATCGCCTATCGACTATCGACTGCGCGAAAAATAGCATGAGTACGATAGATGAGAAACGATAGATCGATTGAAAAAGATTCGCGCCTTAGGCGCGAATTGTAAACAAAACGCAGTCACCTTACATGTCGCTGGCCTCCACAACCTTCCCGAGAGATATATCAGAATCAATCTCTAGGAAGGCTCCACATGACTTTTTCATTCGAAAACCTAAAAGTATATCGCGACTCATTGACCTGGGTTACCGAAGTTAACCACATGCTCAAAGAACTAGGCAAACACTGTTCTAGAACCCTAAAAGATCAACTCCAGCGAGCGTCTCTTTCCATCCCACTTAATTTCGCCGAAGGAAACGGCCGGTGGCATAAGGCTGAGAAAAAGCAGTTCTACTGGACAGCCCGAGGATCGGTATTCGAGTGTGTCGCCATCCTTCAAGTCATGGCAAGAATGGACCTGCTCAGAGACGAAGTCGTCACCAGACACCACAATTCCTTGACCGAGCTGTCCAAAATGTTGACTGCTCTCATACGCTCTGTCGACAACTTAAAGGATAAACCCAAAACGTCAAATGAGGCCGAGGCATAATTGCGCTTAAACAAGACATTTAATGCATTGTCTATAATAACATCAACGGTCGGCAAAGCGATCCGTAGCAGCGATCAGCGCGCGACAGTTCGCAGGCTCCAGGGCAGAGTGCCCCGCATCGGGCGTAATGAACAACTCAGCCTCTGGCCATGCCTTTGCCAACTCCCACGCGGAAGTCGTCGGACAAACCACATCGTATCGGCCTTGAACGATCACGGCAGGAATGTTGCGGATGCGGGCCACGTTCTTCAACAGTTGTCCATCTTCGCGAAAGAATCCTCGTTTCATAAAATAGTGGCATTCGATGCGCGCAAACGCCAAAGCAAAGGGCCCTTCGTCATAACGCGCAATCGAGGCTTCATCGGGTAATAGCTTGCTTGTGCGCCCCTCCCAGACACTCCACGCCCGGGCGGCTGCAAGGCGGGTTTGGGCATCATTCGATGTCAGGCGTCTGTAGTATGCCGATAGGAAATCGCCGCGCTCGCATTCCGGGATCATATTTTTATACGCTTCCCACGCATCCGGGAAAATCTCGCTCGCGCCGAACTGGTAAAACCAGTCAATCTCCCGCTTGCGCAAGAGGAATATTCCGCGCAGGACAAGCTCTGTCACAGTTTCAGGGTGGGTTTGGGCATAGGCCAGCGATAGAGTGCTGCCCCAGGAGCCGCCGAAGACCTGCCAGCGTTTGATGCCGAGGTGCAGACGCAACTTTTCCATGTCACCCACAAGATCCCACGTGGTGTTTTCGTCCAAGCAAGCATGGGGGGTACTTTGGCCGCAGCCTCGTTGATCAAAGAGGATGATGCGGTATTTACCGGGATTGAAAAATCGCCGTTGCCCAGGGTCGGTGCCAGCACCAGGGCCGCCGTGAACGAAAACCACGGGTTTACCGTTGGGGTTGCCTGATTCTTCGAAATAGATCTCGTGAATATCGGATGCCTTGAGGCGACCCTTGCGAAAAGGTTCAATGGGGGGATAGCGCCAGGATAAAGGATCGCGAGCCATGGTCATGGGATCTCCGGTTCGAAGTATCAACTAGGGAAAGTAATATACTTTGGTGGCGGGTTCAAGGGGACAGGCTCTTTGTCCCCAAAGGGCTTTACGGATCTCATGTTATCAGAGGACAATCGCTCGAGAACATAAGTGTTTGGATGGGGCACTCGACGCTCGAACGGACCTGGCGAAGCTATAAAAATCTGCGAAAGTATCACCTCACATACTGACCTTCCTATTGACTAATACTGCTAATAGCAGTATATTGTCCAAATGGCGGAAGTTTACTGGAAGAAAAAGATCGATCGGAAGCTGCAGGACCTACCAATCTTCATAGTTGAGAAGTTTCGCGCTTGGGTCGCGTCCGTCCAGGTGGACGGTTTGAGGGAGACTCGAAAGCGCTCCGGATTCCATGACGAACCTTTGAAAGGACAACGCCAAGGCCAGCGATCTGTTAGATTAAACAGGTCATACAGAGCGATCTACATTGAGAGAGACAGCAAAATAGAATTGATTGAAGTAATTGAGGTTAATAAGCATGAGCACTAAAAAGAAATACGGACTGAAAGACCTTGCAAAACGTCTGGGTCCGATGACAGTTGGTTCCTTTCTTAGATCATGGAGGATGTCCGAGGGATTTACGCAAAGGGAATTTGCGGAACGCCTGAAGATGTCGGCAGCGAATCTTTGTGATATTGAACAAGGCCGAAAGGGCATTAGCGTAGAGAAAGCTGAGGAAATAGCTCGCATTATTGGGTATTCCCCTGCTGTACTTATTGAGTTGGCCCTGACGGATCAGGTCAGAGAGGCAGGTCTTTCCTATAATATCTCGGTAAAGCCCACCAGGAGTCGGGCATGTTAGCGATCTCAAGGTGGAAGTTCACACGGCTAGGCAATGGTAAATCTCTATGCTGCAATAGAAAAATGAGCGCTGCGCGCAGCGAAAATCCTCCTTCTACTCATGCAATCTAGTCCCGTATGCCATCTTTCCTGTGATAGAGTGCTTTTTCAATGTAATGATGCGCACTTAAGGAGGATTTAATGATCATATCAAACCTGATCGCTAACAAAATTTTCACCTTGGTGCGCAGGGAAAAAGTTTCCCATTTAAGCATGAACAAGTTGGTCGAAACGGAGTCAGTGGTAAGACAATTTCATCAGGAGTCATTAAATGAAAAAGTATCGCGTAAATGTATACATTGCTCTTGCGCTAGTATGCGGAATCGCAACTTTTGCAGCTTGTAAACAAAGAGGCGAACCAAGGGGGAGCAATACCCTTTCTTCGGAAGACCAAGTATTTGCCCAGAATGCACAATGGAAATGTGGTACGGTCAAGGCGCTACGCGATTCGATAGAGAGTTGGGCCAATACCACGCAGTGCAAGCCCAGCACATTGGCGTCCATGTTTTCTAGTCAGGAATACACCGTTATAGTCTGCTGTGCTAGGTAGAAGAATCAGTCCTTGTGGAGTAGACGAGAAAAGCGTTTACCGATGCAGAAGATGCCTAGTTAGAGAGTGGGACAGTCCCCTCGGTTAAAATGAAGTTGTCGAGACAAACATTTTAACTTTGGAGAAGGGACATGACCCAAAAATCAGTATATAATTAATCGTAAATTTGAATATTGTCGAACTCGGAGAGATGCTAGGAAATATCTCGGATGCTTGTTCGTAAGCTGGGAGTCGGCAGACAACATTACTACGACATCAAACAAGCAATCAAAGAAGATGGAATAGAAGGGCTGTTAGAGAAGACGCCCAAATGCCACGTTGGGCGAACCGCGTATCTCCTGTGTATCCCCAAAAGTCTGGTCAGGCCGCTTCAGGAACATTAAAAAGACCGCCGCAATATTTTCTCCACCGGATCTTCGACAATGACGCCCTAGGTGGATGCTGACGCCTTTGAGCAGCTATAAGCTGAATACGTAGCGTCAGCATTTCAGCAACAAGCTGACGATGTCCGTTCTCTTTTAAAAGAAATAGGTTTCATCGCAACAAATTAACGAAATTATATACGAACGCCAAGTCTATGAAATTATTGCGAAAGAGTTTCTGGCCAGAATTTTGAGGACGGACAGGAGGTGGCCTGCCACGAGACGCTTCCCAAACGGTACTCGCTGGGTGAAGCGGTAGTTATCAGTTGCCTGACCCTTTCCTTGCTTTTTCCGAACCCCCGTCTGATGCAGTCGGGTTAGTACCGCAGCCTTTGAGAGACCCACTTGCTCAGCAATTTGAGATACCGTGAAATCATTTGCCAGGTACAAATCCCTAATTATCGCTGGATCGACAGCTTTTGGAATAGCAACGAATTTAAGAAAGTCAGACACTTGGGGCAGGTTTGTGCGGCTGGACCATATATGAGTAAATAGAGGAAATCTAAGAGGCAGCTAGCATCTAGAAATCTGATGTCACTCGTAATCCCCAAAAATTTCTCTAAGTTCTCCTACACAACGGAGGACGTTATGCCCTTTCAGATCAAAAAGGCGAGGGATGCTTTTGTGCTTACCGCATAGGGATTTCCCCTTTCTTTTCGCCCCGATGCTCTAATAACTTGATCTTTATTTCACAACGAGCAACTCTTCCATGTGAATGTCTATGTACAGTTCATCGCGATCAACAACACTGGTCACTTTAAACCATGTACCAGGGGCAAACAGGACTTCCTTTTCCTCCGGGTGTCTCGAAAGCATATCGATCTTGACGCCGGAATTCGACTGGATCACGAATCCCGTTTCTTTTTGAAAACTTGCGGTAGCCTCATAGGATGAACTGGTGAAAGCCTTTTCTTGAATAGGCTCATTGCGGTTGAATGCATCGATATAGTTGTCATTTACCCGTTCGGAAGAGCTTCCGCCCCGATAAACAGTACCTTGATAGGCAGGGAGCTTCCGTAAGCCGGACGACAGAGTTGCAAACACTGCAAACCAATTTTGGAGCATGTCTTCGTCTCCCCCTCGGAGGACACTATTAAAACTGCGGAAGTCGCCTCCGGTGTAAATGGAAATTGCATTTGCTTCTTCAACCGTCATAGATGGATATAACTCTCGCACTTTCTTAAATTCATCGATCTGCGCGACCTTTTCTTTTGAAGCGCTCAGCAAATCGGCAGTCGCTCGGTAGTTCAAAGGAAAGCTTAAGCCGCACCTTTTGTCCATGCTCAGCTTATTGTAACAAAGCCAAACGATGTCCCCGAAAAATTTCATATAATCTCCGGGACCAAAATGCTTAACTACCGCTTTTTACGATTCGTCGTCTTCTATAGGTACTAGCAGGTTCGGGGAAAATTCTATTTCCCGTTCTTTCAATGCATCTTGCTGAGCAGCGCTCAAGACGAAAATGTCGTCGCTAATTAACTGAACGGATCCACCATCAGTGAGACTAATTCTGATAGCACAAGAATTGGCCAAAATGTCAGAGCTCAACTCCTTGCATGTAATATCATCGATTTTTCCTGAGAACATCTGGCCATATATTTCGTTGGAGAGATGCCCATGGCTGCTATTTCGCTCCTTACAGGAGACAAGCGGCATGATCGCAAAAATCAGCACAAGTTTCATTTTCATAGCGCTATTCCACTGGTGTGCCGAGCTACGGTTCAACTCCACTCCGCAGCTAAGGAGTTTGAATATATGAGGGAGCACTTCTGCATGTCTTTCATTTTCCGACGTTAAGTTAGATTTGTAAATTGGTTTTTAGGTCTTTCCTTGAACAAACTTTGATATTCCCAATCGAGTTCGAACCTATCCGTGGCCAAAAGTTCGTCAAGATGCTTTCGAAAACCTAAAAAGGCCGCCGCAATATTTCCGCCAACTCAATCTAGAGGGCAGAGCCGTAAGTGATTTCGAGACGTGAGTACTTTGATTCTCGGGTCGCCCTTCAATTCCTTGATCGACTCCGACAGGGTTTAATGATCGCAAATCGACCCCTTTATGCGGAAGGCTTTCGGCTAAGTTGTCTTCAGCTGTGACATGGTGTAGTAAATTAGTCAAATTGTGGAGAGACGAACCAGTGCATACTAGATTGGCGAGCCCGCCAGATATACCAGCCATAATAGAATTGGCTAAAGAGGTTCAAAAAATTCATGCGGTGGATCCGGGAATTTTTAAATATACTTTCGATCAAAAAGAAATTGAATGTTACTTCACTCAAGCTTTTTAAGACAATACAAATCATATTTTGGTTTTAGAGAAAACGCTGGAAATCGTGGGCTACGCCCACCTCGAACTAAGTCTTGACCGTACATGGCGAAGCTACAAAAATAGGCAAAAGTTTCATCTAAAGGGCAAAAGTCATCCTTTTTTTGCCGCATAGTTAGTCTAAGGCCAACCTTGCAAGTTGCATTTTCAGCCAATATATGGCAATAATGCCATATATGGCTGCTGATCTCCTGTATCATTCAAAAGTGCATCTTGTTCACACCAAAACCAATGCTATCGCCATTGCGGAGCTTACGGTTTGGAAGGTGCCAAAGGACAAAGGGTTCCCAGAAGGTGTCAAATACTCGTTGTTTCTGGTAGACCCTCAATCGGCAAATGTCATTGTTGGATTTGATAACCATAAGCCAAAGAGTCATCACGTCCATCGAGGAAAATTAGAAAAACCATATGACTTTCAGGGCATTGACCAATTAGTTGAAGACTTTTGGCAATCAGTGAAGGAAGAAGGGTATTTGACAACATGAAACCAAAAAAAGCCAAAATCGTGGTTCAGTCTATCGACGACATTAAGCAAGAATGGAAGAAGGCGTTAAAGGGTAAGGTCCGCTCTACGCAAAAGGACGATGAAGTCATTGTCACGGGGTTAGATACGGTGGCTAAAATCTTTTCGAAAACAAGAATGGAAATTTTGCAAGCCATCATTACCCAAAAACCGCAGACCATCTATGAACTTGCAAAGATGGTAAATCGAGATTTCAAGAATGTTCATAGTGATGTTCAGTTCTTATACGATGTCGGATTGATTAAGCTCAAGGAAGCAAGCGAGGGTCGGCGGGGCTTGAAACCCGTAGCCAAATACTCAGGAATTGAGCTTGATTGGGTTGCTTAACTTTTTGGAAGAAACCACCGATAAGTTACCTGTCCGTCCCCAAAAGTCCGGTTAAGCCGCCTTGGGAACAGTAAAAAGACCGCCGCAATATTTTCTCCACTTCATTTTCGACGGCGTGGCCCTAAGTGGTTCGAGGCCTGAGTATTTTGATTCTGGAGTCACTCCCTCAATTCCTTGATGTACTCTCGATTCATTATAATAACGCTGATAAGATTTCAGCTTCTGCTCAAGATCCGTCAAATTCCAAAACAAACTTTGATCCAAAAATTCGCGCCTCGTCGTCCCAATCGCCCTTTCGATGAACGGGTGAGAGGTCGGCGAATACGGTATTGACCTGACTTCTCGAATTCCCAGCATTTCGATATTTGTCATCCAACGATCGAACTTGTAAAGCGGGTCGTTATCGCGACTAAGATAAGTTGGCAAGTGCTTGCCTTCGATAACTCGATTGAACATATAGCAAAGCGCTTCACCCGTTACGGCGCCTTGACACGCCGCAAACCCTACAATCTTTCTACTGAATTGGTCCATCACGACCAAAACCCAGTGCGTTCTCAAAAGGATTGATTCGACTCGAAAAAGATCGATCGACCAAAGGCTGTCGGCCTGATGCCCGAGGAAAGTTAGCCAAGAAGGTCCGTTTCCGGGCGGCTTTCCGAAATATTTCGCCAGTATGCGTCTAACCGTCTCTTCTCCGACTTTGATCCCGGTCCTATCGAGAACAATGGCTACAATTTGGGGACAACCAAATCGCGAATTTTGCCGTTTTATCTCGACAATCAAATCCCTTAAATCCTCTGAAATCTGCGGCCTTCCAATTCTCGTTTGTTTAGCATTAAAGAGGGCCGAGTACTTTCGGTTTACTAGTGCTCTATGAAACCTGAGGATTGTCGCTGGCGAAATCACGATAGCGATTTTTCGTAGTCGTCTTTCGGAAATAAAGCAGGTGCAAAGGGCCAGACCGAGTCTTTCCCAGATCGTCAAATTTGGCGCGCGGCGTTGCCGTCTTTGAGTAGCTATAAGTTGGATACGTAGTGTCAGCATTTCAGAGACGAGCTGTCGACGCCCATTCCGCTTTAGGAGATGGGCAATGACGTGAAAAACCGTACAAAGTGTGACGAAAATAAATTTCATTGCGACAATTTAGCGAAAACAAATACCGATGCCAAGTCTAGGAAATTATTGTAAAAGGGTTTTTGATCAGAGTTTTGGGGACGGACAGGTGCATCGTTGACCGCTTACCAAGGGAGCAGCCTAAGGGGAGTCAGCGCCGGTGTTGTTGTTCGACCGGATTTGGCGAAAGATGAGTAGAACCTGATCCAATGACGTCAGAATCAAACTTATGCGGACACCGAAGCCATTTGTGCGATGCAGGGCGAAATTCTCCGCTCTATTGCGGCGAGCACCTAACGATACTCCACCAAAGCATCTTACCTCTTGAGCAAAGGGTATCACCTTGTTCTGGTTCAACACCATCGGTTTTGAGAAAGGTCCCAATCATCAAATCCTCGGTAGGTGTTTTTCTCAAAAATCGATAGGGTGTTCCTGAAATATTGCCCACTTTATACTGTAGTTGAACAATCTGGCGATATTCACGTTGCTGTACGGTTTCAAATGGGCCAAACTGCGACTTTTTATTATATTCCAACAAAGGTTTACCATCTAATGATATCGACACCGCATCATCTCCAACAGGGTGAAAACGAACCACGCCTGACCAGCGGTTGTCGTCATTGGGGAGGGTGTAAATACTCATGCAGGCCCAATCTCGTCCCGCCTTAAAATCATCTTTTTTTAGGCTATAACTGGCTTCGCAAAACTCTTGTTCCCATTTCGCCGCCTTCTCGTCCTGTGCTGCAATACCTTTTGCCTGTGATGAGCCTGAATACCTCGCCTTACAAGCGCTCACAACTAGAATTACAGCGAGCCACCTTTTTCTAACCATGAAACCTCCAAAAAGCCTCTTCTACTCTGACTACGGAAACGCGGTTGGTTATGCTTCAAGTGTACAAAATTCAGAATGTCAAGTATAGGAGTTTGAAGTTGTGTATCCCCAAAGTTTGGTTGAGCGGCAAGGGAAGTTCTTTCAAGGTTAGCAGCCATGTACCGATAAGTTGCCAGCTCCCTCGTTCCGCCTCCACTCACAACTCAAATAAAATCAGCTAATTAGAACGAAAAACCTCGTCCGATTCGGAGGGGGTGGACGATGTTTGCGTTCGATTAAATAATAACTCTATTTGTTGTAAATTGCCTTTAAAGCAATTAAAATAAAATATCATGAACGATCAAAGCCCCCGCTTGGGTAAATTTCGCACTCAGTTCCTCGCCTGGATCCAGCTTAGACAAAAATCTCAAGTCGAAACTGGCGAGGTGGCAGCCGCTCTGGGTTTGAGTGCGAAACAAGAGCGTGAACTCTTAAGTCGCATGGCCCGCCAAGGATTGATTGTACGTCTACGGCGCGGCCTTTACATGGTGCCTCCTCGTATTCCTCCCGGAGGAAAATGGAGCCCTGGAGAATACAAACTAGTCGATACACTTATGGCCGACGCCAACGCCACATATCAGCTCGGTGGACCCATTGCGTTTCATCAATATGGTTTCGACCAGCAAGTACCAAATAGCATCACCGTGTACAATAACAAGATATCTGGCCAACGAGTCATCGGCGGGACACACTTCGCTTTTATCAAGGTTCCGCTAAAGCGCCTCGGGGGGCATGAGTGTCGCAAACTGCCTGGCGGAGGCGAAATTATCATGGCATCAATGCCACGCACCCTCTTTGACGCCGTCTATGACTGGGATCGCTACAACACCCTACCGCGTGCGTACAGATGGATCAGCGCGAAAAAAGACGATCACAAGACAATCAAAGAGCTCGTCCGCTTAGCTTTAAAGCATGGAAATGTGGGAACTACACGCAGGCTCGGCTATGTCCTAAACAAACTTAAAGTTTCGCGGCGTATCACAAACAAACTGCATGCAGCCTTACCTAAGAGCAGCTCTCTGGTTCCCTTGGTTCCCACCAAGCAGTCACGCGGCCTTATCGATAGGAATTGGGGGATAATTGACAATGATAACGATTAACAAGGACATATTGCAGAACCCTCCCCATCTGGATCAGGATGGATTCGCCGCCGCATTAAATTATACGCGGCAAACCACAGGATTTCGTGGAGAGTTAATCGAAAAAGACTACTATTGTTCGATTGTCCTCGCCTTTTTATTCTCAGAGAAGACACCGCTAGTATTTAAAGGCGGAACCTGTCTGAATAAGGTTCACGTAGGCTTCTACAGGCTGAGCGAAGATTTAGATTTCAGTATTCCCGTGAGCGCCAACGCAACGCGTGCAGATCGTCGCAAAGCGATGGAACCAGTGAAGCGGATTTTCGCGCGAATTCAAAAAGTAGTGCCCAGCCTATTAGTAGCAAGTAATCTTACCGGCCATAACGAGGGTCGCCAGTATACAGCCACCCTCTCGTATCAATCTACAATCGCTCCTGCTCCAGGAACTATAAAGTTTGAAGTCGGGCTCCGCGAACCTCTTTTCGAGAGAGCGCTGTCAGCTCAAGCGCGCACGCTGCTTCTCGATCCATTTAAGAAATCTGACCTGCTTGGTGCCGTGCAAGTCTCATGCTTGTCGGCACGGGAAGCGTTTGCCGAAAAAATACGGGCCGCCCTGACTCGTAAGGAACCCGCAATACGCGATCTGTTCGATCTCGACTACGCTGTGCAACATAAGAAAATAGAACTAAACGATGCCGAACTTATAGACCAGACCCGGCAAAAAATTGCAGTGCCCGGAACAGAACCTGTCAACCTCTCGGCCTCCAGAATATCGGCATTGCGGCTGCAGCTTGCCACGGAACTCCAGCCTGTGCTACGCAGCAGTGACTATGGTCAGTTCAACTTCGACCTAGCTCTTTCACAACTAAAGCTCATAGCTAAGGCTTTGGGCCTTTGACCTCACGCAAAGACTTTTCAGGATCGAGTTACCAGCTCCATCGGCTCGCTAGCGTCGCCAGGACAGAAGATACAGAAAACCGCCAGTTAGCGGTTCGACCAGACTAGTCCGCCACCACTCACACTTCCAATAAAATCAATACATTGCAACCAAAAACCCCGTCCGATTCGGACGGGGTGGACGATATTTTGAACGTCTTTTTAATGTCATATATATTTGACATTGTCATATATTTATGACATATATTAACAATGAAGCTGATCCGGATGCACAAGACTGTAGAGAAGACGCTGCAAGATTGGCCATTGCAAGTCAAAACTGAATTAGCGGATCCTAACACTGTTGGCTTCGGGCCAGACCATTGGCATGCCCGCTAGCAAGCCAATGACAAGCGCAGCGTCGGGAGTTTACGAACTTAGGATCAAAGACCGTTCAGGCCAGTTTCGGGTCTTTTATATCTCGAAACACGTTGATGCCATCTTGGTCTTTCACGCTTTCAAGAAGAAAACTCAAGCAACCCCTAAACAGGAAATTCAAGTTGCGAAAAATAGATTGAAGGACATGATATGAGCAAGCCATTTATCGAAGTAAAGAACATCCGTCAACTTTGCAAGCTTATAGGCCTACCGAACTCACACGCGGCGCGCATCGAAGTCCGGCGCGATCTTGTCGTTGCAATTTATAATCGCATCAAGGAAAAGGAGCTCACCCATGTTGAGGCAGCAAAATTGGCAGGAGTCGGAAGAACTGTGATCACAGCCATTGTCAACGGCAACATAGGGAAAATCTCCACCGATAAGTTAATTGAAATTGCTGACCGTATCGGATTAAGTATCCATATTAACGTCGCTTGAGAGTTTCTTAAATCTCGAAACCGGATCTTCACGGAATAATCCAATGTCAAGTTCTTTAAATATCGCGAATCAAGACCTTTGGTCTATGTGTGGCGCTGATCCAAATCCTTCAGAGATCTCGTCAGGTCAAGGACGAAGAGTACCAATGGTGTTACGCGATCCTCGAAGAACTCGCCAAAATGCTTACTGGCCTTAGCAAATCGGTTGAAAACATACGCAAGGATGATAACAACGCGATCAATAGGTGATGCCTTTTTCGGGGATTTCGCTTCACCAGTTTTCTGTTCGTAACAGTCGATCGATGCTAGAATCGAACAGTCAATCATTACGAACTTTAGGCGATCATGCTATAATATTCTGAAGGAAAAAATTGCTATTCATAAAAGAGGATCCTTATGCAAGGTCGCGCTAGATCGATAATAGGCATCATATTAATAGCAGGCACCCTCGGTTGTAAGAATAGAAACTCGGGAGCCTCACAAGCAAAGGGTCTCCCATCTGGGGAGGACAAAGATACTATAATTGAGGGCATGATCTCGGGCCTTTGTTCCCCCGATTCCGAAGACCCGAATCCGGCCGATCTCCTGGATAAAGTTTGGCAATGCGTATCTCGAGCTGCTGTTCAAGGCAACTTTAATACATCTTACTATGATGTGACTTTTCAGTACGATAGCCAGATTCCTAGCGTTATACGTGGCAAACAGGTTTACGAAGACGGACAAGTACAGTCAGTCCTATACGAAGTAAGAAATGGTGGTGGAATAGCAGCAAAGGATAATCACGGCCAGGCCGTACTGCTGCGTCAGCTTGTGATGAATAAGGGAGTGCTGTATGAATCTGTTATGGCCACGAAGGGTGTTTTCGTCAAGCAAATTGCCGAAACTTGTCACACAAATTCCCCTATGGGTATAGTTGAATTAAGCAAATGTAACCCTAAGCAATAGCTTGAGTACTTTGACGTGCCCAGGTGAAACTGATCCGCCTTTTGTGATATAGGAATCGACTGTCACAATGGCGGCGCAGAATCTCTCACTTCTAGATAAAAAAACCGTAGATAAGTTACCAACTCCATCGGTTTCGGCTAGCTTCGCCAGGACAAAAGATACAAAAAGCCGCCAGTTAGCGGTTCGACCAGACTAGCCCCGCCTCCACTTTCGCGCCAGCGAAAGTCCTCTATCAACTCATATATGGTCCAGCCGCACCGTCAAGGGGTTCCTTTACAATTGATTCGATAGAATAAGATGCGTTCATATATCCGGCGTCTTTTCTAGGGATCACTCCCTGCGCCTTATTGGGATCTGC
>JBFWNG010000024.1:0-251 GCA_050251195.1 Oligoflexales bacterium
CACCCTGGCGGGTGTTTCTTTTCCGGTCGTCGGCATTGATGAGGTGTTTTGAGACATTGAAAACTCCCTTCGCCCTCGACACTAAACTATTTGGGTGGGTTGTCTCAATTGATATTGTCACAGAGGGCTTTGCAACCGAAACACAGCATAAGAACTGCACTGCCCGGTCATCTCATTGGCTTCATCCTTGCCGTATACCGATCTTAAGCCGTCAATGTCTTGAAAACTCAAAACAACCGCTGCCCCTTTGC
>JBFWNG010000024.1:351-23508 GCA_050251195.1 Oligoflexales bacterium
GCCGCAATTTTTGTCGCTGTGATCGTCTGATTGACGGTATTAATTGCTTGTTCAGCGACTTTCACAGGCGCTGCTACAATCTTTGCCACTGCCTTTGTTGCTGGCGCAACGCTAGCAACGACTTTCGCCACTTGCTCAGCAGTTTTTACCGGCGCGGTGGTAACTTTTGTTGCTGCCTTTAGAGTCTGTGCGGTTGCGTTCGCTGCGCTGTTGGCGACAGTCTTCAAGGTCATCTCCCCAGCAGTGACAGCAGTCTGGACTGACTTCTTTGCTCCTGCCGATCCTGTGTCTGAAAAACTTTTTTCTGATATCGGCTCAATTATGCTCCTTGGATTCTGATTTTCTGCCTGATGAATTCCTTTTTGCTGTTGTCTTTCTTGCTTTAATGACTGCTCTCGCTCAATGCTGTGCATTACTTCATGAATAGTGCGTATGCGCTCTGTTGAGTGTTCAAGCGTGATAACTTTACCTTCTAAACTTTGCCTATTGCTATTTAGAAACTCGGCGACTCTTTCCGCCTTGGCCTTATTACTGAAACCATCTAATCTAAGCTGCACAAACCCCGCCTCTGGAAGCTTTTTGTTCTCCCGGTAGTTCTCAATAAGAAATGTCTTCACATCATTGGTAACAATCGTAGCGTTTCTATCGTTTGCTAAACGCCCGATTTCGGGGTCTTTCATTCCAGGTTTTTTGATCTCATATAGATCAGGATCAAACTGTCTCAATTTATTTTTTATTTCTGAAGACAGATTCGCATCGGCAACGATAGTCAAGTCTCACCATCACTTTCTGTTCCAATCAGCAATTGGTCCCGGATCGAAGTCAGTATAACCAGTTCGCGCCTGCCACTCATCTATAACAAGCCTCAGGGCATACCCAAAACAAGCTTCAATGTCTTCACGTGTAAGATAAGGGTACGCTTCTAAAACTTGTTCTATAGGCTCCCCTGCTGCAAGGGCACGCAAAACCATTTCTACAGTTATCGCTGTCTCCTTAATATGAGCTTTACCAGCACAAATATTATCGTCAGTTACTATTCTTTCATTTTCCATAAACTCACCATCAAAAAAACTCTCTTATCCGCCCTTACACCCGTTCTGCTTCAGTTTTTATTCCTCTGTCAACTCTATTTCTATATCAGGAACATCCCCCGCATCCTTCTTCATTTTTGCCAGGAGGCGCGCATAAAGGCCCTCTGCCATTGGATGTACTTCTCGAAGCTCTTCTAGCTCTTCCGCTGAAAGCGTATCTCCTCGGTAAAACACAAGCTCTGCAAACTCTCGTGCGATTATTTCCACCTCTCTAAACAAACCCTTTACCTGCTGCACTACTTGCCGCCGTTGCTCATCTTTAATCTTCATCTCTGGCACAGCAAGCAGTGCTTCATTTAGCCCTAATCGCGCCCGTTCCTCATTCGACCAAGGGCAGAGTTTTTGCGCCCGTCTGCTGCGCCGTTTCATCTCGTACTCAGCAGATTTTGCCAGCCATCCGCCACTACCAAACAAAGCATCTCCCGATATATTCAAACCATAAGGTTTTTTGACATACGGTGAAAGATACCAACCTGAAAGCCCTTCCTCGAAGCCAGCAGGCGGCAAATATGTAAACTGAGACGGGTAGACAACCTTTGATTCCCTGTACACAAGGCGCTTGCTTTCTCCCCAGTTATACGACTCTGCGTATGACCCGCCGCTACTGTTCCCCCCTGGGCCTGACTGCCAGTTGCTCCCTTCAGTCACGCTCTTTCCTGATGATTTATCCGTGTACTCTTCTTTTAGTTCTCCGCTGCCAAATACACGCGCCGCCCATTCCGCGGTCTCCGGGCTTTGCAACCGAAACACAGCATAAGAACTGCACTGCCCGGTCATCTCATTGGCTTCATCCTTGCCGTATACCGATCTTAAGCCGTCAATGTCTTGAAAACTCAAAACAACCGCTGCCCCTTTGCTTCGCCCCTTTGTCATCAAGGCTTGCAAACCGTCAAGCCTCCCCGCATTTCGCACCTCATCGAGTATGATCCAGTGCCGCCTTTGATCAACCTCTTTACAAGCGATCTCTTCTGAATCCACTACATAATCAAGGTCTGGCTGGTTCAAAATCATCTGTGAAACTCGCTTGAAAATCACCTGATTGATTGCATCAATCGCAGTTCTTGCCGTCTCATCGTTGCCAAGCACCAAAATATAGTTTTGCTCGTTTTTCTTTTGACGACTTTCAAGCCAGTCCTTTAGGCTTACCGTTCCAACCTTCTTTCTTGCCCGATCCCAAAGCCCGGCAATTATCTTGAATGACTTTAGCTTTGTGGCAACAGTTGACATGATGTTTTTCGCCGTCTCTTCGTGATCGAAGTAAAGCGGAATAAGTTCTCTTGTCTCCTCGTGTAAGTTTAGAACCTCAATGATTCGATCCTTTGTGCCCATTGCGTACATGACATCTCGAAACGTCCAGCGTTTTCCGGCGCTGAGCATAAATGATGTGATGACGCCTTCTAGTAAATGTCTTGCCGCATCTCCAAAAAAAGGCTGGTGCGCGTTTGGCTCCATCGGAATCAGGATCGTTGACATCTCCTGCGCGTGGGCACGTTCCGTAATATCGCTTGCCATATCCCAGGCATACCCATTTACATCAAACGGATTTAGCGTTTTGATCTCTATCGGCTTTATTTCGTGCGGCTCTCTGTCGTCTGCTTCGGCATCCTGCCTGTCTAATTCTTCGATGTACTGATTCAATCCCAATAAGAAAGGAAGCATCTCTTGTTTTGGATCATAGACAAGGGCGCGATGATCAAACTCTTCGTAAGTGATAAAAGGCAGCACGGTTTGAAGCAACAACTTAATGCTTACAGTTTTCCCACTGCCAACAGTTCCGACGAAACAAAAGTTTTTAGTTGCCGCTTGATGATCTAGCGCCTTGCCTCGAACTCCACCACCCCAGCAAATTCCATCAAGATAATGAGGAATGGGAAAATCTATCTCTTCTAAAACGCACTCTTCCTCATACAGCGCAGTGTCTGGCTGCTGAAAAAGCGGCTTTCTTCCTTTGAAAAAATCAAAGAATCTCATTGAGCGCTATACAGCCTTTTTCTTTAGTTTTCCGCCGAGTGTGCGTTCGCCTGCTTTTGCAGGCTCTTTTATTGTCTCCGGCTCTTTCCAACTTCCTGTCTGATAGTTTGAATAGTCTGTGATTGGCTCTATATCAATCACAGGCGCTTCTATCAGCTTCGGTGTTGGCTCCACCGTCTTCTTCTTATTGTTAAATATCCGATTCAATGCCCAGTTAAGCAGCATTTCAATTGCCCCGCGCATTACATACTTACTAGATGGGAACTGTTCCTCTCTTACAACTCTTCTTTGCTTTCGCTCCTGGCGTTTCTTTTGGCGATCTGTTGGTGACATCAAAAGTTCGCTAAACCACTCTCCCCAGCCATGATTTTTGGCAGGCTCTTGCCCCCTATAATCAACAACCTTCACCTCTGGCGTTCCCGTCCACATACTCCCCGTGTCCGTGGCTTCAACAAACTCAATGCAATAACTGTCTATCAGGATGTAGATAAAACTGCCGATACCAAAGGCAAATAAATAATTGAAAATCCAAAACCATTCCGAAAAGAGCCATATCAACGGATAAACGCTAACACCAGCCAATAAAGAAAAACCGATCTGCAAAAAATGTCTGACGTTAGATTGATCGTAATAGGCATTGGGGTCTGATGGCTCAATGCCTTTATACAAAACTCTTCTGATAAAACTACTCAAAACGATTGCAGCAATCAGCGCCAAAAATGGGGCGGCAAAATTTCTAAGAGTGTGAGGCATTGGCGGCAACCAAGACCTAAGCCAGCTAGGAGTCCAGCCGCATACCCATACCCAAAAAGAAAGGTTTACAAAAAGCCATGAAATGCCATGCATTCTTGGCAATCCCCAACTTCCAAGCCTCTCTCCAAATGGCCTCTTATCAACGGTCATGGGTGATTCCTTTCTGTTGCTGCTGTACAAAATTGATCAGCAAATCTTTGATTACATCCTTCTTCATCTCCTGCGCCATCACCTTCTGCCGTGACTTACTCATCTCTTTTGCCCGCGCTGCAACCGTGCTGCCAACATCTGCTTTCTCTGTATAAATCCTTGTCCCTTCCCGCGCTCGTGACATCTGCACATAAGAAAATTCGCGGTGATCCATCTCTCCACCAACCATTGCAAACGCGCGCTTGACCGTCTTTCCCTGCCCTTTGTGCGTTGTGACGGCATAGCCAAGCTCAATGTCTTGGTAAGCTGCAACCGGAATTCTTACTTGCTGCCCACTGTCGAGAATCACAGTAAGATTGCCGCGCATCTCATCAACCCTCTTTACCGTTCCAAGATCGCCGTTGTTCACGCCATAAAGCTTTTTGTTCTTCGTAAAAAGCACTCTGTCGTTTTCAAAAACGATCTGTCCGTTTACGCTGATTGATTTTTCCCCAAGCTCTTCTTTGACCTGGCGCATCTCCTGCGCCATTCGATTAAGCGCCCGCGTTTCGGCTTTCGTTCCGGCAAGAATCAAATTCTCTTCCCTCTTCTTGCCAGTTGCTGCCCAATCATTGATGAGTGCATTCATCGCCTGTTGTTTATCATCTGCAACAACAAGCTGCCCTCGCTCGGCAAAAGCTTGAAGTGCTTTTTCTGCCCTTCCTGCCGCAAAATCTTTGACCGCTTCCCTTGCCCATTCATCGCGCTGGCGCTTGATGTCGGAAAGCTCTGCTCGTCCCAGCCGATCCCCTATCGCCTTAAAAGGCGATCCGTGTTCAATTGGTTGCAACTGCCTTTCATCGCCAACCAAAACAAGCCTTGCTCCGCTTGCTGCAATCTCATCAACAACTCGCGCCATCTGCCTACTTCCCACCATCCCCGCTTCATCAATCACCAAAACAGTTTTTTCAGAAAGCTTAAGATTCCCGCGCTCGATCTCCAAAAGCGTTTTGTGAAGCGTTGTGCTCTCAATCTTAGCTCCCTCTTGCAGCCCCTTTGCCGCAACTGCTGCGAGCGCCGCGCCTCTAACTTCAAAACCCTGACTCTCCCAGACTCTGCGCGCCTCATTCAAAAGCGTTGTTTTCCCAGTTCCTGCCATTCCTGAAACCACCAAAACACCGCCCTCTTTTTGGGTGATGTGATAAAGCGCCTTTTTCTGCTCCTCGTTCAATGCAAGCTGCAAATCAATTTGCTCTGTCTTTGCCGGTTCGTAGCGCATTCGTTTTGACGCCTCAACAAGGGAAAGCATCCGCTTTTCCAAAGCATCAATCTCTTGTGTTGTGTAGTAGCGGTCATTGCCGCTTTGCCCCAAATGGATTGCCTCAGAGTCAAGATATGTTCTTACCGCTGATAAAACATCTCTTGAGTTTAGCCCTCTTGTCTGCGCCGCCTCTGCTGTGCGCCTTACAAGCTCTTTCTCCGTAAAAAACGCCTGTCCCTGGGTGATCTTAAAAACTGCCTCTTCTACGGCAACGGCTTTTTCCTTTCCTCGATCCCGTGGCTCAACCCTTTGATTCATCACGCTCTGAGGATCAAACTCGAACTCTTTTCCAACCTCTTGCCACTTTTCAAACAAAAGCTCTCTTGCAACGTGCTCTTTCTTCTCACGGGTCGTGAGCGTGTAATACGCTGCTCTCTCTGCGCCTTTGGCTCCCTCTTTCTTCATCGCCCCTTCAATCTCAGCGCGACGCTTTGAAAACTCTTCTGTAATTTCCTTTGGAACGCCTTTGATCTCGAACGTGTCCTTGACGCCTGCAACAATCTCAACGCCAAGCCTTCGTTGAAGCTGGCTTGCAAACTCGGCTCGAAACACCGCACCGCCTGCCATCTTGTGGCGAAAGAGTTCTTTTGATTCGATGGCTCCCGTTGTCCCGTCCTCTCGGATCGCAAGATTTAGCGCCACAGCGTGAACGTGCAATTGTGGGTCTTGCGCTCTGCTGGTCCCGTGTTCAAACATGGCAACAGCCAATTTGCATTTCTCAACCTCTGCTCCGGCGTGTCCTCGTCTTGTGTAGGCAGCTTCTCTTTCAAGGTACGAAACCCCTGCTTTTGCCGCTTCGTGTATCGCTTCTTGAATCTCTTTTCGGGTCTTCTCGTCCGAAAGTGCCCACAGGACGGAAACGGACTTTGGAGCGGAAAAGCAAAGGTCATAGCCTGCGCGCCGATCTTCTTTTCCGGCATTTTGCGTAAGTGGCTTTCCCGTCGGGGAAAAGCCGTCACAAAGACGCAAAAACTGATCTTTATCCACTTGCCCGGAGAGTCCCAGCGCCTTTGCTCCCTGCCCATGCCAACGGCCCGGCGGCTCGCCCCCTTGGTGGTAATAGTCCTCCTGGGCAAGGCTTGCATAATACCCGCCGCTTGCTCTGCCAATTGACAGCATCAGGCGATCACCTTTCTCTTAAATTTCGGTTCACCCAATCCCGCGCCTTGTCCTTTGGAAAATTGCCCGCCGTCACAAGCAAGGCTTCGACGGCTAAAGCCAGGTCATATTGAAGGGAGTCCACCTTGCCGGACAATTCTTTGACTCCTTCTTTGATCTCTTCTTGCCCTTCGGCATCGAGCGCATCTATCAAAACGCGCCTTGCTCTCTCGTGCAGGCTCTCGCCCTGTTTTGCTTTGGCGTCGAGCTTGGCTAAATAGTGATCATCAATTCGGAAACTGATCGTGTGACTCATACGGTTTTAGAACTCTGTTCTGCGTGCAATTGCGGGCAGGAAATCTGCCCTCGATATTCGTCTTTACAATGCTCAGAAAATGAAAAATGCCGCAACCCTAAATCTTTTCTATCTGTATGCGCTTATTTGCCTTAATTTTACAGCCACTTATCCAAAAAATGAAAGGTTTTGTATGCATTGTGGTGCGTCAGGTGTGGGCTTATTCCCTGTTGCTGGTTTTGGCTCCATCTTGCCGGGGTTGTGGCTTGTCTTCAGAGTCGCCAGCTCGCAGGAGCTGGCGACTCTGAAGAGCGGCAGATAGGGGGCAGTTTTAGTGCTCTGTGCTCGACCGCAACGACATAGTGCGGGCGATGGCTGGGCGATCTTCGATGCCGCCCCAGAGCTTCAAATTTGACCGTTAAGGCGGTTGTCTTGCTCTGGTCTATTCATTCCCTACCCTGTGCCGCCTTTGGCTTGTTGCTGACCGTCCTGGGCGTTATGGCGCGCCCTCTAGTCGTCGGTTTTATATCGTCGGTCAAGCTCTTCAAAAATTCCCTGTGGATCGGCTTTGTACCATTCCAACGGATCGCAGCGATCGGGGTTGTGCTCGGCGTCCCACTCATCAAAGGCGGTGATGGTTAGCCCAAGCTCTGACCGTTTCTCGTTGAAAAATTCAGCCGCTTTGCGAAGCGTGAACCATTCACGCTGGCGTTTGCCGGTGATCATCTTTGCGCCTTTGCCGTGGGCAGCATCAAAATAGGCTTTGAAGGCCGCGTACTCTTTGCGGTGCTCCTGCTCAATGATTGTAAGCTCTTGCCGTTGAAACGCTCTAAAGGTTGGCTCAAAAAATTGCGCGTAAGTTTCTCCGGCTCTCTGGCGGGCCTGCTCTTCCTCGTGCTTTTTGAATCGCTCCGCTCGATCGTGGGTCTCTTGCTCCTTGCGCTTTGACTCTTCCATCTTCGACGGCATTGCATAGCGGTCGCGGATCGCTCGCACAAGATAGCCGCCTTTATCCTTCACGCGGTCACGATAAGGCAAAAACTCAAGCTGCTTCTCGCACTCTGTGGCATCCCTCCCCACAAGTTCACGCGCTACGCTCTCAGTCACTCCGGCATCAACCAAGCGTTTGATGAGCGATGATTCTTGATTGTCATGTTCGGTGCTGATAACACCTTCAATCACTGCGGGCTTTAGTATTTCAACGGTCACAAGGTGTGGGCGCTGCCGGCGCTGCTGTTTATCAAGTTCCCTTCCCTCTTTGGTGTTGAATCTCTTGAATTCAGCCTTTGCACGTCTTCCGGGCGTATACCAGATCAGCCAGTCAGGCTTGCTCTCTTTGTCGAGGGTCTCTTCAAACTCAATCTTTGCAAGATATCCGCTTGCCTTGTGAGGCTGATGAATTTTGTAGAGCTGCTTTTTCACCTTCTCCCATTGGTCATATCGAGTAAGGGGCGCAAAGCGGCAAAGATCAGAGTACAGATATTTTGCTCGGTCGTTGCCATTGTTGATGGCGGCAAAGATTTTGGGGCTGATGAGTTCGTAGAGTCTTTGCGCTGATGGCGGGAGCTCGCGCAAGTATTTGTAATCAAGCGGGCGTGTCTTTGCGAACCGTAGAACTTCACGAAAGATGGGATTTAGCACGATATAAACCGCATCGGCTTTTTGGCCGTTTGGCAAAGTCTCGCCGGTGAAAACAACAGCGTAGCGAGTCGAGCCAAACTCAAAGCGTCTCTTGGTTCCGTCGTGGCCTGTGTATTCGAGTTTTGCAGTGATGGCGGCAAAAGCGTTTTGGTAAAGAGCGCGCTTGATGTCGTCGGTGTTGCGAGTGGTTCCGAGTTCTTTACACACATCACGCAAACTTCCGAGCTTTATGACTTCGGGAATATCTGGCCGCAAATCATCGATCAAGCGGTTGATGAAAAGCGTATCGAGTTTATACGCAAGAATTCCTGGCTCTCCATATTTGCGGTTGGCTGAGACTTCCCAAACAGTGGAGACCTTGCCTCGATCATTGGCTGTGGTGATGCAAACCTCCAGCGGCTCGCTCCCTTTGCTCAATCGGTGAATTGGATATTGGCTTAAAACTGTCTCTGTGCGGATCGGGATGACATGAGCCATCTCCTGGGGTTCGTCGTGACCTGGCTGTAAGTTGGCTATGGCTTTGGGTTCCCTTTTCATTCAAACCTCTTTTGAAAAGCAACAACAACAAACCTTTCTAAGGTCTAGTAAAATCACTGCTGAGACTTGCTCTGTTGTTGTTGTCTAAAATCCTAGTTGTTGTTGTCTCTTATAGTCTAAATAGTCGGTGTTCCGCGTGCTTATGATAATGACTTGAAAATTAAGGGTTTAGCAAGCCTTTTTATTCTTTGGCGTCTCTCGTTTTACGTCGCTTTGTCTCCCGAAGTACGTCACTTCGTCTCCCGTTTTACGTCGTTTCGTCTCCCGAAGTACGTCGCATCGTCTCTCGTTTTACGTCGCTTTGTCTCCCGAAGTACGTCACTTCGTCTCCCGTTTTACGTCACCCTGTTTGCCATAAGGTGTATCTCTTCGTGCGTCTGATAACGGTTAGGTTGTGATTTCGTTATGATATCAGATTGCAATCATTATGATATTAGAAGCCTTCTTTTTCAAGTAAATCAAGAATTGCCTCGTTGATCCATGTATTGCGGGATGTCTTTACACGTCGCGCCGCCACAGCTTCATCTACCCGTTTCAAAATTGATTCGGGAACTCTTTGAATGACTGGCTTTTCTTCGGTTTTCTCGTTGCTGTTCTGCACTGTCGATCCGCCTTTATTGATGAGTGCTGCCACATCTACAGCGGCCTTCTTTGCT
Source organism: Oligoflexales bacterium (assembly GCA_050251195.1). Classification (GTDB taxonomy): domain Bacteria; phylum Bdellovibrionota_B; class Oligoflexia; order Oligoflexales; family Oligoflexaceae; genus JBFWNG01. The sequence goes on from JBFWNG010000024.1 coordinate 9,844, forward strand.
TTTGCCGGTTTTGGCTCCGTGATTTTCTTTGGTTTTCGAGTGATTGCCATATCCGCCCCTTTTGATAGCAATGTAATATCTATTTGATATTAAAAAGATATTTAATTAATATCATCATCTCTTCTGACGCCTTTTCGTCTTCGGGTTTTAGCTCCGTCACTGCAAGCCCCGTGGCGGCGGCGTTCCCGAAGGCCTTTCTGTTCCCTAAAGGCGTCTCAATAAATTTCAGCTCTTGGGCTTCTCTTAGGACATCGGCGGCCTCGTCGTTGTCGTGACCGCGCGGATCGGCTCTGTTGATGAATGTAAAAGCCTTCAATGCAGGATTGGCCTGTCGCATCTCGGCTACAAGTTCAGAGACTTTCTCAATTGTCCACACGTCAAAAGAGCGTGGGACAAACGGCACTAAAAGCACATCAGCCACACTCAGGGCGGCTCTCTGGCTGGCGGTGTCTCTTCCGCCAGTATCAATGATGATGTCTTGATATTTCTCTTTTAGCCGCTGCGTCTGATTCCTCACGCCTGCGCCCGTGAGTTTGATGCTCGTGTATCCCGCTTCTCCGTCTCGGTGCTCGCTTCGTTGAGTCGTAAAATCGGTTGCGGTTTCCTGATCGTCGGCATCAATCAGCAAAACATCGCTTCCCTGTCCCGATCTGATGACAGCAAGATTTGTGGCAACGGTCGTTTTGCCCGATCCGCCTTTGATGCCTCCACAGACGATAATCATAAAGCCCCCTATGTGTTGATATTAGACTGATTTCAAGATGCTATCAGTCTAATATCAACATGGACAAGGGTTTTTGTGAAGTGGAACGGGGTAAATTGCTACGCATTATCAGACGCGGTAAGACTGGAACGGGTAGGGGGGCGTTACCCGTTCCGTTTTCTGGCTCGTTGCTCGTCGGCCCAGGCGATAAGCCGCTCTTGTAGATCGTCGGTCGTGGTGGCTGCCTCCTGCATGTTCTCGTATCTGGTGCGGGATAGGTGCGCCAAGTAGGGGCGCTTTCTGCTCGCTCCTTTGCCGATGATCTCGCGGCATTCCCATCCCGCGCCGTCCTTTCTAAACTGGTAGCGGCCAACGGTGAGAGACTTTTTCTCGTCGTCATCGGTCGGTAAAAGCGAACTGGAACCCGTTCCAGTGGCTGCGGAATTCTTCTTTCTGGAATCCGTTCCAGATTGAAGCGGTGTGGCGTTTTTCGCTTTCCTGATCGCCACTTGTTGGGGCGGGGAAGTGCTGCCCGTTCCAACTGCTGCCGCCAGTGTGGGCGCATCTAGCGGCTTTAGGCTTTTGGGAGAACGCCCCGAATCTTTTTAGCCTTGTTGATAGCCTCGCCTTTTTCAAAATCAATCAGCGCGCCTTCTACTTCGTCGCTCTCAGCGGCTTTCATGCGGGATGCGTGCATCCGTTCCTGAATTTTCTTTTCGTATTCGAGATCATCCTTTTTCTGCTTGAGTTCCATTTTCAAAATCTCAAGCTCAAGGTCGTGCGTTTCCTGCTCGGCTTCCTCCTCAACCTGGGCGCGCGCTGATTGGCGCTTGTGGTGCGGGTCAAGATGAATGATCAGCTCCCAGCCGATAAAGGCTAAAAGAAAAGACCAGACAATGCCCCAGCGAAGATAAAGCCGCATCCCGTCGCTTAGCGGCTCGCCGGTGGCCAGCGAATAATCAAGGCTGGTGTTCACTCCAACGATGATGAAAAGAACCGCGTTGAAGAGAACGGCAATCCACCATTGCAGGCGGTCGCGGAAATATGTCAGCAAGAGGATGAGCAAGAGCACAATTGAGCCATCGAGCAAAAGGGGAGGGATCGCGGCAAAGGTGCGCCCAAAATCGGTTTGCGCTCCTCGTGAAAAGAGATTCCAGTTGTGATAGCCAGTGAAAATGACTCCAGCAAGGAGAATCAAGCCAACGATCCCCCAGGCGATTAAGGCGGCGGGATGCGTCTTTGAAAACATGCCTTTGAGGTTTTTCTTGATGTCAGAGATTGCGTTGCTTGATGAGTTGCTGTTGAGCAGTGAAAGCGCCATTGTTGACCGTCCTTTCTATTGGCCAAATGGCGAGAGATTTTTGACGGGTACGGGTAGACGGGGAAGGGAAGAGACCTAGATAATATCCCCGAATCATAGCCGCGTCTGTCCTCTAAACTCTCGCGGTGATTGATTCTTAAAGGCTTGCTGAATGGTGCAAACATTCGGCAGGCCTTTTTTTGCGATGCGTTCGGTTTCCGAACGAAAAGAGTATAAAGACTGCAATATCAAAATGCAATCAGAGAGATATTGAAATAATATCAAAATGCAATCATCTACTGAAAGCCCTAGCTGCGAAATTAGAGGCAAGAAGGGAAGGGAATTCTTCGGAGCGGAACGATTGAACGACGAGAATACTATCTCGCCAAACCCTACCCATCATGATCTAATGTTATGATGGATTTAGCGGAGATCAGACGCCTTGTCATCATTGCCTTATTTGCCGATGACAAGCTGATGGAAAAGTTTGTTTTGAAAGGCGGCAATGCTTTGAACTTGGTTCACAGCATTGGAATGCGAAGCTCTGTTGATATTGACGTTTCAATTCCTGACGATTTCGACGATGTAGAGGATGCCAAGAAACGCATCTTTGCCAGCTTAAAAGACCGCTTCGATTCTGCTGGCCTCATCGTCTTTGATGAGAAGTTTTCGCCCAAGCCTTCACGATTAAGACCGGGCCAAAGTGCTCGCTGGGGCGGCTACCTGATCGAATTCAAACTCACAACCCGCGCTCACTACGATCAAAACAAAAACGATCTTGGTCTGCTGCAACGAAGCGCGCTTCTTATTGGCAATGAACAAAGGCGCGTCTTCAAAATTGACATTTCAAAATATGAGTTCTGCCAGCCAAAGCAAGAAGCTGAACTTGATGACTACACGATCTACGTTTACTCGTTGCCGATGATCGCCATTGAAAAGCTTCGCGCCATCTGTCAGCAAATGCCGGAGTACCAGCATCGCCCGTATTCAAAAGCCCGCGCGCGTGATTTCTACGACATTCATACGATCATCAAAGCTGGCGCTCTTGATCTGACAACGCCTGAAAATGTCGAGCTTTTGAAACACATCTTTGAGGCAAAAGAAGTCCCTCTTTGGCTTCTGTCCAAGATCGCAGAAACCCGTGATTTTCACGCCGTTGACTGGCCTGCCGTGCAACAGTCGGCAACGGGCAGGCTTGAACCGTTTGATTTCTATTTTGATTTTGTCGTGGTCTTGGTTGGCAGACTAAAAACCCTTGGGGTGATATAGCCGCCATCGCTTGTTGTACTCCCGATCTTTGGGCAGCTTATTGGCAAGATAAAAATCAAAGTCGCTTTTGAGCTTTAGAAGCCGTGACCATTGGCCTTCTGCGTAGCCAGCTCTCTCCATATAAAACCCGATGGCCTGGTGATACGGGTAAACGTAGGCAAGCTTTTTAAGGGTGGCAACCAGTGTGTTGGCGGAAACTCTGTCTTTGGCGGTCTCAAAGGCTTTGAGTACTTGATAAACGCCACCTGCATAACTTGGGCGCACTGTAATATCAATCAGCGTTCTTTCGATCTTTGTGACAGGCAAGACCTCATCCTTTTGCGTTTGCACGGTTCCAACTTCAAGCCGATTTGTGTATTTGCCGTTGATCAGCATGATCTTGAAATCTTCGTATTCAAAGACGAAATTTGATTGGCGCTGATTATTGGCAAAAGCGCGATCTATCGCCTCTTGCGAAAGCTTTCCGCCCGAAGGCTTTTTGGAGCTTTGTTCATAGTTGATGTAGATGGTCTTTGGGATTTCATCTGTGAGGCCGTGCAAAAAGACGGCGCTTCCGTGCGTAAGATAGGCATTCTTTCTAAGCGATACGGCTACAGCATACGGGGAAGGGGAGTCAAACAAGTATCGCCGCTCTTGAATGTGCGGATAGTTTGGGGGGCAAAGTAAAACCTCGGTCAGAATCTGATTCTCAAGCAAAAAGTCTACAAACGAAGCCTTGCCCAAATTCTTGGGCAATCTCCACCGTTCCTTGTTGTCGTTAAAGATGTCTCTGATTTGCTGAGAACGAAAGGCTTTAACTTGCGTTTGAGCAAGAGTCTCTTCAATATGCTTTTTTGCCTGTTCGATTCGTTTTGCCGCCATTCTAGGTATATATACCTAGAATGGCGGGGTTGTCAACTGTTTCCATTTGCTAGGTATATATACCTAGCAAATGGAAACAGTTTTAGCTAGACGGCTTTATCCTGCTGTTGTCAGCCTAAACATCAAGAATGGGCAAAGACTCTAGCGTCCCTTGCTTATGGACTTCTTTTGGCTTTTGCTTGACGTTTTACTGTTCCATCACTCCCAATGACGGCAAGTTCAATTTGTGCTTTTTCCCTCAGATAAGTTTCGGTCACTCCTAAAAGGGTCAATTGTTCTTGCGTTGCGTCAAGTTTCGGGATTGCAGGCTGAACGATATAAATTTTGAATTCAAGCGGAAGATTATGCTTTGCCAGCTTGAGAAGGTTTCTTAAATCTTGCTCCGTCCCTTTTGCTAGCCGTGGGCATTGTTTGCCCATATAAGATTTGGTTTGTCGCCGCAGCAAATGTTCAACAAGTTCTCTTCCTTCCTTGAATTTCCAATGAATAGACTTTTGCGCTTGCCCACAAACTTCATATAAATTTTTGATTTCCTTACTGATCCTTCCCTCTATTGCCCATTTCAGGTGGTACAACTCAACCAAAATTCTAGTATCTGTCTTTTTTATCGTGATAATGTCCGCAATTTCGCCTGAATAATCGTCATCATAAATTATGTCATAGTCTTGTTTTTTCAAATTCTCAATACAGCGATACTGAATCGAGTCGGTTATTTTTGGATCAACGCCTTGTGATTCACTTCTTAAATTTACCCCTGTCCAATCCCAAGAGATGATTTTGTCTCTTGGATAAGGCTCGGTGTCCTCTTGCAACTTACTTAGGGCGCTGCCCTCAAGAACCGATCCGTCAGCAAACCAAATTTCAGGGGTATAGTCATAAAAGAACTTTTCCAGGTCAACTTCCTGTCTGCCATATAGCACATGCACAGGCTTATCAGGGTTAATCTGGATGATTCTAAAATCGTTATATTCTTCATTAATAGGGAATATCTGGAGTTCAAAACGAGCAATTACGTTATTGCTGCACTCCAAGCCAAACTTGATATTACCCGTTGTTGATGGGTCTAATAAGACCAATTCAGAGTTATAAAAGCTATACTCATTCTCCTCAACTCTAAATAGGTAGCGGTCTTCTGATGCTTGATACATCGTGCTATGCCAATCTATACAGACCGGAAAAATAGGCGGGCGATCACTAACAGACTTTGGAACTATCGCGCCTCTTAATACCTGTTCAGGGTCAATGGTGTCGTCTAAAATCTTCCTTCCTATGTTTTGGCACCACTTAACAAACTCATCTATATCGTCTCTTATTTGTGACCAAATCCGACCTTTATAAGAGCATCCGATGGTGATCTGATTACCATTTTCATACCCAACACCGAAAACATGTGACTTCCTCGCTCGACTGATTTGAGCCTTAGTTAGAGCAGGCTCAATATCAGTTCCCACGCTCATCTGAAACCTGATCAGTTTCCCTAATAGCTGGACGAGGCCAACATTTTGGAGCTTAAATCTTTTGACGCCATCCAAGCATCTGAAAACCTGTCCGATGTTTTGGCCATCTATCTTTTCAGCGACCTCGCCTATAACTGTTTCGGCTACTGCCTCGTGAAACCCATCATTATCAGAACTATGAATAAATAATAAGCCTTGTGATTCATTCCAATGAATCAAAAAAAACCTCCAATTCAGATTGAAAATATCTGAACTGTCAGTCCATTTTTGAGGCGACCGTTCTGCTGTGATTACTATAAGGGTCTTCTTGTCATTGTTGATTATGGCTTTGACCACTTCATATTGTCCGCTGGCTTTCAAGTCGTCTTCAAGGCTTTTGGGGTTCCATCCCGCACAGTGATTTTTATAAATCACCGTGCTCATCGCGGGCTTTAGAGTGCGTAGCGACACAATAAAATCTTCGATATTATTAAAGCCAGCAATGATCTCCTGAAAATCTTTCTCCTTCTGTGTCCTGTTCTCACTAATTCGTGGTAATAGCTCATTCCAGTCATTGTCTTGAGCATATAACGCATCTAACTCATTGTCCTTTACTCTTAACCCTGCAAGGTTGACAATAATTTTTGCGCTTCCTAATGCCTGATCGTACTTCGTGCGTGTGAACCTGCCGGTAAATTGAATCGTGGTCGGAAGGCTTTTCTTTACGTCATGGAAAGCTGCTATTTTGAGTTCTGGTAAATCAAAACCTTCTCCTAGCATGTCTACGCACACTACAACTTGATATTCTTTGTTTGTTATCGCTCGTTTGACATTTTCTTTATCCTTAAGACCTGAATAAATCTTCGCAACTTTCAGATCCGTATATTGCTCATATATTTTAAACACTTCATCTGCACGAGACTTTGTTTCAACTCTTGCTAGTAGTATATGTGGATACTTGACTCTATCTGCTCTCAGTAGCTCAACGGCTTTTTCAGCAATCACTTTATCGGCTTGTTTTTGGTCATATTCTGAAACGGCAATAAATTCAATCTTTTTGAAATAGCCTTCTTGCTGAGCTTTTCTTAAAGGGTAGGAATAAATGATCTCTGCTTTCGATTTTTTACCATCATTACGATATGGGGTTGCTGTGAACTGAAGAACTTTTTTCTCTTTGAATTTGTCGCGAATTTCAAACCACGTTTTTGCCTCTGCGTGATGCGCCTCATCTATAAAGACATAAGATATATCCTTAATAAAAGCATCAAAGACCTCTCCAGATATACCTGCTAACAAGCTTGCTGTTGTCACAATAACATTGCAATTAGCAACGAACTCTTTTGCTTCATCAGCATTTGAAAATCGTTTCTTTAAGGTGCCCACGATTGGATGTAGGGCTGCGTTATTTAGAAGACCAAAGGTTTTCAATAGACCAAGCTCTATAAATTTACTTGCTATTTGCTCACGCAACGGATCAGTGGGCACGATTACTAATAATTTTTGGCATTTAGTCAGAAGAAGCAATGAAAGCATTGTTTCTGTCTTGCCTGTTCCTGTAGGCATAACGACGGTTGCTACCTGATCGGAGTATGTCCAATGAGCCAATGAAGCATAGATTGCCCCTAATTGCGGGCTTCTCAAACCTTTTCTTTCCTTCTCTGGGTTTTCGGCAATTAGAGAAAACGCGTCATTCCAAGACAGGATAACTTCATCAGGGGGAAGAAAATTTCCTGACTCAGTAATTTGTCTCAGTACATTTCGATGCAGCTTCTTTTCAACTAAAGACATAATTTTGCGGATCAAGCTTGGCTACCTAATTCGTATATCTAATATAACGAAAAGTAGAGGCAATGGCAGGGCGAGTTTACCGCGAGACAAGCGCCAGCCCCAAGAAAAAAAGCAACGAAATCGCAGGAACCCGTCTTGTGTATTTAGATGGCGATCCGCTCAATCTCATCAAGCGTGATCTGATCGTTCGTCCGATCATAAAGCTTTGTCGTCCTGGGCGACTCGTGCGCTGCGATCTGCTGCGCGTGCTCAATCGTTCCGCCGTTCTCCAAGTAGGCTGTGATCCCCGTCGCCCGGAACGAATGCGGCGAAATCTCTGCTGTAATCCCTGCCTCTTTCGCCCTTCGCTTCACCATTGCCCAGGCGTCAAAACGGCTCATGGCTTTGCCGTTCAGCCCTCGACCTTTGCCGCCGGCGCTTTGGAAAAGCGCCGCGTTCTTGCTGCCGGCAATGCCGGCAGCTTCTAAATACGCATCAAGAAAATCCTCGGCTTTGTGATGAACAGGCACTTCGTGATACTTGCCGCCTTTCTCGTGTAACCCGACAAAATGCCGCTTGCCTTTGGCGTAATAGTCTTTAACCTTCATTCCAATGACGGCAGAGACTCGCGCAAAGGAATAGACCATTAAACCGATCAAGGCTCGATCTCGAAGCCCGATCAAAGTTGATGTGTCGATCCGCTCTAAAAACCGCCGCATCTCATCCACCGGAAGCACCGGCGTTTTGCCTTGCTTGTATGAGTATTTCGGCCCCCGGACACTGGCCGCCGGATTAAACGGCAAAGCTTGCCCAATCACCAGCCAGTCAAACAGCATCCGGATCGCCGCCAAGTGTTGCTTGACCGTCTGGGCGGATCGCTCCTGGGTCAGCTTTTCGATGTAGACCGCTACGATCATCGGCTCGATCTTCTCTAAAGCCGCCCCCCCGTGCTCCTCGTACCAGGTCAAAAACTGCGTGACGGCGCGAGCATACGAAAGCCTGGTGTTGGGGTTTCGGATGTTCGCCGTAAAAAACTCCAAAAACCGCTTGGTTGTCTTCTCGCCTTCATTGGTAATGATCTGGGGAACGATCAGCGCCTGGCTCTCTTGTCTCTTCGCCAAAGACGCCTCTTTGACCGTTATCAGTGCCGTTTTGGTCTTCATCGTTGAATTTCGCCTTTCATAAATGCCCTCTGCCGCGTTTTCTTGATGCCGCCTATGCTCTGGTATCCCTCAAAACCCAGACTTTGCGAGCTGGTCGGCCTCATCATCCGCCGCTGGCCGCCGTCGTGCGGTCGGCGATTTTACAGACAGCGCCTGCAAAATCATACGCGTAATCTCTTTCGTATGGCAACACATAAAGGACGTTATGTGTTGCTATGGGGCGGTAGGGAAGTGGGCTTCCTGGGCGATCCGGATCGTGTGTCAGTTGGTCGTGTTTAGGTGCTGGCTCTCTCGCTCGGCTTGGGTAGGCGGCGGGGTCTTGGTGGTGGCGGAAGTGTGATCATCTCATCTTCCGTCGGTAAAACTTCGGGCATCTCGTGTTCAATCAGTTTGATGTCCACTTCTTCACCGTTGGCTCTGGCGACAATCAGGCGAATTTGGTCTGCCCATTCTTCAAGTCGTCGATCCTCGTCATTCTTTGCGCGTTTCTTCATCTCTTCTGAGATCATTTGAAGCTGGTGGAGGTAAGAAATATCAACTTGCTTCGTCCAGTTTTCTTTGTAGTGCCGTTCTCGCCAATATGGATTGCCCATGCGCACAAACGTAGCACATAGCAAATGACGGTAGAAGATATAAAGTGATGATTCATCGCTTACGGCGTAATTGCCGTGTCATATATTCAAAAAGCTCACCTCGCTGATTTGTCTCTTCTTCAGACTGTGTTCTTGGCTGCTTTAATGATTGAACAATTTCAGCGCAGGGCAGAGAGTACCCACCACTGGTGATAGAGCAATCATCGCCATTGCATTCAATAGTTATTGTTTTTGCCAAACTGATCGCAGTAAACGAAAGGTCTTGTATTGCCGGATTAACAGTGTAAGTTATATCTGTCCTGACTCTTTGATCATAATCAAGATGCTTGCGTTCATGTCTTGTTAGCGTATAGCAATGCTTTTCGGCTTTAATCGCTATAAGTTTTACTGTGCCCACAAACTTGGGCACAGGCTTTTTCTTTTCAGGTTCTCTGTCCTGCTCGTCAAAATCTCCGTTCCCGTTCTTTACATACCCTGCTTTTTTCAGATAAACCTCTTGCTCTTGCACATCTCTCAATTTATAAAAACACCTTGATGAGCGGAGAAAGTCATCATCAACTGCAAAAAAGTTACTGCCACAACGGGGCATTTTATGCGCCAGGCTTTTAGCATTTCCAAGTGCAGACTCATACAATCTACGCTCACCTTCTAATACCTCTGTTTCTCGCCTTCTTCGCTCTTGCTCTTCAGATATTCGCTGACTCTCCATTTGTTTTGCTAACTCATCCTGAAGGCGCTTTTGTTCAAGCTCCCTAAGCGAGTATAGATCATCTTCAAGAGGCGTTTCATTTATAATAGCGGCGCAAGAAGACTTAGGTGCTCTATAAACATCAAGCCTGCCAGTCCAAAAGCTCCATTTCCCTTTCTCCTTTTTCACCGTAATGGTTGCCGCCCTAGCATAATCAAACGGCTGAAAAGTAGCCCATATACGATTATTCCTGTCAAACCGTCGGTAAGGAATCTGCTTGCTTTCTTCCGCTGGCACTTCATTTTTAGGAACAAGGCGAGCTGTTGCGTGAAAATCTAGTTCATTTCTGTCATCAATGTAGTCTCTATTTTCAAGACTGATTTCCAGCCCAAGATTATCAAACTCCGTAAGGCCTTCATCCGTTACAACGAACATTCTTTCTCTTCCCTTATCTTTGCATTTAGAAAATGTGCTATTGAACTTTTTTTCGATTTCAGCTCTGCCTTCAAGCACTGTTTCCATATTGTAAAGAACAGATCGGATTTTAGGCTGCTTGTCGTTCAGACAGCCTCCCCCTATCAAGGCAGTCGTCCCTATGATAACTGTTAAGAATGCTCTGCTTTTTTGCATTTTGACAGCCTCTGCATCACAGCTTCTTACAGCGCCTTGACCGCTTATTTACGACTATTTGCCAATGCCACAGACTTAATTTGTCGAACCTGATCACAAGTTGGTGCTGTGTTGTATCCTGGTGCTTCGTTGTGCCCTTCCTTGCCGTTACGAAGCCATACGCCAAATCTGAGAATGTCATATTCAAACTGCCTCCAGTCGTCAAACATCGTTTTCGAGGGTTCCTCTCTGGACCAATATGCCCTACGCTCTAACTTAACCTTAAACGTGATTGTTCCTGACCATTCGAGTTTGTTATTGACCTTATCAAACTCGCTTGCTTCTGCCCCTTCAATAATCATTTTTAGGTCTTTTATCTCAATGAGTTCAATGCCGCGATATGCTTCCTTGCTGACGTAACTTATCCCGCTATCACATTTTGATTGAAAATATTTTTCTTTTAATTGCTCCGCTAAAATTTTGATCCGGTTGGGAACGGGAGTGGGCGTTGGGTCAGCTTTTACAGGAATAGGGTTTTCAAAAGCTGCAACCCAAAGATCAGTCATATTTTCGTTTTCACTATAAACAAAGCGATCTACGATGATCGAACCGAGCACTGCTAGCGCAGCCACAATTATCACGGCAGGCAATGAATACTGATACTGCCCAACAGTTGTACTTTTCTTGAAGAAAATCATTTTGTGCTTTCTTCTTTCTTTGCTCGAAAAGCGCTTTCAAAGACGTTTGCTGTAAATGACCACTGTTCCGAATGACGCTCCTCTACAATTGAAAAGATTGTCTCTCTTCCGACAACAGCAACAAGACTAAACAAAAAAAAGAACACGCTTCCCTTAACAACCAAGCCCCATAGCTTAATCTGTGCAACTCCAATTAGCGTCAGCACCTGAACCGCGAGATATGGGATCAAAAGCAAAATCAGAAGAAACGACGCAAGACGCAAAATGCTTTGCGTAAGCGGCATCTTCACATTTGTAAGGACGCTTCTATTATAGGCGTTTCTCCAAATATCCTTTCCTTCAATAGCGCCATAAAAACAGGCGAACAACATTCCAAGGGCTATAACAGCAATCACAAACCATTCCCACCCGCTTTTCTCCTGAGAACCGGTATCTACTATGCGCACCGCAACTAAATAGAAGAGCCTTACTTGCAGGATGAAGCTTATGATAAATGCTAAAATCCCGCCTAACATTGATTTGCCATTGTAATACGCAAGATTAAATACTTTTGACATATCAAACCTCTAGTACAATGTAAAACCATAAACCAATTTCTGACGCACGCTAACCGCCTGGCCGTTCTTGGTTGCTGGTCGGAAGCGAATCTGCTGGGCTGCCTTGATAGCGTTTTCTGTGAGACCATAAGGAAGACCTTTGAGCACTTCAACGTTCGCTATCTTTCCATCCGCGGAAAGGATAACGCTCAACACGACTTCGCCTTGAACCTTATTTTCTCTAGCTTCTTCTGTGTACTTGGCTTTTTTGATATGCAGAATTTGCGGCTTGCTCGCTCGTTTCAAACTTGTTTCTTTTACTTTCTTCTGTTCGTTGTAACCAGTATGAGTACTGGTACTGTCACTCCTCACAATAGGCTGCTTTGACAGTAATGCCGCACAAGGTAAATTTGGTGATGTATAAGCAGAGGTAAAAGACGCTGGCGATTGACCTTTCTTTGTGACCTCTACCATTGCGCCTTCAACAAAACCAAATGGCTCAAAATTACCCCATTTCTTTTGGTTGATGTCATATTCTCTATAGGGCAACTGGCGCGTTTCTTCCGCAGGCACTTCTTTTAGAGGAATTAGCTTTATTGCGCCGCGAAAAGAAATGTCGTTTAAGTGATCGCTGTCAAAGTAATCTCGCCCTTCAACAACGGTTTCCCAATGTAAATTGTCAAACTGAAACAGCCTGCCCTCGTACATAGCGAACCTGGATTCTTTTCCATCCTCACCGCACTTCTGAAACACACTATCCATTTTGCTTGTGATCTCATCTCTGACTTCAAGTATGGTGCTAATCTGGTATGGAAGCCTCGTCAGCTTTTGCTGTTTTGTAGATGTCGCACACCCAGTTAACAATGTGCATATAGCAAGAAATGCGAATGCTAACAAAAATGATGCTAAGTATGCTTTCTGACTCCTCATACGCTCTACTCACTTCTAATAACGCGGCGTCTCTTCTGCTAGCTCTTTTACTTTCACGCAATCAAGTGCGGTATATTTTGAGCACTCATTGCATTTCCATACGCCTTTTTCTTTGGTGAGAGGAAAATTCCAAACTGATGTTGCTTTTTCCTTTCCCGCTTTTTGAAATCCAGCGCCCTCCACGTAAATCCAGCGCCTGTTAAGAATGTCATACTTGCCTGTAAGTTCGGCAGTCACAACAAAAGTTCCAATCCAATCAAGCCCTTCAGCTTTTTCTTTCGGAGTAGGTTCCGGGACTCTTGGTATCGGTTCATAACGAAAACTATCGATCTCTAATAGATAAGCGCGCTTATCTACTTCGTCGTAAGCAAAGCCATATGTTAGGTCTTTATTTTGTGTGTTCTCGCATTTACTAAAGGCCTTTTCCAATAGCTTTTTGCCTTCTGTTTCGATCTCCGCATTCGTCGGGGCTGGCCTCTCCGCTGGAACATTGACAACCGCATCGCCCTTCTTCTCGGACAATGACCGGCAAGCAGCAAAGAGCAAAATAAGCGTGAGGATCGCAACTTTTTTCAATTCGGGTTCACCGTCCTTTCAGGTTCGTTCAGTCTCTTCTTCAGCGCGATTGCTTGGGCGTAGGGGGTGGCGGTTGTGGAACTTGTTCTTCTTGATGCTGTTTTTGATAGCTCCGTGCGATCATCTTTTTGAAGCTTGGGTCATTTTTCAATTTGTTATTAAATTCAGCCTGTGTCATCGGCGTCGGAGTTTTGACAATTGCCGACTTACCACCAATTTTCATTTTGAATTCTGACTTTTGCCCAAGTCCAAGTTCTTCCTTTACCCCTTCTTTGACCGCTCTTGCCGCAATTTTTGTCGCTGTGATCGTCTGATTGACGGTATTAATTGCTTGTTCAGCGACTTTCACAGGCGCTGCTACAATCTTTGCCACTGCCTTTGTTGCTGGCGCAACGCTAGCAACGACTTTCGGAATGTGACAATAGTTTTGAGACACCTCGGCGAAAAATTTAGACTCCAAAAGAAGGCTCTTCGCCCGCCTCCAGCAGCGGTTGCGGGCGGTTAATCCACACGGCTTCCGGTAAGGACTGCACTGT
>JBFWNG010000025.1:0-21750 GCA_050251195.1 Oligoflexales bacterium
GAAACACGGCACATTGAAAGGTCAGACACCAGCGCAAGCCGCTGGCCTGAGCGATCACTGCTGGACGCTCAGAGAACTGCTAACTTACAACGCGGCAATTACTTCAAAAATCCAGTAGGGAGTACCGATTTCTAAAAACGCCTCTTATTTTGACATAATTTCCCAATAGAAATTCTTCAACTTATTGCTTTGCTTTTCCCAGGAAAAATGTTCTCTGGCAAATTTTAGTGCTCCGTCTGAAATCTGATGCATCAGCTCTTGCGAAACGATGGCTTTTTTTACCGCCTCTACGATGTTAATTGCATCGGCTTTTTCTAAAACAATGGCTTGTTCCCCGTTTTTTAACAGACATCCAATATTAACAGCAGGTAAGATTAAGGGTTTACCCATTGCCATGAACTCGGGAAGTTTAGAGGGGAATCTGTATTTGTTAAATTCATCTGCTTTTCCAGGTTGTATCAGAATATCGGCGAGCGCCAGGATTTCCGGAATTTGCGAGCGGTCAACAAAGCCAAGTTCTGCACAGTACGGCTTTACCCACCTTCCATAATCGCCCAGAAAATCCAGGTAGTTTTCACCCGTTCGAACCAGGAAGGTAGGTGTACCTTCTCGATTAAGCATCGCCACTGCAAGGTATAAACTGCGAACTTCAGTGGCATTCGCTGCGTGTACATTTCCAGTGTATACAATAACGACACTATTCAATGGTAATTGCAATTTGCTTATCAGATCAGGACTGGGGGGGCGAGGGAAAAACTCTTTGAAATTTACTCCAGGCCATAACGTCAGTGTTGGTTTATCTGAAGGGACGAACGCTTTCAATTCTTCAATGATTACAGTTATTCCATCAGCTTTGTTCAGAAAATCCCGATAGCGCACCGGATGAGACCAAGTATCCGAAAGAGATTCAGTCTGCGCGAATCTTTGCGTCAGCAATTCTTCATTATCCTCAAGATGGATCAGCAACTTGAACTCATACAGTGAAAAAAGCTTGTCACAAAGCTTTCTGACGATTTCCCGCGGTGTCCAGCAATGGATAATATCAGGACCACCTCCGTTGGGATATAACACCGGCAGATTCTCGATTTGTTTATACTCAATAGGTTGATAATAAACATCACCCAGCTTTGTGGCAGAATCCTTTCCATCGGGTACAGCAACAATACATTGAAAACCGGATAAAGCCAGATGATTCGCAAACGAATGCACATGCACTGCGCTATTTGACAGAAAATTTCTATCAATTACGAATAATATATTTTCCATGGTCGGTCTGATGGTTTAGCTCAGTATGCGAACCGTATAATCACAAGAATGGGGATCAAAATTAGGATTATAGTAAGGATCACCTTGTTCAATTACTTCCTGCCATTGATCTAACAGTAAAGAATAGTCAACATAGTCATAATAATCTCGCCTGGTCTTGGATTCGTGATGCACAAGTTTGGCTCTGGGGGTGATAATGTTTCTCTTTCCAAGCTCTCTAAGTTTTAAACATAAATCTATATCTTGGTAATGAGTAAAATAATGTTCATTGAATTCACCTATTTTCTCAAATAAATCCCTCTTGATCATCATACAGGCAGCAGTAACAGCCGTAACTTCCCTGGTGCATATTAAGGACCCTGCGTAACCAGTAGAATTAGCGTCGAAACCTCTCATTAAATGATCTGCAGTTCCGCGTGGACCAAGAATTATTCCTGCGTGTTGGATAGACTTATCCGGATAAAGCAATAAGCCGCCTACTGCGCCAACGTCATTTTGGATAGAGTAAAGTAACAGAGTTTCAATCCAGTCTGGAGTAATTACTTCAGTATCATTGTTAAGGAATAATAAGTGATCACCTCTCGCATAACTGGCTCCTAAATTATTTGCTTTGGAATAATTAAATAGACCGGGAAAACCAATTTTGACAATGGGAAATCTCTCCATTATTTTGAGAGCGTCCAGTTCAGTTGTGTCATTGTCAATAAGCATTACTTCTAAATTTATATGTGTGGAAAGACTAAAGATGCTGGTCAAGCATTTCTCCAGCAGATTTGCCGCATCTTTGGTTGGAATGATTATGCTCACCATTTCATTACGGCGTGACGGCTGCGGAATTATGAAAAGTTGATGGTGAGGGGTGGCAATCTCAGCCTTGCCGGGTATGTT
Organism: Oligoflexales bacterium; assembly: GCA_050251195.1. Taxonomy (GTDB): domain Bacteria; phylum Bdellovibrionota_B; class Oligoflexia; order Oligoflexales; family Oligoflexaceae; genus JBFWNG01. The sequence continues at coordinate 2,155 of JBFWNG010000025.1, forward strand.
AAGTCGTCTTAGATGCGCATTAACGGCGGCCATTTGCAAGTTTCCTATATTTGGCTTTGCGTTAACATCCTGAGCAATACTCCCAGCAGATTTTCGCCAATGGTACAGTATTTTGGGTACGTGCCGGATCCTTGACGTTTTTTCTGAGATCCTCAGCATAAACTCAAAATCCTGAACACCATCATAGTTGCCATCTAAAAGGCTACTATGATCAAGCAGGGCGCGACGAAAACATAATAAATGACCAATATACATGACGCCACGAAAATACTCAGGAGACCATCCAGGCTTGAAGAACGGCTCACACCTTATTCCATTTTCATCCAGCTTGTCTTCATCGCTATATAGGACATCGGTATCTGGCTTCAGATTAAGATATTTAACATATTCAAATAATGCTGAAGGTTCAAGTTCATCGTCATGATCAAGTAGCGCAATGAAATCTCCGGAAGCCATTCTAATAGCTTCATTTGTATTATCAGAGATACCATAGTTATCATCGAGCATCTTCACCTTAATACGACTATCTTGCTGAACAAAATTGAATAATATATTGTTATTGGTTTCTCCTACATTTGTTATGCATAGTTCCCAATTTGTGTAAGTCTGTCTGATTACGGATTCTATTGTGGCCTGAAGTATATGGGGAATAGTATTATATGCAGGTGTTACCACACTTATTAGAGGACGATAGCTAAATTGTTCTGATAGGTTGGATTGTTGATTGGCTTTTGTTTGACTAGGGCTATGCCTCTTTAACCAAGACAGATAATCTGATGTGCTTAAATCAAATATTGTTGGCGGCTTAGTTGATGTGGAGAGAGAAGTAACAATATGATTCTCTGTTTGAGAAACGTCTTGAGAAACGTTGGAGGATTGTTTCTTAATTTTATTGAAAATAGTCCAGATAAATCTCTCAAAAATTTTCACTGCTTTATAGTGGCGGCTTTCATTGGGTAGAAGCCATCGCCTGACTCGCCATGCTTTTTGCAATAATCTCCAGCCGCTGCTGTTTGTGATTCCGTCTAGTTGGGCGTTCAAATTATTTGTTGTTAGCAGTGCAATGTCTTTCTCTCGCTCTATTTCTTTAAGCTTAAATTCCAGTACTCTCAGTTTTCGGGCTGTTTCGTCCAATTGAGTACTCAATTTATTTAGATTTAACTCTTGTTCCACGCTGTAGCTCTTTATAGTAAGACGCTGCCCTAACTGAAAGAAAAATTCGCGGATGATTGCAGCATCTTCTGGGGAACAGTTAAATAAGGTAATCAAATCTGGTGAAATAACTTTGCCGACTGCCAAAACTCCCAGGCCATGCCCGTGCATAAATTCAAAATGTGGGTAAATACTTTTCAGATCTCCCCACAATTTATAAACTCCAAAATCTTTTTCCCGCACATTTGTATCGTGGAATAATATTATTCCTCTTTCACTGAGTTTTGGAAGCCAGGATTCGTAATCATGTTTGACCGCATCATATGTATGCAAACCATCGATATGTAGTATGTCGATTGAATTATCCTCAATATGAGGAAGAGCGTCATCAAAATATGATTGAAGCAAACGAGAGAAGCTGCTATATCGAGGATCGTGATGATTTCTAAGTTCTTGCAGGACGGAATTACCATACAACCCTGTATGCGCATCACCTTCCCAAGTATCTACAGCGTAGCATTTGGTATTCAGTTTCAAAGCCTTAACTGCCTGACAAAACGCGCAATAAGAATCTCCAAGTAAAGTCCCTAGTTCAACTATAAGATTCGGCTGATGCGCACTGACTAGAAACATTGCGAATGGTATATGTTCCTGCCAGGCTGGGCTACGGGTTAACCATTGAGGCATGGAAAACATAATGGGATGGTTGAATGGATTAAAAGAGTGATTCAATAGAGCCATTTTACTTATCTATTAAAGAATGTTTTGAAAGTTGCATTTTACTACCTCGCCAAGCAATCTCAGAGTGTATCGCCTTGCGTCGGTGTAGAGATAGAGGGCAAATACTTCTCAACCTCAGAAAAGTGCTGCACTGGAGGTAACTCTGCCGTCGATGACGGAGCTTGGTGGCATTTTCGCTCTTTCCCCTGCTTCACAGGAGGCTATTTTCAGCACTCTTTCAGAGATAAATTGGAAAAAAGCCGACTTTATTATTTCAGAACACTCTCTGAAAAAGGCCCAGTTTGATTTGGTGTGGTCAGCCATTACTCGTTATTTTCTGTGAATCGAAAATTTGTTAAGTGTATACAGTTTTTGGAGCAGCGTTAGTTTAAGGAAATTGTTAAATCCGAAGATAAAGCCCCAAAGGATTCCCAAAAGTACGTAATAATCGGCTCCATTCAGTTTATTCGCTGTTTTCCTGCTTAACAAACTACGAAAACAGAACCAAAAAACAGATTTGATAGAATCGCAAAGATGTGCGAGTCGATGTAGTGATTTCAAATTATTCTGAGATATTAGTGAACCACAACGAATGAATATTATCTGTGACATTAGCGAGATCCTGGGCACGTGATCAAAGTAGATTTGCCGGGCCACAATTCTTCCTTCTCGTGTCCTTAAAGCTCTGAGATTATCATAAATCATACGAAATGCTGACGGGCTGGGTGTTTCGGCGAACCCAGTGACATTTTGGCCATGTTGAATATAATCGTGTAGTGGTCGATCTATCCAATGTAAAGAACCAACAGCCATTGCCACGCATCCAATCCAGTGATCATGATGTAAGTTTCCAATTCCTTGTGGAAAAGGGAGCATAAAATCAAGCAAGCGTCTCGTAAATATGGAAGCTGCACCGGTGACAGAATTAATTACCAGTTGTACACCAAGATCGGATAAGTTGTTTTTTCGGAATGACCAGAAAGTGTCGGAAATCACTTCGTCACTTTCATCAAGGACGCGCATGTCGCAATACACCAATGATGTATTGTCGTTGAAGTAATCAAGCATGGTCTGAAGCTTGTCAGGATACCAATAATCATCCTGATCGCTCAGGGCGACATATTGGGCACTCTGAGGAACCATTGTCAGACAACGTTCAAAGTTACGGTAGAAGCCCAATCTCTGGGTTGTAGAGGAAATGACAAAACGCCTGTCTGTGCCAATGACCGTCATCATTTTAGTTAATGAGTCTTTGTCCGAATTATCATCGCTAATCAGGCATACCCAGTTTGTATAGCTTTGGGAAATAATCGATTGTATTTGCTTTCGGAATAGGTTGATCGGCGGGTTATACGTCGCCATCGCAATTGCTATGAGAGGGTCATTTGTCGGTGGGGAGGGTTCTACGTTAGTTATTATACTGTATTCAGGCAAACTGGGATACAGCTTAATTTCACCAAGCTTTTTACATACTTTGGAATTGTCATTAAGCGTAACGCTCAATACCACTTCAGCCAGTCGCTCTCTGTCGCATTGAATAATAGGTACAATGGACCAGAAAATTGTATGTGAGGGACTGTTTTCGACGCCATCAATGCCTGAAGATGATGCATCACCAGGTTGCCTGCAATGAAAAAGCAACGCTTGCTGTTTGTTGTCGGCGATTGTGATTTCCACACTCATTGCTTTTAATATAGGATGAGAGCACCAGCCTGAAATATGAAGAGCCGTGCCTTTACCTATAACGATGCTTTCAGGAATTTCATTCTCAATGCCGATTTTCAGTTTGGAGGCGTCACGCATGAATGACCGTTTAATAATGTAAGTTCTTGTTATGTGTGCTACTTCTATGATTGATATTGTGGAGCTATAGTACAAGCTTTCAGATACTCTTTTTCATAAGCGAGGGCTACTTGTTCAACTGATGGGATAAATTGATTCTTTATATTATCCTTGAATGTATTAAGTGTTTCAGGTTTATTAATCAACGAATCAATAATCTCTTCCAACTCTTCTACATTCCCAATTCGGAAAGTACGTCCATTGATACCATTATTAACTGCTTCTGTCATGCCTCCTAAATCAGTTGCGATAACGGGAATATTTGAGGCTAAGGATTCTAAAAGAATAATGGGGGTGTTTTCATACCAGATGGATGGCACCACAGCCACATCTATCTGACTCAATACATCTCCGATCTGGTCAGAAGAAAAAACTCCGCAAAGTTTTATTCTGGGGTCTTGAGAGGCCGCTTGTCGCAGTGAATATTCATATTGTCCCGAACCATATATCTTTAATTCTGCATTTCCTTTCACACGTCTGAATGCTTCGATCAAAATATGAACCCCTTTATGACGAATAAATGATCCCCCATAGAAAAAGGTAAGCTTGTCACCTTGTTGGTAACGACGCATATTTTTGCGAATTTTCGGATAACTAATTCCATAGCCAATCTCTACTATCTTCAAATTGCCATACTCTTTAAGGAACATATTGGCGAGAAATTTTGAAGGAGCGATAATACAATTGGCGTTACGCAATATGTCTCCGGCCTGAACTAATCTCTTTCTGATGATGGGGCTAACAATTTCCGGGCACAATTCACGGCAGGCGCTACCTTGCTCTGGTCCGGCACATAGGCTTTGAGAAGAAGTCATCAGGATTAGCTTTGGACATAAAAGAAAAAAATCCGTCAGAGTTAACAAATAAGGAATCTTTGCTTCCCGCGCGGCATATATGAAATCCAGCACTCCCAATGTATGCGCGCCGTGAACAACATCCGGCGCTTCATTCGATAGAATGCGCCTGGCCGTTTTGATTAAGCCGCTTTCGCCCAAGTTTTGTTGGCGGTTTTCAGTTTCTTTCTGCGAACGAACGAACAGAACTGGAATTCCTTCGTAAGAGTACTCTTTCAGTAGCAGGTCTCCATCCACTTGGTCAAAAAAAGAGTGCGGACGAGACGAGTAAGATACCACCCTCACGCGATGCCCTAACCGCTGACTCGCTTTGGCCAATTCCAGCAAAAACTTTTCCGTTCCAGTATAACTATCAGGATAGAATTGATGAACGAGATATAAAATCTTCATCCTCTAAATCCCTCGTTTCAAATCCAATTGAAGTTTAACAGCAGCTTCGGTTGTAGATTCTGATTCATGGATAAAGTAACTCGCAAGACGCATGCCAGTCGCCGTTGCGTGAGCTTTGAAAATTGATTCGCAAAATTCGTCAAAAATCTGATCGTCAATACTTTCGAATACCATTTGCAGGTAATCCGTAATACGCAATACACTGCCTTTGACAAAACCTGTGATTGCATCTTCTTCTAACTCAATGGTGATTTCGTTATTAATGGGAAACGCACCCAAAGTTTTATTGATAAAAGCTCGATATGATTCGTCAACGCATACTTGGAAAATCTTGTCTGATGGTGTTCCGTTCTTGTGAGTTGAATTCCAGGCCTTATTAACAAGATAAAGCAGCATTCCAACATTGCAGGGGAGTTTGATTTGTGATCTTATCGATTCGACAAAAAACCCTAATTGTCTGTATGTGTCCGCGACTTCTTTGCTGAGCGCGTCTAATTCCAAATAAGGCATGAGCGGTAGATTCGAGAATGATTTGGCCATGTGGAAGGTATCAACATAAGCTCTGCGCAGGTGATAGTGAGCCGATCTGTTATGAGAATGAATTACTCGAGTCGCACTTAATAAGGCCAGTATATGACCGTCGTTTGCCAAACGCATGCCTAAGTCTAAGTCTTCAGCGTAATCATTACGGAACTTGTATTTTTCGAATACCTGACGCTCAATCAGGCAGGCGACGTTGTTTAACTGACAGTGTTTTCTGTAACCTTCATAATCATTTGGTGGCGGGTAACGGGAAACACGGTCGCCATTGTGTAACTCTAAAAAATGATTATGATGCCAGGAATTGACTAGCGAGAATAGATCAACATCTGCTCGCGGGGTCTCGGCACAGGATACAGCAACAGCCTTATACTTCTTTGCCGCAGAAATCATTTCGTATAACCAATGCCTCGAACCCGGTAATGCATCCTGAGTCATAAACAGGATGTAGTTACCGGTAGCCTGACTGGCTCCGAGGTTCCGGGTATGTGAATGTGAAAACTCTTCCGGCGTTACTTCAATAACTTTTGCGCCATATTCCCGGCTTATTGTGATTGTTTGATCCTGACTGCCTGAATCAACAATTATCATTTCAATGGATTCAATTCCTTCCTGAGCTTTAAGAGCAGATAGCAAAACAGGAAGCTCGCCACCGGGATTTAGTGTGGGAATAACAACAGAAATCGCCGACTCACTTAAAGGAGTAGGTGTCTCCTTTTCCGCAGTCAGAAAATCCAAGACAGGGACTTTTATCTGAAGCTCGGATTTCGATTGCACGAGAATGTTACGTATCATTTCCGCGCAATTACCCTTGTCGTCAAACACACAAACCATCAAACTGCGTTGTTCGGTGGTGACACCAGGATAAAGAAGAAAAAGACCTGCAAAGCCGCATTGAACCAGATTGAATTCTGGCAATGCCGCCGCTACATCCGGGCGATCGAGGCCATATTCAGCCTCACCCAACAGCTTCCCATCAATGAAGACTTCAATTCGTTCAATTGATCCTTTATTCGATACCGCCCATCCGTAAAGTTCCAAGTGTAGATCGTTCCGTGAATTCGATAATGGTAGATCAATATTGCAGATTATCGGTGGGGGGGGATCTTTCCGTAATTTGCGGTATATCCGTCGAGCCACAGGCACTGGGCCTTCAAGCTTTAACAGTTCTATCAATCGCAGAAACCGCATCTCAAACTTCCTCAACATTGGTCCTTGTCTTCCTCAATGCTCATGAACCCTTGCCCATATACTGTAACTCTGATCCTCAATCCTCCCGGAGGTCGGCGAAATTAACAGCACGACAGGGCAAGGAAGAACATTTAGTAGTTGTATTGATCGGAATCAAAGCTTCCGCTCCAAGTTTTCGTTTCATTCGCGGTTGTGGACGGTCCAATGGGTTTCCAGTTTCAGGGAAGCATTCTTATGCGGTTGCCAGACGATTCCCCATTTATTTTCGTAAAGCCGTCGGTTCTCTTCAAAGATGCGGTCGTAATCGCCGGTCTTGATCAGTTTGCCGAAAGCAGCCTGCCCGAAATGGTGAACAAACACGTCAGAGGCGCAAACCACGCGATAACCCGCTTTTCGCACTCGCACTGAATAATCATCGTCTTCAAACATGCCAACGCCGAATTGTTCGTCCAGCGGGCCAATCTTTTCAAAAACTTCGCGTCGCATCGCCACACAGAACATCGCCAGCATGTGAATGTCGGCGATTTGCAGATCATGCCTCCAAATGTGTTCCTGCGCGTAGCTTTCCATTTGCGCCCAGCTTTTATAATTAACATCTATTTTCGCTTCATTTCCAACAAAGTTGGTCATTGGCCCGACCAGTCCGATTTCGGAATCGTCCAGGTGCCTTAACAAACGACTCAGCCATCCGCGCGGAACGATCGTGTCGTTGTTGAGCAAAACCAGATAATCGCCTTCGGCAATTTCTATCCCCTGATTGTTGGCTTTGGCAAATCCCTTGTTGCCGTCATTCAATATCAACTTCAGCGCCGGTTCGCGTTCGGCCAGTTGTCGCAGGTATTCAGGCGTGCCGTCGGCCGAGTCATTATCAATGACTATGACTTCATAATTCGGATATTCCGTGTTCTCAAATACGCTTTGCAGACACAAACGTGTCAGCGCCAGATTGTTGTAAGTGACAATTATTATGCTCGCTTGGGGAACCGTCTGGCGAATTCCTGCTTCGATCAACTCGTAACGATTTTGCCAGGTGTGCTCACTGGCCAGACTTCGTCGGCGTTCAGGCAATTGCGGATCGTTTTCGCAGATTGCCGCGTCCAATTTGGCGATGAAATCTTCGGCGCTTTCGGCCAGGTAAACGAAATCGCGATAGGCTTTCAACTCAGACATTTTCGTCGCCACGACGGGTTTGCCGCCGCTCAGATATTCGTAAAGTTTGACCGGGTCGGTCGCTTCCGTGATCGGATTGATCTTGAACGGAATCGCGCAGACATCGAAATGATATAGGTACTGCGGCATTGTTTCGTATGGCTGTTGTCCCACCATCATGACGTTCGTCAGAGATTGCAACCGAGAAACGTCAACGTCGAAAACTCCGCCCAGCAAAACGAATGTGTATTCAGGACGACGACTCGCCGCTTCAACCAGCAAGTCAACATCGAACCAATCCGCGATTGCGCCGAAATAACCGACGATGGGATGTTTGACGTTCGCGAGCAGTGAATTGGGCTGACATCGGCCGGCGAAAAAATCGTAATCGGCGGCGTTCCTGGCCAGCACTGTCGGACGTTTTCTCCACTTCCATTTTTCCGCCAACCTCTGAGCCGTCACCACCAGCAAATTGCATTCTTCGACCAATCGCGTTTCGGCTTCAAGGCTCGAAGGTTTGACGCCGGGAAAGTTTTCCCATTCGTCCATGCAATCGTAAATCACCCGCCAGCCCCAACGATTGCGCGTTTCAATCGCCGTCGCCGCCCACGAAGGAATCATCACGTAACCGATCGCTTCATTGATCGAATACTCGCGGCGAAGTTCGTCCAATGATTCCAGCGCCAGTTCCAGGTCCTTGCCTTCGATCACTTCGTGAAAAATGTCTTGTTGATAGCGCGCAGCGATTTCGACTTCAAAAACATTTTCGGTCAACAGCCTGAGGCTGAATTTTGGTTTGGCAAAACGACTACGGAACTTTGAAACGCTGAGGTAAAAGACTCTGTGGCCGTGCGCCGCAAATTGCGACATGATTTGTTGAGGACGTTGAAACCTGAACGACCAGTCAATGATCGAAAAACAGATAACGTCGGCGCGGGCTTTGGCGGCGGACTCGATTGGCAGACCCAGAATCCCCTCGACATCAGCTTCAGGTAAATGCGGCAACAGAGTGATTGACCGATAAAAATCGCCGTCGCCATTCAATTCCTCGTAAGCCTTTTGCTTTTTCGATCGCAGGTTGTCGGCAATCAAATTGGCCGCCGTCCGCAAACCGAAACGGCTGCGGACGAATTGCACGGCGCGGCGGCGCGCGCGATGCGGAACAATGACGCGCAACGCCGCGCGAAAAGCCTGATACCACCCATTTGGCAATTCCTGCCTGACGGCCAGCCGCGCACGGTCAAACAGATTGTATTGATCGCCAGCCACAGGCTGAACATTTTCTTCGCGCATAATATGAGCCAGCTTTAGATTTCCAGCGAACGGATAAGGGGCAAGAGCGGGTTGGGTCATCGCCATCGTTGAAACGGCCAACCGTGAGGCTCTTCTGAAAGTAGCGCGCAATATACAACAGCGAAGCCGACCTGGCCAATCCTTGCTGCCGATCTGTCGAGTTTTAAGCTTGTGTTGTGGCTGGCAGAAAATTTTCAACCACGAAGACACACGAAGAAAACACGAAGCATCGATGAAGTCTTCGTGTTCGCTTTGTGTGACTCCGTGGGCGGGTTTGATCTGGCAACACGAAAACAATGCGCCAATTGCCGATCAATCGAACCCACCTGACAATTCAATGCCGGTCAGCCGAAAGTTTTTCTCCGCTGTTATCAATCGCTTGCGAGCCTTCGGGAAAAAAGTGATTGACAGGTCGGGAAAAAAACTACACTTCGCGCCGTCAAACAAACAATCAACCCGACAATCTAATAAAAATCAACAGGTCATTCTCATTGCACTTCAACGCGCGTCCGTAACCAACGGCCAAGCCAGTTCGACGCCTGCGTGATTGGCGCGAGGATAAGTTCCAATGCCATCGTCTACGAACGCGGCAATTCAAAAGCTCGCGGACGCCGGTCAAGTAAGGCGTTGCGTCGCCCCCCTCTGACACAATGAATGTGCCAGTAAGCTCTTAATTCAGCACAAAAATCTCTTGACTGCCTGTGGAGGCCAACATTGTCAGCCGCTCCAGCGTGGTCTATCCCTGCGTGCTCATCGCATGCGCAGGGGCTTAACGGTTCAGCGCTGAGCGCTGAATCTGAAAGGATTGTTATGCACTTCGCCTTTAGTCGTTTAAGAAAAAATGGATTGTTCGCCATTGGGCTGAGCTTGCTCCTTGCCCTGAGCGCCGTAGCCATGGGGTGGCGACTTTGGCCGCGCCCGTCGGCGGCAGGCACAGCCGCGCTTCCCACGCAAGGACAAGCGAACAAAGACCGCGTTCCGACAGTCTTTGTGACCCTCACCCGATTCGGCTTTCAGCCTGCCGCGATGAAGTTGCCGGAAGGAAAAGCTTTACTCGTTGTGCGCAATATAAGCGGGGCGGACAAACTGCAATTGGAATTGGCCGAAGTGCGCGGGCAGAAACTGGTGGTTGAAAAAACCAAAGAAGAGAAGCCTTTTTGGGAAAAGCCGCTCAACCTCAAAGCCGGAGAATATCGGCTATCAGTCACTGAAAATCCCAATTGGGCTTTAGCCCTGACCGTTGTCGCGCCGGATAAAAAATAGTTTTCAAACCCGACTGTCTCACCGTCAGTTTTTCAAGAAAAAGGGGGCCAAATGTTCACTTTGCATCGTAATAAACTCAGCCTGCGTTTTGCTACCTCGTATTTGCTGCCGCTTCTTTTGTTGATTGGTACAACCGAGGCGCTGGCGCAATATAGTCAAACAGCCATTGATGGCCGCACTCCCGCCGATTTGCAGCAAGGCGCGCCTGCCGGAGCCTTTGTGCTTAGCGGGTTTGAGAATATCAACCACTACAACGGCAGCTTGAATGTGGCTTTACCATTGCTGGGACTGGGTGGACGCGGAGGCGCAGGATTTGGCATGACGCTCAAGATAGATGAGAAGCTCGGCATTTATCGTTATGTGGATTGGAACGAAACCTATGGACAGGACCTGACCTGGTCGGCAGGCGATAGCTGGCGCGTGGGCTATGGGCCGGGCGTAATGATCGGGAAATGGGCGACAAATCATCCGCAGGACGGCACTCCGCTGAATTGCCAGCAATATGTGCCGGATTACGAATACAACACACGTTTGTACTTTACCACCGCCGAAGGCACGGAAATTCAACTGCACGACAAGCAATACGGCGGCAGCCTATATCTTCGCAACCCCTGCACGGTGCCGCCCTCCACGCCGATGCGTAATCGCGGCAAAGTTTTCGTCAGCGCCGATGGCGAATCAATGACCTTCATCTCTGATGCCGACATCATAGACAACCTGATTACCGACCCCAGTCAGGAATTCTATCCCTCCGGTTACCTGTTGCTGAGCAATGGCACACGCTATCGAATTGACAACGGCAAGATCAGTTGGCTGCGGGATCGCAATGGCAACAAGACAACATTCACTTATCAAGTGCTCTATGGCGGCTATAGCTGGCGCATGCTGACGGCGACCGATTCGCTGAACCGGCAGGTGACAGTCACCTATAACGACACGATTGGCAGCTACGATGAAATCATCTACAAAGGCTTTGGCGGCGCTACTCGCAGCATCAAGGTCTGGCATCACTGGATGCATGATGCGATGCGCCCGGATCAAATAATCAAGAAGGCCAATCAACTGTTCCCGGAAGTTTATAATGGAGGGAACATCTGGTCGGGCGATTATGATTTTGACATGGCCGTTGTTTCCAAAGTGGAGTTGCCGGATGGGCGCAGCTACCGGTTTTATTACAATTCGTTTGGCGAAGTCGCGCGCGTGATTCTGCCGACTGGCGGCGGAAGGGATTACGATTATTATTCCCCCTTTTATCAAACATACGGCACGAACTCTCTGGGGCTGACCGTTATGCGGCGTCTGAACAAACGCACTACTTACAATACTCTGACGCCCACGACGCCGCCCGGCAATCCCCCAGCGGGAACCGTCGAACAGATTGAAAATTACGTCAAAGAAGGAAATTGGAATGGGCCAGCCAATGTCTGGATCGAGACGCGCTCCGCAAACAATACTCTGTTATCGCAGAGCAAAGTGTATTTTCATGGCTCCGGGGCCGACAGCATTCTCAGCAACATCGGCGCCGCCGGCTTCACCGATTGGTTAAGCGGCAGGGAATATAAGAACGAAGCTTACAATGTGGTCAATGGAGTGGCCGGGAGTTTGTTACGCGTAACGAACAGCACCTGGTCGCCGTCAACTTCTTGTTATTGCCCGCCGCCTACTCCTCCGCACATAGATGAAGCAGTCTCGACGCTGGTGGACACCAATCAGGTCACGAAACAAACCTTCAGCTACGATCAATACAACAACCAGACGGACGTTTACGAATATCATTACGGCACAGGATCGGCGGGATCGCTGGCGCGGCGCATTCATACCGATTATCTGACCTCAGGTTATGACACGATTGTGGGCGGAACCAGCGCCCCTGATGCAGTAGCCACGATTCACATACGCAGTTTTCCGACAGAGCGGAAAGTCTACGATGCGGGCGGCACTTTGCGCTCCAGAACAGCCTACGAATACGACAACTACAATCAGGGAAGCTCCGACGCCTTTCACGCATCGCTGGTGAACCGAACCAGCATCAGCGGTCTGGTCAGCCGCAACAATCAGACTCCGGCCGGAGGCTACAATCCGGTCATTGATTACAATCGAGGCAACATCACCAAAACCACCAGTTACCTGCTTGATAACAGTGGCAACGTGACAGGCTCTGTCAGCAGCCACGCGCAGTACGACATCGCCGGAAACGTCGTCAAAACGCTCGATCCGCGCAGCACGACTTCCAACCTGATCGCCACCAACTTTGATTTCAGCGACCATTTTGGCTCACCAGACGACGATGCGCGCGCAAATTCCACGCCGATGGAATTGAGCGGGCAATATAGCTTCGCTTTCCCGACCAAAGTCACCAACGCGCTGGGCCACGAAGCCTACACTCAATTCGATTATTACATCGGCAAACCAGTCAACACCGAAGACCCGAACGGCATCGTCAGCAGCGTTGCTTATAGCGATGACCTTGACCGTCCGACTCAGGCAATTCAGGCCAGATACAAATACGGCAGCGGAGCGACTTCGGTAAAAAGGCAGACGACCATCGTTTACGACGACACGAACCGCAGGATCACAACGTCCGGCGACCGCGACACTTACAACGACAACATTCTGACCGGCAGAGCTTATTACGACGGGCTTGGCCGAACTTGGCGCAGCGCGGCTTACGAAGGCAACACCGGCGCGGGCAACACCTGGGCGGTCGCCGACACGCAATTCGACGCGCTGGGCAGAGTGTCTCAAGTCTCGAATCCTTATCGAGCCGCCGACCCGAACACCGCTTCGCCGCCGTCAGGGACGTGGACGACAACGAGCTACGACGCGCTGAGCCGCGTGATTGAAGTGCAAGCTCCCGATACGGCAAAGGTCACGACCGGTTACAGCGGCAATACCGTCACCGTCACGGATCAGACGGGCAAGCAGCGCCGCAGCTTGACCGACGCGCTTGGCCGTTTGATTCGCGTTGACGAACCGAACGGTTGCAACAACTGTCTGGGAACGGTTTCGTCGCCGCTGCAACCGACCAGCTATGTTTATGACGCGCTGGACAGCTTGCGCCAGGTGACGCAGGGCAGCCAGAACCGCTACTTTATGTACGATTCGCTGTCGCGGCTGATTCGCGCAAAGAACCCTGAGCAAGCCGCCAACGGCAATATCGCGCTCAGCGATCCCATCACCGGCAACAGCCAATGGTCAATGGCTTATTCCTATGATGCCGCCGGAAACATGTTGACGCGGGTTGACGCTCGCAACGTGACGACGACTTATGCGTATGACAATTTGAACCGCAACACTGCGGTCAGCTACAACGACGGCGTCACGCCCGGACTCAACCGTTACTACGATGGAGCGACCAACGGAATAGGCCGGTTCTATTACAGCGTCACCTACAACACGCATCCGGTGACAAGCGGTCTGGCTTATCACCGGACGTTCATCACCGAATACGATCCGCTGGGCAGGCCGAAACGATACGTGCCCGGTTTTTATCCCGGCAGCGGCAACTGGATTGATTACCAGATTCTGCGCAGTTACGATCTGGCTGGCAACGTAACGCAGCAGACTTATCCGTCGAATCGCACCATCACCAACGGCTATGATGCGGCGGGCAGATTGAACAGCTTTACGGGGACTCTGGGCGACGGCAACAGCCGCAATTACGCGACGGGAATCACCTACACTCCGGCGGGGCAAATGAGCCGCGAGACTTTCGGTATGCAGGCAGCGACGCTTTATCACAATTTGCATTACAACAACCGGCTGCAACTGGTGGACATTCGCGTCGGTGATAGTTCGACAGACGAATGGAATTGGAGCCGCGGCGCGTTGATCAGCTATTACGGCACGGCTGCGCGCGACGCGTGGGATCCTTTTAAGAACAGCCCGGACAACAACGGCAATGTGTTGCGGCAACTTCATTACGTTCCATTGAGCGGAGGCGGATACGTCTTGCCTCAACTGGACGATTACACCTACGATGAAGTGAACCGAATTAAGTCCGTCACTGAAGCGCAACTGAACAGCAGCGGAGGATGGACGTTCAATCTGTTCACTCAGAATTTCAACTACGACCGATGGGGCAATCGGACGGTCAGTTGTTCGCCTTGTCAGCCGGGAGTGACCGGCGACGTTTTCACGATTGACGCCGCTACCAACCGCATCACGGCCAAGAACGGCACGGGGATGACGTATGATTTGGCGGGCAATCAGACTTACGACACGACGGGCAATCGCTGGTTCGACGGCGAAAACCGAATGCACAAGGCGACGCAAGGCAGCGTGACCAGCCATTACGTTTACGACGCTGACGGTAAACGAGTCCGCCGCATCATCGGCTCAACCGAAACCTGGATGATTTACGGTGTGGACGGCGAACTGGTCGCGGAATACGCCGCAGCAGCATCGGCCACGAATCCGCAGAAAGAATACGGTTATCGTTCTGGGCAAATGCTGATCGCGGCGGAAACCTCTCCGCTGAAAATCACCTGGCTGGTGACGGATCACCTCGGAACTCCGCGAATGAACATCCGGGGAACTGGCACTGACGGCGGCTCATTGGCCAGCGTGACTCGGCATGATTACCTGCCATTCGGAGAAGACCTGGTCGCCGGAATCCGCGTAAATGGCGGGAGCGGCCAACACGGCTACGAACCTCCGCCGGATGGAGTAAGGCAGAAATTTACCGGTAAGGAAAGAGATACGGAGACGGGACTGGATTATTTTGGCGCACGCTACTTCACTTCATCACAAGGACGGTTTGCCAGTGTTGATCCCAAAGAAATAGTTTTTGAGTCGAATCAGATCAATTTTCTTGCCTACCTCAGCAATCCGCAAAACTGGAACCGATATAGTTATGTGCTGAATAACCCGTTATCTCTTATTGATCCAGATGGTAGAGAACCAAATAAGGCACAAGCAGGAACCGCGCAACAAGTAGTTGCTGTAATTCAGCAAATAGAGAGAGACAATCCAGCTGCCTCTCGCAGAGAGATATTAGAACGAACTGCAAGACACTTCGAAAATCAAGTTGATAATGTACCCGGCAATGTCAGGTATGTTTATACAAAGAAAAGTGGTTGGATAGATGCCAAACACTTCTTTGCAGCGGCTGAAACCGCTGCCAGTTATGGCGAGGTGGTTACTAATACAGGAGGATTGCTTGTAGAGATAATGCAAACACTCGAGCGAAATGACAGTGCTTTTTCCTATGAAGATTTAGGTTCAAATGCGGCAGGCGCGGATTTTGGTGACGACGTCTTCAACCCAAATGGAAGTCTTGTGTCGGAACAAGTTGCAAGCTATTTCAATAGTTTAGGGGCTCTTGCACCTCAAGCTGCTCCAAACTTCAACCAACTCCCCGCTGCCGCTGACACCCCAGGGCAAGGTTCACGGACATCACAGACAACAAGCAGTAGGACGACTTCTACGCAAAGTACGCGGCGGAGTGCTAATACCCAAAGCCAATCAGCTACGGGTAGCGCAAGGAGCGCTACGAGTCATAGTGCAGGACAAGCGTGCCCTGAAGCTCGATGCAAACAAAAATCTAGCACTGGCTCAAATAATAGTAATTGAGGCAGTTGACATACAATAAAGAATGATTATGAGTCGAAGCGTAAAATCATTTATGTGGTGTTCCGTATTGCTTTTTGCAATATCCATCGCCACTTGTCACTTCGGTGTAAGTTATGAGGAAAGCAAGATACCACCAGAAATTCGTGAAAATATGAGTGACACTGACTGGATTGGTATTAAATGGATATTGCGCGGAATGCTTATTCTACTACTTTCCGTTATCTCAATGATTATTGCTGCAACTATTTTGGGTGTGCAACAATGGAAAGGTAAGAAGAGATGAAACGGCTTAAAAGGTCGGGAATTTTTCAGTATGCAGGCAGCGACGCTTTATCACAATTTGCATTACAACAACCGGCTGCAACTGGTGGACATTCGCGTCGGTGATAGTTCGACAGACGAATGGAATTGGAGCCGCGGCGCGTTGATCAGCTATTACGGCACGGCTGCGCGCGACGCGTGGGATCCTTTTAAGAACAGCCCGGACAACAACGGCAATGTGTTGCGGCAACTTCATTACGTTCCATTGAGCGGAGGCGGATACGTCCTGCCGCAACTGGACGATTACAACTACGACGAAGTGAATCGAATTAAGTCCGTCACCGAAGCTCAACTGAACAGCAGTGGCGGATGGACGTTCAATCTGTTCACTCAGAATTTCGGCTATGACCGTTGGGGAAACCGATCGGTCAGTTGTTCGCCTTGCCAGCCGGGAGTGACCGGCGACGTTTTCACGATTGACGCCGCCACCAATCGCATCACGGCCAAGAACGGCAACGGGATGACTTATGACGCGGCGGGAAATCAGACTTACGACGTGACTGGCAATCGCTGGTTCGACGGCGAAAACCGCATGCACAAAGCCACTCAGGGCGGAACTACCAGCCATTACGTTTACGACGCCGATGGAAAACGAGTGAGGAGAATAATCGGCTCAACCGAAACCTGGATGATTTACGGCGTGGACGGCGAACTGGTCGCGGAATACGCCGCCGCAGCCTCGGCTTCGAGTCCGCAGAAAGAATACGGTTACCGCTCAGGGCAAATGCTGATCGCGGCGGAAACTTCTCCGTTGAAAATCACCTGGATGGTGACCGATCATCTGGGAACTCCGCGCATGAACATCCGAGGAACTGGAACCGACGGGGGCTCGCTGGCCAGCGTCACCCGCCACGATTACCTCCCCTTCGGAGAAGACCTGATCGCCGGTATCCGCGTAAATGGCGGCGCTGGCCAACACGGCTACGAACCTCCGCCAGATGGTGTAAGGCAGAAATTTACTGGGAAAGAGCGAGATAATGAGACGGGGCTGGATTACTTCGGCGCGAGATGCTTTGCTTCAGCGCAAGGAAGATTCACTAGCCCGGACGACTACTGGAAGGATTCACATGTTGCGGATCCGCAAAGCTGGAACAAATACGCTTATGTCCGCAACAATCCATTGAAGTATATTGATCCGTCAGGCGAAAAAGCGACTGTCACGATTGAAACAGATGAGGAACACAAGCGGGGAAGAATCAAGATCAACGCCTCATTTGCTATCTGGGCTAATAGTAGCAATATTAGCCAGAGTGACCTACAAAACGCAGCAGCAAGCATTAAGTCAACAATAGAAGGAGCCTGGACTGGTACTTTCGAGAAGGATGGAATTACTTATACAGTAGAAACTACTATTGATGTTCAGGTAAAGGGAAATGAAAAGGACGCTATGGCCTCAGGTGCTCAGAATGTTATCGAACTTAGTGATGGACCTGCTATTCCCGGAAAATCGAACAGCTATGTGGATCCTCGCCCACTCCTTGGAGGGCCTGACACTGGTAAGTGGAATATCCATTTGTTGACAAGTGATTCCGGACATGAGTTCACTCACTTGTTGGGTGTAGGTGACAGAAAAAGTGGGACAGATCTGTCTAATACAAACATTCTCAACGATAGCTCGATTTCTAGAATCGCGACAGCCAATGATTATAACTGGGCATTTGGCGGAGAAATCCGGTCTCACCGGAATGGAAGTCGCCCTTACTTGAAAGACCCTACTGCTGAGCTTGGTAAAGGGCCACAATTTGTGCGTGGCAAGCCGCGTTCCACGACCACAACCAGGATATTACGAACGCCGTTTATATGGTGGAGGTAAGAGTATGAGGAGACAATGTTTCGGATTCTTCATCATCGCGTTGGCTGCAGAGCTTGTAACCACGCTATTTCAGCGATTCCGCACTGTGACAGATGTTTCTCCCGGTCTTTACTTTAGTAGTTTCAGAAGCTTTCTCTTGGAGAGATTATTGGTTTGGATTATTGTTTTTGCTCTTCTCAGTGGGATTATGGCTTTATGGGGCAAGTCTAAATGAAAGCACCGCAAAGGCCATACCGAATGAGCATGTGCGAAATGCATTTGATAGCAATTCCCATCCATAGAGTTTGGGTACTTCAGTTGAATGGCTTTTCTTTTAGCTGCTCTTCTTCCTTGTGGTGGATCGTTTCTGAAGAAAGCCTGAGCCATCATTGCCTGCTTTGGCGCAGGCCCTCATACGAGAGGGGAGTATTCAGCTGAGGGCGCGACGCTTTATCACAATCTGCATTACAACAACCGGCAGCAACTGGTGGACATTCGCGTCGGCGATAGTTTGACAGACGAATGGAACTGGAGCCGAGGAGCGCTGGTCAGCTATTACGGCACGGCTGCGCGCGACGCGTGGGATCCTTTTAAGAGCAGCCCTGACAATAACGGCAACGTTCTGCGCCAACTTCATAACGTCCCTCTGAGCGGTGGCGGATACGTCTTGCCTCAATTGGACGATTACAACTACGACGCGCTGAATAGGATTACCTCAGTGACAGAAGCTCAACTGAACAGCAGCGGAGGTTGGACGTTCAATCTATTCACGCAAAACTTCAACTACGACCGATGGGGGAATCGGACGGTCAGTTGTTCACCTTGTCAGCCGGGAGTGACCGGCGACGTTTTCACCATTGACACGGCCACCAACCGCATCACGGCCAAGAACGGCACGGGGATGACTTATGATTCGGCGGGGAATCAGACTTACGACGCGACGGGCAATCGCTGGTTCGACGGCGAAAACCGTATGCACAAAGCTACGCAAGGCGGAACTACCAGCCATTATGTGTACGACGCCGACGGCAAACGAGTCCGCCGCATCATCGGCTCAACCGAAACCTGGATGATTTACGGCATAGACGGCGAACTGGTCGCGGAATACGCCGCCGCCGCATCTTCTTCGAGTCCGCAGAAAGAATACGGTTATCGTTCAGGGCAAATGCTGATCGCGGCGGAAACCTCTCCGCTGAAAATCACCTGGCTGGTGACTGATCATCTGGGAACTCCAAGAATGAACATCAGAGGGACTGGAACTGATGGCGGTTCACTGGCCAGCGTGACTCGGCACGATTACCTACCCTTCGGAGAAGAACAGATCGCCGGAATTCGCGTCAATGGCGGCGCTGGCCAACACGGCTACGAACCTCCGCCGGATGGAGTAAGGCAGAAATTTGGGTCGAAAGAACGGGATACGGAAACTGGCTTAGACTGGTTTGGACCTGGACGCTACTTTGCTTCTGTGCAAGGGCGATTTACTTCCGTTGATCCGTTATTGTCGTCAGGTGATGT
>JBFWNG010000026.1:0-3603 GCA_050251195.1 Oligoflexales bacterium
GATCATTATGCTGGGGGGAAACCACCAGTTCCGCCGTTGAATATGAAACCAACAGGAAAGGCGAAGGGCGGGCATCTCAAGTTGGTGAAATGACCGGATGGTGTCGTTCTAAAAGAGCCGCACCCTTATTGAGCTAGCTATGGCACCGCCTCCCGTCGCAGGCAAGCTGAATAATCCAGGAACAGCAGCAAAGTGCTCTACAGAAATGGCAGCATAAAACCCTACTGTCATTCTATTGGGTATCTGGATAAAAGTGTGAGGTGTCTCGACCAATGGAATTCCAGTTGGTTTATTCCACAGAAATACTGGCGTGATTTCACTCTGTTTGCAGGATCTGCCCGCGTCGTCTGTGACAAGCGATTGACCCGTCGCTGTTAAAGTCGATTTACCACCCTGCTGCCCGTCAGTTAGCCCGAAGCCTGCTCCAAAGTTAAATGACAGCAGCTTGTTTCTTAACGTTCCTTCCGTCTGCATATAAGGATCATACCAGCTTCTGCCGCTCTGCGAGCGGCGCGCTCCTACAGGGACAAAGCCATAAAAACCGTTATCCCAATCAAATGTAATCTGATTCAGTCTGTTGTTCGAGTCTGTGGTATACGGATCAAGTGGCGCATGCGCCCCAGTCCCATTGTTGAGAAACTTCTGCACTACTTCGCAGCGGGTCTCCACGTAATCAGCGTAGCATTTGCCGGTTGACGCTTCCATGAATTGTCCCATCACGAATGTGAACGGAGCGGGAATGTCCAGGGCTTGAGGCGGCTGGCTGATCCCGACATACGATCCCAACGGGTCAAAAGTCATTTCGCCGTAAGGGAAATTCACCTGCTGGTAACTGCTGTTGTTCAACTGGTATTCCGCAAAGTAATTGCCGACGGTAGGGTTGTGATACATCCAGGCGACGAATTTGTCTCCGGTCGCTTTGTGCGCGTCCATCTGAAAACCGAGCTGAACGCCTTTCAGATAAACATAGCTCTTGCTGCTGTATTTCAGCGGATCATTTTCGGCGTATGTCGTCAAATCCTTGAACTCGGCCAGCACCCTGCCGCCCAGCACGCTGGAACGGATCACTTTTACATTTTCGTTCACACGTGCAAGCTGCAACTGGACGCAATTCAGTGCCTACCAGTGTTAACAAAATGGATTTGGCCGACAGAAAGAAGTTGGAAAACCAATGCGATGTTTACAACACCATAGCCATTCAGCCATTGACCGCCGCTCGCTGGACAGGCTAGTCAACGTAATCAGCGCCCATCTGAATTCGAAGCCGGTTGAGTAAGCACCCTTACCTTACCATGTTGAATCGTAAAATCTATGTACCCCGAGTTGGCACTATTTGTATTTGCCACCGCACGATACAAAGCACCTTCTATTAAGGTATTTGTAGTATCATTGCTTGGATAATATTGTGTCCATCCTGCCGGAGGTACGCCATATTTGATTGGAGGTAGGTCAGAAACGGGTATATCAGAACTTTCTTTAATGGGAAATATTTTCCAAGCTACGGGACGATCATTTTCTGTCGCGTATTCACCAACTAACGGGCCATAAACAACGAATCGCGATAAATATCCGCTCCCCTCTAATACAAAAGTAGGAGGTGATGTATCTTCCTTAAGAGTAATTTTGGTGTCTCTTTCTACAATGCAGCCAACGCTTAAAATGAATATAATTATTGCTGTCAGGTAATAAATCATTCTAGCCATAAATCCCTCCAAAAATAAGAAATATGTTTTTTTACTCTACTATGTTTTCTAACTAACGTGAGTTCGACGTAATTTGGTTTAGAAAATAGCGGGCGAAAGTGCTGCCAGATGATCGTGACGAAGATGAAGCGATGGCTTCTTCTCCTGATAGGTGTAGGCGATCAAAGCCGTAATCAGGTTGACGATGAAATTAGCGACACTCCGATGTCGCGTATGTTCAATCTGGCAGATGTTCTTGAGTTGATCGTTGACGGTCTCGATCAACGCGCGTTTTCGCAACAAAATCTGATCCAGAACCGGCATCAACTTGTTCTTCATATTCTTCTTCAACTTGGTGATTAGTTGCACGCCTTGTTGGTAGAGAAGATTGAACAGCGGTTGCGAAACATAGCCGCGATCTCCGAACAGTTTGCCAAACAGCCGCTGGCTCAGCTTTGGAACTGGTTTGCGATCGTCCACATTGCCAGGAGTGATGATTGCGCCGAGCAGCTCGCCGCAGCCATTGATGACCAGATGCACTTTGAAGCCGTAGAACCAGCCGACGCTGGTCTTGCCGCGTTTGGCGACGCCGCGGAAGACCTTGTTGGAATTGATTCGGCGGTTGTGACAAATCGCAATGCTGGTTGCATCAACAAAGGAAATGCCGCTGCAGTTGCCAAAGCGCGAGTGAAAAAACGCCGCCAACGGAACCAGCACAGATGATTTCAGTTCAACCATCCGTTGATAGCTGACCAGATGCGGAAACTCCGCACGCCAATGCTGGCAGACGTGCAGGGTGTAATAGCTCTTGAAACTCCGAAACCCGGAGTGATGAAACAGAATGACGATCGTCATCACTTCGCTCGGACTCAGGCTCGATTCGCTCTTGCGATGGCGCTTTCCATCGGGCAATTGCTGGGCAGCCAGTCGCGGCAAAAATTCACGACAGAATTCGTCGCAGTCAAAGAACAGTTGTAGAATTTGCATCTCGGAACTCCTTGCTTGGTTGGGATTGCTCGCGCGAACTTTATCGCGTTTCGCTTCCAGGAGGGAGTTCCGGGACTTCAATATCCCTTATCTCTTTTGGGGACTATCACTTTTACGTCGAACTCACGTTAACTATTATCTCAATTCCGGGGGAATACTAGAGGTGGTAAAATTGGAATCCGAGGTATGTGTCTAAACACATTGTTATTCCACCAATCTCTAGCATGTTCCTTCGAGGAAGGACGCCAGCGTTCTTCACAATGTACAGTAATGAAAACCGGTGGATTATTATCATCACGAATCGGCAGGTTATCCACACCTTGGCCTGTTCCATAACCAACAGTCAGATGAAACCAAGCCCCATCTATGTGTTTTTCGAAATCTCTACCTCCCCAATGTTCTGGATTGACGTTCAGGAATGGCAACCAGCCATCTTTTTTGAATGCTTCAATCGTAGCATTGTGGCTAAGTTGCTTATTTGGAGTTACCGTACCAGTATCGGAACGATATAAGGACTTGATCACATCGGCTATACCTTGGAGTATTTTCCCGGCATTGCCTCCTTGCTCTTCCCATAAAGGACATTTAGAAACAGGAGAAGGATTTGATGGTTGTTGACTCTGTGGATATTGCTCACTTCGTTGCCCGCCAGTTAGCCCGAAGCCTGCTCCAAAATTAAACGCCAGCAGCTTATTGAGCTTTCCATCTATCTTCCCCATTACCATAGATAACGGTCCTGGTTGACCACCTGAATCAGGTCTCGTCCAACTCCAAGCTCCGCCCCCGCGATAATTGGCTCCGGTCGGTACAAATCCGAAAAAGCCGTTGTCCCAGTCCACGGTAAACAAGGCCAATTCGTTCCGCTTGGTTATTGGATTATAGACAGTATCCGTATTGTTCAAAGGTGCATAATTTCCCGTTCCGTTATTGAGCA
>JBFWNG010000027.1:0-3070 GCA_050251195.1 Oligoflexales bacterium
GGTTTTTGGGGTACTGTCGAACGCCCAACAATTGAGGTCCCTAATTCGATATATGGGGACAGTCGAACGCCCAACAATTGAGGTCCCGTTAATTATTCCCCGTCACAGCCGATAAAGGGGATATGAAGCATGTCAAAGAAATCAGGGAACTTATATCCGAAGGCCAGGTCGCGGAAGCTAGAGACGCTCTCGACGTCCTCCTTGAATTCGGTCCGAGCAACGTGGAAGCCCTTAAAATTAAAGCACTTCTCGCCAATCATTTCGGCAAGTTTGAGGAAGAAGAAGACTACTGGCGCAAGGTTCTTACTATCGACTCGGAGGATTTCGACGCTATAAGCTTCTTTCTTCAAAAGCACGTGGATGAAAAAGAACGCCATTTCTTCACCGACGTTCTTCCCCAAGGTGGTCGGAGGTTCTTGACCTACCCTCGGGCTCTGGTCAAATTCTCGTTCCTAGGCCTGCTTGGCTGCATGGCGTTCCTTGTCATCATGAATTTTGCCGAGAGACACAATCTAGATGTTAGCCCCACCTTTATAATGTCGGCTTTCGTCGCGCTTGTCATAACGCCCTGGTTTGGCATCATTGCGACGTACCTACGGGCCATAAAATCGATTTGCGTTCAGCCCGACGGAATATTTATCGAAACTCGCCTTAAATCCATGCTCTTGAGATGGGACAACCTCGAGAAGATCTGCCTCTCGCACTCGAACAATCCCGATACTCCTGACTTAAAGCTCGTCTTCGTCCCGAAGGACAACACGCCCATAGTAACGATTGATATGAACCAGCACTCCTCGTCCGTCCGGGCTAGGCCGTATCTCGTTGGAGAGATTAGACAATTTTACAAAAACCTCACCCACGAAGCCTTTGACAGCCTTGGGTTGAAAAATCGAGCAATCAAAAGCTACTGACGCCCCTCCCTTTACCCCAAGCTCAACTTTTTTTTCATATACGCCCTTGACATACCTCCAATAATAATTAATTTTGTTGCGCTAATACTATTGGACTAGCCATTTAGTCGACTAGGGTTACTTTACTTAATTTTTCATACCTTTTTTAGAAAAGTGGAGGGTGGACATGAAGATCAGACCTTTGCAAGATCGCATTCTTGTTAAGCGAATCGAAGCAGACGAAAAGACAAAGAGCGGTATTATCATCCCTGACAACGCCAAAGAAAAACCAATGGAAGGAAAAGTCATCGCTGTTGGTAACGGCAAAACTCTAAAAGACGGCACAACCAAAAAACTCGACGTTAAAGTTGGCGACCGAATTCTTTTCAGCAAATACTCCGGTAGCGAAGTAAAACTCGAAGGCGAAGAGCATCTGATTCTAAGAGAAGACGACGTTCTCGGTATCCTTGAGTGATCAATTATAGTTCTCTGACTAACTTATATTAACCTATGAACCTATGAGGGAATCGTATGGCATCTAAAGTCATCAATTTTGGCGAAGACGCACGACGCAAAGTGTTAAAAGGTGTTACCACTTTGTCAGACGCAGTAAAAGTAACACTCGGACCGAAAGGCCGTAACGTTGTTATCGAAAAATCTTTCGGCGCACCCGTTATCACAAAAGACGGCGTTTCCGTTGCTAAAGAAATCGAACTCGAAGACAAATTCGAAAACATGGGCGCACAAATGGTAAAAGAAGTTGCTTCAAAAACTTCTGACACCGCTGGTGACGGTACAACTACCGCTACTGTCCTTGCTCAAGCAATCTACAGAGAAGGATCAAAACTCGTAGCAGCAGCACACAACCCCATGGAGCTTAAAAAAGGCATCGACATCGCCGTAAAAGAGATTCTTAAAAAACTTGATTCTCTTTCAAAGCCAACCAGCTCACGCGAAGAAATCGCGCAGGTCGGTACAATCTCCGCTAACAACGACAAAACGATCGGCGACATACTCGCTGACGCGATGGACAAAGTTGGCCGCGACGGCGTCATTACCGTTGACGAAGCAAAAGGTATGGAAACAACCTTGGACTTCACCGAAGGTATGCAATTTGACCGCGGTTACCTGTCTCCATACTTCGTAACCGACTCTGAAAGAATGGAATGCGTTCTCGAAGACGCTTTTGTTCTTATCCACGAGAAGAAGATTTCTAATATGAAAGAACTTCTCCCAATCCTCGAGAAAATCGCACAAACCAACAAGCCATTCGTCATCATCTCAGAAGACGTTGACGGCGAAGCACTAGCGACTCTTGTTGTTAACCGCCTCAGAGGCACACTCCGCTGCGCAGCTGTTAAAGCCCCAGGCTTTGGCGACAGAAGAAAAGCAATGTTGGAAGACATCGCGGTTCTTACTGGCGGCACAGTAATCAGCGAAGACGTTGGACTTAAACTCGAAGCGATGGACCTTAGCCAACTCGGCCAAGCTGCTCGCATCACGATCACCAAAGAAAACAGCACCATCGTTGACGGCAAAGGCAACAAAAAAGACATCACCGCTCGCGTCGCAACAATCCGCGCTGAAATCGACAACACCACTTCCGACTACGACAAAGAGAAATTGCAAGAACGCCTTGCAAAACTCGTCGGCGGCGTAGCGGTGATCAAAGTTGGCGCTGCAACCGAAGTTGAAATGAAAGAAAAAAAGGCACGAGTTGAAGACGCCCTTAACTCCACAAGAGCTGCCGTAGAAGAAGGCATCCTCCCAGGCGGCGGCACTGCATTCATCCGCGCTCAATCAGCTTTAGACAACATCAAGATCGAAGGCGAGCAAAAATTCGGCATCGACATCGTTCGTAGAGCGATCGAAGAGCCAATTCGCCAAATCGCATACAACGCAGGCGTCGAGCCAGCCGTTGTTGTCGACAACGTGAAGAAGGGCAAAGACGGCTACGGCTTCAACGCTCTTATCGAGAAGTACGAAGACCTCTACAAAGCTGGCGTCATCGACCCAACTAAAGTAACCAAAACTGCTCTTACCAACGCAGCCTCTGTTGCAAGCTTACTTCTTACAACAGAAGCTATGATCGCTGACAAACCACAAGACGAAGCTCCTGCTGGCGGCCACAGCCACGGCGGCGGCATGGGTGGAATGGGCGGCATGGGCGGCATGGGCGG
>JBFWNG010000028.1:0-3065 GCA_050251195.1 Oligoflexales bacterium
AAACACTTTGGCGACTTTCTTGATGGCGTTGCCGATCCAGCCAAACAGCTTGCCTAAAAACAGTCCATCCGGGTCAACGTGATTGATCGGATCATTTTCGCAGTAGCCGTACAGATTCAGCGACTGAGGATTACCCAGCCTCACGGCTCCCATTCCAATCGGATCAACCTGAGTGAAACGTCCTTGCGCCGGGTTGTAGAACCGGTTGACCGCGTAATCCATCCCCGTCGTCGCCGACCGGTCGTAGCTCGTGAAGCGGCGGTTGCTGATCGCTCCGCTCGATTCGCTTGTCAGCGCCGTGCCATACGGCAGATTGACTTGTTCGGTCGTCACCGTGCCGTTCGCTCCGTCTGTCACCAACCGCGTCCCCAGCCGGTCAGGGTGATGGTATTTCGTCCCGTAAAGATCCGTCGTCGCCAGCAATCGTCCGCCCAAATAAACGTAGCTCTTTTCCCAGACCAGATTGCTACTCGTTCCGGCGCGGTAATCGGCGACGACCTGCCCGCCTTCCCAGCAGTAATAAGTCGCCGGAGCGCCCATAGCTTTGCCGTACACCGTCATCAACCGTTCGTTTGATGCACCGTAGCTGTAGGTTTCCTGTGGATTGCTGCCGTCGTCCATCGCAACAGCTAATCTGCCAGCCGCGTCATACTTATACCGCCGCCAAGTACCATTTTCAGTCTGACCGCGAGTTTGGTTGCCCGCCGGATCGTATTCGTAACCGGCGGTCGTAATGCGGTTGGTCAGCGTCTTGTTCTGCTGGCTCGCGTCCTGGTAACTCAGCGCGTGCGTGTCGCCGTTCACATTGGCCACCGCATCAAGCGGAATAGAGTTCTTCAACGGCCCATCCTTCGACGCGCTAGTTCAGAGCCTGGGAGTCCCGAATCGTCTACTACTTTGCTCCAGCATCTATAAGTATTCTTACTATCTCTTTTCTATTATTACGCTTAGCGATAGCTAGAGGAGTCAGCCCAAATTCTCCCCTCACTTGAAGTTTTGCTCCCCTAGCTATCAATAATTTAACTGCCTCACTGTGCCCTCGATCTACCGCTAACCACAACGGGGTTACTCCATTACTGTCTTCAGTGTTGATATCAATTCCTCTATTAATTAGCAATTCCATGGCCTTCTGATTACCACTGAAGATCGCATTTATCAGCGCAGTATCACCATCATGGTCTTTTGCGTTTATGTCTGCGCTACGGTCAAGTAGAAACGCAATAGCATCAGGCTGGCCGCCAAAGGCAGCTTTCATAAGGGCAGTCTCTCCTAAATTATTACGAGCTTCAATCTCAGATCCTTTATCTAGCAATTGACTCATAATTCGTATATTTCCAACAAATGCTGCATACATCAAAGGTGTCCCACCTTGTATATTGTCGCGGGATTTAATATCTGCGCCATTTAGCAGCAACGTTTCTGCTATCGCCTGATGCCCTCCCTCTATTGCCACTATTAAAGCAGGCGATCCTTTAACATCTTTGGCGTTTGGATTTATACCGGCGGCCAAAAACAAATTAACGGACTCAGGGTCCCCCCGCTTTATAGCTCTTAAAAATTGCTCTTCATTAAGTTGCACACCTTGCTTCGCTAATTGTTGCTTTGCGTCTAGTAACTTATTGCTTGAGTTATGAGCCTGACATCCACATAATTGCATTACGGTAACGACCACCACGACTGTAAGGTTGATGCTTTTTCCTCGCATACCTCGACTACTATTCCGTGACAATAGATAATAGATCACCTCATATTGAACAAAAGAGATCCAATACTGAAAATTCTTAAAATACATATGTATCTTCCTTTCAAACCCTTGCGAGTGCCGACTGGACACTCAGAAGGATTTTGGATTAATGGGGGGCTTTAGGAATTCGCGTGAAGAAACTGGAATCTCATTAATGCAACAATGCAACGCGGTTTTAGGCGAAAAATCTTGCGAAAGATTGCGCAATCTATCACCGTCTCTAAACCTGTGCGACTCTTACCACGCGAATTCTCAAAGAGCCTTAATGGGATAAACTCTTACGAGAGATAAACAGAAATTGAGTGACTGTCGCTACTGCGATTTAGCTTTTGGACAAGGGAAATCGGCAGGTACGTAAACTTTAACCTGTACATTCTCTGCCGGCCTTCCTCCCAGTCCAGGATTATTTATTGCGCCCTTGTTAACGTAGACATCTATGTGGGACCCCTTAACACCTCCGCCCACATCCTCTAAAGTCCGCCAGGGGCTTTTGTCATTCCCCTGTTCATCTTTCCCAAAGAATCCGTCTGGAAAGCGTATGATAATGTTAGCTTCTCTAAGCTTCTTCTGACTCTCCATGACAGTTTTGACATCTTGTGGCGTCTGATTACGACCTCGCGGATAAGGAACACCAAACGATTCCGGATCGCCCGCCACTGTTACTCCTTCTACGGGGAGTCTCCCAGAAATCGCCGTTTTCCGTTTTGGCGAGTCATAAAATGTTACTTTGCTCAAAACCCAATCGCATATTTTTGTTGGTCGCTCTTGAGTTTGCTGTTGGCTTCGATCCTGGATAAGCCTGCTTACAGCACCTACGGTCTGAAGTCCTGTTAAGACCAAGCTCCATATTTGTGCCGTTGCCCTTGCTCCCTCTGATAAACTAAATATCAGACCTGTGGAAGCTGGCATTAAAATCGCCAATGCAACACTCAAAGCTAACATTACCCATTTGTTTGCCAGGATCTTGGCAATCGATTTTCCAATGGCCAAAAAAGCCTTTCCTATTCCTTTGAACAGCTTTCCGATCCAACCAAAAAGCAGCCCGTCTGGATCAACATGGTTGATTGGATCGTTTCCACAATAGCTGTACAGGTTCAGCGATTGTGGATTTTCTACGCTTGCTGCCCCCATCCCAATCGGATCAACCTGGTTGAATCGCCCCTGCGCGGAGTTGTAAAACCGATTGACTGCGTAATGGGTGTGGCTCTTTTAGAACGACGGCAAACCCCTGAAAATTTTAGGATTTTGCCAAATTAGCCGATGCGAGAGCGGGTCCTCCGTAGTAGATATGAGTTGCAAAACACCATATCTCAAGGAGGCC
>JBFWNG010000029.1:0-2703 GCA_050251195.1 Oligoflexales bacterium
CAGGACATGATCAAAGGCATCCATGAAGGGGCAGTCTTGCTGGACGAAATGTAACACCGCGCTGATGTCGACCTGTTTGAGCACGTCGAAAAAAGGCGCGTTGACGGGCTCCGTGTTACGAGGATATTTGAGGGTCCAGCGACTTTGTGAGCCGCGCCGTTTGATCTCGAAGTATTCGTTTTCGCCCGAAGCGATGTGGGCATTGACCTCGATCAGCCGCTTTTCAAGGCGGTCCTCAAGCTCGGCCAAGTGGTCGCGAATGGGTTGCTGGAGGCTTTGTAGACCGGTTTGCTCAATGAGCTGAGCTTTGTCTTGCCACTTGTCGTTATCGATTAAGTCGTCTTCAAAACTCCGGAAGCGTACGCTATCTCGGCAGAAGATATCACGGGCTTCGACACCGTTGCGCAGCGACCGATAGACCAGAAATTCATAGCGGTCCAGCCGCAAGCGCCTTTGTCGACTCGCATCCAATTCATACAGATAACGCTTGGCTGTCTCAGGGATAACGTGCTGGGGGAACGACTTGAGGGCATATTGGCTCAGAGAACGCCCCCGGTTGAAGGCGTTTTTGAGAAAGTCAGCGGCCTCGATCACGGCGCTGTGACCTGCCGATGCAGCCCAATCGACCGCCGCATTAATGGGACGCAGATGCCGCTTGAACTGAGGCGCCAGTTCATCGATATGTGCCCACTGAAAACCCGTCTCATCGACCTTGACGTCCTTGGCGATGTGGTCGGCGACAAAATCAATTTGCGGGCCGTCCAAAATCCCGAAGGCTTTGGCTCGGACCTGATGGAATGGTGTTTGTCCGGCAATGCTCGCATCCGTAAAGAGTTTGAGAATTTGAGCGGCTTTATCCAGTTTTTCATTGCCCTCGCGATGTTGTTGGTAGACTTGCTCTTTGCCCTCTTCCTTGGCTGCTTCACGAAATTGCCGAACGTGATGGATGAAGCACTGAATCAAATTATCATGTAAGCTCTGGTAGCGATGATAGACAAAACATAAGAGGTAGACGTAAGTCGTCAACTCATCGAATCGTTTGAGTTTATACACAGAGTAATAGTTGACCAAGGAGGCATAATATTTGATGCTCTCATTGGAGATGTCGAGATTGGGTAGCAGCTTGTCGGCCAGATGATATAAGTCGCGTATTTGGCCACCACGCTGAATTTCACGTTTGATTTCACCCGCACTAAAATCTTTCGGTTCGCATTTGAGCTGGGTAATTTCATAAAGCCCAGTCGAGTCTTCCAGGAGCTGATGGAGACGCTGTTTGTCCGAACCACTGAGATAGCGAGATAAGATGGTGCCCAAGCGTTCCTGTTCATGTGTCAGTGCTTGGCCGATGATGTCCTGCATCGAAGTGTAGCCGGGCATGACCAGGCGTTGGCCTTCAAGGTAATGGAGGAGCTCTCGGAACACATAAAGAGGTTTTGACGAGAGCTTGGCTACCTGACGTGCCTTATCCGCGAGGGCTTGACGGTGTGCAGTATCGCAGAGTTGATACTTGAAGAGGTCAAGAATGAGCTTTTGCTGCTTGAGCCGCGTCACCTTGGTAATCCGCAGCTCTGTGAGTGCAAAGCCCGGATAATATTGCTCCTGTATGTACTTGGCATCCGCTTCAACTTCTGGCAACCCAAATACAAAAAATAGATGATGCGATTTGAAGTAGCCAAGTTGCAAGAGAAAATAAATGCGGGAGTTCATCGAATGGAGTTGATCCAAGGCCCTTTGTTCGGCTGGTGCAATGGAGAAGTACTCTGGTCGCTCGTCATCGCTGAAGTGCGGTAATCCATAAAGAGCCTCGATTTCATCCTCGCTTAAAATCCGCAGACGTCTTTCTCTTGGTTCGCTGCTTGACTCTTCTCGCTCGCTGAAAGTCATGCGTTCGCCTTCCGCATCATCTCGGACTGTGATTCCGTGCTTATGAGAGCGTTTTGTCTACAATGTTATAACATTGTAGACAGCATCGCTGGCAGGGAGTAAGCTGTCTCTGAAATCGGTATTGTCGCCATTCATAGACGATTTGTCTATCAAACGATTTACAGGACGGTTCGGATTTATGAGATTATTTGGGTATGCGCGCGTATCAACCAGCCAGCAATCGTTGGATGTGCAGGTCAACGCCTTAAAAGGAGCCGGTGTCACAGCCAATCGTATCTTTACAGATAAGTCTACCGGGACGACTGCGCATCGTGAGGGGTTGCATTTATTGCAGGTGAAAGTGGAAGAAGGGGATATGATCCTGGTGAAAAAGCTCGATCGCCTGGGCCGCGATACGACTGATATGATCCAGCTCATTAAACAGTTCGATGCCATGGGCGTCGCCGTCCGGTTTCTCGATGACGGGATCAGCACCGAAGGCACGATGGGCAAAATGGTGGTCACGATTTTGTCGGCCGTGGCCCAGGCAGAATGTCAGCGTATTCTTGAGCGGACCAACGAGGGGCGTATCGAAGCCAAAACCAAAGGCGTCAAGTTTGGCCGCAAACGCACCGTCAACCGCCAGCACGTGCTGACGCTGAAATCGCAAAACCTTGGAGCCAGTGCCATCGCCAAGCAACTCCATATCGGCAGATCGACCGTCTACAAAATACTCAGTGAAGCCAACACAGCCTCGTTTTGATCCCTCAGCGCCTCTCACCTCCCCTCAGACCTCATGCGCTGGAATATACCTTTTCGAGGCGCCGGGCAAAAAACCCG
>JBFWNG010000030.1:0-2598 GCA_050251195.1 Oligoflexales bacterium
ACCGGTACGGCAATCGAACCGGCGTCAGCAAGTCCGGCTCAGGCGCGGGCAGCATTCCGCTGGATGGTTTGGCCAGTCTGGTTTACACCAACGCTCAGAGCCAGACCGTCAGCAACCGCATCACCACCGCCGGTTACGAATACGATCCGGCAGGCAATCAAACTCGCGGAGAGATATCGAGCGGAGTCTGGCGAAGGAACAAGTTTGATTCAGCGGGACGATTGGCGGTAGTAACGGATGACGGTGGCAGTCCGCTGGAAACGTACAGCTACGGCGCATCGAATGAACGGTTGCTGACTGTGTACGGCAATAACCTGGGCGCTCCGGCGACGTATTACTGCTGGGAAGGCGGACAGGTCATCGCTGATTTCCGCGCAGGCACAAGCAGTAACCTGGTGTGGGAAAAGAGCTACGTTTATCTGGGCGGGCGCTTGCTGGCAACGGCAGACATCAGCGGAACAAAGTACCATCACCCTGATCGTTTAGGCACTCGGTTGATAACAGACACCTCGGGCAATGTAACAACCGAGCAGGTCAATCTGCCGTATGGAACCGCGCTGACTACTGAATCGAGCGGAGCGATCAGCAACCGCCGCTTCACCAGCTACGACCGGTCGGCGACGACGGGGATGGATTACGCGATCAATCGGTTTTATAACTCCGCGCAAGGACGTTTCACTCAGGTTGATCCGATTGGGATGGCGGCTGCGAGTCTGGAAGACCCGCAAACTTTGAATTTGTACGGTTACTGTGGAAATGATCCCGTTAACCATGTTGATCCTGACGGACTATTCTTCAAGAAGCTGTTTGGATGGGTTGGCAAGGCGTTCAAGTTCCTCTTCAAAGTGGCTGCTATTGCACTCTTTGTTGTGGCAATGGTTTTGCTCCCAACGATGATTGCGGCAGGCGGATTCTGGCTGGCAAGCGGCGCTTGGTTCGGTTGGGGATCATGGGCTGGGTTGATGGGCGCGGCAGGGCTAGCTGGGTTAGCTGGATGGCACAACGGCAAACTCGGAGATTTTGCTGGGGCATTTCTTGGAACACTCGGTAAAGGTGGGAATTTCAGGACTCCTTCCATCAATCCTGGGGCTATAGAGCAGTATTTTCAAAGGGGAGGGCGAGGAACCGGCGGTGGCGGAAGAGGGCGAGGAACCGGCGGTGGCGGAAGGGGTGGTTATAATGGCCCTCCCCGCTCAAGGTTAGAGGCCTGGGCTAGAATAATTAGGGGGATTTTCTCACCGCGTCCTCCGCGCCCGATAAATATACCTAATGGGAGATTGATTTTTAGAGGGCTAATTCGAAACCGCCCATTACGAGAGTTATCCGACAACGAAATATATAATGCTTTTAGAGATACTGGATATACTCCGACGTCACATTTTATTATGCGACTGAGACATCACCGCACTCAGGAACTTGGCGTCAACACGCTTAATGACTTCGCCAGGCACTTCAATTTAGGCGAAGCAGGCTTTGCTAACATGGGACGTATCTCGATATCACACGGTAACTTTGAAACCATTGTAGAAGTTACTGCTACACAAAGAGTGTTGGTGACCTTTACGCCGAGGTAAAAGCCGACGCATAGACGGTTAAAGAAGCAAAAGCTTTTACTTCTTTAACCGTCTGAAGCGGTTGACCAATGCATCTCGATATTGGTACCAAATGAGTAAATTCATAGTGGCTGATTCGTATGGCAAAGAACACTATACCAGCAAAAGATGTCGATCCAACAGGACAATATGAGTGTCCTTTATGCGAAGTGCAAAAAACTTCCTCAATCCCGGACACAGGATGGATTTTGTGTCCAATGATTGGAGGTAAAGCTATTTGTTTAGGATGTTGTTTCGACTATCAAAGTATCACGCGCTCACCTAGGTATGATTCTCACCCTTTTCTGCCGGATTTAGAATTACTTGCTACTGCGAATAACAATGATATTTCAAAAATGAGACTTGCTTGTCTGCGTCATCAAATACAACTTTGCTTGGACGATATTCAAGAAACCAAAGATGCAATTAAGAAAAAAGCATTTGTTGACCGTATAAAAGACCTGGAGATGATAATATCAGACTTGGAAGATAAAATGTCGTGATTATCTACGAGGATGAGGAATTCAGTAACTAAGGCGCCGGTAACCTGGTGTGGGAAAAGAGCTACGTTTACCTGGGCGGTCGGCTGCTGGCGACGGCGGACATCAGTGGAACGAAGTACCATCACCCGGATCGTTTAGGTACTCGGTTGATAACAGACACCTCAGGCAATGTAACAACCGAGCAGGTCAACCTGCCTTATGGTACTGCGCTGGCGACGGAATCGAGCGGAGCGATCAGCAACCGCCGCTTCACCAGCTACGACCGGTCGGCGACAACAGGGATGGATTACGCCGTCAACCGGTTTTACAACTCCGCGCAAGGACGATTCAACCAGGTTGATCCGATTGGAATGGGAGCCGTGAGGCTGGGTAATCTTCAGTCGCTGAATCTGTACGGCTACTGCGAAAATGATCCGATCAATCACGTTGACCCGGATGGACTGTTTTTAGGCAAGCTGTTTGGCTGGATCGGCAACGCCATCAAGAAAGTCGCCAAAGTGTTT